>NZ_CP050307.1:0-1201045 GCF_014189535.1 Rhizobium lusitanum | reverse complement strand
CGGCAGCACGAAAGTCTCCAGACCGGCCACCGGCTCGGCAAGCCGGGCCGTCAAAGCCTCGCGATCGATCTGCCAGATTGCCTTGTCGCCTGCCGGCAACGTACGGACATCCCAGGGGTCGACAACATTGCCGGCGACGACGCTGCGGGTAAAACCCGTATCGCGCGTCGGCACCATGCCAAGGATTTCAACCTTGAGTGAATCACCTGGCTCCGCGCCTTCGACGTAGATTGGGCCGTTCATCGGATTGGGGCCGGAGGCCTGCCGAACGTCGTCCTTGTCATAGCCGGCGGCGTCGAGCGTCTCGGTGATCACGGTGTCGCCGTCGATGATGTGCAACGCCGGGAAAAGCGAGCCGAGGACATTGTGATAGGCGGTCGGAGCGAAACGGTGCGTTGTCATGGGTGTCAGCCTTGTCTGGAGCTCTTTCTCCCTAACCTAGACTGGGTCTTGCTCCGATGAAAGGAGCGGAATAGTCGCAGTTCTCACGGTCCGACGAAATATCTCCGGCGCTTGGCTTTGTAGCTCTGCTCGTTGAACTGGCTGCGCAGCCAGGTCTTCCGGGTTCGCCTTCAAATATCCGGCATCCGGATCCTGACGATTGGCATCAGTGAGCTTCTTGACGACATAGCGGGCGTAATGGTGGTCGAAAATACGCATGAATTCGCCGAAATAAATATCGGCGACCCGCGTATCACCCCGGATCACGATCATGTTCTCGTCGTTGATGCGCTGCGAGGGCTGGCTGAAATTCGCCGAGCCGCTGACGATGAGAGGATCGTCACCCAACGGATCGACCAGCATGAATTTGTCATGGATGTAGTCGTTGGTATTGAGCGGATTATCGCGCTCCGCCAGAAAATTTGCCAGCGCGCCGCTTTCCAGGCGTCCGCCGGCGGCGAACAGAACATCGCGGTCGCGCCCGATAATTTCACCGTCGCCGAGATCGTCATCCTTGACGATATAGCGCAGCACGTCATTGTCCTGCGCGATTACCTTGCTGAAGACCTTGTCCAGATTGAAGGCCAGCGTGATGCAGGAAATCTCCTGCGCCTCGCCCATCCGATCGGCATACCATTGCAGGGATTCGCTGCTGTCCTTCGCGTCGCGGGCGCTGAAGACCGGCGTGACGCTGTTTGGCTGGGTGCGCCCAGCGGGTAGAGGCGTCAGGGCGCGATTTTTCGGTCGCAATTTGGTCGGCGTCAGGTTCTGCGATAGCAGCGTCCAGTATTCGAGATAGGTCTGCGCGATCGTCGGGCTCCAGACGATATGGCCGACATTCGAGTGGCCGAAGAGGCCGCCGTCGGAAATATTCGTCGATCCGGTCCAGACCGCGATCGGCTTTTCGTCCTCAAGCAGGATGATGAACTTATTGTGGCGGATGCCCTCGGTCACCGTGCGCGGGATGACCACCTTCATCTCGTCGAGCCGGGCATTGTGGATGACGGCTTCGTTCGCCGCCTTGTAGGTCTTTTCGTCATCGAAGACGATCTTCACGTCGGCGCCGGCTTCCACCGCTTTGGCGAAAGCGTTCGCCACCGGCTGATAGTGGAACTCGTAGAGTGCCGCGCGCAGCCCGAAGCGGTGATCCTCGGCGAGGCCAATGAACTTGATGAGTGCCTCGAATAGTCCGCGCGACAACCAGACCATTTCCTCGGCCGTGGGATTGTCGGCATCCGGCATGCGGTTGCCAAAACGGCGGGCATAGGCTTGAGATCCAATCACGCCGCGATTGAAATAAACGTCATGGCGCGCCTCGTCGTTTCTCTTGTCGAGATGCAGCAGATATTCCAGCTCGGTCGCGATTTCGAGGGTAACCGCCGAGGCGGTGTCGAGCTGTAGCATCTTCACCGTGCCATAGACCGGGACGATCTGGTAGCGGTAGGTGTGATCGGTTTCCGCCGTATAGTCGGCCCATTGGAAGCTCTGCACCGGATGCTCCGCCGTGCTCACGGGCGTCCCCGGCGGCAAGCCCTTATCCTTGTCCTTGAAGCGCTTGATGCCGGTCATCCAGTAGCGCTCGACGACCGCGCCGTTCTTAAGCTCCTCGCGCTGAATGGCGAAACCCATCAGCCCTGTCTTCTTGGCGTCTTGCCCGGGAACGAAGTCCCAGGCCAGGACAACCACATATGTTCCCGCAATCGCCCGCGCGCGCAGAACCGCACTCGCTGCCGTAACCCGCATGTCTCATCCCCCAATGGTCCAGTTGCCGGAGGGTCGATGCGCCTTTGAGGATTGGGTACCCCTTAAGGACGCCGGGGCTGCGGGGCGAAAGCCGACCGCAAACCGGGTTCGGACTGCACATCAACTCTCATGCGAAACGCGACGAAAGAGCAGTACATCTTTTCAGCGAAGATAGTCTTGTATCATAACAACCGCATGAATGCGCGCGTCGCATTAGCGGGATATGTTTTTCCCCACATCTCGCCTTCATCGCGTCTCTGCGGAGCGCCTTTTAAGTTCCGTGCGGCAAACTTTTCGCCACTATGCCGCAATGCGGAATAAATTTGCCCGGTGTCCTTAGATTCTGGCACAGTGCGTTTTGTGCATAAAAACTATCGTCTTTATGATCATCTTCATCGAGGTGAGCGTTGACTCACCCATTTCGATTGAGGGGACATAGATGAAACTTGCCATCGCAAATTTGCTTGCGGCTGCGGCCCTGCTGCTTTCCACGCAGGCCTTCGCCGAGACGCTGAAAGTCGGTGTCGTGCCCGGCGTTTACGCCGATTCCATCGAGGCGCTCGTTCCGGAAGCCAAGGCTAAAGGGCTGGATATTCAGATCGTTGAGTTCAGCGACTGGACGACGCCGAATGTCGCACTGCAATCGGGCGATATCGACGTCAACTATTTCCAGCACAAGCCCTTCCTCGACAATGCGATCAAGGAGCGCGGCTATGATTTTACCAGCGTCGGCCAGGGCGTGCTCGCCAATATCGGCCTCTATTCGCTGAAGCATAAGGATTTTGCCAGCATTCCCGAGGGCGGCACGGTCGCCATTGCCAACGATCCGGTCAATCAGGGCCGTGGTCTGCTGTTGTTGCAGAAGGCTGGTCTCGTCAAGCTGCGCGACGGTGTCGGCTTCAAAGGCACGCTGGACGATATCATCGACAATCCGAAGAAGCTGACCTTCAAGGAAATCGAAGGCCCGCAGCTTGCGCGCGTCACTGGCGACGTCGATCTAGCGCAGGGCTATCCGCATTTCATCGTTGCCGCCAAGACCTTCGATCCATCTTCCGGACTGCTCTATTCCGGCGTGGATGACAAGCAGTTCGCAATCGTCTTCGCCGTCCGCAAGGACAAGGCCGACAATCCGGCGCTGAAGGAGTTGGTTGCCCTTTATCAGAATTCCACGGCGGTTCGCGACGCGATCCACAAGGCTTTCGGTTCCGACAACAAGCTCTATACGCTGCCATGGCTGCCGTGATCGACAGCGATATCGCTCCGGCTACCGTCTGGCCCGTTCCGCGCGCGGAGCGAAGCCAGACGGTGATCGAGGAACAGGGCGCTGAGCCCGGGCAACGCCCGTGTTCCGTCGTCTTCGAAAGCATCGGCAAAACCTATACGTCTTCGGCCGGGTCGGTGCAGGCGCTGCGGGACATCAGCCTGGAGATACCGGCGGGTGCGATCTACGGCATTATCGGGCGCAGCGGCGCCGGAAAGTCGAGCCTGCTCAGGACGATCAACCGACTGGAAAAGCCGACCGACGGCCGCGTTCTCGTCGATGGCGAGGATATCGGCGGATACGACGAGGATACGCTGGTGGCGCTCCGCCGCCGTGTCGGCATGATCTTCCAGCATTTCAATCTGCTGTCGGCCAAGACGGTGTGGGGCAATGTCGCCCTGCCGCTGATCGTCGCAGGCGTGCCGCGCCGTCAGATCGAGGAGCGGGTCTCCGAGGTTCTGGCGCTGGTCGGGCTCGAGGACAAGCGCGACACCTATCCCTCGCGGCTGTCCGGCGGCCAAAAGCAGCGTGTCGGCATTGCCCGCGCCCTGGTTCATCACCCGGAGATTCTGCTCTGCGACGAGGCGACGTCGGCGCTCGATCCCGAGACGACGCTGTCGATCCTGCAGCTGCTGAAGGACATCAATCGCCGCCTCAACCTGACCATTGTTCTGATCACCCACGAGATGAGCGTCATCCGCGAGATCTGCGATCATGTCGTCGTTCTGGAGCAAGGACAGATGGTCGAATCCGGCCCGGTCTGGCGCGTCTTCGGCAATCCGCAGCATGCCGCCACCCGCGCGCTGCTGCAGCCGCTGCATCGCGATATTCCCGAGGACGTGGCAAATCGCCTGCGAGTGGAGGCCGATCCCGCCCGCCACGAAGATGCGATCATCGCGCTGTCCTATGCGGGTGAAGGCGGCTTGGAGCCGGATATTGCCGCCATTGCCGCCGCCATCGGCGCGCCGGTGCGGCTGCTGCAAAGTTCGCTCGACCGGATCGACGGTCATGTTCACGGCCGGCTACTGATCGCCACACGTCGGCCGGAAAGCCAAAGGCTGGCGCGGCTCGACGGCCTTGCGCATGAAACAAGGATATTGGGCTATGTCGACGTTGATGTATGAACGCCTGTGGCAGGCATTGCTCGACACCATCGTCATGGTCGGCGTCTCCGCCATTTTTGCCCTGGCGATCGGTATTCCGCTGGCGGTGTTTCTGGTGCTGTCAGGCCCTGATGGTCTCATCCATGCGCCGCGCCTAAATCGGGTGCTGGCGGCGCTCATCAACGGGTTCCGCGCCACGCCCTTCATCGTGCTTCTGGTCGCCCTGCTGCCACTGACGCGGTTGCTGACCGGCACCACGATCGGCGTTTGGGCGGCGATCGTGCCACTGTCCATCAGTGCCACGCCGTTCTTCGCGCGCATTGCAGAGGTCAGCCTGCGTGAGGTCGATGGCGGGCTAATCGAGGCCGCACAGGCGATCGGATGCCGCCGCTGGCACATCGTTCGCCATGTGCTCTTGCCGGAAGCGCTGCCCGGTATCGTCGGCGGCTTCACCATCACCATCGTCAGCATGATCGGTGCGTCTGCCATGGCCGGCGCCATCGGTGCCGGCGGCCTTGGCGATATGGCGATCCGCTATGGTTATCAACGCTACGACACGACGGTGATGGCCATGGTCATCGTTGTCCTCATCGCACTCGTCTGCCTCGTGCAATTTACCGGCGACTATGCCGTTAGCCGCCTGCGGGCACGCTGACGTTTTCTCAGGAGTTTTGCATGACCGACGCCTACCCCACGAGCTCGAACACTATATCCACCGAAACGACGGAGCCGCGCCGGCCGGCACCGCCATGGCCACCACGTCTCATCGAAACCGACGATCAGGCGATCAAGGCTGCCGAGGTGCTGGCCGAGAAATTCCGGGCGGGGGCGTCCGAGCGCGACCGCGAACGGCGGCTCCCCTGGGAGGAGATCGACCTCTATACCGAAAGCGGCCTTGGCGGTATCACCGTACCGAACGCCTATGGCGGCGCCGAGGTGTCCCATGTCACGCTTGCCAAGGTCTTTGAGATCCTTTGTGCCGCCGATCCGGCGCTCGGGCAGATCCCGCAGAACCAGTTCGGCGTGCTGTCGCTGCTGCGCGAGATCGGTACGGAAGAGCAGAAGCGCCGTTTCTATGGCGATATCCTGCGGGGCTACCGCATCGGCAATGCCGGCCCGGAGCGCGGCCGCAATGCTGTCAATGTTAGCACGACGCGGCTGCGCCAGACGCCGGATGGGCGCGGCTCACCGGTCGGCGCTTCTATTCGACGGGAGCGATCTTCGCGCACTGGATCCCGACACGCGCCGTTGACGATCAGGACCGCCCGGTTCAGGTCTGGGCGCCCTATGATGCGACCGGCGTCAATGTGATTGACGATTGGTCCTCCTTTGGCCAGCGGACGACCGCCAGCGGTACGGTGGAATTCACCGACGTCGCGATCGGCAGCGAACAGGTCCTTCCCGTCTGGCAGCTTGCCGACCGTCCGGCCATAACCGGCCCGGTCTCGCAGCTCATCCAGGTAGCGATCGACGCCGGCATCGCTCGGGGCGCGATTGAGGATACGGTCACGTTCGTCCGCGACTATGCCCGCCCCTGGATGGATTCCGGCCTGCAATCGGCAAGCGACGATCCGACCATCATCCACGAGATCGGCCACCTCTACACCGAGCTCCATGCCGCGCAGGCATTGCTCTATGCCGCCGGCGAGGTGCTGGACGAGGTGGCGCGTGCGCCGATCACCGAGGCGTCCAGCGCGCGGGCATCGGCAGCGGTTGCCGAAGCGAAGATCCTGACGACGGAGATCGCGCTCGAAGCGACTGAGAAGCTGTTCGATCTGGCGGGTTCGGCGGCAACCCGCGCCGGGCACAATCTCGACCGCCACTGGCGCAACGCGCGGGTGCATACGCTGCATGACCCGGTGCGCTGGAAATATCACTTGCTTGGCAATTACCAGCTCAACGGCGTCTTCCCAGCCCGCCATCAGTGGAATTAGGAGCGTCGACATGACCGAGATCAACTCACCCAAGCCGGTTTCGCCAGCACCACCGCCCAGCCGCCCCGCCGATATCATCCGTGATGATGCGCAGGCGCTTGAGGTCGCGGCACGTCTTGCTGCCGATTTTGCTGTAAGCGCTTCAGTGCGTGACAGCGAGCGACTTCTGCCTTGGGCGGAACTCGATCAGTACAGCACCAGCGGCCTCTGGGGCATTACCGTTCCTCGCGAATATGGTGGGGCGGGCGTCTCGGCAAAGACCGTCGCGCAGACGATCGTCACCATCGGTGCAGCGGATGGGTCGCTGTCGCAGATTCCGCAGAACCACTATTACGCGCTGGAAGTGCTTCGCGTCGGCGGGAGCGCAGAGCAGAAGGCTTTCTTCTACGAGCGCGTGCTGGCTGGCGAGCGGCTGGGCAATGCGCTCGCCGAAATCGGCCAGCGTGACTTCAAGCGCCGCACTCGGCTCGTGCGCGACCCCGGCGGCTGGTATGTCGAGGGGAAGAAGTTCTATTGCACGGGCGCTATCTATGCCCATTGGATTCCGACGCTCGTCGTAGCTGAAGAGGAGGGGGCTCCCGTCACCTATCTCGCCTTCGTTCCCAGGAATGCGCCGGGTGTCACTATTCATGACGACTGGGATGGTTTCGGTCAGCGTGTGACGGGCAGCGGCACGGTGCTGTTCGAGCGGGTCAGGATAGAGCCGGAATGGGTCGTGCCGTTCCAGATCTCTTTCGAGCGGCCGACGACCATCGGGCCTTTTGCGCAGATCATGCATGCGGCCATCGATCTTGGCATCGGCTTCGGGGCCTATCAGGAAATGCTGCGCTTCATTCGTGACCGCGCCCGTCCCTGGCTGGATGCGAAGGTCGATCGTGCCACTGATGATCCGCTGACGCTGCATCAGGTCGGCAATGTCTGGCTACGGTTGCGGGCGGGGCAGGCGCTGCTTGATCGCGCTGCGGCGGAGGTCGATGCCGCGCAGGCCGATATGACGGAAGAGAGCGTCGCGCGCGCCTCGATCGCCGTGGCGGAAGCGAAAATCCTGGCGACAAAGGCCGGACTGCTCGCCGCCAACAAGCTGTTCGAATTGTCCGGCACCTCCTCGACGCTGGCGGAGGATAATCTCGATCGTTACTGGCGCAATGTGCGCACGCACACGCTGCACGATCCGGTGCGCTGGAAATATCAGGCGGTCGGCAATTACTATCTGAATGGCAAGCTGCCGCCGCGCCATGGCGCGATCTAGGTCATCGATGTCATGAAGAAGCAGATCCTCCTCAACGCCTTCAACATGAACTCCGTCGGCCATATCAATCATGGCCTCTGGACCCATCCGCGCGACCGGTCGGATCAGTACAAGACACTCGACTACTGGACATCGCTTGCCAAGACGCTGGAACGTGGCCTGTTCGACGGCATATTCCTCGCCGATATCGTTGGCGTCTACGACGTCTATCAAGGTTCCGTCGACCTTACGCTGCGCGAATCCATCCAGCTTCCGGTCAACGATCCACTGCTCCTGGTGTCCGGCATGGCGGCGGTGACGCACCATCTTGGTTTCGGCATCACCGTCAACCTCAATTCGGAATCGCCCTATCTCTTCGCCCGCCGCATGTCGACACTCGACCACCTGACTGGCGGCCGCGTCGGCTGGAACATCGTCACCGGCTATCTCGACAGTGCCGCACGCGCCCTCGGCCAGGATGGACAGGCGGATCATGATAGCCGCTATGACCGCGCCGACGACTATTTGGAGGTGCTGTACAAGCTCTGGGAAGGCAGCTGGGATGACGACGCGGTGCGGGCCGATCGGCAAGCACGCATCTTCGCTGATCCCGCCAAGGTCAGGCCGATCCACCATCGCGGCCCCTTCTATCAGGTCGACGGCTACCATCTCTCCGAGCCCTCCATCCAGCGGACGCCGGTACTCTATCAGGCAGGCACGTCAGGGCGCGGTCGCCAGTTTGCGGCGAGGCACGCCGAATGCGTCTTCATCACCGCAACTGACAAGAATGCGGCAAGGAGCACGTCGCGCATTCTGAGGCAGGCGGTTGTCGAGGCGGGGCGACGACCGGAGGACGTGAAGATATTCGTCGGGATTACCGTGATCCCGGATCGCTCGCGGCAGGCGGCACAGGAGAAATACGAGGACTATCTGCACCATGCGAGCCCGGAAGCGGGACTGGCGCATTTTGCAGCCAGCACCGGTATCGATTTTTCCCGCTACGAGCTGGACGATCCGATTTCCTACGGCACGTCGAACGCCATTCAGTCGGCAACGCAACTCGCGCAGCAGCGTGGCTGGACGAAGCGGCAATTGCTGAAGGAACTGGCCGTCGGTGGGCGTTATCCTGTCATCGTCGGTGATGCTGCCGATATTGCCGATGAGCTCGAAAGCTGGATCACCGAAGGCGAGATTGACGGGTTCAATCTGACGCGAACGGTGACGCCGGAGAGCTACGAGGATTTCATCGACATCGTCGTGCCCGCCTTGCAGGATCGCGGCCTTTACAAGACCGCCTATGGCGAGGGATCGCTGCGAAACCGGATCTTCGCTGAGGGCGATCGTTTGCCGGCGCGGCATAGCGGCGCGGCCTTTCGCGGCGGCTCGCGTTGAAACGCCAGGCCGCTCCTAGCGAAGGGGGCGGCCGATCCGATAGAGCACATGCGGACGCAGGATATGACCCGGAGGAACTGTCGTATCCTCAAAATCGGCGCCTTCCACATGCGCCATGCCGATCTTCTCCATAGCGCGGCGTGACGGAAGGTTGATGGTCGAGGTATAGCCGATCACCTCTTTTGCCTGTAATTCCTCCCAGGCAAAGTCGAGGCAGCAATGGCTAGCTTCTGTTGCATAGCCCTGACGCCAGTAGGGCCGCCCTAAAATCCAGCCGATCTCAAGCGGGAAGTTGCCGGGAACCTCCGAGCCGGGACGCGAAAGACCAGCCCCGCCGATCAAGGCGCCGTCCGCCTTACGCTCGACGGCAAGGAAGCCAAACCCTTCGCTTGCCAATTGTTCATTGGCCTCATCGATCATGGTATCCGTTTCCGCAGGCGTGAGCAGGCTCGGATAATAATATTGACGTGTTTCGGGATCGGCGTTGATGGTGGCGAATGGAACGCGATCCCGGTCTTGCCAAGGCCGGAAAATGAGCCGTGAGGTTTCCAGGGTAAGCATGGCGTCCTTTGATTGGGCTGGGGTGATCACAGGCTTCGTCAGGCTAGGGGCAAATGCTTGGATGGAAGTTCATGTCGCGTAGTTACTCTACCCGAAATGATCACGGAATGCTTGCGGTGTGGTGCCGAAGGCTTTCAGGAAGCTTCGCCGCAAGGTCTCCTCTGAGCCGAAGCCGCAACGGATGCTTGCTTGACGGACGGAAAGTCCCTGCTCCAGAAGGCGGCGCACCGCCTCCACGCGAATATCTTCGACGGCTCTGGCGGGTGTGCGCCCCGTTGCCTGACGATAGTGCCGCGAGAAGCTGCGCGCGCTCATATTGGCCCGATCGGCAAGCTCGGGCAGCGAAAGGTCCGCGCGCAGATTGTCCATGATCCACCCGTGCAGGCGATCGAAGCGTTCGCCTCCTTCCTGCAGCGTCAGCATCGTACTGAACTGCGCCTGGCCGCCCGGTCGCTTCAGGAAGACGACGAGTGCGCGGGCAACGGCAAGCGCCAGTTTCCGGCCGAGATCCGCCTCGACCAGCGCCAACGTCAGATCGATACCGGCGGTTACGCCTGCCGAGGTCCATATGTCTCCGTCCTGAACGAAAATCGGATCGGGCTCCAGCTTTACATTCGGAAAGCGCTTGGAGAACTCTCCGCAGCGATGCCAGTGCGTCACCGCGCGCTTGCCTTCCAGCAGTCCCGCCTCGGCGAGAAGAAAGGCACCGCTGCAAACCGACGCTGTCCGTCGCGCCTTTGCCGAGCGCCGCCGGATCCAGTCGACAAAAGCTGCATCCTCGCATGCCTTGTTGACGCCCTGGCCGCCTGCGACGAGCAAGGTATCGATATCAACATCGTCATCAGGCAGCGGCGACGTCGCGAGTGACAGACCCGAGGTCGTCCCGGTCTGTGGGCTCGTCGCAATGGTGATCGCATCGTAAGGCCTTGGCAGACCTGCCGCCAAGGCGGCCTCATTTGCACTGGTAAACACCTGCAGCGGCCCGGTTATGTCGAGCAGCTGGGCATTTTCGAAGGCGAGAATTTCGATGCGGCGCATGGTTGGCTCAAAATGAGGGTAGTTTGGCAAATGCGCCAGATAGTGATCGCGTAAGCTCGTTGAAGTCAACCTTTGGAGATGAATATGACCATCCGCTTCGGCCTGCTCACCTTTCCCGGCGTTCAGCAACTCGATCTGACAGGTCCTTATGAGGTCTTCGCCTCAACGGAAGGCGCCGAGGTCCATCTGGTCTGGAAGGATACAGCGCCGATCGTTTCGGCGACGAAACTGGTACTTCAGCCGACGACGACGTTTGAGGGTTGCCCTCAGCTGGACGTCATCTGCGTTCCCGGAGGCGGCGGCGTAAATGCGCTGCTCGAAGACGAGGCTGTTTTGTCCTTTATCCGAGCACAAGCGGCGCAGGCTCGTTTCGTCACATCCGTCTGCACGGGCTCCCTGGTCCTCGGCGCGGCCGGCCTGCTCAAGGGCAGACGAGCGACGACGCATTGGAATGCGCATGATTTTCTCGCCCATTTCGGAGCTATTCCGACTGCTGGCCGCATCGTTCAGGACGGCAATCTCATCACCGCTGGCGGTGTGACGGCCGGTATCGACTTCGGGTTGGCCGTCGTTGCGGCTCTACGCGGCCAGGAGGAAGCGGAGATGGTCCAGCTATCGCTGGAATATGCGCCGGCGCCACCATTCCATTCTGGCACGCCGGAAGACGCGACAGCCGAGGTGCTTGCAAGGGTGAAGGAGCGTCTGGCCGGCTCGCGGTTGGCGCGAGAGGCCATCCTTGCCCGCTTGGCCTCGATCTAACGGCAGCTGGTCAGGCATTGCGTGGGTAGATCCGGGCTCTCGGTGTTTGATCCGAGGGCTCGGGCTTTAATATCCGGCCCGCTGGCGTGCATTAAATTCATTATCTTGTGGAAGTCGCCCAGCATATGCCGCAATGCTCACGCGTTGCTCACTAGGATCGTTATGCTCTCGCGAATCGCTTTATGCCAGTTCCCGCGAATGGCAGGTGATCGCGATTGAGATTGATTTAAGGGGACCTTCATGGCCGACATCCGCACATCCGTATCCGAGGTGATACCGAAGATTTCCATTATCGGTGTTGGAGGCGGCGGTGGCAATGCGATCAACAACATGATTGCGGAGAAGCTTCAGGGCGTCGAATTTATTGCAGCGAACACGGATGCACAGGCACTCGCGATGTCGAGTGCGGGCAGGCGCATTCAGCTCGGGGCTCAGGTGACCGAAGGTCTTGGCGCGGGTTCGCTGCCGGAAATCGGACGCGCCGCCGCTGAGGAATCCATCGATGAAATCTTGGACCACCTGCGGGGCACGCATATGTGCTTCATCACCGCCGGAATGGGTGGTGGTACCGGTACGGGCGCAGCCCCAATCATCGCGCAGGCAGCACGAATGGCGGGGATTCTCACGGTGGGCGTCGTCACCAAACCCTTTACGTTCGAGGGCAATCGGCGCATGCGCACTGCCGACGAGGGTATCGAGCGTCTTCGCGAAAGCGCGGACACTGTTATCGTCATTCCAAACCAGAATCTGTTTCGCATTGCCGATGCCACGACCACCTTCGCAAATGCCTTTGTGACTGCGGACCGGGTCCTGTTTGCCGGCGTCAGCTGCATCACGGATCTGATCGTCAAGGAAGGGCTCATCAACCTCGACTTCGCCGACGTCAAATCGGTGATGCGTGGAATGGGTCGCGCCATGATGGGAACGGGCGAAGCGAGCGGAGAGGGCCGTGCGCTGAGGGCGGCAGAGGCCGCCGTTGCCAACCCGCTTCTGGACGATATGAGCATGAAGGGCGCGCGTGGCGTGCTGATCTCCATTTCCGGCGGCACGGACATGACGTTGTTCGAGGTGGATGAAGCCGCAAGCCGCATACGCGACGAAGTCCTGGATGATGCCGATATCGTTGTGGGCGCAATCTTCGACCGAAGCCTTGATGGCGTATTCCGCGTGTCGGTCGTTGCAACCGGTCTCGATGGGTTCGCAGCCCCGGGCAATCTCTCCGAAGCGATGAGAAGCCAAACCGCTCAGTAAAAATCACTCCGGACCGTTCAGACTCTCGGCGATGTCGAGACGCGGACAGGGATCGTGCCGAATAACAACGACCAGTTCATTCATGGTCGATTGTTCCAGGTGAGAGATCGGAAGAGGAGAAGCCCGGAGTAGTGTATCCGGGGATGGATAGCTGTGCCCGGCGCTTTCAGCCACTTTGCGGTCATCGACTATTCCGTTTGGCTGAGACGGCGCGCTCCCGCCTGTCATGCTGCGGTGAAGAATAGACGATATTCAGGGTGGAGCTGTTGGCAGTTGCAACCGAACAGAGCAATATTGCCTTCAGGCTGAATGGCAGAAAGGTCAATCGTGTGAATGGGTGTCGGTCATTTCTCTTCGTGCTCCCTTATTTGACGAGGTTGATGGCAGCGTTGGCGGTGACCGTCCCCTTGCTGCTGCTGGTTTCACCCGCCCAGGCGCTCGATCCCGCGCCGCCAACGAGTGCGTCGAACGATCAGATCGATAAACTGATCGCAACCCTGCATCAGACCTATGACGGCATGCAAGATCTCCGTCAGCGGCGCGCCGCCTTCGAGAGGTTGATGGTATCCACGCCGGATCCGACGCGCGTCCAGATCCGCCATGTCGATGTCAACGGGGTTGAGGCCGATCTGATCTGGCCGGCGCGGCTGCACCATCCGATCGGCAGACGGGCAATTCTCTATCTCCATGGCGGCGGCTTCTATAGCGGCTCGTTGAGGACGCATCGCAACATTGCCGGCTCCTTTGCGAAGGCAGCATCCGCTGACGTGTTGCTGATCGACTATCGTCTCGCACCGGAACATGGTTTTCCCGCCCAGGTCGACGACGCGCTGGCCGCATATCGCTGGCTTCTCGCCTCGGGATATCGAGCGGAGAATATCGTGATTGCCGGCGAATCCGTCGGCGGAACCCTGGCAATCGAGGTCACTCTCAGGCAACTTCGGCTTAAGGGGCCGTTGCCCGCCGCGGTAGTGGCAATGAGCCCTGTGACCGACTTTGCTGTAACTGGCGCCTCAATGACCGCGAATGCCGGGAGTGATCCTTTCATGGGCAAGGGCGAGCTGGAGTTGATACGCAAAGCCTATATCGGCGACAAATCGCCGGTCGATCCGGATAAATCCCCGCTTTATGCCAATATGACCGGCTTTCCACCGTTGCTGCTGCAGGTTGGTTCGCGTGAGACGTTGCTGGACGATACATTACGGCTGGAGGACAAGGCGCGTCGGGCAGGGGTGGATGTCACGGTCGAAGTCTGGCCAGGCATGATCCACCAATGGCAGGTCTTCCCGTTTTGGGTTGACGATGCGAAGAAGTCGAACGGAAGAGTGGCGGAGTTCGCCATTTCCCACTTTGCGGACAAGCCGGCGCCATAGTCATCGCCGCCGCTGATCCTTGGCATCACAGGGCGAGAGAGACGATCAACCTGTAACATCCTCCAGACTCAGCGCATCGCGCAGCGCTTGCACCTGATGGTTCAAAGCCTCCAGCCGCTCCGGCGTCATGCTGGAGCGTTGCATCAGGGTGTCGCCAAGACAGCCGCTCTCGGCAAGCAGGGAGCGGCCAGTACTCGTGAGCCAGACATGGACCTGACGCTCATCGACCGTACTGCGTTTGCGGTCAAGCAAACCCGCTTGCTCCAGACGCTTCACCGGCGGGGTAATTGTGCTCGATTCCAAAGCGAGGCGTTCAGCGATCGCGCCGATCGTTAGCCCATCCTTTTCGCCGAGCGCGCATAGAACGAGATACTGCGGATAGGTGATGCCCATCGAGTCGAGCATCGGCTTGTAAGTGCGGTTGATGGCTATGCTCGTCGCATAGAGCGAGAAGCATAGCTGATTGTCCAAAGGCAGTGGCATGGCGGTCTTCCGGTTGATGGTCTGAATTTTTTATCACGAAAAATGATATCGCGATAAGTTTTTTATGGACAGCTATCTGAATTACCTCTACATAGCTTTATATCGCGATAATAAATCGCGCGATATATAAACGATTGGAGATTGAAATGAGCAACTCGATCAATCAAGCTACCCGCCGGGGCGTCATGACGGCTGGATTAGGTCTGGCCGCCACGGCGGCTGTTATGCCCTTCGCTCAACCCGCACAAGCCTCTGCAACAAAGCAGTCTTCGAAAGGTAAGGATACCACCATGAGTAGCAGCACAATTACGACCAAGGACGGAACCCAGATTTTTTACAAGGATTGGGGAACAGGCCAGCCGATTGTCTTCCATCATGGCTGGCCGCTGAGCGCCGACGACTGGGACGCTCAGATGCTGTTTTTCCTCGATAAAGGCTTCCGCGTCATCGCCCATGATCGCCGCGGCCACGGCCGCTCGAGCCAGACGGCAACCGGAAATGAGATGGATACCTACGCCGCCGATGTCGCGGCGCTTGCCGAGCACCTCGACCTGAAGGGTGCTATTCATGTGGGACATTCGACAGGCGGCGGCGAAGTGGCGCGCTATGTGGCGCAATATGGCGGCCATGGCCGCGTTTCCAAGGCTGTACTGATCGGCGCTGTGCCGCCGATCATGGTCAAGTCCGAGAAGAGATCCGGGCGGTCTGCCGCTTGAGGTCTTCGACGGCTTCCGTTCGGCACTGGTCGCCAACCGCGCCCAGTTCTTCCGCGATATTCCGGCCGGACCGTTCTACGGCTTCAATCGTCCGGGCGCGAATGTCTCGCAAGGTGTCGTCGACAATTGGTGGCGTCAGGGCATGATGGGCGGCGCCAAGGCCCATTATGATTGCATCAAGGCCTTCTCGGAAACCGATTTCACCGAGGATCTGAAGAAGATCGATGTGCCAGTTCTCGTGATGCACGGCGACGATGACCAGATCGTACCGATCGCGGATTCCGCTCCTCTCTCCGCCAAGCTTCTGAAGAAGGGAACGCTGAAGATCTATAAGGGCTTCCCGCACGGCATGGCCACCACCCATGCGGATGTCATCAACGCCGACCTGCTTGAATTCTTCAAGGCATAACGATCTCTAGAAAAATAGGGCGCCCGCTTTCTGGCGGGCGCTCAGCCGCCGACAATCTCAACCGGGCGGCTTATCGTTACTTCTGATCTTCTGCGCGTCCAGATAGCCGTGTTCGAATGCCTTGGCACGGCTGCTTTCTTCGGGATAGGGATTCTTGTCGGCGGCATCTTCCCTTTTCCCCGCTTCGGCTCCGCGTGCATAGGCAGCATCGTCGTCATCCGTATCTATCTTCGGTGGTTCCACCGAATGCGGCTGAATAGGATTTGGAAGGCCCGTTTCCGGAGCCGGGATCGGCGGGAATGTTGGATCATACTTTGTCATGGCTTTCTCCTCTTGTGAGAAAACGTCATGGCGGGACTGTAGTTCCCTTGGGAAGATCCATCTCTATCCGTTTAGGTCCCGGTCGCTCGCGGCATCATCGATCCAGCTTGAGCGAAAGCTGCACGGCGCGCGGTAAAGGCGGCAGCGGCCTGCTGATATCAACGCGGCGTTTCCAGGCAGCGAGCCGTTCCTGTTCGCGTTGCCGCAAAGCCTTCGAAACAGCGACGAATGTCATGGCACGCTCTATGACTTGCTGTGTGTCTGTCATGGATACCTCCATATGTTCACTTTATGTTCTCATATTGAGCGTAGATAGTCAAGTTGGTGGTTGCCAGCCCAACCGCAGGCACTTTGTCGCACCTTCGGCGAGGCGGTTGGGGGCGAAAGACGCGGTTTTTATTCGGCCGCCGCCGCGAGGCATCCGTCGATGATACCACGGATCTCTGCACGGCAGGAGCCGCAATTGGTTCCGGCGTTCAGCACCTTGCCGACCGCCTCGACACTGTGGCAGCCGTTACGGACTGCACCGACGATCTGATTGACGCCGACGCCGAAGCAAGAGCAGACGGTTGCGCCCGGATCCGGCGTGTCGGCACCCGGTCGTCCGGCAACGAGCGCGAAGCGCTTGCGTAGATCGCTATGCGAAGCGGAGAGTTGCGCGATCGCCCAATTGCGGGCGACGGCCACCGGCTGGCGGGCGAGAAACAAAGCTGCAAGCAGTTTTCCGCCGTCGAAGAAGGCGAGGCGCAAATCGCCGGATGTCTGATCGGCATAGCCGAGCGGTTCGATATGCGCGGGGATATCGAAGGTCGTGCGGCACCAGCTTGCCCAGTCCTCTTCGGTCTCGTCAAAGGCAAGCTCCGTCCGCCAGCCGCCATCGGCTTTGGCGAGTGCCCAATAGGCGCTATCCAGCTGCTGTGGTCTTGCCATGGAAACGGCAAAGCCATAGCGCACCGCCTTGAAAGGGCGGGCAGCGACGGCCACATTCTTTGACGCTGGCTGGCCGGAGACGGGATCGGTCAGGGGTGTGACGACAACATCGATACGAGCCTTTGCGGCAAACTGGTCGTTCCAGTGCATCGGCACGAACAGGCTGCCGCGCGCCTGACGTTCGGTTACCAGGGCGCGCACGATCACCTTGCCATGCGGGCTTTCGATCTCGACCAGGCTGGCATCGCCGACACCGATCTCGACCGCATCGCGTGGGTGGATCTCCGCGAAGGGTTCGGCGATATGCGCCGACAGGCGAGCGCTTTTTCCGGTGCGGGTCATCGTATGCCACTGGTCGCGAATGCGGCCGGTGTTAAGCGTGAAGGGGAAGTCCGCATTGGTGCGGTCTGATATCGGCGGTTTGACCGGCACGAAGCGAGCCTTGCGATCGGGATGAAAGAACCCGCCTTCCGCAAAGAAGCGCGTCATCTGTAACAGCGACCCAGCGGGCTGCGGCCATTGGAACGGCGAAAGCGTGTCGTAGTCGCGGATCGCAATTTGCGCGTAAGCACCGATATCGAAATCCCGGCTGCCATCGTTTTCGAAGCTGGAAAGGGCCGCATGTTCGGCAAAGATGTCGGCGGCGGACCCAAAGGCGAAAGCCTCTGCAAACCCCATGCGACGGCCGACTTCGGCCATTTGCCACCAATCCGGTTTCGCATCACCCGGAGCGGGGAGATACTCGCGCTGCCGGGAGATCCGGCGTTCGGAATTGGTAACCGTGCCGTCCTTTTCGCCCCAGCCGAGGGACGGCAGCAGCACATGCGCGTGCCGCGTCGTATCCGTCTCTTTCAGGACGTCGGAAACGACGACGAAGGGACAGGCCTTGATGGCCGCTTCGACGGCATCGGCATCCGGCATCGAAACCACCGGATTGGTCGCCATGATCCACAATGCCTTGATGCGGCCGTCGGCCACGGCGCGGAACATGTCGACAGCCTTCAGCCCCGGCCGCTCGGCAATCGTCGGGGCGTTCCAGAAGCGTTGCACCCGATCGCGGTCTTCGGCATTTTCGATCGCCATGTGGGCGGCGAGCATATTGGCGAGGCCGCCGACCTCTCGCCCTCCCATGGCGTTCGGTTGGCCGGTGAGCGAGAAAGGCCCCATGCCGGGTCGGCCGATACGACCGGTCGCCAGATGGCAATTGATGATGGCGTTGACCTTGTCGGTGCCGGAGGAGGATTGGTTGACGCCCTGGCTGTAGCAGGTCACCACCTTTTCCGTTGTTACGAACAGGCGGAAGAACTCGCGCAGCTGCATCGCCGGCAGACCGGTCTTGTCGAGCAGATCGCTGAAGCTCAGCGCTGAGGCCTCGGCAAACGCATCCGGAAAGCCCTCGGTATGGAGCGCGATGAAATTCTGGTTGATGGCGGCGCTCTGGGCAAGCTGGGCGAGGAGGCCCATGAACAAAGCGACGTCGCCATCCGGGCGGATCGCCAGATGCAGGTCGGCAATGTCGGAGGTCATCGTCCGGCGCGGGTCGATCACGACCACTTTCATTCCCGGCCGTGCGACCTTGGCGGCGGCAAGGCGCTGGTAGATCACCGGATGGCACCAGGCAAGGTTGGAGCCCGTCAGGATCACCAGATCGGCGAGTTCGATATCCTCGTACGTGCCGGGCACGGTATCCGAGCCGAAGGCGCGGCGATGGCCAGCGACGGAGGATGACATGCAGAGCCGCGAATTGGTGTCGATGTTGGCTGAACCGATGAAGCCTTTCATCAGCTTGTTGGCAACGTAATAGTCTTCGGTCAGAAGCTGGCCGGAGACGTAGAAGGCGACCGAGTCCGGACCCTGCTCGGCGATGGTTTCGGAAAAGCGTGTTGCGACGAGATCGAGCGCTACGTCCCAGCTTGCCCTTTGCCCGAGGATCTCTGGATAAAGGACACGGCCGTCGAGATCGATCGTCTCCGCCAAGGCTGATCCCTTGGAACAGAGCCGGCCGTAATTGGCCGGATGCTCCGGATCGCCTTTGACGGAGACCTTGCCGTGGTCGTCGACGCTGGCAATGACGCCGCAGCCGACGCCGCAATAAGGGCAGGTGGTTTTGGTCTCAACGGACATGACTGCTCCGGTCACTCCGCCGCCATCATCAAACTATCGAGAGCAATCGACAGGGCTCCATTCTCATTTCGCACAGGAATGGTCCTGACCGCGCCCTTGTCCGCCCCGAGCGCCTCGCCCGTTTCGAGCGAGATTACCCAGTTGTGCAGCGGGCAGGTGACTGCCGCGCCATGGACGATACCTTGCGAAAGTGGACCGCCCTTGTGCGGGCAATGATCTTCTATGGCGAAGACCTGGTTTTCGGCGGTGCGGAACACCGCGATCTTGCCTTGCGGGGTCTTCACGCAGCGCGCGCCGCGCAACGGAATGTCGGAGATGTCGCCGATTTCTACCCAATTCATGTCCATCTCCTCACTCGGCCGCCTGGGGAAAACCGACCGTCGCCATCGGCCGGAACTCGTGCTTGTCCTTGCCGGAGACACGCTCCGACCACGGATCAACCTGTGCGAACTTCTGGCTGAAGACGAAGCGCTCGTAGTAAGCTTGGCGCTTTTCGTCATCCCCCATGATCTGGCGGCGGATCTCGTCCAGACCGATGCGCTTCGCCCATTTGTAGATGCGTTCGAGATAGCGGCCCTGTTCGCGATACATCTGCGTCAGCGCGACGATATACTCGAGCGCCTCGTCTGCGGTCTTGACGAGGCCAAGAACTTCCGTGCCCTTGATGTCGAGGCCGGCGGCGCCGGCGAAATGGATTTCGAAGCCGCTATCGACGCAGATGACACCGATATCCTTGCAGGTCGCCTCGGCGCAATTGCGCGGACAGCCGGAGACCGCCAGCTTGAGCTTCGCCGGCGTCCACGAGCCCCACATGAACCTCTCGATGCGGATGCCAAGGCCGGTCGAATCCTGCGTGCCGAAGCGGCACCAGTCGGAACCGACGCAGGTTTTCACCGTGCGCAGGCCCTTGGCATAGGCTTGCCCGGAGATAAAGCCGGCTTTGCCGAGATCGGCCCAGACGGCGGGCAGATCTTCCTTGTGGATACCGAGCAGATCGATGCGCTGGCCGCCGGTCACTTTCACCATCGGGATTTCGAACTTGTCGACGACATCGGCGATGGCGCGCAGCTCTCCGGAATTGGTGACGCCACCCCACATGCGCGGTACGACCGAATAAGTGCCGTCCTTCTGGATATTGGCATGGACGCGCTCATTGATGAAACGCGACTGGTAGTCGTCGGCATATTCGTCTGGCCAGTCGCAGACGAGATAATAGTTCAGCGCCGGGCGGCATTTGGCGCAGCCGCAGGAGGTCTTCCACTCCAGTTCCTGCATAACTGCAGGAATGGTCTTCAACCCCTTGGCTTTTATAAGTCTTCTTACGTCGTCATGGCCGAGCTCTGTGCAGGTGCACATCGGCTGCACGGCCTTGGGATTGTAGGAATCCCCCAGCGTGATCGACATCAACTGTTCGACGAGGCCGGTGCAGGAGCCGCAGGAGGCTGATGCCTTGGTATGGGCGCGAACATCGTCGAGCGATGTGAGCCCTTTAGAGGTGATTGTTGACGTGATTTTGCCCTTACAAACGCCGTTGCAGCCGCAGATTTCCGCATCATCCGGCAAGGCTGCAACGGCCGCCATAGGGTCCAGCGGCGACCCTCCCTGGTAGGCCTGGCCGAAGATCAGCGTTTCGCGCATCTCCGAGATATCGGTGGCCTTCTTCTTCAGATCATTGAACCAGGTGCCATCGGCGGTTTCGCCATAAAGCACCGTGCCGATGATGCGGTTATCTTTCAGCACCAGACGCTTGTAGACACCGGCTGAAGCGTCGCGCAGCACGATTTCCTCGCGGTCGTCGCCATCGGCAAAGTCTCCAAGCGAAAACAGATCGATGCCGGTGACCTTGAGCTTGGTCGGCGTGTCGGAATGTACGAAGCCAGCTGCGGTTTCGCCGACCAACTGTGCGGCTGTAACACGCGCCATCTCGTAGAGCGGTGCCACCAGGCCGTAGACCTGCCCACCGACTTCGGCGCATTCGCCGAGCGCGTAGATATTGCCATCCGACGTGCTCATGCCGGCATCGACGACGATGCCCCTGTTGACGGCAAGCCCGGCATCCTTGGCAAGCCCGGCACTCGGGCGAATGCCGACCGCCATCACCACCAGCGTTGCCGGAATGATGGTGCCGTCGGCCAGTTCCACGCCCTCGACCTTGCCATTGCCGACGATCGCCTTGGTATTGGCCTTGGTGATGACCTTGATGCCACGCTCCTCGATCGCTTTTTCCAGGAGATAACCTGCGGCGGGGTCAAGCTGGCGTTCCATCAGCGTCGAATTGACGTGCAATACGGTGACATCCATGCCGCGCAGATTGAGGCCGGCTGCGGCTTCGAGACCCAGCAGGCCGCCGCCAATGACGACCGCCTTGGCCCGGGACTGGGCGGCAAGCAGCATGGCATTGACGTCGTCCAGATCGCGATAGCTCAAGACACCCGGCAGGTTTGCTCCGGGAACGGGAATGATGAAGGGCACGGAGCCGGTGGCGATCACCAGCTTGTCGTAGCTCTCGGTAACGCCATGATCCGAGGTGACGGTCTTGGCGGCGCGATCGATGGCGACGATCTTGTGGCCCTTGTAGAGGGTGATGTTGTTCTTGATGTACCATCCGTCGCCATGGATGATGATCTGCTCGTAGTCCTTTTCGCCCGAGAGGACCGGCGACAGCATGATGCGATCGTAGTTGACGCGCGGTTCGGCGTTGAAGATCGTGACCTGATAAAGGTCTGGCGCCTTTTCGAGAAGATGTTCCAGCATGCGACCGGGCGCCATGCCGTTGCCAATGATGACAAGTTTCTGGGTCATGGATTTACTCCGCTGCTTCGACGAAGCGGTGGCGTTCGTAGAGGAACTTCAGCACGGCTTCACGGCACTTGAGGTAGGTTCGGTCGGAGGCGAGCTCGAGACGATTGCGCGGCCGGTCGATCGGAACGTCGAGGACTTCGCCGATATGGGCGGCCGGACCGTTGGTCATCATCACGATACGGTCGGACAAGAGTACTGCCTCGTCGACATCATGGGTGATCATCACCATCGTGTTGCCGAGCCTGCTGTGGATCTCCATCACCACATCCTGCAGATGGGCGCGGGTCAGTGCGTCGAGCGCGCCGAAGGGCTCGTCCAGCAACAGGATTTTCGGTTCCATGGCGAGCGCCCGGGCAATGCCGACGCGCTGCTTCATGCCGCCGGAGATTTCCGACGGGCGCTTGTCCTTGGCATGCGCCATCTGCACGATGTCGAGATTGCGCATCACCCATTCATGCCGCTCAGCCTTGGTCTTCTTGCCGCGAAACACTTTGGTAACGGCGAGGTTGACGTTTTCGTAGACGCTGAGCCAGGGCAACAGGCTGTGGTTCTGGAACACGACGGCGCGTTCGGGGCCGGGCTCGTTGACCTCACGATTTTCAAGCAGCACGGCACCCGTCGATACCGGCAACAGCCCGGCGATGAGATTGAGCAGGGTCGACTTGCCGCAGCCGGAATGGCCGATGATCGAGACGAATTCGCCCTTGTCGATGACGAGGTTGACGTCCTTCAGCACTTCGGCCCGTTGGCCGCCGCGGTCGAAATATTTGTCGATGTGATCGAGCTTGAGATAAGAGCTGGTCATCATGCTTTCCTTAATTGGCCGTGGCGCCGCGCGTGACAAACGCGCCGATTGCGGCGACCAGCTTGTCGAGGATGAAACCGGTGATGCCGATATAGGTGAGGGCGACGATGATGTCGGGCAGGCGCGAGGAGTTCCATGCGTCCCAGATGAAGAAGCCGATGCCGACGCCACCCGTCAGCATTTCGGCGGCGACGATGGCAAGCCATGACAGGCCGATGCCGATGCGCAGGCCCGTGAAGATGTACGGGGCTGCGGCCGGAACCATGATGCGGAAGAAGAACTCGATCTGGTTCAGCCGCAGTACCTTGGCGACGTTGCGGTAATCCTGCGGGATGTTGCGCACGCCGACCGCGGTGTTGATGATCACCGGCCAGATCGAAGTGATGAAGATCACGAAGATCGCGGACGGGCTGGAGTTTTGAAACGCGGCAAGCGATAGCGGCAGCCAGGCGAGCGGCGGCACGGTACGCAGGATCTGGAAAATCGGATCGAGGCCGCGCATTGCCCATATCGATTGTCCGATCAGTGCGCCGATCAGCACGCCAGCGATGGCGGCAAGACCGAAGCCGTAAGCGACGCGCTGCAAGGAAATGAGCACGCGCCAGGCCAGGCCGATATCCTGAGAGCCGTTATAAAAGAAAGGATGGGCGATGAGGTCGTAGCTCTCCTGCCAGACCTGTGACGGTGGTGGCAGGCTGGCGCCTGGCTGATCGCAGAGGAGCTGCCAGACGCCGAGCAGAATGATGAGCACCACCAGCGGCGGCACGACGGCGCGTAGGATCGTCAGCACGATGTGCCTGATATCGATGCGGCGGACGGGACGGGCGGAAAGTTTCACGACGCGGCTTTCGTCTGGGGCGGTGGCCGTCGCGATGACTTGCTGTTTGCGGGCTGTTGCAGACATAAATCAGGTCCTTGGGTCTTGCGCGACGCGGATAGCGCGGAGCTCTTGGGGCGTGACGCCGATCATCACGAGGCCGCCTTGATCGAGAGACTTTCGAGATAGGCCGAGGGATTTTCCGGATCGAAGACCTTGCCGTCGAAGAAGGTTTCCTTGCCGCGTGAGGTCGAGGCCGGAATGTCGGCGGCGGCCACGCCAAGATCCTTGGCGGCCTCGCGCCAGATATCCTGGCGGTTCACCTCGCCGACCAGTTTCTTGACGTCGGTGTTCGGCGCAAACTTGCCCCAACGCATGTTCTCGGTGATGAACCAGGCATCATGGCTCTGGAATGGGTAGGAGACACCGCCCTTCCAGAACTTCATGTAGAGATCGGTTCCCTTGACGTCGCGCCCGTTGCCATAGTTGATGTCGCCCTTGAGGCGGCCGAGAATATCCTTGGGGGGCACGTTGAACCATTGCCGCTTGCCGAGGATGGTTGCCATTTCGTCCTTGTTGTCCATGCTGTCGCACCATTGCTGGGCTTCCATGACGGCCATCAGCAGCGCCTTGGCGGCGTTAGGATTCTTCTCGATCCATTCGGCGCGCATGCCGAGCGCCTTTTCCGGATGGCCCTTCCAGATCTCGCCGGTGGTACAGGCCGTGAAGCCGATGCCCTGATTGACGAGCTGCTCGTTCCAGGGCTCGCCGACACAGAAGACGTCCATGTTGCCGACCTTCATGTTCGCCACCATCTGCGGCGGCGGAACGACGATGGTGGAGACATCCTTGTCGGGATCGATGCCGCCAGCGGCGAGCCAGTAGCGGATCCAGAGGTCATGCGTGCCGCCGGGGAAAGTCATGGCAGCCTTGATTTCCTTGCCGGCCGCACGCTTGGCATCGAAGGCAGCCTTCAGCTTGGAAGCATCCAGTTGAACGCCGGTTTCGGCATATTCCTTGGCGACCGAGATGGCCTGGCTGTCGTAATTGAGGCGGGCGAGGAGGGCCATCGGCACCGGCTGGTTGTTCTGGGTGACTTTGCCCGTGTGCATCAGATAGGGAAGCGGCGAGAGGATATGCGCGCCATCGATGCCGTTGGCAGCGCCGCCGAGCACGAGATTGTCGCGGGTCGCGCCCCAGGAAGCCTGTTTTTCAACGTCGACATCCGGCAAGCCGTATTTCGCAAACAGGCCTTTTTCCTTGGCGATGACCAGCGGTGCCGAATCCGTAAGCGCGATGAAGCCGAGCTTGGCGCCGGAGACTTCCGGCCCGCTCGTGGCCGCAAATGCGCCGGAGGGGAAAGCAGTCTTCACCGCACTGATAAGGGCTGCGGTGGCGGAGGTCTTCAATAGGTTGCGGCGTGTAACGCTGTCGGACAGGATCGTCTTCATATGCGGGCCCCTCTGCTGGTATCTGACGGATTTTTGGGAATAAAAAAACGCCGCTCGGTTGATGCAGCCCGGGACTTGGGAGAGTCCCTCGGGGCAAAAACCTTGCGACGTCAATGTCACTGCGAGCGCATTTCTCGCGCTCGGCTTACTTCGATCGCCGTTGACCGAAGTGATATTTATCAAGCAAGCGACGTGCCAGTTTGGAGGCGGTTTGCTATCGTGATGAAATTATTTGGATATTTCCCGTTTTGTCACGTTTGCTTGTTTTTGGGGCGAGATAGGCTTCTGCAAATATTTTGAGCGTCTGCAGTTGAGGAAGCATAGCGACCTGCGCCGATTTTGTGCAGCGCAACGCTCGATCGTTGTCAGATCTCTTCGCCTGAGGAGGCTGTCAGCGTCTTCGCCTTCACTGCAAATCCCGCGACATAGGAGGCCATGTCCGAGGGATCGAAGACGAACCCGTCCATGAAGCGATCGCCCTCGCTATCCCCCTCGACGCGGATATCCGCCTCGACAGGAGTTGCGTCATTGCCAAGCGCCAACCGATAGAGGTCGGGCCGATAGGCGGAGGCCGCCCTGCGCATATTGTGTTGGGAGAGAGCACTCTGCCCCCAGCGTACCATCTGGCTCAAGATCCATAGCGCATGGCTGGGGCGTGGATAATTGGCGAAGCCGGCGTGGAAGCTGAAGTAGTTGTCGATCACCCGGCGATTGCCCTTGGCGTCGAGACCGAATTCGCCGGCAAGCACATTGCGGATGATGTCGACGGGAGCGGCGATGTAGCGGGGATCTGCGAGTGCTTCGGCGAGGGCATCGTGATTTTCCGGCAGGTCGCACCAACGTGCCGCCTGATCCAGCGCCACCAGCAGGCGAGAGACGGTTTCGGGATGGCTTTCCGCCCAGTCCGGCCGCATGCCGATGACCTTTTCCGGGGCCGATGGCCAGATGTCTTGCTTGGCGGCAACGATGCGGCCAACCCCGCGTTGAGAGGCAACCATGTTCCAGGGCGCGCCGACGCAGAAGCCGTCGATGGCGCCAGCCGCCAGCGCATCGGACGTCAGGGGCGGCGGCACGACGACCAGCTTCACATCCTGATCAGGGTCGATGCCGCCGGCGGCGAGCCAGTAGCGGAATTCGTAGTTGTGCGAGGAGAACGGATAGGTCATGCCAAGCGTCGGCGGCGTCTCTCCCCGCGCCTTCATCCCCTTGACAACGGCGGCCAGCGCCTTGGCATTTTCCAATGCGCTGGCCCGGTCCGAAAGTCCTGTTTCGTCGTGCATGCGATCGAAAAGCCGTGTCGACAGTGTGATGGCATTGCCGCCGCTGCCGAGCGAAAAGGGCGTTATGGTCGGAGAGGGGTTGGAGCCGAGCCCCAGCATCGAGGCGACCGGCATCGGCGACAGCATGTGGGCGATGTCGAACTGGCGGAAGGCGAGGCGATCTCGGATATTGGCCCAGGACACGTCCTTGACGAGGTCGAGCGTCAGCCCTTCCTTCTGCGCAAAGCCGAATTCCACCGCGGCGATCAGCACCGAGGCATCAACAAGCGGGATAAATCCCGCGCGGAGAACCTTCGGTCCTTCGCCTGTCAGGCGGGAGGGCGATGCAAGGTTGCTGCCGGAACTGCTGCTGTTCATCATATCCACTCCGGTTTCCTCCGGAAATTTCCCATATTGCGTATCGGCGTCACATCAACAGGCCTGCGGCCGTCACAACGCTTTGCGCGATATCGGAAATCTTCTTCTTTTCGTTCATTGCCGTCTGCCGAAGGAGCGTAAAGGCTTGCTCTTCCGACAGGCCGCGCATCTTCATAAGGATGCCCTTGGCGCGCTCGATGATCTTGCGCTCCTCCAGTGCCGATTTCGCATCGGCAAGCTCGCGTTGCAGCCGGCTGAAGGCATTGAAGCGACTGACGGCCATGTCGAGGATCGGCTTTACCCGCTCCTTCTTCAGTCCGTCGACGATATAGGCCGAAACACCGGCATCGACGGCCGCCTCGATCGAGGCGGTATCGGAGCGGTCGACGAACATGGCGATCGGGCGTCCAACCGTCCGCGTCAGTTGGAACAGATGCTCCATCATGTCACGGTTCGGATTCTCGATGTCGATGATGATGACGTCCGGCTTGAGGGTCTCGATGGTGCGCGCAACGCCATGAACCTCGTGGATGACCGTAACGCGCGCATGACCAGCCTCCCGCAGCCCCTCCTCGATGATCGAAGCGCGGATGGTATTTTCGTCGATCACAAGAATGGTCAGATCCAGACGGCTCATGCCGCCTTTATGACGCAACGCAACAAAGCGGGCAAGCCATGCGCCAAAATATTAGGCGGCCAAATGTATGCCTAAAAAATATTCAATCTATTGCTCCGATGCGAAGCCTGGGCTGCGGTCCTCAAGGCCAAAGACGTGCAGACATTTCCCAAGGCAACAAAAGAACATCGTCTATGCGTAATTGCGTGACATCAACTTGAAATTCCTCCCTTCTTCCGCCACCTCTTCCGCGCGACTTTTAATATTCCCAGGAGACTAGACGCACATGACGACGACCACCGCAGAAAATCCCGCCGAAAGCCATGTTTTTGAGGCCGACGTTGCCCGTCTTCTGCATATGATGGTTCACTCGGTTTATTCCGATAAGGACGTTTTCCTGCGTGAGCTGATTTCGAACGCAGCCGATGCTTGCGAAAAGCTTCGGTACGAGGCAATCGCCACGCCCTCGCTACTGGCGAGCGATTCCGACAGCCGTATCCTGCTGACGCTCGATGAAGAGGGCGGCCGGCTCGTCGTCGAGGACAACGGCATCGGTATGAGCCGCGAAGAGATGATCGAGGCGCTTGGAACGATCGCCCGCTCAGGCACGCGCGCCTTCCTGGAGCGCATCGAGGCAAACAAGCAGGGCGAGGGCGCTCAGCTGATCGGGCAGTTCGGCGTTGGTTTCTATTCCTGCTTCATGGTCGCCGACCGTGTCGATGTCGTCTCCCGCCGCGCCGGCGCGGATGATGCCTGGCTCTGGTCTTCAGACGGCAAGGGCGGCTACAGCGTCAGCCCGATCGATGTCAGCGAGGCGCCGGCGCGCGGCACGCGCATCACCCTGCACTTGATGGAGGACGCCAAGAGCTACGCGTCTCGCTGGACCGTCGAGCGCATCGTCAAGGCACAATCGGGTCATGTGCCCGTGCCGATCATGATCGCCGAAAAGCCCGATGCCGAAGCGACGCAGCTGACCGACGGCACCGCGCTCTGGACCAAGTCGAAGAACGACATCACCAGCGAAGAATATACCGATTTCTATCGCGGCATTTCGGGCCAGTATGACGAGCCGGCGCTGACGGTGCATTTCCGCGCCGAGGGCCGCCACGAATATTCCGCGCTCGCCTTCATTCCCGGTTCCCAGCCCTTCGACCTCTTCGATCCCGATCGCAAGGGCCGCATGAAGCTCTATGTGAAGCGGGTTTTCATCACCGACGAGGCCGAATTGCTGCCTCGCTATCTCCGCTTCGTGCGCGGTCTTGTAGACACCTCCGACCTGCCTTTGAACGTCTCGCGTGAAATGATCCAGGAAAGCGCCATCCTCTCGGCGATCCGCAAGGGCGTCACCAACAGGATCATTACCGCCATCGAGAAGCTCGCTGAAAGCGACAATGATGCTTTCCTCAAGCTGTGGGAATCGTTCGGCAGCCTGATCAAGGAAGGCATCTACGAGGATTATGAGCGACGCAGCCAACTGGTGGCGCTGTCGCGGTTCCACACGACGGCGTCTGGAGAGGGCTATCGTTCTCTTGCCGACTACGTCAAGGATATCAAGGAAGGCCAGCAGGCGATCTACTATCTCGCCGGCAACAGCCTCGAACAGCTGAAGGCATCGCCGCAGCTCGAAGGTTTTCGCGCTCGTGGTATCGAGGTGCTGTTGCTCTCGGATTCCGTCGACAGCTTCTGGGTGACGAATGCGCCGGAATTCGAAGGCAAGGCGTTCAAGTCCATCACGCAAGGGTCGGCCGATCTTGCGCAGTTCAGCAAAACTGAGCAGGACGCGACTAAGGATGAGACCAAGGATGAGTCAGCACCGGCCGAGATTCAGGCCTTTATCGATTTTGCCAAGGAGAAGCTCTCGGATCAGGTTTCCGACGTTCGCGCATCGGACCGCCTGATCGAAAGCGCCGTTTGCCTGGTTGCATCCGAACAGGGCTATGACCGGCAGCTCGAAAAAATCCTGCAGGGTGCTGGCCAGTTGCAATCCGCTGCAAAGCCGATCCTGGAAATCAATGGCGATCACCCGCTCGTCAAGGCCATCGCCGCCAAGGGCGACCAATCGTCCCTGCGCGACGATGCGGCATTCCTGCTGCTCGACCAGGCGCGCGTTCTGGATGGCGACAAGCCAGCCGACCCGCGCGCCTTTGCCGAACGGCTGGTGCGCGTGATGGAAAAGGCATTGCAGTAGTCCTCTACCGCAAAGCCATTGCTGTCAGGATGTTCGCGAAGGCGGGCCCGCAGACCGACACGACGGCGAAGCTTCGCCGTCGTCAAGCCCAGTTTCCGATCGTGAAGACCGTGCGCCGATTGCTGTCGTCGAGCGGCCAGGCTTCTTCGACTTCGGAGAGTGGGGCGATTTGTCGGTGGCATCGCAACAGGCAGCCAAGAAAAAATAGCGCTAATTGTATTTTCGATATATCTAATATTTAAATGCCCTTGCGGCAGCTTGCCTGACATAAATATCTTATCGCAGAACATGCCAATTGCGCCGGGAAAGGAGAAGAACGCGATGATCCGAAGATATCTCAGCAAACATGACTATCCGCTGGATTCGCTGGATTTGAACCTTTGTCAGCGCGCTTTTGATGCTCTTCTGGTTGAACTGAAGCTTACAAAGGATAGTGAGGAAGCCGAGCGGATGGCAGCTTTGATCATCGAATTGTACCGCCAGGGTATTCACGACGAGCGTCAGCTTGCCGTTCTGGCGGGCGGGAGTGGTGGGAAATCCTGAGGCCGCGATGCGCGGATCATGGGGAGTTGGCGTCCTCAAGCTGTCGCCCCGTCGTTTTGCCGAGCAATTTATCGTGATCGCGACGACCGGAACGTCGTGGCATTAACAGCATTAAAAGACGACCATCCGAAATTGCCCCAACGGGCAATTGAGTCTAATCTAACTTTGCAAATCCTATGAAAGGAACGACCAATGAAATGGCATGCTCCGAAATTCGTAGAGGTAAGCTGCGGCATGGAAATCAACCGGTATGCCCCGGCCGACGGTTCCGAGCCGATCCTGTTCTGATCGTTGACCATCTGAAAGCAACAGATTGACTGTTCGATTTCTTGTGCTCGGCGCCGCCGCGGGTGGCGGCTTGCCGCAGTGGAACTGTGGCTGCCCGAACTGCGTGGCGGTGCGGCAGGGCGCCCTCGCTCCGCAGACGCAATCGTCGCTAGCGGTCAGCGTCGGTGGTAGCAGCTGGCTGGTCGTCAATGCATCACCGGATATCCGCCAGCAATTGCTTGATCGGCCGGCTCTGTGGCCCAAGGCATTGCGTGACAGCCCGATTAAGAGTGTCGTGCTGACGAATGGCGATGTCGATCATGTTGCGGGTCTCCTGACGTTACGGGAGAAACAGCCTTTTCAGCTTCTCGCAACAAAAGCGTTGCTGGAGACGCTGGAAGAGAATCCGATTTTCAAGGTTCTCGACCCCGCCCACGTTAAGCAAAAGCCGATCGAACTCGAAACGCCGTTCTTTCCGCTGGAGGACCTTGAAACGAGGCTGTTTGCCGTTGCCGGCAAGGTTCCGCTCTATCTTGAGAAGGGCGAGCCGGTGCTTGGGCTTGAAACCGAGCAGACCGTCGGTATGGAGTTTCGCGTCGGCGACAGGCGTATCTACTACATTCCCGGCTGCGGGGCGATCAGCCCGGCTTTGGCGGATCGAATAGCCGGCGCGGATCTGTTGTTCTTCGACGGCACGCTCTTCACCGATGACGAGATGATCAGGACGGGCACCGGCCAGAAGACCGGCCGGCGGATGGGACATATGCCGATCAGCGGTTTCGACGGCAGTCTCCAGGCATTGTCCCGCCTGTCGATCGGGCGGAGTATCTACATTCATATCAACAATACCAACCCGATCTGGAGGGCCGGACCGGAGCGAGCCGAGCTTGAGCGACACGGCTTTGCGGTCGGCTATGACGGAATGGAGATCACGCTTGCAACAGGCAGCCAATAGAGAAGCGTTCGCGGCGCGCCTGCGCGCGGTTGGCGAAGCGCGCTATCACGATAAGCATCCGTTTCATCGGCAATTGCATGGCGGTCAGTGCAGCATGACCCAAGTGCAGGCCTGGGTCATCAACCGCTATTACTATCAGAGCCGCATCCCGATGAAGGATGCCGCTTTCCTGTCGCGCTGCGAGGACCCGCAGCTGCGGCGGGCCTGGCGCAATCGCATCGAGGATCATGACGGCGGCGTTGACGATGGCGGCGGGATACGCCGCTGGCTGAAGCTCGCCGAGGCGGTTGGGCTCGATCCGGACTATGTCGCCTCGACACGCGGCGTGCTTGCCGGCACGCGGTTTGCGGTTGAGGCCTATGTTCATTTCGTGCGCGAAAAGCCGATGTTGGAAGCAGTCGCCTCTTCACTGACCGAGATGTTTGCCCCGGCGATCCACGCCAACCGCATCGCCGGACTGATCGAGCACTACGCCTTTGCCAATGACAGCGCGCTCGCTTATTTCCGCCAGCGCCTCAACGAAGCGCCGAAAGAGGTGGCGTTCGGTCTGAACTACGTTCTCGACCACGCCGATACGCTGGAAAAGCAGGATGCTTCCGTCGCTGCCCTGACCTTCAAGACCGATGTCCTTTGGTCGCAGCTTGATGTGCTCTCCCACGCCTATGTCAGTCCCGGGCTTATCCCGCCTGGCGGCTGGGATGGGCGCGAAGGGGTGATATCATGAGCGAGGACGGCACACTCAAAATCGATGGCCAGACCATCGCCAAGCTCGCGCGCGGCGTCAGGCTGCGGGAGGATGCCACTCGCGGGCAGACGATCCTGCTTGCTCCCGAACGCGCGCTCGCACTCGATGAAATTGCTGTGGCAATCGTCAGCGCGCTTGACGGAGTGAGAACGCTGGACGACATCGCCGCCGGATTTGCGTTGCAGTTCGAGGCGCCGAAGGAGGAAGTCCTCAACGACGTGATCGCCTTTATCCGTGACTTTGCAAGCCGGCGAATGCTGGAGCTGAGCCGGTGAGTGAGCATCTTGAAACCAGCAATGGCAGGGAGCGCAGCATCGCCGCGCCGCCGCCGATTGCCATATTGGCGGAATTGACGCATCGCTGCCCGCTTGCCTGTCCCTATTGTTCCAATCCGCTGGAACTGACCCAAAGCCGCGATGAGTTGACGACCGAGGAATGGCTTTCCGCCTTCCGGCAGGCCGCCGAGCTGGGGGTTCTGCATCTACATCTATCGGGCGGCGAACCGGTCGCGCGCCGCGATCTGGCCGCGTTGACCAAGGGTGCCTCTTCCTGTGGCCTCTATACCAACCTCATCACCTCCGGCATCGGGCTGACACAGCCCCGCCTCTCGGAATTGGCCGACGCCGGGCTTGATCATATCCAGCTTTCGATCCAGGGTGCGACACCGGAAATGGCCGACCATGTCGGTAATTACAAAGGTGGCTATGCCCGCAAACTGGCGGTTGCCGGCTGGATCCGCGAGACCGGCATTCCGTTGACCGTCAATGCCGTTTACCATAAACAGAACATGGATCAGGTCAGCGATATGATCGCCACCGCGGTCGAGCTTGGTGCGCGCCGGATAGAGGTCGCAACCGTGCAGTTCCATGGATGGGCCGAGAAAAACCGTGCAGCCTTGATGCCGACACGGGCGCAGGTCGAGCGGACGACGGCGCTGGTCGAGGAGGCGCGCAGGACACTGGACGGCATTCTGGTCATCGACTACGTGCCCGCCGATCACCATTCCCGCTATCCGAAAGCCTGCATGGGAGGCTGGGGTCGAACCGGGCTCAATATCACCCCATCGGGGTATGTGTTGCCCTGCCATGCCGCCGAAACGATTCCATCGCTCAGCTTCGACAATGTGCGTGACAGGCCGCTCGCGGACATCTGGTATCACGGCAGCGCCTTCAACGCCTATCGCGGTGACGACTGGATGCAGGAACCCTGCAGCAGCTGCGCGCGAAAACACATCGACCATGGTGGCTGTCGTTGCCAGGCCATGGCGCTTGCAGGCAGCGCGGATGCGACCGATCCCGTCTGCATCCACTCGCCGTTCCATCAGGATATTGCGGTCCGCGCCGAGGAAGACGGCCTCAGCGAGCCGCCCGCTTTTGTTTATCGGGGTCGGGCGTAATCAATTCGCGAAGCGGACCTTCGACGGCCATCTAGCGAGTGCGGCAAATGTGCACCGCAGCAAAAAACTTGAACCCAAAGGGTTTACATACCGTCTCCCGGATGGGAACGTTTTAACGAGAGTTGCTAGATGCGCATGGGGTCTCTTCCTCGCGTGGGCGGTGTAGGTGCCTGATGGGTGCCGATATGCATCGTTGGATCGGCGCTTAACAACCAAATCAAGCCGAGGCGGAATGCGGTTTTTCGCATTGCTTTCGGCTGCCGGTGCAGCACTTCGGCGCGCTGGCGTTGATACAAACGCTAATTGGGCTTTTGTGATGAGACTTGTTTTAACGCGCGTTTTTGTTGGTGTGCTTGTCAGCGCGGCGTCGTTGTCGCAGACGGCTTATGCCGGCGATCTGTTGATCTGGACGCCGGTCAAGGTTGCTCCCCGAACCTATCATACAACGATCGGTTTTCGGTTGCCGATGGCGTGGGAAATGAGCGCGGGCGCCGATATTGGCCTTGGAAGCGCGCCCGGTGGAAAGATCCTGAGCGGCTCCGAACTTGCCACGTTCTGGGGAAAAGCGGTGGATGATAGCCGTAATTTTGCCAGCAAATCGCGCCGCGAGGTCGCGTTGCGGCTGGACACGCTGAGGGGCAGCGGAACTTTGTATCTCGGCCGTTCGCGAAACTGGATCGTCTCGAAGGATCTCGATATGCAGACGACGCACGCGCTGAATGTGAATTATGGGCGCGCGCAAAGCCAATCTACATCCGTCACCGCCTCGCAGGCCGTGACGATAATCTTCCCTGGACCGGCACATCGATCTCGGCGAACGGTGCGGTGACGGACCTCAAGGGCAACGTCTCAAGCACGCTGGCCTTCAACCAGCCGATCGCGCCCAATCTCAACTTCACTGCATCCGTCGTCGATCCGCTGGCTTTAACGCCAGCGGGCAACGTGAATGTGAACTATCGCATCAAATGGTAGGGTTTGGTCCGCGCGCCGGCGGTGCCTTCCGCTTGGGGCCGGGGATCAGCCCTTCGCGCTGCATCTGCTTGCGTATCGCTTTGCGGTGCCTGCTGATGGCCTGCGCCTTTTCCCGGACGCGGCGTTCGGACGGTTTTTCATAGGCCTGCCGTGCCTTCATTTCCCGGAACAACCCCTCGCGCTGCATCTTCTTTTTCAGTACCCTGAGCGCCTGTTCGATATTGTTGTCTCTGACTAGAATATGCATTTGTTCTCCTTGTTGCTGCTGTTGATAAAATCGTCGTCCCCGTCAGCCGAGTTGTTCGGCGACCAGCTTCTCAAGCTCGTTGCGCGTGAGAAGACAGGGGTAAGGCTTCCAGTTCTTGTCGGGCCGGTTGATGGCCTCATTGGGTTCATGCGGCTTCACCACCGCAAGCGCGGCAGCGATATTTGTGTTGTTCAAATAAATTTCCTCAGCTGGTCATTCGACCAGCGTCAATGACAATGGATAGTGGGAGCGCCGTCACGCGATAGTGCGGAGGGCACGAGAGCTACGGTTCAAAAAATGCAGCGGCTAGTTTCAAGCTACGGCTTCGAGGCGCTACGGATGGTAACGCGGGATCGCAGTCCTCGTTGCGCTATATAGAGATCGGGCAACGGTGTTGCAAGCTTGAACATCAAAGCGCGGCGGTGCGTCGATGTTTCAACGGTAGTTGTTCGCCGTCATCAATGAGCTCGGCACGATCCTTCCAGGCCGGTGGTCGCGCGGCCTATGCTGAGTTTTGCCCTCACATGGTAGACGATGCTGGGCCTCATGGTCTTCATGCGGCAACGAACGATAGCCGCCAAGGAATCTTACCTCTAGGTGAAAGTCAGTGTCCCGCGGAGCGCGAACAAGGCTCCGACCCGACCGATTCGCATGACCCAGTCACCATGCTTATATGGGCTCAAACCCATTCTGCTCCAAGATTCGCTGTCCATCGCTGGACAATAGAAACTCCCGGAGTTGCCCGGCTTCAGCGCGCGCGCCTTTGCGAGCCGTCACGCCATACTCGATGATTGGCGAAAGCTCTTCCGGAAGGGCGACGACGCTGAGCGCCGAATCATGCTTCAAAAGACGGGCATTTGAATAATAGCTCAGGAAGAGATCGACCTCGCCGTCGGCGACAAGCCAGGCTGCGTTTTTTCCTGATGGTGCCGGCGGCGAGTTGCGGCCGCCGACCAGTTGCCGGGCTCGGGACTTGAGAGGCTCGGCAAGGCCCGGACGCTTGGCTTCGATCAGGTCGAAGACCTCGAAGGCATAGTCGCCTGCGGGATCATCCCCCGGCGTCGACGTGCCGATCTTGATCTTCGGATCGGTGATGACGTCGAGAAGGTTCGCGGTCGTCAGGCCAAGGTCGCTGCGCGCGAGCACGCAAAGCCTGTTGCGGGCGAAACAGACCGCATCATTGGTGATCCCCTGCGCCGCCAGACGCCGGGGATGCGCCATGTTGGCGGAGGCAAAGAGATCGAAATGCTCACCCGCCTCGATGCGCTCCCGCAGCAGACCAGCGGGGCCGAGGGTCAAGGAGACGGGGACATGGTTCAGCTTGCCGAATGCGGCGATGAGCGCCGGGAACGCGTGTCGCATGCTGCCTGCGGACAGTACGCTGAGTGGCTGAGTGAATACGGTCATGGATATCTTCCTTTCCGATCCCTTTGCCGGAACAGTGGCACGAAAGAGGCCACGTCCTGGCCGCCGCCGCTCAGGCGTGCGGAGCGCACCGGAATGCCGTAGAGATCCTCGAGATTGGCCTCATTGACGACCTCATCCGTTTCGCCGACGATAATGCGTGCCTGATCGAGCATCAGCAGTGAGCGGTCGGCGACCGCCAACGCATGGTTCGGCTGATGGGTGGTGAAGGCGATGGCGAGATCGTCGCGGTCTGCCAACTTACTGAGCAGCGAAAGCACGACATCCTGGTTGTTGAGGTCGAGCGCGGAGGCAGGCTCATCGAGGAGCAGGACGACGTTTTCGCCAGCGAGCGCACGGGCAATTAGGACGAGTTGCCGTTCGCCGCCGGAGAGCGTGTTGATATTGCGAGATGCGTAGTCCGCCATCCCTGTTGTACACAGCGCCTCCATCGCCTTTTCGATATCGATCTTGCGTGGCGTCTGTAACAGCGCGATATGCCGGGCGCGGCCCATCAGCACCACGTCCAGCACCGAATAGGCAAAGGAGCCGGAAAATTCCTGCGGTACGAAACCTGTGCGCGCGTTGAGCCACAGCTTGCCGGAGGTCGGCTTCAGAAGGCCGGCAAGTACCCGCAGCAGCGTCGATTTCCCCCGACCGTTGGGGCCGAGGATGGCGACAATCTCGCCCGCCTTCAGGTCGAGGTCGAGATCGCGGAACTGCCAGCGCATGCCGTCATGGGAGTGGCTCGCTGCTTCGATCCATAGTGTTGCCTGATCAGATGCCACGGATGCCTCTCTGGGTTTGCCACAGGACAAGCACGAATATCGGTGTTCCAATCAGCGCAGTGAGAATCCCGAGAGGGATTTCCGTGCCGGTCGCCGTGCGTGCGACATCGTCGATGACAAGCAGGTAGAGCGCGCCGATGATCAGCGATGCGGGCATCATCGCCCGATGATCGGAACCAACAAGCATCCGCGCCATATGCGGGACGATGAGGCCGACCCAGCCGATGATGCCGCTCACGGCCACTTGCGCCGCAACGATCGCGGAGACGAGAATGAGGATCAGCCAGCGTAGCGGCTCGACGCGGACGCCGAGGGCGCGCGCCTCCTCGTCGCCGATCGACAGAAGGTTGACGCGCCAGCGCAAGCCCAAAAGCAGGATGCTGCCGACGAGGACTGGGCCGGCGACGAGGGTGAGCTTTTCCCAATTGGCCGTTGCGAAACTGCCGAGCAGCCAGAACACCATCGCCGGCAGCTTGTCTTCCGTGTCGGCTATATACTGAACGAGGCTGACGAGGGCGCCGAAGAAGCCGCTGATCACCACGCCGGCCAGCACCAGTGCAAGGATATTGCGCCGTGCCGCGATGCTGTTCAGCGCATAGACAAGGATAAGAGCCGATAGGCCGAACGCGAACGATGTAGCGAGCAAGCCGACACGCGAAAAGCTCAGGAGGATGGCCAGCGTGCCGCCAAAGGCCGCGCCAGAGGAAACGCCCATGACCTGTGGGCCGACCAGCGGATTGCGGAAAACGCCCTGTAGCGTGGCGCCGGAGAGCGCGAGACCCGCGCCCGACAGCAGCGCGAGCAGGATGCGCGGCAGGCGCACGGTGAAGACGACATTCGCCTCTGTCGGGGTTATCGGTGTCTCCGGCGGAAGGATCGGCGCCAGCAGAATTTGCACTACCCGTGCGAAGGGGATTTCATAGCGGCCGACGCCGAGAGAGCCGACCGCCACGATCAAGAGCGTGGCAGCCAGGATGGTGATGACCACCTGTGGCGAGCGGGGCGAAAAAACGTCCCTGCTCATTGGCCCGAACGATAGTCTGTGCGGTAGAATTCCTTGTAATAGGCGTCCACTTGCGCCTGCATGTCGATATCCGCGAAGCGCTCGGGATAAAGCGTCTTTGCCATCCAGAGTTCGCCGAGTGCCATGGCCTCCGGCATCGGATACCCCCAGGCTTTGGCATATTCGGGCATCAGATAGATCTTGCCGTTCTTGACGGCGTCGATCGTCTGCCAGGGTGCCGATGTTTTGATCTCGTCGACCACGGCGGGATAGCGTTCCTGCACGAAGATCACGTTGGGGTTCCAGGTGAGTACATCCTCCATCGACACCTGCTTGAAGCCGGCGATCGCATTGGCGACGTTCCGGGCGCCAGCGCGCTCCATCATCAGGCCGGTATATTTGCCACGGCCGTAGGTGGTGAGGTCAGGATTGGCCATGTAGACCGGAATGCGCTTGTCGTCGGGGAGACCGGCGAGGCGGTCGGCGATCAGCTTGCGGGTCTTCTTGGTGGCCGCGATCATCTCCTCGCCTTTTTCCTTGCGGTCAAGAATATCGGCGATGAGGCGCACGCCGGTCGCAAACCCGGTGTCGATCGCAGCGGGTTCGTCCTTGACGCTCGGATTGAGCTTTATCGCCTCCTGCGGCGGTACATCGAGAAGCGAAATGGCGACGACCGGCAGGCCGGCATCCTCGATCTGCTTCACCATGTCGGCCGGAGCATAATTGGTGACGAAGACCACGTCGGGCTTGAGTTTCAGCAGCTCCTCGATGTTCACCTTGGTCAGGCCGCCCGGCATGGCAAGATTTGGAAGCTGCGGCGCAAGCCGGACGTAGTTGGCCCCGAGCTGCTTCTTCCACTCGTCGAGCACACCGACCACCTTGTCCATCGCATCGAGCTGGACGGCGATATTGAGCGTCTGGTGTTGCAGGATGACGACCCGGTTGACGGTATCCGGGACATGGACCTCACGGCCGATCTGGTCGGTCACGAGGCGATCCGCAAAGGCGGGGGTCGCAAGCAATAAGCTGCTGATCACAAAGGAAATTTTGGCAATGAAGGCGATAGGGCGATTGCTCAAGATGACGTCCTCCTGGGAGAGGCTGACCGCTAGCATGATATCTGATTGGATACAACGCGTTATATCCAATCAGATATCTCGCTGATCGTGAAGATGGAGATGGATAGATGATGTATTCCATCATTAATGACATGAGAATTTGATGTGTTTTGATAGATTCCATCACGTCTGCATTGAGGCTGATGTAAACCCGGCCTATCCTTTGAGCCAAGAGGTAGGGCACGCATTTTGCGCATCGCGGGAGGCTGGAATGATCGAGATGAGGAAAGGCTGTCGCTGCCTGTTTGCGGCCACCGCACCGACACCCCTTCTATATGTATCGCAGGGCGCATAATCGCCTCCCGCCAGAAGAATGGCCCCATTTTTTTCCGAGGAAAACTCCATGAAGAAACACAGTCGCGCGACCGTCGCCGATCTCCTGGCGATGAAAGGCAGCAGACAGCTCACCATGTTGCGCGTCACGTCGCTGGCGGAGGCTGAAGCGGCCGAGAGGGCGGGTATCGATATCGTGTCCGTGCCGCCGGCGCTGCTCGGCCCGGCTTTTCGCGAAGCCGCCCCCACGCCTTTTGCCATTCCCGGCCTTGAATATGGCGATTACGTTTCGGCGGAAGAATATATGCGTGAGGCTTTCAAGGCGTTGAAGGCCGGCGGCGATGCGGTCTATTGCGCAGCCGGGGTGTCGACGATTCGGCGGATGCGCGAGGAGGGCATTCCGGTTTGCGGTCATGTCGGTCTTATTCCGTCTAAGGCGACCTGGACGGGCGGTTTCCGCGCCGTCGGCAAGACGGTAGCGAGCGCCCTTGAGGTTTGGCGGCAGACGAAGGCGCTGGAGGAGGCCGGCGCCTTCGCCGTGGAGATTGAGGTGGTGCCGGGTGGTGTCGCCGAAGCGATCAGCCGGAAGACGTCGATGCTGATGATCTCGATGGGGGCGGGAAGCGGCTGTGATGCCCAGTATCTTTTTGCGGACGATGTGCTCGGCAGTCATGGTGGCCATTATCCGCGCCACGCGAAAAAATATCGTGACTTTGCCGTCGAATACGAGCGGTTGCAGCGCGAACGTATTGCTGCTTTCACCGAGTTTGCCGCGGATGTCCGCTCGGGCGTCTATCCGGAACGGCAACACCTCGTTTCGATTGAGGACAAGGAACTGCAGGCTTTTCTCCGGCTCCTGGCCGATGGTGGCCGATAGGGATGTTGTCTGACGATCCTTCACAACATGTCGATGAATTTCAAGCGAATGAGAATAGCATGACGCATTACGTACTGAGGGTCACCTGTACATCCAGACGCGGGATTGTTGCGGCGATTGCCAATTATCTGGCGGACCAGGGCTGCAACATCGTCGATAGTTCTCAGTTCGACGATCTCGATACCGGCAAGTTCTTCATGCGCGTCAGTTTTGTGTCCGAAGAGGGCATCGGCCAGGAGGCGCTGGTTGAGGGCTTCAAGCCGATCGCTCAGAAATTCGAGATGGAGGCCGAGATCCACGATACCCAGAAGCGCATGAAGGTGCTGCTGATGGTTTCGCGCTTCGGTCATTGTCTCAACGACCTGCTTTACCGCTGGAAGATCGGGGCGCTGCCGATCGACATCGTCGGTGTCGTCTCCAATCACTTTGAATACCAGAAGGTGGTGGTCAACCACGACATCCCCTTCCACCATATTCCGGTGACCAAGGCCAACAAGCCGCAGGCGGAAGCCCGCATCATGGATGTGGTCGAACAGACCGGCACGGAGTTGATCGTGCTCGCCCGCTATATGCAGATCCTGTCTGACTCGATGTGCCAGAAGATGTCGGGGCGGATCATCAACATCCACCATTCGTTCCTGCCGAGCTTCAAGGGCGCCAATCCCTACAAGCAGGCCTATGAGCGCGGCGTGAAGCTGATCGGGGCGACGGCGCATTATGTCACTGCCGATCTGGACGAAGGCCCGATCATCGAGCAGGACACGGCGCGCATCACGCATGCGCAGTCGGCGGACGATTACGTCTCGATCGGCCGGGATGTGGAGAGCCAGGTGCTGGCGCGCGCCATCCATGCGCATATCCATTACCGCACCTTCCTCAACGGCAACCGCACCATCGTCTTCCCGGCAAGCCCGGGAAGCTATGCATCCGAGAGGATGGGGTAAGCCATGGCTGCGATGACTGGGGCAACCGTGATCGACGGCAAGCAGGTGGCGGCTTCGGTGATCGAGGCGGTGAAGACGGCAACGTCTGCGCTGGAGACGGAGACGGGCGCGAAGGCCGGCCTTGCGGTGGTGATTGTCGGTGATGATCCGGCCAGCCACAGCTATGTGACCTCGAAGAGCAGGATGGCCAAGGAGTGCGGCTTCACGTCCATCCAGCACACGCTGCCGGCTGAGACGACGCAGGAAGAGCTGGCAAAGCTGGTGCAGTCGCTGAATGAAGACGCCTCGATCCACGGCATCCTGGTGCAGCTTCCGCTGCCCAAACACCTGAATTCGGAGCCGATCATCCAGTCGATCCGGCCGGAGAAGGATGTCGATGGTCTGCATGTGGTCAATGCCGGCAAGCTTGCCACTGGCGATCTGGCAACGGGATTGATCTCCTGCACGCCGGCTGGCGCTATGCTTCTGGTGCGCCGCGTCCACGGCGAGGACCTGTCGGGGCTGAATGCCGTTGTGATCGGCCGCTCCAACCTGTTCGGCAAGCCGATGGCGCAATTGCTGCTGAATGCCAATGCGACGGTAACGGTGGCGCATTCGCGCACCAAGGATCTACCAACCGTTGCTCGCACGGCCGATATTCTAGTGGCGGCCGTTGGTCAGCCGCAGATGGTGAAGGCCGACTGGATCAAGCCGGGCGCCACTGTCATCGACGTCGGCATCAACCGGATTGCGGCACCTGAGCGCGGCGAGGGCAAGACGAGGCTGGTCGGTGATGTCGCCTTTACTGAAGCCTCCGATGTTGCCGCTGTGATCACGCCGGTTCCCGGCGGTGTTGGGCCGATGACCATCGCCATGCTGATGGCCAATACCGTCATCGCCGCTCATCGTGCCGCGGGTAAGACGGCGCCGAAGTTTTGACTATCGCTCGTCCAGTGACAAAAGAGAGCGGAATACTTCCGGGTTGCTTTCTTAAATCCGCAGATTCGGCATCCTAATGGATGCACCGGATGCCAGCGAGAATGCGTTCATCGTCGCTGGTTGATTCGAGCTTGGCGCGGCATCGGGATAATTTCCGATCGAATGGGGCGTCGTAGCGGCCATCTTTTCCGATTCTCTGGGCGGCATGCCAGCCGGAGGACCGCCGTGCCCGGTTTGGACGGGCCTAATTCCCGTTGATTATTGGTAGTACCCGCGCAGATGGTGATGCGGATAGTTGCATTTTGGCAACGGCAACACAGGGAGATGGCAAAGCCCGCTTCATATAATTGACAAACATACCGTCCGTTTGTAAGTCATGGTTAGGACATAATTTGTCTTGCGGTCGAACATTCGACCGGATCGGTAGGGGCATTTCAAAGCCGTTGCCACGAGGGGAATGGAGGAGGCTCGATGGGCCTGGCTCCGGCACTGGGGAGCGTATCGGGGACTTATTCGATCGCATTTACATGGCGCCGCTTTTCGTAAGCGGCGAATGCAGCTTCGTGCTCGTGGGAATGTTTGAAATGCATAATACAACCAGGAGTTTACAATGAATTTGAAAAGTCTTCTGATCAGCTCTGCTGCTTCGCTTGCTGCAGTTTCGGGTGCGCATGCAGCCGATGCTATCGTCGCTGCTGAGCCGGAGCCTCTTGAATACGTTCGCATCTGCGACGCATACGGCGCCGGTTATTTCTTCATTCCGGGCACCGAAACTTGCTTGAAGGTCGGTGGTCAGGTCCGTACCGAAGGCAAGTGGTACGATGCCTATAGCCCGACCAACCGCACCGGCACGCTGTGGCACACCCGCGCCGAGCTGAACCTCAACACCGCGACCGACACTGAATACGGCCCGCTGAAGACCGAAACGGTCATCCGTTGGGACTGGCAAGAAGGCAACTCCACCGATACGAAGCTGCTGTTCGCCAACATCAGCCTCGGCGGCTTCACCGTCGGCAAGGCAGACTCCCAGTACGTGTCGTTTACCGACTATGCCGGCGACGTCATCAACGACGACGTGGTCTATGACGGCCCGTACGAACTCAACCAGTTGACCTACAAATACGACGCCGGCAACGGTCTCACGGCTGTGATCTCGGTTGAAGACAGCAACTCCAGCGGCTCGGACTCCTCCTCTTACGGCTCAAGCTGGTGGACGGACGACAAGACGAATCACTACGCTCCTGACGCTGTTGCCGGTATTGGCTACAAGACCGGTGCATGGTCCTTCAAGGTCGTCGGTGGTTATGACTCCATCGTCGAAGAAGGCGCTGTCAAGGCTCGCGTCGACGCCGACTTCGGTGTCTTCTCGGCATTCGTCATGGGCGGCTACAACACCGACGGCGAAAAGCTGAACAAGTATGCCGGCACGAACCTCGATCGTTCTGCTTGCCCTGTTAATGATGAGTCGAAGTGCGGCTGGGGCGATTGGGCTGTCTGGGGCGGCGTTGCCGTACCTGTCAACGAAAAGCTGAAGTGGAACCTGCAGCTCGCCTACACCGACTCGAAGATCTTCGCCGCGACCACGAACGTCAAGTTCAACCCGGTCAAGAACCTGCTGATCGAACCGGAAGTTTCCTACACGAACTTCGATTCCGTCAACAAGGATCAGTGGGCTGGTATCCTGCGCTTCCAGCGCAGCTTCTAATCCAAAGTTATCCGGCCTCGTACCGGGTAAGAGAAGCCTGTCGTTTCCAATCCGCCAGGCTTCTCATATTGATCGGTTGACCTCCGATCAAAGACGGAAGGATCCGGTTTTCCCTACCGGATCCTTCTTATTTAAGCATTTGACGCAGCAGGGTTTACCGGGATTTCGATCGGTTCACTTTGATCTCAAGTCGCTGCGGCCATCTCCTGTAGCTCATGTTTCGGAAACCAGGCCGACAGGATCATTTTGATGAGGGCTTGTCCGCAAGGGGCCAAATCAAAGTCGCCTTTGTCGAGAGCCCATTCGTAGACCAGTCCGCCAATTGCCGCAGTCAATGCGGAAGCGGCAGTCTCCGGCGTCCATGGACAGGGCAAGGCGCCAGCCTGGCTCATGGTACAGAAAATCCTCGAAAAGTTTTCCTGCATTTCATGCCGGAAAGACGGACCGCAGTCTGTTTCGCAGTCAGCGAACGACATGTCGAGATGCGTGATGACTTTCAACATTCCGCGTTTACGTGGATCATTTTGAAGATCAGCGAAGATTGCTGAAATCGTCTCCAGGACCAGTTCAAGCGGATTGGGCGGGTGCTCGTGCGATATCCGTTCTGCGAGTTCCCGGAAAGGCTGCCGTGCCTCGTCGCGGATCGCAAGCAAAAGGCCCTGCTTATTTCTGAAGTGCCAGTGAACTGCTCCGCGTGTGACGCCAGCGGCGACGGCTATTTCTTCCAGCGTGACATTTTCATATCCGTTGTCGAGAAACAACGTTTCCGCCGAATGCAATATTACACGCCGCGTCTCTGCCGCCTCCTCCTTTGTGCGCCTCATCTAATTCTCCACTAAAGCCAACGCCCAAACGCCCCCCTGACCGAAGCCCCGCATTATAGTCATAGCGTCGATTATTTTATTGACAATATTGCTTATGTCGTAGCACGGGTGCTCATTGCCTACTGACCGCATTTTTTTGATCGCAAGCCGGCTGCACCTCGTATTCGTGGCCACCATCGCGTTTCCAACTGTGTCGAGTTTACTTTCAATGGCTCTCCCGACGCGGGAACCAAGAGCGGATGCTCGTTTCGGTGGAGTAATGCATCGCTCCGATTCCACAAAAAGTCTACTCGGCGTCGACAGGAACATCTTGCTTTCATCTTTGGTCTGACGACAGATAAGAGTGTCTCGGACGGCGGATGATGTTGGGATTCGAGGTGCTGGACCTGGATTTACGTGGCGCCAATGGACTATAATCTGAAGAAAAGGGCGATCCGCCAAAGGGCTTTACTGACCCTACTCGAGAAAACGGGCTATGCTTCGGTCGAGGAATTGACGGCTGCACTTTCTGTCACGCCGCAAACAATTCGGCGCGACATTGCTGATTTGTCGGATGGTGGGAAGGTGCGCCGCTATCATGGTGGGGCCTCCCTTGCCAGTCCGATCGATCCTGGCACCTATCGCAAGCGGCGTGTCGATAAGGTCGATGTGAAGCGCCGGATTGCCCGCCGAGCGGCGGAACTCGTGCCAAATGGGGCGACGCTTTTCCTCGACGCAGGCTCGACCTGCGAGGCGGTCGCCGAGGCGCTTGCCGAGCGCAAGGGATTGAAGGTTGTGACCTACAGCCTGCGTGCTGCGATGATCCTGATGGATCGAACGGATTTCACCATTGCCGTTCCGGGCGGTTTCGTCCGTCATGTGGATGGTAGCGTTATCGGCGATGCGATTGTCGAGTTCGTCCGACGGTTCCGTTTCGATGTCGCGATCATCGCCGTCAGCGGCATTGAAGAAGATGGCAGCATCGGAGACGACGATCAAAACGAAGTCGATATTGTTCGTTCCGCTATTGGCCAGGCTCGCTCGGTTATGCTCGTTGCTGATTCCAGCAAGTTCCATCGCGCGGCGCTCGTGTCGCTGGGGTCGATCACTGAAGTTTCGGATTTTGTCACGGATTTGAGCCCTGACGGGTCTCTGGAGCGATTGATCGGAGCTTCTGGCGTCCGGCTGCATATCGCCTGAAATCATTTAAACCGACTGAGTGAACTGTGATCCGGCGCGGAAAATCTCTGCGTCGGATTTTTTTGTTGTAAAACGAAAATTTTATATTCTTAAATAAACAAAAAATAGAAACTACACATTCAGTGTGATAATGATGGCAAAGAAAAAGACGGTGGGGCGTCTCTGGATAAGCGCGACGGCAATATTGCCCAAGGCTTTCATCTCATTCTAGTTCGGGGAACACCGGAATGCAGCGCGAGAAACATGGCTCGTCCTTAACCTTCAGGGGGAATGACGCGGATGAATTTTCAGAGATACTGAGCCGCTGCAAGGCTCCAGCGAGGGTTGAGGCCCTGCGTGATTCGGGATTTTCTGCCGAATATGATTTCGTTGCCGCCGAGGCACTTGGCGTCGGTCGCGCGGCATATCAGGGAGGACTGACGTTTCATCAGAAGGCTGAGGAGAGCAAGTTTCTGATTTATGTCCCACTCTCGGGTGCGGCAACGATATCGTCGTCCAATCGGCACCATATTTCCGAACCCGGCAAAGGTTCGATCATCGATATGACCAGCCTGTCCGATGTCGTAATCGAGGGCGACCGCGAGCATCTTTCGCTGATTATCAATCAGAATGAGGTTGTCCGGCTACTTTCCGCCATGCTGGAGCAACCCGTCTCCGGCTCGCTCGACCTTGCTCCCGAATTCGACCTGCGCCTGGAGGCCGGACTGGCCTTTTCCCGCGTGACAAAGATCCTGGCGACCGGATTGAACGAGGATGCCTCCCTGTTACAATCGCCGGCGGCCCTTTCTTGTCTGTCCACGGGATTGATCCATCTGCTGCTTGAAAACGTGCCGCATCGTTTTTCAGGCGCGCTTGCCCGCCAACCGGCGTTGCCATCTCCCCGGCATATCCGACGTGCTATCGATTTCATGCAGGCTAATCTCTCGCAGCCGATCTCGATCGGCGACGTAGCAGAGGCCTCCCAGGTCGGCATTCGATCGCTGCAGGAAGGTTTCAAGCGGTTCAAGGGCATGTCCCCGATGGCCTATCTGGCCAAGCTACGCATGGAGGCTGCGCATCGGGATCTCACCAAGGCGAATTCGGCGACATCCGTCGCTGCCATCGCCCTGAAATGGGGGTTCACCCATTTGGGCCGGTTCTCGGGTGATTACAGGAAGAGTTATGGTTGTCTGCCGTCGCAGACATTGCGATCGGGGCATTTCACAGGCCCCGACGGCCGCTGAAACCGGCATGAATTATCGTCGCAGGGTCTGCGACGGCAATTGGCCGAACCGAAGCCTGTAGTCGACAGCAAAACGACCGAAATGGGTGAATCCCCATTTCAGGGCGATGGCAGCGACAGTCAGTCCCGGAGTTGCGTCTTGAAGTTCGCCATGGGCGGCTTCCAGTCGAAGATGCTGGAGGTAGGCCATCGGCGTCGTCATCTTGAAATCTCGGAAGCCCTTCTGAAGCGACCGCACGCTGACGTGGCAAACCGCCGCCATGTCGGCAATCGAGATCGGCCGCGCGAGATTAGCCTGCATAAAATCGATGGCACGCCTGACGTGGCGCGGCGCTGGCGCCGGGGCTATCCTGGCAAGTGCCTCTGAAAAACGATGCGGCACGGTTTCCAGAATGAGGTTGGCTATGGCACCTGTGAGATTTGACAGGGCGAGAGGCGACTGACGCAAGGCTGTATCCTGCGCCAACCCGCTAAAGGTTGTCTCAGCCAGATCCTGCAATAACCGCCCCGGACCGGAGGCCAGGTCGATATCGGGGTGGAAATTGAGGTTGCCGCCGATGGGTGTTTCCAGCATTCCGCTGAGCCGGTTGATCATCTCATTTCGATCAATGATTACGGTCAGATGCTGGCGCGGCCCCATGATATGCATATCGCCATATGGTATTCCATTGGTAATGAAGCCGCGCCCTGGACTTGAGCCAAAGGTCTCCTTGCTGGTGTTGAAACTTGCGTCTCCGGCTAGCGGAATGAAGATCAGGAACTTGCCGCTATCTGCCTCACGCGCCAATCGAAAATCGCCGTCATAGGTGCAAAGGCCGAAAGAGATTGTACCGGCGGATGTGAATTCGCATCGGTAGGAGATGGTTTTGTTTGCGGTGGTTTTGACGCTTATCGCCGATGTGGGCGTTGAAAGCGCCTCTGACAACCCATCCGGATCTTGCCCGCTGTAGTGGAGACTTCCCTCGGTCATCGCCGGTTTCAATGGTAACTTCATGCCTTGCCTCATATGCCGGAAGGGCCCGTCAATGGCGATAGGGTTCGGTGATGCCCCTCTTGCCTAGAGTGCCTTTGTAAATGCGGCGTAAATGGCGCCCGCGGACGCATATTCAATTGGAATATGGGTAAACGGATTGTTTGGAAGCCGGTCCGGAGCCTCTCTCTCGAAAAGGTGGATATTTGGGCCGTGCCTATAGGCGATGCGCGAAAGCAAGGGGTGGAGAAAGGCCCTCGGCATTCCGCAATAAGGCTTCGATGTTGTCTACAAAGAAATTCAAAGAAAATATTGGCGCGTTTTGCGGATACGAGTTTCGTTTTCTGGATTAACTGTATTGGTCTGATGTAACTTAATGGCACAGGACGCTTGAGGAGCGCGCGGCTGGAAGGGGACATGGAGCGCCATAGCCGCACGGAATGCATCTTGGAAACCTGAACGGAGACACGCCCGCTGCGGATGACGGCTCGGAATAGCCAGCTCATAATTGAGCAGCAAGCGGCTCGTCATATCGCATCAGCCGCCCGGCATTCGCCAGCACCAGCAGGGTGCTGAAATTGTGAAGGAGGGCGGCGACAACGGCTCCCGCCGCTCCGAGGAAACCGAAACCCGCCAAAGCGACGATCGCCACGGTCCAGCCGAGGCCGATGATGACGTTGGCCTTCAATGTCCGGCGGCAAAGCCTGCTGAGGCGGATGCATGTGCCGAGCCGCCGCAGATCGCTGCCGATCAGGATGATGTCCGAGGAGGCGAGCGCGATATCGGCGCCGCCAGCACCCATGGCAATCCCGACGGCTCCCGCCTTGAGGGCGAGCGAGTCGTTAATCCCGTCGCCGACGACCAGAGGTTTGAAACCGTTCTTCGTCTCGCTCAGCACGCGTTTCAGCTTGTCGGCGGGCAGGGCCTCAGCCGCGACATCGGTTATGCCGATCTCTCGCGCCAGGGCATGTGCGACCGATTGACGGTCGCCGGTCAGCAGAAGCTGTCGATTGAGCCCGAGCGCCCGCAACTCCGTCATCGCAACCGCCGCTTCCGGCTTGATCATGTCCGACAGGAGAAGCCAGGCGACGAAGTCTCCGCCGATGGAAAGGCCTGCTAGCGGTCCATCATGGGTGGGAACCGAGGGAATGGTGACGGACAGGCGTTCAAACAATTCAGGACGCCCGAGGGCGACTTCGCCCTTTGCCGTACCCGCAACGACGCCCAGTCCTTGAAGTTCGCGGACGTTTGCCAGCGTATGGTAAGCGTCATGGGCGACGAGCGTGGCCAGCGCCCGGCTGACCGGGTGGCTGCTGGCGACACCCAGAGAGGCTGCCAAGGTCAGAGCGGTTTCCCGGTCCGTATTGCCCGTCAGCCTGATCTCCTGCAGCCGAAGCCGGCCAAAGGTGAGGGTGCCGGTCTTGTCGATGACCAGCGAGGTCAGATCGGCCAGTTCTTCGAGAAATGCCGAGCTGCGGATGAGAATGCCGTGGCGCGCTGCGACCGCGATACCGGCAATTGCCGTTGCCGGCGCAGACAGAACCAAGGCGCAGGGGCAGGCCGCGACCAGGATCGCCAGCATGATCTGGTCATTGTAGGTGAGGAACCAGGCAATGGCCGCGATCGTCAGTACGAAGCCCAGATACTGCTGGGCGTAGCGCTCTAAGAGCCGGGTGATCGGCGGTTTTGAATTTTCCGCGCGCTGCATCAGCGCGATGACCTTTCCGAGCGTCGAATCTTCGCCGGTTCGGGTCACCTCGATTTCGAGGCGGCCGTCCAGATTGATCGCGCCGCCGAAGACCTCCATGCCGGCGGTGACCTCGAGGGGCACGGACTCGCCGGTGATCGGCGCGGTGTCGAGGCTTGCCTGTCCCTCCCTGACGCGACCGTCGGCCGGGATGCGGTCTCCCGCTCTGACCTCCACCCGGTCGCCTGGCTTCAGCGCGGCATTGTCGACTTCACGCGTCGTGCCGTCCGGTGTGATCAGCCGTGCGTGGCTATGGGTCAAACGCGCCAGCGCCTCCATCGCTTCTTTCGAACCGATGACGCTGCGCTCTTCCAGCACATGGCCGAATATCATGATGATCGGGAGGAGGGCGGCGGTCAGGAGATCGCCCGTCGCCCAGGCGGCTAACATTGCAAGCGCGATCAATTGATCGGTGATGCCATGCAGGCTTGGATGGCGCAGGCTATGCCAACCGGACCGGATGACCGGAACCGCGACGATCAGCGAGGCCGCCGCCAGCAGAAGCTGGCTGACACCCTCTTCATCCGGCGCAAGCCAGCGCCAGGCAATGCCGAGCGCGAGCAAGCTCAAGGCGATCATGGCGAGCGTGAGCTGAACGGCCGCCGCCTGCTTTTCGTTGGCGGTCAGCAGGCCGGCACTGAGCACATGGCCGTGATGATGCGCGTGGCCATGGGAGCCGTGGGAATGATCGGCCGCGACACTCATTTGTCGGCTCCCTGCAGGATGAGGCGTGCATCGTCCCTGGGGTCGACCGTGACCACCGAGCCTGCCTGCGACAGGATTTTGGCAACGCGATCGCGGTAAAGACGCCAGAGAAGACCGGGGTCACTATCGGAGCCTTGCGCGCTCGCAAAGCCGGTGACGGTGGCCGTGTCAGTGCGCGCCTTTGCCAGACGTTCGCTGGATTGGGCTTCCGCCACCTGCACGATCCGGTCGGCTTCCTGATCGGCGGCTTGTCTGTCCCTCTCCGCATCGTTCTGTGCCGACGCGATCGCCTGTTCTGCCTGCTGGCTTGCGGTCAGCACCCCATCGAAGGCGCTGACGGCCGTCGCTGGAAGTGCAGATTGAACGTCGGCGCGATCGATCTCGATCCCAAGGCCCATGCCCTTCGATTTCAAGGAGCTCAGGCTGGTGTTGATGCTGTTCACCAGGTCGGCGCGCAAGCGTTCGCGGCGCTCGGCGATATCGCTGTCGGCGGAGACCAGCTCCGGGCGGGCGACCAGAATGCTGTCCAGATCGCGGGAAGCGCAGATCACAACGGCACTGCGGGTGACGAGGCGGTCGAGCGCCGGCAGAACATGGTCCTGTTGCAAGGCAAAGGCGAAGGGGTCGGTTACCCGATAAAACACGCGGATGTCGAGCTGAACGACACTGGCGTCGGCGGTCAGCAGATATCCGGATCCCGCCAGAGTATCGCTTTCTATCTCGGCCCCGCCGGTCTGCGCGGCCGGCGAGCGAAGCAATCCGTTGACCCGGCGTTCCAGAACCGTTGCGGCGTCGGGCAGAAGCAAAACCTTTTCGAAAGGCGCGGGCAAGGCCCACAGAAGGCCGGATTCCTGCACCCGGTTCAAGGCGCCCAGGCGAAAGACGACCGCCCGATTTTGTGGTGCGATTTCCCGGATATTGGATGTTGCCCAGCCGATGGCCGCAAGCACCATGATCGCCGACAGCAGCAAGGACACCAGACGAATAGCCTGATGCTGCGCCGTCGAATTCCTATCCCCGGCGGTTCGCATCTCTAGCGTGCTCCGCCAGCCGGGGCGGCGCTGGGCGGACCATCGACCAGAGCCCGGAAAGGTGCGGCATCGGTGCGTAGGACAAGGCGGGTGTTGGAATTGACGATGGTGCCGAGCGTGTCGAGAGAGCGGAGCAACTCGTAAAGTTCCGGCGCGCTCTTATAAGCTGTTCCATAGATTTGCGCGGCTTCGACACGGGATTTGGCTTCTATATCTGCTGCCTTCACGGTCGCGTCCGCCTGCAGCACTCTTGCGTCACGTTCGGCTGCGGAGCGGATTTCCGCGGCCTGGCGTTTGCCGACTGCCGCACGTTCGGTAGCGATGGTCTCACGCTCGGCCCGCATGCGGTCGACGGTGGCGTTCAGCGTCACGGAAGGCAAGGTCAGGCGTTCGATACCGACATCGACAACCTGCAAGCCGTAGGTATCGAACAACTGCTGTGCGATCTGGGCCTTGAGCTGCTCTTCCAGCGCATCGATCCGAAGCTTGTCAGGATCGGGATTGATCAGCGACGAAAGGTCGAAATTGCTGGCTGTGGTTTCCAGCGACGACCCGAGGAAGGTGCGGATCTGCGCTGCTGCCTGATCCGGCTGGTTCTGAACCGACCGCACGAAGCGCTTGATGGCATCCGGATCGGGCGGGACCTGCCAGATCGCATAGGCTTGCGCGATGATCCGCAACCCATCCTTGGTTCCGACATCCTGCAGGCCGCTGGAGGTCGATTTGGCGCGAAGATCCACATCAATGGTCTTTTCCAGGGGAATGGGAAGCCGGAAGGCGAGACCGGGGTCGATCAGAACACGCGCGGGATTGCCAAACCTGGTGATGATGGTTGCGGCCCCCGATCTCACCTGAACAAGACAGGCGGCGACCAGAATGATGGCGACGACGATCATCGCGACGATCAGGCGAGACCACCGAAAGGGCATTGCCTCCTTGTGATCATCGCCGTGATCATGATGATGATCGTGCTCGTGATGGTCCGAGCCCGGATGGGTGTGCGTGTCAGTCATGGGCCGGTTTCTTCGCTTTGGTATGGGGTGCTAGGTTCGGCACTTGTGTCGGGATCGACCGGCAAAGTCATGCTCCGGAGATCGAGGGTCGGAGCGATGCTTCCGCCGATGCGATGATCGAGGACGAGAGCCTTTGAATGGGATAATCCCATCGTCAGCTGATTGAAGTATTCCTCTGTCAGAAACGCCTGTCCCGCCTCGTGGAAGGCCGATTGCTCGGCCTGGAAGCGCAGTTTTGCGACCTGCGAAGCGGCTATGCCTTCCCTAGCCGTCGCTGTCGCATTGTCCTGCGCGAGGCTGGCATTCAATTGTGCCTCGTTCGTCTGCTCGGCTGCCGTTCCCCGCTCGCGCGCAACCAGCGCTTCAGCGTTGATTTGCGCTGCCTGGACCCCGTGAAAGGCATTGGCTGCGCCGGCGGGCGGGTGAATGGCCTCGACGACGACCGCCAGGATTTCGACACCGCTGTTCAGCTCATCCATGTTCTTCTGGACCGCCGAGGCGATATCGTTTGCCAGCGACAACCGGCCTTCGCTCAGGACATCGTTGAGCGTTCTTCTGGCGAAATCATGCACCAATACGCGGTTCGCGGTGCTTTCGATCAGGGTCGGCAGATCGGCGACCCGATAGGCCGCCTTCATCGCCGCCTCATCCGAAAGACCGATGCGATAGACGAAGCGCACGTCCATGTTGACGATCTGAAAGCTTTGCGCGCCGCCGGTGCCACTGGCGATGATTTGCGATTTCTCGCTGATATGCGAGGCATCCCACAGCCGGTTCGCACTTTCCGGTGCTGGCCCCTCGGCGTCGGCTAGCGGTTCGCCATTATCGTTCGCGCTGACGGCGGTTGCCAGCTCGTGCACGCTGCCGTTCTCGATGGGGATGACACGGCCGAACGGCCATGGAAGGCCAACGTGAAGGCCGGAATGCAGAATGCCTTCGGCCTTGCCGAACCGCTCGTACACACCCCGGCCGGTCATCGGAATTTCGCGTACGCCGCTCAACAGCCAGCCCAGAAGGAGCGTTCCGAGAATGATGGCCGGAGCGGCCTTTCGAATGAAGGAAAAAGCCCAGATCTGCCGAAGATCGACGCCATGCTTGGTCCGCAATTCCGATTGAATGCTGACCAAGGGCTGAGGCGGCCACTGAAGAGCACCCGCGACAAGGCTTGTGGCGATTAATGGCGGCTCGCGGCTGTCGTTTTGCGGGCGGAACATGGAGGCGACTGCGCGGAGTAGGAACTCAAGTCCGACCAGCGCGACAAATCCTCCCAGCGCCGCCAGCAGCTTGATAGGCAGTGCGGACCCGCGCGTGCTGAGGAACAGGCAGAAGCAAGACAGGAGGAGTGCGAAAATGGGCAGGCGCGCCAGTTGTGAAATCGCTCTCGCCTCGGGCCATTCGACAGTATCGATCGCGGCAAGCCGTCTCTCCGTGACCAGCAGAAGAAAGGCAAAAGCCAGACAGACCGCAATGATGAGAAAGGCCATCGTCCCGATCTCTATGTCGTCCGCCTTCAGGCTCCAGCCGGCATAGACGATCAAACATGCAAAGAGGGCCAGGCCGAAGACGGAGAGCGGGCGGGTACCGATGCGTGACAGCAACGACTGCCCCGCGAGGAATGCACTTCCGGTCCGGCGTTCTACCCGATCCGGCTCATCCGTTTCCTGCGACGACCATGGCGACGTCAGGAAGACAATCAACCATTGCATGGACTTTCCGAGCGGCACGCTGGCAAGGCCGGCCTGCTCTCGACGCCACCGCGCGACGTGATGGGCAGATCGGAGCCCCGTCCCGAACAGGATAAGTGCTGCCGCGTTGTTGCAGAAGAACGCGATCCAGATCGCGTTGAGGCTGAACATGTTCGCAATCAGTGCGCAGAGCAGAAGCAGGGCCGCGAAAATCGACAGGCTGAAGCCCTGGCTTGCAAGGTCATGGGCTTGAACTCCCGCAAGCTGGAAGTTCGCGCGGTCTTTAATGTCCGGGGGCTGCGTATCCTTGGAAATCGTGTCCTGCATGGCCGTATTCGATTGCGCTCTTTCGCGCCCGGTTGAAGGAGGCTTCATGCCCTCCTCGATAGCGCCGCGATGAGGTTAGGTGACCGATCCGGGTGAGAGGCTTCGATAGCGATGTTTGGAACATCGGCACTCGAACTCAAGAGGATACGTTATTACGTATCGCTCTTATATCCACAAGGCTTTGCAGGCAAGCGGACGGTTGAGGGGATTGTAGAGTCGGTTGGCTTGGAGCCGTTAAAACGACAGGTCGAGCGCCCGTCCTTCAAAGAGGCGGTCCCTTGAGCCTTCAAGGTGAGCCTGCATCAGGTTCCGAGCGTCTTCCGCCCGCCCTTCGGCAATCGCCTTGTAGATCGCATTATGCTCCTGAAACACCTGCTCGAGACCCTGCCTTGGGCCAAGCAGCGACAATCCGTGCAGATGCATGCCGACGGCGATATGGGCTTTCAGCGCGTCCATGGAGGCGGTGTAATAATGGTTGTTGGCGGCTTCCGTCACCGACCGGTGGAAATTGAAATCCGCATCCGTGCGGTGAAGCTGGTGGCTGGTCGCTTCGCGAAGATCAGCCAATGCGGCGGCAATTTTCCGGATAGCGGCATCATCGCGTCTTTTCGCCGCGAAATAGGCAGCGGCCGGTTCGATTGTCAGGCGGAATTCGTAGCAACGCTGGATATCGGCGATCGTCTTGACCGGGGCATAGGCAAGCTGGGCGATCGGCGATCCATGGGCGCTGACGAAGGTGCCGGCGCCCTGGCGGGCATAGACCATGCCCTGGTCGCGCAGCCGCGCCAAAGCATCGCGGATGACGGGGCGGGAAACGCCAAGCATCGCGGCAAGCTCATGCTCGCCCGGCAGGCGCGAATCCGGCGGATAGTTTCCGGACCGGATGCGCTCCAACAACTGATCGAAAACGCGATCGACAAGCTTCACGGCCTTGCCGCGCTCTGGCTTGGCTACTGGGGCCGCCTGCGCATTTGCCGATGCACCATTTGCTTCGTCCACGTTCATTCTCCTGCCGGCATTGTCTCAGGCCGCCTGATTCTGCGGAATCAGTCTTAGCAAACTATCAGAATTCCCGAAGCCTCCGGATTTCACCGCGCAGCGGAGCCGGTTGCCGTTGGCCATCGTGACGTCAAACCACGGAATGCCCGCCTCGATTTCGCCCTTCGGCGTCAGAAGGCGAATTCCGAGCGCGCGGAAAACAGCGACAGCCGTGTCGCCGCCGCCCATCATCAGCATATCCGGATGGGTATCCTCTATGACCGATGTCACGCCCTTTGCAAAACGATCGGCAACTGCCATAGCCTCCTGGGTGATGTCGCCGGTGCACCGAAGCAGAAGCGGAAGCATCTGCCCCTTGTCGCACTCCACCAGGCCCATCGGTGCGTCGACTGTCGCGCGCAAACTGCCCGAAGCCTCGAGCGTGGCCATCTGGGTTGCCGTGATCGGATCGCGGGAGCCGAAGGCAAAAAGCGTCCTGCCGGTCGGCACGAAAGCCTGACCGGCCGCGCTTCCTTGGCCGACATGGCGGGCAAGCGCGCTGCCGATGCCACGCGCGCCAACGGCAAGGGTCGTCGTCCAGTCATGCTTCGTCATAAGCCGGTCTAGATCGTCGTCGCTCTCGGCATCGATGATGAGGACCGTCTCCGGGCGTGCCTCGAAGAGTTTGGCAATCGGCAGAGGGTAATCCACACCCCGGCCGACGACCTTGCCGTCTCGGGTAAAGCGTTGCTGATCCGGAATGGCCGGCGCAAGCACGATTTCGCGGTGACCGAAGACGGCCGCAAGAGCCGCACTTTCCGCCGCCACATGGCCCTTCAAGCGCGAGTCGATCTTTTTCAGGATGATGTCCGGCGCGGCGGCAAGAAGAGCGTTGGCTGCAAGGCGGACCCTCTCTACAGCGTCCTCTGCCGACAATGCCCTCGAATCCGTGTTGATCACGACGACTTCGGAGCGGCTTGCGAGCGCTTCCGGTATCGCGTCGATATCGATCGCGACGGTCACGGAGAGACCGGCCTCGACAAAGGGGGTGCCCGTGTCCAGCGCGCCGGTCAAGTCGTCGGCTATGATCGCAACCTTCAGCGTCATGCATCCACTCCCGTGTTGACCGCATGACACGCGACGAGATGGCCGGGCTTGGCTTCCTTCCAGTCGGGGACGGTCTTGCCGCAGACATCCATCGCAATCGGGCAGCGAGTATGGAAGCGGCAGCCGCTCGGCGGGTTGAGCGGGCTTGGCACGTCGCCCTGCAGGATCTGGCGGGTACGGCTGCGCTCCAGCGCCGGGTCGGTTTCCGGAACTGCCGAGAGCAACGCCCTGGTATAGGGATGCAGCGGGTTGTCGAAGAGCTCTTCGCGGCTCGCAAGCTCCGCCAGTCGTCCCAGGTACATGACACCGACGCGGGTGCTGATGTGACGAACGACAGCCAGATCGTGAGCGATGAAGAGATAGGTCAGGCCATATTTCTCCTGCAGGTCGAGCAGGAGATTGATGATCTGCGCCTGGATCGAGACGTCGAGCGCCGAGATCGCCTCGTCGCAAACGATAAATTTCGGCTGACAGGCGAGTGCGCGGGCGATGACGACGCGCTGGCGCTGGCCGCCGGAAAGTTCATGCGGATAACGTTGAGCAAACCGCGTCGGCAGGCCGACATCGGTCAGAAGCGTCGCAACCTTATCCTTCAGCTCGGCCTTGGTGCAGAGCTTGTGGAAAAGCATCGGCTCGCCGATTGCCTCGCCAGCCGTCATGCGTGGGTTGAGCGTCGAATAGGGATCCTGGAAAACGATTTGCAGATCGCGGCGAAACGGCCGCATCTGCTTCTCGCCGAGGGTTGCAAGATCCTGCCCCTTGTAGATGACCCGGCCGCTGGTTGCCTTGTAGAGGTTGAGGATGGTGAAGCCGGTGGTCGACTTGCCGCAGCCGGACTCGCCGACGAGGCTCAGCGTTTCGCCCTCCATGATCTCCAGGTTGACATTGTCGAGCGCATAGACGGTCGCCGCCCGTTCGCCGAAGGCGCCGAGCCGGACATGGAAATGCTTGACCAGGTTCTCGATCTTGAGCAGCGGTTGGATGCTCATCATGCAGCCTCCCGCATTTTCTGGACCACGAAACAGGCGGTACGATGGTTTCCGCTGCCATTCAATGGCTCGAGCTTCGGCACGCGCTCGTGACAGATGGCTTCCGCCAGCGGACAGCGCGGCGCGAACGGGCACCCGTTGGGGCGACGGCCGGGTTCCGGTGGCGTCCCGCCGATCGAACTCAGCCGGCTCGACGGCGCATCCGAAAGCTTCGGGATCGAGGCCAGCAGTCCGCGCGTATAGGGGTGGCTCGGATGGGCGTAGAGTTCGTCGACCGGCGCATCCTCGACGACGGTGCCGGCATAGAGCACGGCGACGCGATCAACGAGACCGGCGATCAACGCCAGATCGTGGGTAATCCAGACGACCGACATGCCGAGCTTGTGGCGCAAGTCCTTCACCAGATCGACGATCTGGGCCTGGATCGTCACATCAAGCGCCGTGGTCGGCTCATCCGCGATCAGCAGTTTCGGATTGCAGGCGAGGCCGATCGCGATCATCACGCGCTGGCGCATGCCGCCGGAGAGCTCGTGCGGATAGGCTTGCAGCCGCTCTTCGGGGCCGGGAATGCCGACGAGGCGCAGCAGTTCGACGGCACGCTCGCGAGCCTCCGCCTTGCGCATCCCGCGATGATAGATCAGCGGCTCGCAAATCTGATCGCCGACGCGCATCACCGGGTTCAGCGAGGTCATCGGATCCTGGAAGACGAAGCCGATATCGCCGCCCCGCACCTTGCGCAGTTCGCGGTTCGACATTGTTTGCAGATCACGACCATCGAAATGGGCGGACCCTTTGGTCACCCTGATCTTGTTCGGCAGCAGCCGCATCAGGCTCAGCATCGTCAGGCTCTTGCCGCAGCCGGATTCGCCGACGACGCCGAGCGTCTCACCCTTGTTGACATGAAGATCGATACCATCGACCACGACGGCCTGACCGTTGCGGCCAGCGATTTCAACGGTCAGGCCACGGACATCGAGCAGGCGTTCGTTGGATGTGTTCGTGTCCATCACTTGCTGCCTCGCGGATTGAGCGCGTCGTTGAGGCCGTCGCCGAGGAAGCTGAAGGCGACTGAGGCAAGGCCGAGGACGGCCGCCGGAGCGGCAAGCAGATGGGGATAGTGCTGCCAGACGCGCAGGCCGTCCGAAATCATGTTGCCCCAGCTTGGCGTCGGCGGATTGACACCGATGCCGAGGAAGCTGAAGGCGCTTTCGAGCACCATGGCGGTTCCGAGCCCGGCGCTGACGGAAACGATGAGGGGCCCAAGCGCGTTCGGAACGACATAGCGCTTCATGATGATCCAGTTGGAAAGACCGAGCGCCTGCGCCGCGGTAATATAGGGCCGGCTGCGGATCGACAGCACCTGGGCGCGAACGAGACGCGCATAGGGCGGCCAGGAGATCAGCGCCATTGAGCCGAAGACCAGCATGAAATCGACCCATATGGTCTCGCGATAGAAAGGATTGAGCGTCGCCATGTAGCGCGCCTCCATCCATTTCGAAATCGGCGACTTCAGCGATGCGTTGATGACGACGACGAGCAGCAGGTTCGGAACCGACATGGTCATGTCCGTCAGCCACATGATGGCGCGGTCGAACGGATTGCCAAAGAAGCCGGCGATGGCGCCAAGCACCAGCCCGATCAGCACGGCGATGAAGGTGACGACGATCGCAACCAGAAAGGCTGTGCGCGTGCCGAAGACGACGCGGCTGAAGACATCACGGCCGAGATCGTCAGTGCCGAAGAGATGGTGCAGTGATGGGGCCGCATTTCGCGCCTGGAGGTCCTGGCTTAGATAGTCATAGGGCGTCAGATACGGGCCGAAGATCGCGGCGAAGGTGAGGATGGTAACGACGATCAGCCCGAAAATGGCGAGCTTGTTGCGCTTCAGGCGATACCACGCATCGCGCCACAGGCTGACAGGCGGCTCTTCTTCGCTCACGATTGGGGAGAGGGGGACGGCGGACATGGTCAGCGGCTCCTTCTTGCATCGTTGGCGCGCGGATCAAGCAGCGGATAGAGCACGTCGACTAGAAGGTTCGAGAACATCACCAGGAAGGATCCGATGAGCGTGATCGCCAGAATGACGGGATAATCCGAATTAATCAGCGCCTGCACCGTCAGCCGGCCGAGGCCGGGCAGGCCGAAGACCAGTTCGACGAAGATCGCGCCGTTGACGATGGTGATCATGATCAGCCCGAGCTGGGTGACAACGGGCGTCAGCACGGGCCGCAGGATGTGGCGAAGTGCTACGATGATCTCGGGCACGCCCTTGGCGCGGGCCGTGCGGACGAAATCTTCCGACAGGACCTCGATGACGGCGGCGCGCGTCTGGCGCACGATCAGGGCGACCGGCTGGAAGGAAAGCACGATGAGCGGCAGAAGGATGCGCACGTCGAAAATGCCGCCCCAGCCGTAAGGCACGCTGGCACCTGGCAGAAGAACGATCAGCCCAACCATCAGAAGCGGGCCGGCAACATAGGCCGGGATCGCCCAGAGAAACAGGGCCGAGCCGAGGATCGCATAGTCGATGCGTGTATTCTGATTGAGGGCGGCGATCATGCCGAGCGGGATGGCCACGATCGTCGTCAGGATGATGGAACAGAGCGCTAGCTGAAAGGATACTGGTGCGGCGGCCGATACCATCGCCCAGACGGAGCGGCCCGAGCTTAGCGAATTACCGAATTGGCCGTGTAGCAGGTTCCAGATGTAAAGCCCGAACTGGACGATGAATGGCTTGTTGAGGCCGGCGCTTTCGCGGATGGCCTCGATGCGCTGCGGATTATACGCGACATCGCCGGGTGCGCGCAGAAAGATCAGCTTGATCGGATCGCCAGCGCCGTAGAAGGCCAGCGCATAGACGGCCAGCATCACGATCAGCACCGACGGAATCCAGATGGCAAACCGGGTCAGCACGTAGCGTAGCAAGGTCACCTCCCAGTTGTTGGTCGAAGAGGTCCGCGATCAGCACGGACTAGCCGATCGAAATGTCCCAGGGCGCCACGACCTGCCAGTCGAGGTTCTTGTCCATGCCCTTGACCTCCTTGGTGGCCCAGCGCGACATCGCTTGAGAATACCACGGAATGAAGGCCCAATCGTCGCGGAACGCCTTCTGGGCATCCTGTGCAAGCTTGATGCGCTGTGGATCGTCAACGGCCTTGGTCGCCGCTTCGGCAAGGGCCGCATCGACCTTGTCGTTCTTGTATCCGCCAAGCTTGTTCAACGCGTTCGACGATGTCGAGGCGATACAGCCGGCGAGATAGGAGACGGCATCCGGAACGCGGGTACCGACATCGTCGCGGAAGATCTGCACGGAGTTCTGGTCCGGGCCGGCATAGGAGTCCTGCTGCGGCTTCATGTCGACGGCGGTGATGCCGAGGTTTTGGCGCCACTGCTCGGCGATGAACTGGGCGGCCGCCTGGATGGCTGGCGCGGAAATGCCGACGAACAGGATCTTGGGCAGGCGCTCGGGGCCGCCATAGCTTGATTCGGCCAGCAGCTTCTTGGCGGCGGCGGGATCGTAGGGGTAGGGCTCGAAGCCCGAGGTTTCGGCGCCGGGCACGGCGTTGAGGATTTGTTCGGCCTTTTGGTGTGGGCCATCCGGATAGGAGGCCTTGAACAGGCCGTCTCGGTCAACCGCCATGATCAGCGCCTGGCGAACCTTCGGATCGTCCATCGGCGCGCGAGACGTATTGAACCAGAAATGCTGGCTGGTCGGGATAAGCGGGCCGGCGGAGAATTCGGGGCCGAGATCCTGGATGATCGTCGAGGTAATCAGCTCGGTATGGGCATTGAATTCGCCTGATTTGATGAGCGAGGTCGCGGTGACGTTATCCTCGATCGAGGTAATTTCGATGCGCGCCAGTTTCGGCTTCGGGCCGAAGAAATTTTCGTTTGGCTCGAAGGCGAGCTTGCCGGCATCGATGTCGATACTGGTGAGCTTGAACGGGCCAGAGAAGACAGGTTTGTTTTCAGGCTTGTACCAATCGATGATTTCTTCGCCATCGCTGCCGCGCGACTGGGCCGCCTTGGTGATCGGCGCAATATGATTGGCAAGGCGCATGAAGAAGATTGGATCGACCTCGGTCAGCGTGACCACGACGGTGCCCTCGTCAGGCGTCGCGACACCGGTCAGTTCCGTGCCCGTGCCATTGCTGATATCCTTGTAGCCCTGAACCTTGCTCAGTACCTGATCTGCTCGTTGGCTTTTGGTGTTCGGCATGGAGGCCACTTCCCATGAGCCCTTGATATCGGCCGAGGTGATCTTGTTGCCATCGGAGAAGACAGCCTTGGCATCGATCTTGAAGGTCCAGACCTTGTTGTCGGACGTCTCCCAATTGGTGAAGACGTATGGCTGGATCTTGCCGTCGCTGTCGAAATACATCGGCGACGCCCACCAAATCGAGTTCCAGCGGAAGGTTCTGCCGCCGCCGCGCAACGGCGACCAATCCTGGTCGAAGGCGGGATTGGCGACCTTCAGCACTTGACCTTCATCGGCAAGCACGATGCGCGCATTCATCCCGAAAATCGTGAGTCCGACCCCGGCTGCAAGGCCTAGCTTCAATGCGTCGCGGCGCGACACCTGCGTCTTTGGCGCAGTATTCCGCTCAGTCATCCGTTCCTCCCAAAAACAGAACCCGTGACGCCTCTAATGTCTCTCTCCCGAAGAGCGTCGCGACAGACGCAAACACTCAACCGATAATGTAAATATGTCAATAAAAATTAATTTCAAAGAAGCATCTTCAGTCGATGGAAAAATTTTATCGTTATTTTTCAGATGCTTGAAAAATGAAGCCAGATCTTGTGCGTATTATCATATTGACAACAATATGAGCTGGGCCGATTTAAACAGCATTCTGCGGACCGCTTTGCCGTCTGCTGTGCTCATCCGGGGAGGACGATATGAGCAATCACAAGATTACAGGCGTATTCAGCGCGGCCGCAACGCCGTTGAATGCCGATGGCAGTCCGGATCTGGGATTATTCACCGAACATTGCCAGCGTCTCCTTGATGAGGGCTGTCATGGCGTGGCGCTTCTCGGCACGACCGGCGAGGCGAATTCCTTCTCGTCAAGCGAGCGCCGTGCAATCCTTGAAGCGGCGCTGAAGGCAGGAATTCCGGCCGATCGGCTGCTTCCGGGCACCGGCGTGACGGCCATTCCGGAAACGGTGGAACTGACCAGGCATGCGCTTTCGCTCGGCGTCACCAAGGTGGTGATGCTGCCGCCATTCTACTACAAAGGCGTTTCCGACGAAGGGCTTTTTGCTGCCTATACGCAGGTGCTTGAGACGGTCGCGGATCCTCGCTTGCAGGTCATCCTCTATCATATACCCCAGGTCTCCGGCGTCCCGCTCTCCGTGCCACTGATCGGCCGCCTGATCGAGGCGTTTGGCGACACCGTCGTCGGCATCAAGGAATCTGCGGGCGATTTCAATAATATGCAGGCGATCATAGCTGCCTATCCCGGCTTCTCCGTCCTTGCAGGCGCCGACCCGTTGTTGCTGCCGCTGCTGAAAGCCGGAGGTGCCGGCTGCATCACCGCCACGTCCAATCTGGTCGCGGATTCGCTGCGTATTGTTTACGATAAGGTCCATGACGAGACGCGTGCCGCCGATGTCGATGCGGCGCAGGCGCGCATCAACGCCTATCGCACACTGTCCAACTCCTATGTGCAGATCCCGACAATCAAGGCCATGATCGGGCTGAAGACCGGCAATCCAGCCTGGAGGCGAACGCGCGCGCCGCTGATGCCGCTCAGCGATGCGGATCATGCAGCACTTTCCGACGCCTACGCCAAGCTGCCATAAGGAGAGCGATCATGACCTTCTCGGGTTTGCAACCGGATGCCGTACCGGCGCTGATGACGGGCGAGATCCTTGCCAACTCCTTGGAGAAGGGACGAGGGGATGCCTATCTGCCCTCTCCCTGCATTCAAAATCACGCCGCCAATCTCGCTTTTCTTCCCGATGGGACGCTCACCTGCGTGTGGTTTGGAGGTACGATGGAGGGCATGGGCGACATCTCTATTTACATGTCGCACCTTTCCCCCGGTGCAACGCGCTGGTCGGCACCGGAGAAAATGTCCGACGATCCAGCCAAATCAGAGCAGAACCCGTTGATTTTCAATGCTCCTAACGGGCATGTCTGGCTTCTCTATACCTCGCAGACCTCGGGAAATCAGGATGGGTCTGTTGTCAAATGCCGGATCTCGGCGGATGGCGGCAAGACGTTCGGCGAGGTCCGTGTGCTCTGCGATCTCCCGGGCACGTTTGTCCGTCAGCCAATTGTCGTGAACGGCCGCGGCGCGTGGTTGCTCCCGGTCTTTCGCTGCGTCGGATTGCCCGGCGAGCGCTGGACCGGCGATGCGGATACGGCCGGCGTGCTGATCTCGCATGACCAGGGTAAGAGTTGGGCTATGACGCCGGTGCCGGACAGTCTCGGAGCTGTTCACATGAACATCGTTCCGCTCGAGGGCAACAATCTCGTTGCCTTCTATCGCAACCGCTTTGCCCAGTCCGTGCTTGCCAGCCGCTCGACGGATGGTGGGGAGAGCTGGAGCGTGCCGCAACCGGTAGACCTGCCGAACAACAATTCTTCCATCCAGGCCGTAAAGCTGAAAAATAATGACATAGCAATGGTTTATAACCATTCCAACGCGCTGATGTCGGATGCCAGGCGCCTGTCGCTCTATGATGAGATCGAGGGCGATGAGGAAGTCGGAGTCGCGCCAGAGCGGACGCCTGAACGGCGAAAGGCGGTCTGGGGTGTGCCGCGCGCACCGCTCAGCCTTGCCTTTTCGAGTGATGGCGGAGCGAGCTTCCCGCGCCGGATCGATCTCGATACTGGCGATGGTTATTGCCTCAGCAACAATTCGAAGGATTCGCTCAACCGCGAATTTTCCTATCCGTCGATCGTGCAGGGGGCGGATGGCGTGGTGCATATCGCCTACACCTATTATCGCCGGACCATCAAATATGCGCGGCTGTCGCCCGAGGCGATCGGATGAATGCCGATCGGCTTGCCGGGAGCGGGTGCTTGCCAAGTAAAGCCGTATTGTATAACAAATTTACATCTACGCGACAGCTGGATGCCGAGGCATCCACAGGGAGGAGCAGTCCGGTGGTCAGCTTGGATTCGCCTATAACAATCGTCCGGCCGCATCTGATCGAGTTCGGTGTGGGGACGGCGGAGCGCCTTGGCAAATGGGCGAGCGAAAAAGGCTATGGCCGCATTCTCGTTATCTCCGATGCGTTCAATGCGCAGCGCGTCGATGTTCTCGCTTTGCAAGGCGACGTCACCATCTTTGCCGATGTGACGCCGGAGCCGGACACCGCCAATCTCGACAAGGTACTTGCTGCGGCAAATGCGGCCGATGCCGATCTCGTGGTGGGTTTCGGTGGCGGTAGCGCCATGGATCTCGCCAAGCTCGCCGCTGTTCTCGCTGGCTCGTCGCAGACCCTGCAGGAGGTTGTTGGTCCGAACAAGGTTAAAGGCCCGCGCCGTGTCGCGCTGGCGCAGGTGCCGACGACCTCCGGCACCGGCAGCGAGGCCGGCATTCGTGCGCTGGTCACAGACCCCAACACCAAGGCCAAGCTCGCTGTCGAGAGCCTGCATATGCTGGCTGATATCGCCGTCATCGATCCGGCTCTGACCTTTACGGTTCCGGCGCGCATCACCGCGGCGACCGGCGTCGATGCCATGGCCCATTGCGTCGAGGCCTTCACCAATCGCAAGGCGCATCCGATGGTCGATCTCTACGCGATCGAGGGAACCCGGCTCGTCGGCAAATATCTGGCGCGGGCGGTCAAGGATGGTTCCGATGCCGAGGCGCGCGCCGGCCTGTCGCTGGCATCCCTCTACGGCGGCTTCTGCCTAGGTCCGGTCAATACCGCCGGCGGTCATGCGCTGGCCTATCCGCTCGGCACGCGCTGGCATGTCGCCCATGGGGCGGCGAATGCGCTGATCTTTCCGCATGTGTTCGCCTTCAATACGCCGTCCGTTCCGGAGAAGACGAAGGTGGTCATGGATGCGCTCGGTCGCGGGGCTTCGGACAGCATTCAGTCGGTCTTTGATGCCGCCTATGCCTTCTGCGCCGAGCTTGGCATAGACATGACGCTCTCTGGCCTCGGCGTCCCGAAAGATGATCTCGATGCCATGGCGGATGATGCCTTTGCCATCCGTCGGCTGCTCGATAATAATCCGCGTGATCTGTCGCGCGCCGATATTCGCGCGATCTACGAAGCCGCTTTCTGAGCGCGCCGCCGAAAGGGAATGGGACTGATGGACAGGAATGCGAAAGTCGCGGTGACCTTGGGCGATCCCGCAGGCGTCGGCCCGGAAGTGATCGTCAAGGCGCTGGCGGCGATGCCGGAGGAAGAACGCCGCGATTTCGTGATCGTCGGCAATATCGAAGCGCTTGAGCGCGCCGATCGCGTTGCTGCGACAGGGCTGGTGTTTGCGCCCGCCGATATCGCGGGCCCAGGCCGGATCGCTGTTGATGAGGTGGAGCTCGGCGCGCCTTTGCCCGAAATCGGCAAGGTCAGTCCGGTCGCCGGCGACGCCTCGGTGCGCTATATCAGCCGTGCCGTCGATCTCGCCATGTCGGGCGCGGCCGACGTCATCGTCACGGCACCGATCAACAAGGAAGCGATGAACCTCGCCGGCCATCATTTCGACGGCCACACAGGCTTGCTGGCGCATCTGACGGGTTCGAAAAGCTCGTTCATGCTGCTGGCCTCGGAGCGGCTGAACACCATTCATGTCTCGACGCACGTCTCTCTCAAGGGCGCAATCGAGCGGGCGAGAACGGAGCGCGTGTTGGCGACCATCGAGGCCGGGCACAATCACTTCCTGCGGCTCGGCAAGACGGCGCGCATCGCCGTTGCCGGCCTCAATCCGCATTGCGGCGAAAACGGCCTGTTCGGAACCGAGGACATTGAGTTTTTGGCGCCGGCCGTCGAGCGGGCGAGGGCGAAGGGGATCGATGTCGTAGGTCCGATTTCGGCCGATACGGTATTTGCCCGCGCCTATAATGGCGCTTTCGACCTCGTTATCGCGCAGTATCATGATCAGGGCCATATCCCGATCAAGCTCGTCGCCTTCGAGACCGCCGTCAACGTATCGTTGGGCCTGCCGATCGATCGCGTATCTGTCGATCATGGCACGGCGTTTGACATAGCCGGAACCGGCAAGGCCAATCATGTGAATATGCTTTCGGCGATTGCCTATGCCCGGCTGATGGCCCGCTCGCCGCGCCGCAAGGCTGTTTGATCGGGAGTTCTGCTCAACCAGTAAGCGCTTCTGTAGCAGTGTTGGCTTGGCTGATCAGCCAATCCTTGAAGGCGTTCGCCACTCCATTGCTCTGGCGGCCTTCGGGCAGCACAACGTAGTAGCTGAATTCGGTGGCCATCGGCAGATCGAAGACCGGCACTAGCGCGTCCGCGCGAACCTCTTCCTCAATCAGGTGGGAGGGAAGGAGTGCGACCCCTATGTCGGCGAGTGCCGCGCCGATGATCATCGAAAACTGGTCGAAGCGGTTACCGCGAAAGCCGTTGTCTGGCGTCACCCCATTGGCTTCAAGCCATTGCGACCAGAGACGCGGGCGAGTGGTAAGATGGAGCAGCGGCGCATCGGCAAGATCCGCCGGGGTTTGCGCTTGCAATTTTTCGACCACTTTCCGGCTTGCGACGGGCAGTACGAGTTCGCTGTAGAGGAAGGTCGATGTCGCCTTCGCCCAACTCGGTTGGCCATAATGGATGGCGAGGTCGAAATCCTCCTGATCGAAATCGAAGGGTTCTGAGCGCGAACCCACCGTCAATGCCAGCGAGGGATGGCTGGTCAGGAAATCGGGCAAGCGCGGCATAAGCCAGCGCGCGCCGAAGGTCGGAAGCGTTGCGATGTTGAGCGACTCGTCCTTGTCCGCCGAGGCGACTGCCCGCATCATCAGCTGTTCCGACTGAGCAAGCAGGCGCCGCACCTCGGATAGCAGGCGTTTTCCTGGCTCGGAAAGAATGACGCGTCGGCGTACGCGCTCGAAGAGCAGCAGGCCGGTTTGCTCTTCCAGCGCATGGATCTGCCGGCTGACGGCACTTTGAGTGAGGTTCAGTTCTTCGGCCGCCCGGGTGAAATTGCCATGCCGTGCGGCACATTCGAAAGCCTGAAGATTGGCGATGTCCGGAACCAGGCTGCGGCGCATGTTCATTCCTATAACGCATCAATTTAGCTCAAAATGTCATGAGACAACCTTTCCAACAAGCAATATTGTGCGGAAAAGGAATGAACTCGCTCGCAAGAAAGAATGTCCGTGACCGCGCCATATGTTTCCCCCGATGAAATCCGCCACGCATTTTCCGCTGCCATGTCGGACATGTATCGCAAGGAAGTGCCAGCCTATGGCACGCTGATGGAGCTGGTGTCGGAGGTCAATGCGGAAACGCTGGCCGCAAACCCGGCGCTTCAGGGACGCCTCGACGAAACGGACTCGCTGGCGCGGATCTCCGAGGAGCGGCATGGCGCCATCCGCCTCGGCACTGCCGCCGAGCTTGCCATGATGCGGCGGATTTTCGCTGTGATGGGCATGTATCCGGTCGGCTATTATGATTTGTCGACCGCGGGCGTGCCGGTGCATTCGACCGCCTTTCGCCCCGTTGGCGAGGCCGCCCTCAAGCGCAACCCCTTCCGTGTCTTCACATCGCTTCTCCGGCTTGATCTGATCGCGGACGAGACGCTGCGCGCCGAGGCCGAGGCTGTCCTTGCCAGCCGGCGGATTTTCACGGAAGGCGCGATCGCGCTTGCCGAAAAAGCCGAGAAGGACGGGGGCCTCGTCACGAACGATGCCGACAGGTTCGTTTCCGAAGTTCTCGAAACCTTCCGTTGGCATGACCGCGCCAATGTCAGCCCCGAGCTTTATCATCGCCTGCACGATGCTCACCGCCTGATCGCCGACGTCGTCTCCTTCAAGGGGCCGCATATCAATCACCTGACGCCACGCACGCTTGACATCGATCGCGTCCAGGCCCGCATGCCGGCGCATGGCATCGTGCCGAAGGCGGTGGTCGAGGGGCCGCCGACCCGCGAATGCCCGATCCTGTTGCGCCAGACCTCGTTCAAGGCTCTCGAAGAGCCGGTGTCTTTTCGCGCGGAGGATGGTTCCTGGCAGGCCGGTTCGCACACTGCCCGCTTCGGCGAGATCGAGCAGCGCGGCATCGCGCTGACCCCCAAGGGCCGCGCGCTCTATGACGCGCTCCTCACCGATTCCCGTGGGATCGTTCGGCCGGCTGCCGATGGTTCGAATGTCAGGGAATATGAGGCGGCACTCGCCAAGGCCTTCGAGAGATTCCCGGACAATTGGGTGGAGATCCGCGCCCAAGAGCTCGGCTATTTCAGCTATTCGCTGACGGAAAAGGGTCGTGAGGCAGGCGGCCGGACGGGTAATGGTCTTGAACGCTGGATCGCCGATGGTTTGGTACAGTTCGATCCTATCGTCTACGAGGACTTCCTGCCGGTGAGTGCGGCGGGTATCTTCCAGTCGAATCTCGGTGACGACGCGCAACATGAATTTGCCGCCAGCCCCAATCAGCTGCATTTCGAGGCGGATCTCGGGGCGAGCGTGCTCAATGAATTCGATCACTATGCCGGTATCGAACAGGCCTCGATCGAAGCATGCCGCCGGGTGCTGAATTGGACGGAGGCTGCGGAATAGGGGAAAGCGGCATCGCGGAGCTGTTAGAGCTGCGCGAAACCATTGATTTAACGGAATGCCCATAGGATCGTGCCGGAAATCTCAGTGTCTGACTCGGGAGAAGACCGCGACGATGTTGACGCTCCGCCAGATCGAAGTGATCCGCGCGATCATGATTACCGGCACCATTGCCGGTGCGGCCAACCTGCTTGGTGTCTCTGCTCCCGGCATCAGCCGGTCGATGAAATACACTGAGGATTCGCTGAATGTGCGCCTCTTCAACCGCAGCCATGGGCGCTATGTGCCGACGCCCGAGGCGCGGCATATTTTCGGTCTTCTCGACACCGTCTACCGCCAAGTTGAGGATCTCCAGTTCGCGGTCGAACGGCTCGGCAAGGGAGGCAACCGGCTTCTCAGCGTCGGCTCGGTTCCGAGCATCGCCAATGTCATGGTGCCGAAATCGATTGCCGGTATTCGGCATCGTTATCCGGAGCTCGATGTCGACATCAATATCCTGAGGATGGAGGAGGCCATCGACTATCTCCTTGTCGGGCGAGGCGAGGTGGTGGCGATCAGCTCGTTCATCGAGCATGCGATCGTCCATTTTGCGCCGCTGGCGACCGGACGGCTGCTCTGTGTCGTGCCGGAAAATAGCGAGCTGGCCAAGAAGGAGAGCATTTCTCCCGAGGAGATCGTCAAGCATACGCTGATCGGGATAGATCCGAACGATCCGTATGGGCGCGTGATGACTGAAATTTTCCGACGCCGTGACTTGAACTACAAGATGAAGATCAAGGCTCGGTTCGGCACGACTGTTTGCGCGCTCGTGGCGGAGGAATTGGGCATTGCCATCATCGATCAGTTCACGGTCGCTGGCGGTAGCGTGCGCGGAGTCAAATGCCTTGAGATCGAGGCCGATACCACCTTTCGGACCTATGCCGCATACCGCAACGATGTCGTACTTTCCGTCTTTGCAGAAGAGTTCATCGAACTGCTGCGCACGGAGATGGCGGCGGCTGAAAATTAACATCAAGTTATGTATGTCATATATTTTGGTATTTGCAGTTATCATTGACATCGACCAATGATTGTCGACGACCGGCACGAGGCGTGCGGTATCCGCATCCAGCTCGACACGGAGGTTTGACCACAATGAAGACGTCGATTGCGACTGTATCGATCAGTGGGGAATTGCCGGAGAAGCTTGAAGCGATCGCGCGGGCGGGTTTCGACGGGGTGGAAATCTTCGAGAACGATTTCCTGGCCTTCGACGGCAGTCCGGCCGATGTCGGGCGTATGGTGCGGGACCACGGGGTGGAGATCACGCTCTTCCAGCCGTTCCGCGATTTTGAGGGCATGCCGGAGCCGCTTCGGTCTCGGACCTTCGACCGGGCGGAACGTAAGTTCGATGTCATGCAGGAACTCGGCACCGATCTTGTGCTGGTCTGCTCCAATGTCTCTCCGGCCTCGCTCGGCGGCATCGACCGGGCGGCGGCCGATTTTCATGAGCTCGGTGAGCGCGCCGCCAAACGCGGCCTGAAGGTCGGTTATGAGGCGCTGGCCTGGGGCCGGCACATCAACGACCACCGCGACGCCTGGGAGATCGTGCGCCGGGCCGATCATCCGAACATTGGCCTGATCCTCGATAGCTTTCACACACTGTCGCGCAAGATCGACATCAACTCGATCCGTTCCATTCCGAAGGACAAGATCTTCATCGTTCAGCTTGCGGATGCGCCGCTCATCGACATGGACCTGCTTTATTGGAGCCGGCATTTCCGCAATATGCCGGGCGAGGGCGATCTGCCGGTGACGGCCTTTGCGACGGCTGTCGCCGAGACCGGCTATGACGGTTATTTCTCGCTGGAGATCTTCAACGACCAGTTTCGTGGCGGCTCGTCGCGGGCGATCGCCGCAGATGGTCATCGATCCCTCATCTATCTCGGCGACCAGGCGCGCCGCAACCCCAACGCCGGCGGTCTCACCGTTGCCTCCATGCCTGATCGGGTTTCCGTCAAAGGTGTTGGTTTCGTGGAGTTTTCCGCCGACGAGGAGGACGCGGACGATCTCATCGGCATTCTGCGCACGCTGGGTTTCCGCAAGGTTGCCATGCACCGGACGAAAACGGTGAGCCTCTTTCAACAGGGTGATATCCGGATTCTCGTCAATACCGACGATGGGGGTTTTGCCAATTCCTCCTTCGCCGTGCACGGCACTTTGGCCTATGCGGTGGCACTTGTTGTTGATGACGCGGAAGCAGCTTTGGCGCGTGCCAGGGCGCTCGATGCGGAGCCGTTCAGCCAGCCAGTCGCAGAGGGCGAACTCGACGTACCGGCGATCCGTGGGGTTGGCGGCGGTCTCATCTATTTCCTCGACGATAAGACCGATCTCGGGCATTTTTCCGAGATCGACTTCATTCCCTTTGACGACAAAGCCGCAGTCCAGCCCGCTGGGCTACGCACCGTCGACCATATTGCCCAGACAGTCGCCTATGAGGAAATGCTGACCTGGTTGCTGTTCTATACGTCGATCTTCGAGACACGGAAGACGCCGATGGTCGATATCATCGATCCGGCAGGTGTCGTGCGCAGTCAGGTGGTGGAGAATGACGCTGGCACGCTGCGGATCACGCTGAACGGCGCGGAGAACCGCCGCACGCTCGCCGGTCACTTCATCGCGGAAAAGTTCGGCTCCGGCGTGCAGCACCTTGCCTTCCAGACCGACGACATATTCAAGACCGCCGAGGCGCTGAGGAAGAACGGTTTTCAGCCTCTGCCCATTTCGCCAAATTATTACGACGACGTCGAAGCTCGCTTTGGTCTCGATCCGGAACTGACCGAGCGGCTGAAGGCAGAGAACATTCTGTACGACTGTGACGAGCAAGGTGAATTCTTTCAGCTCTATAGCGGCACCTTCGGAGAGGGCTTCTTCTTCGAGATCGTTCAGCGCGGTGGTTACCGAGGGTATGGCGCCCCAAATGCCATCTTCCGCATCGCCGCACTCAAGAAGCATCTCCGGCCGGAAGGCCTGCCAAGAGAATGAATGTGATCCGTAGCCGGATTATAGTTTCCGTGCGGAGCCTTCAGCCGGCCGTCAGGCATGGCACTGCTTGATATGGCACTGCTTAATAGTGCTGGTATCTGCTAATAATTCCCAGCGTTTCACAGATTGGATCGTGCGAACTGGACAGGCGTCAGAAAGTTTGATAGCAAACGTAACGTTATTACATTACTAACTGGATCTGCCATGATAGTGAGATCGACGACGGTCGGAGGCTTTGCCGCGAGGGGTATTTTCAAGTGGGCGTCTTCACGGCTTGACGCAACCACGGACCTTGGCATAACTGGACGCGACGGTTCCCCGACGATGACTCCGAGGGGATTAATAGGGAACACGGTGCGGACGACCCAAAAGGGACCAAGACCGTGGCTGCCCCCGCAACTGTAAGCGGATTACCGTCCATCCTCGTGGCACCGAAAGGTGCCGTGCCACTGCGCCAATCGGGCGCGGGAAGGCAGATGGACGACTGATATCCGTGAGCCAGGAGACCTGCCGTCGAAGATCTATCCATTGTCACGGGCGGGGATGCCCGAAACAGGAGCAGGACATGACTATCCTTTACGCTTCGCAGCGCCTTGGTGCGCTGCCTTCCCCGAATTTTGACGATCATTCGACTGTTCGGAATGCCTGTTGGGCATTCTGACCTTCACCACCGCCCTTTCCGGGCGGCGTTCACATCACTTCGGGGAATTATGATGAAGACCATTTTCAAGCGGCCATTGCGCGCTGCCCTGTGCGCTATGTCCTTGATCGCAGCCAGCCTGCCCGGGCAGGCGGGGGCGGCGGAAACCAGCTACCCTCTCACGCTCCAGAACTGCGGCCGGCAGATCACCATCCAGAAAGCGCCGTCGCGCACGGTCTCTATCGGACAGAGCACGACTGAAATCCTCTATCGTCTGGGCCTTGCCGACAAGGTGGTCGGCACCGCGCTCTGGGTCGGGCCGGTCCTCAAGGGCTATGAAGACATCAATGCCAAGATCGAACGCCTTGCCGACAACGATCCAAGTTTCGAAAGCGTCGTCGGAAAGAAGCCGGATATCGTCACGGTTCAGTTCCAGTGGCAGGTAGGCCCCGAAGGCGTGGTCGCTAAGCCGGAACAGTTCGAGGAGCTGGGCATCCCTGTCTATACCTCGCCGTCCGATTGCGTCGGCAAGGAAAACTCCGGCTCCAGCGATGGCGTCCGTCATCAGGTCTTCACCATGGATCTCGTCTATCAGGAAATCCGTGATCTCGCGAAGATCTACAATGTGCAGGACAAAGGCGAGGAAGTGGTCGCGGATCTCAAACAGCGCGAAGCGGCAGCCCGCGCCAAGGTCGCTTCCGCACAGGGCAAGCTTTCCGCAGTCTTCTGGTTTTCCAGTGCCAAGGACGCCGATCCCTATGTGGCGGGCCGCAATGGTGCACCGGGCTACATCATGTCGGCGCTCGGCATCAAGAATATCATCGAGACCGATGATGAATGGCCGACCGTCGGCTGGGAGACCATTGCCAAGGCCAATCCAAGCATGATCGTCGCGGCTGCGATGGAGCGTCGCCGCTATCCGCTGGATAGCGCGGAGGCCAAGCGTAAATTCCTGGAAAAGGATCCTGTTGCAAGCCTGATGCCCGCCGTTAAAAGCGGCCATGTCTTCGAGATGGATGCGCAGGCGATGAACCCGACCATCCGTACGATCGAAGGCATTGAGGCGCTTGCTGACGCCATCGCTGCAGCTGGCCTGACGCAGTGAACCACGCCCTTTCATCGATCGGTCGAACGGGTACAATCGCCTTGGCGCTCGCCGTTCTCGTTGCCGCGCTCTGGTTGGGCGCGGCGATCGGCGAGACCTCGATCCCGTTTGAAACTGTCGCCAAGACCGTCGCCAATCGGCTTTGGGGTGCCGGATATCCGCTCGAGCCGATCGATGAGGGCATCGTGTGGAGCTATCGGCTGAGCCGCGCGGTCGTTGGAGCGTCTTGCGGGGCAGCACTCGCCCTGTCCGGCGTTGTGCTGCAATCGCTTCTGCGCAATCCGCTGGCCGATCCCTATATTCTCGGCATTTCCGCTGGCGCCTCCACCGGCGCCGTCGGTGTCGCGATCCTCGGTCTGGGCGCGGGCGTCCTGACGATGCCGATGGGGGCTTTCCTCGGCGCGCTCGTCGCCTTCGCGCTCGTTGCCTTGCTGGCCGTCAGGGCGGGAAGGGGGGACGGCCGCGATCATTCTTGCCGGAGTCGTGGGCTCGCAGCTCTTCAACGCGCTCACCTCCTTCATCGTCACCAAGGCAGCGACGGCCGAACAGGCGCGCGGCATCATGTTCTGGCTGCTTGGCAATCTCTCCGGCGTGCGTTGGCCGGATGCCTGGCTGGCAATTCCGGCCGCGTTGTTCGGGCTCGTCATTTGCCTCTGGCATGCGCGGTCGCTCGATGCCTTTACCTTCGGTGCGGAATCGGCGGCCTCGCTCGGAATTTCGGTGCGCCGCACCTATCTCGTGCTCGTCGGCACATCCGCCATGATGACCGCCGTGATGGTGTCGATCGTCGGCTCCATCGGCTTCGTCGGCCTGGTCATTCCGCATGCTGCGCGGATGCTGGTAGGCGTCCGCCACGGTGTACTTCTGCCGGCAGCAGCCCTGATCGGTGCCATCTTCATGATCGCGGCCGACATCCTGTCGCGCACCCTGATCCACGGCCAGGTCCTGCCGATCGGGGTGATCACCGCTCTTGTCGGCGCGCCCGCTTTCGCCTTGATTTTGAGCCAGAAAAGGGCGCGCGCATGACCCTGTCGGCAAGGAATGTTTCGTGGAATGCCGGTGGGCAAGCTATCGTTCGGGACATATCGCTGGATGTCCGCACAGGCGAGTTTCTTGGGATCATCGGGCCGAACGGTTCGGGCAAGACCAGCCTGATGATGATGCTCTCCGGTATCCGCAAGCCAAAGACCGGGGAGATTTTTGTGGACGGCACGCCGATCCGCGCTCTCGGTCGGCGCGAACTCTCCCGGCGTCTGGCCCTGGTGGAACAACAGGCCGAGACCGGCGAGCGGATCACGGCCAGACAGGCCGTTGAACTCGGCCGCACGCCCTATCTGGGCGCGCTATCGCCCTGGTCGGCGACGGATGACGCGATCGTCGAGGCCGCCCTTGCCAATGTCGACATGCTCCATCTTTCCGGCCGGCTGTGGCACACGCTTTCGGGCGGCGAGCGCCAACGGCTGCATATCGGCCGTGCGCTTGCGCAGCAGCCGAAAATCCTGCTTCTTGATGAGCCAACGAACCATCTCGACATCGGACACCAGATCGGCTTGCTGGATCTCGTGCGCCGTCAGGATCTGACCGTGGTCGCGGCCCTGCATGATCTCAATCACGCCGCCATGTTCTGCGATCGCCTTGCTGTCATGAACAGTGGACGGTTGGTGGCACTCGGGACGCCGCGTGAGGTGCTGACGGGCGAATGCATCCGCGATGTGTTCGGCGTGGATGTCGAGGTGGAGCACGATAGCGACGGCGGTTGCTTCATCCGCTATCGGGCGACAGCGGTTCCGTGCGGGCCATTGCGGATCATCGATGACGCTGAGCTCAAAGGAATCAAGGCCAAGGCGTCGTAAACATGCAGGGCCGTAATTATCATCTCAAGGAAGATATCCGCGAATACTGGTCGGAGCGGTCGAAAACCTTCGATCTTGCTTTCGGCCATCGCATTCCCCCTGGGCCGGAACTGACTGCCTGGGCTGCGGCGGTTGAACGTGGCCTTGGCAGCAAACCGCTGAAGGTGCTGGAGCTTGCTTGCGGCACCGGCGAGGTGACCAACGTGCTGCTTTCTCTCGGACATCAGGTGACGGCGCTTGATTTCTCCGAAGCGATGCTTGCGGTTGCTCGCCATAAACATGCCACGCGGGAAGGTGTGCGCTTCATCCTAGCTGATGCGGAGCAGACTATGGAGCCGGATGGTCGCTATGATGCGGTCGTCTGCCGCCATCTCGTCTGGACGCTGACGACGCCGGATCAGGCATTGGCGGACTGGTATCGCGTTTTGAAGCCGGGCGGAAAACTGCTGATCTTCGACGGTGATTGGGCAAAACCCACGTCTATCGGAAAGCTCGCCTCTTTCGCCATCGGCTTGATCGACCGCGTGGCCGGGATCGATCCGCATTACGATGGTGCGATGAGCGACCGGCATCAGAGCATCATGGGACGGCTGCCGTTTGGCGCCGGCCTCACCGTGGAAAGGCTTGCGCCACTGATCGAAGCCGCAGGTTTCGAGAGTATAGAGATCGGCTCCCATCAGTCGATCGCCGCTGCCCAGCGGCAGACCGCCGATCTGAGGAACCGGTTGCGGACCCTGCTTTATCGGCGTTTCGTTCTTTGTTGCAAGCGGCCTCATGAAGTATCCGATGTGCAAAATAGCGATGCTAAGCGCACTGATAAATTGCCTCAGTCATAAACAGCGGACAGCGCAATCGAGTTTGCAACCTCCTCGCAGCGGTCTGTGAGGGTGGCGGTCGCGACCCGCAGATGATTGCTCGGCAGGTTGGAGAATTTCGCGCCGGGATGAACGGCAATGCCGCGCGCAGCCAAGGTTACCATTGCGAAGGGTTCGGAGGAGACGGGAATCCAGGCGCAAAGACCGTGTCCATGCACCGCATCGATGCCCTTGTCCCGGAGCGCGTCGATGAGATTGTCGCGTCGGGTCTGATAGATGGCGCGTGCGTGCTGCAGCGTATCCTGCGTTGCCTCGTCACGTAGCAGCCAGGCGGTCGCGGCTTGCAGGATGCGGCTCGTCCAGCCGGCGCTGAAGCTTCGGTAGGACTGGATCTGCTCGACGATTGCCCGCGAGCTTGAGAGTACGGCGAGACGCAAATCCGGCCCATGCGTCTTCGAAAACGAGAATATGTGGATTACCCGTTCGGGAAAACGGTGCCCGAGCGAATGGCGCGGTGCGGCGGAGATGTCGCCCATGCCGTCATCCTCGACGATCAGCGTATCGGTGTCTCTGAGGATGTTCTCCAGAGCGTCCATGCGCTGCCGGCTGACGGTCTGACCGGTGACTGAATGCAGGCGCGGCTGGAAGATGAAGGCTACAGGCCGATGTTCCATCGCCGCTTGTAATGATGAAGGCAGGGGCCCCTCGGCATCGCATTGTACCGGGATGATGCGCGCGCCGCGATCTTCGAAAATGTCCAGAAGGCGCATGCCTGTCGGGTCTTCGATCGCGACCGTTTCTCCCGGCGCGATCAGAGCGTGCGCCAGCGTATAGACGGCGTTGTAGCCGCCATTCGTCGCGAGAAACGCCTCAGGCTCATAGGGCCAGGTCTTGCGCATCGCCGCTTCCAGCTCCGGCAGGATGCGGTTGCGCTCATAGCTGTTGAGGTTTTCCGCCGAGGCGCCGTAGGCCATTGCCTCCGCCAGCTTCGGGAGCAGCCTGACGTCCGGTACGGCAGCGGTGAGGTCGAGGACATCCTCGCCGTAATGTCCGTTGCTTGCCAGTCGTGCTGGTTTGGCAACGAAGCGATCGCCGCTGACCCAGGTGCCGTTGCGACCCCGTCCGCTGATGATCTTCTGGCGCCTGAGTTCGCTCCAGGCTTCCGAGATGGTGGCGGGGCTGATGCCGAGCGCGAAGGCGAGATCGCGGATGGGTGGCAGCTTCGTGCCGACCGGCAGGGCGCCTGCTCGGATCAAGGCACTGGTTCCAATGGCGATTCCCCGAATGGTTCTGTCGCTCAATTTTTCGGCAAACCAGCCTGCGGTTTTGTCTTCGCTCATTTTCGCGCCATATTTAATGTTCAATAACGTAATAACATTTGATCAGCTTAATTTGAACATTTATTCACTTCGAAAACAAGATTTCAGCGAGTGAATGTCCATGCCTCTGACTCTCCGCCTTGCCCTTCGTGACTGGGACTACATGACGCCGCTCGTCCTCGGCGACGTCTCCTCTCCAAAGCTCGACATCAAGGTGGACAGGATCGGTACCCTGGTTTCGCACGTCGGAAAGAGCGATGCCTATGATGCGGCGGAAATGTCGTTCAGCCGCTATACGCAGCTTTGCATCGATGGCGACGAGAGCGTCGTGGGTATTCCGAATTTCATCATGCGCGGCTTTCGCCACCGTTGTGTCATCACGACCAAGGACAGCCCGATCACCGAGCTGGGTCATCTGGCGGGCAAGCGTATCGGCGTTACCGGCTGGCGCGATTCCGGTAATACCTGGACCCGGGCAGCACTTCGCCGCGAGGGCGTCGGTGTCGAGGATGCGATGTGGTATGCGGGCCGGCTGACCGAGGCGCATCCGATAGTCGATCGTCTCGATGGCTTCGGCCGTCCCGGCCGCATCGAGGCCGCACCCGGCGAGCGGCCCATGATCGACCTTCTGAGGGATGGCGAACTGGACGCGATTTTTACGCCATTCATGCCGGACGGCTATTTTGCAGAGGACTCGCCCTTCCGGCAGGTTCTTTCCGACTTTCGCGGTGCCGAACGTCGATATTTCGACGACGTGGGCTATGTCCCCGGCATGCATCTCATTGGCCTGAAGGCTGGCTTCGTTGCCGAGCATCCCTGGGTGATCGCTGAGCTCAGCGCGCTGATCGACGAATCCCAGCGCGTCTGGCTCAGCAAACGGCGCAAGTATGCCGAGACAACGCCCTGGATGTTCGATGAACTTCTGAAGTCGTCGGTCGAGCTGCCGCAGGGCTGGGATGCGAGCGGCTTTGCGGTCAATCGCACCATGATCCATGATTTTGCCAATGAGCTGCATGTGCAGGGTATCCTGCCCCGGCGATTGACGCCGGAGGAGCTCTTTCAGTTCGACACCGATGGCAGCCGCATCGACGCCAAGGCTGCCGGCTGACGCTTAAGGAATACAAACCAAAAAAGGGGAACGAGCATGTCGTTGAAGAAAGTAACTTACCTTGCCCTGGCAAGCCTGATGATCTCGGGCTCTGCGTTCGCGCAGGATGCCGGCCTTCCAAAGCTATCGGTGAACGAGGAGCTGCGGGCCAAGCTGCCCGAGAGCATCCGTACCGCCGGCAAGATGATTTCCGTCAACAACGGCTCGTTTCCTCCCTATGAGATCGTCACCGGCACTGAATTGACCGGCGCAAGCGCCGATCTGACCGATGCCATCGGCGAAGTGCTCGGCTTGAAGATCGCGCATGAGACGGTCGGCGGTTTGCCCGCTTTGCTCGCCGGCATCAATTCCGGCCGCTATCAGTTTGCCTTCGGCCCGGTGGGCGATTTCAAGAGCCGCGAAGAGGCGAATGATTTTGTCGACTGGGTTCAGGAATTCGTCGTTTTCTCTGTCCAGAAGGGCAATCCGAAAGGCATCACCTCGCTCGATACGGCCTGCGGCAAGCGTATCGCCGTCATGGCGGGCGGTTCCGCCGAGAGGGTCATCCAGGTCCAGGCCGAGAAGTGCAAGACCGACGGCAAGGATGCGATCGAGGTTCAGTCCTTTACCGATCAGCCCAGCTCCATCCTTGCGGTACGCTCCAAGCGGTCGGATGCCTTCTTCTCGTCGCAGGCGCCGCTCACCTATTTCGTCTCGCAGGCAAATGGCCAGCTTGAACTGACGGGCGTCGGCCAGAAGAATGGCTTCGAGGATCTCTACCAAGGCGCTGTCGTACCGAAGGGTTCGCCGCTCGGTCCAGTCCTGCGGGATGCCGTCAAGCTTCTGATGGACAATGGCGCCTATGCCGCGATCATGAAGAAGTGGGGCCTTGAGAACAATATGATCAAGGAGCCGGGTATCAACCTCGGCGGGACGTTACCGAAATGAGCACGGCGACCGACAAGATCGCATCATCAGTGGGTGATGCGAATGCCCTGGATGTGGCCAACGCCCATAGCCCTTTTCCGTTGGGCCGTCTGGCGGCCTGGGTCGTCACGCTGGCGATAGCGGCCTATTTCGCCTGGTCGGTTGCCGGCAACGAGAATTTCGGCTGGCCGGTCGTGGCGCATTATTTCTTCGATCCGACCGTCATCAGTGGCCTCTATGTGTCGCTTGGCCTGACGGTCGTTGCCATGGCGTTCGGCATCGTGCTTGGCCTGCTGCTGGCAATCGCCAGACTATCGAAGGACCGGCTGGCAAATACGCTGGCCTCCCTCTTTATCTGGTTCTTCCGGGGCACGCCGCTGCTTGTGCAGCTGATCTTCTGGTACAATCTTTCAACGCTGTTCCCGACGCTTTCGATCGGCATTCCCTTCGGCCCCACCTTCGTGAGCTGGGATACGAACTCGGTCATCAGCCCGATGACCGCGGCAATCGCCGGTTTGGCCCTGAATGAGGCGGCCTATATGGCGGAGATCATTCGCGGCGGCCTGCTCTCCGTCGACAGGGGGCAATTCGAGACTGCGGAGGCCTTCGGAATGACACGCGCCCGAGCGCTGAGCCGCATCATCATCCCGCAGGCCATGCGTTCGATCGTGCCTCCCACTGGCAATCAGCTGATCAGCATGATCAAGGCGACCTCGCTCGTCAGCGTCATCGCCATGGCGGATCTGCTCTATTCGGTCCAGTCGATCTATAATCGCACGTTCGAAGTCGTGCCGATGCTGCTGGTCGCCGTCATCTGGTATCTGCTGATCACCTCGGTGCTGAATGTCGGCCAGAGTTATATCGAGCGTTATTACGGCCGTGGTGAGCGCCGTTCCGGCGGTGCCAAGCCTGTGAAGGAAATCGCGCTGGCTGCACCGACCCCGTCCCAGATTGTAGCGCAGGAGGCAGGCCAATGAGTGCGATCGCGACCGGGGCGCCGCTTGTCCGCGCGCGCAACGTCCACAAGTCTTTCGATCATCTCGAAGTGCTGAAAGGCATCGATCTCGATGTCGCGCCGGGGGAAGTGGTGGTTATTCTCGGACCGTCCGGATCCGGAAAGTCGACATTCCTGCGTTGCATCAACCATCTGGAAGCCATCGATCGCGGATCGATCGAGGTGGATGGGGAGCAGATCGGCTATCGCTTTCGAAAGGGCCGGCTGGAGCGCCTGTCCAACCATGCGATCACCCTGCAGCGGCGCAAGATCGGTATGGTGTTCCAGCAGTTCAATCTCTATCCGCACATGACGGTGCTGCAGAACATCATCGAGGCGCCGGTCGGCATCCACGGAGAAAGCCGCGCCAAGGCGATCGAGAACGCGCGCGTCCTCCTGGAGCGGGTCGGACTTTCCGCCAAGGCCGATAATTACCCGCGCCAGCTCTCAGGCGGCCAGCAGCAGCGGGTGGCGATTGCCCGGGCGCTGGCAATCAAGCCGACGCTGATGCTCTTCGATGAGCCGACATCCGCGCTCGATCCGGAACTCGTCGGCGAGGTGCTTGCCACCATGCGGGATCTCGCCAAGCAGGGGCTGACGATGATCGTCGTCACCCATGAGATCGGCTTTGCCCGCGAAGCGGCCGACCGCGTCGTCTTCATGGATGGCGGCAAGGTCGTCGAGCAAGGCAAGCCGGACGATGTGCTCGGCAACCCTCAGCATCCACGAACCAGAAGCTTCCTGTCGCGCTTCATCTAGCGCGGCGGCTCTCGATCAGATGCAAGACCGTCGGCCTCATTGGGGCTGGCGTAGCGCTCATGCAAACCACTGGAACAGCCATGACCCTCGACAACGACTTCGCCCGCCTCTCGGATTTCGAACCGATGAAAGCTGAGCTCACCGGTATCCGGCAGCATCTTCACGCCAATCCCGAACTGTCTTTCGAGGAAGCCGAGACCGCCCGTTTCGTGGCTGAGAAGCTGGAGGCCTGGGGCTACGAAGTTCACCGCAATGTCGGAGGGCACGGCGTCGTCGCCCGCCTGAAGGCCGGTGCAGGGACGAAGAGCATCGCCATCCGCGCCGACATGGATGCGCTGCCGATCAACGAGCAGACCGGCAAGCCCTATGCTAGCCGCGTTCCGGGAAAGATGCATGCCTGCGGTCATGATGGCCACACGACGATGTTGCTTGGCGCGGCCGAATATCTGGCGCGCACCCGCCGCTTCAACGGCACGGTGAACTTTATCTTCCAGCCCGCCGAAGAGGCCGGTGCGAGGAGCGGCGCCCAGGCGATGATCGATGATGGTCTTTTCGCGCGCTTTCCGTGTGACGCGATCTTCGGCCTGCATAATCATCCGGGCGCTCCCGAGGGCACATGGCTGATGCGCTCCGGCCCGCTAATGGCTGCGGCCGACACGGCGGAGATCACGATTACGGGTAAGGGCGGGCATGCCTCGCGTCCGCATCTGACCATCGATCCGGTCGTCGTTGCCTGCAATCTCGTCGTTGCCTTGCAGTCGGTCGTTTCCCGCAGCATCGACCCGACGCAGACGGCCGTGATCACCGTTGGTTCTATCCATGCGGGCGAAGCGGCAAACGTCATTCCGGAAAGCGCGAAGATGCTGCTCAGCATCCGTTCCTTCGATCCGAAGGTGCGCCAGCTCCTTGAGGCGCGGATCCGGAAATTGTCGGAAGCGGTGGCGGAAGGATACGGAGCCCAGGTTGCCATCGACTACGCGCATGGCCATCCCGTCGTCGTGAACTCCGAAAAGGAAACGGAATTTGCCCGCGCTGTCGCCGAGGAGCTTGTCGGCGCCGAGAAGGTCGGCACCTGCGCGCTCATTCCCGGCAGCGAGGATTTTTCGCATTATCTCGAGCACAGACCGGGTAGTTTTCTCCGCCTCGGCAATGGCGTCAATTCGGCAATCCTGCACAGTGCCAAATATGATTTTGCCGACGAAAGCCTGACGGTTGGGGCCGCCATGTGGGCTCGCCTGACGGAGCGTTATCTCGACCAATGAGATGCGCCGGCCGGCGAGCCTCAGTCCGTGGCTGGCGCTAGCGCCAGCCGAGGGCGGGGGCGACGTGAGCCAGGATCGCCTCGATCACATGCACGTTGTAATCCACGCCGAGCTGGTTCGGGACGGTTAGGAGCAGCGTGTCGGCTTCCGCTATGGCTTCGTCCTCTGCCAGTTCCTTGATCAGAGCTTCGGGTTCGGCCGCATAGCTGCGGCCGAAGATCGCCCGGGTCTTGTCGTCGATGAAGCCGATTTTGTCTTCACCCTGGTTGCCATTTCCGAAGTAGGCGCGGTCTCGATCCGTCACCAGCGCGAAGATGCTGCGGCTGACCGACACGCGCGGCTCGCGCTTGTGGCCGGCCGCCTTCCATGCTTCGCGATACACCCTGATCTGGTCGGCTTGCTGGACGTGGAACGGAAGCCCGCTCTCGTCGTCCTTGAGCGTGGAGCTTTGCAGGTTCATCCCGAGCTTGGCTGCCCAGAGCGCTGTGGCATTCGAGCTTGCGCCCCACCAGATCCGCTCGCGCAGACCTTCTGAGTGTGGCTCGAGGCGCAGGGGGCCCGGAGGATTGGGGAACATCGGCCGTGGGTTCGGTTGGGCAAAGCCTTCGCCTTGCAGCACATCGAGCAGGACTTCCGCATGACGCCGGGCCATGTCGGCTTCGCTCTCGCCTTCGGGCGGTGCATAGCCGAAGTGGCGCCATCCGTCGATGACCTGCTCGGGAGAACCACGGCTGATGCCGAGCTGCAGACGCCCGCCGGCGATGAGATCGGCCGAGCCTGCATCTTCTGCCATGTAGAGCGGGTTTTCATAGCGCATGTCGATGACAGCCGTGCCGATCTCGATGCGGCTGGTCTTGGCGCCGACGGCTGCCAGCAGCGGGAAGGGTGAAGCGAGCTGTCGGGCGAAATGATGGACGCGAAAATAGGCCCCGTCCGCCCCCAGTTCCTCAGCCGCGACGGCAAGGTCGATGGATTGCAGAAGCGCGTCGGATGCCGACCGCGTCTGTGATTGGGGCGAGGGCGTCCAGTGCCCGAACGAGAGGAATCCGATTTTCTTCATGACCGTACCACTCAAAGATGTTGCATGTAGGTTTTGCATTTCATGGCACAGTTCGAGTTAAGGATACAGCCGGCACCGTGTCGCTGCCAAAGAAGTGATGCATCCGCCGCGAGTGACTACCTGCGCGACAAGGTCGATACGAGATCGCTGAAGCGCTCGCCCTGGATACTGACATGCTGGCGCAGAAGCGTGCGCGCACGCTCCGCGTCGCCGGCAAAGAGCGCTTCCACGACTGTGTCATGTTCGGAAAAGGACGTGGCGACACGATTGCGGACCCGCAGTTGAAGTCGCCGATAGGGCTGCAGGCGGCGGTGTAGCGCCACGCATTGCTCCGAGAGGAAATCATTGTGGCTGGCGGCATAGATCGCCCTGTGAAAGCGCTCATTGTCGTAATAATAGGCGTCGCTGTCGCCGGCGGAAGACGAGCGCTTGCAGTCGGCATGAGCGGCCAGGATTGCCGTGCGATCGGCGTCCGTCAGCCGCCGCGCCGCCAGCGAGCCGGCCATGCCCTCGATCTCGGCCATCACCTCGAACATCTCGAAAATGCGATGCGGCCCCGGATCGATGACGATTGCGCCGCGTCGTGGACGGATTTCCACCAGTCCGATCGCATTCAGCTGCATCAACGCCTCGCGTATCGGCGTTCGCGATACGCCGAAGCGCGTGGCCAGTTGCACCTCGTCCAACCGCTCGCCCGGGGCGAAATCGTTTGAAATGATGCCGTTTTCGATCTCATCGCGCAGGCGTTGAACGACATTCTCGGACATGCTTATCACGTTCTCCAATGCAAAAATCAAATTCTTGTATGCAATATTATTTACTTTGCGCACAAGATGACTTAACAACGATACCACAATAGATATGTCGCACACAAATGAGCGCGGCCTATCGGCGCCATCATGACGGACAGGAAACGCTTGGGAGGGCTGTTTCCATCCAATCCCGTCTCGTCCGGAGGATACTGACATGGCAGGCATCTCCTTCTTCAGCGACATGATGCAAAGCATCACGGATCGCGGTCGCAGACTGCTCGCGGTGGGCACACGCGCCGAGCCGGTTCAAGCGGAGACGACGCTCGAAACCCTGTGCAATATGCTTCTGTCGAGCCGGGGCGAAGCCTCGGGCATGGCGCTGGCCGCCGAAATCCTTCAGCGCTGGGCTGAACTCGGTCCCACTGGCCAGCGAGATTTCATGCTGATGCTGCATGAGCAATTCGGCCCCGATGTCGGCAAACTGGACAAGGCGATCGATCGCTACCGCAGCGACAGGAATTCGAACACGCTCATTGAGTTACACCAAGCGGCCGAGCCACGTCGTCAGGAGTTGGTGCGCAGGCTCAATCTTGCGCCCAAGGGGACGGCAAAGCTGGTGGAGATGCGCGAACGGCTGCTTGGCATGAAGGATGCGACGGAGCAGATGCGTGCCGTGGACGCCGATTTCGCTCATCTCTTCGGATCCTGGTTCAATCGCGGCTTCCTGACGCTTCGTCCGATCGACTGGTCGACGCCGGCCGATCTTCTGGAGAAGATTATCAAATACGAGGCCGTGCACGAGATTGCCGGCTGGGATGAACTGCGACGACGGCTGGTGCCGCCTGATCGCCGCTGCTTCGCCTTCTTCCATCCGCGTCTTGCCGACGATCCGCTGATCTTCGTCGAGGTGGCGCTGACCACGGCGATCCCTTCCACGATTACGGACGTGCTTGACGAAAGCCGGTCTCCGATCGCTGCCCAGAATGCGACGACGGCGGTCTTCTACTCCATCTCCAATTGCCAGGAGGGGCTGCGCGGCATCTCGTTCGGCAATTTCCTGATCAAGCAGGTGGTGGAAGATTTGCGTCGGGATCTGCCCGGCCTGAAGACTTTCGTGACTTTGTCACCCGTTCCGGGGTTTGCCGGCTGGCTGGCACGGTTGCGCAAGGCTGAGGATGCTGGCCTCAGCGAGCAGACGCTGGAAACCTTGGACCTGCTCGATGAGCCGGACTGGACAGATGATCCCGAGCGATCGCAGGCCGTCAAGGCTGTGCTCTTGCCGCTCGCGGCGCGCTATTTCGTCAAGGAGCAGGGTCACGGCAAGCGGCCGGTCGATCCGGTCGCTCGTTTTCATCTGGGCAACGGCGCCCGCCTGGAGCGGCTGAACTTCCTTGCCGATCGTTCCCAGAAGGCAATGCGCCAGTCCCACGGCCTGATGGTCAACTATCTTTACAAGCTGGATGATATCGAGAAAAACCACGAGGCTCTTGCGCAACACGGCGAGGTCGCGGCCTCGCCGGAAGTGAAGAAATTGGCAGAGGCCGCCGTGACCGATGCTGGTCCTGGCGGCCCGATCCGTCGGCGTCATGGCGAAATGCAAAAGACCTGAGCAGCAGATTTAGGAGGGGGAGTTATGGGCAATCATCTGTTCGACGCCATCAGGGCGTCCGCTACGTCCGAGGATGCCATTTTCATCGAGACCGCCAGCGGTGAGCGCTGGACCTATGGGGATGCGCTGCGCCTCTCGGGGCAGCTTGCCAGCGCCATCGACGCGCTTGGCGTTCGCCCCGGTGACCGCGTTGCGGTTCAGGTCGAGAAGAGCCCGATGGCTTTGATGCTCTATCTCGCCTGCGTTCGATCAGGAGCGGTCTATCTGCCGCTGAACACCGCTTATACGCTTGTTGAACTTGACTATTTCATCGGCGATGCCGAGCCGAGGCTCGTCGTCGTCTCCCCGAAGGCTCGGACTGAGGTCGAGAAGCTGGCGCAGCGCTATGGCGCGATCGTCGAGACGCTGGATGCGGACGGCGTGGGATCGTTGACGGATCTCGCCCGGGAGGAGCCCGCCGATTTTATCGACGCCGCCCGTGCTCCAGATGATCTCGCCGCGATCCTCTACACATCCGGCACCACCGGCCGTTCCAAGGGCGCCATGCTCACGCATGACAATCTGCTGTCGAATGCACTTGCGCTGCGCGAATATTGGCGCGTGACGGCGGCGGACCGGCTGATCCACGCATTGCCGATCTTCCACACGCATGGCCTCTTCGTCGCGACCAATGTCACGCTGGTTTCCGGCGCATCGATGTTCCTGCTGCCGAAGTTCGAGCCGGGCGAGATCCTGTCGCTGATGCCTAAGGCAACGCTGATGATGGGCGTGCCGACATTCTATGTCAGATTGCTTCAGCACGAGGGATTGAACCGGGACGCTGTCGCCAGCATGCGGCTCTTCATCTCGGGCTCTGCGCCACTTTTGACGGAAACGCATATCTCATTCCAGCAGCGCACCGGTCACGCCATTCTCGAACGCTACGGCATGACCGAGACCAATATGAACACCTCCAACCCCTATGATGGCGAGCGCCGGGCCGGGACGGTCGGCTTTCCGCTGCCAGGTGTCACGGTGAGGATTGCCGATCCGGCCACAGGCGCGACGCTGTCGCCTGACGAGACCGGCATGATTGAGATCAAGGGTCCGAATGTTTTCAAGGGCTATTGGCGCATGCCGGAAAAGACGGCGGCCGAATTCACTCAAGATCGCTATTTCATCAGCGGCGACCTCGGCAAGATCGACAGGGACGGCTATGTCCATATCGTCGGTCGCGGCAAGGACCTGGTGATTTCCGGCGGCTACAACATCTATCCGAAAGAGGTCGAAAACGAGATCGACCAGCTCGACGGCGTCGTCGAAAGCGCGGTGATCGGTGTCGCCCATCCGGATTTCGGCGAAGGCGTGACGGCGGTGGTGGTGTTGCAACGTGATGCGACACTAGACGAGAAGGCCGTGCTTGCCGCGCTGCAGGATCGCCTTGCGCGCTACAAGCAGCCGAAGCGGGTTATCTTTGCCGAGGAACTGCCGCGCAACACGATGGGCAAGGTCCAGAAGAACTTGCTGCGCGACCAGCTCAAGGATCTTTACGAGAAGGCCTCCTGAGAGGCGCCTACCCCGCCTTGGTGCTTGGGAGTAGCACCGAGGCGGGGTTGATCATGCATTCATGAAAATGGGGACCGGCGCCTGAGGAGGTTGCCGAAGGGAGGAAGCTATGAATATCCAGATCCTGTCGATCGTGCTGCTTGCCGGCATGTTCGTCATTGCCACGATCCAGCCGATCAATATGGGCGCACTCGCTTTCGCCTGCGCCTTCCTGATCGGATCGCTCGTCATGAGCATGAAGGCCGCCGATATCTTCGCGGGCTTTCCAAGCGACCTGTTCCTGACACTGGTCGGCGTCACCTATCTCTTTGCCATCGCGCAGATCAACGGCACGATCGATTGGCTAATCGAAGGCGCGGTCAAGCTGGTGCGCGGACATGTTGCCTGGATTCCTTGGGTCATGTTTCTCGTTGCCGCGATCATCACCGGCTTTGGCGCGCTTGGCCCGGCAGCCGTCGCCATCCTTGCGCCGGTCGCGCTTGGGTTCGCATTCCAATATCGCATCAGCCCGGTGATGATGGGGCTGATGGTGATCCATGGCGCGCAGGCCGGCGGCTTCTCGCCCATAAGCGTCTATGGCGGCATCACCAACCAGATCGTCCAGAAGGCGGAGCTGCCTTACGCGCCGACATCGCTGTTCCTGTCGAGCTTCTTCTTCAACCTCGCCATCGCGGTCTTGGTCTTCTTCATCTTCGGTGGCCCGAAGATTCTGCGCAAGCAGCCGGCGGCGTCCGGTCCCTTGCCGGACCTGCATCCTCAAGGCGTGACGCGAGCCATCGTCGGCCATGGCGGCACGCGCGCGGCCCCCATCAGCCATCATGTCTTTGAGGTAGAAACGAAGGAAGAGAAGGCGCTTGCCGGTCTGACGGCGGAGCGGCTGACGACGCTGGTCGGCCTGACCGCACTGGCGCTTGGTGCGCTGGTCTTCAAATTCAATGTCGGTCTGGTGGCGATCACCGTCGCCGTTGTGCTTGCTCTCTTGTCGCCGAAGACCCAGAAGGCGGCGATCGATAAGGTCAGCTGGTCGACTGTGCTCCTGATCGCCGGCATCATCACCTATGTCGGCGTCATGGAGAAGATCGGAACGATCGACTATGTCGCGCACGGCATTTCAAGCCTCGGGATGCCGCTGCTGGTGGCGCTGCTTCTGTGCTTCACGGGCGCCATCGTCTCCGCTTTCGCCTCATCGACCGCGCTTCTCGGCGCCATCATCCCGCTTGCCGTGCCTTTCCTGTTGCAGGGGCAGATCAGCGCCGTCGGCGTCGTCGCGGCCATCGCGATCTCCACCACCATCGTCGATACCAGCCCGTTCTCGACCAATGGCGCGCTGGTCGTCGCCAATGCACAGGAAAGCGAGCGCGAGAGCGTGCTGAAAACCTTGCTGATCTACAGCGCCCTGATTGCCATCATCGGCCCGATCGTTGCCTGGCTTGTCCTGATCGTGCCGGGACTTGTGTGAGGCGAGGGGCTTTCTGAGGTTTACGCTGGTCGCGTGCGATATGCGGCCAGCTAGAACTCCAGCAATGCATTATCGACGACTTCCTTCATGACGAAGAAGGTGCGGGTCTGGCGCACGCCGGGCAGGGCAATCAATTGTGTGCCGTGAATGCGGTTGAAATCGGCCATGTCGCCGACGCGGATCTTCAGGAAATAATCGAAATCGCCGGCAACGAGATTGCAGTCGAGAACGAAGCTCAATTTGGCAACGGCTTTTTCGAATGCGCCAAAGCTCTCGGGCGTCGACCGGTCAAGCACCACGCCAACCATGACCAGGGCACCACGGCCAACCTTTTGTGGCTCTATCATCGCCCGCACGGTCTTGATGTAGCCCTCCTCGAACAGACGCTGCGTGCGGCGATGGCAGGTTGCCGGGCTGACATCGACCGATTGCGCGAGTTCGGCATTGCTGAGCCGCCCGTTCTTCTGCAGCAGGCGGAGCATTTTAAGGTCGATACGGTCCAGTTCAGAGGCCATGAAAGAATCTTCCGAAAAGATTGGATACTATGGATGAAAAGAACTTTAATTTAGAATTCGACGTTTTAAAGAAGAAATCTGAGCTTCATCTTCGAGAGCACCTTTCATTGAAGTGATGCTAGCGTCTTCCCCGTAGCACGACAAGCTGAAGGGGAATTCATGCTGGAGAAATTCGAGCGCTATCCGCTCACATTTGGTCCGACCCATATCGAGAAGCTGGCACGGCTTTCCGAACATCTCGGCGGCAAGGTAGAGCTCTATGCCAAGCGGGAGGACTGCAATTCCGGACTGGCATTCGGGGGCAACAAGCTGCGCAAGCTGGAATATATCATTCCCGATGCGATTGCCTCGAACGCGGACACACTGGTGTCGATTGGCGGGGTTCAATCCAACCATACGCGCATGATCGCCGCCGTTGCCGCCAAGATCGGCTTCAAGTGCCGGCTCGTGCAGGAAAGCTGGGTTCCGCATGAGGATGCGGTCTATGACCGCGTCGGCAACATTTTGCTCAGCCGCATCATGGGCGCGGATGTGCAGATCGTCGACGAAGGCTTCGACATCGGCATTCGGCAGAGCTGGGAAGACGCCATCGAAGACGTCAAGGCCAAGGGCGGCAAGCCCTATCCGATCCCGGCCGGTGCATCCGTGCACAAATATGGCGGGCTTGGCTATGTCGGCTTTGCCGAGGAGGTTCGTGTCCAGGAGGAAGAGCTTGGTTTCAAGTTCGATTACATCGTCGTCTGCACGGTGACGGGCTCCACCCATGCGGGGATGACCGTCGGCTTTGCCAAGGATGGCCGCGAGCGCCAGGTCATCGGCATCGACGCATCCTTTACGCCCGAGCAGACCAAGGCGCAGGTGCTGGAAATTGCCCAGCGCACCGCCGAATTGGTCGAACTCGGCCGGGAACTCTCTTCCGACGATATCGTCCTGATCGAGGACTATGCCTATCCGGTCTACGGCGTGCCGTCGGACGAGACTAAGGAGGCCATCCGGCTCTGCGCGCGCCTGGAAGGCATGATCACCGATCCGGTCTACGAGGGTAAGTCCATGCAGGGCATGATCGACCTCGTGAAGAAGGGGTATTTCCCGGTGGGGTCGAAGGTTCTCTACGCGCATCTCGGCGGGGCTCCGGCGATCAACGGCTACGCCTACACGTTCCGCAACGGCTAAAGTTCAATTGCGCGATCTGGCGGAGCAGATACCTGCCGGATCGCGTAACCGGGCAAGGGTGGTTCAGGACCCATATGGGCATCATGGGATCAACGAGACGAGCATCATCAGAACGGATCTTGGCCTCGCGAGAGGGCGATGATGTCCGGGCCGCTGCTGTCTCTGCGTCAGTCCTTGTTTATCTAGGAGGCGGAACGCTCGGCCGTCGAAGCGTCGGTTATCGACAGGCGGTACTCCTCATAGGTGCTGCTTTGCACCTGGATATGGTCGCGCATCACTGTTTCGGCCCGTGCGACATCGCCCGCCTCGAGCGCCACCAGGATTTCGCGATGCTCGCTCATCGATTGGGAAAGCCGGTCGCCAAACGACAGTTGCGCCCTGCGAAACGGCTTCAGGCGCCGTTGCAGATTGCGCGCCTCTTCGGCGAGAAAACCATTTCCGGAGGCTTCGTAGATCATGTTGTGAAACGCGGCGTTCTCGGCGTAGTAGCGATGGTAGTCTTGTACCTGCAGGGCTGCCTCGCAGGCGGATGCCGTCTGGCGCAGGAGCAACACCTGCGCCTTGGTGATACGGCTGGCAGCAAGCCGCGCGCACCAGGCCTCGACTTCCGCCATTACCTCGAACATTTCCACGAGACGCGTGAAGCTCGGCTGCCGCACGAAAGCGCCGCGGTTGGGAATAAGCTCGACCAGTCCGGTCGACGAGAGCAGGCGCAGGGCTTCGCGAAGCGGCGTGCGCGACACACCGAAATCGCCGGCGAGGCGCACCTCGTCCAGGCGCTCGCCATCCTTGAAGACCCCCTCGGCAATCAGGGTTTCGATGCGTTCGTAAAGCGCGTCCGCCGCGGATGGTTTGTTGTGAATCATGATGGTTTCTCCTGCTGCGATTATTCCGCCTAAAGGTGATGATAACAAGAGATTGTATGCATAAATATAATTAGTAGTTCAGTTCTTATTTTTTGTATACAATTAGTAAAAATGGGATATCGTGTGGGCATAAATAAAAACGCCTAGAAACTAGGCAATAAAGGGGACTTCAATGAGACTAGCTGTTATTGCCGCTGCCCTGTTTTTGCCGCTCCTGCTGGCGCCGGTCGCCAATGCCGGGAAAGCGGACGACACCATCTCGATCGCCTTCTCAAAGGAGCTCGAGCATATCGATCCCTATTTCAACACCGCGCGCGAGGGCGTCCTGCTTGGAAACGCGGTCTGGGATGGTCTTCTCTATCGTGATCCGAAGACGGGACAATATGTCGGCAATCTCGCAACCAGCTGGTCGTGGGTGGATTCGACAACGCTGGAATTGACCCTGCGCCAGGGGGTCAAATTCCACAATGGCGAGCCCTTCGACGCGGACGACGTAGTCTATACGCTGAACTATATGATCGATCCGAAGAATGGCGCCAAGAACACGGTGGCGACCAGCTGGATCAAGCAGGCGGTGAAGATCGATCAGTTCAAGGTCCGCATCATCACCAACGGGCCTTTTCCGGCAGCGCTCGAATATCTCGCGGGGCCTGTCATCATACAGCCGAACGAATATTACGCAGCGGTCGGACCGGCCGGTGTGGCAACCAAGCCGATCGGAACCGGCCCATACAAGGTCGTCAGCGTCGAGCCCGGCAAGCATTATGTGTTGAAGCGCAACGACGATTATTTTGCTGCCGCAAAGCCGAAGGCAAAGGTCGAGACGATCGATATCCGCACGATCCCCGATATCAACACCCAGATGGCCGAACTCTTCAACGGGACGATCGATCTCGTCTGGCAAGTGCCTTCCGATCAGGCCGACAAGATGGCTGGTCGCGGCAATTTCCAGGTCCTCAATGCGCCGACGATGCGCGTCGGCTATCTGTCGCTCGATGCAGCCGGCCGAAGCGGCACGAAAAATCCGATGACCGATGTGCGGGTCCGGCAGGCAGTCTATCACGCTATCAACCGCGACGGCATCGTCAAGGCGCTGATGAAGGGCACGACCGAGGTGATCAACAGCGCCTGCTCGCCAAGCCAGTTCGGCTGCGCCACCGATGTTGCTTCCTATTCCTACGATCCGGACAAGGCCAAGGCGCTTCTGGCGGAGGCCGGTTATCCCAATGGCTTCGAGATCGATTTCTACGCCTATCGCGATCGTCCGTTGGCGGAAGCTATGATCGGCATGCTGGCCGAAGTCGGAATCAAGGCTAATCTCAAATACCTGCAATATGCGGCGCTGCGCGAAAAGCGTATCAAGGAAGGCGTGCCCATGTCCTTTCTGACATGGGGCTCCAACTCGATCGCCGATGCCTCGGCCATCACCAGCGAGTTCTTCACGATGGGCGGTGAAGACGATGCGCGCGACAAGAGCCTGTCGGATCTTCTGGAGAAAGCCGATTCCTCCGTCGATCCGGCCGAGCGCAAGACGCTCTACAAACAGGCGCTCTCGACGATTGCCGACAAGGCCTATTGGGTGCCGCTGTGGAATTATTCCACCAACTACATCATGAGCAAGGACGTCTCCTTCACGCCGACGCCCGATGAGCTGGTTCGCTTCTACGAAATAGGCTGGAAATGACATGCGCATCCGCCACTCGCTGTATCCTTGGATCCAGCGAATGGCGTGTTCCAGAAGACAAGGGCGACTAGTCCGGTCGCGCCTCCCGCTTAAGGGTACACGATGCTGAAATTTGTCCTGACCAAAATCGGTATGGCGGCGCTGGTGGCGCTGACTGTGTCCTTCATCAGCTTCATTCTTCTGTTCATGGCGGGCGATCCGGCTATCGCGATTGCCGGCGAGGGCGCCCCGGCGGAGACAATCGCCGCTATCCGCAGCCAATACGGCTTCGATCAGCCATTGATGCTCCAATATGTCGAGTGGCTGATGCGGGCGCTTTCCGGCGATTTCGGCATGAGCTACTATTTCAAGCAGCCGGTCTCCGGAATGATTGCCGACAGGCTCCCGGTGACCATGATGATCGGCTTTCTCGGCATGAGTTTCGCGCTGCTGCTGGCGATCCCGATGGGAGTCCTTGCCGCCGCCTTTCCCAATACCATCATCGACCGGCTGGCACTTGGCATCGCGGTCGTCGGGCAGGCGATCCCGAGCTTCTGGTTCGGCTTGATCCTGATCGTGATCTTCTCTGTCAATCTCGGCCTGGTGCCGGCTTCGGGAACCGGCAGCTGGACTGGCTATATCCTGCCCACGATTGTTCTTGGCTACTACGCGACGCCCGCCATCATGCGGCTTACCCGCGCCGGCATGCTGGAAGTCCTGTCTTCCGACTATATTCGGACCGCCCGGGCCAAGGGCCTGAAGCCACGGCAGGTACTGTTCAAGCATGCCTTGCGCAACGCCATTATCCCGGTCGTCAGCCTGAGCGCCGTGCAGTTGGGCTTCATGTTCGGCGGCTCGGTCGTGGTGGAGACGATCTTCGCGCTGCATGGTGCGGGATTCCTTGCCTGGGAATCGATCTCACGCAACGACCTGCCGACCATGCAGGCACTGATCCTGATTTTCGCGATGTTCTACATCGTCTTCACCTTTCTGGCCGACGTCTTGAACGCATGGCTCGATCCCCGATTGAGGACCGCCTGAGATGAACGACATGTCCCAGACCGCAACCGTCATCCAGGCAGTAGCCACTCCGGCACCATCGAGGGTGTTCGCGCGCAGGGCGCTGAAGCATCGGGGCTTCTTGGTGGGATTTGGCATCCTGCTGATCATCGCCCTGATTGCGCTTTTCGCACCGTTGATCGCACCTCATAATCCCTACAAGCAGGATCTTCTGGCACGGCTTGCTCCGCCGGTCTTCCTTGGGGGGATTGGAAGCATTTGCTCGGAACGGATGCGCTTGGTCGCGACTATCTTTCGCGACTGATCTATGGCGCCCGCGTCTCCCTGATGATCGGCTTTACCGGCGGCGATGATCTCCGCTGTAATCGGCACCACGCTCGGCATTCTCGGCGGCTATTTCGGCGGCAAGGTGGACGCCGTCGTGATGTTCATTGTGTCGGTGCGGCTTGCCCTGCCGGCGACGCTGGTCTCTCTCGCGGTCGTTGCACTTTTCGGCGGTTCGCTGACGGTCGTGGTTTCGATATTGGGCCTGCTGCTCTGGGATCGGTTCGCGGTGGTGCTGCGAAGCGCGACCATGCAGGTACGCCAGGCGGACTACATCGCGGCGGCGGAAGTGCTCGGGGCAAGCCTTCCGCGCATCCTCTTCAAGGATGTGCTGCCCAATGTCATGAATGCACTGATCGTGATCGTCACGCTGGAAATGGCGCACGCCATTATTCTGGAAGCAGCCCTGTCCTTCCTCGGCCTTGGCGTGCAGCCGCCGACCCCATCCTGGGGCCTGATGATTTCCGAGGGCAAGGAAATGCTGCTGTTCGAGAGCTGGTTGATCACCATTCCAGGTATCGCGCTGTTCGTACTGGTCTTTGCGATCAACATGCTGGGGGATGGCATCCGCGACATCACCGCGCCGGAGGGCAGAAACTGATGACGAACGCCGTCGAACCCGTCCTTTCGATCCGTAACCTGACCATCGATCTCCCAAGGGGAGGCGATCGTCCGCACGCCGTCAGCAATCTGTCGCTCGATATCCGCGAGAAGGAAATCCTCTGCATCGTCGGGGAATCCGGCTCCGGAAAGTCGATCACTTCCTTTGCCGCGATGGGTCTCCTACCGAAGGTGCTGAAGCCGTCCGCCGGAGAAATCCTGTTCGAGGGGCGTGACGTGCTCAAACTCTCCGAGACCGAACATTTCGGCCTGCGCGGCAACCGCATGGGCATGATCTTCCAGGAGCCGATGAGCGCTCTCAACCCATGCTACACGGTCGGCGATCAGATCGAAGAGGTTTTCAAGGCTCATACCAAGCTCTCGAAGGCTGAGCGGCGCGAGCGCACCATGGCGCTTCTCACGGAAGTGCGGCTTCCCGAACCGGAGCGGCTCTACCATGCCTATCCGCACCAATTGTCCGGCGGCCAGCGCCAGCGGATCGTCATCGCCATCGCGCTTGCCATGGAGCCACGCCTGCTGATCGCAGACGAGCCGACCACGGCGCTCGACGTGACGACGCAGGCGCAGATCCTCGACATGTTCAAGGTGCTGAAGGAAAGCCGCAGGGCCGGTATCCTGTTCGTCACCCATGACTTCGACGTGGTGGCGGAGATCGCCGACCGCGTTGTCGTCATGCAGAAAGGCGTGGTGGTCGAGCAGGGAACCGTCGAGCAGGTGCTCAACAGCCCCAGTCATCCCTATACGCGCATGCTGATTGATGCCGTCCCGAAACGCCACGGCGGTAAGGGAAATCCCGAGATGTCCGCACCGATCGCGCTGCGTGTCGCCGGCATCGAGAAGACGTTTTCAACCGCCCGCACATTGTTCAGACCGGCCCGCAAGGTTCAAGCCGTTAAGCCGACAGATTTCACCGTGCTCGAGGGCCAGACGCTCGGTATCGTCGGTGAATCGGGTTCCGGCAAGACGACGCTGGTGCGCTGCCTGATGGGTCTCGTAGAGCCAGACGAGGGTTCTATTTGGATTGGCAATAACCGGCTGGATATGAGAACAGCGGCTGGACGGCGCAATTTCCGCAAGCATATCCAGATCGTCTTCCAGGATCCCTACGGCTCGCTCAATCCACGCCGGACCATCGGCGATCTCCTCGTCGAAGGCCCCGTCAATTTCGGCGTGCCGCGCAAGCAGGCGATGGAAAAGGCGCGGGAACTGATGAAGATCGTCCGTCTCGAAGAGGATGCGCTTGACCGCTATCCGGTGCAGTTTTCCGGAGGGCAGCGCCAGCGCATCTCGATTGCCCGCGCGCTCATGGTCGAGCCGAAGATCCTGATTGCCGATGAAGCGGTCTCGGCCCTCGACGTTTCGGTGCAGAAAGATGTGCTGAAACTCCTCGACGACATCCGGAAGAGCGTCGGCCTGACGGTGATTTTCATCACCCATGATCTTAGGGTTGCCGCCGAGATTTCGGACCATATTCTTGTCATGTCGAAGGGGGAGGTGGTCGAGTACGGTGCCGTCAACGACATCTTCGGTAATCCCCAACATTCCTATACGCGCCAACTGCTTGCGGCCATGCCCGGTCGCGGCTGGGAAGCGCCCAATATGGCAGCGTTGTCCGCTGCCGACGCAACGAGGTAGGCAGTTCCATGGACAGAGTGCAAGTGATCGAGGCCGCCCGCAATTATGTCGACAGCGGCGGGCTCGAGGCGGACCTCGCGAGGCTCGTGGCGCGACGTTCCGTCAGCCAGTCCGAAGGTCGACGTGAGGAGCTTCAGGCCTATCTGGAGAAGGAAATGCAGCCGCTGCTGCTTTCCATGGGTTTTTCCGTCGAGATCTTCGATAATCCGCGGGAGGGGGGAGCGCCGCTCTTGATCGCCAGCCGCATCGAGGGCGAGGAATTGCCGACCGTGCTGGTCTATGGCCATGGCGATGTGTGCAATGGCGAAGCGCATCGCTGGCGCGAGGGCCTTGAGCCGTTCAAGCTTACTCGCGAAGACGACAAGCTTTACGGCCGGGGCACGGCGGACAACAAGATCCAACATCTCATCAACATCAAGGCGCTTGAACTGCTGATCCGAAAGACCGGCCGTCTCGGTTTCAACGCGAAGATCATTCTGGAGATGGCCGAGGAAACCGGCTCCTTCGGCCTGCGAGAATTCTTCAAAGCCAACCGGGAACGCCTTGCGGCGGATGTGCTGATCGCCTCCGACGGTCCGCGTTTGGCGGTGGACACGCCGACCATGTTCATGGGATCGCGTGGCGGCATGTCCATCAATCTCATCGTCAACCTGCGCGACGGAGATCATCATTCCGGCAATTTCGGCGGCCTGCTTGCCGATCCGGCCATTATTCTCGCCCAGGCAATCGCGACGATCACCGATGCGCGCGGCCAGATCAAGATTGCCGAATGGCGACCGACGAGCCTCACGCCCGATATCCGCGCCGTCCTTCGCGACCTGCCGCCACGGAGACACGATGCCGATTGGGGCGAGCGCGATCTGACGCCGAGCGAACGGGTCTTCGGCTGGAACTCCTTCGCCGTTCTCGCCTTGTCCTCCGGCAATATCGATGCGCCGCAGAACGCCATATCGGGTTCGGCGCGGGCCGCCTGTCAGCTGCGCTTCGTGGTCGGCACGGACATCGACAATATCATTCCGGCTCTGCGCCGCCATCTCGACGCCAATGGCTTTCCGATGGTCGAGGTGCGCGCCGCTCGCGGCGAGGCATTCCGGGCGACGCGCTTTTCACCGGACCATCCATGGGTGCGGTTCGTCGAGGACTCCCTTACGCGCAGTGCGGGTCGCCGCCCACATGTCTTGCCCAATCTCGCCGGATCGCTGCCGAACGATGCCTTTACCGAAATTCTCGGGCTACCGACGATCTGGATTCCCCATTCCCATGCCGAGTGCGGCCAGCACGGGCCGAACGAGCATGTTCTGATCCCGATCGCGCGCGAAGGCATGCAGGTGATGACGGCGCTGTTCCTCGATATCGCCGACAATGCAGCCAGCCTGAGGGCAAATGCCTGACGGCTTGCTGACATTTCATTCTATCCTTCAGAAAGGTGTTGTCATGAGCAAGTCCAACCCCGCGGATCTCGGTGCGCTGGAGGCACGCCGGCTGATCGGACGCAAGAGCCTTTCGCCGGTTGAACTGGCGGAGGCCTGTATCGAGCGGGTCGAGGCGCTCAACCCAGCGGTGAACGCTCTAGTGGCGTATAATTTCGACAGGGTTCTGGAAGAGGCGAGACTGGCCGAAGAAAAGGTGTCGCGCAACGAAGCGCTCGGCCCGCTGCATGGCCTGCCTTTCGGCGTCAAGGACATGATCGACGTTGCCGGCTTGCCCACCACCTTTGGTTCGGAAATTTATCGCGACAATATCGCCGCCAAGGATGATGCTATCGTGGCTGCCATGCGGGAAGCAGGGGCGATCCCGTTCGGCAAGACCAATAATCCGGAATGGAGCGCCGGCGGCAATACCCGTAACGCCGTCTATGGCGCCACCGCCAATCCGCATGACACGACGAAGAGTGCCGCCGGCTCTTCCGGTGGCTCGGCTGTGCTCCTGGCGACCCGAATGGCGCCACTGGCGACCGGATCGGATACGGGTGGCAGCCTGCGCAATCCCGCAGCCTTTTGCGGTGTCGTCGGCTTTCGCCCGTCGCCGGGCGTCGTTCCGGGTGATACCCGCGCTATGGCTCTGATGCCACTGCCGACCAGTGGGCCGATGGGCCGCAACGTTGCCGATGTCGCTCTGATGCTGTCCGTATTGGCGCGGCCGGACAGGCTCGATCCCTACACGGTTGTCGTCGATGGCAAGACCGCCTGGCAGGCGGATCGGTTTGGAGCCGGTCGCCGCCCCGACCTCGCCTCCTTGCGCATCGCCGTTACCGAGGATTTCGGCTTTGCGCCGACCGAACGGATTATTCGTGATAGTTTCAGGCGGGTGACAAAGCGACTGTCGAGCCATCTTGGCATGGTCGAGGAGACACATCCGGATTGCGCCGATGCGGATCGCATCTTTTCGGTTCTGCGCGGCGTGATGTTCTTGGGCACACATCACAAGCTGATTCTGTCCCATCCGGACAAGGTCGGGGCACTCGTCCGCGCCAATGTCGAGGAGGGCCTGAGCTATGGTCCGCTCGATATCGCCGATGCGCTGGTCAAGCAGGGTCGCTTCTATCGCGACTGGCAGACGTTCTTTGAGACCCATGACTATGTGCTTTGCCCGGCGGTAACGATCAGCCCGCGTGACTGGCACGAACTCTATCCGGAAGAAATCGACGGAAAACCGACCAAAAGCTACTATCACTGGCTGGCCATGGCCTATGCCTCGACCCTTGCCGGCCATCCCTCGATCACCATTCCGGTCGGCCGCGACACACTCGGCATGCCCTTCGGCCTGCAGATCGTCGGCCGGCGGAACGATGACGCCGGCGTATTGCAGGTGGCGGCCGAGATCGAGGAAATTCTCGCCGGCGACACCGAATTCGGTGTTCCCAGGGTTGATCTGACGGCTTTGGAAAAGGCGCCCAAGCTTGCTGAGCAACCGGGCTTCATGGGCTTCTGAACCAGCTATTTCAGGAAATCGGGCCGGTCGTTTGCGCGGGCAGTCGATATGGAAACGACTAGTCCGCAGCCCGAGCTTCAAACGTGCGGACATGCTCCACCAGCGCGCGCAGTTTGAGCGGCTGCCGGTGCCTCTTTGGGTAGTAGAGGTAGAAGCCTGCAAAGGCAGGGCAGTAGTCTTCCAAGAGAGGCACGAGTTCGTTGCGGGCAAAATAGGGCTCGAACGTCTCGATCATGCCGAAGGTGAGACCGGCGCCGGCGCGGGCCATGCGGATCATCATTCCCATGTCGTTGGTCGTGAGCGCTGGATTGACGGCGACATCGTAATCCCGTCCTCCTTCCGTGAACTCCCAGCGATAGGGGGCGGCATCCGGTCTTGGACGCCAGCCGATGCAGATATGTTCGACGAGTTCGCGCGGGTTTCGAGGCGCCCCGCGGCGTTCAAGATAGGCTGGCGATGCCACGGCGCATTGCCGCTGTGGCGCTGAGACAGGCACGGCGATCATATCCTGCGCGATCACCTCCCCAAGTCGGACACCGGCGTCAAATCCGGCCGCAACAATGTCGAATTCGTCATCGGTGACGGTGATATCGAGTTTGACGTTCGGGTAGGCTTCGAGAAAGCCTGCGAGCAACGACCCCGATATGAAACGCTCAGCGATCGACGATGTGGCGATCCTCAGAAGGCCGCTCGGTCGCGCCTGCACTTCTCGGATTGCCTGGATGGCGTGAGACACCTGATCGGCTGACGGGCGGACGAGATCATGGAACAGCTCCCCGGCCTCGGTGAGGCGGACGCTACGGGTCGTCCTTTGAACAAGGGCTGCTCCAATTCTGTCCTCAAGTCGCTGCAGCGATTGGCTGATCGCCGATCGGGTGACGCCAAGGCGCTCGCCAGCCACGCGAAAATTGCGTGCTTCCGCGATCGCCAGGAATACAGAAATACCTTCAAAGTCGTCGGTCATTGGTTAGTTACACTAACCAGCTTGCATTCGATTGGCAACTGGATCACGCCAAAGCATCGTCTTATGTTCCACGCATCGCTCAACGACGCACGTGGTACGAAGGAGAAAGACATGGCAGACCATTCTTATGTCGGCATGTGGATTACCGACGACGGCCATATCCGGCATGAACTTCTTGCCAATGGCCGTTACGACGAGGCACGCGGCAATCGCGGGAGTGCCTATCGTGGACGATACGAGGTTGCCGGCACCCATATCGACTATTGGGACGACACCGGATTTACCGCCGACGGCGACTTCGTTGACGACAATACCCTCCATCATGCGGGCATGATCCTTCGTCGTCAGTGACGCCGGATCTTGCTGCGCAGAAAAAGACAGGCCGGTTTCCGGCCGAAAGGATGAGACATGACAACGACAAATCCCGCCTGGTTCATCACAGGTGCTTCTTCCGGGCTCGGCCGTGCTTTGGCCGAAGCTGTTCTCGAACGCGGCTGGCGCGCGGCCATCACGGCGCGCAATACCGAGGCGCTGGCGGAACTGACTTCGCGCTATGGCGACCGCGCGCTGGCACTGCGGCTCGACGTGACCGACAAGGCCTCGATCGACACGGCTGTTGCGGCTGCGCAAGGACATTTCGGAACGATTGACGTCCTCGTCAACAATGCGGGCTACGGCTATCTCGCTGCGATTGAGGAAGGCGACGATAGGGAAATCCGCGATCAGTTCGAGACAAATGTTTTTGGCCTAATCTCCGTTACGAAGCGAGTTTTGCCGGGTATGCGGGCCCAACGCCATGGTCACATCTTCAACATATCGTCGCTCGGTGGCCTCGTCGCCTTCGCAGCGACCGGCTACTACCACGCCACGAAGTTTGCGGTCGAAGCCTTGTCGGAATCGCTCTCCCATGAGGTTGCCCTGCTCGGGATCAAGCTGACCATCGTGGAACCCGGGGCCTTCCGTACCAATTGGGCAGGCCGCTCGATGATCGAATCCGGGACGGTGATTGACGATTACGCGGAAACGGCCGGCAAGCGCCGCCAGGCGACTCGGGCCGTCTCCGGCAACCAGCCGGGCGATCCCGTCCGGGCCGCAGCCGCGATCATCACCGCCTATGAGGCGAAAGAGCCGCCGTTACGGCTTCTGCTCGGCGCTCCCGCGCTGAAGATCGCGCGTGAACGCCTTGATGCCCTCAGGGCCAACTTTGACGCCTGGGCGGAAACCACGCTCAGCGCCGATTTCCCCGCCTAACAGCCAAATATGCAAGGAGCAAACATGTCCAATATAGATGGTAGAGTCGTCGCCATAACTGGCGCAAGCAGCGGCATCGGCGCAGCGACCGCGCGGGTTTTGGTTGCAGCAGGAGCCCGCGTTGTCATCGGTGCGCGCCGCGAGGATCGTCTGGAAGAACTGGCTGATGAGATTGGCGCGGCCGGTGGTTTGGTCCGGACGCGGAGGCTTGATGTGACATCGGTAGAAGACGTTAGGGCCTTCGCGAACTATGCCGTCGCGGAATTCGGCCGGCTCGACGCCATCGTCAACAATGCGGGCGTCATGCCGCTATCGCCGATGGAGGCACTGAAGGTCGATGAATGGGACCGGATGGTGGATGTCAATATCAAAGGTGTGCTTTACGGAATTGCCGCTGCCCTACCGATCATGAAGGCGCAGGGCACGGGCCACATCGTCAACGTCTCGTCGATCGGCGGCCACAGCGTCTCGCCTACAGCCGCCGTTTATTGCGCCACAAAGTTCGCGGTTCGGGCAATCTCCGATGGCCTTCGGCAGGAGGAAGACCGCATCCGCGTCACGATCATATCGCCCGGTGTCACCACGTCGGAACTTGCCGACACCATCAGTGACGACAGCGCGCGAGAGGCGATGCGAATCTGGCGGGCGACCGCCATCAGTCCGGAAGCCGTGGCGAATTCGATCCTTTACGCACTCAGCCAGCCCGAAGATGTCGATGTCAGCGAAATCATCATTCGACCGACCGCCAGTCCTCACTAGCCGTGGATGGAACGTTCCCGGCTTGCCACAACCAGCCAGTCACGAAACGTTTTGGCCTCATTGGAAAGGCTCTTTGCCTCGATGAGCCAATAGGCTTTGTCCTTATCCGAGGCTGTGTCGGACAGCGTCACCAATGATCCTTGCGCCAGCTCATCTACGATCAGCGCGGTAGGGCAAAGGCCGATGCCCTGGCCGCCGATGATCGATCCAATCATCAAGTTGAAATCGGCGAAGATGGGGCCGGCCTTGGGCGTCTTCTGGAGGCCGGCGATGGCGAACCAGCGTGCCCAGGCATCGGTGGTCTCGTCATGAAGGAGTTCGACGTTGGCCAGATCATGCGGCATTTCAAGCTCGCCGTGGCGAGCCCGGAATTCCGCCGAGCAGGTGGGGCGCGTTTCTGCACGCAGAAGCTCCACTGCGCTTGGGCTTGGACGCGGTCCGTGGCGTATCAGCAGATCGACACCGGCTGCCTCGGGCGTCTTTGCCTCAAGCGCATAGACGATGTTGATGCGAATGTCTGGATAAGCCGCCCGGAACCTCGGCAATTGCGGAATGAGCCATCGCGTTGCCATCGACGCGATGCAGGCAATGCCGATCGGGCGGCTGTGGATCTCAAGCCGCAGTTGACTGGCGGCGGTTTCGATATGTCCGAGCCCCTGTGTCACAGCCCCGCCGAACTCGCGGCCAGCAGCGGTCAGCGCGACGCCACGCGTCTGTCGCACGAAGAGCGGGACGTTTAGCCAATTTTCCACCGTTCGCACATGCTGGCTGACGCCGGCCGCAGTCAGATTGAGCTCGGTAGCGGCCTTGACGAAGCTCTCGTGACGCGCTGCTGCCTCGAAGGCGCGTAGGGAGGCGAGGGGTAGGTTTCTCATGGAGAATGACTAAGTAAGACTTAGCCAAAGAGCAAGAACAAACTGCGTTGTCAGGCCGTGCAACTTCGCTAAAGTGCCGCCGAAATCGGTGCTGGCTATGCGCGTTCGACAAGCGCTCAGGTATCCATCACACAAGTCGCCAGGGGATATTGATCGTAATGCAGAATTCACCCATGCCGCCGATCCCTTCCGACGCGCACGACCGCCGCAGCAAGCCGCCGGTCGTGGTCTATCCGATCGAGACGCTTCCGGCTGCGGATATCGGTCTTTTGAATGGAGCGAGACAAAGTCTGACGAAGGTCAGCGAAACTATCGTCCCGCCGAGGGAGGCCCGCAGCTTTCATGTTCCCAAGGGGCATTTTTTCCGGATCGTCAGCATAGAGGGGTCGCAGGTCGGTGACCTAAATCTCTGGAATGCGCACGATCTTTCGGAGCGCTTCTTCAGCGGCAAGACGCGCGCCTTGCATGCCACGCATGTCGGCGTCGGCGATCGATTGTGGAGCAGCTTGCCATCTCTGCGGCCGATGGCGACGATTACCCATGACACGCTCGGCTGGTATGGCTGGGATGATGACGGCGCCGGCATCCACGACGTTATCGGTACACGCTGCGATCCCTATACCAACCGGTTGCTGAAGGGGAACGACTATCATCATTGCTGCCATTCGAACCTGACGCGCGCGCTCGCCGAGGAAAAGAACATATCGCTTGAGGCGGCGGAAACGCATGTGCACGACGTCCTGAACGTCTTCATGTGCACCGGCTTCACGCGCGACACCCACCAGTATTTCATGAAGGCCAGCCCCGTGCGGCCCGGTGATTTCCTCGAATTCTTCGCCGAGATCGATCTTCTAGGCGCACTTTCCGCATGCCCCGGGGGTGATTGCGGCAGCGGCCATTCGAGCGACGAGGCTGCATGCTATCCGCTGAAGGTGGAAGTGTGGCAGGCCGATCCCGAGATCATCGCCGGCTGGAGCTTCCCGGAGCGCAATCCTTACCCGCGAACACACCGATAGGCTTCCGTAAATCTGGGCTCTAAGAGCAACTCTCGCGTGTCAGCGCTTGATGCCCGCCGGGATTCAGCTTAGCTGTTTGACAGATCCGAGGTGTCTATCAAGCGGGAGTATAAGCGAATTGGCTGACTGGTTATCCGAGACAAAGCCGATCAGTCGGAAGAACGCCGCCGAGGCGGTCTTTGAAGATTTGCGTTCGGCTATCAGCTCGGGCCAGCTGACCATCGGCACACGCCTGCCATCGGAGGCTCAACTGGCGGAAAGGTATGGCGTGAGTCGGCCCATCATCCGCGAGGCTCTGCGCTCTCTTCAAACGCTCGGTCTGACGCAAACGCGCACCGGCAGCGGTACTTATGTCATGACTGCGGTACCGAGCCCGGAACTCAACTATGGCGCCTACTCGGCTCGCGATCTGATCGAGGCCCGCCCGTTCATCGAGGTTCCCGCCGCCGGCTGGGCGGCGCTGCGCCGGACGGAGCAGCAACTGGCAGCATTGCTGGAGCTGTGCGACAAGATGGAGAGGGAAGAGGAGCCGTACCCGTGGGTGCTGCTCGACTCGCAGTTTCACGGCGTGATCGCTGATGCCTCGGGCAACGCGCTGTTTGCAAAAATCGTGGCCGATGCCCGTGAAGCCCTGTCTCTGCAATCTGAGATGGTGAACATGATGGCCGGACGACGCTCGGCATCGAACCTCGAGCACCGCCGGATCGTGGACGCGATCAAGGCGGGCTCAGGGCAGGAGGCGCGAGAGGCAATGGAGCTTCACCTGGGCCAGGTGAAGCAGGTGGTTGCCACCATCATTGGAGAAGATCAGGCTCCGCGTTGACGATAGCGGGCAGGTTGGCGAGGTGCTCTGGGCTTAGCGCCTTTTGCAGCTGCTCGACGGTAAGATGCCCGCGTTCGAGGACGACTTGTGACACGGTACGGCCGCTGGCGAGCGCTTCCTGCGCGACTTCGGTGGCTGCATAGTAGCCGATCAGCGGATTGAGTGCTGTGGCAAGCCCGATCGATTGCTCCACCCGTTCGGCCATGATGGCGGGATTGGCCTGGATGCCATCGACACAACGCTCCGCCAAGATGCGGCAGGCGGCGCTCAACTGGCTGATGCTTTGGGAGAGGGCGCGCACCATGATGGGCTCGAAGGCGTTGAGCTGGAGCTGGCCGGCTTCGGCGGCCATGGTGATGGTGATGTCGTTACCGATCACCGCGTAGGCGACCTGATTGACCATTTCCGGGATGACCGGATTGATCTTGCCGGGCATGATGCTCGATCCAGCCTGCACGGCGGGCAGGGTGATTTCGCCGATGCCGGCGCGAGGGCCGGAGGAGAGCAGCCGAAGGTCGTTGCAGGTCTTCGACAGTTTGACGGCGACGCGCTTGAGCACTCCTGACAAATGCACGAATGCGCCTGGATCCTGCGTCGCCTCGATCAGGTCCTCCGCCGTGACGAGCGGTCGGCCCGTCAGTCGCGACAGATGCTCGCATGCCAGTGCCGCATATCCGCGAGGGGCGTTCAGCCCCGTGCCAATGGCGGTGGCGCCGAGATTGATCTCGTGCAGCAGCGCGGCGGACTCGAGAAGGCGAGCCTTGTCCTCGCCGAGCATCACGACGAAAGTCCGGAACTCCTGTCCGAGCGTCATCGGGACAGCATCCTGCAGCTGCGTCCGCCCCATTTTGATGAACCGGGCGAATTCCTGCGTTTTGCGGTCGAAGGCGGTCTTCAGCATCGTCATCGAGGCCGCGAGGTCGTCGATCGCCTCGATCAGCGCGATGTTGATTGCCGTCGGGTAGGCGTCGTTGGTCGATTGGCTGAGATTGACGTGGTCGTTCGGGTGCAGGTGGGCATAGTCGCCCTTGCTATGGCCGAGCAGTTCAAGAGCGCGATTGGCGATGACCTCGTTTGCGTTCATGTTCGTCGAGGTGCCGGCTCCGCCCTGGATTTCGTCCACGACGAACTGGTCGTGAAGCGCGCCGGCGCGGATTTCGCGGCAGGCCCGGACGATTGCGTCCATCCGCACGCGATCGAGCAGCCCGAGCTCGTGGTTCGCGATTGCCGCAGCCTCTTTCACGAAGGTCAAACCCCGGACGAGATAGGGATTGCGCCCGATCGTCATGCCGGTGACCTGAAAATTTTCCACCGCCCGTGCCGTATGCACGCCCCAATAGACATCTGCCGGGATCTCTTTGGTTCCCAGCAAATCGTGCTCCCTGCGAGTCATGACCACATTATCCTCCAATGGCGCGAGACGCTTATATCTGTCAAGCTGTCTGACAGATATTGTGACCGTAATCAATCAATGTCCTAAGGTCAATAAGGGTAGATGCCACTTGACGCGCGACTTTCTAAGCGACTATGAGGGAATAAAATCTGTCATGCAGCTTTACAGTTTACAGTGCTGCCTTGAGGTCGGTGATCTGCATTTGTAGTCGCCGGGCAGCGAACGGACAAACCGGGTGCGCTTTTGCTCCCGATGCGGCCAGAGGTCGCCAGCAGAAGAACGAGTTCATTGGGAGGAGAGATATCAATGGAATCAATGAAAACCACATCGGCCGAACGCGAGGTATTTGTCGAGGAAGACCTCGGATACCATAAGGCCCTCAAGCCGAGGCAGATCCAGATGATCGCCATCGGAGGCGCGATCGGCACTGGACTGTTCCTGGGCGCAGGCGGGCGACTTGCCCAAGCCGGCCCCGCGCTGGTCTTCGTCTACGCGCTCTGCGGCTTCTTCGCGTTCCTGGTGCTGCGCGCCCTCGGCGAGTTGATCATGTACCGCCCGAGTTCTGGTTCCTTCGTCTCCTATGCCCGTGAGTTCTACGGCGAGAAGATGGCATTTGCAGCAGGTTGGATGTACTGGCTGAACTGGGCGATGACGTCGGTTGCCGACGTGACCGCCGTCGCGCTCTACATGAACTTCTTCAAGCATTACGTTCCGTGGCTGGCGGGGGTGGATCAGTGGGTATTCGCCCTGACGGCACTTCTGGTCGTCCTGGCGATGAACATGCTGTCGGTTAAGGTGTTTGGCGAGCTTGAATTCTGGTTCAGCCTGATCAAGGTTGTGGCCCTTGTGACCTTCCTGGTCGTCGGTATCTACTTCGTCGTGTTCGGAACCCCTTTGGAGGGCCACACCGTCGGTTTCAGCATCATCACTGACAATGGCGGCTTCTTCCCCAACGGTATCTTGCCTGCCTTCGTCATCATTCAGGGGGTTGTGTTTGCATACGCCTCGGTCGAACTGATCGGCACCACGGCAGGCGAAACCGCCGATCCTCGTAAGGTCATCCCGGGCGCCATCCGTACCGTTGTCGCACGTCTTCTGATTTTCTATGTCGGCTCGGTACTGCTGCTCTCGCTTCTCCTGCCCTACACGGCCTATAAAGCCGGCGAGAGCCCCTTCGTGACCTTCTTCGGCTCCATCGGGGTAGAGGGTGCCGACGTCATCATGAACCTCGTGGTTTTGACCGCTGTGCTTTCCTCGCTCAATGCAGGTCTTTATTCGACGGGCCGCATTCTTCACTCGATGGCCGTGTCGGGCTCCGCTCCCGCCGCACTCGCGAAGATGAACAAGGCTGGCGTGCCTTATGGCGGCATTGCGGTGACCGCGGCCGTAACCGTTCTTGGCGTGGCACTGAATGCTGTCGTGCCCGCCGCAGCCTTCGAGATCGCGCTCAGCCTGTCCGCTCTCGGAATCATCTGCGCATGGGGCGTCATCGTGCTTTGCCAACTCAAGCTATGGCACCTGTCGCGTCGCGGCGAGCTGGTCCGGCCTGACTTCCGCATGTTCGGTGCGCCCTATACCGGCATTCTCACGCTCGTCTTCCTCTTCGGCGTGCTCGTGCTCATGGCCTTCGACTATCCGGTCGGCACCTGGACCATCGCTTCGCTTATAGTCATCATTCCGGCGCTGATTGCCGGATGGTATCTGCTGCGCGAGCGTATCCATCGCTTGGCCGGCGAACGCACAGTCAGCGCGGAAGCGCCGCGTTGAACGGGCAACAAATCAATCCACTGGTGGCAGTCATCGCCACCGGTGGCACCATCGCGAGCAAGCGTGGCGCCGATGGCGCCAGCACCCCCAGCTTGACGGGCGAGGATCTTCTAGCGCTTGTTCCGGAGGTCAACGCCCGGCTGCAACCCATTGATCTGATGTCGAAAGACTCGGCCAGTCTAACGCTGGTCGATATGCAGAAGATCAGCGAAGCCGTAAGACAGCAGCTTGATGACCCGGCCATTGCCGGCGTCGTCATCCTCCATGGTACCGATGCGATGGAGGAGACCGCGCTGCTTGTGCACCTGCAGCACGCAATCACCAAGCCTGTCGTTTTCACCGGCGCGCAATTCACCGCCGATCATCCGCAGGCAGACGGGCCGGCTAATCTCGCATTGGCGATCAAAGCCGCCACGGAGCAAGACAACGCCGGTCAAGGCGCTCTCGTATCCTTCGGCGGCAGGCTTCTACCCGCATGGGGTGTTTACAAGCGCAGCGCGGATGAGCCCGACGCATTTCGCTCGGCGCGACCGATCGGACATGTTGGAAGCCCGCATCTGTCCAAGTCGGTCGCAGGCATCCGCGTCGATATAGTCGCGGTCTATCCCGGCTGCGACGCCACCCATATCCAGGCTAGTCTCAATGCGGGCGCCAATGGAATTGTGCTTGCCGCACTCGGTTCCGGCAATGCCAATCCAGACATCATCGAGGCCGTAAGGCGCTGCACGGACAGTGACGTTCCGGTCGTCGTCTCGAGCCGGGTGCCGGAAGGTCTTCTGGTGTCGAGTTATGGCGGCGGCGGAGGCGGGCATGATCTTGCCGTTGCCGGCGCAATTCACTCGCGCACACTTCGGCCCGGCCAAGCTCGCATCCTGCTCGCAACGCTCATTGCCGCACGAAGCCCGGTCGAACGGATCTCCCAGGCCTTCGGCGACCGTCCCTAACCCTGGCGGGCTCCGTCCGGCGTTAGTTGCCGTCGCGATACCAGCGGAGCGACATGCAGGAAAGGCCTGCGTCGATCATTTCGATCTGCGTCGTCGCCACCGGTATGACCTTGTAACCGTGCTTGTCGAGAAACTCGAGGCTGCGCGGATATGCGGAAGGGACCATGAGGATGTCGTTGATCCGCAGCGCGTTGGCCGCCGGCTCTTCGCCCTCCGGGATGATGATCTGCTTGTAATCCTTGAAGACGCCGGAGCGGGCGAGGCGGGCGGTCGAAAGCATGGTTTCGTCGTCGAGCAGCGAGCAGGCGGTCTTGAAATGAAGCACGCCTTCCGGCGTGGCAACCAATTCCGCCTTGTGGCCAAGCTTGTCGAGGCAGCCGATGAGTGCTTCGGCGCCGGCTCTGTCTGTTCGTGCCGAAAGGCCGATCATGACGCCCTTCGGCGTTGGCAGAATATCGCCGCCGTCAGCAAACCCCACTGGCAGATCAAGCACGGTTCCAAACATGTCGCGCAAGGTGGGGGCGAGCTCAGCTGCTTCACCGGAGCGGCTAGCCGCGCCGGGACGCAGCAGGATCGCGCCTTCGGTAAAGACGAGTGCTGGGTCTTCAACGAAGATGGAGTCGGGGAAGGATTCGAGCGCCGGCAGGACGGTCACCTCAACGCCAGCAGTGCGCAACACCGCGATATAGGCATCATGCTCAGCCTTCACGGCCTCATAGGTCGGGCTGCCGCGCTCCTCGGCGCGCAGACCGTCAACGACCGAGCGTGATGGTTCGCGAACAATGGCGGAATTGAAATGATAGACTGATTTGCTTGGCGACATTTCTGGATACCTTCTTCTTCCGTTCCGGCGCTTGCTTCCGACTCAACCGTTGCCGTGCATCTAAGCGGAATTTGCCTGCAATGACAGGTGGCGACTCGCGAGCCTATGCGACGGTAATTTCCTTATCCGCAAGCGCGGTTCTCATCCGCTCGATCAGATCGTGGCGGGTCTCTGTCCAGTCGCTGGTCTTGACCCAGTACTCTATCTTCAATGTCGTCTTTTCGGCCGTCAGTTCGTCGGAATAGACACGGGCAGCAGGGCTGCTCCTCACGCGGCGATCATCGGTGATGACGTCAAGAATGGTTTTCGAGGCGAGCCTTAGGTTGGCATCGTCACTGATGGCGACCGACAATTCCTGCCGGCGATTGGGTTCGCGGCTATGATTGATGATCGGCGTATTCCACAGCGTCGAATTAGGTGCCAGCAGATAGAGGCCATCGGCGGTACGCAGTTGGGTAGCGAACAACCCGACTTCGACGATTTTGCCGCTAACGGCGGAGGCTTCTATGTACTCGCCGACGCGAAAGGGACGCAGTGCGAGCAGCATGATTCCGGCCGCGATGTTTTGTAGCGTCCCTTGAAGGGCGAGCCCGATGGCTAGGCCGGCGGCGCCCAATGTCGCAACGATCGAGGTGGTCTGGACGCCGAACTGTCCAAGGACCGTGACGAAGACGAGAATCAGCAGCCCGTAGTGGAGCGCCTTCTCGAAGAATCGGGCCAGTGTTTCGTCGATTCCGTGAATTTTCGAGATGCCTTTGTAAGCCCATCGACTGATGACCCTGGCAAGAATCCAGCCACCGGCAAGCAGCACAATCGCTCCCAAAGTCGAAAAGCCGTAGTGAACGATCAGGGCGCTTGCCTGACTGAGCGCCGTCTGCGTGGCAATGAATGCGTTGGTGGCTTGATTTTCCATTCTACTCATACCTTTCAGGCCATTGATGGTCACGGCCAAGGAACCCTCTGAAGCCGAACCGGTTCCGCCTTGGTGCCTTTCCACGATGGCAAATGCAATGGCGGAGGTCGCCATATCGCCCAAAATATGGACTGTAGGCGAGGCGCCATTTTAGGGTTTTGAGGCTGCTGCGCTTTACGGTTTATGGTGCGAAATTAACTATTTGTTAACCATGGCATTGGTACACAATATCAACGATTTATTTACATAGATGACCAAAGTGATAACAGACCCTCGCTCCATTCGCATCAAGGGCCGCTCCTTTCTGGCGGTCATGCTTTCTCCGGACCTTCCGTTCGATAACTGGCTGATAAGACTGGATGATCTTGCTGCGCGCTCGGCCGGATTTTTCCTTGGAAGACCGGTCGTTCTCGACGTGACGGATCTGCCGATCGACCGTTCGCAGCTAAAGGAGCTCATCGCGGAGCTTGGCCAGCGCAACGTCAGTATCATGGGAATCGAGGGTGCGCGTCCGTCGATCCTGGGTCCAGGCATGCCTGCCGCTCTCAAGGGTGGCCGGGCAGGTTCCGACTTCGAGGTTCCCGAGAAGGAGCCGGCCGTCGAAGTTCAGGCGAGGCCGGTGTCAGCCGAGGCTCGTCCGGCAGTTCAGTCGGTTCAGTCCCTCACGATCAGGGAGCCCGTGCGCTCTGGTCAGTCGATCATCTTCCCGGAAGGTGACGTCACTATCGTCGGATCCGTTGCTTCGGGAGCGGAGATCGTCGCCGGCGGTTCGATCCATATCTATGGAACCTTGCGCGGCCGGGCCATGGCGGGATCGTTGGGCAAGGCATCAGCGCATATCTTCTGCCGCAAGCTCGAGGCCGAGCTGGTTGCCATCGACGGCATCTACAAGATGGCGGAAGACATGCCCGCAAACCTTCGCGGGCAGGCCGTCCAGCTCTGGCTGGAAGACGATGCGATCAAAGCAGAGAAACTTATCTGAGCCGGAAACCGGTCAGGAAACAGGAGAGCAAGATGGGGAAAGTCATCGTAGTGACGTCAGGCAAGGGCGGGGTTGGCAAGACGACCTCGACTGCCGCGCTCGGAGCGGCCCTGGCGCAAAGAAATGAGAAAGTGGTCGTCGTCGATTTCGACGTCGGGCTGCGCAATCTCGATCTGGTCATGGGCGCGGAACGCAGGGTCGTCTACGATCTCGTCAATGTCATTCAGGGCGATGCCAAGCTTCCGCAGGCGCTGATCCGCGACAAGCGGCTGGAAACTCTGTTTCTGCTGCCCGCATCGCAGACCCGCGACAAGGACAATCTGACGCCCGAGGGTGTGGAGCGCGTGATAAACGAGCTGAGGCAGCATTTCGACTGGATCATCTGCGACAGCCCGGCTGGGATCGAGCGCGGCGCTACGCTTGCAATGCGTCACGCCGATACTGCGGTGGTCGTCACTAATCCGGAAGTCTCCTCGGTGCGCGATTCGGATCGCATCATCGGGCTGCTCGACTCGAAGACACTCAAGGCCGAGCGCGGCGAGCGCATGGAAAAACATCTGCTGCTCACCCGCTACGATGCCAATCGCGCCGAGCGCGGCGATATGCTCAAGGTCGACGACGTTCTCGAAATCCTGTCCATCCCACTTCTCGGCATCATTCCGGAAAGCATGGACGTTCTGCGTGCCTCCAATATCGGCGCCCCCGTCACGCTTGCCGATAGCCGCAGCGCGCCTGCCATGGCTTATTTCGATGCTGCTCGTCGGCTTGCCGGCGAGATTGTACCGATCACGATTCCCGGCGAAAAGCGGAACATTTTCGGCAAGATCTTCGGACGGAGGGCGGCATGAACATTTTTCGTCTTTTTGGAAAGCAAAGGACTGCGCCGGCAGCGCGAGAACGTTTGCAACTGCTTCTGGCCCACGAACGCTCTTCAGTGGGATCGGATCTGGTGTTTCTGCTGCGCGAGGAAATTCTTGCCGTGATCGAAAAGCATGTGCAGCTCGACAGGGACAAGGTACGGGTGACGATGGATTGCAACGAGCATGTCTCGACGCTGGAAATCGACGTTGAGATCCCATTGAGTGCAACCGTGCGGGCGGCCTGAGGTCAGGTTACGGGCAGGCGAGTAGCAAGGCTTCGGCGTTTTCTCAAAGAAAGCCTATTTGATCCTCCGGCCATCTGCCGGGGGATTTTTGCATGACGGAGCGGAGGGGCGACGTTGCCTTGAAATCGGGTGCTAGCAAGCCGACCATCATGATTTCCACCATGACATGTTTGATCGATCGTGTGTCGCAACCGGACAATGTGCCATGATGGAACATGGCCCGAAATCCTAAGGTAGGGTTCACCGAAATTGGATTCGGCATAAATTTCGACTTCATAAAATGCAAATAATATTCGATACTTGTAGATAGCGCAGCCGCTCTCAGGCTGCGGATCAGGCAAGGGGCCGCAGGCAGTTTCCATCGTTACAATCGGAATGTCGTTGGCTTTTTGCGTCATTCCGGTCTCCCGGCTTGACAGGGGACGATGGGACAATGATGCGGATCCTTTGTTGCCGTCCAACGGCTAACTTAAGGATAGAAGCAACGTGCTTGCTGTTGCGAAAGAACCACCGCAAACATTTGTCTTCCTGATGCTTTCGTCGCTTCGAAAGGCATTCTTCAGCATCGCGGTCGCCAGTGCGGCGATCAATGTGCTGGCGCTTACCGGCTCGTTCTTCATGCTGCAGGTCTACGATCGGGTCATTCCCGGCCGTAGTCTTCCGACGCTGGCGGGCCTCGCGATTATCGCCGCGACCCTCTTCATATTTCAGGGAGCGCTGGAGCTGCTACGCTCGATGCTGCTTGCGCGTGTCGGCGCATCCCTTGATGAACGGATGAACCGGAAGGTTTTCGGCTCGCTCGTTCTTCTGCCGACCAAAATGCAAACGTCCGACGATGGGCTCCAGTCCGTTCGCGATCTGGAGCAGGTCCGCTCGTTCCTGTCCGGAGCAGGCTGCGCGGCGCTGTTTGATCTGCCCTGGATGCCGTTTTACCTGGCCCTGTGCTTCCTGTTCCATTTCTGGATCGGCGTCACCGCGCTTTGCGGTGCCATTCTGCTTGTTATTCTGACTGTGCTTGCCGAGGTGCTGTCGCATCGGCCAGCACTCGAAGCCGCCAAATCGTCGGCTGCCCGTCTCAGCTTCGCGCAGGCCGCGCGACGAAACTGGGAAGCCGTGGCCGCTATGGGCTTCAGCGGTCGTCTCACCGAAAAATGGGCGGCGATGAACGAGGGCTATCTCGCAAATCAGCTAGCTGCGAGCAACATTGCCGGCACGCTGACCACAATTGCGAAGATATCGCGGATGATGCTTCAGTCCGGTGTTCTGGCCGTCGGCGCCATCCTCGTCATCGACCAGCAGGCAACGGGCGGGATCATCATCGCAAGTTCGATCATGGTCACCCGCGCGCTTGCTCCGGTCGAGCTTGCTATCGGACAATGGAAGGGCTTTGTGGCCGCCCGGCAAAGCTGGGCGCGTCTGAATAAGCTTCTAAACCTGATCCCGAACGAACAGTGGGCGGTTGCCCTGCCGACGCCACAGAAAGATCTCAGCGTCGAGAATATCGGCCTGACCTCGCCGGGAAGCCGCGAATTCATCCTGCGCAATATCTCGTTCAAGATATCGGCGGGAACGGTGCTCGGCGTCGTGGGTCCAAGCGCTTCGGGGAAATCGTCGCTCGCCAGGGCGATCACCGGACTTTGGCCGGTCACCATCGGCGCGATCAGGATCGATCAGGCGGCGCTGTCGCAATGGGAGCCGAGCGAACTTGGGCGGCATGTCGGATATCTTCCGCAGGATGTCGGCCTGTTCGACGGCTCGATTGCCGAAAACATTTCCCGCTTCGCCGAGGACATGCAGCCCGAGCCGATCATCGCGGCCGCAAAGGCGGCCGGCGTATACGACATGATCGTCAAGCTGCCGGATGGATTTGATACCGTTATCGGCGAGGGCGGCTCGCGGCTGTCCGCCGGTCAAAGGCAGCGTATTGCCTTGGCGCGCGCACTTTATGGCGACCCATTCCTGGTGGTTCTCGACGAGCCGAATTCCAATCTGGATGCCGAAGGGGAGGCCTCCCTGACCAAAGCCCTGCTCGGCGTGCGGGCGCGGGGCGGCATTGCCGTCGTCGTCGCGCATAGGCCGAGCGCGCTTGCGGCCGCTGATAAGGTCATGATCATTGCCAACGGCCAAATGCAGGCTTTTGGACCGAAGGATGAGGTACTTGGCACATCCCCGAAACCTTCTGGGACCGGGCCAGTCCGACTGATGATCGCCGGCGAGGATGTGAGCGGATGAAGAGCACGAGCCTGTCTTCCACCGAGCGAGCCATCCGTCGCCTTTCCATGTTCGTGCTGGCGACGATCCTTCTCCTGTTCGGCATCATGGGCGGCCTTGCGGCGGCGACAAAGATTTCGGGGGCGGTCATCTCCTCCGGCACGCTGGTCGTCGACAGCCACGTAAAGCCCGTTCAACACCTCAAGGGAGGCATTGTCAGCGCAATCAGCGTGAAGAACGGCGACCGCGTTGACGCCGGTCAGGTCTTGATTCGCCTGGATGATACGCAAACCAGAGCCAGTCTCGCGATTTTCAGGAAGCGCCTGAATGAACTTGCCGCGCGTACGGCGCGGCTGGTGGCGGAGCGCGATGGCAAGGACGCGATAGCGTTCCCGGCAGATTTGTTGTCCAACGGCGGCGATGGTGACGTGAATAACATATTGGCCGGCGAGCAACGCCTCTTCAATGATCGGTTGGCATCGAGACAAGGCCAGAAGTCCCAGTTGCGCGAGAGAATTCAGCAGTTGAAGCAGGAAGTCGAAGGCCTTGTCGCGCAGGAGAACGGCAAGCGGATCGAGATCCAACTTGTCGGCAAGGAGCTCGGCAGCCTCCAGCAATTGCTGGCTCAAGGCATCATTTCGGCGACGAAGGTCTATTCGTTGCAGAGGGACAGCGCCCGGTTGACGGGGGAACTCGGCAATCTCGTTTCGTCGATCGCGCAGACCAATGGCAAGATAACCGAGACCGAACTCCAGATCATTCAGATCGATAACGATCGCAGTTCGGAGGTTTCCGATCAGCTGCGGCAGGCCGAGAGCGATACGGGGCAGTTTTCGGAACGATTGATCGCCGTTGAGGACGATCTGAAGCGGATAGACATCAGGGCGCCGCAAGCCGGGATCGTCGATCAATTGAACGTCCATGCGGCGGGTGCGGTGATCGGGCCGGCGGAAACGATCATGCAGATCGTGCCGGACAAGGACGCGCTTGTCGCCGAACTGAAGCTCGCGCCACAGGATATTGCTCATATTACCGTCGGGCAGGTCGTCGCCTTGCGCTTTTCCGCTTTCAATCAGCGCATCACGCCCGAGCTGAATGGTCGCGTCGACACCATCTCGGCGGATCTGACGACCGATCAGCATTCGGGCCAGAGCTACTATGTCGTTCGTGCCAAAGCGTCGAAGGAGGAATGGGACCGGCTGGGTGATCTGACGCCGCTTCCCGGCATGCCGGTGGAAGCCTTCATGCAGACCGGCTCGAGAAGCGTTCTTGCCTATTTGACGAAGCCGATGACCGATCAGATCAAGCGGGCGTTCAAAGGGAATTAAAGCGCGCTTTCGAAACTGCGCGGCCGCGATTGTAAACGGCCGCGCCGGGTGCCTAATGCGTCCTGGATCTCATCATATATGCCAGTCAGCCGTATGGGTGGACTGGACCGCCGAAGCCGTCTGCGCCGTGTGATCATCCAGCGAATAGGCCTTGATATAGTCGATCTTCATTTCCGACCCCTCGTTCTTCAGGGTGTCTCCCGGCGTACCGGCAATGCCGCCGACGGCGAGATTGACCAGCATAAACATGGGGCTGTTCATGTCGCTCGGCGTGTCGGCATGCGCTACGGCGACGTCGTCGAAATACCAGACGATCTGGTCCTGATCCCAGAGCACGCCGTAGGTGTGGAAGCCGTCTGTGCTGGGAACTGACACGGGGATGGATTCCATCGTGTGCTCGCCCGTCGCGTTCGAATGCGCCGTCACATGGACCGTGTTCGGATCCTGCCCGCGCATTTCCACCACATCGAGTTCCGGCGGCCAAGACCCGTCTTCCGGCAGCAGCCAGAAAGCCGGCCACGCGCCCTGATCATGCGGCATCTCTGCCCGCATTTCGAAATATCCGTAGGTCTGGGAGAACGAAGAGTAGCTGGTCAGGATACCGGACGTATAATCATGATCCTCCACGACCGATTTCAGCGCATCGGGCGTCGCTTTGGCGCTGATCGTCAAAACGCCGTCGGAAACTGAAAACGGATTGACCGACGAGGTCGGCGCGTAGGACGGGTTGACATACCATTGCAACTCATCGTTCAGGCTACTGCCCTTGTCCGGCGCCCAATGAAACTTCGCTTCCCAGGTGCCCTGCGTCCCGTCGCTGAGGGAAAGCGAGTTGAAGTCGTCCGAAAAGGTTTGCGTCAGCGAGGAACGGTCGAGGCCGAGTTGAAACTGATCTTCGTGAAGATCAGCGACGGTCTTGTTGGCGAAAACCAGGCTCTCGCCATTTCCCAGATCCAGCCGCAGATTGGCGCCTTCCTGGGTGGTATGGCTGGCGACCTGATCGAAGGAGGTCAGCCCGTACTGGTTCAGGCGCACCTTGTCGTCGTCACTGAAATCGGTGATCAGGTCGCTGCCATTACCCTTGGAGATGATGAAGGTATCAGCCCCGCCGCCGCCGGTCAGCACATCGTTGCCGGCGCCACCATCGATGGTCTGGCTGCCTGAGCCGCCGGTAATGATATTGTCGGCGCTGTTGCCATAGGCATGACGGTTGTTGCCGGTCACCGTCAGATTCTCGAAATTGTCCGGGAGAGTATAGTCCATCCAGGTGCTGATGGTATCGATGCCGCCATTGGGCGCTTCGTAGGCATGATTGATGCTGGAATAGAGATAGTAGATATCGTCGCCGGTACCGCCATGCATCGTCACGTTGACGGAGGCGTCGCCCCACATGGAATCATTTCCATCGGTGCCGTAGAGCGTTGGGCCGGAACCCGTGGCGGAGAAGAAACCTGTCGACGTTCCGCTGTAATAAAGCGGCTGGCCCAGGGCATTGAGAACACTAGCGGTCATCGGCAATCTCTTCCGTTGCGTTAGGTTGTCTCCTCCACAAAGCCAACATTTTCGCGCCTCATTTTGCGAGATAGGGCCGTGTACGTTGTCGCCCAGCCCCTCGGCAAAATTTTTTGCATTTCAAGGTGGAAATATTGCCTGCCTGCGCGGGTCGCGCGCGCTGGCGACTGAAACAGAGCCACCATGGACGGAACAGATTTCCCGTTTTCCGGGCAAGGAGAGACGGTCGTTCCTTTTAATCTATCATTTTCATAGACAATATTCGTTCAATGGAAAGCTCGTTCGAAGCTCGGAAAGGAATGAGAATGGTTGCCCGCAAACTCGTCGGCATCGCTGGTAGTTTCAATCGCCCGTCGAAGACATATGCACTCGTGCAGAACGTGGCCGAACTGGCGACCAACCAGTATGGTTTTGCGAGCAGCATCTATGATCTGAGCGATGTCGGCCCGTCGCTCGGTGCCGCCCAATGGCGCAAGGATCTGGACGATCAGGCGAAGCGGGTGATCGAGGATATCGTCGCCTCGGATGTGCTCGTCATCGGCTCGCCCACTTACAAGGGATCCTATCCCGGCCTCTTCAAGCACCTTATCGATCTCATCGATCCGCATGAGCTACGCGCCAAGCCGATCATCATCACGGCAACGGGCGGCGGCGATCGCCATGCGCTGATGGTGGAACATCAACTGCGGCCGCTCTTCGGCTTCTTCATGGCGCACACGCTGCCGACAGCCGTCTACGCCTCGGATCGTGATTTCACCGATTACAAGATTTCGTCCGAACCGCTTTCCAAACGCATCGACGAGGTGGTCGGCGAGCTCTCGGCCTTCTTTCCCGGCGCGACCGCGCTGCTTGCCGCAGCCGAATGAACGATCGTCCGACGGCAACATCTTTTACCTGAGCAAATTGGATCAACGAGATGGAGGATAGCATGAAATTCGATGTCATCACCCGCTTGAAGACGGCCTTTGGCCAGCTGTGGATTCACTGGAAGGATGAGCCTCTTCATCTGATCGACAGAACGGCTGCCGCCGACGACGGTCGGGAGCCGTCGGCGCGTGACTACGAGCTCTACTTCTGGTGCTCTACGCCGATCGCCTGGTATTGAGGGGAGCGCGCGATGGCTCTGGCTTTCGATCTCCGGCGACCGGTTGCAAGACGCGTCCCGAGTGACATTCGATCCCGTCTCGTTCACGGTGTCGAAGTTTGCACCGTCGTCTCCTCCTTCATCTTTCTGTTCGCGCTTGTGGCGGGGGCATTCTGAATGAGCAGGGTGCTGATATTGCCGGGCCTGTCAGGATCGGGCGAAGGGCATTGGCAGCGCTATTGGCTGCAGGATCAACCGGACGGCCATGTGGTGGAGCAGGATGACTGGGATCGTCCGAACCTTCGTGATTGGATGGAGAAACTCGAAGCGGCGCTGGAGGAAGCAGGCGATGCCTACATCGTTGCCCATAGTCTCGGCTGCCTGCTGGCTGCCCGACTGGCGAGCCGGCCGGCTGCGCGACGGGTGAAGGGCGCGCTGCTTGTTGCGCCCTGTGATCTGCCCACGACGGAAACGCTGCATGCGGGGCAGGTCTCTTTCGGCACCATGCCTACCGAAACTCTGCCATTTCCCAGCATGACGATCGGCAGCCTCAACGATATCTACATGACGCTAGACCGCCTTACGATGTTCGGGCGTCTCTGGAACTCAGACATCAAGAATATCGGCCTTGCGGGCCATATCAATGTCGCAAGCGGTTTCGGACGCTGGCCGAGCGGCTATGTTCTGCTGGATACGCTGAAAGCGCGCGCCCGGCATCGGAGGCCGTATGTTTCTCCATCCGTGTCCGCCGCGACCGCTTGATGAGACTTTTCTTTGAAAGCATTCATCGTCATTCTGCGGCGGATTTCTTTTGCCCAATATGTGTCGCCGATCATTTGACAGCGACTGCCCTATATTTGGAGGACCGATCATGAGCCTGCGTATCAACGATATCGCACCGGATTTTACCGCAGACACGTCACAGGGACCTATCCAGTTCCATGACTGGATAGGCGGCGGCTGGGCGGTGCTGTTCTCGCACCCCAAGAACTTCACGCCGGTCTGCACGACTGAACTCGGGGCTATGGCAGGTCTTGAGCAGGAGTTTGCGAAACGCGGCGTCAAGGTCATCGGCATTTCCGTCGATCCGGTCGAAAGCCATGCCAAATGGAAGGGCGACATTAAGACTGCCACCGGTTTCGATGTCGAATATCCACTGATCGGCGACAAGGATCTCAAGGTTGCCAAGTTGTATGACATGCTGCCGGCCGGCGCTGGCGAAAGCTCTGAAGGACGCACGCCTGCCGACAATGCTACGGTGCGTTCGGTCTTCGTCATCGGGCCGGACAAGAAGATCAAGCTGATCCTCACCTATCCGATGACGACGGGCCGCAACTTCAACGAAATCCTGCGCGCCATCGACTCCATCCAGCTGACGGCAAAGCACCAGGTCGCCACGCCGGCGAACTGGCAGCAGGGTGAGGATGTCATCATCACCGCAGCCGTATCCAACGAGGATGCTGTCACTCGCTTTGGTTCGTTCGATACCGTGCTACCCTATTTGCGCAAGACCAAGCAGCCGGCGCTCTGAATGCGCCGTAAGCCAAGCAGGCTCTTCACAGCCTGACATTGTCGTGCAGGAAATCCAGAACCGCCCGCACGCGCGCCGGAAGCGGGCCGCCCTGGCCGATATGGACGGCATAGAATTCCTCGCCATCGCCGGGGTTGATGTTTTCAAGCACCGGTGCCAGCCGGCCGGCCTCGATATCGGCTTTGACCGTGAAAACGGGAAGCCGCGCCAGGCAGGCGCCCGCGAGCGCCAGATGGCGCATGGCTTCGCCATCGCCGACCTGCAGGCCCGGCGTAACGGGAACCGTTATTGTCTTGCCGGCGTTTTGCATAGGCCAACCCTCCATGGCGCGCGCATAGGCAAAGCCGATGCGGCAGTGCTTCTGGAGTTCGTCGATTGATTTGGGCGTTCCATGACGCCGGAGGTAGTCCGACGAGGCGACGATGATCTTGCGGGTCGTGCCGAGTTTGCGGGCGGTCAGGCTGGAGTTCTTGAGCGGACCGGTGCGGATCGCAACGTCGGCACGTTCCTCCATTAAGTCCACGACCCTGTCGGTATGAACAATCTCGAGCGAGACGGCAGGGTATAGCGCCATGAAAGACGGAATGAGCGGCGCCAGCACATGGTTGCCGAAGGAGCCGCTGGTATTGATGTGGATGGGTCCGGCAGCCTGTTCGCCCGCCGAGGCATAACGCTCGGCCTCGGCGATGTCGGCAAGGATCGCTATGCTGCGCTCATAAAAGGCGCATCCCTCCGGTGTCAGTTGCAGCTTTCGTGTCGAGCGATTAATCAGCCGCGCGCCAAGCCGCGCTTCAAGACGGGCGACCAATTTGCTGACGGCGGAGGGTGTCATGCGGCAGGCCGCCGCTGCGGCGGTGAAACCACCGAGCTCGATGGCGCGCACGAAGACTTCCATCTCGCCGGAGCGATTAATGTCCTGACGGCTCATGATGAATTCAAATCATAAATGAGTTTCTTATGGGCAATCTATATCACGTTGGGTGGAGCGTCTATCTCAGTTGGAACAACAGGAGACAGAGCCATGGAATATAGAAATCTCGGCGCATCCGGCCTTCGGGTGCCGGTCTTGAGCTTTGGAGCCGGCACCTTCGGTGGCAGCGGTCCGCTGTTTGGTGCCTGGGGGACGACTGATGCGGTAGAAGCACGCCGTCTTGTCGATATCTGCCTGGAGGCGGGCGTCAATCTCTTCGATACGGCGGATGTCTATTCCGCCGGCGCATCGGAGGACGTGCTGGGTCAGGCGATCCGGGGCCGTCGCGATGCCGTTCTGATCTCGACCAAGACAGCGCTTCCGACCGGCGACGGGCCAGCCGATTGGGGCACGTCGCGCTCCCGGCTGATCAGATCCGTGGACGACGCCCTGCGCCGTCTCGGAACCGAATATATCGATCTGCTGCAATTGCATGCTTTTGATGCCTCAACGCCGATAGAGGAGGTGCTTTCCACACTCGATGGTCTCGTGAAAGCGGGCAAGCTCCGCTATGTCGGCGCTTCCAATTTCGCCGGCTGGGAACTGATGAAGTCGCTGGCCGTCTCGGAGAAACATGCCTATCCCCGCTATGTCGCCCACCAAGTCTACTACTCGCTTGCGGGCCGCGACTATGAATGGGAGTTGATGCCGCTTGCCGCCGATCAGAATGTCGGTGCGCTCGTCTGGAGCCCGCTTGCCTGGGGGCGGTTGACCGGCAAAATCCGCCGTGGCCAACCTCTTCCGGAGAAAAGCCGGCTGCACGAAACGGCTAGCTTTGGCCCGCCGGTGGATGATGAAAAGCTCTTCGATATTGTCGAGGTGCTTCACGAAATCGCAGCCGAGACCGGCAAAACCGTGCCGCAGATCGCCATCAATTGGCTCATAGGTCGCCCGACCGTTTCAAGCGTCATCATCGGCGCGCGGAACGAGGAGCAGCTTCGGCAGAACCTCGGAGCCGTCGGCTGGTCGTTGTCGAAAGAGCAGGTTGGCAAGCTCGATAAAGTGAGCGCGGCGCTGTCGCCCTATCCATATTTCCCTTATAGGAATCAGGAAGGATTTGCTAAGTTAAATCCGCCGCTTACCTGACTTATATGATCTGATTTCACGAGGCTAGCTAACGGCTGTTCTTGTGCCGTCTCACCGCGTCCCCGAACGCCTGGAATAGGGCGCGGTTCACGGGATTGGTTTGCGGATCATGCTCGGCGTGCCATTGCACGCCGAGTGCAAATTCCCGAGCGTCCTTGAAGCGGATCGCCTCGATTGTGCCATCCTCGGCAATCCCCTCCGCTACTACCTGTTCGCCAAGCTCGAGGACACCTTGTCCATGCAGCGAGTTCACGCGGATCACATCCCGGCCGAAGATGCGTGCGAAGGTTCCGCCCGGCACAAGCCGAACATCGTGGCGATCGGCAAAAACCACCTCCAGATCAGGATGGATTTCTCCATTCTCCAAACGTGGCATCCGGTGGTTCATGCGTCCGGGCAATTCGCGAATTTCTGGGTGCAGCGAGCCGCCGGCCGCCACATTCATCTCCTGAAAGCCGCGGCATATGCCGAAGACGGGCAAGCCGCGCTCGACGCAGGCCCTGATCAGCGGCATCGCCACGGCATCGCGATCCTCGTCATACGGCTCATGCTTGGGATGGGGCTCGGTGTTGAAGTGGCTAGGATGAACATTGGCCCTGGCGCCCGTCAGCAGCACGCCGTTGACCGTATCCAACAGATCCGGAATGTCGGTGAGGCTCGGACTGCCGGCAAACATCAACGGCAGGGCACCGGCAACTTCGGTTATGGCCCGCAAATTGTTGTCTCCAACAAGCTGGGCGGCGAAGCGGCTCTCCACAAGGCGGGCGTTCCCGATGACGCCGATCACGGGTCTCGTCATTCTCTGATCTCACCTTCAAGCCGCAATGCTGGCGACCCCGTATTCGTTGGCCTCTCCCGTCATTATGGATAGCGCCTGCGCGGATGAGGGTGCAAGAACTATCGTGGGTTTATCGATACTATCGGGTGAACGGTCACCACGAAGGCGACACTTATCGACTATCCGGGAAGTGTTTACCGGAACCTTGACAGTTGCATTCCCCGGCTTTTTCGGCAATGAACATAGAGTGAACATCTGCGATGGAGGATGGCCCAATGACACAGGAAGCGTTGTTCGAACGGCTTTGGAACGGCACCGCCAAAATGGAAGAGTGGACAGAGGCCGTGTCTGGGGGCGCGATTACCACCGTTGCCGACAACATCATCACCGTTCACACGACATATTTTTGTGGGAGCGTCACCGCGATCCGTACCGCCGAAGGGCTCGTCTTAATAGACACGGCAAAGCCCGAATCTGCCGAACGGACGCTCGCCGTGATCCGGAGCTGGGACAACAGCCCGATCCATACTGTGATCTACACGCATGGACATATCGACCACACCAGTGGCATCAAGGTGATCGATGAGGAAGCTGATAGAAGAGGTGCTCCCCGACCTCGAGTGATTGCTCACCGAAACGTGCTGCGCCGGCTGGAGCGCTACGAAGCATCACATGGCTTCAGCAGTATCGTCCAGGGTCAGCAGTTCGATATGCCGGGCTACGTCTACCCCATCGGTCAGCGACGCCCTGATCTGGTTTACGATGATACTCTCGCGCTGACGATCGGTGGAGAGCGGATTGAGCTCTGCCACGGACGCGGAGAGACGGACGACGCTACCTTCGTATGGCTGCCAGAAAAGCGCGTCCTCGCCAGCGGCGATTTCGTGATCTGGGTTTTCCCCAATGCCGGCAACCCGCGCAAGGTTCAGCGATACGCGCCAGACTGGGCGACAGCGTTGCGCCGAATGGAACAATTGAAACCGGCTATCCTTATCCCCGGCCACGGACCTGTCATTTTTGGCGAGGCTAGAGCACTTCAACTATTGCGGGATGGCGCCGAAGCCCTTGAGCATCTCACGACAGGCACCCTTGACCTCATGAACCGAGGCGCGACGCTTGACGAGGTTCTGCATTCGGTCTCAGTGCCGGCAGAATATCTAGCGAAGCCCTATTTGGTGCCCAAATACGATGGCCCTGAATTTCTCGTCCGTGGCATCTACCATCTTTACGCGGGGTGGTTCGATGGCAACCCGGCTCATCTGAAACCGGCAAGAACGGCCGAACTCGCATCCGAATTGGCCATGCTCGCGGGTGGAGCGGATAAACTGGCCGAACGGGCGGCGACCCTTGCTGAAAGTGGTGAGACACGCCTGGCAGCGCATCTTGCCGAATTTGCCAGCGCCGCCGCTCCGCTGGACAAGCAAATTCAAGCGACAAGAGCGTTCGTCCTCCAACGGTGTATCGAAGCGGAGACTTCGCTCATCGGCAAAGCAATTTTTGCCGTGTTTCAGCGTGACGCGGAGAAGCGGGCTCAGTAATAGGGGAGGGAATCTCGGCAGCTTCCGCGCGACATCGGCGAAAGCGGCCCATGATGTTTCGAGCCGCTCGGCAAGTATCATGGATACGCCAAGGAGGCGCTGCCGACAGCTTCGCCGGCAACGCCCCATTCTTCAACCACAAGCCATATCTTAGCGGCCACCTTCGATCTTGCGGTGGCGCTGGTTGGTGCCGCCCGTGCCGTAGGGATATTCCGCCGGCTGCGGTGCGCTGATCTCGTTCAGCCTGTCCATCTCAGCTTCCGACAGCGCCAGTTTCGCCGCGCCGAGATTGTCGGCGAGTTGTTCCGGTGTGCGGGCGCCGAGGATCACGGAGGTCACGGCCGGCCGTGCCGCCGTCCAGGCAAGCGCCACCTGCGCCATGCTGACGTCCCGCGCCTTGGCGATCTCCTCGACTGTGGTGATGATCGCCCAGGTCCGATCCTGAGCATTGCGCGCCGTATAGGACTCACTGCCCCGATTGGGGTTCTCGCCGAGACGGGTAGCGCCGGTCGGTGTGTTGTCGCGCTTGTATTTGCCGGTTAGCCAGCCGCCGCCAAGCGGCGACCATGGCAGCAAGCCCATGCCCGCATCCTGGCAGGCCGCGACGATCTCAAGCTCGATGTCGCGGACCAGCAGATTATATTGCGGCTGCAGCGTAACTGGCCGCGTATAGCCGCGCGCCTTAGCGATTTCGACGGCCTTGGCAATGTGCCAGCCGACATAGTTGGAGAAGCCGTAATAGCCGATCTTGCCGGCGGAAACGGCGTCGTCGAGAAAGCGCAATGTCTCCTCGATCGGGGTCAGCGCATCCCAGGCATGCATCTGGTAGAGGTCGATATGGTCGACGTCGAGCCGGCGCAGCGAGTCGTTCAATGCCTGATTGAGATGCCGGCGTGACAGGCCGATATCGTTCGGGCCGTTGCCCATCGGAAAGCGCCCCTTGGTGGCGATGACAGCCTGCCGTGCCTCGTTGGGCCGGGCCTTCAGCCAACGTCCGATGATCTCCTCCGACTTGCCGGCGCTGTAGACGTCGGCGGTATCGATGAAATTGCCGCCCCAGGCGAAATAATCGTCCAGCAATCTGTGGGATGCGGTTTCGTCCGCCTCGGCACCGAAGGTCATGGTGCCAAGGCAATATGCCGTGACGACAGCCCCGCTAGGGCCGAGCTTGCGATAATCCATTCCTGCCTCCTCTGACGGAGCGCCCGCATCCGATCCGCAAAGCGGTCGGCAGAGCCGGAGCTCCTTGATCTATAGCGATGTTGTGCTTGAGACGGCCTCCGCCGTCGAATGATATACGGCGCATCACGCCTCCGCGTGAGGGCCGTCCGGCAACCATAGCCAATCATCCCGCCACGACCAAGCAGATTTCGAGCTAACGCCGCGACGTTTTTGTCGCACTACCGATCAATCGAAGAAGATCTCAGGCCTCCGTGCCAGCAGCTTATCAATGGTGCGGAAGACCTGTTGGAGATGCTTGGTCATGTGCTTCTTGGCCGCCGCCGCATTACCGGATTTAATCGAGGTGACGATCGCCTGATGCTGCTCGTAGAGTTCGGCCAGGTGACCGGGCTCCGGCAGGCTCAGAACGCGCACGCGATCAAGCTGGCCTTTGACGTTCTGGATAACCTTCCAGGCCCGCGTCAGATTGACGGAGGCGGACAGGATGAAATGGAAATTCTCGTCTTCCGCTAGGAATCCATCCAGGTCACCATTGTCGACAGCGCGCTTCTGCCGCGCCAGGCTCTCCTGCAGGCGGGCTATGATGGCGGGATCGGATATCTCGGCAACGCGCCCGACGACGGAGACCTCCAACGCCTCGCGGATGAATTGCGCCTCCAGAACTTCCGCAACGCGGATCGGCGCGACGAATGTGCCGCGTTGGGGGAAGATATCGACCAGCCCGTCCTCGGAAAGTTTGATCAGCGCTTCGCGAACAGGCGTGCGGCTGACGCCGAGCATGAGGGCCAGTTCCTTTTCACTCAAGGCTTGCTTGGGCGTTAGGCGGAGATCGAGGATCGACTGGCGAATGCTGCCATAGATCTGCGGTGCCATCGGCAGCTTCGGATCGATCGCAAGCAGGGTTGTCGATTGTTTTTCGGTCTGGGCCAAGGCTGTTCTCCGATACGGGCAGAGCGCTTCTATCACATGTGCACGGATACGCTCACTCCCTGCTTAATTGACATATTACCATGGTAGTGTATTTGAATCGAGAGCGAATATCGCCGGATCTGGTGGCGTTGGTTTTCAAAGGAAAGTCAGGATGAGACATACGTGGAGATGGTTTGGGCCGGTCGACAAGGTCAGCGTCAAGGACGCGGTTCAGGCCGGCGCTGACGGTATCGTCAGCTCTCTCCATCATATCCCGACCGGTGTTGCCTGGCCGCTAGAGGAAATTCGTAAGCGCCAGGAAGAGGTTCGCCAGGGCGGATTGGAATGGGAACTGGTCGAGAGCATCCCAATCTCCGAAAGCATCAAGACCATGTCCGGCGACTGGAAGGCGCATGTGAAGGCATGGGCGGAGACGCTGCGCCGCCTGGCTGAAGCCGGGATCTCGACGGTCTGCTACAATTTCATGCCCGTCCTCGACTGGACACGTACGGATCTGCACTGGCCGACGCCGAGCGGCGCCAAGGCCATGCGCTTCGATCTCGTCGATTTCGTCGCCTTCGATCTACATCTTCTCCAGCGGCCGGATGCGGCAGCTGATTATTCTCCGGACTTGGTCGAGGCGGCCGCGCGGCGCTTTGCCGAGATGCCGGAGGAACGGCGTCTTGTTCTTTCCCGCAGCATCGGCGCTGGCCTTCCCGGGCAGGCGGAAGCCTACACGCTGGCGGAACTGCGCACCGAGCTTGCGCGCTATGGCGCCATTGATGCCGAACGCCTTCGTGGCCATCTGGTCGATTTCCTGTCCGAGGTGGTGCCGGTTGCCGAAAAGCTGGGCATGCGGCTTTGCGCTCATGGAGACGATCCGCCGTGGCCGCTTCTCGGCCTGCCGCGCATTCTCTCGAGCGAGGCGGACTACGCCCACATATTGAAGGCGGTCGACAGCCCCGCCAACGGCGTCACCTTCTGCACGGGGTCGCTCGGTGCGCGCGGGGACAATGATCTCCCGGCAATGATCTCGCGGCTGGCCTCGCGCATTCACTTCGTCCATCTGCGCAATGTTCGCCGCGAAACGGCATCGCAGCCTGGCTCCTTCTTCGAAGACGAGCATCTTGAAGGAAACGCCGATATGGTCGCGGTGATCGCCGCGATCGTTTCGGAAGAGCGGCGACGCAAGGCCGAGGGGCGTGCGGATCATACGATCTTCATGCGGCCCGACCACGGACAGGAAATTCTGGACGACGTCGCACGCGGCGCGCAGCCGGGTTACCCTGCTATCGGCCGGTTGAAGGGTCTCGCGGAGTTGCGCGGCATCGAGCGGGCTCTGTCTCACCCCCAATATGGGTTGGTACGCTGATGGAACGCTTGAGCGCCCGGACACAACTGCATGATCTGATTGAATCTCCCTCCTACGATAGGCAGGCGCTGAAGCCGGGGATTGTTCACATCGGCCTCGGTGCTTTTCATCGCGCGCACCAGGCCATTTATACCGATGCGGCGCTGGCGCACGCGTTTGGAAGCTGGGGTATTGTCGGTGTCAGTCTGCGCTCGATGGAGATTGCGCAGGATATGCGGGCCCAGAATTGCCTTTATAGTGTCGTTGCACGTGATCGCTCTGGCGACAGCGTCCGGGTCGTCGGTTCGATTGTCGAGGCGCTTGCAGCCAACGAGGATGGGAAGACAGTTCTCGCGCGGCTTGCCGATCCGGCGATCCATATCGTCACGCTGACCGTCAGCGAGAAAGCCTATGGCATTGACCCCGTTAATGGTGGACTCGATCATGCCCATCCTGCCATCGCCCATGATCTGAAATCTCCGATCAGTCCCGTGAGCGTGGTTGGGTATCTAACGGAAGGGCTCGCCCGCCGGAGAGCTGCCGGCTTGCCGCCCTTCACCGTGCTTTGCTGTGACAACCTGCCGAGCAATGGCCGCATCGTCCGGCGTCTCGTGATCGAGATGGCGGCGGCGCGCGATCCCGCTCTGGCAGAATGGATATCCGAGACCGTGTCCTTTCCGTGCAGCATGGTGGACCGCATTGTCCCGGCTGCAACGGCAGAGACGCGCGTTCGAGCCGAAAAACTGCTGGGCGTGGAAGACAGGCTGTCGATCGAAGCCGAGACCTTCTCGCAATGGGTGATCGAGGATGATTTCGTTGGAGAGCGTCCGGCGTGGGAAGCGGGCGGCGCGCTCTTCGTTGAGAATGTCGAGCCCTACGAGAAGATGAAGCTGCGGCTGCTGAACGGTTCGCACTCGCTGATCGCCTATCTCGGGCAATTGCAGAAGCTTGAATTCGTCCGCGACGTCATGGCGGTGCCGGAGAACGTCGCCCTTGTCCGGCGGCATATGCAGGCGGCGGTTCGCACGCTTGATCCGGTGCCGGGCATCGATCTCGCTCATTATATGGATCAGCTGGTGGAACGGTTTGCCAATCCGGCCATCGCTCATCGCACACAACAGATCGCCATGGATGGATCGCAGAAACTGCCGCAGCGCCTCTTTCAGCCTGCGGTCGATGCTCTTTCTGGAGGGGAGGATGCCGCCGAATTCGCTTTCGCGACAGCGGTTTGGATCGCTTATCTAAAGCAGGCCGAGACTGTCGACGATCCTCGTGCCAAGGAACTGTTGAAAGCGGTGGCCGAGGAAATGGCGGCAGGCGACGAAACCGTGTCCTTCTTCGCTATGCCGGGACTTTTCCCCAGCGAGCTTCAAGCAAACAGAGCTTGGAGAGAGCAGGTCAAGTCATTGCTGAAGTCGCTTCAATGACAGCAAACCTGCTGGTTGGTTATCTCTTGCAAAATTGATCTTGCGCCCTCCTGTATTCTTGGATACAAGTATGCAAGCTTCATTGCGGCGATCCATTTAGAGGTCGGTTCGTTGGTTGGGGCAGGGAGGATACATGGTTGCGATAGCAGTGCGCGCGCCTCATCGGCTGGCGCTGGAGGACGATAATTCTTCTGCCGAACTGGCGCCGGGCGAAGTGTCGATCCGGGTTGTCAGGGCTGGCATATGCGGCTCCGACATCCACATCCTGCACGGTTCGAACCCCTTCGTCGTCTATCCCCGTATCATCGGTCATGAGTTTGCCGGCACAGTGGAGGCGATCGGCGCCGGCGTTTCGCGTCTGGCGATCGGCGACCGCGTCGTCGCCGATCCGGTCATCTCCTGTGGCAAGTGCCATCCCTGCCGTATCGGACGTTCGAATGTCTGCGCCAATCTGCAGGTGATCGGTGTGCACCGCGACGGTGGCTTCCGCTCGGTCGCCGTGGTGCCGGAGGAGAATGCGGTAAAGGTTTCGCCGTCTCTCGGATTGGATATCGCCGCCCTTGCCGAGCCGCTGGCGGTTGCCGCCAACGTGCTGTCGCGCACCGGCTGTGGCCCAGAGGACGTGGTCTTGATCTATGGCGCAGGCACGGTGGGTTTGACCGTGTTGCAGGTTGCCAAGATGAAGGGCGCGCGCTGCATCATTGCCGACATTGATGATCAGCGTCTCGAGCGTGCCCGCGAATTCGGCGCTGACATCGCGTTCAACTCGCTGGAGATGTCCGTTGCGGACATGGTCGCCGGCGAGCTCGATGGGCTCGGTCCTTCGGTCGTTATCGACGGTGCCGGCATCCCAGCGCTGCTGGAGGAGGCCTGCCGCGTGGCGGCGCCAGCCGGCAGGATCGGATTGCTCGGCTTTTCGGCTGCTCCTTGCAATGTCAGCCAGCAGGAAATCGTCCGCAAGGAACTGAGCCTCGTCGGCTCCCGCCTTAACCGCCGTTTCATTCCAGAGGTGGTCGGCTGGCTGGAAAGCGGCGCGCTCAAGCCGGCTGCCATGATCACGCAGACCTTTGCCGCCGCCGATGCCGCGGCTGCCTTTGAGCTTATCGAACGGCACCCAGAGAAGACGCTCAAAGTCCAACTCGCCTTCGACGCATGACCGTTACCGCATTCGTGCGGCGGAAGCATTCATTCTTGTTACCTTGGGAGGGTACATCCATGTTCTTGAAACGCGCATTTCTTGGTCTTCTCGGTGGTCTTGCCATCGCTGCGACCATTTCCATGCCAGCTTATGCCGAATCCGGCAGCGTTCTTCAGTCGGTTCTATCCAGCGGCAAGCTTCGCATTGCCGTGCTCGGCAGCCTGCCGCCCTATTCGACGGTTGGCGCCGACGGCGTGCCTGTCGGCTATGACATCGACATTGCGAAAAAGCTGGCGGCAGCCCTGAAGGTCGAGCCGGAATTCGTCGTCACCGATATTCCGAGCCGTGTGACCTCGCTGCAGACAGGCAAGGTCGACGTGACCATCGCCGATTTCACCCGCAACGTCGAGCGCTCGACATCGGTTGCCTTTTCGAACCCCTATGTGGTGACCAACATGCGGCTGCTCGTGTCGGAAAGCGCGCCCTACAAGACGATCGAAGAGGCCAATGCCGCCAAGATCCGGGTTGCCATCTCACGCGGCGGTACGGCGGAGCGGGCAGTGCCGGCCCATCTGCCCAATGCCCAGATCGTTCGCTTCAATACACAGGCTGATGAGCTCAGCGCCCTTTTGTCCGGGCAGGTCGATGCCATGGCGGAAGACGATTTCTATAACCGCAAGGCCATCAGCGACAATGCCGGCAAGCTTCGCCAGGTCGACGGTTCGCTGGCGCGTGCCGAGATCGCCATCGGCGTTCCCGCGGGCGACGCCGACTGGCTGCGGGTCGTCAATCTGTTCGTCGACCAGTTCAACGCCTCCAGCGACAACAAGGCGCTGTTCAACAAGTGGTTCGGCTTCGATCAGCCGTCGTTACAGGCGCAATACTGATCCGGCTGGGGCGGCTTCGGCCGCTCCACCACCCCGCGACGAGATCAGGCGGAGAGGACCATGCATTATACGCTCCAGTTTCGCAGCATTCGCGAATATCTGCCGCTGCTCTGGGATGCCGCCTACACGACACTATACCTGTCGATTCTGGCGATCATCCTCAGCGTCATCATTGGCTGCGGACTGGCGATCATGCGCCGGAGCCAGAGCCGGCTAACGCGCTTTGTGGCGGTCGCCTATATCGAGGTCATGCGGAATACGCCGCTTCTCGTCATTCTCTACATCGTCTATTTCGCGCTTCCCGCCATGGGGTTGCGCTTCTCCTCCTTCGCGGCTGCCCTGATCGGACTGACGCTGAACAGCGCCGGCTATATGGCCGAGATCATCCGCGCCGGGCTTGTCGCCATCGCCCACGGTCAGTTCGAAGCGGCACGGGCGCAAGGGTTCAACCCTGTGCAGACCTACCGGCATATCATCCTGCCGCAGGTCTTTCGGGTCATCTACGCACCGCTGGGCAATCAGGTGATCGCGGTCATCCTTGCGTCTTCGCTCGCTTCGGCGGTTGCCGTCGAGGATGTAGCCTCGTGGATGCAGACGGTCGGTTCCACCTCCTTCCGCTTCTTCGAGACCCTCCTGGTGGCTGCTGCCGTCTACCTGGTTCTCTGCCAGACGGTAAACCTCATTCGGCTCGCGATTGGCTGGATGCTCTTCAGGGATAATGGTGTGCGCCGATGAACCACGATCTGTTTTCCTATCTGCCATTGTTCCTGAAGGCGGCTGCACTGACGATCTGGTTGTCGTGGCTGGCGCTGATGATTGGTGCCGTCGCCGGTGGCCTCGTGGCGCTGGCGCGAACATCCCGCTGGCTGCCGTTGAGAATACTCGCGCTGATCTTCGTCGAATTCTTCCGGTCCATCCCGATCCTGATCGTGCTGTTCTTCGCCTATTTCGGACTGCCGGTGATGTTCGGCATCGATATCTCGACCTTCACGGCCGCGACCCTTGCACTGGCGCTTCACGCGACTGCCACGATGTCGGAGGTCATGCGCGCCGGGATTGAAAGCGTCGGGCGCGGTCAATGGGAAGCGGCGCAATCGTCCGGCATGACCTTTGGCCAGACGATGCGACATGTCGTCGGGCCGCAGGCGCTGCGGGTCGTGCTGCCGCCTTCGGTCGGTGTCTATGTCACAACGCTGAAGGAATCCTCGCTTGCCTCGATCATCGGCTATGTCGAATTGACCAAGACCGGTCTTCTGGTGCGCGAAAGTACCGGCGGAGGCTTCGCGCCACTATTGATGCTCGGCGTCCTTTATTTCCTCATCAACTATGGAATTTCGTTGGCGGGAGGCGTGCTTGAGCGGCGCTACAACGTCGGAACGAAGCCCTTGCTCGCGGGAGGCGGACAATGACGCAGGCAGTCCTGGAATTTGACGGCGTGGTGAAGCGGTTCGGAAAGCGCACCATTCTCGACGGTATTTCGATGCAGGTGCAGCCGGGTGAGATCGTCTGCTTTATCGGCCCCTCCGGCACGGGCAAATCGACGCTGCTGCGTTGCGTCAACGGGCTTGAAGATATCCAGGGCGGGGAGCTCCGCTTCGAAGGCAAGCCGGTTCTGGCGCATGAACGCGGGGCGATAACGGCTGTTCGTCGTCGCATCGGCATGATCTTTCAGCACTTCAATCTCTATCCGCATCTGACGGCGTTGGAAAATGTCGTGCTCGCCTCGGTCGTCGTGCACAAGCAGGACCGGAAGACGGTGGAAGCACGGGCAAAAGCGCTGTTTGAGCGGGTGCGTCTATCCCACCGGATGAATGCCTACCCGGCGCAGATGTCGGGCGGTGAGCAGCAGCGCGTGGCGATCGCGCGTGCACTTTGCGCCGAGCCGCATATCCTGCTCTTCGATGAGCCAACCTCGGCGCTCGACCCGGAAACCGTAGGCGAAGTACTCGGCGTCATGCGCGATCTTGCTCGCGAGGGTCGCACAATGCTAGTCGTCACGCATGAAATTCGCTTCGCCGCCGATGTCGGCACGCGAATGATCTTCATGGACGAAGGCAAGATCGTGGAAGACCGGGAGCCTCGCGCGCTGATCGCCAATCCAGGCAGCGAACGGGCGCGGCGCTTCCTCAGCACCATCACAGCAGAGGCGCATTGAACCGATGACCGTATCCCCAATCCGCCCCCGCATGAGCATTAAGGACCTCTACGACGTCCTCTATATGCGGATTCTGACCGGTGAGCTCAGACCGGGCGCGGCGATTTCGGAAACGAAGATTGCCGACGAGGTGGGGTTGAGCCGGACGCCCGTTCGCCAAGTGTTTCAAAGGCTTGCTGACGCAGGCTTTTTGGTGGTGGTGCCGCAGGTCGGCACCTATGTCGCGCCCATCGAGATCAGCGCGGTTCGTGACGCACAGTTTGTGCGCGAAATGCTGGAATGCAGCGCCGTCGCCGAGGCCGCCACATCGTCCGTTACAGACAAGGAATCCCGGCTGCATCGGTTTCTGGAAGATCAGCGCCGGCTGATCGGCAAGGGCGACCATATCGGCTTTTTTCTGTCGGACGAGGCGATGCACCGCGCACTGATGGAAATCGCCGGACATCCCCATGTCTGGGGTATGATCGCCTCGGCAAAGGTTTCGCTCGACCGTCTTCGCTATCTTTCACTCGAGCGGATCGATTGGCTGGAGATGATCTTTCGCCAGCATGAGGATCTGGTCAATCGCGTGGTCGCGGGCGATCCCGAAGGCGCCACCAAGGTGATGCAGGCGCATCTGCGCACCGCCTTTGCCGCTATCGAGCGCATCGCCGCCGAGAATGCGGATTTCTTCGCGGAATAGCGGCGCATTGCGCAAGTGGAGAGCGTGACGTAACAATCGCGGACTCCGAATCTTCGCCTCATCGATCCGCGAATATCTCTCAGCCATGGACGAAACTCCGATACCAACACCCCGAATGCTGTCCTGGGCACGCAACTCGACGATCTATCGTCTTGAACGCAAGATGATGACCGAAAAGCAATTGTTCGACGCGATCACCAAAAAGGCGAAGCAGAAGTTCGAAGACATCAGCGACGAGCAGATCAAGGCCGTCGCGGATTATGCGGTCAAGTTTGCCTACGACCAGAATGCGCTCAACGATGTCACCTATGCCGAGATCAGCACGCGCTCGGCCGTGCGCTCCGGCAAATCGAAGAAGGCCATTGCCTTCAAGCTTTCCTCGAAGGGGATAGACAGCGAAACGGTCATTGCGGCGCTGGACGGAGCGGACGATGCGCGCGCAGCGGTCATCTTTGCGCGAAAGCGCGGCTTCGGGCCATTCCGTCGCGGCGATCTCGATGAGAAGCGGAAGGCGAAGGAATTGTCGGCCTTCGCTCGCAACGGATTCAGTTTCGGGATCGGCAAGACGGTTTTCGATATGAGCCGGGAGGACGCGGAGGAATTCCTGAGCTCCTCGACTACCTCTTGAGTGCGGTCGATCATTGAACGCGAAGCTCATGACGGTTAAGTTCACCGTCGTAAGGTATTGGCTCGGTGGGGATTTTCGTGAGGACAGGCGTTCGACTTTGTGTGCTGGCGAGCAGCGTAGCCTCGTTTCCAATGGTCGCCCAGGCGGAATGGCAAGCGGTTGAAAAGGTGCAGACCTATGCCATCGCGGGCAAATCCGGCGCGGAACTCTATGACTCGATTGGGGAGCGCGGCCCATTCCTCGGCGGTAAAACGAGGGCAATTGCCCATACCGATTTCAAGCTGACCTGGACGCGGAAATACGAGCCGCAGCCGGACGGCGCTTGCATGATCACTGTCAACATACCGAAGCTGATCATCACCTACACATTGCCGAAACCCTCTGCGCAGCTGACTGGTGCGACCCGCAGGAGCTGGCAGCACTTCATTGCCGGCGTCGAAGCGCATGAGCGTGTGCATGGTGGGTTCATCAAGGACATGGTCAAGGAAATCGAAGCGATTAGCGTCGGTTTCTCCGTGCCCAATGACCCGAAATGCAGCACGATCCGGGTAGAGCTGACGAAGCGGCTTGGTGAGATTTCCAAAAGCGAGCGGCAGCGAAACAGCGACTTCGACAAGGTCGAATTCAGCGACGGCGGCAATCTCCAGCAGCTTGTGTTGAAACTGGTGAGAGAGCAGTAGAAGCCGCCGCCGCCATGGATACGGTAGCGCCTGCGCCGGACGCCCAACGCAGGCTCCGGTGGAGAGGGGCGTTTTAAACCGCGTCGGCTCCGATGGCCGCGAGGGCGGCGCGAGCGACTTCGAAATCCTGATCCCCGGTGCCGGACCCCACACCAATGGCGCCGGCAAACCGGCTACCGAAGCGGATGGGCAAGCCGCCGGGCAGATGCGTGACGCCGCCTTGCGACGCGATACCGGCGGCCGTGCCGAATTCGAAGGACATAGTGCCCGTCGGCGCGTTGCTTGAGGCAGCTGTCCGCGCCTTGGCGCGGGCCGTATGCATGCTCAGATACTTCGCGCCGTCCATCCGGATGCTGGTGATGGTCTCGCCGCTGGCGTCGACGATGAAGATACATTGTGGAACGCCGATTTTCTCGGCATGTGCAATTGCGGCCACAAGCGCCTGCACGGCACCAGAATGAGATAGGGTCAAAGTTTCGCGTATGACGGACATGGACTGGTCGCTCCTGTAATAACAAATGCTTATTACGCACTAAATTGATCCGCCCTAGCTAGACCGGGGTTCTCCTGCTTGGCAATGCGAGGACGTGTAGTCGTGCGGCAGAAATCCGGTGAAACTGATGTTCCAGATCGGCATAAGCGCGTGACGTGAATGCGCGCGCAGCTTGATTACGGGGTGGGCGGCTTGCCCTGGCGGCGGCGTTTCGCCATTGTCGCCGCGCAGCGGACGAGTGCTTTGGGGGAGATGTGAAGACACCGGCGAGAATAGGAATCATGGACGTGGCGCGGCTGGCCGGGGTTTCGGCTGCGACGGTGTCGCGCGTCCTGAACGACCGCACGGATGCCCGTATCAGCCTGGAAACGCAGGAGCGGGTCAGGGCGACGGCGCGCGAGGTCGGCTATGTCGTCAACCGGCTGGCCACCTCGCTCAGAACTCACCGCACGGGCGTATTCGGCGCCATTGTCGGCAGCCTCTCGGGTCACTACCAGCCGCATCTGACTAGCTGCCTGCAGGCGGCCGCGCAGAGGCGGGGGATGGAGCTGCTGGTCGCGCAGGCGAAGGCTGATGCCGGTGATGTCGCGGGGCAACTGCGTTTGTTTCAGGACGACTTTTTTGACGGCGTCGTCATGGTCACCGACCTGCCGGGCCATGAAGCTCTGTGCGATCATCTCGACCGGATGGGCAAGGCGCATGTGACGCTTTGCGGTGGTCTCACCGGATCGAAACCGGCGGTCTTGACCGATGAACGGCTCGGCATGGGTTTGCTGTTCGATCATCTGGTTGCGCTCGGACACCGCCGCATCTCCTTTGTCTATCGCGAGAGTCGAAGCGCTCTTCGTGATCGCCGAACGATTTTCGGGGAGATGGTCAGTGAAAGTGCTGGCGCGATCGAGGGTGGTGTCATTTCCTTTGAAAGAGGGGAGGCGGATCGCGAGGCGTTTCGTCAGCAATTGGCGTCGCCTTTTACAGGGCCAACTGCTTTGATTTGCGGAAGCGACGGGCTTGCGATCGAGGTCGTGGCGTCGCTGCGGGATATGGGGCTGACAATTCCAGGCGATGTATCCGTCGTCGGCTATGACAATGTCCCCGACACCGCCTACTGGTCGCCGCCCCTGACGACGGTGGCGCAGCCGACCGATCGTCTTTGCGAAGCTTCGCTCGATCTGCTTGTCGAGCTGGTGGGGCTTTCGCCGGAGGTTCGCGCTGCCACGCGGCCAATGCGACTTGTTCCGCCGGAACTTGTCATACGTGCGTCATCGGACGTCCCTAGTTTGCGGCAAATTCCTCCTGCCTAGTTCGAAGAGAGTTTTTCACGGCAGGTAGCCATTCTTCCTTTGCGCAAACGTTTGTGCAAGCACGAACCGGAGACTCTGCCGATGTCCGAGAACACCTTCAACGGCCTGAATACGGTCGTTACCCGCCGCACGACCTTGTTGATGGGGGCCGCTGCCAGCCTCTCGACCCTGATGCCGGCGCTACCCGCCTTTGCGGATGATGCCGGCGACAACAGGCCCGAGCTTCGCATCGCCGTTCAGCTGAACCCGGTCTCGCAGGAGACGGTCGACGCGGCCAGTAACGTCGCTTTCCGCAACAATTACTCGATCCACGAAACGGTTCTCGCTCTCGACATGCGGGGGGATTTCTCCGTGAAGCCCAATCTCGGCGCGTCCTGGACCTGGATCTCTCCGACTGTTCTGGAAATGAAGCTGCGTCCCGGCGTGATCTTCCACGATGGCCGCGAAATGACCGCCGAAGACGTGGCCTTCTCCTTTGGTCCCGAGCGACTGCTCAACAAGGATGCGCCGGGTTATCCCACCTATCGCACCAGTTTCACCAGCCTCGATCATGTCGAGGTGGTCGATCCGTTGACGGTGCGCTTCGTCACCAAGTTTCAGGATCCGATCTTCCTGCAGCGTCTGGCATGCTATGCCGCCTCGGTCATCAGCAAGGACGCCTGGCAGAAGAATGGCGGAAACTGGACGACCTGGCGCCAGAAGCCGGTCGGCGCCGGCCCTTACAAGGTCGAGAGCTATACTGCCAACGAAAGCGTGGTCCTTGTGTCCCACGACCAGGCGCTCCGCGGCAAGCCCGCCGCCAAGCGCGTGACCTTGCGCATCGTGCCGGAAGTCTCCTCGCGTATCGCCGGTCTTCTTGCCGGTGACTATGATATCGTCACCGATCTTCCACCCGATCAGCTCTCCTCCGTCTCCGATAGCCCCGGCCACGCGATCGTCGGCGGCCCGGTACCGAACCATCGCATTCTGTTTTTCGACAAGACCAATCCGGCGCTGAAGGACCCGCGCGTCCGCCAGGCTCTCATCCTCGCCATCGACCGCCAGGCCATCGTCGACACGATCTGGAACGGCCGCACGCGGGTTCCGAACGGCTTGCAATTCGAGCTCTACGGCCCCGTCTATCTCAAGGATTATCCGGCCTATAAATACGACCCGGATCAGGCCATGCAGCTTCTGAAGGATGCCGGCTATAACGGTGAGGAAATCGAAGTTCGCTCGCAGAACAACTACTACGCGGCGGAAAATCCGGTCACCCAGGCCGTGGTCGCCATGTGGCAGGCCATCGGCGTCAATGCCAAGATGAAATTCGTTGAAGGCGGCAAGCTGTTCGAAGGCACCTCCAGCCGCGCAACCGGCAACTGGTCGAGCACGGCGCAGATCCCGGATCCCTTCATTTCCTTCTATACCCAGTTCGGAGCAGCCGGTAACCTGAACTCGTTCAAGATCTGGCAGAATGCAGATTTCGATGCCCTCGGCGCGAAAATGGAAACGGCGGTCGATCCAGCCGACCGCGCCAAGATATTCCGCGACATGCTGCATCTGGCCGAATGGGAAGACCCGGCCGAAACGGTTCTTCATCAGAACGCTGTGTTCTTCGGCATCCGCAATGGGATTAAGTGGCAACCGTTGCCGGCCTTCCAGATGGATCTGGGCGCTGGCAGCCTTTCCTTCGAAGAGCAGAAGAGCTGAGCCGTTCTCAATGGCCACTCCTGTTCTTTCGGTCGACAATCTGAGCGTTACGTTTCGGACCAAGACCGGCCGGTCCCATCCGGTCAACAATGTCTCCTTTGACCTTGCCGAGGGTGAAATCCTCGGCATCGTCGGAGAAAGCGGTTCGGGCAAGAGCGTGACCTGTCTCGCCCTTGCCGGCTTGCTCGGACCGACGGCGAGCGCCACCGGGTTCATCTCCTTCGAGGACGCCATGTATGACGCGGCGGAACTCGGGGCGATGGCGCGATCGAAACTGCCGTCCATCGGTCTGATTTTCCAGGAGCCGGTCTCCTGTCTCGATCCGGTGCGCACCATCGGCTCACAGATTGCCGAGGCGGCGATGAGCGCCGGCATGTCGGCGGGCGAGGCGAAGGCCGAGGCGTTGCGTCTTCTGGCGGAAGTGGCCATTCCACAGCCGGAGACGCGCTACAACGCCTATCCGGCGCAGTTTTCCGGCGGCATGTGCCAGCGCGTGATGATCGCAACGGCGCTTGCCATGCAGCCACGGCTGATCATCGCCGACGAGCCGACGACGGCGCTCGACGTTACCGTTCAGGCGCAGGTGGTGGCCTTGCTCGTCAAGGCGGTGCGCGAGCGCGGCATCCCGATGATCTTCATCAGCCACGATCTCGATCTCGTCTCTGAAGTCTGCGACCGCATCGCGGTGATGTATGCGGGATCGCTGGTCGAGCTCAACACCACCGACAACATCTACGACAATCCCCGCCATCCCTATACGCGACTGCTGCTGGAAGCGATGCCCGGGCGGGGCACGCCGCTGGAAAAGCTGGCGGATATTCCCGGTGAACTGAAACTGCATGACGCAATGCCCTCCGCATGCGCCTTCTCCCCGCGATGCCCGCGCGTCGAGGCGCATTGCGCAACCGCAGTTCCGCCCTTGATCGCGGGGGTGTCGTCGCTTGCCTGCTTCAATCCATGGAGTGCCCACGATGTCTGAGACAAGGTCGCAGTTGAATGGGAATGGAGCGGCTCTCGCGCTCGTCGCCCGTAACCTACAATTCTCCTACTCGTCCGGTTTCTCCCTGTTGCCGCGACGAACCCAGGGCTTCCACGCGATCAAGGATGTGAGCCTGGAATTGAAGCCCGGCGAGACGCTCGGTCTGGTCGGGGAATCCGGCTGCGGCAAGTCCACCCTGGCCTCGCTTCTCTGCGGTGACCGGGTTCCGACCTCGGGTCACATCGAACTGTTCGGCCAATCCTTCACCAACCTGATGAAGCCGAACAGGCGAGGGCTTGCGAAGCACCTCCAGGTGATTTCTCAAGATACGCTTGGCGCGCTCGATCCGCGCCGTAGCGTTGGGCACCAGATGCAGGAAACGCTGGCAATCCATGCGATCGGCGAGCCGGCAAGCCGGCATGATCGCGCCGCCGAGACGTTCAAGGCCGTCAGCCTTCCAGCTTCGGCCTTACAGAAATTCCCGCATCAGCTTTCCGGCGGCCAACGCCAGCGTGTCGCCATTGCTCGCGCGCTGATCGTCGAGCCGCAAATTCTGCTCTGCGACGAGCCTGTTTCGGCGCTCGATGTTTCGGTGCAGGCCCAGGTTCTCAACCTTTTGCTTGAACTTCAGCGTGCCCGCGGCCTGTCCTTGCTGTTCATAAGCCATGACGTGCGGGTCGTGCGCCACGTATCCCACCAGGTGGCGATCATGGAAGCGGGTGAGATCGTGGAGACCGGCCGCACGGAAGAGGTTTTCTCGAACCCCGCGCATCCCTACACCGCGAAGCTTCTGGCTGCCGTCCCGCGCGGACGCCGGCAGAGGGTGCGCCAGACAAATACCGTTCTCGAAACGCTCTAGGGAGACCCGCGATGTTCCAGGCCGTCATCCGCGCCCTTCTTAGGGCCATCGTCACGCTTTTCCTCGCCATAACCTTCACCTTCATCATCCTGCGCGTCAGCGGCGATCCCTTGCATTCGCTGTTGCCGATCGAGACGCCACCAGAAGTCGTGGCGCTCATGCGGCAGCAATGGGGCCTCGATCAGCCGCTTTACATCCAGTATTTCTCCTATCTCGGCCATCTTCTTCGTGGCGATTTCGGCACATCGCTGGTGAACGGGCAGAATGCACTGATGCTGGTTTTCTCCAAAGTTCCCGCAACGTTGGAGTTGATGGGAGCTGCCCTTGTGGTGGCATTCGGGGCTGGCGTGCCGCTCGGTATTCTCGCCGCGCAAAACCGTGGCAGCCTGATCGACCGCTTCGTCATGGCGCTGGCGGTGCTGATGCATTCCCTCCCGAATTTCCTCATCGCCATCCTGCTGATCCAGCTCTTCGCCGTATCGCTCCGGTGGTTGCCGAGCGGCGGCGGGTCAACGGCAGCGCATCTGGTCATGCCGGTTCTGGTCATCGGCCTTTACAATGCCGGCATCATCGCCCGTTTCGTCCGTTCCAGCACGCTGGAAGTGTTGGGGCAGCGCTATATCCTGGCGGCGCGCGCCAAGCGCATCGGCGAGCGCGCCGTGCTGTGGCAGCATGTTATGCCCAATGCAGCCCTGCCACTCCTGACCATGCTCGGCTTCCTGATCGGCGGCATGATCGGCGGGGCGGCCGTGGTCGAGACCGTCTATGCCTGGCCCGGCGTCGGCCGCTTTCTCGTCTCCTCGGTGGCGCAGCGCGATCTCAACATCGTGCAGACCATCGTCATTCTCGTCACCGCCACCATGGTGAGCGCCAACCTGCTCATCGACTTTCTTTACATTCTCGCCGATCCGCGCCTGCGGCATCGGGCGGCCTGAGCCGCGTTCTCGAAAGGTATCACCATGGCGAATACAGCGACCGGCGTGGACGATCTCACCAAGGCCAAGGCCGGGAGATCGCCGCGTAGCGCCAAGCTGGATCTGATGACCGCGATCTGCATGGTCGTCCTCATCACCTTCATCTTGGCTGCAGTCTTTGCCAATCTGCTTGCGCCCTATGGCTTCGCGCAGATCGATCTTCATGCCCGCAAGGTGCCGCCGCTCTTGTTCGGCGGTACGCTTCGGCACGTTCTTGGTACGGACGAACTCGGCCGCGATATTCTGAGCCGTCTCTTCTACGGGCTTCGCACCAGCCTGCTGATCGCGCTCGGCGCATCGGCGATCAGCCTCACACTTGGCACAACGCTTGGCCTGCTGGCAGCCTTTCGTCGCGGATTTGCCGACATGCTGATCCGGGTCGCGGTGGATTTTCAGGCGTCGATGCCCTTCCTGATTATCGCGCTCGCGGTGCTTGCCTTCTTCGGCGACAATCTCTGGCTCTTCATGCTGCTGCTCGGCCTCTATGGCTGGGAGCGCTATGCCCGGCTCGTCCGCACCATGGCCGGTTTGGAGCTTGAGCGCGGCTATGTCGCGGCGCTAAAGCGCAATGGTGCGAGCACCGGGCGCATCGCGTTCATGCATGTGCTGCCGAACATCCTCTCGGTCGTGCTGGTCAATCTGACCGTAATCCTGCCCGAGATCCTGCTGCAGGAATCGGTGCTGAGTTTCCTGGGGCTTGGCATCCAGCCGCCGCTGGTCAGCCTCGGCAGTATGGTGGGAGCTGGTCGCGACTACATGATGACTGAGTGGTGGATTTCGATGCTGCCGGGGATCGCGATCTTCCTGCTGTCGCTGTCGATTAGCCTGATCGGGGACTATCTGCGCGACGCCCTCGATCCGACGCTGCACTGAGCTTTCAGCAATAACCGTTTCATATTCAAGGAGAATTCCCGTGCCTTTGTCTCTTCACGCTGCCCGTCACGGATCGCTTCGCATTGCTGCTCACCGTGGTTTCAGCCGGCACTTTCCGGAAAACACCATTCTCGCCTTTCAAAAGGGCGTGGATGCCGGCGCCAATGAGAGCGAAATCGATCTGATGCTGACCCGCGACGACAAGATCGTCGTCATGCACGACCGCACGCTGGAGCGCACCACCGACGGCTGGGGCTTTGTCGGCGATCATGATCTCGACGAGATCCTGACGCTGGACGCCGGTGCGAAATTCGATCCTCGCTTTGCCGGCACCCGCGCGCCGACGCTTGCCGAGGTGATCACCTGGGCCAAGCAGACCGACACGCGCCTTGCCATCGAGATAAAAGAGCGCGAACGCGCCGATCGGCTCGCCGATGTCATGATCGGGACGCTGCGGGACATGGACGCATTCAAGCATGTCGCCATCTCCTCCTTCGATCATCTCGATCTGCGCCGCGTGAAGGAAATCGAGCCGCGCCTGCAGACGGAGGCGATCCTGCATCATCGCCCCGTGGATATGATCAGTTCCATGCGTTCAGGCGGCATCGACGGTGTTTCGCTGGAGCTGAACTACTTTCATCGCACCGACGCGGAAGCCTTCCAGGAGGCCGGGATTGCGGTGCGTCTGAGCCTGCCGCTGCCGGAACGGCTTGTGAGATTCTGGCAGAGCGGTCGGGATCCGCTCCCCTCGATCCGACGTTGCGTCAAGGATAGGCTGATTGACGGCCTGATCGGCGACGATGTGGACTTCCTTCGCATGCTGAGCAGAAGTGCCGTCGAGCTTGAAGGCTGAGCCAGCTTTTTTCCGGCTTTGACCGCACCATCTTCCGATCGGAGGAAGGCGTGGTCGATTTCACTGCCGATTTTTTCCTGAACCGATCCCTGGCTCAGCAAAATAGTCCGCAATATCGCGAGTCCGCGCAAAACTGACACTTCAATATATTAAACTGAGATGTTAGTTTTGCGTTCATGTTTGATACTCGAAGCCCTTTCCTGCCGACCGGCATGCCGGATGCTGTCTCGATTGCCGAGGATAGACTGAGGCATTCCATCATGTCCGGCGCGCTTGCTCCCGGCGAGCGGCTGTCCGAGGTCGGGATTTGCAAGGACTATGGTGTGGGGCGCGGCATCGTGCGTGCAGCTCTTGCCCGGCTGGCGCATTCCGGTTTCGTCTCGTCCCAGCCACGCAGCGGCTGGAAGGTTACGCCGATTACCGCCATTGGCCTGCGGGAGGTGATCCTCGGCCGTCGCCAACTGGAGCCACTGCTGGCGGATGTCGAGCTTCCGGCTGAGGAATTCAGACGTCTGGAGACGCTGTGTGACATGCATGCGGCTTTTGCTGCCGCGCGCACAGCCGGCCTGGACGAGCAGATCGTTCCGGCGCGGCGTTACGAGCGTCAAGTGAAGCATTTGCTTGTGACGCATCTGAGGGCGCCGTTGATCGCCGGCTGGCTCGAAAATCTCTGGGATAAATCAGAGCGTTATATCGGTTTCCTCGAGGCGAGTGGTGGTCAAAAGCTGCCGCTGGCCGATTGGAGCGCCTTTGTTGATGCCAAACGCTCGGGTCGAGCGCAGGCGGCGCGCGAATGCCTGGCGGAAATCTGCGAGACCTTCGCGCGGTTCGCGCAGGCGCGGTTTCTGGAAGCCGACGTTGTCGTTGTCCAGACGACTTCAAAGAAGGTGAGGACGCCGGCGGCGGATTTACCCGCAACCGCCTTATCCAAGAGCGAAGTCAACCCGAAGCGGATGAGCTAACTCCTCCTTCAGTTTTCCTGCGGTCTCCAATGATGGGAGCAAGACGTGCCTGCATTCATCGCCAAGCGTCTGTTGCAGGCCCTCGTCGCGTTGTTCGGCGTGGTGACGCTCGTCTTCTTTCTGCAACGCCTGACCGGTGATCCTGTGCTGTTGCTCGTGCCGCCGGATGCGAGCAGGGCCGATATCGACATCATGAGGGCGGCCCTCGGGTTCGATCAACCGCTTTATCTCCAATATCTCCGCTTCCTGGCCGGCTTGTTGCGCTTCGATCTCGGACAGTCCTATGTCCAGCATATGCCGGTGCTGGATATTATCGGCAGCCGCCTTCCCTACACATTGTCGCTGGCATCGGGCGCCTTGGTTGTGGCACTCGGGCTCGGCGTGCCGATTGGCGTTCTCATCGCCGTGCGCCGTCATTCCTGGGAATCGCGCTGGCTGATGAGCTTCGTGCTGATCGGCCAGTCGATGCCGACTTTCTGGACATCCATTCTTCTGATCATGCTGTTCGGCGTGGTGCTACGGTGGCTCCCGACGTCGGGTGCAAGCGGTATGATAAGCCTGCTGATGCCCGCTTTCGCCTTGGGCTTTCTGTCTATGGCGACCTTCGCCCGTGTCGCCCGCACCGCCGTTCTGGATGAGCTGGAAAAGGACTATGTCCGCACCGGCCACGCCAAGGGCCTATCGATGGCGCGGATCGTCATACGTCATTTGCTACGCAACGCAGCCGTGCCACTGGTGACGATATCGGCGCTCGAAATCGCCAACCTGCTGACCGGCGCGATCATCATCGAGACCGTATTTGCCTGGCCGGGCCTTGGCCAGTTGACGATACAGGCAATCAGCGCGCGGGATTTCCCGATCGTGCAGGGCGTCGTGCTGATTGGCGCTGCCGCCGCCATTCTGCTCAATCTTCTCGCCGATGTTCTATACAGCGTCATCGATCCGCGCATTCGTCTCTCCGGGAGACAGGTATGAGTGTTTCGGCCGCCGGATCGGTAAGACTTATTCGCCGCACACCCACAGGCGTTGTGATCTCGGTCGTCGTCCTGGTCCTGATCGTGCTGATGGCAATCTTCGCTCCGTTGATCGCACCGCACGATCCGAACAGCCAAAATCTCCTCGGCCGGTTGAAGCCGCCGGGCACGGTGGCGCGCAACGCGCTCTATCTGATCGGCTCCGATGAACTCGGGCGCGATACGCTCAGCCGCTTGATTTATGGCGCGCGGGTCTCGTTGTTCGTTGCGGTGGCCTCCGTGTTGCTGTCGGGAATTTTCGGCTCCGTCATCGGCATGCTCGCCGCTTTCTACCGCGGCTGGACCGAGACGCTCATCATGCGTCTGGTCGATATCGTTCTCTCCGTGCCCGCCATTCTTCTGGCGATCATCACGGTCGCCGTGCTCGGCCCCGGTCTTCTGAATGTCGTGCTGATCCTGGCGTTGACGCGCTGGCCGCGCTATGCGCGCGTTGCCTACGGCCAGACGCTGACGGTTGCCAATATGCCCTATCTGCGCCTGTCGCGGTTCATGGGGGCGGGCTGGTTTCGCGTGCTGTGGCGGCATGTCCTGCCGAATATTGCCGGCGGGCTGATCGTCGTCGCAACGCTCGAATTCGGACTGATGGTGTTGTTCGAGGCTGGTCTCTCATTCCTTGGCCTCGGTGTGCAGCCGCCGACGGCTAGCTGGGGCGCGATGCTCTCGACCGGGCGTAATTACGTCGCGACGGCCTGGTGGCTTTCGGTCATGCCCGGTGCCGCGCTCTTTCTTCTCGTTCTTTCCGTCAATTTTATCGGCGATCATCTGCGTGATCGCCTCGACCCACGGAGCAATTGAGCCACATGGTTGATTTTTCAGAAGACTTTAAAGGGAAACGCGTTGTCGTCACCGGCGCTGCGGGAATCTTCGGCGGCTGGATCGCGCAGGCTTTTGCAAATGCTGGTGCACACGTCCTTCTGACGGACAAAGATCCGGCACGCCTCAGCGCCGCTACCGAAAGTCTCGCAGGCGACCGGCATCTTCAATTTGCGGCCGACCTGACATCGGATACGGATATCAAGGCATTGCTAGCCTACATCGCTGAAAATTGGAGCGCCGCCGACGTGCTGGTCAACAATGCCGGCATTTATCCATCCGGCTTCCTTCTCGATATCAACGCTGACGATTGGGACAAGATTTTCGGCATCAATCTGCGCGCGCCGTTCCTGGTGTCGCAGGGCGTTGCGCGCCAGATGATCGATCAGGGCGTCAAAGGCTCTATCATCAACATCTCCTCCGGCGCGGCCCGCAAGATGCGGCTCAGTGTCGTGCCCTATTGCGTTTCGAAGACGGCGCTGGACCGGTTGAACAAGGGGCTTGCCATCGAGCTTGCCGAGTTCGGCATACGGGTCAACATCGTCGAGCCTGGTTTTGCGCCCGGCAGTGAAGTCAGCCATCTGACGCAGGAGCATATCGACAGTGTGCTCGGCAACATCCCGCTCGGTCGCCCCTCGCAGCCATCGGATGCGGCCAATGCCGTGCTCTTTCTTGCCTCGGATGCCGCTGCCTATATCACCGGCTCGACGTTGGCGGCCGATGGCGGCAACTCCATCGGATCGCTTGCCGTCTATCAGGCGAAGAAGAAGCCGTTGTAAGTCAGGAAGGAAGACGAGATGGGTCAGGATACGGTCGCACGCCCGCACAGCTTTTCGCCCTTTCCCGCCTATGAATGGCCGGCAGGCAAGAAGAGCGCGGTTCTTCTGAGCGTCGATGTCGATGCGACCTCGCCCTTTCTCTGGGAGCAGCGGGAGGGGCTGTCCAATCGTCTCTCGCGATTGGAAGTCCGCCGCTTCGGGCTGCGCACGGGCATGACCCGTATCCTCGATCTCTTTGCACGCTATGACGTTAAAGCAAGCTTCTATGTGCCTGCCGTCGTTGCGCAATCCAATCCTGGGCTTCTGCCGGCACTGGTTGACGCGGGGCACGAAATTGGACTGCACGGATATTTTCACGAGCTCGTCGGCGATATCGGTGACGAGGAATTCAGCGCCGCGCTCGATGCCAGTCTGGCGCTCTTCGTTTCCCAGACAGGACAGAAGCCGATCGGTTTCCGCTCGCCGGCCTGGGAAATGACGCCGCATATGCTGGCCGAGATCCGCCGCAACGGCCTTGCCTACGACTCCTCACTCATGGGCTTCGATCATCCCTATGAGATCGACGGCGTGGTCGAGATTCCCGTGCAATGGGCGCTGGACGACGCAATCTTCTTCAAGTTCGAGAATAGCGGTAACGAACGTTGGGCACCGTCTTCCGGCGCCCAGGTGTTGGACGACTGGCTGACGGAATGGCGCGCGCAACATCGCTTCGGTGGACTATTCACGCTGACCATCCATGACTGGATCTCCGGACGGGCGCAGCGCATCGCGATGCTGGAAAAACTGCTCGACGCGATCACTGCGGAGCCTGCGAGCTGGGTCGCCACCGCTGCTGACATCGCCCGTCATCATGCGTCCTCGAATAACCGGGGCCGTTTTGCGGTCGAGGCTGATATTCCCATCGCGATCGGCCCGTCTCGCTTCGGCCCCTCGCAGTCTGGAATGCGCCCATGAGCGAGACCTGGCAGATCGGCAAGCATGAAACGCGCAGCAAACACGGCATGGTCGCCTGCCAGAATTGGCGAGCGGCGGAAGCCGGAGCCGCAGTGCTTTCGGCTGGTGGCAATGCCATTGATGCGGCGGTGACGACGGCACTCGTCCTCAGTGTCGTCGAGCCTTGGCTGTCGGGCATCGGCGGCGGCGGCTTCCTGGTTCGTGCCGATGCTGGTGGCGCGGTCGATGTCCTAGATTTCAACGTGATCTCTCCCGCCGCGATCAATCCTGCCGACTATCCGCTGGTTTCCGGCCGCGATGGCGACTGGTTTGACTGGCCATCGGTCGAAGGCGACCGCAATCTGATCGGTTACAGCTCGATCTGCGTGCCGGGCGCCATTGCCGGTTTTGCCGAGGCGCTTTCCCGCTTCGGCACCATTTCCTGGGCTGATGCCCTTGCGCCGGCCATAGAACAGGCGCATCGCGGCCTGCAGCTCGATTGGTATGCGGCGCTGGCTCTGGCGATCGACGGGGCCAACCTGGCGCAATTTCCGGCAGCCTCGGAATTGTTCCTGCACAATGGCCGTGCGCCACGCGTGCCGGAGGCTGGACGCAAAGCCTTCCTGCCGATGAAGGCGAAGGCAAGGACGCTGGAAAGGCTGGCTGCTGCCGGCCCGCGCGATTTCTATGAAGGTGAACTTGCCGATCAGCTGATCAAGGGGCTTACAGACGGCGGTTCGGTGCTTTCGAATAAGGATTTCGCCGGCTACGCGCCGCGTTGGCTGGCGCCATTGAAGCAGGACTTCAAGGGCCTTGTCATCCATGCCGTGCCGGAGCTTTCTGGCGGTCCGACACTTTGCGCGATATTGTCCGAACTGGAAACCAGCCTGCCGGAGAATGATCCTTTCGGTGGGACCGCGGCTCTGGCCTTTGCTCGCGCAATCAGACGCGCCAGCGAATATCGGCTCAAGCATCTCGGTCATGCCTCTGGCGAAAGTTGCACCAGCCATCTCAGTGTTGTCGACGCCGATGGCACCATGGTTTCGCTCACGAACACGTTGCTGTCGCGTTTCGGTTCAAAAGTCGTGGTGCCGGAGACAGGCTTCGCGCTCAACAACGGCATGATGTGGTTCGATCCGCGCCCGGGCCAGCCCAACTCCATCGCGCCGGCCAGCAAGCCGCTTGCCAATATGTCTCCGATCGTTGCGACGCGTGACGGAGTGCCAGAGCTGGCGCTGGGTGCGGCCGGCGGCCGGCAGATCGTTCCGGCAGTGACGCAGATCCTCACCTATGTCGCAGCCTACGGCCTGTCGCTGGAGGATGCCTTCCTCAGCCCGCGCATCGACGCCAGCGGCACGACCATCCGCGTCAATCGGACAGCCGCATCCGATGTGGCGCCGACCGTCGCATCCGAATTCAATGTCGACGTCATCGAGGACACGCTCTACCCCGTCAATTTCGCTGTTCCCTCGGCGGTTCTCCATCGCAACGGCATCAATACCGGCATGGTTCACCCAAAGAACCCATGGGCTGCCGTTCGTGAGGCTGATCCCCAATGACCGCTCCGGTTCTGACTGTCGAAGACCTGCATATCTCCATCGGCGGCAAGCCTGTCGTCGATGGTGTCGGCTTTTCGGTTTCCTCTGGCGAGATCGTTACGCTGGTCGGCGAATCCGGTTGTGGCAAGTCGATGACGGCGTTTTCGGTCATGGGCCTGTTGCCGCGTGTCGCCGCGCGAAACAAAGGGTCTATCCGGCTGAGCGGCAAGGAGCTGGCCGGCCTTGACAACGCCGCCATGAAGCGCCTGCGCGGCGACGAAATGGCGATGATCTTTCAGGAGCCGGTCGCCTCGCTCAATCCACTGATGCCGATCGGCAAGCAGATTGCCGAAAGCCTGATCGTCCATCGCGGGGTCAGGGGCAGGGAGGCACAGCGGCAGGCGATCGCCATGCTCGAGGAGGTCGGCATTCCCGAGCCGGCCATGCGCTTCCACCAGTTTCCCTTCGAACTTTCGGGCGGCATGTGCCAGAGGGCGATGATCGCCATGGCGCTGATCACCCGGCCGCGCCTGCTGATCGCCGACGAGCCGACGACGGCGCTCGACGTGACAATCCAGGCGCAGATCCTGGAGCTGATGAAGCGACTACGTGCCGAGACCGGCACGGCGATCCTGCTGATCACCCATGACATGGGCGTTGTCGCCGATATCGCCGACCGTGTGGCAGTGATGTATGCCGGCCGCATCGTCGAAGAGGCGTCCGTCGATGCGATCTTCGAGGAGCAAAAGCATCCCTATACGCGGATGCTGCTATCGACCATTCCGAGGCTGGATGGCAAGGCGAAGGCGCTCTTGCCGACCATCAGCGGCACGGTTCCGGATATCGGCGCGTGGCCGGAAGGCTGTCGGTTTTCGACGCGCTGTCCTTTGGCGGACGAGGACTGTTGGCAGACGCCGCCGCTTGTCGCCGCAGGCGCGGACCGCCGTGCCGCCTGCTGGCATCAGGATCTGACCGGAGGGCTCGCATGACTGGGCCACTTCTTTCCGTGCGCGACCTTCGTGTGCATTTCCCGATCCGCGGCGGCTTTCTCGGTCGTCCGCTCGGCTGGCTGAAGGCGGTCGATGGCGTCGATCTCGATATCGCGCCGGGTGAAAGTCTGGCGCTGGTCGGGGAATCGGGTTGTGGCAAGTCCACTCTCGGTGCGACGATCCTCGGTATGCAGCGGGCGACATCGGGTAGGATCGTCTTCGAGGGCGAGGATGTGACGAGCGACGCCTCGGTGCGCCGCGCCGATCTCTCTCGAGACATCCAGATCGTGTTCCAGGATCCGGTGTCTGCGCTCAATCCGAAGCTGACCATCGGGGAGAGCATTGCCGAGCCGCTGATCATCCACGGTATAGGCACGCGGGAGGAACGCCGGCAACGGGTAGGGGAGTTGCTGGAACTCGTGGGACTCAATCCGGGCCATGCCGACCGCAAGCCCAATGCCTTTTCCGGCGGCCAACGCCAGCGCATCGTCATTGCCCGCGCCATTGCGCTACAGCCCAAGCTGCTTATCCTCGACGAGCCGGTCTCGGCGCTCGATGTATCGATACGCTCGCAGATCCTGAACCTGCTGCTTGAATTGCAGCAGCGCCTGGGCCTGTCCTACCTGTTCATCTCGCATGACCTTTCCGTCGTGCGTCACTTCGCCGACCGGGTTGCTGTTATGTATCTTGGCCGTATTGCCGAGACCGGAACGACGGCGGAGGTTTTTGAAAAGCCGGTTCATCCCTATACGGAAGCGCTGCTCAGCGCTGTGCCGCTACCCGATCCCAAAGCACAGCGTCGCCGGCAGCGTATCATCCTGCAGGGGGATCTGCCGAGCCCGGCCAATCCACCGCCAGGTTGCCGCTTTTCGACCCGATGTCCCATCGCCGTGCCCATCTGCCGGACTGTCTCGCCTGAGCTTGAAGCGCTTCAGCCGGGCGGCCATTCCGCAGCATGTCATGTGAGAACGCCTAATTTCCTAGAGGAGTAGATGATTATGTTTCGCAAACTTCTTGTTTTAACGGCGGTCCTCGGGCTCGCTGTTCTTCCGTCCACCATGATGGCCCAGGCTGCCGAAAAGCAGCAGATCGTCGTGGATCTCGTCAACGAGCCGTCGACGCTCGATCCGCAGCTGCAATGGAATCCGGACAGCTATTTCGTCTATCGCAATATTTTCGACAATCTCGTCACGCGCGACAATAGCGGCAAGATTGCTCCCGAGATTGCCACCTCCTGGAAGCCCCTGTCGGATACGAAAATCGTCTTCACCCTGCGCGCCGACGTCACCTTTCATGACGGCACGCCGCTGACGGCGGAAGACGTCGCCTTCAGCGTCAACCGCATCATCGACCCGAAATTGGCGAGCCCGCAGCGCAGCCAGTTCGCCAAGATCGCGAAGGCTGAGGTCTCCGGCGAGCATGAGGTAACACTGACGCTGCAGAGCCCCTATCCGCCACTGCTTGCGCAGCTCACCAAGCTGTCCATCGTCCCCGAACATGTGGTGCAGAAAGTCGGCGACCAGGCATTCAATCTGGCACCTGTCGGCAGCGGTCCCTATAAGTTTGCCAAATGGGACCGTGGCGTCGCCGTGACGCTCGTTCGCAATGACAGCTATTGGGGCAACAAAGGCCCGTTCGAGCAAGCAGTCTTCCGCGCCGTGCCTGACGCCTCGACCAGAGTTGCTGACCTGCAGGCAGGTGTGGCCGATTTCGCCCGCGCGTTGACGTCCGACCAGGCAGCGCAATTGGCGGGTTCGGATACGGTCAAGGCCCTGCCGATACTGACGGAAAGAATGTCCTTCCTCCGGATCAATCCGAACAAGCCACCCTTCGACAATCTAAAGCTCCGTCAGGCGGTCGCCTACGCCATAGACAAGGCTGGCATCACGCAGGGCATTCTGGGTGGGTTCGACAAGCCGGTCGCCCAGATGATGACACCGGCGCATTTCGGCTGGAGCGATAAGATCACTGGGCTTCCCTATGATCCGGACAAGGCAAAGGCGCTGTTAGCCAGCGCCGGTAAGCCGCCGAAGTTCCAGTTGACCGTCGGCACCTTCTTCGATCAGCGCGTGGCCGAAGCCATATTGCAGGAATTGCAGGAAGTCGGCTTCGACGTCGAGATTTCGCAGGTCGACACGCCAACCTTCCTGCAGCTGGTTCAGAAAGGCCCTGTCGATGCTCCGACCTTGGCGATCAGCACCAATTCCTGTGCCTGCCAGGATGCCGATGGCGTTATGAACTATCTGTTCCACACGGGCAGCACCTGGGCGATCGTCGCCAAGCCGGAGATCGACGCGCTGCTCGACGACGCGGGCTCGTCGCTTGATCAGCAGAAGCGATTGGCGGACTATGAAAAGATCAGCCAGTTGATCGTGGACGATGTGTCCGCCGTGCCGCTCTACCAGATGATTGCGATCTATGGCGCTGCCAAGGCGCTGAACTTCCAGCCGACACCGAATGAAAGCTTCTTCCTGAATCGGATGAGCTGGGCCGGTTAAGTATCTATTATTTTATGCAAAACCCCGCCGTCATTGTCGCCGGCGGGGTTTCGATTTATCGCCCGATCAACGGCCCTTTTGCTTCCGCCATTCTGCGAACTTGATCTTGGGAGCGTCGCTGGTTGCTGGATAAAGGCCGATAATGGTCGCGCCATTCAACACTTCCTCGGTGACGAAATCCTCATAGGCGGTCATTTCGACGGTCTCATCAGCGATCTCATCGGCAATATGAGCGGGGATGACGATGACGCCTTCATTGTCGCCGACAAGCACGTCGCCGGGGAAGACAGCGACATCGCCGCAGCCGATCGGACCGTTTATTTCGATCGCCTGGTGCAGCGTCAGGTTCGTCGGCGCGGAGGGGCGGTGGTGATAGGCGGGGATATCAAGCGCCGCGATCTCCGGGCTGTCACGAAAGCCGCCGTCGGTGACGACGCCGGCGACGCCACGCACCTGCAGCCGCGAAATCAGGATCGAACCGGCCGAGGCCGCGCGCGCATCCTTACGGCTATCCATGACGAGGATCGCACCGGGCGGGCACCTCTCGACGGCGGCACGCTGCGGATGCTCGGGGTTGCGGAAGACCTCGAGTGTATTCAGGTCTTCGCGCGCTGGAATATAGCGCAGCGTAAAGGCCTGGCCGACCATGTTCGCCTTCTTCTGCGATAGGGGGTGCACATCCTGAATGAACTGGTTGCGCAAGCCCCGCTTGAAGAGCGCGGTGGCGATGGTAGGCGTGGCGACGCCCAACAGCTTGTTGCGCGTCTCGCTGCTCAGCACGAAATTGCTCATGAGATATATCCTTTGCGATCAATAAATGTCGGGTTCGCCCGGCGATGGGCCGAAACCGGGTTCCAGGAAATCGAAGTCGCAGCCGGTATCGGCCTGCGCGACATGGCGGTTGAACATCCAGCCGTAACCACGTCCGAATTTTTCCGCCGGCTTCACCCAGGCGTCGCGCCGCCGCTGCAATTCGTCCTCGTCTACCAGCATGTCGATGCGTCGTGCTTCGAGATCAAGGCGAATGATGTCGCCATTCTTCAATAGCGCCAATGGACCGCCGACATGGGATTCCGGCGAGACGTGCAGAATGCAGGCCCCATAGCTCGTGCCGCTCATGCGGGCGTCGGAGAGGCGCAGCATGTCGCGATGGCCCTGCTTCAGCAGCGCCTTCGGGATCGGCAGCATGCCCCATTCCGGCATGCCCGGTCCGCCCTGCGGTCCGGCGCCGCGCAGCACCATGACATGATCAGGCGTTATGTCGAGGTTCTCGTCGTCCGCCGCCGCCTTCATTTCCGGATAGCTGTCGAACACCAGCGCCGGCCCCTGATGCTTATGGAAGCGTGGGTCGCAGGCGGCAGGTTTGATGACCGCGCCTGTCGGCGCGAGATTGCCCTTCACAACGGCGAGCGAGCCTTCGTGGTAGACCGGATTGTCGAGCGAACGGATGACGTCGTCATTGTAGCATTTGGCACCTTCCAGCGTTTCACCGAGGGTGACGCCCGACACGGTGAGGGCGGAGAGGTCAAGCTTCGAGGAGAGCTTCGCCATCAAGGCCCGAAGACCGCCGGCATAGTAGAAATCCTCCATGAGGTAGGTCTTGCCCGTCGGCCGGATATTGGCGAGCACCGGCGTCGCGCGGCCGGCCTTGTCGAGATCGTCCAGCGTCAGGTCGACGCCGGCGCGGCGCGCCATCGCGATCAGGTGCACGACGGCATTGGTGGAACAGCCCGTCGCCATCGCGACCGCGACGGCATTGTCGAAGGCGGCGGCCGTGACGATCTTCGACGGAACGAGATCCTCCCAGACCATGTCGACGATGCGGCGGCCAACGGCAGACGACATGCGGATATGGTTGGCATCCGGCGCCGGGATTGAGCTTGCGCCGGGCAGGGTAAGGCCCAATGCCTCCGCAATTGCCGTCATCGTGCTCGCCGTGCCCATGGTCATGCAATGGCCGTAGGAGCGGGCGATGCCGGCTTCGACATCGACCCATTCCTTCTCCGTAATCGTGCCGGCGCGGCGTTCATCCCAGAATTTCCAGCCATCCGAGCCGGAGCCCAGATATTCGCCACGATAATTGCCGCGCAGCATCGGCCCGGCCGGCAGGTAGATCATCGGCAGGCCCATGGAGAGCGCCCCCATGACAAGGCCGGGCGTTGTCTTGTCGCATCCGCCCATCAGGACGGCCCCGTCGATCGGGTGTGAGCGCAGCAGCTCCTCGGCCTCCATCGCCAGCATGTTGCGATAGAGCATGGTCGTCGGCTTCACATAGCTTTCCGACAGCGACAATGCCGGAAGTTCAAGCGGGAAGCCTCCGGCTTGAAAGACGCCGCGTTTTACGTCTTCGACACGGTGCTTGAAGTGCGCGTGACAGGGGTTGGCGTCGGACCAGGTGTTGAGGATTGCGATAACGGGCTTTCCGGCCCATTCTTCCGGCGCATAACCCATCTGCATGGTCCGTGATCGATGCCCGGAACTTCTGAGGTCATCGGGGGCAAACCATCTGGCGCTGCGCAGTTCTGACGGTTTCTTTTTGCTGCTCATTGTAGTCTAGCCTTGTATTCAACGGTTGGTCGAAGAGATAAATCCGCGCGTCGGGTCATTCCTTCATGCCCCACTTCAGCAGGGTGCGGCGCTCGATCGTCTGGAACACCAGGTTCTCGACAATAAGCCCAATAACGATAACCGTCAGCAGGCCAGCGAAGACTGCGGGAATGTCGAGCAGATTGCGGTTTTCGAAGATGAACCATCCAAGCCCACCCTGGCCGGAGGAGACGCCGAACACAAGTTCGGCGGCGATCAAAGTGCGCCAGGAGAAGGCCCAGCCGATCTTTAGGCCCGTCAGGATCGACGGGAAAGCTGCGGGGATGAGGATGCGGAAGACATAGGAAAGCCCGGTCAGCCCGTAATTCGCCCCCACCATGCGCAGGGTGCGCGACACGCCGAGAAAGCCGGCATGGGTGTTGAGAGCGACCGCCCAGAGCACGGAATGGATGAGGACGAAGACGAGGCTCGCCGGCCCCAGCCCGAACCAGATGAGGGCGAGCGGCAGCAGCGAGATCGCCGGCAGCGGATTGAACATCGCCGTCATGGTCTCGAGAAAATCAGTACCAATGCGGGTGTTGATGGCAACGACGGTGAGGATAGCCGCCAGTACGGTGCCTGCCACATAGCCCGTCACGAGTACTTTCAGCGTCGTCCAGATGCGCTCAGGCAGAACGCCATCGGCGAAGCGATCATAGAGCGCGCTCAACGTGTCGCTGAGCGTCGGGAACAGCAGCGGATTGTCGAGGTGCCGCGCATAGACTTCCCAGATGATCGCGAGAATTACGATCAGCAGTGATTTGCGGAGGAAGCTCGACTGCCAAAGGAGTTCGAGGGTACCGAGCTTCTGCTCGACGGCGGCGATATGGCCGGCAGCATCTGCCGTGTCGGCCGCGAGAATGATTTGTGGTGCGCTCATGGCCTATTCCCTGTGTCCGGCTTCGGCAAACAGCATGTGATGGATGTCCTGCTCCAACTTGGCGGCCGCCGCGGTGTCGCTGCGGACGGATTCGACATTGCGGACCTCGGCCTTGACCCGGCCGGGGTGCGGCGAAAGCAGCAGGATGCGGTTGGAGATCTTGATCGCCTCGGCGATCGAATGCGTGACAAAGATGACGGTGAAACGCGTATCTTCCCAGAGCTGAAGAAGCTCGTCCTGCATCTGCCGGCGTGTCAGCGCATCAAGCGCCGCAAAGGGCTCGTCCATCAGCAGGATATCGGGCTGCATGGCCATGCCGCGTGCAATCGCCACACGCTGCTTCATGCCGCCCGACAGCATATGCGGATAGGCGTCGACGGCGCGGGTGAGCTTCACCTTGTCGATATAGTCGCGCGCAATGGCTTCTGCCTCGGCTCGGGGCAAGCGACGGGCGGTCGTCAGCGGAAACATGACGTTTTCGAGGACCGTCTTCCAGGGCAGGAGCTGGTCGAATTCCTGAAACACCATCATCCGATCGGCCCCCGGTTTCTTGACCAACTGCCCTTTGATCTCGATGCGGCCGCTCGTCGGCGTCATATAGCCGCCGATCGCCTTCAGCAGGGTCGATTTCCCGCAGCCGGACGGTCCGAGCAGCACGAAGCGATCGGACTTCGCAACAGAAAAGCTGACGTCCTCGGTGGCGGTGATCAAAAGGTTCGGCGTCTTGTAGCGAAGCGTCACCTTATCGACGTTTAAGAGCGGTGTGGCAGCGGTAGCCGCCTCGATCGTTGTCGCGTCCGCTGCGATTTTTGCCTGAAGCATGGAGGCTCCTTCAAGAATTGGATCGAGAGGCGGCATTCGCGCCGCCCTCCCGGATCAATTGCCGTTCAGATCGGCGGCTTCGGGCAGATAATAATCCGTCCAGGCCTTCGGCATCGTCTTCAGGGTTCCGACCTTGTGGAGATGGGCTGCAAACTTCATGGTTCCCTGCGGATCCATGCGGAACTCCATCATGTGCGGCTGGTTCAGGATCGCCAGCAGGTCATCGACGCTGGTCTTGTCGCCACTCACCGTCTTATAGGCTTCGACGGCGGTCTTCGGATCCTTCTTGATCACCTCGATGGCGTCTGCCGTCGCCTGCCGCACGGCCTTGATGACAGTCGGATTGGCCTCGGCGAATTGCGTGGTCGTGAAGAAGGTGCCCTGGGTCAGATCGCCGCCGATGATGTCGCGCGAATTGACGACTTCATGAACGCCCGGCTGCTTCAGTTCCAGATACTGGAAGGGTGGCGCCGAGAAATGGCTCTTCACTTCGTGGTTCTGGTTTGCAAGTGCTGCCATCGCGTCGGGATGGCCGAGCTGCACCGTGTTGGTGTCGAACTTGTGCACCTGATCGTCGCCATACATCTGGGCGGCAGCCATCTGCAGCAGGATTGCCTGCGTCGAAACGCCGACCGTCGGCACGGCGATCCTGTCGCCCGGCTGAATGTCCTTCAGGGATTTGATGCGTGGATCACGCGAAACCATGATGACCGGCTGGGCGGAATTGGTGACGATGCCCTTGACCCTGCCTCTGGTGCGGTCCCAGAGCAGCAGCAGGTTGCCGGTGCCGGTATTGACGATGTCGACATTACCGGCCAGCAGCGCATCGGTCTGCGCGCCACCGCCGCTAAAGGTGCGCCAATCGACCTTGACGCCGGCGAGGCCATCGGCCTCAGCTCGCTTCTCGATCAGTTTCTGCGTCTCCATGACGTGGCTGACGAGATAAAGGATGCCCGGCTGGCGCGTGATCGAAATATCCGTCTTTTCGGCGGCGCCGGCGGACAATGTGCCGGCAAACACGAGACAGGCCGCGGTCATGCCGCGAAGAAAAGCTCTCATCATTTCCTCCCAAAAATGATCCAAACGCATGAGATTGCGTTGGCATAGATGGACTAAAGCACTAATGTATCAGTGCATCAAGGCCTAAATTGTGTTTAAAGGGTTGAGAGTTTCGATCAGGAAGGTGACCGCGTGAGAGTAAATCCGAAAGAATTCGCCCTGGACCGCTCGCGCCAGGTCGCGCCGCAGATCCTGGAGATCCTGAGGTCGCGCATTCTTTCGATGAGCCTGCCGCCAACGACGGTGCTGTCGCGAACCTCATTGCAGAGCGAATTCAATGTCAGCCAGACGCCGGTTCGCGATGCCTTGATACGGCTGGAGGAGGAGGGGCTTGTCGAGGTCTATCCGCAATATGCGACCGTGGTCTCCAAGATCGATATAGGCAATGCCAGGGAGGCGCATTTCCTGAGATTGTCGATCGAGCTTGAGGCCATCCGGCGTCTTACAGCCGAAGAGCCGGCGGAGACGGCGGCCGCATTGGCGCAGGTTCTGGCCCGGCAGGAGCATGTCATGTCGCCCGAGACCTACGACTTCTTCGATTCGCTCGACAAGGATTTTCACCGGGTTCTCTTCGAGAGGGTCGGGATATTGGGGCTGTGGGCAACCGTTCGCCGCCAGAGTGTCCATCTCGACCGGCTACGCCGGCTGAACCTGCCGATGCCGGGCAAGCTGCAGCAGGTCATGGCCGACCATCGCGCCGTTGTCGATGCCGTGCAGTCCGGCGACGCGGAGCTGGCGGTTGCGGCCGTGCGCAAACATCTTTCCGGCACGCTGTCGATCATCGATCTGATTTGCGAGCAATATCCGAATTATGTCCGCCGGTAGGCGACGAACGCGCGTGCATTGGCATCGGCCGCTCTTCATGCGACAAAAGCGCAGGTTGAAATAAGATATGGAGATTCCTTGACCATCGGACTTGCGCATGCCGAACTGATCGCGGTTTTGACGGCTGTCACCGGCCACGAGCCGCGGGTTATGACAGTTCGCTCCGGCGAGGCGCTGCCATCAGGGCCATTCGAGCTTGGTCATAGAACGCTGCAAAGCGGCCTTCGCGAATGGGTCCGCGAGCAGACCGCGCATCCAGTGGGATATCTGGAGCAGCTTTATACCTTTGCCGACCGCGACCGGAACAATGAAATTCTGGGCGGGCGGACGATCTCGATCAGCTATCTCGGCCTGGTGCGCGAGCAGGCGGCCCCTGGCGCCGGCCAGCCGAGCTGGCATGGCTGGTACGAATATTTCCCATGGGAAGATCACCGCAACGGCCGTCCAGCCATCATTGACGACATTGCCGCCCAACTGGCGGGCTGGATCGACAGCGATGGTGGCAAATGCGATCCGCGCCGCCGCCGCGCCGACTATGCCTTTGGGCTCAATGGGGCAGTCTGGAATGAAGACCTCGTCCTGCAGCGCTATGAGCTTCTTTACGAAGCGGGCCTTGTTCAGGAGGCGGGAGGCGCGCCGCCGGCCAGGTTTGGCCGCCCGATGTTTGCCGATCATCGTCGCATTCTCGCAACTGGCATGGCGCGGCTGAGGGCGAAGATCAAATATCGTCCCGTCGTCTTCGAACTCATGCCCGAGAGCTTTACCCTGCTGCAACTGCAGCGCACCGTCGAGGCGCTGGCGGGGCTGACGCTGCACAAGCAGAATTTCCGTCGCCTTATCGAGCAGCAGGATCTGGTGGAGGAAACGGGCGGAAGCGAAAGCGAGACGGGCGGCCGCCCAGCCAAGCTCTTCCGCTTCCGTCACGCCATCGTCGAAGAACGTGAACTCGCCGGAACGAAATTACCGCTCTCCCGCAATTGACATATGCTCATATCGAGAATATCTATTTGCGCATAATATGCTCAAAGTGAGTATAATAAGGAGCCGGTCATGAATTCCCCCGTATCCGCATCCTCCCTCTATGATCGCGTCAGCCGCGTCATTCCCAAAGCCGAATGGATGACGTTTCAGGATGATGTCGAAGCGATCCTCGAATTGAAGCGCCGCCGCAACGCCGTCATCCTCGCGCATAACTACCAGACGCCGGAGATCTTCCATGGCGTTGCCGATATCGTCGGCGACAGTTTGGCGCTTGCCCGCAAGGCGATCGATGTGGATGCCGATATCATCGTGCTCGCCGGCGTACATTTCATGGCCGAGACGGCCAAGCTGCTCAATCCGGAAAAGACCGTGCTAATCCCGGACATGGCTGCCGGCTGTTCGCTGGCGGACTCGATTACGCCGGAAGATATCGCCTTGCTGCGCCAGGCTCATCCCGGCGTTCCCATCATCACTTACGTCAACACATCTGCCGCGGTGAAGGCGGCCTCTGACATCTGCTGCACGTCGGGCAACGCCCGCCAAGTCGTGGAATCGCTCGGCGTTCCCAAGGTGCTGATGATCCCGGACGAATATCTGGCGCAGAATGTGGCACACGAAACCAATGTCGAGATCATCGCCTGGCATGGGCATTGCGAGGTGCACGAGCTTTTCACCGCCGACGACATCCGCCAGCTTCGCGAAAACTATCCCGGCGTGACAGTGCTTGCTCATCCGGAATGCCCGCCTGACGTCGTCAGAGAAGCGGATTTTGCCGGCTCCACCGCCGTCATGTCGGACTATGTCAGCAACAAGCAGCCTGCACGCGTCGTGCTCCTCACCGAATGCTCGATGAGCGACAATATTGCCGTGCATCACCCGAATGTCGAGCTCATCCGGCCGTGCAATCTCTGCCCGCATATGAAGCGCATCACGCTTGGCAATATCCGCAAGGCGCTTGAGGAAAACCGGCATGAAGTCACGGTCGATCCGGCAATTGCCGTCGCCGCGCGCCGTTCGGTGGAAAGGATGTTGGCGATATGACCGAAATTCTTCACGATCTTTCTGGTCGCGTCGTCATCGTTGGGAGCGGTCTTGCCGGGCTGATGGCAGCGTTGACCTTGGCGCCGCAGCCTACTGTTATTGTCACCCGCGCGGCTCTCGGCGAGGAGACATCGAGCGCCTGGGCGCAGGGCGGTATTGCCGCCAGCATGGGAGCCGACGATAGCGCGGAGCTGCATCTGGCGGACACACTTGCCGCCGGCGACGGGCTTTGCGATCCGGCCATCGCTGCGAGCATCATCGCGGAGGCGCCGGCGGCGATTGCGTCCCTGGAACGGGCGGGCGTCTGCTTTGATCGGGATAGCGAGGGCAGCCTGTCGCTCGGCCTTGAGGCCGCGCATTCGCGCCGACGCATCGTGCATGCCGAGGGCGATGGCTCGGGCGCGGCGATTGTCCGCGCGCTGGTTGAGGCCGTTGCCCGCACGCCGTCGATCGCAGTGCTCGAGGGATACGAGGCCCGCCGGTTACTTCTGGACGGAGGTCAGATCAGCGGCCTGCTCTGCGCAACCCCAAAGGGGTTGGTGATCCTGCCGACATCCAAGGTGCTTCTGGCGACGGGTGGCATTGGCGGTCTCTACGATGCGACGACCAATCCGACCGGTAATTTCGGCCAGGGGATCGCGCTTGCCGCAAGAGCCGGGGCGCTTCTGGCCGATATGGAATTCGTGCAGTTCCATCCGACCGCACTCGATTCCCTCCGCAGGCCGCTGGCGTTGGTCAGCGAGGCCGTTCGCGGCGAGGGGGCTTTGCTGGTCAATGAGAAGGGTGAGCGCTTCATGGCGCAGGTTCCCGGCGCGGAACTCGCCCCGCGCGATATCGTCGCTCGCGCTATCAGCGCGGAGATCGCCCGAGGCGGCCGTGTCTTTCTCGATGCCCGTGAGGCGCTCGGCCACCGTTTCGCCACCCGCTTTCCGGTGATCGACGCGCTTTGCCGAGAAACGGGGATTGATCCGTCCTGTGAGCTTATTCCCGTGCGCCCGGCGGTTCACTATCACATGGGCGGCGTCGCGACGGATGGGAACGGTCGAAGTTCTGTCCCCGGCCTTTGGGTGGCGGGGGAGGCAGCTTCGACGGGCCTGCATGGCGCCAATCGGCTTGCCAGTAACTCGCTACTGGAAGCGGCAGTCATGGGCATACGCGCAGGCCAAGACATTGGCAGCGTGCCGACGCGCCCGACAGCTCCTCTGTCGGAACATTCACGCTTGGCGGCTCCGGATGCCTCCCTCGTGCGTCCGATCGTGTCGCGGCATCTTGGTGTGCTTCGTAATGCCGGTGCCATCCATGGGGCAATCGCCGGACTGCTGCCGCTTGCCGAAAGCGACAATGCGACCGCCGATCCGGCTGTTGTAGCGCTGTTGATCGCCGTCTTTGCCAGCCTGCGCACGGAATCGCGTGGCGCCCACGCCCGTACGGATTTCCCCCTGAAGCAGCAACAAGCACAGCGTCGGATGATGCGCCTCACCGATGCTGTGGACATCGCCCGATCCGTCATTCCCTATTCTTTCGCCAGGAGCGCCTGACATGATCCTCGTCCCTCTCCCGCGCCTCATCGTCAAGCCGCTGGTCCGCAACGCTCTCCTGGAAGATCTCGGGCTTGCCGGCGACATCACCTCCGCCGCCGTCATTCCCGAGGATCACCGCTCCACGGTCGTCATGGTGGCTCGCCAACCGGGCGTGATCGCCGGCCTCGATGCCTCGGAGGTTGCTTTCCAGCTCGTCGACCCCAGTATCGTCATGACCCGCCATCTTCACGACGGCGCCAAGGTCGCGGCTGGCGACGTCATCGCAACGATCGAAGGTCCATCTCGTGGCCTGCTGACGGCCGAGCGCACGGCGCTGAACTTCCTAGGTCATCTCTCGGGTATCGCGACGGTGACGGCCGGTATCGTTGAGGCGATCAGCGGTATGAAGGCGTCGATCGTCTGCACCCGCAAGACGACGCCGGGCCTGCGGGCGCTGGAGAAATATGCCGTGCGGGCCGGGGGCGGCATGAACCACCGTTTTGCGCTCCATGATGCTGTGCTGATCAAGGACAATCATGTGGCGATTGCCGGCGGCGTCACTGAGGCGATCCGCCGGGCAAAGGCCGGCGTTGGCCATATGGTCAAGATCGAGGTCGAAGTGGACACGCTCGATCAGCTCCGCGAGGCCATGGAGGAGGGTGTCGATGCCGTGCTGCTCGACAATATGACACCCGACCAGCTTCGCGATGCGGTGGGCATCGTTACCGGCCGGGCGATCACGGAGGCATCGGGCCGTATCACGCCATTAACCGCCGCTGCCATCGCCGCATCCGGCGTCGACCTTATCTCCGTCGGTTGGCTGACGCATAGCGCCCCAACGCTCGATATCGGGCTGGATTGGAAAGCGGTTGCATAAACCTCTGTCAGACTACGGTCGGAACCTGCGCTCCATCCATGCTGATGACGACGCCGGTGACATAACTTGCCTTGGATGAACTCAGGAAGGCAACGACATTGGCGATATCGTCAGGGCTCGCCATGCGGCCGATGGGAATGCGCTTGAGCGCTTCCGCAAGCACCTCTTCCTCGGTGGAGCCGGCAAGTTTCGCGGATGCCTTCAAGCCCTCGGCAACCCTATCCGTCTCGGTCAGGCCGGGATTCAGGCCGACGACGCGCACACCCTGGCTGGCATAGGCATTGGCAAGGCCGACGCTGGCGAGCATCAGCGCGGCATTGGCGGCGCCGCCGGCAAGGTGGACCGGCGAAGCGATCTTGCCGCCATTGCCGATGATGTTGACGATGGTGCCTGAACCGCGCGCGGCCATGCGCTTGATGACCGGATCGAGCACATTGATATAGGAAAAATACTTCGCATCCATCGCGGCGCGCCAGGCGGCTGGCGTGAGCTCCGAAGCAGGCGTTCGCGTGGCGGCGCCGGCGCTGTTGACGAGGATATCGATGGGGCCGATGTCGTTCTCGATCCTGTCGACGACATCAAGGGCTTGCGTGTCTGAGGTCAGATCGGCGGCATAGCCATGGGCGCCGGGCAGGCCGGATAGCGCCTTGTCGATATTGGCTTGCGCTCGTGAGCAGATGCCGACGCGGGCTCCCTCGGACAGAAACAGGCGGGCGCAGGCATAGCCGATACCCTTTGAGCCGCCGGTAACCAGGGCGACTTTATTGGCGAGACCGAGGTCCATTTGATTCTCTCCGCATGGATTGCAATAGGAGCTGGAAGCTATGTCCTGGGAATGGCGGAGTACAGATCGTATCGCTCTCGTCACGACCTGTTTACCGGATTCCAGTTGCGGCTAGGACAGGAGTTTGGCCTTCAGCACCGAGACGGCCGCTTCGCTGTTGTGGACATAATCATGGGCGTCAGGCTGCCTTTGCACCAGCAGGATGAACAGCAGATCGGTCAGCATCAGCTGCGCATCGCGCGCCGTGATCGCCGAAGAGCGGACACGATCTTCGGCGCCGACGGTATAGAGACGGATATTGGCGACGCGGGTCAGGGGATTGTCCTGGAGGCCGGTGACGGCGATGACGGTTGCGTCCCTCTGACTGGCGAGTTCGGCGATCCGCAGGGTCTCGATACTGGCGCCGGAATAGGAAAGGGCGAAAAGCAGGTCGTCGGGGCCGAGTGTCGAGGCGTTGGCCATCTGCACATGGCTGTCGCTATCATGCAGGACGATGCGCCCGAGTTTCATCAGCTTGTAGGAAAAGTCACGCGCCACTAGCGACGATGCGCCGACGCCGGCCAGATGAATGCGCCGGGCCTCGTGCAGCGCCTTCAGTGCTTTCCCGATGTCCAGCTCATTGTTGACGGCGATGGTCTGCTGCATTGCCTGTAGCTTGCTGCCGAGCAATTTCTGCAGGATGGTCAGATAGCCGTCGTCGACCTCGATCGTGCCATGGATCATGCCCGCCGGAGCCTGCCATTCCTGCGCCTTGGCCTCGCTGACGGCGAGTTTCAGCTCCTGATAACCGGCATAGCCGAGCTTCTGGCTGAATTTGACGACGCTCGACTGGCTGCGGCCAGTTTCGGCGGCAAGGGCTGCGGATGAGAGGCGCAGCATCTGGTCGGGATTTTCGATGATGAACTGCCCGATCTGCCGGTCGGCCGGCGCCATGATCTCGAGCTTCGCGCTGATTTTCTTTAAGATAGACATCCGCTCCTTCAGGCCATGAAGGCCGGTTTACGCGTCGATATGGTTGAACCACAAAGATAGGATTCGCCCGAGAGCGGACAACCATGTTTCTGCCGGCCGTCCACTGACGTTATCATAAACCGTTGGAATAAAAAATTCCAAACAACATTGACACGTTGGAATGAGCGAATAATCTTGAATGAGAGTCGGACGTGCTATCGTCAGCTCCTTCGCCCCTTTCTTCGGCGGGTTTCATATCATGGACAGATTGCGGATATCGGGTGGACGGCGGCTGCAGGGCGCGGTGACGATTGCCGGCGCCAAGAACGCCGCCTTGCCGCAGATCGCGGCGGCGCTGCTGAGCCCCCATCCACTGGAATTGACGAACTTGCCGGCCGTGACCGATGTCGAGAACATGCTTGGCGTCGTTTCGCTTCATGGGGCTATTGTGACCCGTTCGGCACACGGCACCACGATCGATGCAAGCGGCATCGTCTCGCAGGAAACCTCCTACGACACAGTGCGGCGGATGCGGGCAACGGTGCTGGTGCTCGCGCCGCTGCTGGCACGCTTTGGCCATGCCCGCGTTTCCTTGCCCGGCGGTTGCGCCATCGGCGCGCGGCCCGTCGATATGCATATCAAGGCGCTGGCGACGTTGGGAGCTGATATCGCGATCGAGAACGGGCTGATCGTTGCATCGGCCCCGAAAGGGCTGAAGGGCGCGCGTATCGTGCTGAGTTCTCCCTCCGTCGGCGCGACGGAGACGGCGATGATGGCGGCTTGCGCCGCCAAGGGCGAGACGGAGATATTGAATGCGGCGCGCGAGCCGGAGGTCGCTGATCTCGCCGCTTGTCTTAGCGCCATGGGGGCCAGGATTGAGGGCGCCGGCACGCATCGCATCCTGATCGACGGCGGAACGAGCTGGCGTCCCGCAAAGCATCACGGCATACCTGACCGGATCGAGGCCGGCACCTATGCCGTTGCAGCTGCGATCACTGGCGGGCAGCTCGAACTGATCCATGCCCGGCTTGAGAACCTGGCCTCCGTCGTGCAGATGCTGGAAGCCATGGGTGTCAGCATCTGGCCGAGCGACCGAGGCCTTGTCGTATCGAGGGCCGGTCCGCTCAAGGGCGCCGATATCACCACCGAACCCTATCCGGGCTTTCCGACGGACTTGCAGGCGCAGTTCATGGCGCTCGCCTGCTGCGCCGAGGGCGCCTCGCTGTTCCGCGAGACCGTCTTCGAAAATCGCTTCATGCATGTGCCGGAATTGATCCGCCTTGGGGCGAACATCAAACTGCAAGGAACAACGGCGTTGGTGCGCGGGGGAACGCCTTTGAGAGGTGCGCAGGTGATGGCGACCGATCTGCGCGCTTCCGTTTCCCTGGTGCTGGCGGCGCTGGTGTCGGAAGGCGAGACCATCGTCAACCGCGTCTACCATCTCGACCGCGGCTATGAGCAACTGGATCGCAAGCTTCGCCTTTGTGGCGCGGACATCGAGCGGCTGACGTCATGAGCGCTGAGACTGACAATGCAGCCTATTTCCTCGGCATAGACGGCGGCGGCACCGGTTGTCGGGCGCGTATCGAGGATGCGGAAGGAAGCGTGCTGGGGCAGGGCCTGTCCGGCCCCGCAACCACGCGGCTTGGCATAGAGGAGGCCTGGGCCTCGATCGCAAGGGCCTTTGGTGCGGCGATCGAGGAAGCGGGCCTGGGTCGCGACGAGATCGGGCGGATTCATGCCGGTGTCGGGCTTGCCGGGATCGGACGCAAGGGCGCGCTTGAGGCGCTGCGAGCCATAGAACATCCCTTTGCCAGCATCGATTTCGTCAGCGACGGAGAGGGGGCCTGCCTTGGCGCTCATTCAGGACGTGATGGTGCGATCGTCATTGCCGGAACGGGATCGATCGGTCTTGGTTTTGCCGAGGGTCGCCGTTTGCGGGTCGGGGGTTATGGTTTTCCGATCTCCGACGAGGGCAGCGGGGCGGAGTTGGGACTGAAGGCGGTACAGCTTGCGCTGCGCGCCCATGATGGCCGCTACGAAAAGACGGCGTTGTTGGCCGAGATCATGCAGCGGTTCCAACAGGATCCGATGGAGGCGGTCGCCTGGATGGACCGTGCTTCGGCCACCGACTATGCCGCCTTGGCCCCAATGGTCATGCGCCATGCCGATCAGGGAGATGCCGCCGGGCGGCGCATCGTCCAGAGTGCGGCCGAGCATATCGATACGCTCATCCGCACGCTCTTCGACAAGGGCGCACCACGCGTTTCCCTGCTCGGCGGTCTCTCCAGTCCGCTCGAGCCGTGGTTGGCGCCGGATGTCCGCCGTCGCCTCAAACCCATCGATGGCGATGCCGTTTCGGGCGCCATCATCCTCGCCAGGAAGTCGGCCTCCAGCCATTGAAAGAACGATGCGTTTTGCACCGGATTTCTCATATCGAATTTGGAATATTTTATTCCTTTAGCAATTGACGAACGGAATAAATGGACATAATCTTAACGAAGGTAAACAGGGAATGGGCGGAGAACGAAGCCGAAAAGGCCGGCCGCCAGAGTGATGTCGAGCGTTCTGTTGCGTTGAAAATTTAACGGCTGCAACGGCTTGCCCGATCGCTACCGATCGAGCCTGTCATCCCTCATCCATTGATAACGACGCATAGTTTCGAGAACAGGCCCATGACAGAACAGAGATTGATATCCGAACTGGAGCAGTTGGTTTCCGAGGGTCGCAATCCGAACACGATGCATATCGATCTGCTGCCGACCTTCGATATCCTGCGCGAAATCAATTATGAGGATCAGACCGTTCCGACGGCGGTCGAAAAGGTCATTCCGGCGATTGCCGCCGCTGTGAACCAGATCGTCGCCGCCTTCCAGAAGGGTGGACGACTGATCTATATGGGCGCCGGCACCAGCGGCCGGCTTGGCGTTCTCGACGCATCGGAATGCCCGCCGACCTTCAGCGTGCCGCCTGATATGGTGATCGGCCTGATTGCGGGCGGCCCCGAGGCGTTGCAGAACTCGATCGAGGGCGCCGAAGATGATCCGGAGCAGGGCCGTCAGGCTTTGCAGGATATCAAGCTGACAGCCGCGGACGTCGTCGTCGGTATCGCCGTCAGCGGCCGCACACCTTACGTGATCGGCGGACTGAACTATGCGAAGAGCATCGGCGCCGTCACCGTCGCGCTCTCCTGCAATCCCAATTCGGTCATTGCGGGCATCGCCGATCTGGCGATTTCTCCCGTCGTCGGCCCGGAAATCCTGACGGGATCGACGCGGCTGAAGTCCGGTACAGCACAGAAACTCATTCTCAACATGCTAACGACGGCGAGCATGATCCGGATAGGCAAGAGCTATCAAAACCTGATGGTGGACGTGCATGCGAGCAACAAGAAGCTGGTTGCCCGCGCCACCAGGATTGTCATGCAGGCGACGGGCTGCACGCAGGCGGATGCCCGTCGCGTGCTCGACCAGACGGGCAATGACGTCAAACTCGCCATTCTCATGGAAATTACCGGAATGGGCATTGAAGAAGCCCGCGCGGCATTGCAAAACGCTGGTGGCTTCCTGCGCAAGGCGATCAGCGCGAAGACTGCATGAAGTGATATCGCGATCATAAAGAAATGGCCAAAATCGGCTGGGGTAACAAGCTCAGGGGGCAAAAAGAATGAAAAGGTATTTTCCAGATAGGCTGATGTCCTGCGTCGCATTGGCGGCCGGTCTCGGCATCGCGGCCATGTCTGCGCAAGCACATGCGGCGACATTGCGCATGGCATGGTCGCAGGATGCGACAGGGCTCGATCCGCACAAACAGACCGCCTTTTCCTCGATCCGCCTGCTGGAGCTGATCTATGAGCCGCTTGTCCGGCTCGACGGCAATTTGCAGATTGTGCCAGCCATTGCCGATAGCTGGCAATTTTCGCCCGACGGCAAGGAGTTGACCTTCAAGCTCAATGCGAATGCCAAGTTTCAGAATGGCGCCGCGGTCACTTCGGCCGACGTGAAGGCTTCGTTTCAGCGCATTCTCGATCAGGCGACCGCCGCTGTCGCCCGCGCCAATTTCCTCTCGATCGCCAGCATCGATACGCCTGATGCGACGACCGTTGTCTTTCATCTGTCGCAACCCGATGTTCCGATCCTGACGGCGATGACCAGCCTCAACGCCTCTATCGTTCCGGCAAGCGAAATCACCGCCGGCTCCATCGGCACGAAGGCAATCGGCTCCGGTCCCTTCAAGCTCGACAGCTGGGTTCCGAATTCCAAGGAAGTCCTGAGCGCCAACAAGGCGTGGGCCGGCGGCGCGGTCGGTGTCGACGGCATCAATATCAGTGTCCTGCCGGACGAGACGGCGATCCTGGCGTCGTTGCGCACCGGCCAGATCGATTTCGCGCTTCTGAACGATCCGCTGGTGGCAACCTTGGTTCCCAAGGAGCCGAAACTGCAACTGACGCTGACCCCGGGGCTCTCCTACAACGTCCTGCAGCTCAACCCTTCGCATAAGCCGATGGATCAGCTCGCCGTGCGTCAGGCGATCTCCTGCGCCATCGACCGGCAGGATGTGATGGATACGGCAGCGCTCGGCGAGGGCAAGGTTACGGGTCCCTTGACCATGCCGCTCTACGCGACCGATCCGAACCAGCTCTTCTGCTACAAGCGCGATATCGAAAAAGCCAAGAAGCTGATGACTGATGCCGGCTTTGCCAATGGCTTTTCGGCAACCGTGATCGCTGCCACCGGCGAGCCGCCGACCGCCACCGCCGAAGCCCAGGTCATCCAGTCGCAGCTTGCTGAAATCGGCATCAAGCTCGACATCAAGGTGATGGAGCTTAACGTCTATGTCGATGCCTGGCTGAAGGGCAATTTCGACATGGCGGTCGCGCTCAATGGCGGCAGCGCCGACCCCTATACCATGTACAACCGCTACTGGACCAAAACCGGTAACCTGCAGAAGGTCGCGAACTATATCGACGATACGCTTGATAGTCTGATGCAGAAGGGCCGCGTCGAGACCGATCCGGTCAAGCGCAAGGCGATCTTTGCTGATTTCGAAAAGCACATCGCCGAGGTGTCGCCCTGGATCTGGCTCTATACCGCCTATGGCTACACGGCCGAACAGAAGAACGTTCAGGGCTTTGTGCCGACGCCGACCGGCTCTCTCTTCGGTCTCAGCAAAGTCTCCATCCAGTGATGGAAAGCCTGACCTAGAGGACGTTTCATGGGGTATCTGGCACGCCGGCTGATGACATTCCCGCTGATCATGCTGGGGGTGTCCGTCCTCGTGTTCATCGCTATCCGGCTGGTGCCGGGCGACGCGATCACGGCGATGCTGGGAACCAATGCGGGCCTGCTGACGCCGGAGCAACGACAGGCGCTTTCCGCCTATTTCGGCATCGACCAGTCGTGGTTCGTGCAGTACTGGCGCTGGCTGTTCGGCTTGCTGCAGGGCAATCTCGGCCTCTCCGTCACTTACGGCAAGCCGGTGCTCGATATCATTCTCGAGCGGTTTCCGCTGACCCTTGAGCTTGCCCTGCTCTCCATGGTCATTGCGCTCCTGATCGGCCTGCCTGCCGGTGTCTTCGCCGCGACACGAAATGGGAAACTGTCCGATCTTCTGGTGCGTATCGCCGCCATGGTCGGGCAGTCCACGCCGAATTTCGTGCTCGGCCTTCTCATCATCTATGCGCTTTCGGCTGGCTTCGGGGTGCTGCCGACCATGGGCGCGTTTACGCCGATCTGGCAGGATCCCCTCGGAAATCTCGGGCAGATGATCCTGCCGGCGCTGACGCTCGGCTTTGCCTTCGCGGCTTCCGTCACACGCGTCGTGCGCTCCGCCATGCTCGATGTCCTGAGCGATGATTATGTCCGCACCGCGCGGAGCCGTGGCGTGCTGGCGCGGGGCGTCATCTGGCGTCATGCGCTGCCGAACGCGCTCATTCCGGTGGTGACGCTGAGCGGCGTCGAGTTCGGCTATCTGCTTGGCGGGGCGGTTCCGGTCGAGCAGATCTACGCCCTGCCGGGACTTGGACGCATGGTGCTCGATGCCATCCTGCAACGTGACTACGCGCTGGTGCAGGGCAGCGTCCTGTTCATCGCCTTCAACTTCATGATCGTCAATCTTCTCGTTGACCTTGCCTATGTCGCGCTCGATCCGCGCGTTCGTCTGGGAGAAGGTTGATGCGCATCGTCAGAGCCATTTTCGGGCACACGAGCGGCCGGATCGGCGGCATCATCGTTCTGGTCTTTTTCATGCTTGCCGTTCTCGGCATGCTGGGGCTGACGCCGCACAATCCGCTGACCCAGAACCGGATCGACCGGCTGCATTCGCCGAATGCCGTCTACTGGATGGGCACCGACCTCTTCGGCCGTGATGTCGCAAGCCGGCTGATGAACGGGATCGGCGAATCCTTCACCGTCGCCTTCCTCTCGGTTGCGCTCGCGAGCCTGATCGGCACCGTGCTGGGCTTGACCGCCGCCTGGTTCGGAAAGCGCTGGGATGGGGTGATCATGCGGATGATGGATGTACTTCTGGCTTTCCCGGCCATCCTCCTTGCCCTCCTGATCATCGCCATCGTCGGACCCGGCACCTGGACCAGCGTCGCTGCCATCGCCATCGTTTACACGCCGATCTTCACCCGCGTCGTGCGCGGCCCGGCGCTCTCGCTGAAAGCACGCGATTTCGTCGATGCCGCCCGCACCTTCGGCAGCAGCAAGCGCTATATCCTGACGCGGCACCTGCTGTTGAACCTCGTCGCGCCGCTGACGGTGCAGATCACGCTGGCGCTGGCGTGGTCGCTACTGACCGAAGCCGGCTTGAGTTTCCTTGGCCTCGGCACGCAACCGCCGGCGTCTTCGCTCGGGCTGATGCTGAGCGACAGCCGCAACCTGATGGAAACAGCCCCCTGGCTGCTGATCTTCCCCGCCATCACCATCATGATCAGCATCCTCGGCTTCAATCTGCTCGGCGACGCGCTGCGCGATATTCTCGATCCGAAAATGCGGAGGGCAGTCCCATGAGTCCTCTGCTTTCTGTCTCCAATCTGGAGGTGGGCTTTGGGCGTAATCCGCAAGCCAACAGGATCGTCCGTGGCGTCAGCTTTGATCTTGCCGCCGGCGAGACGCTTGCCATCGTCGGCGAGAGCGGCTCGGGCAAGTCGGTTACCGCACTGTCGATCAACCGCCTCGTCGATTTCGGCGGCGGCCGTATTGTCGGCGGTTCGATCAGGCTGAAGCGCGCTGACAATAGCATTCTCGACCTGACGACGGCGTCGGAAGCGGTGCTGACGAAGATCCGTGGCGCCGAGATTGGGATGATCTTTCAGGAGCCGATGACCTCGCTCAATCCGGTGCTGACCATCGGCACACAGATCGAGGAGTCCTTTCGTCTGCATCGCGGGCTGACTGGACGCCAGGCGAGGGCTGCTGCCAAGGATGCTCTGGATCGCGTCCGCATTCCCGATGCCGCGCGACGGCTGAACTATTGCCCGAACCAACTCTCCGGCGGCATGCTGCAGCGGGTGATGATCGCGACCGCGCTCGCCTGCAATCCGCGCCTGCTGATCGCCGACGAACCGACGACGGCGCTGGACGTGACGGTGCAGGCGCAAATCATGGCGTTGCTTGCCGAACTGAAGCGCGAAACCGGCATGTCGATGATCTTCATCACCCATGATATCGGCCTCGTTGCCGGTATTGCCGACAAGGTCATGGTGATGCAGGCAGGGCAGGCTGTCGAGCAGGGCGAGCTGAACCAGATCCTCGACAGGCCCACGCATCCCTATACGCAGCATCTCCTTCACTCCGTCCCGCATTTTTCGGCCGGTCGTGCGGCGCGATCGGATTTCAATCGCGACGAAGTGGTTGAACCGGCTCCCGCGCTCAAGGTCGAGGGACTGACGGTTCGTTTTCCGGTATCGGGCAGTTTCTTTCGCCGTTCGGCCGGGGCGGTGCATGCGGTCGAAGGTGTCGATTTCGATCTGCTGCCCGGCGAAACGCTGGCAATCGTCGGTGAAAGCGGCTCGGGAAAATCCACCACGGCGCGGGCAATTCTCGGACTGGTGAAATCGACACGCGGTACGTTTACGGCGAAGGGTGGAAAGACTACGGATCGGACGAGCGCCGTGCAGATGGTGTTCCAGAACCCTTACGCCTCGCTCAATCCTCGGCTTCGCATCGATAGCATCCTGGCTGAACCCGTTATTGCTGCTAGCGGCCGGGCTTCCGGAGAGACGCGCGACAGGATGGTCAAGTTGCTGAAGCGCGTCGGCCTGCCCGAAAACAGCCTTGAGCGCTATCCGCATGAGTTCTCGGGCGGGCAACGGCAGAGGCTCTGCATTGCCCGGGCGCTGATGCTGAACCCCTCTGTTCTAGTGCTCGACGAGGCCGTTTCGGCGCTGGATGTGTCGGTTCAGGCGCAGGTTCTGGAGCTGTTGATCGAATTGCAGCGCGAATATCGCCTCGCCTATCTGTTCATCTCGCATGACATGGCGGTCGTGGAGCGGATTGCGCACAGGATCGCCGTGATCTATGCCGGAGAGATCGTCGAGATCGGCGATGCCGCTTCGGTCCTGTCAGAACCGAAACATTCCTATACCAGGCGGCTGATTTCGGCCGTTCCGACGGTCGAGCGCCGGCGGGAGAGTTTTGCGCTGGATACGCGCCAGGTTCCGTCTCTTGTGCGCCCGCTCGGTTTCGAGCCGGACGCGCCGGAATGGCGCCGGTTTTCCGCGGATCATATGGCCCAGACGGAAGTTTGAGAGAGAAGCGGCGGGGAGGGGAGATGACGGCAGCGGGGAATACGGACTTCGCACAGAGTTTCGACCGGGCATTCGCCCCTGTCGAAGCCGCCATTGCGGCCGGGCGTATTCCAGGCGGCGTGCTCGGCATTGTCGATCTCGGTGGCGGCCGCATGGTCCGTGCTGTCGGCTCCGCGCAGACAGTTCCGGTCACGCGGCCGATGCTCACCGACACATGGTTCGATCTGGCCTCGCTGACCAAGGTCATCTTCACCACCCCACGTATTCTGGCTTTGGCGGAGGCAGGCAAAATCGATCTCGACGCGCCGCTGACTTCGCTGCTGCCGGACCTGCGCCAATATGATGCCGCGGCCTGGGAGCGGAAGGTGACTTTCCGCGAATGCCTCGGTCACCAGACGCCATTCCCCGCCGTCGCGCCGCTCTATACCTATGGCCAGAGCCCCGATCTGCTTCGTGCCTTCATCCTGCAGCGCGAGTGGCGGTCCGGTCCGCCGGTCTATTCCGATATCAACTTCATCCTGCTCGGCTTTGCGCTGGAGCGCCTAACCGGGCAGACGATCCGCGATATGGACGCCGGTCCCGGTTTTGCCTTCTCCGCTGCGCCCGATCAGGCGGCTGCGACGGAAGACTGCACCTGGCGTCATCGTGTACTCTCGGGCGAAGTCCATGACGACAATTGCTCGGCATTAGAGGGTGCCGGTCATGCCGGCCTGTTCGGAACAGTCGCCTCGGTCCTCGATTTCGCCGAGGGATTGCTGACTGGCACCGGTGCCGCCAGGCACTCGATCACCTTGATGCGGACGCCACTGTCGGCGACGCGCACCCATGGCTGGGAGCGTCCCTATGATGATTGGTCCGGCGGCAAGCTATGTTCGCCTGATACAATCGGCCATACCGGCTTTACCGGCACAGGCCTCTGGATCGATTTCGACAAGGGCAGGGCCTGGACCCTTCTCACCAACCGCATTCATCCGACACGCCATTTCGACAGCGGGATCCTTATGCTTCGCCAGAGCGTCGGCGATCTCGTCAATAGAGTTTAGGAGCTTGATCATGGAACCAATCTGGGCAGTCGGTCTGATGACCGGAACCGTTCTCGACGGCAATATCGATGTCGCCTTGATCAAGACCGATGGCGAGCGGATCGCGGAATTCGGCCCCTATGCGCTGGCGCCCTATCCGGACTGGATCAGGCGGCTGCTGGAAGAGACCTTGGCGCAGGCAAGAGTCTGGAATTTCAACGGACCGGAGCCGGCCATCTTCAAGGAGGCCGAGGAGGCATTGACGCGCGCCCAGTCGGCTGCCGTCAAGGAGCTTGTCGAAGGCTTTGGCCTGACCATGGCCGATATCGGCGTGGTCGGCTTCCATGGCCAGACCGTGCTGCATCGCGCCCCGCAGAAAGATCGCCTCGGCGATACGCGCCAGCTCGGCGATGGCGAGTTGATGCATTCCATCCTCGGCACGAAGGTCGCCTATGATTTCCGTTCCGCCGATGTGCGGGCAGGCGGTCAGGGTGCGCCGCTGGCCGCCGCCTATCATACCGCTTTGCTGCGCAGCGCGGGCACCGGCGATGACACCGCCATCCTCAATCTCGGTGGCGTCGCCAATATTACCTGGTCGGACGGCGAGGGCAATTTCGTCGCCTTCGACACCGGGCCGGCCAATGCCCCGCTCAATGACTTCATCAAATCCCATGGCCTCGGTGAGATGGATCGCGATGGCGCACTTGGCCGGGCCGGCAAGGTGGATGAGGCCAGGCTCGCCAAGCTCCTGGAGCATCCTTATCTCAGCGCCCCCTATCCGAAATCGCTGGATCGCTTCGATTTCGGCGCCTCCATGGCCGATGGGCTCGGTATCGAGGATGGAGCGGCAACGCTTTCCGCCTTTACAGCCTCTGCCGTCGGCAAAGCGCTGGACCTGCTGCCACGCCGTCCGAAAAAGCTGGTGGTGAGCGGCGGCGGCCGTCACAATCCGACGATTATGTCGATGCTCGAGACACGCGCCGGCGTAACGCCGATCGGGGCCGAAATGTTTGGCTGGCGCGGTGATGCCGTCGAGGCCGAATGCTTTGCATTCCTTGCTGTGCGTGTGCTTCGGGGCCTTCCGATCAGCTTCCCCGGTACGACAGGTGTGCCCGCGCCGATGCGCGGCGGTCGTCTTGCCGAATAGATTGTATCGCCGTCGCCATTGCAGCCTTTACGGTTTTCGTCATCGCGCATCGATGCTATCTAGAGCAGAGCTAGCGATTTGACGGTTTCCAATGGGTTACGCACGAATGGCAGGCAGACAGCTTCGGCCCGGCTTTGTCAGAAAGACCGTAGGCTTCGTTGTTGCGTTCGGCGTCTTGCTGTCTGCCGTTGTTCCCGCAAGGGCGCAACCCGAATGGAGCGTGGCGCCGCCATTCTGCATCTCCGGACCGTTCATCACCGATACCGGCGAAACGCTCTGTATCCGCAAGGAAAGCTACAATCGTGATCTCTGCGGGGCGATCGACTATTTCGCCCAGGCCAACAAGCTTCCGCCAGACTATCTCGCCCGGCTGATCTGGCGGGAGAGTATGTTTCGGCCCGATGCCATCAGCCCGAAGGGCGCACAGGGCATTGCCCAGTTTATGCCGGGAACGGCGAGATTGCGCGGCGTTCGCGACAGCTACGATCTCTTGGAAGCGCTGGGCAAGGCGGCCGTCTATCTCGATGAATTGCGGGGCCGTTTCGGTAATCTGGGGTTTGCGGCCGCAGCCTATAATGCCGGCGAAAATGGTCTGGCGAATTTTCTCAATTCCGGCAGCCTTCCCTATGAGACGCGCAGCTACGTGGCGGCGATCACCGCCTATACGGTCGAGCAATGGAAGGATGATCCTCCTGAGATCGCCGCGCCGGAACTCGACAAGGGCAAACCCTTTCTGGAGGCCTGCATGGCGCTCGCCGGCACGCGCCGGCTGAAGCAGGTTGCATTGCAGCAGGAGCGTCCTTGGGCACCTTGGGGCGTACAGCTTGCAGAGCATTTTCAGCCCGCCGTTGCCCGCAGCCTCTTTTCGCAGGATGTCAGCAAGCTTTCCGCGCCGCTTAACAAGGAGAAACCGCTCATCGTGCGCCAGCGCAACGGCAGCTTCGGCTTTCGCGTCCGCTACGCCGCTCGCATCGGCCGGGAAACGCGTGTGGAAGCGGAACAGGTTTGCGCCCAAATCCGTCAACAGGGCGGCAGCTGTCTGGTTTTCAAGAACTGAGTTTCAACCGCCCGAGCGTCCTTTTTGTCGTGCCGACGAGCGATCGATCTATTGCACTTTACTCGCTAACGTCCGAAGAATATTCGTCAATAATCTAGGCTCGGGGAGGGAGTCTTGGGAGAGAATTGAAGGAGCGAGCGATGGTGCAGAAACGTGAAGTCCCGGGTATTCGTCCCTATAGCGGCCCCGCCGGCGGTTGGGGTGCGCTTAAAGCCACCGCGAAAGCCGTCCGCGAGCAGATGGATGTAACCGAAGCGCCGCTGCTGCTGTTTCGCACCAACAAGCCGGATGGTTTCGATTGCCCCGGCTGCGCCTGGCCCGACAAGGAACATACCTCGACCTTCCAGTTCTGCGAAAACGGCGCCAAGGCCGTGACCTGGGAAGCGACGAACAAGCGCGTGACGCCCGAATTCTTCGCCCAGCATACCGTGACCGAGCTGCTCCAGTGGAGCGACTACGATCTGGAGAATGCCGGCCGGTTGACGCATCCGCTAGCCTATGATCGCGCAACCGACACATACCAGCCGATCGAATGGGAGGCAGCCTTTACCCGGATCGGCGAAGTCATGCGCAGTATGCCCGATCCGGACATGGTGGAGTTCTACACCTCCGGCCGGGCCTCCAACGAGGCCGCCTTCCTGTTCCAGCTTTATGCACGCGAATACGGCACCAACAACTTCCCCGATTGCTCCAACATGTGCCACGAGGCGACGAGCACCGGCCTGCCGAATTCGATCGGCATCGGCAAGGGCACGGTGTCGCTCGACGATTTCGACCATTGCGACCTGATCATCTCGATGGGCCATAACCCCGGCACCAACCATCCGCGCATGATGGGGACGCTGCATGAATGTTCGAAGCGCGGCGTGCCGATCATCGTCTTCAATCCGCTGAAGGAGCGGGCGCTCGAGCGCTTCGCCGATCCGCAGAGCCCGGTCGAGATGGCCACACTCGGTTCGACACGGATCGCCTCCTCCTATTATCAGGTGAAGATCGGCGGTGACGCGGCGGCACTCAAGGGCATCATGAAGGCGGTACTGGTACTGGCGGAGACACAGCCGGATGCGATCGATCGCGCCTTCATCGACGAACACTCCAATGGCTTCGAAGCGCTCGCCGCCGATCTCAAGCAAACCGAGTGGGCGGATATCGAGCGCGTCTCCGGCCTGACACGCGACGATCTCGAACGGGTGGCCGACGCCTACGTCAAATCCAAGGCGACGATCATTCCCTACGGCATGGGCATTACCCAGCATGCCAAGGGAACCTACAATGTGCAGCAGATCGCTAATCTGTTGCTGCTGCGCGGCAATTTCGGCAAGCCGGGCGCCGGCATCTGCCCGCTGCGTGGCCATTCCAACGTTCAGGGCGACCGCACGGTCGGGATCACCGAAAAACCCAACGCGGCGCTGCTGGCCGGCATCGAGCGCGCTTTCGGCTTCAAGCCACCGGAACATCATGGGCATGACGCGGTTGCCGGCATGCAGGCCATGGCGGAGGGTCGCTCGAAGGTGCTGTTGAGCCTCGGCGGCAATCTCGCCATCGCGCTTCCCGATCCAGAGCTCTGCGCCGAAGCTATGCGCAAGCTCGATCTCGCTGTTCATATGAACACTAAGCTCAACCGCTCGAACCTGCTGATCGGCAAGGAATCAATCATCCTGCCGGTGCTTGGGCGCACCGAAGTGGACATCCAGGCTTCCGGCCCGCAATCGGTGACGATCGAAGATTCCATGTCGATGGTGCATGCATCGCGCGGCAAGCTGAAACCCGCTTCGGATGAGTTGCGATCGGAGCCGGCGATCGTTGCCGCCATGGCGCAGGCGACATTGCCCAATAGCAAGGTCGAGTGGATGCATCTGGTCGACGACTACGACCGTATCCGTGACAAGATCGAAATCGTCTTCCCCGATTTCGAGCGCTACAATGAGCGTATTCGCGTGCCCGGCGGCTTCCGCCTGCCGATCGGACCGACCGAGCGCATCTGGAAGACGCCGTCGGGCAAGGCCGAGTTCCTGTTGTTTCCGGGCCTCAACGAGGACAAGGAACTTGCCGATGCGAGCATTCTGAAGCTCGCGACCATTCGCAGTCATGACCAGTACAATACGACGATCTATGGCCTTGACGATCGCTATCGCGGTGTGTTCGGCCGCCGCGACGTGTTGTTCATGAATGATGGGGATCTGGCGGCGAACGGCTTGGAACACGGCGATCTCGTCGAGATCTCGACGGCTTTGCCCTCCGGTGGCAAGCGACAGATGAAGCTGACGGCGATTTCCTACGATATCGCTCGGGGCTCTGTCGCCGCCTATTATCCGGAGGCGAATTGCCTGATCCCGATCGACTATCAGGACAAGCAAAGCGGCACGCCATCCTATAAGTCGCTGCCGGTGCGTATCACCAAGGCAGCATAGTCTTGGTGCCCCTAGACCTTGCGGCCGCCGACCCAGGTGGTCGTAAGGTTTGGTTTCGATGCTGTGTAGATGATTTTCTGTAGGATGCCTTCGCCCTCATCGCGGTCTTCGAACAGCCGGACGGTGCCTTTCTCTGCTTCGGTGTCGATGAGCACGGCGTCGAATTGATAGCCGGGCGCGAACTGCCCCACAGGCAGATCGAGCGCGATGCCGCCGCCCGATGTGGCGATGTAAAAGGCATCGCGAAAATCGATCTGCGCCGGGCCGAAAGTCGAGCGGGCGGCAGGTGGCAGGTTCGGGTCGACGCCGCTTTGCAACATCCGCGAGACGAGGATCGCGCCGCGCGCGTTTTCCAGCATCGACGCGCTCGGGCCGCCGGAAATGTCGGTGCCAAGACCGACATGCAACCCCTTTTCCAGAGCTGCCCGCAAGGGAAAGACGGCATTGGCGAAATAGGCATTCGACAGCGGGCAATGCGCTACCGCTGCCTTGCGCGCCTTGACGGTCTCCATGTCCTTCGCCGTCAGAAAGTTGGCATGCGCCAGCACGGTCTTTCGTCCGAGGAGGCCGAAGCGATCGAGGCTATCCGTATCCGTCATGCCATGGCGGGCGAGCACATAGCCATGCGCCCAATCGCTCTCCGAGCAATGGGTCTGCACATGGCAGCCGCATTCCTTGGCGATGGCACCGAGACCTTCGAGCGTCGCATCGGTGCAGGAGGGAATGAAGCGTGGCGTGACGACCGGCAGGACACGTCCTTCATGATTGTCCGGATGGCCACGTACGTAATCGATCAGCGCCCGTGTGCCGTCGAGCGCCTCCTCCGGCGTCAGGTCGCGATAATAGTCCGGGCATTCCTCGGCATTGTCCATCGCCACCTTGCCGATCAGGGCACGCTGACCTTTTTCAAGGCAGGTATCGACCAGCACCCGCGTCGCCTCCTGATGGATGGTGGCAAAATAGAGGGCAGTCGTCGTGCCGTTGGCCAGCAGGTCTTCGACCAGCAGGCCATAGACGCGGCGGGCAAAGGCGGCGTCCTGATAGCGCGCTTCCAGCGGGAAGGTGTATTTCTGAAGCCAAACCTCAAGAGGCACGTCGAGCGCGTCGCCGAGCTGCGGATATTGCGGGGCGTGCACATGCAGATCGACGAAGCCGGGCAGGATATAAGAACCAGCCGGCAGGGTCACCAGCTCGCCGGAGGCGTCACGCGCATCGCGGATGGTCCGGTAATTCGGATCGCCGTGGCGATGAACGGCGGTGATCACGCCGTCGGCATCGATCTCGATCAGCACGTCGTCCAGAACATCGATGGTACCGCGTTCGGGCGAATGAAAACCCGATGCGCTCAGCGTCTTGCCGCGTAAATCCATTGCATTCTCTCTCAGGCGGCCATGATCGTCGTGCCGTAAGTAATGCCTTTTTCCTTCAGCCAGCGACGATAGGCAATCGAGGTGGCGTCGGCCCGCGTCGGGATTTCGGCGCGCGGCTCCAGCGGTAGCAGTACGGGGCGCTGGTTCTCAAGAATGATGCGGTCCTGCAGGAAGATGAGCTGCTGGAAATGCACCAGCTCCGTCGTGGTCGAAACGTCGTCGATCAGGAACATCACTGGATGGGCGCGGCAGCGGTCGGGATCGAGCGGCTGCACGAAGAGGCAGATCACGTCCCAGCGGTTGGCCGCATTCGGGCAGGTCTTGTAGAGCAGGGTCGTGAACGGGGTCATGACGCGATAGATGTAGTCGGTCATGATACCTTCGCTGGCCGAAAGGGCCGCCTGCGGCTGGAAGAACTGGCAATTGGTTGCCCACACCTCATCGACGTCGCGGCGGATCTCGACATTGTACTGCGTCACCTCGGTATGCGGTTCGGCGCCGAGGATATCGGTGTGGACGAAGGGAAAATGCGCCAGGTCGAGGAAGTTCTCGACGATCCTGAGGCCGGAGGCGCGCACCGCGACCGTGCCGCAATTGACGACGCGCCGATCCGGCTCATCGGCTTCCGGCAAATCGAAAAGACCACCGGCCGGTGTGCCGAGCGTGGTCCAGACGAGGCCGAAGCGCTTGATCAGCGGCAGCGGCTCTTCCCGTCCATCGGCTTTGACAAGGACCGTGCCGTCCCTGTCGCGCGTGACCGTGAGATTGGTGCCGAGAAGACGGTTTGCGGAGGTTCCGAACGGAATCTCCTTTTCTGTCTCAAGCGCATACCACTGATCGAGGGCTGCCTTGTCGGAACATTGGCTCATGCGACGCTCTTTTCCTTGTCCATTGATCTACCTTAGCGGACATCGCGATAATAGGGCAGGCCGATTGCGGCGGGTGCGGCCATGATACGGCGCATGCGCTGCCAGGCAAGGACCGGCACGATAATGAAGGCCATGGTGCCGAGATAGGGCAGCATGGACAGAAAGGCGGGCGCGATTGGCCAGCCGCGCGCCTGACCCACGAAGCCGAGCGCGGTGATGAGGCCGAATAGCAGACCGGAAAGAACAGCCGGGATCGGCCGATAGCCGGCAAAGATCACCAGCGCCACCGCGATCCAGCCGCGCCCGGCTATCACGCCGTCGGACCAGGAGGGCACGAAGGCAAGCGTCAGGTAGGCGCCGGCCCCGGCTGCAAGCGCCGAGCCGGCCGTCACATAGGCGAAGCGGATGAGATTGACTGAAATGCCGGCGGCATCCGCTGCCGCCGGGTTTTCACCGACGGCACGCAGGTTGAGGCCGTGGCGGGTGCGGAACATGATGTAGCTCAGTGCCACCGGCAGAATGATATAGATGAGGTAGACAAGGATGTTCTGCGAGAAGAACGCCTTGCCGAGAATGGGGATATCACTCAGCAGCGGGATCTCGATCCCGGAAAAGGTGGCGCGTGCCGGCATGCCGGAATAGGCGCGGCCGATGCTGGAGGCGATGCCGTTGCCCATCAGCGTCAACGCCAGACCACAGAGCACCTGATTGGCGCGCAGCAAAACGGTGGCGGTGGCAAAGACCATGCCGAAGATCGCGCCGACTGCCAGCGCCGCGATAAAGCCGATGGCCGGCGATGGGAAGGCGGCGACCGTCGCGATTGCCGTGATGGCCCCCATGGCCATCAGGCCCTCGACACCGAGATTGACGACACCGACACGTTCGGCAAGCACTTCGCCGAGAGCGGCAAGCGCCAGCACGCCGCCGGCGAGGAAGGCTGTGGTGAGGAGGCCGGTCAGAAGTTCCATGGTCTCTTTTCCCTTCAAACCTTGTCGCGGGCGATGCGGTAGTGGGCGAGTTCGTCGCCGATCGCCGTCAGGAACAGGATAAGGCCGGTGATTGCCAGCACCGCTGACGTCGTCAGCCCCTGGGTTTGCAGGATGATGCCGGAATTGAGGATGAAGGCCATCAGCGCGGCGGAGAAGATGACGCCGATGGCGGAGTTGCGCGCGAGAACCGCGACCATGATGCCGAGATAGCCGTAGTTGTTGGAAATGCCACCCTGCAACCGGTGTACCGTGCCGGCGATCTCCAGCATGCCGGCAAGACCAGCGATTGCGCCGGAGAGCAGCATGACGGTGATGAGATGGCGGCGTGCCGGCATGCCGGCGTAATGCGCCGCAGACGGATTGGAGCCGACGAGGCGCACCTCATAACCCCAACGTGAGAAGGCGAGAACTGCCGCCACGGCAAGTGCGGCCAGAATGGCGATTGCAAACCCCCAATGGACCGATCCCCACAATTCCGGAATCTCGGCCGATAGTCTCCGCGTCGCTGAGTTTGACATCCGGTCGCGCCAGGCGCCGGTGGAGACATAGAAGACCAGGAGGATGGCGACGAAGTTGAGGAGCAGCGTGGTGATCAGCTCGTTGACGTTGCCATAGGCGCGGGCGAGCGTCGGGATGAGGATCCAGACAGCGCCGCCGGCAAGGCCGGCAACGAACATCAACGGCAGGATCACGACCGGCGGACCGGGCACGAAAAGGCCGACCGTGGCGGCGCCAAAGGCACCCGCGTAGAATTGCCCCTCGGCGCCGATGTTCCAGACGCCGATCTGCTGGCCGACCGCAACCGAAAGCCCAGTTAAGATCAGAGGGACGACAAGAACGCCGAGATCCTGAAGACCAAAGCTGGAGCCGAAGCTCGCATCAATCACTTCCGTGGCAAGTTCGAGCGGATTGGCACCGGTGGCGGCCAGGATGAGGCTGGCGAAGACCAATGCCAGAACAATGGCGGCGATGCGCGCGCCAAAGGCAATGGCGGGCGAGGCGGAGGGCATGCGCTGTAGACGCCAGGATGCGGCCATGTCAGGCAACCTCGCTCGTTTGGGCGCGGCCGCCCATCATGAGACCGATCTGGTCGATATCGGCCTTGTCGTTGTCGACGACCCCCATGACCCTGCCTTCGTAGAGGACGGCGATGCGGTCCGAGAGGTTCAAGAGTTCTTCCAATTCCTCGGAAATCAGCACGATCCCCGCACCGGCGTCGCGTAATTCGACGATATAGCGCAGCATTGTATTGATGGCGCCGACGTCGAGGCCTCGGCTTGGATAGGCGGCAATCAGCACCTTGTTCGCGATACGCATCTCGCGGCGGGCGACGAGGCGCTGCTGGTTTCCGCCCGAGAGGTTGCGGATGGGCATGGCGAAATCCGGGATAGCGACATCTGCGACTGCTGCGATTTCCTTGGCAAGCGCCGTCGCAGAACTTGGGCGATAGGCACCCCCGGATGAAACCGGAGGGTGCTTGTATTCGCGCATCACGGCATTGACGGTAATGCTGAGCGCGGGTGCCAGTCCACTATGCAATCGGTCTTCAGGGATATGGCCGATACCGCGCTCGACGAAGGCGGCGGCATTGCTACGCCCAACAGGCGCCCCTTCGATCAGGATGCGTCCGCCGCTGATCGGCCGCATGCCCGCCAGCACCTGGCTGAGTTCACGCTGGCCATTGCCCGCTACGCCCGCAACTCCCAAAATCTCGCCTGCATGAACCTGCAGCGAGATACCATGCAAGGCTTCGTCGCCGGCATCGTTAAGGGCGGACACATTGTCGAGGCTAAGCACCGGGTCGGGCGAGATCGGTGCGGCCCCTGCCGCCCGTTGCCGCATATCGGCAAGCACGATGTCGCGTCCCACCATCAATTTTGCCAGCATGCGCGGATTGCAGTCGGCCGTCTTCTCCGTGGCGATCTTGCGACCGCCGCGCAGGATGCTGATGCGATCGGAAATCTCCAGGACTTCATCGAGCTTGTGGCTGATGAAGATAACGGCGTTGCCCTGGGCCACGAAATCGCGCAGCGCCTTGAACAGTTCGCGGGCTTCAGCCGGCGTCAGCACAGCGGTCGGTTCGTCGAGGATCAGCACGCGGGCCTGCCGCGTCAGGACGCGCAGGATCTCGACGCGCTGCTGCTCGCCGGTTGAAAGATCGCTGACGCGGGCGCCGGGACGGGTCTGTAGGTTGAATTTCGCAGCCAATGTGGCCGTGCGCGCTTCCAATACCTGCGCCGAGGCACGGCGCGGCGTCTCCGACCAGCCGAGATGGATGTTCTCGGCCACGGTGAAGGCCTGCACCAATTTGAAATGCTGATGCACCATGCCGATGCCGGCGGCGATCGCCTGAAGCGGCGAGGCAAACTGCTTGGCATAGCCGTCGATGATGATCTCGCCGGCATCGGGTTGGTAAATACCGGTCAGGATGTTCATCAAGGTCGATTTGCCGGCGCCGTTTTCGCCGAGCAGTGCATGGATCTCGCCCGGCAAAACGTCGAGATCGACATTCTCGTTGGCGATGACACCCGGAAAATATTTGGCGATGCCCTTGAGTTGCACCAGAGGCGGTGTGCCCGGGGGGCGGAGAAAGGGGGCGCGATTTCAGTCATCGGAAGGGCACCAGCATGTCATGAAGAGTAACTCTGGCCGGACGCGCCGGCCAGGTTTTTATTGAGCGATGATATCGATCAGGCGCTGAGGCCCGTGACGCCTTCGACCGACCAATCCCAGGTGTAGAGATCGTTGTCGGTCATCGCCTGGCCGGCGGCGACGCGGACCTTGCCGGTCGAATCCTTGATCTCGCCTGCAAACGGCGACCAGCCGCCGATGATCTTCTCGCGTACCGCGTCGGCGGCAGCAGCGACATCGGCCGGAACCTTCTCGCCCCATTTGTCACGATCGACGCCGGCGCCCAGCGCGAAAAGCGTGTCGCTTGGCGCCCAGGTGCCGGCAAGGCGCTTGCCGACCTGATCGACATAGAACTTGTTGAAATCGATGAGGACGGAGGAGACGTAGGAATTCGGGCCATAGCGGCGGACGTCGGTGTTCCACATGGCGGCCCAGACGCCACGCTTTTCGGCGACCTGGAGGTAACCGGCTTCATCCATGATGCCGAACAGGAAGTCGCAACCATTATCGATGAGCGCCGTGCCGGCCTGGGTGGCAGCCTGCGGGTCGAACCAGGAATTGATGGCGATGGTCTGCAGCGTCGCATTCGGATTGACGGAACGGGCGCCCATCAGGAAGGCGTTGGTGGAGGCGAACACCGACGAGACGGGGAAGGAGGCGACATAGCCAAGCTTGCCGGTCTTCGACAGGTGGCCAGCGGCAACGCCGATGACATAGGTCGGATACCAGTGCGCCAGGTAATACCAGCCGAGATTGTCCATGTTGACGAGGCCGCCGCATTCCAGGAAGGCAACCTCGGGGGCCTGCTTGACGACGGCATGCAGGAAGTCACCATTCGAGGACGTATCGAAGATGATGTTGGCGCCCTGGCTGACAAACTGGCGATAGGTGCGGGTCGCATCGGCCGAATAGGGGATGTTCTCGACTTCGAGAATCTTTTTCAGCTTTGGATAGGCGGCCTTGACCGCGAGCAGGCCCTGGTGGTGCGCCCAGGTCCAGCCCTCATCCGAAATCGGCCCGACATGGCCGAAGCCAACGACCGCGTCCTCTTCCTTGATGGCGGGAAAGGATGCCGCCGCGAGCGCCTGGCTGGCAAGGCCGGCAGGCAGCGTCAAGGCAGCCGCGCCGGCAGCGCTCATATTCAAAAATCCGCGACGGGACAGCGAACGCAAGTCAATCATGAAATCCTCTTTTGGTTTGGCACGCCAACCGCGTCCAGCGGATATCGACGCAACAATTATGCCAGTTGCAGAAGGGCGCTCTGGGTGCTTTGCTCACATGGCTTGTTGGCAGCTCTGCGTAGGCCCTTGAATTTTCATGGGGAGGCCGGATAGAATGCCTAAAAGTAAAGCACGTATAATTTTTATGCATCGTGAGTATTTTTAATGCAAAAGGTGAGGCATGGCTAGGGCGAACGGACATTCCGCAATATGACCGAGCGTGCGCGATTTATCTTTCGAGGGCAAATGGTCTGCGACAGTTTCATCGAGTTTGCACAGCATCGCGCCCGTCGGCTGGATCTGGACATCGAGATGGAAGCCTGTGATGCAATGACGGCAAGACTCGCCGTCAAAGGGCAGGTAGATCTCGTCGATGCCTTCGAAATGGCCTGCAGCCTTGGGCCCTATGACTGCATCATTCTCGATATCGAGCGGAGTGACATATGAAATTGGAAGCGGGATGGGTGCCTGTCGCCCTGTCGGCATCGATCGAATTGGGAACGTCGGCGGGTGCCATCGTCGAGGGCAGCGAGATCGTCGTCTGGCGCGACAATAGCGGCAATGCGCATGTCTGGGAGGACCGCTGTCCGCATCGTGGCATGCGTCTCAGCTTCGGTTTCGTCCGTGGCGACCACATCGCCTGTCTCTATCACGGCTGGCAGTACGACACCGCCGGGCAATGTCGCTACATTCCCGCGCATCCGAGCCTAGAGGTGCCGCAGACGATCAAAGTGCCGACCTACTTTGCAGAGGAAAGATACGGGATCATCTGGGCGACAACGGCGTCGGAAGCCTCCTTTCCCGACGTCGACGCCGCTATGGGCGTTACCCCGGTGCGTAGCCTTTATGTCGAGCGCCGGGCGGATGAGATCTTGGCGGCGCTGGCGAAGGCCGGCACCAGCAATCTCGTCGGGAATGTCGGCGTATTGCCGGCCGTTGATGACAGGTTGTTGGTTGCGGTTCAGGTCGTCTCGCCGGAAAAGACCGCCGTTCATATCGTCATTCTCGGCTCGCCGGCGGTCAATGCCGGTGCGAAGCAGAAGCATTATGCGCAATGGGCCGAAGGTTTTCGTTTCGACCTCGAAACTATGGCGGAGGTCGCCTGATGGCGGAGATCACGCTCTATAATTACGAGATGGATGAGGGAAGCTATCGCGTTCGCCTGCTCCTCTCCATGCTAGGTCTTGCGCACAAGACCATCGCCGTCGACATGTTTCCGGGCAAGGAGGAGAGCAAGCCGGCCATGCTGGCACTCAATCCGCTCGGCACCATGCCAGTGCTCACCGACGGCGACCTTGTGCTTAACGGCACGGAAGCGATCCTCGCCTATCTCGCCAAGGCTTACGACCCGGCGCGGCGCTGGCTACCTGAGGATGCGGCAAGTTTCGGTCTGACGGCAAAGTGGCTGCATTTCTCCGCGACGGCGCTTGCGCCTGCCGTTGCCGCACGCCTGCAATCGCTGTTTGATACGCCGGGCGACGAAGCTGTCCTCAGCGCCGCAGCCCGCAAGGCTTTCCGCATCATGGACGACCATATGACGCTGCGCCACTTCGACGGGTTCGAGTGGTTCGTCGGCGATGGCCCGACGCTGGCGGATCTGACGCTGTTCCCGTCCTTTGCGCTCAGCCGCGATTACGGCGTCGGTCACGACGACTATCCGGCGCTACGCCGATGGGTGCGTCGTTTCCGTACCCTCGACGGCTTTCGCACCATGCCCGGTATTCCCGATTATCATTGATTTTGAATTGGATATTCGATGACGCTCACCCGTTTTTCCGTCAAGCCACTCTCGACCATGACGCGCACGCTCGCCGACGTCGCGTCCACCCGCCGAGATCCCGATCTGGTCATTCAGGGCGCGCGCGTTCTCTCGACCTATTCCGAGCGCATCCTTTCGGACAAGGAAGTCTGGATTTCCGGCGGCCGAATCGCCGCGGTCAAGCCGGCCGGCAGTTATAGGGGCAGTGGCGCCAAACTTTACGACGCCAGGGGCGGGATCATTGCGCCCGGCCTCGTCGATCCGCACATCCATATCGAATCGAGCATGGTGACCGCCTGCGCCTATGCCGAGGGTGCACTTCTGAACGGTACGACGACGATCTTCTGCGATAGCCACGAAATCGGCAACGTCATGGATGTCGCCGGTGTCGAGGCGATGCTTGAGGATGCCCGCCATGCGCCGCTGTCGATTTTCCTGACCGTGCCGAGTACCGTGCCCGCCACGTCACCTGAGCTTGAAACCGCCGGCGGCGACCTGACGCCGGGAAAGATCGCGGCCCTTTTTGACAAATGGCCGGAAGCTGTAGCACTTGGCGAGAAAATGGATTTCGTGCCCGTGGCAATGGGCGATGAGCGCAGCCATGCCATTCTTGCGGCAGCGCTGGAGCGCGGACGCCCAGTCTCGGGTCATGTCTACGGTCGGGAATTCGTGGCCGCCTACGCAGCATCCGGCGTCACCGATACGCATGAGGCCATCGACCGCGAGATTGCCGACGACCTGCTGGAGGCTGGTATCTGGCTATTCCTGCGCGGCGGCCCGCCAACGACGGCGTGGCATAGCCTGCCGCACGCGATCAAGACCATCACCGAACTCGGCGCGTCCCACAAGCGAATTGCGGTGTGCACCGACGACCGCGATGCTGACGATCTGCTATTCTTTGGTCTCGATTGGGTGACGCGTCAGGCGGTCGTGGCCGGCATGACGCCGGAGCAGGCCTGGGCCATGGGCTCGCTGCATGGTGCGACCCGCTTCGGCATGGAGAACGAAATCGGCGGCCTCGGCGGCGGTCGCCGTGCCGATCTCGTGCTCCTGACCGACGACCTGAAGCCGGTGAGCACATGGTATGGCGGCGAATTGGTAGTGGAGAACAGCAAGATCACGCCGGTTCTCGATGCGGCGCTGTCCAATCCCTATCGTTATCCGGAAGCCGCCTACCATACGGTGAAGCTGCCGAAGAACCTGAAGCTGACCCCGGAACTGCCGACCGGACCGGTGATCGCCCACACGATCAAGACCGAACTGCCAGGCATCATGCTCGGCCATGTCACGGTCGAACTCGAACCTGCCAATGATTGGCAGACCCATTTCGATCGTCACGGCCTCTGCTTCGTGACCGTGGTCGAACGCCACGGCAAATCATCAGGCAATGTCGCGCATGGTCTTCTGAACAATTTTGGCTTGAAGAAGGGAGCGGTGGCCTCCTCTGTCGGTCACGATAGCCACAACATCATCGTCGCCGGCACCAATCAGACGGACATGCAGATCGCTCTCGATGCGATCGAAGCCAAGCAGGGCGGCGCCTGCGTCGTCATGGACGGCAAGGTGACGGCCATGGTGCCATTGCCGATCGCCGGGCTGCTGTCCGACAAGCGCGTGCACGAGGTTGCCGAAGAGGTGAAAGCATTGAAGGTGGAATGGGAAAAGGCCGGCTGTACCATCCCCTATATGGGCTTCAACCTGATCCCGCTCTCCGTCATTCCGGAAATCCGCATCACCGATAAGGGCTTGGTGCTTGTGCCGGAGATGACGATCGCGCCGCTGTTCGAGCCAGCTTGATAGCAGGGACGCCCGGTCTCATCGCCGGGCGTCTTTACCGCATTTAGAAACCCTTCCCAATCATCTCAGCCGCCTTCGAGCCAATCGCCATGGCCGGGGCATTGGTATTGCCCGAGGGGATGAATGGGATGATCGAGCAGTCGATAACCCTTAACCCGTCGATGCCGCGAACGCGAAGTGTTCCGTCGACCACGGACATTGGATCGCTATCCGGCCCCATGCGCAGGCTGCCGGAGGGGTGGTAGTTGGTCTTGACGGTCTGGCCGGCGAATTTGGCGAGAGCTTCGTCGTCCTGCAGGGCTCGCCCGGGCAGGATCTCGTCGGCAATTTTCGATTTGAAGGGTTCCGTCGCCAGCAATTGCCGCGCGACCTTCAGCGACGCGAGCGTCAGGCGTAGATCGTCGGGATCACCGAAGAAGTTGCAGTCGACCAAGGGCTGATCGGCTGGATTGGCCGAGCGCAGCTTAACGCTGCCCCGCGCTTTCGGGCGTAGCAGGCAGGAGGTGAAAGTGACGCCGTGGGTCGGTTTGGCGGAGGAGACGTCGCGGTCGAGGTAGACGATCGGGGCGCAATAGAGCTGGATCGATGGTCGATCGCTTCCGTCCGGGTCGTAGAACAGGCAGGATTCGATGCCGGTCGTTGTTACCGGGCCGGAGTTGAAGAGCAGATATTGCAGCCCGTTGCGCAACATCGGCCAGCCCTTGTCCTCGCCGAAGTAACCCGATTTTCCCTTCGTCGTGGCGATCACAGGGACTTCATGGTGATCCTGCAGATTTGCGCCAACGCCGGGGAGATCGAGAGCGACGGTGATGCCGTTCTCTCGCAGATGATCGGCCGGACCGATACCGGAGAGCATTATCAGCTTGGCGCTGTTGTAAGTGCCCGAGGCGATGAGGATTTCGCGCTCCGCCCGAACGGTATGGCTCTCGCCATTCCGTGTGTAGACAACGCCTGTTGCGCGGCCGTTTTCGATCACGATGCGATCGACGCGGGCGTCGGTGATGATATCCAGGCGTGGATCCCCATCGAGCGGATCGAGGAAGGCCTTCTTGGCGTCGGAGCGCTCGGTCTTGCCGTTCCATTGGCCATAGGTGTGCTGCATGATGCCGACGCCGTTTTGCCGGACGCCGTTGAAATCAGGATTATAGGGATGGCCAAGTCCCTGGGCCGCGAGCAGGAAATCCTGTGTTGTATCGCAGGTGTGCTGAGGCTCGGATATTCGCAGATTGCCGGAGATGCCGTGGTACTCGTTGTTGAAGCGCGTATTGGCTTCGATGCCTTTGAAGTGCGGCAGCATGTCCTCGTAGGACCATTCCGTTCCGTTGCCGAGATGGGCGGCCCAGCCGTCGTAATCCTCCTTCTGGCCACGCATATAGACCATGGCGTTGACAGAGCTGCCGCCGCCAAGGGCCTTGGCGACGGGAACGATGGGGCCGCGTCCACCAAGTTGCGGCTGCGGAACCGTATGGTGCATTTCCAGAAAATCATCGCGGGCGAGGTATTTCATATAGCCGGCGGGAAAAGCCATTAGCTTGGCGGTCTTGCGCGGCCCGCGCTCGATAATCAGCACGGAAAAGCCGAAATCCCGCACCAGCCGCATGGCGGCGACGCAAGCCGCCGAGCCACCGCCGGCGATAATGAAATCATACGTCTTCGCCACGAAAACTCCCCCCTTGATCCGATCTGACGGGGCGAACATCGCCATAATTTTCGTTATTGGTCAAACGATTAGGCCGCGTCACTTTGACAGGGTACGCATCAACACAGACGATTTCCCTGTCCGTCGAAATAGCGGCGTCTCTCGGGCGCACAACGCAGATGAAGTGTATCGCCGCGCTGAATATCCGGACCCTCGCGATACTCGGCGATCAGGCTCTGGCCGTCCTCCGTCTGGCAATAGAGATAGCGTGTACCTCCGAGATATTCGTCGAAATCGACCTTTACCCGAACCGCATCATTGCCGTCCGATACGACGACGAGATGTTCCGGACGCATGCCCAGTATCAGTTTTTCGCCAGACGCAAGATTGGCCTGCCGTATATCGGTCTTGATCGTGCCGCCCGCGATTTTTGCAAGGCCATCGGAGCCCCATTCGGCTGCGATCATGTTCATGCGCGGCGAACCGATGAAGCCGGCGACAAAGATGTTGGCCGGGTCTTCATAGACCTCGCGCGGGCTGCCGACCTGCTCGATCTTGCCGTCCTTGAGCACGACGATCTTGTCGGCGAGCGTCATCGCCTCGGTCTGGTCGTGCGTCACATAGATCATCGTGTTGCCGAGCTCACGGTGCAGCCGGGCGATTTCGATGCGCATGGAGACGCGCAGTTCCGCATCGAGGTTGGACAGAGGCTCGTCGAACAGAAAGACGTCGGGCTTGCGCACAATCGCGCGACCGATGGCGACGCGCTGGCGTTGGCCGCCCGAAAGCTGGCCCGGACGGCGCTCCAGCAGATGATCGATCTTGAGGATCGCCGAGGCGGCGCTAACGCGCGCTTGGATCTCGGCGACATCGGTTCGGGCCATTTTCAGCCCGAAACCGAGATTGTCGCGCACGCTCATATGCGGATAGAGCGCGTAGGACTGGAAGACCATGGCGATGCCGCGCTCGGAAGGATCGAGATCGGTGACATCCCGCCCCTTGATGGCGATCTCGCCATCCGTCACTTCCTCGAGCCCGGCGATCATCCGGAGCAAGGTCGACTTCCCGCAGCCGGAGGGACCGACGAAGACGACGAATTGACCTTCTTCGACTTCGAGATCGATGCCGTGAATGACCTCCAGCCCGCCATAGCTCTTGCGGACGCCGGTCAGCATCATGCTGTTCTTGCCCATGTCAGGCTCCGCGTTGCATCTGATCGGCACGGATCCAGACCAGCATTTCGCCCGGTTCGCGGTTGTCCCAGAGATGATAGGGGACGAAACGGGCGGTGGTGGTCCGGCTTTGCGGCGGTACTGTCCGGTAGAGATCCGTTCCCCAATCCGCATCATCGCGTTTCACCGGAATGTCGAGCGCCACTGCACCCTCCAGCGCCGCAATCTCCGCCGTCTGCGCCGATGCCGGATTGCCAGCAAGGGAGATACCGTTGAGATCCGCGCCATTGTCGGTGGTCTCGACGCAATAGACCAGCGGTCCGCGCATGAGGGCTGCGCGGCCTGCATCCTGGCGCACCTTGGGATTGGCAAACAAGGTGCGTGGGATCAGCGGAATATTGAGATCGACCGTGTCGCCAGCCTGCCATTCGCGCTCGATGCGAGCATAGCCGTCGATGGTGACGGCGGAGAGCTCGAGGAGTACGCCATTGACGGCAAGCGTCGCGCCATCGGCCCATTCGGGAATGCGCAGCGATAGAGCGAAGTGGGCGTTTCGGTCGGGTTTGACCTCGAAACGGATAGCGCCATCCCAAGGGTAGCGAGTCTCCTGAGCAAGCTCGACTGTCACGCCGCTCGCGAGCGGAACGCGGGCCTTGCTTTCGCTGTAGAGATGGACGGCGATTTCATCGTCCGCGGCGGCGTACATATAGGAGCCGATCGAGGCGAGTAGGCGGGCGATGTTCGGTGGGCAGCAGGGGCAATGATGCCAGGTCCAGCGGTGATGCTTGCCGCCGCTCTCAAGAGGATTTTCGTAGAAGAAGGTCTTGCCGTCGAGCGAAAGGCCAGCCATGGCGCCGTTATAGAGCGCTTGCTCCATGATGTCGGCATAGCGCCGGTTTGGCCCGCGGCCAAGCATGCGGTTCGCCCAGAAGACCAGACCGACGGAGGCGCAGGTTTCGGCATAGGCGCTTTCGTTCGGCAGGTCGTAATAGTCGGTAAAGCCCTCATTGGATGCGGCCGGCCCGATGCCGCCGGTGACATACATCTGCTTGGTGGTCAGGTCGTCCCAGAGCGTCTCCAGTGCCGAGGTCAGACTGTCGTCGTTATATTCGGTCGCGATATCCGCCATGCCAGAATAGAGATACATGGCACGCACCGCATGTCCCACAACCTTGGTCTGCTCGCGCACCGGCTCATGCGCCTGATTATATTCATAGGTCTTCTGCACGAATTTCGCCGGGTCGCGGCCATCGCGCAACGCCTCGTCGGTGAAGAAATGTGGCTCCTGACCGCGCTCGTCGACGAAATATTTGGCAAGGTCGAGATATTTCTTCTCGCCGGTGACGCGGGCGAGCTTGACCAGTGCCAGCTCCACTTCCTCATGGCCGCAATAGCCGCGTAGCTGGCCCTCGCCATTGCCGAAAACGACGATCATGTAGTCGGCAAAGCGGCTCATGATATCGAGTAGCTTGCGCTTTCCCGTTGCCTGATAATAGGCGACGGCGGCCTCGATCAGATGACCGGCGCAATAGAGCTCGTGGTGATCGCGAAGATTGGTCCAGCGGCGGCCCGGCTGGACGCGCTGGAACCAGGCGTTCAGATAGCCGTCCTTGTCCTGCATCTTGCCGTACATGTCGATGATGGCGTCGGCGCGGGCCTCAAGCTCGGGGTTGGGGCGGCGATAGAGCGAATAGGCGATGGTCTCGATGGACTTGCCGAGGTCGCTGTCCCAGAACATCTGGGTCGAGCCCGACCAGGTCTGGAGGGGAATAACGATACCGGGGCTTGGTTGCTCGACGTCGATCGCCTGGATCATGCCGGCCTCGACACAGCGATCGAGCAGGGTCGCAGCCGTCGAATTGCAGATTGCGTCCTGACGGGCGCCGAAAAGGCCATGCAGTTCGACGTTGGGAACGGGCAGGGGACGGAATTGGCGATTTTGCTTGTTTGACATAGCGTTAATCCGTTTCGTTAGAGTATTTATTTCACCGCGCCGGCCATCAGGCCGCGCATGTAGTAGCGTTGAAGAAGCAGGAAGACGATGACGCAGGGGATGGTCATGACGGCGATGCCGGCCTGGACCGCACCCCAGTTGACGGCGCCGAGCCGTCCGGTCCTGACGGCGATCATCAGTACCGGCAGGGTGAATTTCTCGCTGCTGGAGAGCAGGATCAGCGCCGCCAAAAATTCGTTCCAGGCGTTGAGAAAGGCGAAGATCGCAACGGTCGCCACGCCGGGGAGCACCAGAGGCAGCAGCACACGGAACAGCAGCTTTAAGTCCCGCGCCCCGTCGATGCGGGCGGCCTCCTCGATTTCCTTTGGCACCGCGTCGAAGGCGTTGCGCATCATGAAGACCGAGAAGGGCAGTTGCAGGGTGACATAGACAAGCGTCAGCCCGATGAGCGAATTATTGAGGCCGAGCTTCGCCAGCATGATGAAAAGCGGCGTCAGGATGGATTGGAACGGGATCATCAGCGTCGCGATGATCAGGACGAAGAAGACGTTCTTGAACGGAAACTGGTAGCGCGAGAAGCCGTAGCCGGCGAGCAGGCTGACCATGACCGTGAGGACGACCGTCGCCACCGAGACGAAAAGCGAGTTCAGCGTGTGCTGCAACACGCCGGCACCGAAGCCATCGAGAGAACGATAAGCGTCGAGGCTGAAGCCCGTTGTCGGCCACGGCGGCAATGGCGGCAGGCTCGCCTCCGTGCCGTGCCGGAATGACGACAGCAGCGCGATTGCGAAGGGTGCAAAGAAGACGATGACGATGATGAAGCCGACGCTGTGATAGCTGATGCCACCCCATAATTTCCGCCGTGCACGACGTTCCTTTGCCGAGCTCATGGACGGTCCTCCCCGACGCGCAGCAGCCAGAGCTGAACGATGCTGATCAGCACGAGAATGACAAGGAGGACGATCGACAGTGCCGCGCCATAGCCGAGATTGAAGGACACGAAGGATTGGTTGAAGATGTAATAAACCACCGAGATCATCCGGTTCTGCGGTCCGCCGCTGGTCATGATGTAGAACTGGTCGAAGGCGAGCACCGAGCCGGTAACCGAGATAATCAGGGCAAGCGCAATGGTCTTGCGCATCAGCGGCAGGGTCAGGAAACGGAAGCGCTGCCAGCGCCTGGCGCCATCGATGCGGGCAGCCTCCGTCAGCTCGGACGGGATCGCCTGTAGACCGGTCAAAAGGATGATCATCGTGAAGCCGGCGATCTTCCAGACCACCATGACGACGATGGTGGCAAAGGCCATGTCGAAATCTGCCAGCAAGTTCGGCTTTTTGTCGACTAGGCCAAGCGTCTGCGCCACTGGCGAGAAAAAGCCGCTGTCGACATTGGCAAGCCAGACCCAGAGCAGCGAAGCGGTCGCCAGACCGACGACAACGGGCAGGAAGATGATGGTGCGATAGAAGCTGACAAAAGGCCGCTGCTTTTCGACGTAGAGTGCTAGGGGAAAGGCGACGGCGAATATGGCGATGGTGACGATCACCGTGTAATAGGCGGTGAAACGCAGGGCCGCCATGAAGCGGATATCCGATAGCATCCTCGTATAATTGCCGAAGCCGATCCAGCGCGGATTGCCGAGCAATGGCCAGTTGTGCAGGCTCATCCAGCCGGTGAAGAGGACCGGTACGATGAAGAAGACGATGACGAGCGCCATGGCCGGCGCGATGTAGAGAAATCCGTGCCAGCTGGCACGTCGCCGCCGTGTGCGACGCCGCACTGCTCCGATAGCTCCAGGGCTAGCCATGGAATGCTCCTGATGTTCCGATGGGAAGGACCGGGAGACCTTAAGCCTCCCGGTTGGTCGCAAGCTTTTGTTACTGGGCGTTGTCGATGATTGACTGCATTTCCGCCTGGGCATTGGAAAAGGCAGTGTCGACATCCGTGCCGAAGATCGCGGCGTTGGTGAAGCCGGCCCATGGCCCGTTGGCGCTGTTGATCAGATCGTTGAACTGCAGCGTATAGGGCGTCTTGGCAACGGAGATGGCCTTCAGGCCCACCTGCATGCGCGGATCAAGGCCCTGAAGCACCTGATCCGCAATATCGCCGCGCGTCGGCAAGCTGCCATATTTCGCCATGATCTTCTGACCTTCCAGCGAATAGGTATATTCGAGGAATTTCTTCACCGCATCGAGCTTCTTCGTGCCCTTGGAGATGACGAAATTATCGCCGCCGGCAAAGGAGGATGGGGTTCCATCCACGCCGGGGATCAGGGTCACGCCGAAATGGATATCGGGATATTGCGTGATCAGCGTGCCGATCGAGAAGGCGCCGATGGTTTGCTGGCCGATCCTGCCGTTGCTGATGCTGAGGAAGTTGGCGCCGGTATCGCTGGCAGCACCTGCGGGAACCAGATCCTTCTTGACCATGCTGCGGTAGATATCGACCGCCTTGCGCATCTGCGGCGTATCCAGCGTCGCTTTCTTGCCGTCCGCGGAAAGAATATCAGCGCCAGCACCCCAGACGAGCGGTGTGAAGGTGAAGATCATGCAGCCGCCGCAGCCGCCGCCGGAGAAATAGAAGCCGTAGTTATCGCCGCCGAGCGCCCGGATCTTTTCGGCATTCTTCTCGATCTCGTCCCAGGTCGTCGGCGCCTTGTCCGGGTCGAGGCCAGCCTTCTTGTAGAGATCCTTGTTCCAGGCAAAGACCGAGGTCTCGACGGAAAGCGGTAGGCCGTAAACGTGGCCGTCATAGGTGCCGAGCTTCACATGCGACGGCGAAAGCGAGTTGAAATAGGGCAGGGCTTTCGCCCAGTCCGTCAGGTCTTCGAGCTGGCCCGCAGCGGCAAAGGCCGGGGTGTAAATTAGGTCCATCGACAGTGCGTCGGGGGCCTGGCCGCCGGCGATTGCGGTCGCGTATTTCTGCACGAGTTCGGAGAAGGGCACCTCGGTGAGGGTAACCTTATCGTCGTGGCCGGCATTATAGGCCTCGACGACCTTCTTGAAGGAATCGCCGATGCCGGAACGCACCCACATCGAGATGTTTTCGGCGGCTGACGCACTTGTCATCAAGCATAAGGATATGAGGCCTGTCGCGGCCAGAAGTCGCTTCATCATGTTTCTCTCCTCCCATGGGCGTTTCTCCCGCCCTTTTCCTCAACCAGTCAATTCTCGAGGTTTCCCCTCACGACTGCCGCACGATCAGTTCGCAGGGCAATGTCCTCATCCCCGGTTCAACGGCGCGTCCTTCCGCCAACGCCAGAACCGTCAGCCCGGCTTCCCGCCCGAGCGCCTTGAGATTCATATCCACCGTCGTCAGCGGCGGCCGGGTTTGGGCGGCGACAATCTCCCAATTGTCGAAACCAACCACGGACACATCGGTCGGCACAAAAACGCCACGCTCGCGCAGCGCATCCACGACCGCTCGCGCGATCTGGTCGTTGCCACAGAAGATCCCGTCCGGTTTCGGTCCGGGCGTGTTCCACAGCTTGGCAACGGCTTCGTGCCCCCAGGCTTCGGACCATTCGCCATACATCACCGGTAATGCGTCGCCGACGAGATCCCGATAGGCCTTAGCGCGCTCGCGCACCGAGACGAAACTGTCGGGACCAGTGATATGGGCGATCCGTCGGCGGCCGAGACCTATCAGCCATTCGACGGCAAGCGTTGCCCCCTGAAAATCGTCGGCGCAGAAGGTGACGCTGTCGGGCGTTCCTTCGGTGAAGGCGTAGACCACCGGCACGGGCAGGTTGGACAGATCCACCGGCAGCCGGCGGTCGATCCTCTTTCCCGAGGCGATGATGCCATCGACGTGCTTGTCGAGCATGGCGTCCACATGAACCTTTCCGAGCGCAGGATCGTCTTCGATCGTACAGAGAAACACCGAGACACCGTGATCCACGAGCGCTTCCGTAATGCCTGCCATCACCGGGAGGGTAAAACGGCCATAGGTATCGTTGGTCAGAAGACCGATGGTAAAGCTGCGATTGCTGAGCAGCCCCTTGGCCAAGGCGTTCGGCCGAAAACCGATCTCGGTCGCAACCCGCTTGACCCGCTCACGCGTCTCACCGCCCATTCGACCGGTATTGTTCAATGCCTTCGATGCCGTCGAAATGCTCACACCCGCGGCAGCGGCAACATCGTGAATCGTCGTCCGCCCGCTTCTGCCACGCTGATTTTCCAGATGTCCTCTCCCGAATTATTTGTAGTGAGAAAAGCTTTTCTCATACCGAGAGTCAAGATGAGAAAAGCTTTTCTCAAGATTTTTTGATTGTGCAGTGCAATCACGGTTGAGCCTCGGGCGCCATGGAGCCGAAGCTCTAAAGCGCCCGATCGCAATGCATCGAACAGAGAGAGTTCAATCAGGCGGATTTGAGCCTGTTGCTGTTTGGGCCGCCGTGGTGGAAGGCGACAGCAGGCCCCAGGCACGCAGCGCATCGATGGCGCTTTCAACGCCTTGCTCTGCCCTCAGTTTCTCGCCGAGCTTTCTCGCCGCCTCACACATGTGTGGTGCATCGGCGTCCAAAATTGCCGAGGCGAGCGAAGTGGCGGTCAATTTTTCTCTCGGCAACGCTCTGGGGGCGACGCCCAGATGTTCGAGCCTCGCGGCCCAGAAGGGCTGGTCGCCAAAAACGGGTGTGACGACCGAAGGGATGCCGGCTCTGGCGGCGGCTGTCGTTCCCGCGCCGCCATGCTGCACGGCCAGGGCCATGCGCGGCAGGAGCCAGTCATGCGGGGCACGCTCAAGGGCGAAAACCGTGCTGCTATCGAAGTCCGCCTTTTCGCTCAAGCCTCCCCATCCTGTCGCCAGGACGGCGCGTTTGCCGGTCATCTTGACCGCGCCGAGTAACGTATCGGTAAATCCCGCCGCATCATGATGCATCATGCTGCCGAAGCCGACGTAAATGGGCGGCGGCCCGCTCTCCAGAAACTGCATCAGAGCTTCGGATGGCCGCCATGTATCCGTGCTTTCCAGATACCACGGTCCGGTCACGCGGGTTTGTTCGGGCCAGCTTGCCGAAGGTTCGATCAGTGTCGGGCTGAAGCCGAAAAGGCGCGGATGGTTGAGAAATTTATCCTGAAAGGGCGCAAAGCGCGGGTAGGGCGGCAGACCCAGAGCGGGCCTGACGATCTCGTTATAGGCGGGCTTCAGGGTCTTCCAGACCAGAAGACGGGCCGCATGGCCGAGCGCCTTGTTGGCAAAACCGGAGAGGCGGTACATCCATTGCGGCAAGGGTAAAGGCGGAGACGTGTGAGACGGCAGCGTCGGCATCAACTGGCTTTCGACGACCGGCACTCCAAGGCGCTCCCCCAATGATGCCGCCAGATAATAGACCATGCCGTTGCCGATCAGCAGGTCGGCGCCTTGCGCGGAGGCGCGACCCTGTTCGGCCCAGTCGACGGCCATGGCCAGCAACCTGCGGCGGGCTTCCGCCATGATCGCGAACGAGCCAAGTCCGCTCTCCATCGTTCTTTGGTCGCTTCGCATCCAGGCGAGAAAATCGCCATTCAGGCAAGCGTATTCTATGGGGCTTCGTCCAAGGCTTTTTCCTTGTCGCGCGTCGATCTGATCATCACGGACAGCAACATGCCACACAGCATCCGCAACCGAGTGGAAAAACTAGGCGTGGAAGTCCGCTACGCGTGAGCGGCGGGCGAGGTCGCTGAATGACGTCGTCATCTGGGATGAGGACTTATTCATTGTCGCCAAGGACACCGGGCTGATTTGCGGGCTCATCACCATTGAGGCAGCGGGGGACAGGAACTATTTTTCTACCGACACTCTCGATATCACCGATATCGACACGCATTCCACCTGTGGAGGGCCGGCACCTATGGCGGCTCTATCGGCACCGGCGGCCTTGAAAAGAGCCTTGCTGGTTGTACCGAAAACCTTAAGCAACATATCGATGCCGCGGATATTGTGCCTCTGGCTATGTGCTTTCGGCTGTCAGATTCAGATCTCACAAGCCAATCGTCAACCGTAGCCTATCGGACGACGTCTGTTCAAATTCACCCGAGTCGGATTTAGCCTGTTCCAATAATGAAACAGGCTAAATCCGTGATCGATCATTTAGTGCATGCGATTAGAGCACGCTGACGTTTTCGGCCTTCGACTTTCCAGTCTTGCGATCTTGGCCCAGTTCGTAGCTTACCTTTTCACCTTCTCTAAGCGAACCGCCCCGCTGCAGAGCGGAAACGTGAACGAACACATCCGTTCCACCATTCTCGGGGGTAATGAAGCCAAATCCCTTGTCCTCATTGAAAAATTTAACAGTACCAGTCGGCATAACACTTCCTCTTCACTTCCACGGCCATCTAGCGCGCGTGCCAACCTTATAGCGCATAGTCTCCGACGGCTACAAGTAAGCGAGCTTTTCCAAAGGCAGATGCAGTCTCAGGTTTCGATATAGACAAAAAATCAGTGTAACAGCGAGCGTCTCCGCCATATTTAGATCTCGCGATCCGATCCGCGACGCCCGTAAACCGGCAAAAAAGGCGCGCGTCCGTCGCGAAAACGACGGTGATGCGCGCCATGCGGCAGGTTTCCGAACCAATTTGCGGCTCGGCAGCAGCCAGCACAGACCTTCCGCCCGGAACACTCAACGTTCGATGACGAGGTCGCTGAGTGGCTTGGAACAGCAGGGAAGGAAGAAACCCGCATCGATTTCCCTCTGGCGTATTCCGCCATTGTGGCTCATGTCGACGGAGCCGGAGGTGAGCTTCGACTTGCAGGTGCCGCAGACACCGTTCGCACAGGATGATGGTATTCTCACCCCAGCTTTCTTCGCGCAGGAGAGTACGGTCTGTTCGCCGGCCACCTCGATGCTACGGGACTGTTTCGAGAATGTGACCTGGAAAGTCTTCGCGGCCGCCTCTGGAACGACTGGAATTGCCGGGTCGTCGATAACCGCGGCGTCGAAACTTTCCTCGAGATAGTTCGCGTCAGCGACGCCGAGTTCGGTGGCGATGTGGCGCGCCGCTACCATGAACGGGGCTGGGCCGCAGCACATCACGATTCTATCCGCGATATCGGGAACCGCAAGCCGTACGTAGTCGATCGAAATGCGGCCAGTCAGACCTGACCAAGACGGTTCACCCACTACGCTCTCCGGAAGAAAATGCAGGCGAAGGCCTTTCAGTTTTCGCGCGATGCCGGCCAGTTCGTCGCGAAAGATCAGGTCCTGCGGCGTCCGGGCAGCATGCATGAAGACAACATCAGCGGGATCGCAACTGTCGACAAGTTCGCGCACCATCGACATCACCGGCGTAATGCCGGAGCCGCCAGAGAGCAGGAGAAGTTTGCGGCCTGGCGGCCTGACGAAATGGCCAAGCGGGCCGTTCGCCCTGATCGTTGCTCCCGGGATGAGCGTGTCATGCAGCCAATTGGAAATTCTGCCGCCGGGAACCCGTTTCACCGTCACCGAAAAAGCATTGGTCCGGTGCGGCGAGGACGAGATGCTGTAACATCTGCTTTCAGCATCTCCATTATGGTCTAGGTCGAACAGGAAATATTGGCCCGCCTTGAATGCGAAACGCTTCCCGTCGCGAGATGCGAAGGTGAACGTCTTGACGTCGTGCGTCTCTGCTTGGACATCCAGACATAAGAGGGCGTCATCTTGTTCCGGATTCCAGGTGTCGTGAGGGGCGGCGGTCAATGCCGGGGTCTGTGGGCTCCTAGTATCCATGGGCGCGCATCCGATCGATGTACCAGGTGGCGAACTTGTCGAGATTCGTTTCTGTAAACCGCGAGTACGGTCCCGGCTGATATGCCGGGTCGAGCGTGCCGGCATGGGAACGCGCAACGAGGTCGGCGTCCTGATCCGTGGTCGCGATCCACACGTCCGTAAGCTTATCGAGATCGTAGTCCACGCCCTCGACGGCATCCTTGTGTACGAGCCACTTGGTTCTGACCAGGGTCTTGCCAGCGGAGAGTGGAATGACGGTCGCCACCACGGCATGGTCACCCATGAAATGGTTCCAGCTATTATGTCCCCACAGATGCGTGTTGCCGAGATCTTTGCGGGTCATGTGGCCCAGCAGCTTCGAGGATGCGGTCGTGGCATCGTGGGTCTGGGATTCGCCGGCTCCAGCGATGATCAGGCGCTGGGTCCTGAAGTTCGTGGCGCAGTCGCCGAGTTGCTCGACGGCGGTCGAGGGATAGCCGTCTGCCTCCCATGCCTTTGTGCGCTCTTCATAGAGCCTGGAATGCTCCTCGGCCTGTTCGCGATCCTCGGGACTTAGCGTCTCGGGGTCGAAGCCAAAATCGAGATCGACGAAGGAGACGCAGAGCTCCGGATGATTTGCCGAACAGTGGTAGCATTCACGATTGTTTTCCATCGTGAGCTTCCAGTTGCCGTCCTCAATGACGTCGGTCTGATAGGCGACCTTGGCGTTGCGGATATCATAAGGGGCGAGGCGCTCGATCATCGTCTGCTCAAGCAGAGCAATGTCTTCGGGCGGATTGTCGGAAAGACAGACATAGATGAGCCCGCCGATCGACCTGAAGGTGACGGATTTCAGGCTGTGACAGTCCTTATCGAAATCCTTGCCCATATGAGGCGCATAGCTGAGCTCTCCCGTCAGTTCGTAAGTCCAGGTGTGGTACGGGCACACGAGCTTCGAGACGATCGTCTTGCCCGGATTAAGCAGACGGGACCCGCGATGGCGGCAGACATTGTGCAGAACCCGGATGTCTCCATCATCGTCCCGCAGAAGAATGAGACTGGTCTTGCCGATATCGACGACGGTGGCGTCACCTGGTTCCGGCACGTCGCAGTCGACGCCGACGCAGATCCAGTGCTGATGAAAGAAGACGTCCAAATCCGCCTCGAAGACATCTTCGCGCGTGTAGAGGCCCGCCGGCAATGAGTGTCCGTCGGCGCGGGCGGTCAGTAGCGCCGAGATGGAAGAAGGAAGCCTATTTAGCATGAGGACCTCTTATGCGTGGGTATCAGCAGATTGCCCTTGTGGTTCGGGCTCTTCAACGGCATTTAATATTGCGTAGACATAACCTCATGTAATGCGAAGGGCATCCAAGATGCATTTCCGGAGACGGCTTCCATCGCTAACGGCCTTGCTCACCTTGGAGGCCGTCCTTCGAAGGAAAAGCTTCACCGTGGCCGCAGGCGAACTCGGCGTCACCCAGGCAGCCGTGAGCCGGCAGATCGCGACGCTGGAGGAGGAACTTGGTCAGCCATTATTCCTGCGCAAGCATCGTGCGATCGAGCCTACGGCGACTTGCCTGACGCTGGGGGCGACGTTGGCTCAGAGCTTCGCGAACATCGCCGAGAGCATCGAAGCGATCAAATTGTCCGCTCAGGATGTCGTAACCATCGGAGCGACCGTGGCGTTTTCGTCATTCTGGCTACTGCCACGACTGGCAGACTTTCGCCGCCTCAATCCGGGTATTCAGGTGCGTGTCGTCTCGCAGGATAACAGGATCGACCTCGACGGCGGTGAGATCGATATCGTCATTCGCTATGGTCTGCCGCCCTTCAGCGATGGAACCGTCATTGCCTCCCAAGGCGATATCATCATGCCTGTCTGCTCTCCCGACTACCTGAAAAACCGAGTGGCGGGTCCGCTATCGCCCGCGGACGAGTTCATCGAGACGGAGGTTCCCGATCGGTCGTGGGTTTCCTGGGGGCGGTGGCTTGGAGAAAGAGGAACGGCCTTCGACGTCAAGCCGTCACTTCGGTTCAATCATTATACGGAGGCGATCGCCGCCGCACGCGCCGGACAAGGGGTCGCGCTTGGCTGGGGAGTCCTGGTCCGCACATTCCTGAATGATGGGACACTCGTGCCGCTTGATGAAGCAGAGTTTGCGGCGGAAGGCCGTTACAACGTTCTGCTGCCGCTGAAGGGAAGGGGTACGCTTGCACGCGACCGGGCTGCGGCGTGGCTCACCGCAGCGTTACACGGTTGAATGGAGCGCGACCATGGATCCCCGCCCACGGCCGGCTCACTGCGCCGCGACCGCGGGAGGAGCAAAGGTGTGCGAATTGACCATGGCGCCAGCGAGTTCACGCAGGTTGATCAATCCAACTGCGTCTCCTGTCGCCGAGGTCACGACGACATCGCCGTCCGGCGAGGATGTCAGCAGTCGCATGGCCTCCTCAACCGTTGAGCCGGCGGCAATTCTCGCTCCGCTCGAAGCCGTACCCGCCTGAAAAGGTCTCATGACAGCCTCGACATGAACCACCCGGCCGCGATTGACCTCCTTGACGAAATTGGCAACGTATTCGTCGGCCGGCCTCAGGACGATGTCCTGGCTTGTACCTTGCTGGATGATTTCGCCATCGCGCAGGATGGCGATCTGGTCACCCAGGCGAAGCGCTTCGTCGAGATCGTGGGTAATGAAGACGATGGTTTTCTTGATCTCTTTCTGGATGTCGAGGAGAACCGTCTGCATGTCCATGCGGATCAGCGGATCGAGTGCCGAAAAAGCCTCGTCCATCAGCAGGACCGGGGCATCGTTGGAAAGGGCGCGCGCCAGGCCAACACGCTGCTGCATGCCGCCGGAAAGCTGATTGGGATACTTTTGCTCGAAGCCCCGCAACCCAACGCGTTCCAGCCATCGCATGGCGACGTCGCGGGCCTTCGACCGATCGAGACCCTGGACTTCGAGGCCGAACATCGTGTTGTCGAGGACGTTGCGATGCGGTAGCAGCGCAAATTTCTGGAAGACCATCGCCGTCTGATGGCGGCGAAAGGTGCGCAGTTCGGCTTCGTTCATCTTGACGACATCCACGCCGTCAACCAGCACCTCGCCGGCGGTCGGGTCGATCAACCGGTTGATGTGCCGAATGAGGGTCGACTTTCCCGAGCCGGAAAGACCCATGATGACCTGGATGCAGCCCGACGAGATCTCGATATTGATGTCTCTCAGGCCCAGCACATGTCCATGTTTTTCGTTCAATTCGGCTTTCGTCAGCCCTTTCTGAACGGCATCGACATAAGCCATCGGATTGGGGCCGAAAATCTTGTACAGGTGGCGGATCTTGATCCCGCCGAAATGTTGCTCAGCCATGGACGATCTCCCGATGCTTCTGGAGCCTCTTGCCATAGGCTTGGCTGACCCGGTCGAAGATGACGGCGATGCCGACGATGGCAAGGCCGTTGAACATTCCCAATGTAAAGTACTGGTTGGCGATCGCCTTCAGAACGGGCTGGCCGAGGCCCTGCACACCGATCATCGAGGCGACGACGACCATGGCAAGCGCCATCATGATGGTCTGATTGATGCCGGCCATGATCGTGGGCAAGGCGAGCGGAAGCTGGACCTTGAAGAGCTTTTGTGCGTTCGAAGTTCCAAACGCGTCCGCCGCTTCCAGCACGTCCTTGTCGACGAGACGGATGCCGAGGTCTGTCAATCTGATCATGGGCGGGATGGCATAGATGACGACGGCAATCAGGCCGGGCACTTTACCGATCCCGAGCAGCATAACCACGGGGATCAGGTAAACGAAGCTCGGCATGGTCTGCATCACGTCGAGGATAGGATTGATGATCCTTTGAACCGTGTTGGAGCGTGCCATCAGGATTCCGATCGGAATGCCGATGGCGATCGACAGGATGGTGCAGACGAAGATCATCGAGACCGTCCGCATGGTGTCGTCCCACATATCGAAATAGCCGATCAGCAGCAGAATGACGAGACAGCCGGAAACGATCTTCAGGCTGCGCGTCGCAAACCAGGCGATGACAAGAATGATCAGGGTAATGATTGGCCACGGCGTCTGCGTCATGAAGCGATCGGCGGCAATCAGAAAGCGTTGCAGCGGCGAAAACAGGCTTTCGATTGTATCGCCATAGGCGCGCGTGAAGCAGCGAAAGCCGTCGTCTATCGCCTTCTTCAGGTTCCGCAGAGCGTCATCGTCCATGTGCGGAAATTTATAAAACCATTCCATTCGGTTCCCCTTCTTTATACAAGAAGCCGTGGCTCAAGTCTTTTTGATTTTGTCGGCTGTTGAGAGGCGGTGCGCTTTCGCGCACCGCAGGATAGACGTTTACAGAGCAGCTTCGATTTTCTTGGCTGCGTCCGGTGAAACCCACTTCGTCCAGACGTCCTTGTTTTCCTTCAGGAAGTGCTTGGCACCATCTTCGCCGCTTGCCTGATTGTCTGTCATCCAAGCCATCAGCTTGTTAACGGTCTCGTTGCTCCAGGAGCGCTTAGCGAGGTAGTCCATGACTTCGGGGCCGGCCTTTTCGGAAAAGGGCTTGGCGGTGAGGGTAACGATCTTGTCGATCGGCCATGCGTTCGGCTTCGGGTCCGGGCAATCCGCCACCGTGTTGCAGCGCTTCCACTCCGCGGCATCAGCAGGAACGCCTGCCTCCAGCTTCACCATCGGATACTTGCCGAGCAATGCTGTGGGCGCCCAGTAGTAGCCTACCCATGCCTTCTTGCTTTCATAAGCCTTGGCGATAGAGCCATCGAGACCGGCGGCCGATCCTGTATCCACCAGCGTGAATCCAGCCTTTTCCGCTCCAAACGCTTTGTAGAGCTGCGAGGTGACGACAGTGCCGCCCCAGCCCTGCGGGCCGTTGTAGATAGCTCCCTTTGACGGATCTTCTGGATCCGGGAAGAGCTCCGGATGCTTCAGGAGGTCGGGAATGGTCTTGATGTCGGGATGGGCGTCCGCAAGGTACTTCGGGATCCACCAGCCCTGATTGCCGCCGTCCGGCAACGGGGAGCCGACTGCAACGATCTTGCCTTCCTCCGTTCCCTTCTTCACGACGTCCGGAAGCAGGTCGATCCATGCTTCCGGCGCGATGTCCGGCTGACCCTTTTCCGCCATGGAGGTGATTGTCGGGACGGTGTCGCCGACAGTAATTTCAGCCTGGCAGCCGTAACCTTCGTTCAGGATGATCTTGTCGAGATTCGAAAGAACCTCGGCACTCTGCCAGTTCATGCTGGCGATGGTGACGCTGCCGCATTCGGCGGCGCTGGCAAAGGAGGCTCCTCCGAAGAGGCCGGCTATCAAGATTGTGGACGAAAGTAATTTTTTCATTCTCGTTCCCTTTATTGTGCGGCCTTCAGAACTGAGCGGGGTGCCGCAGAACACCCACCCACCGGTTGTCAGGAAGCGTCCCCCATACTTACCGATTTCTTGAATGCCGCTGATAGCCCGTTCGCGACAGCAGCGTCGAAGCCTGCGGCACGCATGCCTTCAATGGCCGCCGCAGTGGTGCCACGGTAGTCGAGAAAGGCTCTAACAATGTCGTCGGGACAGTCCTCGTTGTGCTCGATCAGACGGCCGGCGCCCGCTAGCACAGTCGTGACCGCCCGCCGGGCAATCTCTTTGGGCAGTCCATAGGCAATCGCGTCACGCATCATCGCGGATGCCAGCAAGGCGGGAAATGCCGGCCCGGACCCGGAAAGGCCCGTGAGGTAGTCGATATCCGTCTCGCTTGCGATTTCGTCTTGTGACCCGCATGCATCAAAGATGGCTCGAACGATGTTCCGATCATCGTCGTCGACTTCATTGGAGGCGATCCAGGGCGTATAGGATTTGCCGACTTCGGCGCCGGCGTTCGGGAGAGAACGGACCACGCGACCCGTATTGTGCCGGTCGGACAGCGCGCTCATACGAATCCCTGCCATAACGGAGATGACGAGCTTGCCCCGGGCATCGACGGCCAGACCACTCCAGTCGGCCGGCCGGACGGAGAGAATGATAATGTCCGATCGATCGGCAAGTGCCTGGTTATCCGTCGTCCAGAAAGCATTTGCGAAACGTTGCGGCTGCTCCTTGCGATAGGATAGCGAGAGCGTCTGCTGCTCGACCAGGCCAGCATCTAGAAGCGAGCCGGCGATGGCTCCGCCGAGCCAGCCGCTGCCACCAACAATACCGGTTCTTAGGGAGCCATGCATGTTAACGCCCCCTTAGTCAGGCTTGTAGTTGTGCCGGGAGAAGAAGCGATCGAGCTCCCTCTGTTGCGGCACCTGACCGGTGTAAATCTCGATGTACTCGGGAATGCGCTTCATGCGGACGGCGATATCCTCCTGAGACTGCATGGAGATATAGCCGATCTGCACCAGATAGGTCGTGCGCGCCCTTACGTCTGCATTGATCTCGGAGTTGCCGAAGCGAATGAACATGCGCTTCAATGCTTCGAGACGCATCTGGTCGGCTTCCCGAACCTGTTCGAGGATCTCGTCGGATTGCAGCGCCCAGCTGCGGACTGCAAATTCGAACTTTGCATCGAACAGCTCGTTGTTGAGCCAGCAGTCGAAGACATTGAGCATCGCCTCGGCCAGCGATTCCGCATAAGCCTCCGTCTGCCTGACAATGCCGCCGGTATTCTTGTCGCGCCATCGCGTAACGAGCGCGGCTAAGAGTTCCTCGCGATCCTTGAAGAACCAGTAGAAGCTGGTCCGTGACAGATTGAGCCTTTTCGCGAGCGGGAGAATCTTCACCGAATCCACGCCGGAATCGAGCAGGGAGAGATAGGCGGCCTCGAGCCACCCCTCCTGCGATCCTCGCCAGCCGGTGTCATTCAAAGTCTGATCCATAGATTACCTCCTAACAAATTGTAGGGCGTCGCACAATGTAAATGTACATAAGTGTCCACAAGAGCGACTTGTCTGTTTTCATTGTTGACACATGTGTACATTACACTTAGCGTCGATGCCGACGTTTTAAATCCGGAGCACGACCCATGTCGAACGACCCCCTCCTTCAGCCCTACAAACTCAAGCATCTGACCCTGCGGAACCGCATTATCGTGACCTCCCACGAGCCGGCCTATCCGGAGGATGGCATGCCGAAGGGGCGCTACCGCGCGTATACTGTCGAGCGGGCAAAAGGCGGCGTGGCGCTGACGATGACGGCGGGATCGGCCGCGGTTTCGCGAGACAGTCCTCCGGTTTTCAACAACCTGCTTGCCTATAAGGACGAGATCGTTCCGTGGGTCAGGGAAATGACGGATGCCGTGCACGAACAGGGTGCTGCGATTATGATCCAGCTCACGCATCTTGGCCGGCGCACGCGTTGGGACAAGGGCGACTGGCTCCCCGTTCTGGCTCCATCCCATCACCGCGAGGCAGCGCACCGTGCCTTCCCGAAGAAATTGGAGGATTGGGACATCGAACGCATCATCAAGGACTTTGCCGATGCGGCGGAGCGGATGAAGGCGGGCGGCATGGACGGTGTGGAACTGGAAGCCTATGGCCACCTGATCGATCAGTTCATGTCTCCGGTCACCAACGAGCTCGACAGTCCTTATGGTGGTTCGCTTGAAAACCGTATGCGCTTCTGTCTCGACGTATTCGCGGCGATGCGAAAACGGGTAGGGGACGATTTCATTCTCGGCGTACGCTACACCGCCGACGAATGTCTTCCCGGCGGAACGGACAAGGCCGAAGGTATCGAAATCTCGAAGCGCCTGAAGGAAAGTGGCCTGATCGACTACCTGAACGTCATTCGCGGCCATATCGACACGGACCCCGGCCTGACCGACGTCATCCCGATCCAGGGCATGGCCAGCGCTCCGCATCTCGATTTTGCCGGTGAAATCCGTGCGGCAACGAATTTCCCGACCTTCCATGCCGCCAAGATCCAGGATGTGGCAACCGCCCGCCACGCCATCGCCGCAGGCAAGGTCGATATGATCGGCATGACCCGTGCCCACATGACGGACCCGCATATCGTCCGAAAGATCATGGAGAAGCGGGAAGATGATATTCGCCCCTGCGTCGGCGCCAACTACTGTCTCGATCGTATCTATCAGGGCGGTCTGGCGTTCTGCATCCACAACGCGGCGACGGGCCGCGAAGAAACCATGCCGCATGTCATTGCGAAGGCCGAGGTTCGCAAAAAGGTCGTCATCGTTGGTGCCGGTCCGGCCGGTCTGGAAGCTGCTCGCGTTGCCGCCGAGCGCGGCCATGAGGTCGTGGTGTTCGAGGCCGCCAACAATGCCGGCGGGCAGATCCGGCTGACGGCGCAGAGCGAGCGCCGTCGCGAAATGATCGGCATTGTCGACTGGCGGATGAGCCAGTGCGAGAAGCATGGCGTCGTCTTTCGCTTCAACACCTGGGCCGACGCCCAAACTATCGCGGCCGAAAATGCCGACGTCGTCATCGTCGCCACCGGCGGTATGGCGCATACGGAGGTGCTGTCGAAGGGCAACGAATTTGTCGTTTCCTCCTGGGACATCATCTCGGGCGATGTGAAACCGGGCAGCAATGTCCTGGTCTTTGACGACGCCGGCGATCATGCCGGCCTTCAGGCCGCGGAGTTTCTTGCCAAGGCCGGCGCCAAGGTCGAGATCATGACGCCGGACCGCTCTTTCGCCCCGGAAGTTATGGCGATGAACTTGGTGCCTTATATGCGTTCCCTGCAGAAGCAGGATGTGACCTTCACTGTCACCTACCGGCTGGAAGCGGTCGAGAAGAGCGGCAACCTGCTGGTGGCCCATGTTGGCAGCGACTATGGCGGGGTTTCCAAGCAGCGAAGCTTCGACCAGATCGTCATCAATCACGGGACCATCCCGCTGGATGAGCTCTATTTCGAGCTGAAGCCGCTTTCGTCCAACCTCGGCGAAATCTCGCATGACGAGCTTCTGAACGGCCAGCCTCAGTCCGTGGTTCGCAATGGTGATGGAAAGTTCCAGCTGTTCCGCATCGGAGATGCCGTGGCCGCACGAAACACGCACGCCGCCATCTATGACGGGCTGCGTATCGCAAAAGACATCTGATGGTGCGGGTGGGCCGGTTCGTCGGTCCAAGTTTCTGGAGGCAATGACATGATCGAACGCAGCGAGAACCTGCAATTTTTCGTGGATGCGGCATTTGCGGCGTTCGATCAGTTTGCCAAAGCACTGGAGGCCCGTCGTTCCATCCCGCAGATTTTTGCACTGCTTGAGCACCCGGGCCCCGGACGGCAAGGACCTGGGAGCCGCCTCCCTGTCTGCAAGAACCTTAACGAGGTCCTTTCCGTCGATACGTCAGAGCCCTTGATTCAGCGGTTGGTCGAAGGCTTCAAGGGGATCGAGCCGAACCTCGAATGGCGCCAGCGAACCAAGTGTGACGGCACGGAGAGTACAAATTTTGCCGATGGCCATGCCAATGCAATGATCATCGGTCCCGGCGGATTGGAGGAGCGAAGCGACCTGTGGATCGGCGTCACCCTGATGGCGCCCCATGTGCGTTATCCGGATCATGATCACGCTCCCGAGGAAGTCTACCTTGTGCTGTCCAATGGAGAGTTTCAGCGAGGGGAGGGGGACTGGTTTTCTCCCGGCATTGGCGGGTCGTTTTACAATGAGCCCGGAATCAAACACGCCATGAGATCGGTCGAGACACCGTTCCTGGCCTTCTGGGCGCTGTTGGCCGGGGAACCACACTGATTGGCCAAGTGACGAGAGTCTTTATTTGCGTCAGCTACCCACGATAGCGGAGACTGTCGACGAGCAGGGTCAGTGCGGGTGAAGAGTGCCTCCGGCTCGGATAATAGAGGTGATAGCCGGGAAAATAGGGGCACCAATCCTCAAGAACCCGGATGAGCCGCCCCTCGGCAACGTAGGGGAGTACCTGATCTTCCGGCATGTAGGTCACCCCCAGCCCGTCCAGCGCCGAATGCAGTCTCAAGCCGAGATTGTTGAAGACGAGCTGCCCTTCGCCGCGCACCTTCACCTCTCGTCCATCCTTTTCCAGACCCCAGGGAAAGAGCCCGCCATAGGTCGGGAGCCGCATATTGATGCAGCTATGCGCAGTCAGGTCCTGTGGCGTTTGCGGGGCAGGTCGCTTCTCGAAGTAGGCCGGTGATCCGACGACCGCCATCCGCATCTCGGGACCAATGCGGACCGCGATCATGTCCTTTGCCACCTGCTCGCCCATGCGGACGCCGGCATCAAAACCCTCGGCGACAATGTCGGTCAGGCCGTAGTCGACGATGATCTCGACGTTGATGTCGGGATAGTTCGGCAGAAACCGCTTGAGAGCGGGTTGAAGCACGGAGATGGCCGGATGCTCACCGGCCGTGATGCGTATCGTGCCCGCGGGTTTCTCGCGCAACTCACTTAACACAGCCAGCTCTGCTTCTATCTCCTCGAACCTTGGCGCGACAGTTTGCAACAGCCGCTCGCCCGCTTCGCTTGGAGCTACGCTGCGCGTCGTGCGCGTGAGCAGGCGGAGCCCAAGCCGCTCTTCCAATGCTCGGATGGTTTGGCTCAGGGCGGATTGCGAAACCCCAAGCTTTGCTGCGGCCTTTGTGAAACTCCGCTCCTTTGCGACGGTGGCGAAAGCGGCGAGGTCGTTGAAGTTCTCATGTGGCATTGATTAGCCCATCTTATAGGAACATGCAGATTATAGCATCTAATCGCATGGCGCCAGACGCGTTAAATTCAAGCCAATTCGCAAAATGACGAAACGAATGGCGTTGCGGCGCATGGTGGTTCCTGACGGGTAGTACCCTCAGACCTCAAGGAGAATAACGATGAAAAAGCGACAGATCGGCAATCTGGATGTTTCAGCGCTCGGCCTCGGTTGCATGAGCATGAGCGCCCTTTACGGACCGCCGGCTGACAGGGCCGAGATGATCAAGCTCATCCGGGCCGCCCATGATCGCGGCGTGACGCTTTTCGACACGGCCGAATCCTATGGCCCCTTCATCAACGAGGACCTCCTTGGTGAGGCGCTCGCCCCGATCCGCAACAAGGTGGTCATCGCTACCAAATTCGGTTTTGACATCGACCTCAAGACCGGTGAGCGCCGTGGGGGCACAAACAGCCAGCCGGACCATATAAAGGCTGCGGTGGATGCCTGCCTCAAGCGCCTGCGGACCGATCGCATCGATCTCCTGTACCAGCATCGTGTCGATCCGGAGGTGCCGATCGAGGACGTGGCTGGTGCCGTCAAGGATCTGAAAGCGCAAGGCAAGGTCAAGCATTTCGGCCTATCCGAGGCCGGCATCCAAACGATCCGCCGGGCGCACGCCGTCCAGCCTGTCACGGCGGTTCAGAGCGAATATTCGCTGTTCTGGCGTGGGCCGGAAGCAGAGCTTTTGCCGGTGCTCGAGGAGCTTGGCATTGGCTTTGTGCCATTCAGCCCGCTGGGCGCCGGCTTCCTAACCGGCAAGATCGACGAGAACACCAAGTTCGATCCGACCGATTTCCGTAACAGCGTACCTCGCTTTTCACCCGAGGCTCGCAAGGCGAACTTCGCTCTTGTCGACCTCATCAAAGCGGTCGGTGAGCGCAAGGGCGCGACACCGGCTCAGGTCGCGCTGGCCTGGCTGCTCGCTCAAAAGCCCTGGATCGTACCGATCCCCGGTACCACCAAGCTGCATCGTCTTGAGGAGAATCTTGGGGCAGTCGACCTCGAACTGAGCGCGGACGATCTTGCCGAAATCAACACGGCAGCGTCGAAGATCGAAGTTCAGGGCGAGCGGCTTCCCGAGGCCGCACTGAAGATGACCGGCCGATAAAGGAGATCGCAGGCCGCCCTGGCTTCGTAGGTTGGGCGGCCCGCCAACTGCCATGTTCAAATTCACCTTCGATGCCATGGGCACCTCTAAGCTGAACTCTGTGTATGTGGCCCTGTCTCTATTGTTGGCGCCGGCATCTGTCGAAGCCGGCGGTAGTGACAGTGCGCAATCCAGTGGAGGCGCTACCATGCGTGTAGAGCGTCACTCAAAGGATGGAGAGCCCGCGCATTTGCGCCCTGCTAGTCAGATAGTCGACATGCTGGGCAATCCGGCATTTGCGGGTTTCGGTCGATTGCTGTTGCCGTGGGATGGTCGTGCCTATGACGAGACGATGCGCCTTGGCAATATCGGCTTGCTTCTGCCCTATCACAGTCATGTGGATCCGGGGAACGTCGTCTCGGCGCTCAATCGCATGATCGATGACGTGAACAAGGGCGAAACGATATTCTACGATTTTTACACCGAGGCGCAGAAACGGGAAGATCCGACCAGAGAGAACACCGGCTTGTTCTTCTTTCGTGGCAAACCGGGAGAGCCCTTCGCTGTTGTCTCGCCCGGCGGCGGGTTTTCCTATGTCGGTTCTGTTCACGAAGGCTTTCCCTATGCCTTGGAGATCAGCCGCCGCGGATACAATGTCTTGGTGCTGAGATATCGGGCCGGATATGGCGGTGGGGTCGCGACCGAAGACCTTGCGGCGGCCATTTCCTACATCTTCAAGAATGCGGGCGATCTCGGTGTCGGCACCAGGGACTATTCCCTATGGGGCAGTTCAGCCGGAGCACGGATGGCCGCGTCGATCGGTTCGCACGGCGTTGCGGCTTTCGCAGGCGACAACCTTCCCAGGCCGTCGGTGGTCGTGATGGCTTACACCGGCCATTCAGACCATTCTTCCAATGAGCCTCCCGTCTTTGTCGTGGCCGGCGAGCAAGACGGAATAGCGCCTCCATCCCGTATGGAACGGCGCATTGCGGCCCTGCGCCAGGCCGGTACCGAGGTCGAATATCATAAATACAGCGGTCTTGGACACGGCTTCGGACCAGGCATCGGCACCAGCGCCGAAGGGTGGATCACGAATGCCACCCGGTTCTGGGAGCATCACATGAAAAATAGCAGTCACCAATAGTGAGGAAACGCCATGGGTAAGTCGCAGATCAAAATTCTGGTTGTCGGCGCGACTGGAAGCATCGGCCGATATGTCATCGAGGAAGCTCTTCGCGAGGGGCACAGCGTTCGCGTTTTGGTGCGCAATCGCACCAAGCTTCGTCCGACACCAGAGGTGGATGTTGTCGTCGGCGACCTGACGCAACCTGATACGCTCTTAGCCGCTGTAGATGGTGTCGACGCCATCGTGTTTACCCATGGTTCGCACGGCGGCGCATCCGCAGCCGAAGCTGTCGATTATGGTGGGGTTCGTAATATTCTGGCCGCATTGGGAAACCGACAGGTCCGTATTGCGTTGATGACCTCCATCGGCGTGACCGATCGTAGAGGGGCGCATGATTGGAAACGGCGCGGCGAGCGGTTGGTTCGCGCAAGCGGCTTGCCCTACACGATCGTGCGTCCCGGCTGGTTCGACTACAACGACGCCAATCAGCTCCGGCTCCTGCTGCTGCAGGGGGATAAGCGGCAATCCGGCACCCCGCGCGATGGCGTGATTGCCCGGCGCCAGCTTGCGGAGGTGCTGGTCCGCAGCCTTACGTCCGACGAAGCTCTGCGCAAGACGTTCGAACTCGTCGCCGAGACCGGCTCGGCACCAGATGATTTTGATCGGCTCTTTGATGCGATGGACGCGGACGAAGTCGGCGCCCTCGATGCAGTGCATGACGTCGCCAACATGCCCCTCGCTCAAGAGCCAACGCTGGTTGCCGAGGACCTGGATAAAGCCAGGGTGCGCGCGTCCCTTCAATGAGGCAGGTGGCGGATCCTGCTCGCGACCGGCTGCGCAGGCCGCCCAGCTCAATCGACCTCTCTTACCTTCATCGAACAACACCAGGAGAAAATCGTGCAACACGACAGTTTAGAGCAGCGAATCCAGACACTCGAAGACAAGGCCGCCCTTAAGGCTCTTGTCGACGCATTCTCGAACCTTGCAGACCAGAAAGACTTGGCCACTCAGGCGCTGCTGTTCACGGAAGACGCGGTCGTCGACACATATTTCGAAGGACAGCTCTTTGCGTCACTCAAAGGACGCAAGGAAATCGAAGATACTTTTTCAGGTTTCATGGCCAACTTCGAGACCTCCTATCACTTAAATGGCCAGCATACCGCCGAACTGGACGGAGACCGCGCGACGGCCGTTCACTACTGCCTCGTTGTGCTCGTCAATACGGTGGATGGTAAGAAGACCAGACATACCAATGGTGTGTATTACAACGACGAGTATGTCCGTCAGGGCAGTCAGTGGCTGATCTCGAAACGGACGTCGTATTTTACATGGCGGGACCAGCAGCTGATGGGTCAGTCCTAGGCCGCAACTGCCCCTTTGATCAGGTCTCTTCAAGTGAACATTGGTGCGAGCTGCACCCATGTTCATACATCTGAAAATGATTGGTCGATGGATTGATTAGCTCAGCTTCTAGAGCTTATCAGACTTAGCTGTCTAATAAAAAAGTGACATTGCGTTTAGCTTTGGGTTGTCTTGATTTGATAGAAGGACCCGACTGTGAGCGCCTGGAAGTATTTTTTTGCACCATTATTGGTGTCTGCCGGCATCCTGATATCGCCCGCAATGGCTCAACAGGCGAGCAAGCCCGAGCCTCTCGTCATTCAGGAGCAGGGTAGCTTTGCGGTCGGGGGCACGGTTGCAACCGCAGCCGGAACCTTCGATCCGAGGAAGCCGCTGGAGCCCGCGGGGCAGACTTATCACGGCGATCATCTCTATGCCTTCTATCAGATCCCGGTTAGTCCGCGGAAGTTTCCGGTCGTCATGTGGCATGGTGCTGGCCAGTTCTCCAGGACATGGGAGACGACGGCGGATGGTCGCGAGGGCTTCCAGACCATCTTTCTGCGTCGGCATTTTTCCACCTATCTGATCGACCAGCCGCGTCGGGGCGATGCGGGTCGCAGCATGGTCGAGACGACAATCAAGCCGACACCGGACGAGCAGCTCTGGTTCAATCAGTTCCGCGTCGGCTTATGGCCGAACTATTTCGAGGGCGTCCAGTTCGACCGCAGTCCTGAGGCGCTCAACCAATTTTTCCGATCGATGACGCCCAATACCGGGCCGTTCGACATGAATGTGACTTCCGATGGTGTCTCGGCGCTCTTTAACCGGATCGGTCCGGGCATTCTCTTTACCCATTCGCAAGGCGGCGGACCCGGTTGGCTGGCCGCCATCAAGAACCAGAACGTCAAGGCGATTGTCTCCTTCGAGCCCGGCAGCAGCTTCGTTTTCCCCGAAGGCGAGGCGCCCGCTCCGATCCCGAGCGCCTTCGATACCGTTCAAGGTGCTACGGTCCCGATGGAGCAGTTCATGGCATTGACGCGGATCCCGATCCTCGTCTTCTACGGCGACAATATTCCCGATCATCCCGTGGACCTGCCGGCGCAGGATAGCTGGCGTGCCCGACTTCAGATGGCCCGACTGTGGCGGGACGCGGTCAACAAGCATGGCGGCGATGTGACCGTCGTGCACCTGCCGGAGATCGGCATCAGGGGCAACACCCATTTTCCCTTTTCGGACCTGAACAACGTCGAGATCGCGGATCAGGTGTCGAAGTTCCTCGACGAGAAGAACCTCGACTGATTTCGCATTTCCATTCCGAACTCAGGTTCAGAATTTCAGGAGAAACAAGGTGAAGCATTTCGCCAGAAACTTACTTATCACCGGCGGCGTGCTGCTGGCTGGAGGTGTATCCAGTTTGACCAACGCACAAACGCCAACGCCAACCGCTTCTGAGGCGGGGGGCACGCAGCAGCAGTCACGAGCGCAGCAATTGATGGGGAGCACAGCGCCCAAGTTGGCTGAGCTCACGGATGACGTGCTCTATGGGGATATCTGGGAGCGGCCCCAGCTCTCGAAGCGAGATCGAAGCCTGATCACGGTTGCCGCGCTCATCGCAATGAACCGCCCTGACCAGCTTCGCTCCCACCTCGCGCTGGCGCGCAAGAATGGCGTGACCGAGGAGGAACTGGTCGAGACGATCACGCAAATGGCCTTCTATGCGGGCTGGCCGAATGCCGTTTCGGCCGTCGCTGTGGCCAAGGAAGTCTTCCAGAAAAACTGAAGTCCGCTTTGGTTCGTAATGTGCGGCCCGCGCATGAAGCGCGACGTGGGGCCATAACCAACACAAGGGATTCGAATGAAGACGATTACGTTCATTATGTCCTCGCTGGCCCTCCTAACTTCGGCGGCTTTTGCCCAGGACGAGCAGGCAGTCGTCGTCGCCCGCGCTGGTTCGCAGCCATCCAGCTTGGGCTCCGCCGACAATTTCACCGGCTCCGTGCGTGTCGATTCGCGCTTTCAGAGGGACGCACCGGCGCGGATTGGCGGCGGGATCGTGACGTTCGCGCCCGGTGCGCGTACCGCCTGGCACACGCACCCCTTGGGCCAGACGTTGATCGTCACGGCGGGAGCTGGCCTGGTCCAGCAGTGGGGCGGCTCCACCCAGGAAATCAGACCCGGCGACGTCGTCTGGATCCCACCCGGTGTCAAGCATTGGCATGGCGCGACTGCCACCGCCGATATGAGTCACATTGCGATCGCGGAGGCTCTCGACGGTAAAGCGGTCGAGTGGAAGGAGCAGGTTTCGGACGAGCAGTACCGGCGTTAGGCCGCCCCGATCGAAGCCACCAGAGCATTGAGGCGTGCTCTCAACACACGCTTTGCCCCAATTCATTTTACGAACCCGTCGAGGTTGTTCATGACGATATTTGCAAGCCGTTTCCTCGTGATCTCTATGGTTGTTGCCTTTGTGTCCCTTGCCGGATGGCAGGCCGACGCTGAAACCAATCGCGTGAAGTTCCCCGAGAACCTTGATCAGCTGGTGCATTACACGACCGTCCGGCGCGGCAATGTGACTGAGCACATCCTGACGACACCCGAGGCGATGGAAGCTGTCAAAAAAGGACAGCCGATCCCGAACGGCACGCATTTCGTGCTCGTTGATTATCGGGATGGCGCGCTCTACCGATATTTCGTGATGGAAAAGGGGAGTGGATGGGGTGCCGACTATGATGACCGTCGCCGCACCGGCGATTGGCAGTTCCAGTGGTTCTGGCCCGACAAGACGATCAACATGAGCGAGAACACCGCCCGCTGCCAATCCTGCCATCAGGGGCAGGCGGACAGCGATTATCTTTATACCGGGTACCGCATTCCCAGGTTCAACGACACGCCGGTCGAATAGGTTGAGGGGCTTGCGCGTTGAACTCTGTATTTCTCCTAAGGTTGACGTTTGACTTCATAGCCGCCGGCCTGCTGCTGATCGGTCTTTCCTACTGGTGGCTGGGCAATACCGTCCATGAGGTCGCCGGCACCGCCATGTTTCTGCTGGTGATCGTGCACAACGTCTTCAACAGGCGCTGGTACGGCACGATCTCTAGAGGACGACGCGAAGCGAGGAGCTTGATCGAGGTCGCGATCACCGCGCTGCTGCTCGTCACCATGCTGGTGTTGCTGGTGACCAGCGTGCTTATCTCCAACACTCTGTCAGGCTTCATGTCGTCCTATGGCGGCTTCACGATCCGCCAGATCCACACGCTCGCCGCCTACTGGGCATTGGTCATCCTCGCGGTCCATCTGGGCCTGCGCTGGCCGATGATCATGGGCGTGGGACGCAATCTGTTCGGCATCTCGAAATCGAGTGCTGTGAGAAGCTTTGTGCTTCGGCTGATCGCCGTCGTCATCGCCATCCATGGGGTCTGGAGCTCGTTCGAGCTGGGCCTCGGCACCAAGCTCGCAATGCGGGTGACATTGGACTGGTGGAACTTCGAGGAGTCGGTGGTGGGCTTCTTCATCCACTGTATCGCTATCGCAGGCCTCTACATGTTCCTCACCTACTATGCGATGAAGTGGCTGAGGATGGCAAAGCACTGACCGGTCATCACCGATTGGCCATTTCTGCAAGGTGAGGGGACAATCTCAAAGCTTGTTGATTGTCACGCAAACACTTGCTCGATCTTGCCGGTCGCCATTATGATAAGCGCTCGTCAAGTATGGGTTGGACCGAGACTGCCGTGGTCAGGGTATAGAGAAAGCTATCGGTATGTTTCCGAAAGATCGACATTGTCGGATCAACGAACGCAACACAATCATCGCGTATCTTTGACCGATGGCCGAGCTTGCTGTCTATCTTGGCTTGTTCATGGCTGCCTTTGCGGCGGCCACCATTCTGCCAATGCAGTCCGAGGCTGCCTTGGTCGGCTTGCTCCTGACGGGAGAATATGCGGCTCCGGTCCTCGTGGCCGTCGCCAGCATCGGCAATGTCCTCGGCTCACTGCTCAACTGGATATTGGGTCGCGGCATGGAACGTTTCCGTTCGCGCCGATGGTTTCCTGTTCGTGAACAGGCGATGCATCGGGCGCAGACATGGTATCGACGCTATGGACGATGGTCGTTGCTGGCAAGTTGGCTGCCGATCGTTGGTGATCCGATCACAATAGCCGCCGGCGTTCTGCGAGAGCCGCTACCGACATTCCTGTTGTTGGTGACCGTCGCGAAGGTTGGGCGGTATATTGTGCTTGCGGCCGTGACCACAAGCCTGGCTTGATCTTCCGTCTCATAAGAAACGGCAGCGCCGCGTTCGAACAGCATCTCTTTCACCAGCCGTAGGCTGAGGGGAATAGGGAGTTCCTGCTCTCGCATGCACGCCGACGAGACGCGGAGACCCAGCCGCCACTGTTCCTCATTGAGAATCTGAAAGTGCGGAAGCAGGGCGGTGGTGTTCGTCATCGATCCAGGCGAGCGTCTCCATCAATATCTCCTTCGACAAGGCGGGATCGACCATAGCCCGTGCCAGGATCGTTGCCCCGACCATCGCCGACCAGCTTGCAATGGCCCGGCGGCGGCGGTCGGCTTCGGTTGGCTCTTCGACCTTCTCGCTCATCCAGTCGAGCTGTGCCCGCACTCCATCCGTCACCGCCGCACGGGCCTCCGGGGTCTGGCGCAGCGTGTCAGCGGCAAGTCCGGAAATCGGGCAGCCACCGGCCCTGTTGTCGCGATGGCGTGGCGAAAGATACTCCTCCATGTAGGCACCAAGAGGAAGTGTCGCTCCGTTGCGTTGGCCAAGCGCGTGCGCAAGCGCCTGGACGATCAGGTCGTCCTTGGAGCTGAAATGACCGTAGAAGCTCCCATGCGTCAGTCCCGCGGCCTTCATGACCTCGGCGACGCCGACGGCCTCAAATCCTTTCTCCCGAAACAGCCGGCTTGCGACCTCCAGGATCCTTTGGCGGTTTTCGGCCATCTGTTCGCGACTGATTTTCATTTCGAGATTTCTCCATCTCTGCCATTGACTTTTTTATGATAGCCATCACTTTAAAGTCATAATTAGGTTCATCATCATAATTATATAACACTCATTCGAAAGAGAACAAGACAATGGCTGACACTCCCACCGTCCTTATCACCGGCGCGTCCTCTGGTATTGGAGCCACATATGCAGAACGGTTCGCCCGGCGTGGGCACAATCTCGTACTGGTCGCGCGCAATAAGGCAAGACTGGTGGCTCTCTCGGCGCGACTTCGCGAGGAAACCGGCGTAACAATCGACATTCTGCCGGCCGATGTCACCAATTCCGATGAACTGGCGGCGGTGGAAACGCGTCTGCGCGACGATCGTCAGATCGGAATTCTCGTCAACAATGCCGGTGCGAGCCTGGAAGGAGCATTTCCCAATCAGGCTACGAATGATATCGCCCAATTGATTGCGCTCAATGTGACGGCGGTTGCCCGTCTCACCAGTGCCGTCACACCGCGGTTCATCGAGGCGGGTTCGGGTGCGATCATCAACGTCTCCTCGGTCGTCGGGCTTGCCCCGGAATTCGGAATGTCCGTCTATGGCGCCACCAAGGCGTTCGTGACGTTTCTCTCGCAGGGGCTCAGCCTCGAACTCGGACCCAAGGGGATCTATGTGCAGGCAGTCCTGCCGGCGGCGACACGGACGGAGCTCTGGGAGCTTGTCGGCATCGACGTCAACACGCTTCCGGGCGTGATGGAAGTGGGTGAACTCGTGGACGCTGCCTTGGCAGGCTTCGACAAGCGCGAGTCTGTCACCATCCCGCCGCTGCATGATGCCGCCCAATGGGATGCCTATCAGGCCACACGTCAGGCGATGCTCCCGGGCTTTGCGCAGGTCCACGCAGCAGAGCGTTATCGCTCCGCCGCCTAGCGCCTACGCGCGGTCACCGACGCAGGCCGTGCCGCAAAGGCAGGCCGGCCTGTGCCGAGCTTCGGCGCGAAACTCCGAGGCGCGACAGAGAACCATGAAATCCGGACGAGAGAAAAGAAAAGAAACGAAATGACTGACAACACACTCTTTGAACCCTACACACTCGGCGCCCTGACGCTGGCGAACCGTATTGTCATGGCCCCCTTGACCCGCAACAGAGCTGGCGCTGGCTTCGTGGCTAGCGAACTCGCGGTGGAATATTATTCCCAGCGCGCGACTGCTGGCCTGATCATATCCGAAGGGGCGCAGATTTCGCAGGAAGGGCAGGGCTATCAGGATACGCCGGGGATTTATACGCAAGCCCAGATCGACGGGTGGCGGAAAGTGACAAACGCGGTGCATGCCAAAGGCGGGCACATCTTTCTGCAGCTCTGGCATGTAGGTCGTGTTTCGCATGTCGATCTGCAGCCGAATGCGCAAGCCCCGGTCGCGCCATCCGCCATCAAGGCTGATACGAAGGTTTACGTGAACAATGCCTTCGTCGATGTGTCCGAACCTCGCGCGCTCAAACTGGATGAGATCCAGGCCATCATCGCCGATTTCCGTCGCGCCGCCGCCAACGCGATTACCGCGGGCTTTGATGGTGTCGAAGTCCATGGCGCCAACGGCTATCTGCTGGATCAGTTTGCCAAGGACGGCTCCAACACCCGCACCGACGCCTATGGCGGCTCCGTCGAAGGTCGTGCACGGATAATATTGGAAGTCACTGCCGCCGTGGCCGCGGAGGTCGGTGCGCAGCGGACGGGGGTGCGGATTTCGCCGATCAACAGTATCACGTCGACCGATCCGCAGGCGCAATTCAACTACATCGCCGAGAAATTGGGTGAGATGGGTATTGCCTATCTCCATGTCGTCGAAGGTGGGCGAGGTGGGCCGCATGAGGCTGCTGCCTTCAATTACGCAGAGCTTAGGGCCAAATTCGCGAACACCTACATTGCCAATAACGGCTACAACCTGGAACTCGCGACGTCGCGCTTTACGAAGGGCGAGGCTGATCTCTTCTCGTTCGGCCGGCCATTTATCGCCAATCCGGATCTCGTGAAGCGGCTGAAGACAGCCGTTCCGCTGACGGAGGTAAACCCGACCACCATCTACGGCGGCGGCGCCGAAGGCTATACCGACTATCCATTCGTGGCTTCGAACCACGGGTGACCAATCGGCCGCGCTGTTGCGCGGCCTTTTGCAACTGTCAATCCGCAGCGAACGATGCCTCCTCATCAAAAGAGCGCAAATCTCTGATTTTTCGGATAAATCCAGCGCCGATGATGATCCCCGGGGCGCTACCAATCGATCCGCATTATCAGGCGCTTAATGCCAAACCCACTGGGGGCAGTGTTCGCTGCCGAGCCACACACGCCGAAGTCGTTTGAAGATGCCGGATGTCGGCTTTAGTTCCATAATTCTCGATATCGCTTTCCAGCACCTTAAGTGGCCGTTATAATTTAACAATCCAACGACATTATACTGTCTCTTAGGAGGCCGCGGGTTCGATACCCTTCAAGGCGCGCAAGTCTCACAATTAGCTGCAAAGCGGCACTGCGCAACTCGCTCTTCACTAGCGCTGCCAATCCGTCATCACTCTCGCGGAAGCCACCAGTTGGATCTATGATCCGCACGCGGTTCGATTGAAAGATCATGCTCTCGCCTTATGCTGCATTAGCATCCAGCATGAAATCAACGAACGCGCGAAGCTTTCCCGGCATATGTTTGCGATGTGGATAATACAGATGAAACGCGTCGTCCATCCCGCTGTGCTGCTTCAGAGTCTGCCGCAATTGGCCGCCGGTCAGCTCCTGTTTTGCAAACTGCTCGAATACGAAACCGATACCTTGCCCCTGTACGGCCGCGTCCACGACAGACCTCATTTCGTCAAATATCAGACGCCCCTGCACGTCGATTCGAATTATTTGTCCCTCCGAATCGAACTTCCATTCAAACCACCGGCCTCCCACGGAATAGCGTTGCCGAATGCAGTTGTAGTCCAGCAGATCGTCAATGGTCTTGGGTTCCTTTCGATTTTGAAAATAGTCTGGGGCGGCTACCACAATTCTTTTCTGTACCGATCCCAGCTGCATGGCCACCATGTCGTTCTGCACTCTCTTGCCCATCCGTATGCCGACGTCAAAGCCGGCATTGACGATGTCGCCGAGCACGTTATCCAACGATATCTCGACATGGATCATCGGAAAACTCGCCAGAAAGGCATCTATGTGAGGTTCGATCAACATACGGTATGCGACGTATGAAGAATTGACGCGGACGGTGCCAGACGGCTGATCAGTTGCCAGCAAGGCTTCTGACAAGGAGTCTCTGATCAGTGCAAGCGCGGGTGTCATTTTTGAGTTCAGTGACGAACCCGCCTCAGTCAGGCTGACACTGCGCGTGGTGCGGTTGAATAACCGGACATTCAATTGTGCTTCCATGGCTTTGATGGTGCGCGATACCGCGGTGGGCGTGACGTCCAATTCTGCTGCCGCTCGGGCAAAGTTCAAATGCCGGGCCGCCGCCTCGAACGTCAAAAGCCCCGGAAAATGCACAGGCAGCGAGGCGGGCGCCACTCCCGCACGGCCGGCATCCTGGATTATGATCTTTTTGTTCATACTGTATGGCCGTTTCTGATTATTCACGTCATTATCGCGGATCTCTATACTGCAGCCTTGACACAAATTCATCATGAAACTTGGTTGCCGAAGGGAATAAAAATGACGCTCAGCAGTGCTTTCAGCGATCTTTTTTCGCCAATGGAGATGGGTGCATTGAGGCTCGCAAACCGCATCGTCATGGCACCGCTCACACGTAGTCGCATGGGCACAGATGGCGTGCCTAATGAAATGCACGCCTGCTACTACGCACAGCGGGCCAGCGCGGGCTTGATCATCAGCGAGGCGACCAACATCTCCGCGCAGGGGCGTGGCTATGCGTTGACGCCGGGCATCTGGACCGAAGAACAGGTAGCAGGCTGGAAAAAAGTGACCGATGCGGTGCACGCAGCCGGTGGCCTGATCGTGTGCCAGCTGTGGCATGTGGGCCGTTTCTCGCATGTGGACCTGCAGCCGGACGGTGCAGCCCCGGTGGCACCTTCAGCGATTCGAGCGGAAGGGCAGACCTATACTGAAAAGGGGCTGTTGGATGTCTCGATGCCGCGTGCACTGGAAACGTCCGAGATTTCCGGCATCATCCAGCAATACAGGCACGCTGCGGAATGCGCACAACGCGCCGGTTTCGATGGCGTGGAAGTGCATTCCGCCAACAGCTATTTGCTGGACCAGTTCCTGCGCGATTCGACCAACCAGCGTGGCGACGAATACGGCGGCAACATCGAGAATCGCAGCCGGCTCACGTTGGAAGTCACTGCGGCGGTGGTCGAGGTCTGGGGTCACGACCGCGTCGGTATTCGACTTTCTCCCGCGACGCCGGACGCTGGTAATACGCCGCTGGACAGTCAGGTCATGCAGACATATGGCCATTTGATTGAGCAGCTCAATCGCTTCCATTTGGCGTATATGCACTTTGTCGAGGGCGCCACGGCCACCTCGCGGTCCGTGCCCGCCGGCGTGGACCTCGACGCATTGCGCGCACGGTTCAAAGGCCCCTACATCGGCAACAACAACTACGACCTCAACCTCGCGGTAAATCGCCGTGCGGAAGGCAAGGTCGATGCCGTCGCCTTCGGCCGTCCATTCATTGCCAATCCCGATCTGGTCCGTCGCTTGAAAGAGGGCGCTGACCTGGCTGTGGCCCCCCGTGAAACCTATTACGGCAACGGTGCCAAGGGCTACACCGACTGGCCTGTGCTGGCGGGCTGAGCAGGTTGGTTATCGACACAGTATCGACGTGGAACCGAAGAGTCATGGCGACTCTTACCGGGAGTAATCGAGTGACGACGACTTTCATCAAGACTTTGATTTTTGCGGCAGTCGCAGTTGGCATGTGCACAACCACCCAAGCCGCAGAGCCGCCAAGCCGCCCAACAGCCAACCAAGGAAAAACCATGAGCAACCCGACATATGTGCAGGATTACCAAGCCATCTCCGAAGTGCTGAACAAGTACATCGAAGGCTGCAAGCAAGCCAAGAGCAGCATCATGAAGTCCGCTTTCCACCCCCAGGCAACGATGTACAGCGTCGGCCCGGATGGCAAGCTCAGCGGCGGCGCGATCCCGATCTTGTTCGAGGGGATCGACAAGGATTTTCGCCCGTCTCCCGACGCGACGGCCGCGATAACCCGCATCGAGATCGTCGGTACGGCGGCTAGCGCCCGCATCGACGCCAACGACATGTCGGGCATCTCGTTCACCGACTTCTTCCATCTGCTTAAGGTCGATGGCCAGTGGACAGTGGTGAGCAAGATTTTCCAGACGCACGTGGCGCCTTAACCAGCCATCTGCACAACTCCTCCGAGACCCACGACTGAGTCGGCCTGCCGGTTGACCCAGTCCATTGGGAATGGCGCCCTGGATCGCCGATGGTGGTGCGCGCCGACCAACGACCGTAGCGACGGATATGACGATAGCTTCTGGAATCGCAAACGTCTGCCGCTAGAGATCGCTAACGATCTGCGTGGGATCTGGCCGGAGAATAAGCCGCATGGAGCCGCTTTCAGCAAGAAGGCACTTCGTGTTGGGCGTTGATGCCGACGGCACGCTTTTAGACCAAGCCACTCGCAATCTGTTCGACGGTACAGGCACTGATTTTCGTCCGACGCCTGAAGATCAAGGTGCCATTCTCCGCGCCGAGTTCATCCGCACCGCCGCAAGCGCCCGCATCGATACCGACGACGTCTCAGGCTTCTGCTTCACATTCACTCACTCGCAAAAAGGAAATATCATGAAAACCATCACCACCGCAGTCGCCCTTTCCGCCCTGAGCCTGGCGGTTGGTAACGCGTCTGCAGCCGATCGGCCGGGCGTTGAACACCACGTAGCAAAATTCTTGCAATCCCTTGAAGGCGGCAAGACGCTCGACACCATGACGCCTGTCGAGGCCCGCGCGGCGCTGGCGGGTGCCCAGGCTGCTCCCGAAGTGGCCTTGCCGGCGGCTGACGTCAGCGAGAAGACCATCCGCGTCAATGGCAGCGACCTGAAGCTGACGATCGTTCGTCCAGCCGGCAGCAAACAGCAGACCTTGCCTGCCTTCATGTACTTCCACGGAGGCGGCTGGGTGTTGGGCGACTTCCCGACCCACGAACGGCTGGTGCGTGACCTGGTGACCGGCTCGGGTGCGGTGGCGGTCTTCGTCAACTACACCCTGTCGCCTGAGGCAGGATATGGCGTTGCGGTCGAACAAGGCTATGCCGCGACAAAATGGGTGGCGGAGCATGGCAAGGAGATCAACGTCGATGGCAAGCGCCTCGCCGTAGCTGGGAACAGCGCAGGCGGCAACCTGGCCGCCGTGGTTGCCTTGATGGCGAGCGAAAAGGGTGAACCTGTACTACGTTCGCAAGTGTTGCTGTGTCCGGTGACGGATGCAAACTTCGACACGCCGTCGTACAAGGAGTTTGCCAACGGCTACTTCCTGACGAAGGACTTGATGGTGTGGTTCTGGGACCATTACACGAGCGATGTCGAGGCACGCAAGCAGATCTACGCTTCGCCGCTGCAGGCGACGACCGAGCAGCTCAAGGGCTTGCCGCCGACGCTGATCCAGACCGCCGAATTCGACGTCCTGCGCGATGAAGCCGAGGCTTATGCCCGCAAGCTCGACGCTGCGGGTGTGCATGTGAAGTCGGTGCGCTACAACGGCATGATTCACGACTTTGGGCTGTCCAACGCGTTCAGCCATCTGCCGGCGCCCCGCAGCGCGATCGCGCAGGCATCGCAAGAACTCAAGACTAACCTGGGCAAATAATTTCAAAGGCATGTAATCCGCAGCTTTTGGCAAAGGCGCGGGACTTCATGATTAAAAACACCGATGCGCTGGAGGAAGCGCATCGGCTAGAGATGTAAGGGCATAAACTCTTCGCTGAAATTCGATTTGCTCATGATGATCTTCTTGCATCAAATTTAGGAAAGAAGGTGTCTACAAATCACGGGGCTATTCAAACAACTGGCCCAGGGCCAATGACCAAATATCCTATTGGATTATCAGGGCAATGATGGAACAGGCGAGCGCTGGTATCATCACGATGACGCCAAGCTTCAGGAATGGCCACGCTCCCATATGCAGCCCCTCGCGACGCAGTGCCGTCAGCCACAATATCGTTGCGAGTGAGCCGGTCACGGAAAGATTAGGCCCGAGATCTACGCCGATCAGCACGGCACCGGCGATCTTGTCGGAAACATCCGCCGCCTGAACAGCATTGCCTGCCACAAGACCCGCCGGCAGATTGTTGACAAGATTGGAAACCAAAGCGGTGACTGCGCCTGCAGCTGCGACCGTCTGTGATGGATAGGCCGCGGCACCGTGCGAAAGATACTGTGCCAGACTGCCGATCAATCCCGTCCGGTTCAGCGCCTCGACGACGACGAACAATCCGGCGACGAGCGGTAGCACGCTCCAGGAAACGCCCTTGAACGTCTCAACCGGACTTTTGCGCTCCATCAGCAAAATTGCCGCAGTGGTAAGGCATCCGGCCAAAAATGTCGGCAGGCCGAGATCGAAATCGAGCGTGGATGCGCCAAGCAGCACCACAGCCGTGGCACACAAACCGATACCCGCAAGCTTCGCGCTCGACGACAGCGGCATTTCCTCCACATCCGGCGCGACGCTATCGGCATTGATGATGGAACGTTGCGTCCAGAAGAGCGCAAGGAACGTTACGACGATGGAGACGAGGGAAGGCAAGGCGAAGGCGGCAAACCAGCGTGACAGCGGCGGCATCGTACCGCCACCGAAAATCACCAGATTGGCCGGGTTGGAGATCGGCAACACGAAGCTCGCGGCATTGGCGATGAAGGCGCAGATGAGGAGATAGGGCATCGGATCCTTCACCTTCGCCGCCCTGCATGCCGCATAGACCGCCGGCGTCAGCACGACGGCCGTTGCGTCATTCGAGAGAAAGACGGTGACGACGATACCGACGCCATAGATCAGCACGAAAAGCCGCCTTGGCGATCCCTTGGCATGGGCAGTCGCGACCAAGGCCAGCCAATCGAAGAGACCCTCGCGGCGAGCCAGTTCGGAGAGCAGCATCATACCGATGAGAAAGAGATAGACGTCGAGGCCCTTCGTGATGCCAACCCAGGCATCCGTGATACCGATCAGCCCGAAGACTAGAAGCAGCAGCGCGCCCATGACCGCCCATATGGCTTCCGGCAGCGCGAAAGGCCGTGTGATTAGGCCGAGTGCAGTCAGCCCGGCTATTCCCCAAGTCATGGTCAGTGCGTTCATGTTGTTCTTAATTCACAGATTGGAAGAGGACGGAAGGGCGATCAGGGTGTGGCGACGGCAAGGGCGTCGACCTCACCAATATCGTTCTTTTGTGCTGGCGCAATGCTCTTGTATCCGGCGAAAAAAGCGACGACCGCGAAAACGGCTACGCCGCCATGGACCCAATAGGCAAGCCCATATCCACCGATATTGGTAAGCCAGCCCGCAACGACGTTGCTCAGCGAGGCGCCAATCCCCTGAACGGTCATGACCGCAGCCAGCCCGACATTGAAGCGTCCCGTGCCCGACAGTATCCTTTCCGCCGCGATCGGCGTGGCGATACCGATCAGTCCTGCCCCGACGCCGTCCAGAATCTGCACGGGAAAGATGACCGCAAAACTGCTGAAAGAACCGGCGATGGCGCCGCGGATCGGCAAGGCCAGCAAAGCGATGACAAAGACCGATGCGAGCCCGAAGCGGCGAATGAGAAACGGTGCGGCCAGCGCCATCACGATCATAGAAAGCTGGGAGACACCCGTTGTTATGGCGGTAGTGCGGAACGGCGTGCCGAGCTGGATCGAGAAATCCTGTGCGATGAGCCTGCTCATCGGCGCATTGCCGAAATGGAAGATCATCAGTGTGACCGCAAGCAGGATCAGGCCTTTGCTGCCGACCAGCACGGAATAGCCTGAGGGACCTGGCGCGCCGTCGTCATGGGCAAGACCGCGTGCCACTTGATGATCTATCTGGGCGGGATCGATCGCGAACACCGCAAGCACGGTGGCAGCGGCCGTCAAGACCATCAGCCCGATGATGCCGTTCAGACCAAATGCTATGGTCGCGAAATAGATGCCGGCGAGCGATACGACATTACCGGCGTGGTTCCAGAATTCGTTCGTGGAAACCTGCCTCGAGAAATGTCGCTCACCGACGAGACCAAGCGTAAGCCCCATCAGTGCCGGGCCGATGACTGCGCCGACGATAGCCGTCGCTGACTGTCCGCCGAAGACCGACGCATTGTCAGGGCTTGCAAGCGTCCAGAGTGCGGCGGCGGTGACAAGCACGACTGGGATAACGATCAGCATGCGTTTACGGAGGGAGGCATCCACCCACGCACCGAACAGCGGCGTTGCAATCATACCCAATATACCACCGAGCGTCGCGATCAAACCGAGCGTCATCGGCGACCACCCATGGGTTGCCAGAAAGCCGTCCAAGAAAGGCCCCAGGCCGTCGCGTGCATCGGCAAGAAAGAAGTTGAGGACGGCAAGGGCCACCAGCGAACGGTTGGTCAGGCGAGAACGGGAAGCGGATTGCATGCCGGTCTCCATAGGTGTTGCGATGCGGATGATTTGGCGATGGCCACCAATAACAGAATAGCGGGGTTAAAGTTCCGCGCCCGATCCTTTGTAGAGGTTCTGTCGCAAACGTTTCACCGGAGTTGCAATCCTGTATGGTCATACCATAGATCCGGTTGCAGATAAGCAGGCATTGTTGAGTTCCCGATCATGGTCGATTTCAAAGGCAGTCACTACCCCGAAAGACGTCATTTTATACGCGGTATTTTTCTACGTGAGATATGCGGTTTCCTATCACGATCTGGAAGAGATTATGGCCGATCGCGGCGTTGCCGTTGACCACGCGACGCTGAGCAGGTGGGTCGTGAAATACTCGCCCTTGATTGCCGGCCAGGCCCAGCGGCGCAAATCCACGACCGGCAGTTCCTGGCGGACGGTGGTGGAAAATTCCGAGATCTACCAGACCAATGCACGCGCTTATCAGTACCGCTATCAAGTCGGTCCTGGCGAAGATTGGCGCTATGAAGCTTTCCGCCTCAGTGTTCAGGACGTTACCTATTTTACCGATCACAATCCGTCTCAGTCTTATTTCGTCCTGTTGTCAGCGGAGGGCGATGTTTATCACTTCGCATCGCCTGAGAGATTCCAGGAGCGGAGAGGTGAACCCCGACAAGCGAAGCGGGTTTTTCCAGCCGAAGCAACAAGGACGGCCTTCAAGCGCTGAAGCTAGTTGTTCCATAATAAACCTTATGCATCATAAACACGACTTAACACCCCCAAATTAAAGCGCCCTGTTTCTGCAAACAGGACGGAGGTTGATCCGCTATCTTGAAACGGCCATGCCACACTTGGCAGAGATTCGCCTAAGACAAGTGTTTTTGCGAAACACTCGACCTTCTTTTGTGTTAAGTGCGCTCGATAGTAACAGCGATGGAGATTTTTCGCGCCAATGATTGAACTAACACCGTCACAGATCGCAGGACTGAAACTTGCGCAGCTGGGAGACCTTTATCCGCAGTCGGCGAAGAAGTGGACGCACCAGAACGCAACCGTGACTTATGCAAAAACTGACCGCTGGAAAGAGCGACCGCAGAAAATCAAATTCATAAGCGACAAAACATTGGAAGAATTGAGGGAGCCCGGCTTTCTTGAACGTCTCCACGTCGACGACGATGCTGGAAAGGACGCGTACGCCATAACTATGGCCGGCAAGATCTGGCTTCTGAAGAACAAGTAGAGCGAAGAACGCATCCGCGGATTCGCCTCTTTCATGGTCTCGATGTTATAGCGCAATTATGCTTAGGCCCTTCCCCGATTTCGGGGCGCCCCACTGAAGGGTTCCCGCGGAGCTGAACTTGCTCCCGGATGCTAAACCGCGTGGAACAACAACCGTTATTTTTGGTCGAACAGATCGCCGCAGGCCTCGCAAGCGAAGTAGATTTCCTGCTTGTTGCATTGAACATGGCCTGTGGCACCTGCCCGGATCTTCCAGTCACACACTTTCCCATCCCATTTTAGCGTTCCTTCCATGTAGCAGGGCGCTAGGTCATAATCGTCGTGCAGGATTCTGGCGTCGATCTGTTTCGCGCGTTTGAAGAACGCCCGGGCCTTCGCGGCGGTTAAGGCGACATCGGACTTGCGGCACCGATCGGGTGCTTCGGAATGAAAGGCGGCGATCTTCAGGTCAGTGACCAGTTGGTCCTGCGCCACGGCGGAACTGCCAAGCAAGGTCGCTGCGATCAGGATGATAATTCGACTATATATTTCCATACTCCCGCTCTCATTCCATCCGATTTTATCGATGTGTCTAGGCTATTCACCTTGCCTCGGCCACCCAGACGGCCGGTGGTTGAAATTGCTGACGCATTCACGTTACACATCGGGCGCGCGTCGATCCGGGATTCGTTCCTGGGAGGAATCTACCTGACAATCGTCGCTTGTTGTACGTGTTGAGGAGCCACGCATGCAGACAATCACAAGCTCGCCTCCCTTGCCGCTGGATGGTCCGCAATGGGCTCGGCTGCGCCAGCAGGAAGAACTGCGAAAGGCGATGCTTGAGCGGCGCTTCGACGAGCTCGAGCGCATCATGGCGGCGCTCGAAGCGGCGTGGTGGCAGCCTGCTGATTTGCCCGATGACCGCTACACGTTCCTTGCAACCAGCTCTGGCCTGTTTGACAATGCCAGCGTCGACACCGCCCTCAGGCTTGAATTGCTGAATGGCTGGATCCAAGCCTATCCAGGCTCCTACCATGCAAGACAAATCCTCGGTCACTATTATTTTCGCAGGGCCTGTGACATCCGAACGGCAGCCTGGGCATCCGAGGTCGGTGAGGACCAATGGGTCGCCGCGCACATGGCTTGCGTAACAGCAGCCGAATATCTGCTCAAGGCGATGGCGCTCTCGGAGCGACCGGCGCTTGCCGCTGAAACCATGATGCAGATCAGCCAGTACCTTGGTCAGCCAGATTTCGTCGATGCACTGTTTCGTGGTGAGCCCGTTGAAAAGACCATGCAGCGGGAGGAGTTTGAGCCGGATCTTTATGATGCGGCATCTGCCCGGCTTGCCAGACATGGATTAAAGCCGCCCGGCATTGTAACGGCAACGCTTCCTGCCTCTCTTCCGCCCTTGAAGGACGGTGATGTCGGGAATCCAGGCTTTTACTGGCTGCGATACTGCCTTTCTCTGCGGCCACGATGGCCGGATATCCTGGCAGATTACGCGCAGTATTTGAGCCCTCGATGGGGCGGCAGTGATGGAGAGGTCGAAAAATTCGCGGCGGGCCCTTTGTGTTCTTCACTGAGCGAGCGGGAACGCAATTCCGTCCGATGGCCGGGAATTCAGGATGCATTGACGCTCCCCGAATATCCGCAGCCGGGCGACACTCGCGAGATCGCAGCCAGACAGAAGATTTTCAAGAGCTGGCTGGCCCGGGATCTCCCTGATCGCCTGCGTTTCATTTCTCTCGGGAAATACGCGAATTTTACCAATTACTCGCTTGCCGACGCGGAACTGGCGCATCAGCGCCATGTCGAATCCGTCCGCTATTGCAAGCCGCCGGGAACCTATCCCGCCATAGATGGCCCGTTTCGGGACTTCACCAATGTGATGCTGATCAAGCGTTTGGAGGACCATGAGGGAGCCTATGCCAGCGTCCTGCAAACCGCCGTTCGCCGTTTCGATGAACCAACGATGCTCACTGTCGCAGCATTTGCGTGGCAGTTCGGCATGTGGGGGATCACGGCCGATCCGGCGATTGCCACGCGGTTGATCGACCGGGCGGCGCAGCTCGAGCCGTTTTATGAACCTGATGAATTTACGCCGATGCATGCCTGCCGGATGATGTGGGACGGAGGGTTTCAAAAGGAGGCAACCTATCTTACCCGCGCCTTTGCCGAGCGACGCGTCTATTCCGCTGCGGCAAGCATGTATGACATCACGCGAGGAATCCGGCCCGATACCGATCCGGAGTTGCTTGACGGCGAGGAAGCCGATCACTGGCTCGAACTGGCTGTCGAAGACGGTGAGGCAGTTGCTTTGCACAATTATGCATGGCGCCTTGAAAATGTTGACGATATTGATTTGACGGTCCGGCAAAATTTCGAACGCGTCCGCAATCTTTATGTCGGAGCGATGCATGGCGGCGTGGAAATGGCAATGATCAGGGTTGCGAGCGTCGACCGGCGGCACGGAAATGCAGAGGAAAAACAGCAGGCCGTCACCGAGATGAAATCCCTTGTCACCTACCATGACGACCACATTGCCGGTGAAGCCTATGGCGAGGTTGTCCTGGCCTATAAATATGGCCAGGGCGTTCCCAAAAGCGAGTTTGTCGCCATGCAGTGGTTCGACCGATACAAGGAGCTTTTCCCGGACCATTCGACAATGGAATGGATGGAAACGCAGGTCTATGGATCGACGGGAATGCAAATGGCCGGGCGGGCGTTGAAGGCGTTCTTCCTCGGCAAGAAGCTCTCACAAGAGCATCTCCCACCGAAATAAGCATCACAATGGCCACGCCCCCACAGTCCCCGCGTGAAGGCAGATGGCGAGCCTTGATCTGGCTCGCCTTTGGCGATGTGTCTTTGCTCGTCTGCGGAGCCGTGCTGGTCCTGTCCCCTCTCCTGCTTGCATTGTTGCTGCCTTCGCGGCTTCTGCTGGTGCTTCTAGCCTTGCCGTCGCTATCATGGGTCTTTTACGGGCTGATGGTCCTGCGTGCCTATGCGGCAGTGCCCACGCCACCGGTTTCGAATGGCATATTGCTGAACCCCGGCAAGGTTCCCGCTCTTGCGGGGGAGCTTGAACGATTGCGGCTTGCCTGCGACGCGCCCGCCTTCACGGCTGTCTATATTAACGCCGAGCTTAACGCCTCCATCTACCAGACAGGGTCCCGTGCCGGTCAGCCAAAGCATATTCTGGTGCTTGGCTTGCCGCTTCTAGCCCTGTTGACAGGAAAGCAGGCCGCGGTCGTCATTGCACACGAATACGCACATATCTCCCGGCAGCATGGCCATTTTGCGCGTTGGGCCTATGTGGCGCGTCAACGCTGGTCGGCGCTTGGCGAATTGCATGAGCGCAATCATCGGCTGATCACCGCGCCGCTCAGATTGTTTCTCTCATGGTACGTGCCCCGTATGATGCGCGAAACACTGGAGTTTTCACGCCGTTGCGAGATGGTTGCCGATGCGCAGGCGATTGCGGTTTGCGGCAGCGACATTGCATTCGAGGCAGAAACAGCTCTGGCGTTGCGGCAAAGGGCCATGTCCAGCCGGTTCTGGCCGGATATATTTGCGCAAGCGGGCAATGATGACATCGCTCAGACGCGGCCATTTACGCAGCTTTTGACGGAACCAGCGAGCAGTCGTCCGCGCGACGGCGCGCAGGCAGCCGTCTGGCTGCATGAAAGCCTCTGCCAGGAACCGGATAGTCACAGCACACATCCCGTCTTTTTCGAGCGCATCGCGGCAACGGGATTTGATCCGGCAGGCCCCCTGCCCGAACAACTGCCCTGGCACCTTGGAGAGACATCGGCGGCCATGGATTGGTTGAGAGCGGAAGCCCCCGGCATCGCCGCGCAGCTTGATGCCGATTGGCGCGAAACCGCGGCGCAAGGTTGGCGGGATGCAAAAGAATGGCGCGCATATCAACACCGCGAATTCTCAAAGCTTCTGCAGCGTCGCGAACAACAGGTGTTTGACGAGCAGGACTGGTTGGAGCTGGCTCGACTGGCCGAGACATTCGATCCAGCAGGCACGCTTCGCGCCGAAGCAGTTACACAAGGATTGCAGCACTCCCCTGAAGACCCAGCGCTTCTTCAGCTAAAGGCCGGTGATCTGGAGCAAGACGGCGATATCGACGGCGCGATTTCCATATGGCATCGCATCGGTCAGCCCCCTTCCTCGTCCGAATATAAGGCTCATCGTCATCTTTGCGAACTCTACTTGTGGATGGGAGACAAGCCAGCGGCGGAACACCATCGGCAGATCGCCGATCAATTGTGGGCTGGCGAAGATGTAGGTCAATCCGTATCCAAAGGTCTTTTTCCTCACGGAATGGATGCGTCCGAACTCACCTTGCTGCAGGGCACACTTCAGCCGCTCTTCCAGCATGCGCGCGCCATCTGGCTTTGCCGCGACACGCCACCGGGTACGGCAAGCCAGCCGCGGTGGTTCCTCTATGTGCAAGCCTATGACAGCTGGTTCATGCGTCTGGTCGGCAAACTGACCGGCGAGGAGGATATCAATGCTTCCGTCTGCAAACGGCTGCTGGAGCGGCTGCAGACGCGGCTACATCTCTATCTGGAGGTCCGCTTTATCGGGCCGGGCGATCAGATTCCAGCTCATTGCACACACGGCAGCTTGATTGCCCAAGCCGGCTCGGCCGCGTCGCCGACAATTGATCGGCTTGAGAGTCCGTAGACTGCCGTCTCCAGACATGCCTGGTGAAAGCGGACGCTACGTCGGGCGAATCTGGTCGGTTATAGGTGTCGCCTTCGTACACTTTGCACGGCATCAAATTTGTAAGGCGTAGACAACATCCTAACGGCAAAATGCAGATTCACCCACCCCAACATGATCCCTGCAATAACTCCCCTGCAAATTTATCCGCCCGGAGCCGGGTTCGCTCCGATGATGATCAGGAAAAGCACGATGGCTGAGGTCTCGACACCCTCTCTCAGAGCCGTCAATGGCCGCAACATGGCATTGAGCCGTCGGTTTCGTTCCTGTGTCGGCTCATCGTCGGTGATGACCAATGTTTCAGATAGCATTGGTGTCATCAGATCTTTTCCGGTGTACGCCTCGCGACTGCTTGCGGGGTACTGCCGGCCTGACAACTCGGTGCTCCAGACCATGTAAAGCGGCGCGTCGAAATCACCGACGAAATTTCCGTTGGAGGGCACAAAGCCAAGAGCTGCCAGGTCAGCTCTGAGATCGTCAGGCAATATGCCCCTTTTTGTTTCGATCAGATTGGAATCATAGCCGCCGAGCATAATGCTGATCTTGGTTGTCGCCATGCCTGTCGACTGCACCCTTGTCGCGTCGAGATAGACCCTCGTGCCACCGAGCGCGTTAAGTCGATCAAAGCGTGGCGATGACAGCTCGTTCAGACGGTTTGGCGGCAGTAAGAAATCGTAGTCGTAAGCAAGCGTTCGCAGGAGCAGACGTTCACCCGAATTGCTGACGTTGAGCGCGACGACAGGTTCGCTCGTTTCCATGGGAACATCAGGATACGTCGGAACAAGAAAGGAAACGCCGATGATCGTCGCCACCAGAATGAGAGCGAGCTTCAAAAATCTCTTCATCAAAGCTTTTTCTCTGGAATGCTCGCGACTCCGAACGGATTGAATTTGTACTCATCTTCATCGTAGCGGGTGTCATCCGATAGAGCGGCATGATGATCCGCCAAGGCGGTCGCAACGCCGTCCCGCGTCATTTCTTCGGCGATATCATCAATCAGGGCCGCGATCTTGAGCTGCTCGGCGTTGGTTGATGGCTGCTGATCATCTTTTCGGACAAAGGTGATGAGCACATCGGGCAATCCGACGAGATGGAACCCCACGCTGGCCATCCCCTCAGCATCATCGCCGATGGGTCGGCGCGCAAAGGCGAGGCGGCACGTTTTCGCAAGTATCAGCAAATCATGGGACGCCGCCGCGTCGCGCGCCTGTTCGAAAAGTTCCTTCCATCGCCGCACTCCGTGGGCGACGCCCGCGCTCTCGCCCTTAGCGGCGATCGCGCCGTGATCGAGCATATATTGTACAAACATCAAGGCTTTTGCGGATGTGGTTACGGCTATGTCCGCCGTCATAGACGGACCAAGCACGTAGAGGACCGACCCGTGCCCGGCGACCGCGTCTTCATCCGTTTCCTGATAGGCGTTGGGATCGACGCGATCCCAGCAGATGTTGAATGATCGTTCCATCCGATCATCCGGTTTGTCCTGTGAAAAATCTTCGTCAGTGGCAAAGCCATCCGCAAACAGGTCGATAGCCGTGCGGGCATTTTGCCGGAGCGCCGCAAGACCATTTTCCTTGCCGAGAAAACAAAGCACATGACGCGGTGTGTAGCTGGAACGGGATGCGGCAAAGGCCGGCTGTTGGCTCGACGCGCGACCAAGAGATGGCTTTCCCAGGATAAGACCGCCCAAAAATGCGAGAACGCCACGACGCAAAGAATTCATTCGGGCTTCCTACTGTTTTCCGTCGACAGGTTTGAGAGCTTTGGCCACGCCATATCGCATCCCCTTTATTTTCGTTGCAACTCGATTTTTATTCCAGTCAATCAGAGCGATAAAAACGAGGCTGCTTGCGCAAGAGTATCGTTTCCCGCTCCTGGACGACCATCTCGACGACGGTATCGACAGGGAACTGCAATCGAGATGCGACGAACTCTCCGCCGAAATCTCGGCGCGCCGCTACCGGCATCACCGCTGACAATCCACACCCGGAACCATCGCACATGAGCCCGCTGAGCGGCAGTTCCTGCTCCGCCGGCTCGTCTTGCCTTCGTCGAGCGTAACCCTTACACGCAATTCGCTATATTCATGAACTGCGCAATTGCCGAATGCGTCATGCGCGAAGCGATAGATGAACGAAAATGACGATAACAATACGCCCGGCGCAGCTATCCGATTCAGAACTCATCCTGCGATTTATTCGCGAACTGGCGGAATATGAAAAGGCGGCTCATGAGGTCGAGGCGACGACGGCCTCCATCGAGCAATCCTTGTTCGGTCCTCAATCCGTGACCCATGCGGTCATTTGCGAGGTCGATGGCGAACCGGTGGGTTTCGCGGTGTGGTTCTACACCTATTCCACCTGGCTTGCCCGCAACGGCCTATATCTCGAGGATCTTTACGTCACTCCGCAAAAACGCGGATCGGGCGCGGGCAAGGCGCTGCTGAAATATCTGGCGAAACTCGCGGTCGAGAAAGGCTGCGGCCGGTTCGAATGGAGTGTGCTCGACTGGAACGAACCGGCCATCCGCGTCTATCGTTCCATCGGCGCTGAGCCGCAGGACGAATGGATACGTTACCGGCTGGCGGGCGACACGCTGAAGGCCTTTGCCGATAGCTAAGTTGCATGTGTTGATACGAGGCGATCGGCCGGCTCCATAGTATAGCCGATCGCCTCGTTCCGGTTGATCGTCAGCCCAACTCGACGATCGCGCAGCCATAGGCTTCGAGCGACAGCGCACCGGACACCGATTTGCCGCCGTCAAGGAGATTGACGCCGCGCGGGACGCTGGTCAGTTCCGCGTGCTGGTCGGCGTAGTTCTGGATGAACAGAAGATGCCTTTCATCGTTCTGGCGCATTGTTATTTCGACGCCATCCGGCAGATCGGCGATCAACGGTTCGACGCCTGCATCCGTGAAGGTGCGGTCGGCCAGCGCTGCCGTCAGGTCGGCTGTCAGATAAGTACCGAGATAGAGCACCCTGCCCTTGCCAACGCGGCGCGACGTTGCCATCGGCGTGCCTTCGGCATAGCGGTTCGACCAGGTCGCCACTATCTCGACATCGTCGGCGACCGCCAGGTTCTCATAGAAGTGAGCACCTTCCAGCTCGCGGTTGCCAATGGTGAAACGGCGAACGCGGTTATGGGATTCGGCAGGGCGGTTGGGTGGCATCACCAATCCGCCGGAGCGTGACATGACATCGAAAAGACCATTGGCACCCGGTGCCGCCAAACGGCCGAAATCCTCGACCGTGACACCCGTCAGTCGCGTCAACGACGAACCCGGTGCCGCCTCGCGGATGACGTGGTTGTTTTCATCGCGCGTCCCGGTGCGCGCGCCGATAATCACGGTGCCGCCGCCGCGCGCAAAGGCCTCCAGCCGTTCGGTCCAGCCATCCTTCCACATCACCCAATGCGGCACATAAAGCAGCTTTAGCCGTGAAAGATCGTCTTCGGGGTGAATGAAGCCGCAGGCGATGCCGCGATCGTAGCAATATTGATGCAGCAGCACGGCGTCGTCCTGCGGGCTCGGCAGGCCGATCGAATAGGTCTTGTGTGCTTCCTGATTGTCGAAATCGGAGCCGGCGATGCCGACATCCATACGCACATGGGTGCCAAGGATCTTGTCCTTCAGCGCCGTCATCTCGGTGGCAAACTGCTTTGCCTCGTCATACCGATGACGCGGCACGTCGTCATGATCGATGATGCCCATCCAGTAGATTTCAGCACCGAAATGCGCCGGCCGCCAGCGGAAGAACATCAGCCCATCGGCGCCGCGCGCAACCGAGGACATCGCCATGCGGCGCATCTCGCCGGGTTCCGGCGTCAGCGTGCAGAAGCCGGGCTGGCTGCCGAAGCCGGATTGCTGTTCGGGGATGATGTAATTGCCCGAGAAGCCACGGCAAATGTCCAGATGCAGCGCCTGCACCTTGGCGTGGTTGCCGATACGCTGGAACTCGTCGTAGAGCATTGGATAGATATCGTAGCCGACGAAATCGAGATCGGTGGAGAACTGACCGCGAAAATCGATATCGCGCAGGCCGCCGAGATTGTGGAAGATGAACCAGTCGGCTTTGGTTGCGCGCAGGATTTCCACCTGATCGTGCTGGAAACGCGCTGTCGCGAAAGCCAGGAAGCGGTGGTAATCCTGAAGATGCCCCGGGCTTGGGAAGGTCGGTGCGAAGTCCAGGGGCAACACGACCTGGCTGAAATCGTCATAGGCGGTCGCCCAGAAATCTCCGCCCCAGGTAAAATTGAGCTTGTCGATCGTGCCATATTTATTCGCGAGATAGGACTGGAATTCCTTCAGCGTCGAAGGCGAGAAGGATTCCGGCATGCTGGTGTTGAGCTCGTTGTCCGTCTGCCAGCCGATCACTGCGGGATTGCCGCGATAGTGCTCAGCCATCGCCTTGGTAATGCGCTTGCTGTGTTCGCGGAAAACAGGGCTTGCCGTATCGGCATGCTGGCGCGAGCCGTGGCTCATCGTCCGGCCATTGCCATCGACACGGAGGATTTCCGGATGGGCTGCCGTCAGCCAGCGCGGCGGCGTCGCGGTCGGCGTGCACATGATGGTGCTGATGCCGTGGCGAGCAAGGACCGCGATGGCGCGATCGAAGAGATCAAAATCGAACGTGCCGAGCTTCGGCTCGAAGATATGCCAGGCGAACTCGCCGAGGCGGGCGACATTGAAGCCGGCTTCGGCCATGCGCTTGGCATCACGCTCCCAATAGCTTTCATCGACATGTTCCGGATAATGCGGCGTGCCGACGAGAAACCTGTCGGTCTTGATGGTGCGCCATACGGAAAGGTCTTTGGTACTGGTATTGACTGACACGGTATCAGGCTCCTGAAGGATCATTTGTCGAGAATTGGCTTGCGGACGGTGATGGTCCGCTCGTCATTGGCGGAAAACAGGTAGACCTCGCGCGGATCGATGCGGAGGCTGATCGGCGCGTCGGCGGCGACACCGGCGACATGGCCGACCTGTATGGTGATGTTGCCGGTGCCGCTTTCGGAGCTGACGCATTGCAGCTCTCCGGCATCGACATAGAGGATGGTCTCTCGTCCGAGATGCTCGACGAGACGGACCTGGCCGGAGATCGCAGCACCTGCGGATGCGCCGTCCGAGACAGCGATGCTTTCCGGCCGGATTCCGAGGGTGAGCGTCGTCCCTTTTTGGACGGAGGAACCGGTTGCCAGCTCCACCGCGATGGGCGCAAGCCCCGGAGCGGAGACGGTGACGCTGTTTCCAGAGACCTGATCGACGGTCACCGGAAAGAAGTTCATTCGCGGTGCACCGAGAAAGCCGGCCACGAAGAGATTATCCGGGTTGCGGTAGAGCTCCAGCGGCGAGCCCACCTGTTCGATGATGCCGCGATTGAGCACCACGATGCGGCTCGCCATCGTCATCGCCTCGACCTGATCGTGCGTGACATAGACCATCGTCGCGCCGAGTTTGGCATGCAAGCCACTTAACTCGACGCGCATCTGTGTGCGCAGCGCGGCATCAAGGTTCGACAGCGGCTCGTCGAACAGAAAGACCTCAGGCGAGCGGGTAATCGCACGGCCGATGGCGACGCGCTGGCGCTGGCCGCCGGAAAGCTGCTTCGGTCGCTTGTCGAGCTGGTCGGTGATCCTGAGAATCTTGGCGGCGCGCGCCACGGCCGCGTCGATCTCTGCCTTCGGCCGCTTGGCCATGCGCAGGCCGAAACCCATGTTTTCGCCGACTGTCATATGCGGATAGAGCGCGTAGGACTGGAACACCATGGCGATGCCGCGATCCCCCGGCTCGGCCGTGGTGACATCGCGGCCGTTGATCATGATCTGGCCGGAGGAGATCGTTTCAAGGCCGGCGATTGATTTCAGCAGTGTGGACTTGCCGCAGCCGGACGGGCCGACCATGACGATGAACTCGCCCTGCTCGACGGAAAGATCGATACCGCGCAGTGCATGATAGGCGCCGTAATTCTTGTTGACGTGTCGAAGTTCGAGACTGGTCATGCTTCTAGGCTCACAAAAGAAGGATTGGCACAAAGGGCGGGATGGGCGATCGCGTCGGATAAGGTCATCATCCCTTCACCGCCCCCATGGTGAGCCCGGCGATGAAGTGCCGCTGCATCAGGAAGAACATGATGACGGGCGGCACGGCGACGATGATCGTGCCGGCGGAAATCAGGTTCCAGGCCGAAACCCATTCGCCACGCAGATTGGCAAGCCCAGCGGTCACCGGCTTGACCGTATCGCTTATTGTCAGCACCACGGCCCAGAAGTAGTCGTTCCAGACGAAGGTGAAGATCAGGATCGCGAGCGCGGCCAGTGCTGGGCGCACCAGCGGGATCACCACATGGACCAGCGTCTGGAACGGTGATGCGCCCTCCGCCCTCGCCGCCTGGAACAGCTCATCCGGCAGGGCCGCAATGAAGTTGCGCATGAACAGTGTCGCAAAGCCCGTCTGGAAGGCGATGTGGAAGATGATCAGCGCTGCCGGCGTGTCATAGAGGCCAATCCGCACCATCAGGTCGCGCACCGGTATCATCATGATCTGGTAGGGCAGGAAATTACCGCCGACGAAAAGCGCGAAAACCAGCATGTTGCCGCGAAAGCGGTAGCGCGCCAGCACGAAGCCGGCGAGCGTGCTCATGATCAGCACGCCGATGACCGACGGTATGGTGATCACCAAGCTGTTGAGGAAATACCGCGCCATCGGCGTCTGGGTGAAGACGGAGGTGTAGTTGTCGATCAGGCCGAACTGCGTCGGCCAGCCCCAGAGGTTGCCGCCCATCACATCCTGCGTAGACCTGAACGAGGTGAGAATAACGGCAAAGAGCGGGCATAGCCAGAGGATCAGGATGGCGAGTACGGCGGTGAAATAGAAACGGCGCTGCCAGATGGCATCTTCGGGAATCGGGCGCGGATACATCAGGCCCCTCTTTCTTCAATGCGGATGATCCGCGTGAGGTACCAGACGATGAACACCGCCATGATCACGAACAAAACCGAAGCGATCGCCGCGCCATAGCCGAAGCGGTAGGAGAAGATCGACTGCTCGAACATCTGATAGGCAAGCACTTCGGAGGAGCCGAACGGCCCGCCCTGGGTCATGACCGAAACCATGTCGAAGGATCGGAGCGCGCCGACGACGGTGACCGCGATGGCGATGAAAGTGACCTGCGTCAGCTGCGGCAGAACGATATGGCGCAACATGTTCCAGCCTCGGGCTCCGTCCACCCTGCCCGCTCCGATCAGCTCTTCGCTGAGGTTGTTGAGCCCCGCGAGGTAGAGAACCATGCAGAAGGCGATCTGCGGCCAGAGGGCGGCGATGACAATCGCAAAGGTCACGAGATGCTCATTGGACAGCAGCGCTGGAGCCGTCGCGCCGAAAAAGCCGAAGATCAGGGCGAGCAGCCCCAATTGCGGGGTATAGACCCAGGTGAAGACAACGCCGACGGCGACAGAGGCCAGCACCAGCGGGATGAAGAACAGAGATTTCATCAGCCGCATACCGCGGATCTTCTGGTTGACCAGCAAGGCGATCGCCAGCCCAAGCGGCGGCGCGGCCATGAACATGACAAGCCAGATGACGTTGTTCTTCAGCGAGACGTAGAATTGCGGATCGTTGAACAGCTCGACGTAATTGCCGAGGCCGATCCAGACCATCGGACTGAAGCCGTCCCATTCGTGCAGGCTGATCCAGATGCTCTCGAGAGCCGACAATAGGATCACGACGGAAAAGAGAATGGCGGCCGGTAAAATCAGCAAAGTTGGGGTGAGCCACCAGCGATGGTGGCGCCAAAATGTCATCATTTTATCCTCTATCGATATGGGGAGGCGGAGCCGCAGCCCCGCCTCTCGGTCGCTGGGAGGAAAGCTAGAGCTTGTAGATACGCTTGCGCGTACCTTCGAGCCGCTGCAGGATCGCGTCGCGCCGTTCAGGCTTCGCCATAAACTCCTGGAAGCCAACAAGGCCGGCCTGCGCCATGTCGGGATCACTGTCGCGGTCGTAATATTGCGACGTGCCCTGTACCGTTTTCAACAGGTCGACGGCGGCGTTGACCAGCGGATCCTTGCTCGGCGGTAGATCGTTGCGCGGCGGAACGTTGCCACCGGGCTCCAGATAGGGGCCGATATTTTCCGGGCGGTAGAAATAGGACAGGAACTCGCGGGCGCCCTGCTTGTTCTTGGCGTTCGCCGGAATATGAACCGAATTCAGCGAAAACTCCTCGAAACGGCCGACCTTCGGGTCGATTGTCGGGAATGGTGCGAAAGCGAGCTGATCGAGCTCTTCTTTCGGGAAGGCAAACCGGACGAAAGCGCCAAGATTCATCATCCCCGCCTTCTTCTGCGCCAAGAGCGCGCCCGCCTCCTGCCAGCCGAAGGATGTGTTATCCGGCGTGAAGTAGCCCTGCTTGATCAGTGTTTCCCACTGGTCGAAGACCGGCTTCAAAGACGGATCGAGATAGCTCATCTCGCCGTTCATCAGCGCCATATGCTTGTCGAGGCCATTGATGCGCAGGTTCATCTGGTCGAACCAGCCGGCTGCCGGCCACAATTCCTTGGTGCCTATGGCGATTGGCGTCAGGTTGGCGCTTTTGCACTTGGCGCCGTATGCCAGGAAATCATCCCAGTTTGCCGGCGCCGTTGCGCCGAGTTGGGCGAAAACATCCTTGCGATAGAACATGCCCCAGAGCGTTCCACCGGTCGGCAGGCCGTATTGCTTGCCGTCGACGGTGACGGAGCCTGCCGAAGCGCCGAGCACGTCCTTGTATTTCTCTTTCTCGAAGAGATCGGAGATGTCGTCGAAAAGGCCACGCTTGACGAAAGCGCGCATGCGGTTTCCGGAAAACCAGAAGCAGATATCCGGTGCGCCGGCGACCAGATAGTTGCGGATCGCGGTCTTATGGGCCTCGTGGTCCATATTGTTGATCACGACCTTGACGCCGGCCTGCTTGCCGAAGTCGTCACCGATCTTACGCAGGATCGCCAGCGCATCGGCGTTGTTCTCGTCTGAAATGATATTGATGTCCTGTGCCTGTGCAATCGCCGGCATAGGGAAGCCCGCGAGCGCGGTGGCGGAAACCGCTCCTGCCCCCATCAAAAAGGTACGCCTGCTCGACGGCCTTCCAAACAAATTGAAAGTCATTTGAACTCCTCCCGTTTAACGCCTGTCTCCACCCTCGACCGATGAGCCAGCGGGACGCCCTCCGAGCGTTTCCGTTTGTGTCTGAACACATGGCCGCAACAAACCCGCCGAGGCAGCGAATGCGCTGCCCGGATATCTGGGTTCGTGAAGCTATGAGTCCGTTTATTCTGACTTCTTCGTGCTTGCACACGGCCGGATGTTGATCGACGGGTGAAGTTATGCATAAGTCTGAAACAGACGCAATAATTAATTTACAAAATTAAGAAAGAGAAATCGTGAAGCTGAAAGGCGACCAGAGCACCTCGCGCGCCATGAATCGGCGGCTCATTCTCAACCTTCTGCGGCAGGAGGGGCCAAAGAGCCGCGCCGAGATCGCGACGATTACCGGCCTTAGCCCGGCAGCCGTCACCTTCGTGATTGCGGACTTGATCGAGGAAGGACATGTCACCGAGGGTAAGGCCGTGGCCGGGTTCTCGGGTCGCCGCCCTATCCCCGTTGAAATCAACTATACCAATGGGTTAGCGATCGGCTTTAAACTGATGGTCGGCTCGGTGGAGTGCGTTGTTACCGACCTCGCGACCAGCCCGCTGGCATCCATGCGGCTGACGCTCGCGGACCACGATCCGGAAAACGTCGCCAGAACGCTTGCCGCAGCGGTTCCCTTGCTCGTGCAATATGCTGCCCGGCCGAGTGCGCAGCTTGCCGGCATCGGAATTTCAATGCCCGGCGTCATCGGCAATGACCAGGCCACCTGTGTGCGAAGCCATCGCCTCAACTGGGATAACGTTCCCCTCGCCTCGATATTGGCGCAGAAGGTCAAGGTGCCCGTCTGGCTTGAAGACGACACGAACGCCTATGCCATTGCCCAGCAGCTCTTCGGCGTCGGGCGGCAGCATCGCAATATGGCGGTGCTTGCGATCGGCGTCGGCATCAGCTGTGCGCTGATCATTGAGGGCAAGCTCTATCGCGGGGCCAATGGCGCCGCCGGCAAATTCGGGCATACGGTGCATGAGGAAAATGGCCGCCTTTGCGAATGCGGCAAGCGTGGCTGTCTCATGGCCTATCATTCTCAAACGTCGATGCTGAGGACATGGCGAGAAACGACAAATCGAAACAATAGCGATGGCTTACCGGAAATGCTTAAAGCAATTGAGGCGGGTGAAGTGGCCGTTGGCGGCATTCTTAGAGAAGCGGGTATCGGGATTGGCAAGGCCTTGGCAAACCTCGTCAATGTCACCGATCCCGAAGTGATCGTCGTCGGCGGCGAAGCGGTGTCGTTTGGTGAGGCATTTTTGGAACCACTGAGGGCGACCCTGGCCGCCCACACCTTTCGCGCGTCACCGCCTCTGCTTCCGGACTGGGAGGACAACTCTTGGGCACGGGGGGCGGCGGCCCTTGTCACGCAGAAGTTCTTCGACTTTGAGACGTCAGGCGGTACGACGGGAAATGCTGATGCCCTGGCCAAGACGTCGGCTGCGTAGGGGCTGGACAGGTGCTGCTGCGGTCTTGCGTCGTCTGCCCTTTCGCGAGACAACCGCCACATGAGCATTCCGACCACCCACCCTTTCGCCTTTGATCCCACCTACGGCATGCAGCTAGAGCAGCTACTCGCCATTAAGCCGCCCGAAGCGCCACCGGGCTTCGACGACTTCTGGAAAGAGCGGTATCATCGCGCGATCGCCGTCGACCCGCAGCCGAGGCTTCGCCGCAGCAAGACGCACCATCCCGACTGGCATGTCTTCGACATCACCTATTCGTCGACCAGTTCATTTCAGATTGGCGGCTGGCTGCTCCTTCCTCGTGAAGGACAGGTGCGGCGCGGTCTCGTCGTTGGACATGGTTATGGCGGGAGGGAGTTGCCCGACTTTGATCTGCCGGTGAAAGAGACGGCGGTGCTGTTCCCATGTTTTCGCGGCCTGTCTCGCAGTGCGCGCCCGCCTATACCGTCGGATGCGGCCGGGCATGTCCTCTATGATATCGGCAAACCCGATCGCTACATCATTGGGGGCTGTGTTGATGATCTGTGGATCGGCGTCTCGACGCTTATCGATCTTTATCCATGGCTCGAAGGGCATATTGGCTATAGCGGCATCAGCTTTGGCGGCGGGATCGGGGCGCTGGCGATCCCGTTCGACGACCGGATCGATCGTGGACATCTGGTCGTGCCGACCTTCGGGCAGCGGTCGTTATGGCTGACTTTGCCGACCATCGGCAGCGCCGACTCTGTCCAGACTTACCAAAAAGAACATGGAAGCATGCTCGATAACCTGCGCCTGTTCGATGCGGCGAGCGCTGCTGCCCGCATCAAGGTGCCGATGCTCGTCGCTCCCGCCCTCTTCGACCCGGCTGTTGCGCCACCGTGCCAGTTCGCCGTGGCAAATGCGTCGCCGAAATTTAATGAAATATTCATCCTCGACGCCGGCCATTTCGACTATCCTGGTTGCATGGAACAAAATATACTACTCAACGACAGGGTCAGACGATTTTTCGAGGTGCCATGAACCGCGAATATCTGCGTTGGTACAGCCAGCGACTGCATCGAGACATGGAGTTGCTGGTGTTCGGCCATGCCGGCGCCAAGGTGCTGATGTTTCCGACGCGTGACGGACGGTTCTGGGAATATGAACAGCTCGGCATCGTCGCCAGCCTGGCCGACAAATTGGAAGCCGGAGATCTGCAACTCTACTGTATCGAAGGCCTGGCAACCGAGACCTTCTATGGGTTGCAACGCCATCCGTCCGAGCGCATCCGCCGCCATGTCGCCTTCGAGGATTATATCCTGAACGAAGTCCTGCCTCTGATGGCAGAGAAAAATCCCCATGACTGCACCATCGTACACGGCTGCAGTCTCGGCGCATTCCAGGCCGCAAGCCTGGTCTTCCGCCACCCTCACCTCTTCCGCAAGCTCGTCGCCTTTTCCGGCCGCTACGATTTAACGATGAAGGTCGAATCCTTTGGCGACCTGTTCGACGGCTATTACGACGACACCGTCTATTTTCACACCCCGACACATTTTCTGCCAGGGCTGACCTGCGAATCACAACTGCAAAAGCTACGCCAGATCGACATTGTGCTGGTCATCGGCGACGCCGATCCTTTCCTCGACAGCAATCGCCTTTTGAGTCGGCTTCTGGCCGACAAACGAATTGATCATCGCCTGCATGTCTGGGGCGGGCGGGCCCATCGAGCGGGCGCATGGCGCAGGATGATGCCACTGTATCTATGACGAGGACGCTTCGCCTGCGCTCATCTGCGCGGGTGTCCCTTACGTGGCCTTTATACCAATCCGACCAGAAGTGGTGCGATTCGTTTGCTAGCGCCGTAGTCGCGCTCGCGGGATCTGCGATGCAGTCTTTCACGGCTCACGGGCAAGTCTACTCGATTATGCTCCACCAAACCGTCTGGATAGGTTCCGGTATCATCGGTTTCCACTTCCGACTGAGCGGTGACGACCTTGAAATTCATCATGTTTCCTCCAGCGGTGACGCAGAACCCCTTGATCCCGCCTGCACTTGCATTAGTATTTATGAAAATTGTTAAAAAATTAACTACGTCTATTAATGAATTGGAACATTCGCGATCGAGCTTAAAACCTCCGGTGAAACGGAACATTTCCGCAATCTTGGCGTTCAAACTCCGATTTCGTTTTTTGGGGGGACTCGATGGATCGATTCGAAATCGCTGGGAGCCTTCACACTCGAATCGTCACTTTCATTCCTTTGTCGACCTTCGGCTTCGCTGGACGTCTGATCCCGGCAGGGATCATGGCCAATCGTTGCCGCTTATCCTCGATCAATCACTGTCAATTCGGCGGATAGACTGGAGTAGATCATGGCCATCGGAATCACATCGTTCGTTCTGGCGATTATCGGGCTGGCGCTCGGCGGCGGCGGCCTGTGGCTCGTCATGCTTGGCGGCAGTTTCTTTTATCTCTTTGCTGGCCTCGCATTTTTTGTGACCGCGATATTGCTGTTCCTACGCAAGGCGGCGGCCCTTTGGCTCTACGCGATCTTTGTGCTGGCGGCGCTTGGCTGGGCGATATGGGAAGTCGGTTTCGATTGGTGGCAGCTCGGCCCGCGCGGCGGTCTTGTCATTCTGATCGGTCTTTGGCTGCTGACTCCATGGATCCGGCGTCCGCTCGGCTTCCGCAGCCTCGACAGCGTGCAATATGCTTCCAGTCCCTGGCCGCTCGCCCTGCCGTTGCTCGCGGCAATCATCGTTGCCGGCTACTCTATGACCACCGATCCGCACGATCTTTCCGGCGATCTTCCGAACACTGTTGCGGCCAGCGCGCCGATGGGCGGCGATGTGCCGAATGGCGAGTGGCATCAATATGGCCGCACGCCTTACGGCCAGCGCTATTCGCCGCTTGACCAGATTAACGTCCAGAATGTCGCCAATTTGCAGGAGGTCTGGCGATATCAGACCGGCGACGTGAAACGTCCCGACGATATCGGCGAGACGACCTATCAGGTAACACCGCTGAAGGTGGGCGATACGCTCTATCTGTGCACGCCGCATAATCTGGCGATCGCGCTCGATGCGGTCAGCGGCAAGGAGAAATGGCGCTTCGACTCCAAACCCGGGATGAACCCGGATCGTCAGCACCAGACATGCCGCGGCGTCACCTATTATCACGATCAGGCAGCAGTAGCCGGTGCGCCTTGCGCCGATCGCGTCTACCTGCCGACCTCCGATGCGCGGCTGATCGCGCTGGACGCGGCCGATGGCAAGGTCTGCACGAGCTTCGCCGACCAAGGTGTGCTCCATCTCGAAACCGGCATGAAGTACAATCCGGCCGGCTATTACTACTCGACCTCGCCGCCTGTCGCCGTGGCGGGCAAGATCATCGTCGGCGGGGCCGTCAACGATAACTACTCCACCCAGGAGCAATCCGGTGTTATCCGCGCTTTCGATATCAACACCGGCGCGCTTCTGTGGAACTGGGACTCCGGCAATCCGGATCAGACCACGCCCCTGCCGGCAGGGCAGACCTACACCACCAATTCGCCGAACAGCTGGTCGGTATCGAGCGTCGATGAGGCGCTGGGTCTGATCTATATCCCGCTTGGCAATCAGGTTCCCGATCAGTTGGGCATGGGCCGCAGCGCAAATGTCGAGCGCTTCTCCTCCTCCGTGGTGGCGCTGGATATCAACACCGGCCAGCTCAAATGGGTACAGCAATTCGTGCACCACGATCTCTGGGACATGGACGTGCCGGCCCAGCCCGTGCTGTTCGATATGACCAAGGCTGATGGCTCCGTGGCGCCCGCGCTCGTCGCCTCGACCAAGCAGGGCGATATCTATGTGCTTGATAGGCGCACCGGCGAGCCGCTCATTCCATTCAAGGAGATACCGGCTCCGGGCGGCACCATTCCCGAGGACCACGCGTCACCGACGCAGCCGATCTCTGACCTTACCTTCTCGCCGCCGCCGCTGCAGGAAAAGGACATGTGGGGCGTCTCGCTGTTCGATCAGCTTGCCTGCCGCATCGCCTTCCACCGCTACAAATATGAGGGCCGCTACACGCCGCCGTCGCTTGAGGGTTCGATCATCTATCCCGGCAATTTCGGCACCTTCAACTGGGGCAGCGTCGCCGTCGATCCGGAGCGCCAGATCATGTTCGGCATGCCGACCTACCTCGCCTTCACCTCGAAGCTTGTCCCCCGCGCGGATATCCCGCCGAGAGGTCAGGACGATAAAGGCAGCGAACAGGGCCTGAACCGGAACGATGGCGCGCCATATGGGGTGTTTATGGGTCCGTTCCTCGGACCGCTCGGCATTCCCTGCCAGGCACCGCCATGGGGCTATGTTGCCGGCGCCGATCTCAAGACCGGCAAGATCGCATACAAGCACAAGAACGGCACGGTGCATGACATGACGCCGCTGCCACTGCCCTTCAAGGTCGGCGTGCCCGGCATCGGCGGGCCGATCGTCACCAAGGGCGGCGTCGCCTTCCTGGGGGCCGCGGTCGACAACTATCTGCGCGCCTATGACGTCACGAGCGGGCGTCAGCTCTGGGAAGCTCGTCTGCCGGCTGGCGGCCAGTCTACGCCAATGACCTATACCGCTGGCGACAAGCAATATGTCCTGATGGTAGCCGGCGGCCATGGTTCGGTCGGCACCAAGCCCGGCGACTATGTCATCGCCTATCGGCTGCCTTGAATCGAAGCTGGAGAGTAAACGTCGTTTGCTCTCCAGCTGCCACGGCTACCAGCCATTTTTCAGCAATCCATCGCGGTCAATGCGTGCAGACGACTCCCGGCCCTGCCGGCCGAAAAACTTTTCATAATGCAGTATATCTATAGAATTTACGCCCTTATCTTCGGCGCTGACATCCTGCACCCATAGGCCGCTGAAACTAGGAGAGCTCAGATGGATCTAGCGGTGCAACAGACGGATCGAATTCGGCCGGTGGCAGTCCGACTGGCGAGCGAGGAAGAGGCAATCGCGACGGCTCGGGTGCTGGCGAAACAATTCGCCGAATCCGCCTCCAGCCGCGACACCGACCGGCTGCTCCCGCATGCCGAGCTGGACGCACTCTCGCAGTCAGGCCTGCTCTCGATCACCGTTCCCTCCGAATATGGTGGACTGGATGTCTCCAACGCGGTCCTGGCCGAGGTGACTGCCATTCTCGCCGAGGCCGACGGTTCGATCGGGCAGATACCGCAGAACCATTTCTACATTCTCGAAGCGTTGCGAGTGGACGGCAGCGAGGAGCAGAAGCGGTTCTTCTTCGGGCGGGCATTGGCGGGAGACCGGTTCGGCAATGCACTGTCAGAAAAGGGCACCAAGACTGTCGGTCATTACAATACCCGTATTGTCCGCGAGGGGCTCGGCTACCGGATCAACGGCCGTAAATACTATTCGACCGGCGTCATCTTCGCCGACTGGATCACCGTATTCGCGCTCGACGACGAGGAGCGGCTAACCATGTCCTTCGTGCCGCGCGGCACCGAAGGCATCGAGATCGTCGACGATTGGGACGGCTTCGGTCAGCGCACCACCGGTAGCGGCACAACTGTTCTTAGCAATGTCTACGTACGGGCGGATGCGGTCGTTTCCCACCAAAAGGGTTTCGAACGCCCCACAACGATCGGTTCCGTCGGGCAGATCATCCATGCCGGTGTCGATCTCGGCATCGCCCGTGCCGCCTTTGCGGAGACGGTCGAATTCGTGAAGACAAATGCCCGCCCGTGGATGAATAGCGGCGTCGAGCGCGCCTCCGAAGATCCATTGACCATCGCGAAGGTCGGGCAGATCGCCATTCGTCTCGAAGCGGCCACGGCTGTCGTCGAACGCGCCGGCCGGAAGGTTGATATCGCCCAGATCGACCCGAGCGAAGCGAATGTGGTGGCGGCGACACTTGCCGTTGCTACCGCCAAGGTGTTGACGACGGAGATTGCGCTGGAGGCATCGAACACGCTGTTCGAACTCGCCGGCACGTCATCTGTGCGTGTCGGTCTCAATCTCGACCGCCATTGGCGCAATGCGCGCACCCACACGCTGCACGATCCCGTGCGCTGGAAGTATCATGTCGTCGGCAATTATTACCTGAACGATGTGACGCCGCCGAAAAACGGCGCGCTCTAGCCTTTGTTTTTACGCAATTCCGGACGGAAAACCGCTACGCACTTTTCCTGGAATTTCTTCTAAGCTCCCAACGAAAAGGCCCACTCCGGAAACCGGAGCGGGCCTTTCTTCATGCATCTTGGGAGGATGCTGATTAGCTGTAGAGGCTGACGGTTGGTATCTTGCCGTTCAAGACGAATTCACCGACTTCCTTGGCCTTGTAGAACACCGGATCGTGCAGCGTGTGGGTGCGAACGTTGCGCCAGAAGCGGTCGAACCGATAGCTCGACGCAGTGGAGCGAGCGCCGGTCAGTTCGAAGACGCGCGAGGTGATGTCCAGCGAAACATTGGTGGCGTGCACCTTTGCCGCATAGGCTTCCGCCGCCGCTTCCCCACGCTCCTGAGCGGTGACATCCCTGCCCCGCGAAAGGGCGGCCTGAACGGCTTCGGCGGCGCTGTCTGCGAGCGCTGCCGAGGCTTTCAGCGCTGCGGTGAACTCTCCTACCCGTTCAAGGATATAAGGATCATCCGATGCCTTCTCGACACCGGACGTAATCCAGGGCCGTGTTGTCGTGCGCACATAGTCGAGCGCGGCTTCTAGTGCTCCTTCGGCTGTGCCGAGGTAGAAATTGACGAAGACGAGCTGGATCAGCGGGGTATTGAAGGTTGGAAGCACCGGCGCAGGCGCATCCGGTTCGGAGGGCGGCGCGATGAAATCTTCCTCGTAGACCGGAAAATCGCGGAACTCGACGGTGCCGCTGTCGGAGAGCCGCTGGCCGATATTGTCCCAGTCGTCATTGGCGATATAGCCTGGCCGGTTGGTCGGCACGGCGAAACTGGCGACTTGGCCGTCTAACGCGGCGTTGGCGTTGATGTAATCGGAAATATGGGCGGCCGTTGAGAAGGATTTCCGACCGTTGAGCACGTAGGCGTTGCCACGCCGGGTAAGCTCAAGGCCCGGATCGCGCGGATTGACGGCGGCACCCCAATAGTGGTTCTTTGCCACCGTCTCGGCGCCGAGCGCATGGGCGCGAGCGGCATCATCGAGCGCCCAATAAATATATTGGCTATTGACGAAGTGATAGCCGAGAAGCTGGCCGAGCGAGCTCTCGCCGCGCGAGATGATGCGCACCAGCTTCAATGCGTCGACCCAATTGAGCCCGCCGCCGCCGATCTGCGGTGCATGAAGCGCATTGAAGAGACCGGAGTTCTTAAGCCGGATGATCTCCTTCAGTGGCGGCAGCCCTTCTCGATCGAGTTCGGCCGCTCGCTTCGCGAAATCGGCGGAAATCTCCGTCGCGGCTGAAAATAGTGCGTCCCGTCCGGTGCCATGGCTGGCGGCGAAGACGACATTGGATTTGCTCATGTGGGAACTCCCGATCCATCGATCGCTTGAAGTGATGATGCGGCGGGACCGAAAATAGCCCGCCGCATAAGTCCTGTTGCCGTGCTTAGAACAGCTTGGCTGGAATCCAGCTCGCCGTCACCGCATCGCTGGTGCTGAAGGCGGGGATCTTCGCGGCCAGATCCTCGATGGTCTTGACGCCAGCCGCGCGCAGGCTCTCCTGGGTCAGAAGCGTCGGCTTGACGGTGATCTGGTGCGGAACATCCTGTCCGGCGATCTGCAGGGCAGCCGCACGGACGGAAACAGCGCCGACGACGGCCGGATTGGTGGCGGCCGTCGCAACCCACGGGCTCCCCGGCTCGACGATTTCCTGGATATCAGCCGTCGAAACGTCGGCGGAATAGATCTTGATTTTGTCGGAGATGCCAAGATCGCCGGCTGCGAGTTTCACGCCACGAGCGAACTCATCATAGGGCGCGAACACGACCTTGATATCCGGATTGGCGGTCAAGACTGCCTTGGCCTGATCGGCGGTGCTGGTGGCGGTCGTATCGCTGACATTGCCAAAGCGCGCCTTTTCAACAACGCCGGGATTGGCGGCCTTGAACTTGTCCCAGACCTCGTTGCGGCGGTCGAGCGGCGCGAAGCCCGCGACATAGACATAACCGGCGGCAAAGCTTTTGCCGTTGTCCTTCACCACCTGGTCGAGCGCCTGCTGCGCCAGTTCGTGGTCGCTCTGCTCGACCTGCGGGATCTTCGGATTGTTGAGATTGACGTCGAAGGCGACGACCTTGATGCCCTTGTCGAGCGCCTGTTGCACGACGTCACCCAGCGATTCCGGCAAGCCGTGATCGATGACGATGCCGCTGACGCCGAGATTGACGGCCTGGAGGATCTGCTCACGCTGCTCGGCGGCGTCCTGGCGACCGGGGAACACGCGGAGATCGATGCCAAGCGCCTTGGCCTGCGCTTCCGCTCCTGCCTGATAGGCCTGGAAGAAATCGCCAGCGGAGATGTAGCTGATCAGCGCCAGCTTGACGCCGCCCTTGTCGAAAGGAGCCGGTGCGCCAGCAATGCCATCGGCGTGGGCCGGCTGCAAGAAGACGAATGGAATGACGGCAGCAGACAGAGCGAGCCGTGCGAGAGATTTCATCGTCGTGTTCCTTATAGTCAATCGAGAGCGTCGTCTGACGGGCAACTGGTTCCCGGCGACGCGTCAATCTATTAGAAATAATCTCTATCTTTTTAGTAGAGTAAATGATCTGAATTTTGCCGCTTCCGGAGATTCTTTGTTCCAACTTCGGCTTCGTTCCGGAAATGGCGTGCCTGGAAGTTCGGCGGTGGCCCAGGGCATTATCGGGCGAAACTGGAAAAGACTGCATGCCCCTGCTCCAAGTCGAAAATCTGACGCGCAACTTCGGTTCGACGCGTGCGCTTGCCGATGCGACATTGTCCGTCGAGCGCGGTGAGATCGTCGCCTTGATGGGTGCGAATGGCGCCGGAAAATCGACACTGGTTAAAATCCTGTCCGGCTCGCTGGCCGCTGACGGCGGCAATATCCGATTCAAGGGACATGGCTTCGCACCGGCAACCCCCGCTGAAGCGACCAAAGCCGGCATTGTCACCGTCCATCAGTCGACAGACCTTGTCGGCGCGCCCGGGCTGACCGTTGCGGATGCATTGCTCTTGCCGCGTTTTGCCGATCGCCGGATGCCGTTCTTCATCTCACGCGCCGGCATCCGCGCCCGGGCGCAAGCCATTTTGGACGTCGCAGGCTTTTCCTTGCCACTCGACCGGGATTTCGGCGATCTGCCAGCGGCGGACCGGCAATTGGTGGCTGTTGCACGCGCATTGGCCGATCAGGCCGACCTGCTGATCCTTGATGAACCCACGGCAAGCCTTTCAGGGCAGGAAAGCCGCCGGCTGTTCGATATTCTTCTGCGGTTGAAGAGCCAGGGGCTGGCGATCCTCTATATCTCCCATCGCACGGCGGATCTGGATGCGATCGCGGATCGCGCGCTGGTCATGCGCGGCGGGCGGGTCGTCGGATCCTTCACGCGCCCGATCGATTTCCCGGCCGCCATCGAGACCATGATCGGCCGCAAACTGGAATCGGCGCGACCGGGTGCGCGCGACATCGGCGGCAAGCCGGTCTTCGAAATACGCAACGCGCGCCTGGTGCCGAACGCCACCCCGTTCGATCTCTCGCTTCGGGAAGGCGAGGTCGTCGCTATTACCGGCGTGCTCGGCGCGGGCAAGAGCCGCCTGCTTTCGGCGATCTTTGGCCTCAACCCATTCGCCGAAGGCGACATGCTTCTCGATGGCAAAGCCTATCGGCCACGAACTCCGGCGCAGGCGATCGCCGCTGGTGTCGCCATGGCAGCGGAGGACCGTCACCGCTCTTCGCTGATGCCTGCCGCCTGGCCCGGTAACTCAGTCGCCGCCACTATCAGCCTGCCGCATCTCAGCCGCTGGTATCCGAACGGATTCCTCTTCGGTAACCGCGAACGGCAGGAGGCGGAGAAGGCGATTGATCGCTTGCGGATCAAGGCTCCGGGTCCCCTCGCCTCCGTCTGGACGCTCTCTGGCGGCAATCAGCAAAAGGTGGTGCTGGCGCGCTGGGAAGCGGAGCAAAGCCGGTTGCTGCTGCTCGACGAGCCCTTTCAGGGCGTCGATGTCGGCGCCCGGCATGACATCATCCAGGCCATACGCAGCCGTAGCGATCGCGCCACGCTAATTGCCACCTCCGACCCGGAGGAGGCCTACGAAGTAGCCGACCGCATTCTCGTGATCGACCGGCATAGCCTGAGCCCCGTCGCCAGCGCGACGACCCCAGACGCCCTTGAGGACACCACCGCATGACATCCGTTGACAATGAAAGCTTCCCACAGCCGGCGGAACGGACAGAGACGGCTGCCGCCGTCAATCCGATAGTCGGCTGGCTCACCGCGGTCAGTACCGTCCTGCGCTCCGGCGCGGTCTTCATCCTGCTCGCTGCGCTCATCATCGGCTTCACAGCCGCCCAGCCAGCATTCATCAACATCAACAACCTCATGAGCATCCTGCAGGCGGTCTCCGTCGTCGCCATCCTCGGCGCCGGTGTTACCGTGACGCTGGCCGTCGGCGGGTTCGATCTGTCGATCGGCGCGGTCGCCGCCTCGAGCGTCATGGCGGCGAGCTACGCGATGATCGTCTGGCAGCTTGATGTCTATGCCACCGTACCGCTGGTGCTGGCCTTCGGCGCCGCGATCGGCCTGATCAACGCCTTCATCATCGTCCGACTGAGAGTGCCGGACCTGCTGGCGACACTCTCGATGATGTTCCTGCTCTCCGGCCTGCAGTTGATCCCGACCGCAGGTCGCTCGATCTCTTCCGGGTTGATCCTGCCCAACGGTTCCAAGGCCGCCGGCAGCTACGATCCGCAATTCCTCCTGATCGGCCGCTACAGCCTGTTCGGCGTTGTGCCGGTTTCCGTCGTTCTGATGATCCTGGTCGCATTGGCGCTCTTCGTGCTGACCGAGCGGACCCGCATCGGCCGGCTGCTTTTCGCCACCGGCGGCAACGAGGTGGCGACGCGGCTGGCCGGCGCCTCCACGACGCGGCTGAAGACGCTGGCCTATGTCATATCCGGCACGCTCGCCTCGCTCGGCGGTATCGTCATTGCCGCGCGCGTCGGACGCGGTGATGTCTCCTCCGGTGGTTCGCTGCTGATGGATGCGGTTGCCGCCTCACTGATCGGCTTCGCGGTGCTTGGTCTGCGCCGCCCGAACGTGCTCGGCACCCTTGTCGGCGCCGTCTTCGTTGGCGTGCTGCTCAACGGGCTGACCATGCTGAACGCCCCCTACTACACCCAGGATTTCGTCAAGGGTGCTGTGCTCGTCGGAGCGCTCGCCCTGACCTACGGCCTCGGCCGCACCAACTCCTGACATCCCGCCCCTACCTCCGATCCCACAAGGAGCTAAAAATGAGCCGCGAAATCAGGCTGAACGCCTTTGACATGAACTGCGTCGGACACCAGTCGCCCGGACTCTGGCGGCATCCGCGCGACCAATCATGGAAGTACAAGGATCTCGACTACTGGGTCCACCTCGCCAAGACGCTGGAGCGCGGCAAGTTCGATGGTCTGTTCATCGCCGATGTGCTCGGGGTCTACGACGTGCTGAACGGCAATGTCGATGCAGCACTTCGCCATTCGGCGCAGGTGCCGGTCAACGATCCCCTGCAGCTCATTCCGACCATGGCCTATGTGACAGAGCATCTCGGCTTCGGGTTGACCGCGTCGCTCTCTTTCGAGCACCCATATACCTTCGCCCGCCGCATCTCGACGCTCGACCATCTGACCAAAGGCCGCGTCGGCTGGAATATCGTCACCTCCTATCTGAACAGCGGCGCGCTGAATGTCGGCCAGACTGCACAGACGAAGCATGACGATCGCTATGATCTCGCTGAGGAATATCTCGAGGTCTGCTATAAGCTCTGGGAAGGCAGCTGGGAGGATGATGCAGTGGTGCGCGACCGCGAGGCCGGCATCTTCACCCATCCGGAAAAAGTCCATCCGATCCATCATTCCGGCAAGCAATTCACCGTGCCGGGCATTCATCTGAGCGAACCGTCGCCGCAGCGCACGCCGGTGCTCTATCAGGCCGGCGCCTCAAGCCGTGGCAAGGATTTCGCTGGCGCGCATGCCGAATGCATCTTTGTCGCCGCACCATCGAAGCCGGTGCTAAAGCGTTACGTCGCCAATGTCCGCGAGGCAGCGGAGCGGGCCGGACGCAATCCGCGCGAAATCCTCGCCTTCAACCTGCAGACCGTGATCCTCGGCGAAACCGATGCTGAGGCGAAAAAGAAGTTCGACGAATACCGTAAATACGTCTCCTACGAAGGCGCGCAGGCGCTGATTTCCGGCTGGACCGGCATCGATTTCGGTCAGTTTGCACCCGACGAACCGCTCAGGCATCGCTATACCAACGCCGTGCAATCGGCCGTCGAAACCTTCACCACCATCGATCCAGACAAGGTCTGGACCGTGCGCGAGATGGCGGATTGGGTCGGCATCGGCGGTTTCGGCCCAGTCTTCGTCGGCTCGCCGCAAACGGTCGCGGATCTCCTGCAGGAATGGGTCGAGGATACGGATGTGGACGGCTTCAATCTCGCCTATGCGGTGACGCCGGAAAGCTTCGAAGATGCCGTCGACCTGCTTGTGCCGGAGTTGCAGAAGCGTGGCGTCTACAAGACCGAGTATCGCCAGGGAACCTTACGGGAAAAGCTCGGCGGCAACGGCCCGCGACTACAGGCACCGCACCCGGGCGCCAGCTATCGGAACTTGCATGAAGAGCGGATCGCCAGGGCCGTGGCGGGATAGCGGCGCACTCGCGCCGCTATCCCTTGGCCTACCCAACCGCGTGGCGGATGGTTTTCGAAATGCGTAGCAGGAAGGCGGGCCTCGACGAGGCGACGAGCTTCCACGACAGGACTGCTTTCGCCATGCGTTGAGGCAGAACGCCGACGGATAGAAACCACGCCGCCAGCATCGCGCGGCGGCGTAGGGATGCATTCATTTCCATACTGGCCACGGCACCGGCGGTGCCGAGGGTAAATCTGGAATCGCTGGTCATGGGATGCTTGGAACTATCCATGCAGAGCGATGCCAGGCGCTCTTCCAGATGGACGGGATCATGGAGATTGACGTCCTGCGGCACGGTCAGGCCGACTTCGGCGGCCTGATCCGACAAGGCATCCATTCGGTGAAAATCATGTTCCATGCGCCAGCGCGCGCGTTGACCGAGCTTCTCCGCGAAGACGGAATGATTGGCGCCGTGAATGCGATAGGCGCCGAGACAAGTCTCGATTGAGGTTACTTGTCCATGGAGAGGCGCCACGGTGACGAGATAACCATCGGCACCCTGCCGGAAATCCGTTTCCGGGACCGGCATCACCGTTTCCAAAACGGTGCGCCTGAAGGCCAGCCCGCTGGTGACGGTGGTCTGATAGCGCCCCCTCTGCAGTAGTTTCGAGGTGACGTCGCCGGAATCGAACGGCAACTCCGAAGGCGGAAAGACATCCTTTACCTGCTGATCCTCGTCGACGAGGTGCAATCGGAATTGCACCTGGACAGTGTCGTCCTCCCAACCATTGACGATTTCGGACACCGCATTCGGATAGAGATAATCGTCAGCGTCGAGAAAGAGGATGATTTCGCCGCGGCTTGCGGCAAAACCCGTGTTGAACGCCGCACCGTGCCCGCCATTGGCTTCTTTCAGGCACGCCTTGATGCGTGATCCGTAGGAGGCGATGACATCGGCGGAGTCATCGGTGGACGCATCGTCGACGACGATGACTTCCACATTGTCGTAGTCTTGCTCCAACGCGCTGCCGACAGCGCGGCGGAGGAAGCGTGCGTAATTATAGTTCGAGATGATGATGGAAACTGAAGCACGGTCTGGGATGGAGTGCATCGCATTGAACCTCGCAATTCTGCTTTGGTCGCGGCGAACCTTCTCATTCAGGTCCTGGGAAAACCCGTCTCGGGAAGCACAGCTCCTCGATGTGGAGAAGCTGCTGTCACAGACGTGCTGCCCGAAGGGTGGCGAAGACGAAGTCTGAACTTCGTCTGTACTGTTGCTAGCCTCGGCAGCTTTGTGGCTATTGAATGGCTCTGGCCCCGAATTGCCAAGATTAAGCCTCGGCCGCCGTATTCTTTCGAGCCTGACCTTCCCCCCGAGACGGTTGCCATGTTGATGGCTCTGCGGCCGCTGACGCCGTTAGATAACGCTCCCCGGTGTCCGGCAGAACGGCGACAATGACTTTGCCGGCGTTCTCCGATAGGGCGGCAAGCTGGGTGGCAGCCCAGAGCACCGCGCCCGACGATGTTCCGGCAAATATTCCCTCCTCCGCCACCAGCGCCGCTGCCGTCTTCCGTGCCTCGGCGGTACTGAGGGCGATAACCTGATCGGCAATTGTCGTATCAAAGTTTCCCGGCAGTTGTTCGGCGGCGACCTCGGTCACCTTATGAACCCCGTCAATCTGATTCGGATAGGGATTTTCCTCGGTCGGTAGGGATTCTGCGGATGGCTCGGCGATCACCACCTTCAAACCTGGCTTCTGCGATTTCAAAAACCTGCCGGCGCCCGATATGGTTCCACCCGTTCCGACCGCGCCGACGAATATGTCGACCGCACCATCCGTGTCGCGCCAGATTTCTGGCCCGGTTGTTTCGAAATGGGTCCGTGGATTAGCCGGATTGGCGAGCTGATCCGTGAAGAAGGCCGTAGGATTTTCCTGCTGGACGCGGGCCGTTATCTTTTCCAGCGCATCCGGATCGAGGAAGAACTCATTCTTCACCTTGACGATCTCCGCTCCGTAGAGACGAAGTAGTTCGATCTTGTCCTGGCTGATGTTGTCGCTGAGGTAGAATTTCGTGCGATAGCCTCTTGCTGCCGCAACTGCCGCCAGGCCGATGCCCGTATTGCCACTTGTCACATCGACCAGCAGGTCGCCCCGACGGATTTTTCCGGCCTCTTCGGCTTCCTTGATGATGCCCCAGGCGATACGGTCCTTCACGCTTCCGGCGGGATTGAAATATTCAATCTTCGCGAGGATGCGGGCATGGAGGTTCCGGTTTCTACGGTAATTGTGAAGCTCCAGCAGCGGCGTATTCCCGATGAGATCCGAGAAGCTATCGTATATTCTTGCCATTGCGGCACTCCGGTCGTTGGATTGGCGTCAGTCGTCGCTTCGCTGGCATTTCAGGAAGCGACCCGGATATCGACCGATCCTCGCCAGCCTAACTCCGGCGCAATCCGCGTGACGAAGTCATGGAGGATCTGGCGATATTGCTCGTGCTCGAACTCGTAAGGCAGTTCCAGCCGCAGCTCGCTGACCTTGGGCAGGACCGGATCGGCGAAAAGCTGCTCCAAGATTTCCTCCGAGGTTCCGATGATATCACGAGCAAATAGGGTTCGCCGCTCGCCTTGTGGCGTTAGCGTCCGCTCATGGCGGCCGGCGACATAGTCCTTATACCGGCGACGCGTGGCGGCATCGGCACTGTCGAACGGCACGATAACGCGTCCAAGGGCGATACGACCTCGGGTTCCGGCGGCGGCACGATATGTATCGATCAGCCGCGACTGGGCGACGAGGAAGTCGTCGGTTCCCTCGCCGGTTATCACATTGCCGGTCAGCAGGTTAAAGCCGTTGCGGCCGGCCCATTCGGCGGAACGCTGCGACCCGCCGCCATACCAGATCCGATCGATTAGCCCCTTGGCATAGGGCTGCAGGCGCGGCCGGATCGGGCCGAACGGCGTCTTGATGAAGGTCTGCTCGTCGCCGAGAGGCGTGCCGCGCAGATTGTCGGCAAAGCGCAATACGCGGTCATGGGAGAAATCATTGCTCTCCCAATCGCCGTCGAAGACCAGCGGCGCGATCAGGTCGGCATGCAGCGGCCGGCCGGCGCTGACGCCGATGTTCAGCCGCCCACGCGACAGGACATCGACGGTGGCAAGATCCTCGGCCAATCGATAAGGGCTCTCGTAGCCGATCGGGATCACCGCCGTTCCCAGTTGGATACGGCTGGTGCGCTGGGTTGCCGCCGCCAGGAAGGCGCTGCCCGACGAAATACCCGGCTCCAGATGCCGCTGACGGACCCAAGCACTGTCAAAGCCCAGTTCCTCGCCATATCGCAGCTGTTGCAGCGTCTGCTCCAATCCCGCTAGCGGATCGTCGTCCGGGTAATTGCCGGGCGTCAGGAAGCCGATATGGTTGATTGAGATCTTGCGGCCGCTCATGTCATCACTCCCGTTTACGCATTCTGCGATCAATATCTCGGCAGGCCGGGTGGATTGGTTTCCGACTTCGGGAGGGCTTCCTCCGCCAGATGCCATTGGTTGAGGATCTTGCCGTAGGTACCACTGGCAATCAGATCGTTGGTGGCGACGGTCAGGGCGTCGGCAAGACCACTCCCCTTGCGCGTGGTCACCGCAACATCCGAGCGATCCGGCCAGCCGGCACTCAGCGTCCCGACACCCTTGATGTTCTTGTCGCGCGCGGCGATGTAGACGAGTTGCGCATGCGGCTGGACGATCACATCGGCGCGGCCAGACGCCAGCGCCAACAGGCTTGCGGCATCGTCGTCATAATATTGCAGCTCCAGCGGCTTCAGACCGGCAGCGACATTCTCCTTGCTCCATTCGAGCAGGATGCGCTCCTGATTGGTGCCGGCGCCGACGATGAAGCGGAGACCGGCCGCATCCTTCGGTTCCTTGATCGAGCCGACCTTGCTGTCCAACTTGACGTAGATGCCGTGCAGACCCTGGCGGTAGGTGGAGAAATCGAATTTCTCCTTGCGCTGCTCGGTAACGCCGACATTGGAGATGACAGCATCATATTTGCCTGAGGTAAGGCCCAACGGCCAATCGATCCAGGCGACCGGCACCAGTTCCAGCTTCAGCCCGAGGCTGTCAGCGATGGCGGTGGCGATATCCGGATCGGCACCAACCACGGTCCTGGCGTCCGTCGCATAGGTGGCAAGCGGCGGGCCGCCGGGCGCGACGGCAACCGTGAGCGTGCCCGGTGTGACGAACTTGAAAGCCTTGGGGATGGCAGCCACCGCCTTTTCATCCCGCTCGATATGAATGCGGCCCGGTTGTTCCGGGCTCAGATCGAAACTCAGATCATCGGCGCGAGCCGCGCTGAAAGACGTCAGTGCCGTCATCATCAGTAGGAACGAACATGCCCGGAGGGCCGGTATGCCTGTCATGATAGTCTCCATATCCCGTCTTTGTGAATCGCCGGCTCACACTTTCGCCGAACCGGCGGTCTGTTGCATCGCAGCCGATTATGACCCGCTCTTCGGCAAGCCGGGCGGATTGGTCTGAGACTTATCGACGGCTTCGGAGGTGAGGCTCCAGCGCTTCAGCACCTCGCCGTATTTGCCGTCCTTGATCCGGTCGTTGAGCGCGATCGTCACCGCATCGGCAAGACCTGCGCCCTTGCGCGTCGTCACCGCGATCTCCGCAGTCAGCGGCCAGCCGCCACTGACGATACCGACCAGCTTGGTACTGCCCTTGATGGAAGCGCTGTATGCGAGCGTGGCGTTCGGGTTGAACTCGACATCGGCCCGACCGGACTGGATCGCCAAGTCGGCGGCGGCGCGATCGTCGTAATATTGCACCTCGACCGGCTTCAGTCCGGCGGCGACATTCTCGCGGTCCCACTCCAGGATGATCTTCTCCTGGTTAGTACCGGCACCGGTGATGACCTTCAGGCCGGCGACATCCTTCGGCTCCTTGATCGCGGTGATCTTGCTGTCGGACTTGACGTAGAAGCCGAGCACGTCCTTGCGATAAGTGGAGAAATCGAACTTCTCCTTGCGTTGCTCGGTGACCGTCACATTGCTGATGACAGCATCGTACTTACCGGAGGAGACGCCGAGCGGCCAATCCTCCCAGGCAACCGATACGAGGTCCAGCTGAAGCCCAAGCGAATCCGCGAGCAGCTGCGCGATCTCTGGATCAGTACCAACCACGGTCTTGGCGTCGGTGGCATAGGTCGCGACTGGCGGATCCCAGGGGTTGATCGCCACCGTGAACTTACCCGGATTGACGAATTTGAATCCCGGCGCGATCGCCTTGATCGCAGCCTCGTCTTTTTCGGAACGAATCCGATTTGACGTATCAGGGCTGAGATTGAATTTTTCCGCCGCATAGGCGGAGCCGAGCCCGAGAACGGCCACGGCAATCACGCCGGCCACCAGGGATGTCGTTTTCTTGAAGACAGTCATGTAGCTTACCTTCTTTTCACTCTATGGTTGTGGTTGCGCATACTTTCTTCCTTTCGCGAAGTGGGGCCGGTTTTCGCTAAAGAACTTTTGCCAGGAACTCGCGGGTGCGCGGATGTTCGGCGTCATTGAAGATTCTGGACGGTGGGCCGACCTCAAGAATGTGGCCACCTTCGATGAAGACCACCGTGTCGGCGACCTCGCGGGCAAAGCCGACCTCGTGGGTGACGATGACGAGCGTCGTGCCGGTGCGGGCAAGTTCCTTGATGACGTCGAGCACTTCGCCGACCAGTTCCGGATCGAGCGCCGAGGTTGGTTCGTCGAAGAGCAGGACCTTGGGGCGCAGCGCCAGTGCGCGGGCGATCGCGACACGCTGCTGCTGACCGCCGGAAAGCTGACGCGGATAGGCGTTGATCTTGTCGCTGAGGCCGACGCGTGCGAGCAGCTCCTGCGCCAGCTGCACGGCTTCCTCGCGGCTGACGCCACGCACCTGGATCGGTGCCTCGATGAGGTTTTCCAGCACGGTCAAATGGGGGAAGAGATTGAAGCTCTGGAAGACCATGCCGATATCGGCGCGGCTCTTGAGAATGTCCTTCTCCTTCAGCTCATAGAGCGTGTCGCCCTTCCGGCTATAGCCGATAAAATCGCCGTCGATGGAGATGAAGCCGCTATCGACGCGCTCCAGATGGTTGATGGCGCGCAGCAGCGTCGACTTGCCGGAGCCGGAGGGGCCGAGGATGGCGGTGACGCTGCCGGGCGGAAGATTGAGTTCGACATTGTCGAGCACCTTCAAGGCGCCGAAGCTCTTCGAAATGCCATGAATGCGCACAGCGCCGCCAGACGCCCGGAGGCTTGCCACATCGCTGAAACCGGTTTTGCGTAGAACATCCGTCGTTGCCTCAAGCACCGGCAGCGGACGCCGAAAGCCGGCGAAGAAGGCCTGGAAGGGGAGCGGCGTCGGATTGCGCAGCGCGCCCCTGGAGAAATAGCGTTCGATATAATACTGCGCGATCGACAGTACCGTCATGATGATCAGATACCAGACGGTCGCAACCATCAGCAGCGGGATGACTTCGAGGTTGCGGCGATAGATGACCTGGACAGTGTAAAAGAGTTCCGGCAGCGCGAGTACGTAGACCATGGAAGTGCTCTTCGCCAATCCGATGAGCTCGTTGAAGCCGGTCGGGAGAATGGAGCGCATGGCCTGCGGCAGAACGATACGAAAGGCTTGGCGTCGTCGCGACAAGCCAAGGGCGGAGGCCGCCTCCAATTGCCCCTGATCGACGGAAAGGATGCCACCGCGCACGATCTCGGCGAAAAAGGCTGACTGGTTGAGCGTCAGCCCCAGGAAGGCGGCGGCAAATGGCGTCAGCAACTGCACCGTCGGATAGTCGAGAAAGACCACATCGGTGAAGGGAACGCCGATCTTGATCGTCTCGTAGAGGTAGCCGAGATTGTTCAGCACCAGCAGTAGCACGATCATCGGGATCGAGCGCAGCAGCCAGATATAGCCCCAGGAAAGGCCTGATAGCAGCGGCGACTTGGAAACGCGCGCCAGCGCCAGCGCCGTGCCGAGTATGGAGCCGGAAATCGCGGCCAGCACCGTCAAGAGCAGCGTCCTGCCGAGGCCGACGAGAACGGGCTCGGCGAAGAACCATTCGCCAAAGACGCCCCAACCCCAACGCGGATTGGTGAAGGTGGAATAGAGCACGGCGGCGATAACGACAGCGGCGAAAATGGTGCCCGCCAGCCGGGCGGGATGGCGCGCCGGCACGATCCGGTAGCGGGAATGATCCTGCTTTTGATCGGTGACCCTGCTGCCAGAATCAATCCCGGCGAAATCTGTCGTCAGTGCCATGATATTTCCCTTTAATGGATTATCGGTCTGTTGCCGCTTTCACCTGTTGCTGCCAGCCACGCGCAGTTCCGGTTCGGCCAGATGGGTGACATCCTTCTCGAAGGGCAGCGTCTTGTGGATTTCCGGATCGACTGTCTGATCGAACAACGCGGTATAGCCGTAGCCGAGATAGAGACCGACGGCCTCCGGCTGCCGGAAGCCGGTGGTGAGATAGATCCGGGAATAGCCCTGGCGGGCCGCCTGCGATTCCAGCTCGACCAGAAGCTTGCGCGCCAGTCCCTGCCGGCGCAGATCGTTACGGGTCCAGATGCGCTTGAACTCGGCCGTACGTTCATCGTAGCGCTTGAAAGCGCCGCCGCCGATGGTTTCGCCGTCGCGGATCAGAAGCAGGAAATTACCATTCGGCGGCGCAAAATACTCCGGCGGATAGCGATTGAGCTCCGCTGCCGCGCCTTCGGCGCTGAAATAGTTGCCGTAGCGGCTGTCATATTCATGGATCAGCTCATCGATCAGCGGCTTGGCGCGTGGGTCGAGAGGGGTTGTGTAGAGAAAGCTGTCACTCATCTCATCAGCCGTCCTGTTGTGGTCACTATGAAAGGAAGGTCTCGACCAGCCGCACCCAGTAACGGGCGGCGGGCGCTATGATCGTGTCGTCGAAATTGTAGTGAGCGCTGTGCAGAGGGGCGCTGTCGCCATTGCCGACGAAGAGGTAGCTGCCCGGTTGCTCCAGCAGCATGAAGGCGAAATCTTCGCTCGCCGTGCGCGGCCGGAAATCCTTGGCGACCTGCGCCTCACCGAAGGTCTCCAGCGCGACCGAGCGACCAAAATCCGTCTCCTCACGATGGTTGATCAGCGCCGGAAAGCCGAGGCGATAGTTTACATCTGCCTGAGCGCCGAAGCTTTCGGCCTGGGCGCGGGCAAGGGCTGGAATACGCTCCTGCAATTGCTGGCGAACCGCCTCGCTGAAGGCGCGCATGGTCAGCTTCAGCTCGACGCTTTCCGGGATCACATTTGATGCCGAGCCGGCGTGGATCGAACCGACGGTGGCGACCGCCATGTCCTGGGGATCGACATTGCGGGACACGACGCTCTGCAACGCTGTGATGAAGGAAGCAGACGCCAGGATCGGATCGACGGATTTGTGCGGCTCAGCCCCATGACCGCCCTTGCCGACAATGCGGATCACGGCCTGATCGACCGAGGCCATGGCAGCACCGGCGACGAAGCCGAACTGGCCTGTTGGCACGCCCGGCCAATTGTGCAGGCCGAAGACGGCGTCGACCGGAAAGCGTTCGAAAAGCCCGTCGGCGATCATCTTGCGCGCACCGGCGCCGATCTCTTCGGCCGGCTGGAAGATCAGGGTGAGTACGCCCGAAAAACGGCGGGTCTCAGCGAGATAGCGTGCCGCGGCCAGCAGGATCGAGGTATGCCCATCATGGCCGCAGGCATGCATGACACCCGGATTGTCGCTGGCATAGGGAAGATCCGTCGCCTCCTCGATCGGCAGGGCGTCCATATCCGCCCGGATACCGATGCGTTTTTCGCCGTCGCCACCCCGAAGGGTAGCGACGACGCCGGTGCCGCCGACACCTGTCGTCACCTCGTAACCCCAGGAGGAAAGGAGAGAGGCGACGATCTTGCTGGTCCGCAGTTCCTGGAAAGCGAGCTCTGGATAGCGATGCAGATCATGGCGAAGCTCGATGATTTCATCGATGAAGGAAGCGATGCCCTTTTCGATGTCGTCCGCCGGTCGATGGTGTTGGGAAATGACATTCATGGCTTGATCGTCCGCGCCTCAGGCGCGGATCGCCCTTCCCTGTTCGGCTTCGTCCTTCGCGCCCGCATAGCGGCTTTCGCGATAGGGCAGCCCCAAGTGGTCACGCAGCGTCGAGCCCTTCAGCACAGGGTCGAAATAGCCGCGTTCGGTGAGGATCGGCAGGACGTACTTGGCGAAGTCATCGAAGCCTTCGGCGATCACCGGGAAGCCGAGGATGAAGCCATCGGCGGCATCCTGATCCACCCAACGGATGATCTCGTCGGCGATATGCTCCGCCGTGCCGATGAAGGCGGTGCGTGGTGTTGCGGAATCGAGCGCGACCTGGCGCAGCGTCAGCCCCTTCTCCAGCGCGGTCTTCTTGATGCGATCGGTGGTGGCGCGGAAATTGTTGCGGCCGACATCGCCAAGATCGGGGAACGGTTCGTCCAGCGGATAGACGCTAAAATCATGATGATCGAAGAAGCGGCCAAGATAGAGCAGCGCCTCCTCGATGGTAACGAGGTTGCGGATCGCCTGATACTTCTCTTCTGCCTCTTCCTTCGTTGCGCCAACGATGGGGCCGATACCCGGATAGATGCCCACTTCCGAAGCGCTGCGACCCTGCGCGATCACGCTGTCCTTCAGCTGGCGGTAGAAGACCTGTGCATCCTCGATCGGACCGCCATTGGTGAAGACAGCATCGGCATGCTTGCCGGCAAGACGGATGCCCGAATCCGAGGCCCCCGCCTGAAAGACAACCGGCTGGCCCTGCTTGGATCGGCCGATATTGAGCGGCCCTTCGATGCGGAAGAAGCTGCCCTTGTGATCGAGGCGATGCATCTTGGTCTTATCGGCATAGACGCCGGTCTCACGGTCGCGGACAAAGGCATCGTCATCCCAGGAGTCCCAAAGCCCCTTGATCGCGTCGATGTATTCCTCCGCGATCTCATAGCGCAGTTCGTGTTCGGGATGCTCGCGGCTATAGTTGCGGCCGGAGCCTTCGAGCGGCGACGTCACCGCATTCCAGCCGGCCCTGCCGCCGCTGATCAGGTCGATCGAGGCGAATTGCCGGGCGACGGTGAAGGGATCGCTGTAGGAGGTCGAGAGCGTGCCGACCAGCCCGATCTTCGAGGTCGAGGCGGCAAGCGCCGACAGGATCGTGATTGGTTCGAAGCGATTGAGGAAATGCGGAATCGACTGCGCGTTGATATAGAGCCCGTCAGCGACGAAGGCGAAAGCAATGCCCGCCTCTTCCGCCTTGCGGGCCGTATCTACGAAAAAGCCGAAATTGACGCTGGCGTCGGCCGGGCCGCTCGGATGTTTCCAGGCGTTCATGTGGCCGCCAGGGCCTTGTAGCATGATGCCGAACTTGACGTGTTTCTGAGCCATGGGATCAGTCCTTTTCAAAGCAAATGTCAGGCGACAAGCGAGAGCCGCTCTTTGGCAAGCAGCTCGATGGAGGCGAGACGCTCGGCGGCCGGCAGCGCCGGTGTGTCGAGAATGAATTCCTTGACGCCGTAGCGGCGGTGCAGCTCGTCAAGTTCCTTGCGGATCTGTTGTGCCGTGCCATGCAGCACGCTCGGCACCTTCTCTTCGGTCCGGTAGTCGCTGACGCCGGCCTGGCGGGCGAATTCGGCTGCCTGTTCTTCGCTGCCGACATTGACGGTCTGGCCGTTTGGAAGGAAAACCTTGACGATGCGCAGATCGCCGACACGCTCGCGCGCCTGCTCCTCGCTCTCAGCGGCAAAGGCCGCTAGCGCCAGGATCGGGCTCTTGCCGCCGCTTGCCTTCTCATAGGCCTCGAAGGTCTTGCGTAGATTTTCAGGGTCGCCGTTCAGATGGCCGGCGAAGACCAGCTCCCAGCCCTTCTCTGCCGCCAGCTCGGCGCTATCGACGGAAGCGCCCAGCAGAAAGCGATCGGGCGCAATCGAGGGGAGCGGCGTCGCGATAGCCGCATCCGCCTGGGGTTCGGTCGAAAGATAGCTGTTGATGTCGGCAAGCTGGTCGGCAAAGCTTGGCTTGCGCGCCGGGTCGACCGCTATCTGCAAAGCCCGCGTTGACAGCGGAAAGCCGCCCGGTGCCTTACCGACGCCGAGATCGACACGGCCGGGCGCCAGCGACGAGAGGAGATTGAATGTCTCCGCCACCTTGTAGGCGCTGTAATGCTGCAGCATCACTCCGCCGGAGCCGACGCGGATTTTCGATGTCTTGGCAAGCAGATAGGCGATCAGTGCTTCGGGCGCGGAACTCGCCAGGTTCGCCATATTATGATGCTCGGCCACCCAGAAACGGTGATAGCCAAGCTCCTCGGCGCGGATGGCCAGCTTGGCGGTTGCCCGCAGCGCATCCGTTGCATTCTTACCGGCTTCGATGGGGCTTTTGTCGAGAAGGCTCAAGAGATAGGACATGTGGGGTCATCCGATTATTGCGTCGGTACCGCAGCACCGCTTCAATAGTCTATAAAATACGTAGATTGCTTATATTATAAGAAACGACTTTCTCTTCGTGTGCCAAAGTGAGGAAATAAGTTGCAAAGCATGCATGCACGCTGAGCGTGAGATTCCTGATCAAAAGTCGCCATTCAGCGGCATGTTTGATACATGTTGGATTGGCGGGAAACTCTCTTGATCCTCAAAAGGATTCGGGTGAACTAGACAGTGGAAGATATTCGACAGCCGAGGACCCATGAACGACAACGTCATCAAATTTCGAAAGCCGAAGCCGGCGCCCAAGGCACCTCGTCCCGGACTACGTAAACTGCTTGTGGTCATGGTCGTGCTGGCAGTGTTCGCCGCCGCCTGGGGATATTTTCAGATCGTTGGTTCGCCGGCCCGCTAACGCTGAGGATAAATCCGATGAGCGTTCGCCCGCCGCAATCCCTCAGACAGTTTCACTCGAATGATAATGGCTTCAACGTCCTCGAATACGAACTCATGGCCGAGCGCGCGAGCTCTCTCGGACATCACGGGTTGAAGGTGGAAACTGCGCTGGCGGAGCTACAGGCATGGAATGCGGATCGCCACAGCGCGAAAGCCTTGTGCATAAGGCCTCTGACATGGTCTGGGCCTTCTTCATCCAGCGTGAGATCTGCGGCATGAAAAATGGTCGCGATGTCATTCAACGCTATGGGATACCCAGCGAGGTGCTTGCAAAAGTCGGTGTTGTCCGCCGGTGACGCGGCCCATGCGATTGCCTGTCGAGACTACGGGACGCGGCGGGTCAGCTGAGGCTCAAGCTGGTGAGAAATCACTCATCGCGCCGATAAAGGACTTGGGCAGCGGTGCGGCATAGGAGCCGCGCTTGCTGGTGGTGAGACCCAGCGACACCAACGCCTCGGCCTGCTTGACGGCCGCCGCGACACCGTCGATCACCGGTACACCGTAGATCTGCTGCAACTCGCGCGCCAGGTCGGTCATGCCGGCGCAACCGAGCACGATCGCCTCTGCGCCGTCTTCATCCAACGCCCGCTCGATTTCCGCCCGCAGCTTGCCGATAGCGCCCGATGCGGCGTTCTCAAGCTCCAGCACGGCGATATCAGAAGCCCGCACCTTCGCCCGTCCGCCCATGCCGTAGCGCTGGACAAGATTGTCGATCAGGACGCGGGAGCGTTCCAGTGTCGTCACGACTGTGAAGCACTGGGCGAGGAAGCCGGCCGTCACGACTGCGGATTCGCAAAGTCCGAGAACAGGGACATCCGAAAAGGCCCGTGCTGCCTCCAGACCCGTATCGTCGAAACAGGCGATGATTGCCGCATCATAGCCCGCCGCTCGCTGCTCCTTAAGTTCACTCAGCAGACCGGGGACTGCAAGGGCGCCGTCATAATATCCCTCGATCGAAGGCGGCCCCATCCGCGATGTCGCGGCGATGATCTCCGTGCCGGTGGCCGCCACAGCGCGTGCGGCAACCGCCGCCTTTTCCGTCATCGACGTGGTGGTGTTTGGATTAATCAGCAATAAGCGCATGGTCTCAGCTTTTCTTGGCCTGCCGGCGACCGAGCATGGTCATGATGCCGAGCGCCAAGAGAATGATGGTGAAGGAGAAGAGTGTCGTCACCGTTCCCAGCGCATAGAGTACTGGCGTGGTGACGTTTGTGGTCATCCCGTAGATTTCCAAGGGAAGCGTGTTGTAGGTGCCCGATGTCATCAGGGTGCGTGCGAATTCGTCATAGGACAGCGTGAAGCCGAACAGGCCGACACCGATCAGGCTCGGCGCGATCATCGGCAGCACGACATGGCGGAAGGTCTGCCACGAGCTCGCGCCCAGGTCACGTGCGGCTTCCTCATAGGCCGGCGAAAAACGGTTGAAGACAGCGAACATGATCAGCACGCCGAAAGGCAGCGTCCAGGTCAGATGCGCACCGAAGGCCGAGGAATACCACGCCGGCGGAAGACCGCCCTGCTGGAAGACGACGCCAATGCCGAGGGAGATGATAATCGACGGCACCACGAGACTGGCGACGGTCGCGTAGAACAGCAGCGACGATCCGCGGAAGCGGCGGCGGAAGGCCAGGCCCGCCAGCAGCGAGACGACGACCGTGACGATCATGACCATCAGGCCAAGGATGAAGGACCGCTGGAACGAGGCACCAAAGTCGCCGACCGCCTGCTTCTCGAACAGGTTGGCAAACCAATGCAGCGAGACGCCGTTCAACGGGAAGGTCAGGCCGCCATCCGGCCCCTGGAAGGAAAGGATGACGATTGCCGAAAGTGGGCCGTAGAGAAACAGCACGAAGACAATGAAAAATATCGCCAGAACGTAGAATTCCAGGCCGCGCTTTTCGTGGTTCATCTCAAAGCTCCTTGCGGATATCGACGACCCGCAGGATGGCTGCGACCATCATGAGGACGACAATCAGCAGCACGACGGCATTCGCGGCCGCCGCCGGATATTGCAGCAACGACATCTGGTTTTTCATCAGCAATGCGATGGAGGCGCTCTGGCCGCCGGACATGACCTGCACGGTGGAAAAATCCGCCATGACCAGGGTGACGACGAAGATCGAGCCGATCGCGATGCCGGGTTTGGCAAGCGGGATCACCACATTCCAGAGTACCTGCCAGCCGCTGGCGCCGGCATCGCGCGCAGCTTCAAACAGCGAGCGGTCGATGCGCATCAGCGTGTTGAAGATCGGCGTTACCATGAACAGCGTATAGAGATGCACCATCGCCAGAACGACGGCGAAATCGGAATAGAGCAGCCATTCGATCGGCTTTGGAATGAGACCCATCTCGATCAGCGTCGAATTGACGAGACCGTTGCGCCCGAGCACCGGGATCCAGGAGATCATGCGGATGATGTTCGACGTCATAAACGGCACGGTGCAGACGAGGAAAAGGATCATCTGCATCGACGTGCGGCGGATGTGGAAAGCGAGGAAATAGGCGACCCAGAAGCCGATGAACAATGTCAACGACCAGACAATAGCCGTGAATTTCAATGTGTTGAGATAGGTTTTCCAAGTAACCCATGAACCGAGCGTATCGGTATAGTTCGTGGTCAGGAAAGCGGGATAGAGATTGGCGAAATCATAGTCCCAGAAGCTGACGATACCGATCATCGCGATCGGCAGCAGGAAGAAGAAGCCGAGGATCAGAAACAGCGGCGCCGCCTGAAGATAGGAAACGAGCCCCAGGGGCACGCGAAAGCTGCGCCTTGGTTTTGCTGTTGCCTGGTCCGTTTCTGATGAAGCGATCGTCGCCATGGTCCGGTTTCTCCGTTAGCGGCTTCCTCCCCCCACCTGCGCGGGGAGAGGATATAATGGGCAGAGGCGATACCGATTAGGCAGCGATGAACTCGTTCCAGCGGCGGACCATGTAGCGGTCTTCGTCCATCACCGAGTTCCAGCAAGCAACGGCGCCCATGCGGGCTTCGAAGGAGCCACCGTCGCGAACGGCGCCAGCCTTCTCCATGACCTTGCCTTCCGGAGACAGGATATCGCCCTGCGCCGGCTTGCCTTCGATCCAGTAGCCCCATTCGTCGGCCGACATGAAGCCCTTGGCGGTTTCCATGCAGGCGGAATAGTAGCCCTGACGGTTGAGGTAACCGCCAACCCAGCCGGACGTGTACCAGTTGATGTACTCATAGGCAGCGTCGAGCTCTGCGCCCTTGAGATGCGCGGCGAGGCCGAGGCCACCGCCCCAGGCGCGATAGCCTTCCTTCAGCGGCTGGAAGGTGCAGGCGATGCCCTTCGAGCGGACGGCGGCAACGGCCGGCGACCACATCGACTGGATGACGACTTCGCCCGACGCCATCAAGTTGACGCTTTCGTCGAAGGACTTCCAGAAGGCGCGGAACTGGCCCTCGCCCTTGGTCTTGATCAGGAAGTCGATCGTCTTGTCGATTTCCGCCTTCGTCATGTTGCCCTTGTCGGCATATTTGATCTTGCCGGAGGCTTCCATGATCATCGCAGCATCCATGATGCCGATCGACGGGATGTTGAGGATCGCGGTCTTGCCCTTGAAGGCAGGATCGAGAATGTCGGCCCAGCTGGTGATCGGGCGACCGGTGAGATCGGGACGGATGCCCAGCGTGTCGGCGTTATAGATGGTCGGAACCATCGTCATCCACTGCGTCGGCTCCTTGGCGAATTTCTTCGAACCCTGCGCTTCGACGAAGCCGACGGTGTGCGGCGCCGTGCCCTGGGCGATGACGCTCTCCGGCTTCAGCTTGCCGTTGATGAACAGCGGCACGATCTTGTCGTAATATTTCAGCTTCTTGACGTCCATCGGCTGAAGCACGCCGGACGGGAACACCTTCTTGGCAATCCAGTATTCGATGTCGGCGATGTCGTAGCTGTTCGGCTGAGTGACGGCGCGCTGGGCGGCGGCGTCGGAATCGGTTGCCGTCATCTCCAGCGTAATGCCGAGATCAGCCTTGCACTTCTCGGCGATCGCATTGATGTTCGATACGCCGGTGCCGAACTGGCGAAGCGTGATTTTCGTTTGTGCCCAGACGGTCGGAAAGCCGGTGATCAGGCCAGAGCCGGCGATGGCGCCGGCGGCGGCAGCGCCGGTCTTCAGCAGCGAGCGGCGGGAGATGCCCTTTGCTGCCTTGGTTGTCTTCTTCTCAGTCGTCATGTCAGTTCCCCTTCTTTTGATGCTTAAGATTCATGCGGAAACACGACCGAGGAGGACCGCGTCCTCCAAGGCCCAACTCAAAGACACCGCATCGCCGACCGATACGGGTTTGGAGAAATAATCGCCGTCGCTCGCGATGACCGTGAAGTCGTCGCTGCCCGCGCCAATGACGGTGATCTTCACCGAGGCGCCACGATATTCGATATTTGAAACGACGCCGTTCAGGCCAACGCCCTTGTCGGAGACGGAAGCCAGCCGGACGCGGTCGGTGCGGATGCCGATATCGATGGCTTCGCCCACGTCCCTGCCCGCGCCGCGCACGGAAAAACTCTGGCCTTCCGGCGCGGTCAATGTCAGCACACCGTCCTCGCTGGATGTGACCCGGCCCGAGAGCACGTTATGATCGCCCATGAAGCGGGCGACGAAGGCAGTCGCCGGACGCTCGAAGACTTCGCGTGGTGACGCCGCCTGCTCGATCTTGCCGTCGTTCATGATCACCATGATATCGGCGAGAGCCATCGCCTCTTCCTGACTGTGCGTGACATGCACGAAGGTGATCCCGAGCGTTTTTTGCAGCTTCTTCAGCTCAGCGCGCATGCGGATCTTCAGGAACGGATCGAGCGCCGACAGCGGCTCGTCCAGCAACAGGGCCTCGGGATCGGTGATCAGGGCGCGGGCCAGCGCCACGCGCTGCTGCTGGCCGCCTGAAAGCTGTGCCGGACGCCGCGTGGCATAGGCCTCCATCTGCATGAGCTTCAGCATCTCGAGCGCCTTGGCGCGGCGCTCGTCCTTGTCCACGCCCTTCATCTTCAGGCTGAAGGCGACATTATCGATGAGGTCGAGGTGCGGAAAGAGCGCATAGGATTGGAACATCATCGCCGTGCCGCGCTTGGCCGGCGGAAAATCGGTCACGACGACGTTCCCGAGCCGGATATCGCCCGACGAAATGCTCTCGTGACCCGCGATCATGCGGAGCGTTGAGGTCTTGCCGCAGCCTGATGGCCCCAGAAAGCAGCAATAGGAGCCGGCCGGTATCTTCAGGCTTATGGCATGGACAGCAGTCGTGGTGCCATAGACCTTCGAAACGGATGCTATATCGATCTCTGCCGCTTTCGACATCGTATCTCCCTCTGTTTGGGAATGACGATGCATCTGGCGTGCCAAGTCCGTTGCGTGGCACTAACCTTTTGTGAATCATGGAGTTTCGGTGAAGATTCGACGAAATGCCTTATATAAGGCAAACGCGTGTTTGCACATGAAATAGGCTTTCGTCCGCAATATGTGCACTAGATCGTATACAATTATGCTTTCCTTTTGCGACAAATTCCGTTTAACTTCTGCGGCGAACGCGGATATCATTCCGTCGATTATCAGGTATCCGCCCCATGAACTCCACAGCCGACGCGCTCCAGACGACCAGCGATTCCACAGAAACCGGCGCGCAGCAAATCCGCGACGCCATTCGCGAGGCGATCGTCGAGCGCAGGCTTTCCCCGGGCACGAAGCTCTCCGAGAGCGATGTCGGCAATCTGTTCAATGTCAGCCGCACGCTGGCGCGCGCTGCCCTGCAGGCCCTGTCCTATGAAGGGCTTGTCAGCGTCGAGAAGAACCGCGGCGCATTCGTTGCTTATCCTTCACCGGAAGAGGCCCGGCAGATCTTCGCCGCCCGTCGTCTGGTGGAGCCGGGTATTCTCAAGGAAGCTGCGGCGAGGATTACGCCCTCGCAAGTTCAGCACCTGAAGCAGCTTCTGCTGGAAGAAGGCCGGCTCATGGCGGAGCGCGGTCAGACCGCGCGGCGCGCCGAGATCAAGGCATCCGGCGACTTTCATCTGATGCTCGCCTCGATCTCCGGCAATCTGATCATGCAGCGCTTCATGGAAGAACTCGTTGCGCGCTCATCCCTGGTGATCGCGCTTTATGGCCAGTCGAGCGTGTCGAGTTGCGGTCATGCGGAGCACGGCGATGTCATCGCCGCCATTGAGCGCAAGGACATCGAGACGGCCTGCCATCTTATGCTTCACCATATTTCACATATCGAAGCCGATCTCGATTTGCGTGAGCGCAAGAGCGTCGGCCTGAGGGAAGCCTTCGAGCAGTAGCCGACCAAACGGTATACGTCTCGGGGATCACCTCCTCACCACATGCCATGGAGATAGACTTGAGCCCGATTGAAACCCTTTTCACCCGAGCAAAGCTCACCGATGGCTCCCTCAAGGACATCGGCGTATCCGGCGGACGGATCACGTCGATCGAGCCGTCAAGTGCGGAAGCCCCGCTTGCCGAAAGCGTCGACCTCGGCGGCGCGCTCGTCGTGCCCGGCTTCGTCGAAGGTCACATCCATCTCGACACCAGCTTTTTCGGCGATGCCTGGATATCGCACAAGCCTTGCACCAACGGCTTCGACGTGCATGAACGCGTCGCGTTCCAGGCGCAAAACATGGCGCAGGCCGCTCCCATGGACGTGCGCGCGCGCAATCAGCTGGATCTCTGCATCGCCAATGGCAGCACGCAGATGCGCAGCCATGTCATGGTGGACGGATCGGTCGGGCTGAAATCGCTGGAAACCGTTCTCGCCGTTCGCGAGGAATATCGAGACTATATCGATATCCAGCTCGTCGCCTTCCCCCAGAGCGGCATCCTGAAAAGCGCCGGCACGCCGCAATTAATGGATGAAGCCATTTCCATGGGCGCCGATCTCGTCGGCGGACTGGACCCGGCCAGCTTCGACCGCGATGTAGAGGGACATCTAAACGTTGTCTTCGGCATTGCCGAGAAGCACGGCGTCGATGTCGATATCCATCTTCACGACGGCGGCACGCTTGGCCTCTTCACTATCGAGCAGATCTGTGCCCGCACACGCGCGCTTTCGATGAACGGACATGTCGCCATCAGCCATGCCTATGGGCTCGGTGATCTCGCGGGTGATGCCGCCAAGCGCGCCGCCGAGATGATCGCGGCCAGCGGCGTGTCCATCATGACCAACGCGCCCGGCAACCATGCCTTTCCGCCGGTGGCGCTGCTTCGCGCAGCGGGCGTTACCGTCTTCAGCGGCAGCGACAATATCCGCGATTCCTGGTGGCCTTATGGCGATGGCGACATGCTCGGGCGCGCAATGATGATCGGCTATCGCTCGGGCTTCTATACCGACGATGAATTGAAAGCCGCCTTCGATGTCGTCACCGATAGCGGCGCCAAGGCGTTGCGTCTCGAGGGTTACGGGTTGAAGATCGGCGCCAAGGCGGATTTCGTGACGCTGAAGGCGGAGCATGTGCCCGAAGCGGTGGTCGCCATTCCGAAGGAGCGCTCGGTCTATAAATCCGGCCGGCTCGTCGCCAGGAACGGAGCCGTCATTCGGGCGTGACATGCCTTAAACTTGGCATTCAGACTTGCTCACAGTCTATTGAAAAGGTGTCATAATGCTTGATCTGATGATTTCGAATGTGCGTATCGCCAATCGCGATGGGCCGTTCGACGTCGGCATCAAGGATGGCAGGATCGCTGCGCTGGAAACCAATCTTGTTTCCGACGCGCCGCGCCAGGATATGTGCGGTTGCTTTGCATTCGCCGGCTTCATCGACAGCCATATCCATCTCGACAAGGCATGCATTCTCGACCGTTGCCTTATCTGCGAAGGCACGCTTGGAGAGGCTGTGCGCGAGACCGCCAAGGCGAAATCAGCCTTCACGGTTGAAGATGTTTATGCGCGCGCCGCGCGTGTCATCGAGAGCGCCGTCGTCAATGGCACGACGGCGATGCGGACATTCGTGGAAATCGACCCGCGCGCCGGCTTTCGCTCGTTCGAGGCCATCCGGAAGATCAAGCATGAATATCGCTGGGCAATCGATATTCAGATCTGCGCCTTCGCGCAGGAGGGGCTGACCAACGAGCCGGAAACGGCATCGATGCTCGATCAGGCGCTGGGCGACGGTGCCGATCTGATCGGCGGCTGCCCCTATACCGATCCCGATCCGCAAGCTCACATCCGCTGGATTTTCGATCTTGCCGAGCGCCATGGCGTCGATGTCGATTTCCATCTGGATTTCGATCTCAACCCGGCGAACTCGGCCATTCCCGCCGTCATTGCTGAAACGCAGCGGCGTGGCTATGGCGGTCGCGTTTCCATTGGTCACGCCACCAAGCTTTCCGCCATTCCGAAGCAAGAGGTCGTCGAGGTCGCCATGCGCCTGGCCGACGCCGGTATCGCCGTTACGGTGCTGCCGGCCACCGACATGTTTCTGCTCGGCCGTGATCGGGATCATCTCATACCGCGCGGGATTGCCCCTGCACTGCTCCTTGCCACGCATGGTGTCACGGTGACGGCCGCGACCAACAACGTGCTCAATCCGTTTACGCCTTACGGCGATGCCTCGCTCGGCCGTATCGCCAATCTCTTCGCCAATGCGGCGCAGCTTTCACGCGATGAAGATATCGCCACGGCATTCGACATGGTGACCGGCAATGCCGCCCGGCTCATGCGGCGCGAATACGCTCTCCAATTGGGAGCGCCGGCGGATGTCGTCATACTCGATGCCGCCGATCCGCTTTCCGCCATTCGCGAAGTCCGCCTTCCAATCGCCGGATGGAAGAGCGGCCGACAGACATTCAGCCGCCCAAGAGCATGCCTGCTTCCTCCACCAGGCTGAGGGGTAACTGTTCGCCCGTTAGGTTCGGACAGTCTTTTGCAGCCAGGTCGCAAAGAAGTCGGGCCATTCGCCGGAAGGCATGCCTTTCTTACCCATGGCGAACCCATGCCCGCCGCTTACCAGGCGATGCAGCTCCACAGGAACCCCGGCCCGTTCGCAGGCGGCCTGCATGATCAGCGTGTTGACCGGATTGGAAACGGGATCATTCTCCGCCTGAACGAGAAACATAGGCGGGCAATCGCTGCCGACGTACGTTTGGACCGACCATGTGGCGCTCATCTCGGGGCTCGGATGGTCGCCGACAAAGATGCGCCGGGTCGAGGTGTGATCGTAAGGCGGCTCCAGCGTGATCACCGGATAGATCAGTGCCGCGAAATCCGGGCGTGCCGAAAGCGCATCGATCTTATCGGTGGCAGGGTAGGAGGCGAAGGTCGATCGCGCCGAGGCAAGACCGAACAGGTGACCGCCTGCCGAGAAACCGAGCACACCCAACCGTTTCGGATCAATGCGAAAGCTCTTCGCGTTGCCTCGAATGAGGCGGATCGCACGCTGGGCATCCTGCAGCGGAGCAAGCGGGCCATCGGTCCATCCCTCGCCGGGAAGCCGATAGCGCAAGACGAAAGCCGTGATATTTCGATCATTCAGCCATGAAACGGCGGGAAGCGCTTCCTGGCCCTCTTCGATCCGTTTGTAGCCGCCACCCGCCGCTACGAGCACGGCATCCCCGTTGGGATGTGCCGGCGTATAGGCGGTAATCGACGGTATCGCGATGTTGGTGATCGCACCCCAGGCATTGATCGTCATCGGATCGGATGGGCCACCGCCGCCGGGCGGCTCTGCCGGCCAAAGCGGAATCGACGCAGCGGCAGGAGCGGCCAGCACGTTGCGAGAAAACACCACGGCACCCATAGTGGCCAGCATCGATCGGCGTGTCAGCATGAACCGTCCTCGGTCGGATTCTTCGCCATGGAAATGGCCCGGCTTCATAGTAGCTTGTCTTCAGCCTGGGAAGCGAATCGACTTTTCGACGCATAAGCGATCGGTGGAGGGGCGCCTTACTTTTTCAGTTCCCGCTCGAATTCCTCGATCTGCTGGATAACCCAGGGGTCATCGGCAGAATACTGAATTGCCTCGTGATCCAACCGCTCCCGGCGTCGCCCCAGTACCCAGTCAATCAGCGCTTGAAACAGTCGCATGCGAGCATCCATGTTCTTTTGGAACGTGAGAGGCCCGACCACCGGCCTCGTGAGCTTTATCAGTAATCGAGCCTCAACCAACCGCAAGGCGTTGCGGCAATTACCTATTTGCCTTCCGCTAAATGAACGCTAGCTGAACACGAATACACTTTATAAGAGAGATAACATACTACCCGCCACACTTAAACCTTGTCGGAAAGGGCAAGGCGATCAGCTTTCTTTATCTGCTGAAGAGGATCGTCGCCGAGAAGCAGAGGTATCGGTTTGGAGAAAACCGCCTCCTCGGCACGCTTTTTCTGCCAACCGTACCGATATGACGTAATATGACCTAGTCGCGACGAAACACCGGAGCTAAACCACGCCGCGCTGCTTCCGATTTCCCCGGAGCAGCATAAGCTTGGCCTCGCTTTCGCGGGGCCTTTTTTTCTTTAGTGAAGATTACGTGGCCGAGACACGGCTCATTCCGTGCTTATCGCCGGGGTTCGCCGCCAGGCGCATAGACGGTTTTCTGCTCGAAACGGAAGACGGTTCCGCAGCTGCAGCGAATCATATGCTTGCGCGGATCGACCGATGGCCGTTCCGTGGAAAAGCCCCGCGGCATCTCGTCGATTTTGAAATCCCGGCTAGATCCTGAACGATCGTCGCTTTCGGAGACTTCCGCGAAGCCGGCATGGCCGCACTTCGAGCATTCCAGCTTTCGTGAATATCGATCGCGCGCAGCCATTCTTTTCCAATCCGGGACTCAATCAGGCTCCTTCTATCAGGGCTTTTCTCGCTCTTGAAGACCGCTGGCACCATAGCGTTGATCGACGCCCCCCTAAAAAATGGGGTGATGGGCGGAAATAAAGATTGACCTGATAGCAGATGTCAGACCAATTTGCCCTTCATGATGACCAAGGCGATGCTCACCCCACTCCCCTCGATCGATCGGATGCAGCAAGTGATCGACGCGCTGTCCGATTTCATCGAGTCGTCGGAGCTCCAGGCGGGCCAGCAGCTACCGACCGAGCGCGAATTGATGGCCGCCCTGTCGGTGGGACGTTCGACGATCCGGGAGGTGCTCACCCATTTCCAGGCCCTGGGCGTGGTAGAAACCCGCAAGGGCAGCGGCACCTATCTACTAAAACCGGTTTCCAAGGCGACAATCCATATGCCCTTGTCGCTCGACACGACGCATCTGCGCGACGTGCTGCTACAGACCCTTGAGGTTCGCCGCGGTATCGAATGCGAGGCCGGAATGGTCGCCGCCAGGAAGCGAACAACAAGCGACATCGCGATCATCGAAGAGAAGCTCAACGAGATGGAGCGCGTCCATATCGCCAAGGGCACCTCCGGTCCGGAGGATCTTGCGTTTCATCTGGCCGTCTATGACGCCACCCACAACCCGCTGTTCAAGCAGCTTCTCGAGCAGATGCGCGGAACCTTCGAGAGGTTCTGGACGCACCCATTCGACCGGCAGGATTTTGCCCGCCGGTCCTTCCCCTTTCACCGCACCCTGTTCAACGCGATCGTCGCCCAGGATCCCGAGGCGGCACGCGCCGAAACACTGAAAATTCTCGACGTCGTCGAGGAAGACATCAAGGAAATGTCCAAATGACTGACGGGCAAGAGCCGTTCGAACTCGCTTCTCTGATTACGGCCCATGACGAAGGCAATTTTGCCGAAGCCGTCGTGCCGCCGATTTTCCAGACATCGCTTTTCACCTTTTCCAGCTACGACGAGATGATCTCCTGCTATCGCGGCGAAAAGGTGCGGCCGATCTATACGCGCGGCCTCAATCCGACCGTGCGCATGTTCGAGGAAATGCTGGCAAAACTCGAAGGCGCCGAGGATGCGCTCGGCTTTGCGAGCGGAATGGCCGCGATTTCTTCGGCCGTATTGAGCTTCGTCGAACCCGGCGACAGGATCGTTGCGGTCAAGCATATCTATCCTGACGCCTTCCGCCTCTTCGGTACTATCCTGAAACGCATGAAGGTCGAGGTGACCTATGTGGACGGTCGCGACGAGGAAGCCGTCGCCAAGGCGCTTCCGGGCGCCAAGGTCTTCTACATGGAAAGCCCGACAAGCTGGGTGATGGAAGCCCATGATGTCGGCGCGCTGGCAGCACTCGCCAAGCAGCACGGCGTCGTCTCGATGATCGACAACAGTTGGGCCACACCCTATTTCCAGCGGCCGCTGACGCTCGGTGTCGATCTCGTCATCCACTCCGCGTCCAAATATCTCGGCGGACATAGCGATGTCGTCGCCGGCGTCGTTGCCGGCTCCAAGGAGATGATCGCCCGGCTAAAGGCCGAAGCCTATCCCTATCTCGGCGGCAAGCTGTCGCCTTTCGATGCGTGGCTTTTGATCCGCGGCCTTCGCACCCTGCCCATCCGCATGCAGGCGCATCAGACCGCAGCCACAACGATCGCGCAGCGACTGCAAGAGCTCGATGCCGTCGAACAGGTCTGCCATCCGGGCCTCGCCAACCGCCTTCCCGCCGGCCTCAACGGCACCTCGGGCCTGTTTTCCTTCATCTTCCGCGAGGGCGTCGATATCAGAGCCTTCGCCGATAACCTCAAGCTCTTCAAACTGGGTGTGAGCTGGGGTGGGCACGAAAGCCTGATCGTACCAGGCGAAGTCGTGCTTCAGCAGAAGGCACAACCGAATTCCGCGCATACCTTCGGTATCAACCCGAGGTCCGTACGTCTCCATGTCGGTCTCGAGGGAACCGAGGCGCTGTGGAGAGATATCGAGCAAGCGATCGCCGCTGCCTCGTAAAACCTGAAACCTTGAGAGAAAAACCTAAAAAGGGGGAACTGAGCATGAAAAGACTGATAACAGCAGCACTCTTTACCGCAATGATGGCAGGCACCGCCTTTGCCGATACGACCCTGAAACTCGTTGAAGTCATCACCAGCCCTGAACGAACCGAAACGCTGAAGTCGATCGTCGGCAAGTTCGAGGCAGCCAATCCGGGTACGAAGGTCGACATCATCTCGCTGCCCTGGAACGAAGCCTTCCAGAAGTTCGCGACCATGGTTTCGGCCGGCGATACGCCGGATGTGATGGAAATGCCGGATACCTGGCTGTCGCTCTACGGCAATAACGGCATGCTCGAAAGCCTCGAGCCCTACCTCGCCAAGTGGGATAACACCAAGGAGCTGACGCCGCGTGCCCTCGAACTAGGCCGCGACGTGAAGAACACGGCCTATATGCTGCCTTACGGCTTCTATCTTCGCGCCATGTTCTACAACAAGAAACTGCTGAAGGAAGCTGGTGTCAGCGAACCACCGAAGACGATGGATGAGTTCGTCAAGGCATCCGAGGCAGTTGCCAAGCTACCCGGCAAATACGGCTACTGCATGCGTGGCGGTGCCGGCGGCCTGAACGGCTGGATGATTTTCGCCGCCTCCATGGCCGGCGACAACAAGTATTTCACCGCCGATGGCACCTCGACGATGAACAGCGCCGGCTGGGCGAAGGGCATCGAATGGATGGTCGATCTCTATAAGAAGGGATTGGCGCCGAAGGATAGCGTCAACTGGGGCTTTAACGAAGTCGTCGCCGGCTTCTATTCCGGCACCTGCGCCTTCCTCGACCAGGACCCGGATGCCTTGATCGCGATTGCCGAGCGCATGAGCAAGGACGATTTCGGCGTCATGCCGCTCCCGAAGGGGCCGGACGGCAAGTCCTTCCCGACGATCGGCTATGCCGGTTGGTCTATGTTCTCGACCAGCCAGAACAAGGATCTTTCCTGGAAGCTGATCGCGACTCTTGAAGGCAAGGAGGGCAACCTCGAATGGAACAAGAAGATCGGCGCCCTGCCGGCCTACACCTCGGCCGAGAAGGATCCCTTCTATGCAACGGATCAGTTCAAGGGCTGGTTCGAGGAACTCGCCGACAAGAACACGGTGCCGACCGTCATGCCGACCTATCTCGAGGAATTCGCCTTCTTTAAGGATTCGCTCGCCATCAAAACCTCGCAGCAGGCACTGATCGGCGATATCTCGGCGAAGGATCTTGCCGATCAATGGGCCGACTATCTGACCAAGGCGCAGCAGAAGTTCCTCGCCAAGAAATAAATTCCTCTCCGGCGGCGGATCATTCCGCCGCCGTTTCTTCGTACATGAAACAGACGGCGCTTGAACGCCGCGAATGGGAACTGGCTTATGACCATGACCGCCGATAGGCGTCGCGACCGCAGGCCGTGGCTGAAGCGCTTTGCCGATGCCTCGGAGCCTTACCTCTATAGCGCGCCCGCACTTATCCTCATTATCGTCGTCATGCTGGTGCCGCTGGCAATCGGCATTTCCTATGCGTTTCGCGATATTCAACTGCTCAATCCGTTTTCCGGCGGGTTTATCGGCCTGGAGCATTTCCGTGATCTCTCGAAGGATGCCGCCTTTTATGGCGCGCTGAAGAACACGCTCTGGTGGACCGGCGCGTCAGTTCTCCTGCAATTTGTCTTCGGGTTGATCCTGGCCCTTTTGCTGGACAAGCCGTTTTTCGGCAGGGCGCTCGTACAGGCTTTGGTGTTTCTGCCCTGGGCGGTCCCGTCCTTCCTTGCCGGCCTCAATTGGGCCTGGCTGTTCAATCCGGTGATCGGACCGATCCCACATTGGCTCTTCGATCTCGGCTTGATGAGCGAGCCCCACAACATCCTCTCCGATCCGCAATATGCGATGTGGGGGCCGATCGTCGCCAATGTCTGGTGGGGTATTCCCTTCTTTGCGATCACGTTGCTAGCCGCCCTCCAGGCAATCCCGCGTGATCTCTATGAGGCAGCCTCCATCGACGGTGCCGGCTGGTTCCAGCGCTTCGGTTCGATCACGCTCCCCTTTCTCGCCCCGACCATCGCCATCACCGTGCTGCTGCGCACAGTCTGGGTCTCAAACTTCGCCGATCTGATCGTGGTCATGACCGGAGGCGGACCGGCCGATCGTACCCAGATCGTCGCGAGCTACATCTTCACTCAGGCCTTCAAGCGACTGGATTTTGGCTATGCCTCGGCCATCGCGCTCGTGCTGCTCGTGCTGCTGCTCGCTTATTCCATGCTGATCATCCTGCTGCGGCAGACCCTGCTGAACAAGGATTGAGCCATGAGACGATCCATCCTCCCCACCATCGCGCATCGCCTGGCAATCCTCTGCTACGTCGTCTTCGCGCTCTTCCCGCTCTTCTGGCTGTTCAAGGTGTCGCTCACCCCGAACGACCTGCTCTATACGGAAGGCGTGCGCATGTGGCCGTCGCGCACGACATGGGAGCATTATGCTTTCGTGCTGCAACACAGCGACTTCCCCACGTTCTTCAAGAATAGCCTGATCGTCTCCGGATCGACGGCGATTGCGGTGACCATCTGCGCATCGCTGTCTGGCTATGCGCTCTCGCGCTTCAATTTCCGAGCCAAATACTGGATCGTGGCCTTGATGCTGCTCACCCAGATGTTTCCGCTGGTCATGCTCGTGGCGCCGATCTTCAAGATCCTGACGCCGCTGCACCTGACCAACAGCCTGACCGGCCTCGTCATCGTCTACACGGCGTTCAACGTGCCCTTCGCGACCTTCCTGATGCAGTCCTTCTTCGACGGTATTCCGAAGGATCTGGAAGAGGCGGCAATGATCGATGGCGCGACACAGTTTACCGCGTTCCGGCAGATCATCCTGCCGCTGACGCTGCCCGGCATCGCCGCGACGCTCGGTTTCGTCTTCACGGCCGCCTGGAGCGAGTTGCTGTTTGCCCTGATGCTCATCAACGGCAATCAGGCCGCGACCTTCCCCGTCGGGCTTCTCACCTTCGTTTCGAAATTCTCCGTGGATTTCGGGCAGATGATGGCAGCGGGCGTCATGGCGCTCATTCCGGCCTGCCTCTTCTTCCTGCTCATTCAGCGTTATCTCGTGCAGGGCCTGACGGCCGGCGCGGTCAAGGGTTAGTCAAATGGCATCGATCGATATTCAGAACGTCAGAAAAGCCTACGGGCATGTGCAGGTGCTGCAAGACATCGATCTCCAGATCAAGGATGGGGAATTCGTTGTTCTCGTCGGGCCTTCGGGCTGCGGCAAGTCCACGCTGCTCCGGATGATTGCAGGTCTCGAGGATATCAGCGGCGGCGAGGTCCGCATCGCTGGCAAGCGCGTCAACGAGCTGCATCCGAAGGATCGCGACATCGCCATGGTGTTCCAGTCCTATGCGCTCTATCCGCACATGAACGTCGCCGGCAATATGAGCTACAGCCTCAAGCTTCGGAAGATCGCGAAGGACAAGATTGCGAGCACCGTCGCAGCCGCTGCATCGAAGCTCGGCCTCGATCCACTGCTCGAACGTCGCCCAAAGGCGCTTTCAGGCGGCCAACGCCAGCGCGTTGCGATGGGCCGCGCCATCGTGCGACAGCCGAAGGCCTTCCTCTTCGACGAGCCGCTGTCGAACCTCGACGCCCGCTTGCGCGAGCAGATGCGGGCCGAAATCAAGAAATTGCATGCCGACCTGAAGGCGACCTCGATCTACGTCACGCATGATCAGATCGAGGCAATGACGCTGGCGGACCGGATCGTCGCCATGCATGGCGGGGTGGTGCAGCAGGTCGGCAGTCCGCTCGAACTTTACGACCGCCCCGCCAACCTCTTCGTTGCCGGCTTCATTGGCTCGCCGGGGATGAATTTCCTCGACGCCACCTACGAGACCGAAGGCATGAAGCTGAAGGACGGAACCATTGTTCCGTTGCCGACACCGCTGAACCTGCCGGTCGGCGCCAAGGCGACCGTCGGAATTCGGCCTGAACATGTGGTTCTGTCATCGGATAGCGCCGATCTCAGCGCCAATGTGGAGCTGATCGAACCCACCGGCTTCGGCATCATCCTTCACCTGTCGTTGCACGGCCTGCCATTCAAGGTGTTCACGCTCAATCGCGAGGCACTGAGCGCGGGTCCGCAGGTGAATGTATCGTTCCCGGCGCAGCATCTGCATGTATTCGACGAAGACGGCAAACGGGCGACCTGAGCAAAGGGTTGCCTTGCTCAGCGCGCCCGGTGTCTCAATCGGCGAAGGGTTCGGTCGGGGCCTTCGCCGGCTTGGTGAACCAACGAGGGCCGTCCTCGGTCATGTAGATATGGTCCTCCAGCCGGATACCGAATTTTTCCGGAAAAACGATCATCGGTTCGTTGGAGAAAACCATGCCGGCGGCAAGCGGCGTCGCGTTGCCGCGGACGATATAGGGCTCCTCATGGATTTCGAGGCCGAGCCCATGGCCGGCGCGGTGCGGCAATCCCGGCAGACGATAGTCCGGGCCGAGAGAATGCTTCGCAAGCACCGCGCGAGCCGCGTCATCGAGGCTTGAGCATGCAGCTCCCAACTTGGCCGCGTCGAAGACAGCCTGTTGCGCCTCTCGCTCGATCGCCCAAGCCTGTTCGAATTCCTTGTGGCCGCTCTCAAGGGCGTAGGTTCGGGTGATGTCCGAATGGTAGCCGTCAAGCCGGCAACCGGTGTCGATCAGAATAACGTCGCCATCGGCAAGGTTCTGATCACCATCTGCTCCATGTGGAAGCGAGGTCGCCGTGCCGAAGGAGACGATGCAGAAGGTCGAGCCACCATCAGCCCCGGCATCGCGATGCCGTCGATCAATGAAATCCACCACCTCGGACGCCTTGATCCCAGGCTTTAAAAGCGCATGCGCCTGCTTGTGAACATCGAGGGTCAGATCCATCGCATATTGAATAAGCGCAATCTCCGCAGGCGATTTGATCCGGCGCAGATCGCGGGTCAGCCGCCCACCATCCGTCAGCCTTTCAACGCCGATTTCCGCCGCCAGCGCGTGGTAGAAGAAAAGCGGCAGGTCATCATCGAGAGCCAACTTGCCGGAGCCGCTGATAAGGTTGGAGATCAGGGCGACGCTGCTTTCCTCTTCCTGCCAGACCAGGATGTCTCCGGGCAGATGCGGGAGCGTCTCCACGCGGCTGCGCTCAAAGCCCGGAACGATGTAGTAAAGCTCGGTCGGGGTAACGAGCGCGCCAAGAAACCGTTCGCTCAAATGCCAGACCAGTCCGGTGAAATAGCGCAGGCTCTCGGTCGGCCCGAGCAGCACGCCGGACAAGCCCTCGGCCTCGATGGACTGGCGGAGTTTCGAGAGGCGACGCTGTCTCTCGTCCTGAGTTATGCGGGGTACGGGATGCTGCCAAGACATGCGGTTTTCCAATCCATTCGATCAAGAGGCGGAGATGAAAGTGTTTTCGTCGCGGGGTTTCAGGACAACGGTATCGCCACCGGCCGGTCCAGATTGCGGGCAACATAGTCCTGGATCTGCCGAACGATCTGCGCGGCGTGATCGATCGCCAGCCGGTCGGCGCGCTCGACATCGCCCGCTTCGATGGCGGCGATCATCTCCTCATGCTCATCGACGTACTGGCGTGGCAGGCGATCATCGAATGTCGAATAATAGAGGCGAAGAATGCGCCGGCCTTCGTCGAGGAGGCGAGCGAAAAAGGTGGTGTAATAGGAATTGCCGGCAAGCTCAGCGATAGCGACGTGAAATTCCCGGTTTGCCTCAATCATCGCATAGGCGTCGTGGGCAATAACAGCGTCCGCGAATTCCTTTTGATGGGCGCGGATGGTCTTCATGATCCCGGCATTCCGCCGCTGGGCCGCACCCCGCGTAGTGACGCGATACATCAGCGTCAGCGCTTCGAAATAAGTGGGCAGGCTGGCGAAATCGATGGTTGCCACGATCGTGCTTCTATTTGGCAGGGTCGTGACCAGCCCCTCGGCAACAAGTCGCAGCAGCGCCTCGCGGATCGGCGTTCTCGACATCTTGAAGCGCTCCGACAGTCGCACTTCATCGAGCGGGCTGCCGGGTTCGAGCGCCATCGACAGGATTTCCCGGCGCAGCGCGGCATAGACGCTTTGAGTGCCCGATCCGCGCACGCGCGCATTTTCCGCATCATTCTGCATTCGGATATCCCTCGCGACCCACATCTTCGTATGTCGTTTTGGCAGGGCGCCGCAAGACCGCCTGCCCTTCCCAAAACTTTTCTAGCCCGCTTCTTGAGCTTTGTCGACAGTTTGTATATAACGCCGTCAGCTTTCAATGAGGATCAAGCGATGACCACTGGATGGAAGGGCGTATTTCCCGCCGTAACGACACAGTTCAAGGAAGATTTGTCCGTGGATCTCACGGCCACACAGGGCGTTCAGGATGCCCTCGTCAATGACGGCGTCAACGGACTGATCGTCATGGGCACCTGCGGCGAGAACAACTCGCTCGACCCGGAGGAAAAGCGCACGATCCTGAAGGCCGCCGTCGAAGTGGTCAACGGCCGCGTTCCCGTCGTCACCGGCGTGTCCGAACTCGATACGCGCCGCGCCGTCGCCTATGCCCGCGATGCCGAGAAGCTCGGTGCCGATGGCCTGATGCTTCTGCCGGCCATGGTCTATGTGCCGAAGCCGGAGGAACTGATCGCGCATTTCCGCACGGTCGCTGAAGCGACCTCGCTGCCGATCATGCTCTACAACAACCCCCTGCCTATCGCGTCAATATCGGCGCCGACGTGCTGCAGGCGCTCGCCGACGTGCCGAACATCAAGGCCGTCAAGGAAAGCGCTCCGGATCCACGCCGCTTCACCGATCTCATCAATGCCTTCGGTGATCGTTTCGATATTTTCGCCGGTCTCGACGATGTCGCGCTCGAAGGTCTGATGCTCGGTGCCAAGGGTTGGGTTTCCGGCCTGACCAGCGCGTTCCCGCAGGAATCGGTGCAGCTCGTCGCCGCCGCCGAACGTGGCGATTGGGAAGAAGCCCGCAAGATCTATCGCTGGTTCATGCCGCTTCTGCATCTCGATGCCGAGCATGACCTGGTGCAGTCGATCAAGCTCGCCGAGCAGATCATGGGCCGCGGCTCCGAGCGTGTCCGCATGCCGCGTCTGCCGCTGTCCGGCGCCCGCCGCGCCGAAGTCACCGCCATGGTCGAAAAAGCAGCGGCTACCCGCCCCTCCAAGGTGCGCCAGGCCGCCTGATACAGAAAAGCCGGCAATCGCGGTTCAGCGGTTGCCGGCTTTGCTTTTCCACAAAGACGTTCAGTTCGCAGACGTCGTTGTGGCTGTGGATTGCTCCAACGCGTCGCGCACTTGGTCTATTTTTCCGACGGTAGGACCAACGCCTAGAATACCCTTGGCTTCCGCCAAGGTTTTGTCGGTTACGACACCTGTCTTCGACGCCTGAGCCAAAGCCGAGCGCAACGCCTCGTCACTAAGGGCTGGGTCCGTCGGCACGGCATTGGTTCCGTTCTTGAGTTCGAACTCAGCATAATCCATGACATAGGCCCTGATGGCCGCCATCTTCGGATCCTTAGAATTCATATAGGCATGATAATTCCGCTTGAGAGAGTTGAGGCTGCCAAGCTGTGCCGCCGCCGTCTTTACTTTCGTGGAGCCCGTCTTATCGAGCTTCCTGTTTGCAGTCGCGGGCTTTGAGGAATGTGTCGTATGTTTCAGGCTGCCGACGCTTCAATCACTATCGTCCGATTGCGCGGCACTTGACTTTCCATCGCTGGAACTGCTGCTGCCATGGCTCCCGCCATTTCCATTGCCACCGCCGTTGCCTCCTCCATTGCCATTGCCACCCTTGGCGTAGGCCATGTTTGCAAAACCGAGGCTGCCGCCGGCTACCGGAGCGACAGCCAATGCCAAGGCAACAACAGTCGTTCCAAAGGCTGAACTGAATTTCATCTGCGTATTCCTCTCATTCCAGACTATGCTCCTGCCACGCGGTGCAACTGCCACGCGGGACGAGCATTCATGCTGCTCGCCATAATATTGCTGGAAATGGAAGTTTCCACGGGGGACGGACCAATGCCTCAGGGGATCAGACCTTAGCCTGATTGCCGATGGCTGAAAGTCTGAGAACGGATGGGTTGGGATTTACATCAATACGGAGGCTTGCCAACGGAATGAACGGACCACCATTCAACGTGTTGCTCGGCGACGACAGTCATGCCGGCATTGGATGATCATCGCGGAAAGTAGCCAGACTTGCAGACAAATCTCAAATCACTGCTGTCGCCGGTTCGTCTGATCGCCAGCTGGAACTCCCAATCCCTTGCGCGGCAATTCCTGCTGATCGGTGGCCTCGTTGCCGCCTGCGCCATGGTCATCGTCGGCGCCGTCGTCACCAGCCTCATCGAGGATGCCGTTACCCGCAATTCCGCCGCCAGCACCGCTCTTTATGTCGACAGCGTCATCGCGCCGCTTCTCCCGGATATGCAGACAAACGAGATGCTGGACGATACGGTGATGCGCGCGCTGGATGAAACGCTCGGCGAAGGCGCGCTTGGCAGCCGACTGATGTCCTTTCGCCTCTGGCGCAACGACGGCACCGTTCTCTACTCCAACGACAAGAACCTGATGGGAAAGCAGTTCCCGCTGAGCGATGATCTGAAGACGGCATTTTCCGGCACGATGACGGCGCAGTTCAATCAGATTGGGGACGTCGAAAGCGTTGCCGAGCGCGGCAGCGGCAAGCCGCTCCTGGAGATCTACAATCCGGTTCTTCAGCCCTGGTCGGGCAAGGTCGTTGCGGTCTCGGAATTTCACGAAGTTGCGTATGATTTCCAGCGCAGCATGAACCAGGCGCGCTTTCGAAGCTGGCTCGCTGTCGGCATGTTCACCCTCACCTTCTTTCTTATCCTTTCGATGATCGTCCTTCGCGGAAGCCGGACGATCGAAAGCCAGCGCGGCGCGCTCAAGGCCCGCATCGGCGAATTGTCGGCTCTCCTGCAGCAAAACGAGATCCTGCGCGCCCGCGTTCAAAGGGCCTCGCAGCGCGCCGCCGCCCTCAACGAAAGCTACCTCAGGCGCATCGGCGCCGATCTGCATGACGGCCCAGCGCAGCTCGTCGCCTATGCATCGTTAAGACTGGATAGCGAGGCCTTGGCAAATCCGACTGCTCCGGCGCGGGAGCGCGAGCTGTCGCTTGCCGCAATCAAATCGAGCCTCGACGACGCCATGGCGGAGATCAGAAGCATTTGCAGCGGGCTCGTCTTGCCGCAGATCGAAGCGGCGAACCTCTCGGAACTGTTGCACCGCGCAGTTCGCGCCCATGAGCAGCGTACTGGAACCGTGGTTAGCCTGTCCATTTCTGATGCGGTGCAGGAACTGTCGACCTCCGCCAAGATCTGCATATATCGCTTTGTTCAGGAGGCGCTGAACAATGGTTACCGTCACGGCGATGGCGCCACACAGCACGTTGAGCAGCGCACCGATGGCAAACATGTCACGATTGCGGTATCGGATAATGGGCCGGGGTTCGATCCGGAAGATGTTCCCGCAAGCAGCCTCGGTTTGGCTGGTCTCAGGGAAAGAGTGGAAAGCCTTGGCGGCACGTTCGAGCTGAGTTCCTCCAGGGACGGGACGATCGTTCGGATGTCGCTCAACGCGGCGGAAATGGAACAGACATGACGACAGCCATCAGCCTAGCGGTCATCGACGACCATCCGCTGTTCCGCGAGGGCGTCATTCGCAGTCTTGCAGAGATCAGCGGCTTTTCGATTGTGGGCGAAGGCAGCACGAGGGACGATGCCGTCCGCATAGTCGACGAGGCGCGCCCGGATATTCTGTTGATGGACATCTCCATGCCCGGCGGCGGGCTGGAAGCGATCCCGCTGATCCTCGAGCGGGTGCCGGGCCAGAAGATCGTGATGCTGACCGTATCCGAGGCAAGCGACGATGTAACGACGGCGCTGAGAAGCGGGGCAAAGGGGTATGTTCTGAAGGGCGTCGGATCGAGAACGCTGGCAGAGATCCTCCGCACGGTGGCCTCTGGTGAAAGCTATGTTGCACCGACGCTTTCTGCCCGCCTGATCTCCGGACAAGGCAATGCGCCGGCGAAGGCGGATCTTATCCGCGCACTGACGGACAGGGAAAGCGAAGTGCTCCAACTCGTGGCAACCGGCTTGAGCAATAAGCAGATCGGTCTCAAGCTCGATCTCCACGAGAAGACGGTGAAGCATCACATGACGCAGATCTTCACGAAGCTGGGCGTTGCAAACCGCACAGAAGCAGCAATGGCGTTTCGCGACGCGCTGGAAAGAAACGGCTAGTGCACGAAGGATTTCAGTCGCTTCTGGTCGTCCGTGGTCGCACTGCGGTTGATGATGGTGCGACCTTTTGAATCCTTCATGACATAGCGTCCGTTTTGGATGGCCTCGCTCATGCCGTCGGTGTGCTCGACTTTCATCGACGCATCGTCTGAACTGGTTGCAGCATCGGTGTTGTCCTGGCTTTGTTTGGCGCTTTTCCCGCTGGAATTTTTCCCGTTCCCGTTACTATTGCCATTGCCATTGCCATTGCTGCCCCCATTTCCACCCCCGTTCCCGCTATTGCCACCGCCGCCATTGCCGTTACCGCCGCCGTTGCCTCCTCCATTGCCATTACCGCCGCCTTTTGCATCGGCGGTTTCGGCAACAAGCCCGATCGACGATCCACGAATCTCGATGTGATAGGGCATTGCGACAAGCACCAGCGTGAATAGGGTGCAGAGAGAAACAGCGATCGACTTTCCGCGTAAAGACATAGGCTTTTCACACGCTCTCGGATGCATGGACTAAAGGGCCAGGAGAGATTCGCCAGCCATTGTGCTGGAGACAGTGCCTCCGCTACGACATCAGATCGTCTTCGCGACGCAAGTCGTCAACACTTGTCTGCGCTAAAACGCTAATATCAGGCCTTTTGCAACCCCCTTCGGGACCTTCGCCCCGTCCGCCATCAGACTAAGGTCCTAAGGTCAACTCGACTGAAGCCCCGATGGCGAAGACCAAGATTGAAAGAGCGTCTGCCGCTCGGTTACTACTGCCTACAGGGTAGTGGATGCATCAAATATGGGGAAATACAGATGAACGTCCTTCATCACGCTCCGTCGCTGGCGGAAACGGGGCAATTTGTCATGGATGCAGTGGGTCATCTATCAGCTTTTGGCGCAGCTCGGATAACGTCGCGATGAACAGACATTGGAAGACATATCTCGATCACGCGAAACCGCCCGGCGCCGTCGTGGATTTCTCAGCCTCGGCTTTCGCCCTTCAGGTTGCCTTCAATCTCCGGCTCGCCTTGACGCTTGTCGAACCGACACCCGAATGCCTCTATCATGCCGAGCGTGTCCTCGCGGCGGCGGAAATATACAGTCAGGCAAGGGAGGAAGGCTTGGCGCTGCCATTTACCGATGCGGAGAAAGCGCTGGCAGAGGCGGTGACGCTTCTTGCCATCGAATTGGAGCAATGTCTCTCGGCGGCGCGCAGCAGCAGCGCATCCTTGCACAGGAAACATCCGCAACGGCCCCAGCCAGCGTCGGCTGAAGAAGGCCGCTATAGAGGCGTGACATCATAGCTGGACAACCGCTATGCGCGGCGAGTGGCGTGCCTAAAGAAGCATCGACGCGCCGCGGTCGAGGTAGGTGTCGAGAAACTGTTCGAGACGCGGATTTCTCGGCTTCTTGAAAACCTCTTTCGGCTCACCGGTAAACAGCACCTTGCCGTGATCGAGAAAGATGATCTGCTGGCCCACGGTCGCGGCAAAGCCGATTTCATGGGAGACGACCACCATCGTCATGCCCTCGGCGGCCAGATCACGCATGACATTCAGCACTTCACCCGTCAGTTCCGGATCGAGCGACGAGGTCGGCTCGTCAAACAGCATGATCTTCGGTTTCAGCGCCAGCGCGCGAGCAATCGCAACGCGCTGCTGCTGTCCGCCGGAGAGCTGCGACGGATAGTGCCCCGCCCGCGCTTCCAGCCCAACTTTGACGAGCTGCGCCATCGCCACGTCCTCGGCGGCCTTGCGGCTCATCTTGTGCACCGTCTTCAGCGCCTCGCTGACATTGCCAAGCGCCGTCATATGCGGCCAGAGATTGAACTGCTGGAAAACCATGCCGATCTGCCCGCGGATCGACCGGTTGGTGGCGGCCGAAATGCGCTCTCGCACGCCTTGAGCGTTTTCGGTGAAGCCGAGCACCTCGCCATTGATCGCGATCGTGCCTAGCGTCGCCTCCTCCAGAAAGGCCATGCAGCGCAGAAGAGTACTCTTGCCGGAGCCGGACGGGCCGATCAGGCACGAGACCTGACCTTGCGCAATCTCGACATCGATGCCGTGCAGGACGGTAGAGTCCCCGAACTTCTTGACGAGATTCCTGACTGCGATTGCGGGGACGCTCATGCGTTGAAAAACCTGAATCTGGAGAGTTTCGTTTCGGCGAGATTGCCAAGCCAACCGGTGAGTTCGACAAGCACCCAGTAGAAGAGCGCGAGTACGGATAGCGCTTCGACGAAGGCATATTGCTGCGATCCGATAGCACTCAGCGTCGCCGTCAATTCTGGAACGGTGATGATCGACAGTACCGCCGTTTCCTTCATCAGGACGATCGTCATGTTCAGCGACGGCGGCAGCACCAGCATGGTCATTTCGGGCAGCAGAATACGCCTGACAATCTGGCCCTGCGTCAGGCCGACGCATTCACCGGCCTCGATATGGCCCCTTGGCACCGCCTGAAAACCCGAGCGAAAAATTTCGCTGAAATAGGCGGCACCATAGATAGAGATACCGAGCAACCCGGCCGGCAGCGGATCGAGCGACAGACCGACGAAGGGACCGCCGTAGTAAACCAAGAAGATCTGGATCAGGAAGGGCGTGCCGCGCAGGATCGCGACGGCGAAACCCAGCACCTTGTCGAGCAGCAGTCCGCCATATTGCCGGCCGACAGCCACCAGGAAGCCGATGATGGCGGCGGCAATCGTTCCGAGGATCCAGATCATGATCGTGACGCCGGCGCCACTGACGATCGCCGGCCATTGGTCGAGGATGGCATTGATGTCGAAGCTCATCGCGGCACTCCCGGAAGGCGGCGCTCGATCAGACCACCGGCAAGAGCTACGATCCAGTTGATCACCAGATAGATGAGCCCGGCGGACGCAAAGAGCTGCAGAGGCAGGAAAGTGCTGCCGGCAAGGTCCTGCGCCATGCGCGTCAATTCGACGATGCCGACGACGGAAACCAGAGAAGACGCCTTGAGAATGAGGATTGCCTCGTTGACGAGAGCTGGAAAGGTAAGTCGCAGGGCGATCGGAACCTTGATGCGCCGGAAGATCTGGCTGGGCGAGAGGCCTACCATTTCGGCGGATTCGACCAGGCCCGTGGGAACGCTGGCGAAACCGCCGCGCAGGTTCTCCGCCTGATAGGCGGCGGTGCACAGCGACAGGCCAATAATGGCCGCCACGATACTCGGTACATTGATCCCGATGACCGGCAGCAGATTGTAGATCAGCAGCAGTTGCACGAGCAGCGGTACGCCACGGAAAAAGCTGATGAAAATCCGTGCAGGCAGCATAAGGTGGCTGCGCTGCGACAGCAGCATTCCCGACAGGAGGATCGCGATCGCAAAGCCGATCAGTATCGACACGACGCTGATCGTCACCGTGTAGATCGACGCCTGGAGCAATAGTTCAAAGAGTTTGAAGGACATATGTTCGGATGTCGTCCACTTGACAGTCGTGGATCATGCCTCGGCAAAACCCGAGGCATGATCGATTGCTGACAGGCCTATCAGAATGCCGGGTCCTTGATCGAATCCGGCGTATCGAAGCTTGCGCCGAACCACTTCTTCTGGAGCGCGGCCATGCGTCCATCTGCCTTGATCTTCAGGAGAGCAGCGTCGACTGCGTCCATCAGCGGCGCATGGTCGGCATCCTTCAGGCCGATGAAGCCGAAATAGGACTTCTTGCCAAAGGGCGGCAGCACGACTTCGAACGTGCCTTCGCGCTGCTTGGCGACGAAAGCGATGTTCGGCAACGAGTTGGCAACGCCGGCGATACGGCCGGCCGCCAGATCGGCGTAGGATTCCGTGAAGGCCGGATATTCGCGGATCTCGGCCTTGGTCGGCAGCGTATCGGAGAATTCCTTGAGCTGGTCGAGCTGCGAAGTCGCCTTGCCGACCCCGATCTTCTTGCCGGCAATATCTTCAGGCTTGGTGATCGTCTTGTCGCCCGCCTTCTTCAGGATGGCGATGGTGGCTTCGGCGATCGGCGGCGTAAAGCGATAACGCTCCATGCGCTTCTTGGTGATCGTCGCCGGGCCCGCGACGATGTCAAACTTGCCGGCCTCGAGTGCGGGGAAAACGCCGTCCCAGGGGAGCGCCACCCACTCGATCTTCACGCCGAGTTCCTTGCCGATCTCGGCGAAGAGGTCGACGTTCAAACCGGCATGTTCGCCAGCATCGATAAAGTCGAATGGCGCGAAAGCCGTCTCGGTCCCCACCTTCAGGGTGCCGGCCGCCTTGACGGCTGCAAGCGTGTCGGCCGCATGCGCGGAAAGCGTCGCCCCGAACAGGAATGCGGCGCCGACCAGCCCCTTGAGCAATGAATTTTTCTTCATGGTCTTCTCTCCAGTTTTTTTGCTCTTCCAACGGAAGAGTCCAAGTTCCCCAGCGTATTCCCACTGAACGGGCTTCTATGACCCGCTTTTGTCTATACAAATAGATATAGGCAGGCCTACACTGTCAATGTAAAACTCTAGGAACGCAAAAATTGTGCCGGACGGCCAAATTGGAAGCGGCGGATGCAGGCTTTCGGATTTGAGCGCCGTCACTGGATCGAGGTGGGTATTGGTCTCAATTCATCAGAAAATCTTTCGGGATATCGAGACGAAGATCATGAGCGGCGACTGGCAGCCCGGCCAGCGAATCCCGATCGAGCACGAACTGGCTGCGGAATATCGATGCTCGCGGATGACGGTCAATAAGGCGCTGTCGGCGCTGGCGGAGCGCGGCATGATCGTGCGCCGGCGCAAGGCCGGCTCCTTCGTCGCCACGCAACAGATCGACCGCACGGTGATGGATATCCAGGATATCAGCACAGAAGCGGAGCTTGCCGGGTATGAACACGACTATCGGATGCTGATGCGCAGGATCGAAAGGCTCGATGCATCCGACGCCGCGCTGTTGCGCGAGCCGGTAGGCGCAGAGATCCTGCGGCTCCAATGCCTGCATTTGGTCGACGGCAAGCCGAACGCCATCGAGCGGCGGATCATCATGCTCGACGCGGTGCCGCTCGCCAGAGACGAGACCTTTGCCTCCGTGCCGCCAGCCAAGTGGCTGCTGGAGCAGGTTCCGTGGTCGAAAGCCAGGCATGTCATTCGCGCGGTTTCGGCCGATGCTGCGACGGCACGCCTGCTTGAGACCGAACGCGGTGAGGCCTGCCTGACACTCATCCGTCAGACATGGCAGAATGGCCATACAGTCACCTATGTCGAGATCACGCATCCCGGCGATCGCTTTCAATTCGCCGGCGACTTTCAGCCGGCGGAGAAAGAAGTGCCTGACCACCTCGCCCGGAGAAGCGCGACGTGACCGAAAAACGCCCCTTCAAAACCATTCCGCTCAAGGGACTTCAGGCCTTCGAGGCCGTGGGGCGCTGTGGCAGCGTCACTGCCGCTGCCCTGGAACTGAAGGTCTCCCCCGGGGCAATCAGCCAGCAGGTCCGCAAGATCGAAAGCTTCCTCGGCGTTACGCTTTTGGAGCGCAACGGCCGCACTGCCGAACTGACCTTATGGGGCAGGCTCTACCACCAGGAGATATCTAGGGGTTTCGAACAGTTCGCTATCGCCGAACAGAAGCTGGAACGGGCGCGCAACGAGAATGCGCTGGTGCTCAGCGCGCTGTCTTCCGTCGTCAACAAATGGATCGGCCGGCGGATTTTCGATTGGCAGACCCTTCATCCTGACGCGAAGGTGAGGATTGTCGGTCGCGACAAGGAGCCGCGCATGGGCTTCGACGAGATCGATTTTCGCATCAGCTACGGATCGGACGTGCTGCAGCACGAACATTATACCGAACTGTTCCGCGACTGGGTCGTCCCTGCCTGCTCGCCGGCACTGATACAGGGCCATGCTCCTTCGATCTGGGAGCTTCTCGGTCATCCGTTGCTACACGTCGAATGGGAACGGCATTTTACGCCCTACCCCAGCTGGACGGAATTCGCCGCGAAAGTAGGCGTATCGCTCAAGGAAACGGCACCGGGATTGTCCTTCACCCTATCGAGCAGCGCAATCGACGCAGCCGTCAACAAGCGCGGTGTCGTTCTCGCGCAGATGTCGATGATAGCCGATGAACTGCAGGCCCAGACCCTCGTCATCCCCGTCGATATCAGGATCCCGCTTCGCGAGAGCTATTTCCTCGCCTGGGATCGATCCGCTCTTCAGAAGCCTTATGGCGGCGCGTTTCGCGATTGGGTCGTTGCCATTTCCCGTCATCAGGCGCGGATCTCCGCACCATCGTGACATTTTAGAAAAACTAAAACGGAAGACAGCTCCAGCGATATTGATGAAAAAACTTGCGTGGCGATATTTTACGCAGACATCAACGATTGAGATTGGAAGCATTTCATGGCGCGCACCGACAAGATGAAGCTGGGCACTTTTGTCTATACGTTCGGTTTCCACCCGGCGTCCTGGCTCCATCCCGAGAGCGATGTCAATGGCGCCAATGACTTCCGCCATCTTCTTGATGTTGCGGAACGCTCGGAAGCGGCGAAATTCGACTTCATGTTCATGGCGGATTCGCCGGCCGCAGCCGTCGGTGATCCCGATGCGCTTGCGCGCATTCCGACGAAGATGAACCGCTTCGAGCCTCTTTCGCTGCTCTCGGCCCTGTCAGTCACCACCCAGAATCTCGGTCTCGTCGCAACCGTTTCGACGAGTTACTACGAGCCCTACAATGTCGCCCGCCTCTTCGCCTCGATAGATCATCTAAGTGGCGGCCGCGCCTGCTGGAACGTGGTGACCTCCGACCATGACGAGACCGGCTACAACTTCAACCGCGAGGGGCTGGACCCGCATGTCCTGCGCTATGAACGCGGCAATGAATTCGTCGATGTCGTCTTCGGGCTTTGGGATAGTTTCGAGGAAGGCGCCCTGCTTCTCGACCGGGAAAGCGGCATCTATTACGACAAGACGAAGCATCACACGCTGAACCATAAGGGCAAGCATTTCCAGGTGCGCGGCCCGCTCAATATCGCCCGCTCGCCGCAGGGCCGGCCGATCATCGCGCAGGCCGGTGGGTCGGAGCCCGGCATGGACATGGCGGCCCGCACCGCTGAGATCGTCTTCAGCCTCGCCTCCAACATCGATCGCAATCGGGCTTTCTACGACAATGTGAAGAAACGCATGCCGGCCCATGGTCGCGATCCGAACGACCTGAAAATCATGCCCGGCGTCGTCATCAATGTCGGTGAGACAGAGGCCGAGGCGCAAGCGAAGGTCAACTATCTGATCGACAAGATGCACCCGGATGTCGGCAGGCTGATGCTGTCCGAGTTTCTGGAAGCGGATCTACGCGGCGTGCCGCTGGATCAGCCCTTTCCAATGGACCGGCTGCCCGCAGCACCCAAGGGCTCGCGAGCGCTCTTCGACGAGCTCGTCGACTTCGTCAAGAGCGGCCGCACCGTCGGAGAACTCATTCGCCATTACGCGGAAAAGCACACCGGCAACGGCATCACCGGCACACCAACGCAGATCGCCGACTTCATGGAGGAATGGTTCGAGACGCGCGCCGCCGACGGCTTCATCCTGATGTTCCCGACCTTGCCGGCGAGCCTTGACGACTTCGTGACGCTCGTCCTGCCGGAATTGCGCCGGCGCGGGCTCTTCCGCGAGGAATATGAGGGCTCGACCCTTCGCGAAAATCTTGGGCTCTCAATGCCTGTCAATCGGTTTGCGAAAGCCTAGCCTGCATCCCGCAGGCGTTCGGCCAGCAGACCGATCGAGGCCACATCGGCATTGGCAAAGGCAAGGCGCAGATAGCGCTCCTGCCCCTCGCCGAAATAGCTTCCAGGGATCGAGATAATCCCCGCCTGCTTAGCCAACCTTTCAGCGACCGTCGCGGACGACTGGTCGGCGAAGGGATGGCGGATGAAGGCGAAATAGGCGCCGATCGCCGCGATGTCCCAGCCGGGCAATTCCGACATGGTGCTCTTCAGCGCGTCCGCGCGGCGCGCGATCTCCAGCCGGTTACCCGCCCGCCAGTCGGCGAGGATGGGTAGCGCCGCAGCCACGGCATGCTGCGCGGAACGCGGCGCGCAGATCTGCATATTGTCCATGACCTTGGTGATCTCGGCAAGGAGCTTCGGCCCCGCCGTGACCGCGCCGAGCCTGTGGCCCGGAATGCAGAAGGACTTGGAGAAGCTGTAGAGCAGGACGAGCGTGTCTTCCCAACCCGGTTCGGACAGAAGCGCATGCGGCGGTCCGTAACCCTCGGCAAGGAAGTCGCGATAGGTTTCGTCGATGATCAGCCATGCGCCGTATTTCCGGCAGAGCAGAAAAAGCTCGCGCAGCAGCGCCGGCGGATAGACGGCACCGGTCGGATTGTTGGGCGTGACAACCGCCAGCACGCGTGCGCCGGCGGCAAGCGCCTGCTCCGCCGAGCCGATATCCGGAAGGAATCCGTTCGCCGCGTCGCACTCTACCAGTGCGCGCTTGATGCCAAGCATCGCCAGGGTCGTCTCGTGATTGAAATAGAAGGGATTGGTCAGCGCCACGGTATCGCCAGCCCCGGCAAGCGCAATTGCCGTGGACATGAATGCCTGATTGCAGCCGGAGGTGATGTGGATGTTTTCCGCCCGGATCGGCGCGCGATAAACCTCGCTCACATGCCGCGCATAGGCGTCCCGCAGCACATCTTCCCCCTCGATCGGCCCATATCCGGTCATCGCCTGCGATGAAGCAGCCTCACCGAGAAGCCTCAGCATTTCGGGATGCGCGGGGTATCCGGGCACGGCCTGCGACAGGTCGATCAATGGGCCCCTGTCGCCGGAATATTCGCGGCTCCAGGCGACGACGGAAGGAATCGGTGGTGGGGAGAGACGGGCAATGAGCGAATTGGGTTTTGCGGCGGGCATATCGTTTATCCTTTTGAGACCGATTGCTACACCGATTTTGGCCGCCTTCTCAACCGCTTTGTCGGAAGATGCGAGTGGAATAGGCGGCGGAATCTCCCCGCTGCCTGTTGCCACTCCCCTCGCCGTCAAACGATCGGCCACCGGCCCTATTTCACCGAAGGGCTGAAGACCATCAGGCTCAAGATTTCGAACAGCACCTGCGCGCCGGCATGGGCCGTGTTGGTCGTCGCATCATATTGCGGTGCCACCTCGACAACATCACCACCGACAAGATTGATGCCCTTCAGGCCGCGAATGAGTTCGAGCACTTCGCGGGTCGTGAGCCCGCCGATCTCAGGCGTTCCCGTGCCGGGCGCAAAGCTCGGATCAAGACTGTCGACGTCGAAGGAGAGATAGGTCGGACCATCACCGACAATTTTCTTTGCCTTCTCGATGATCGCCGGAATACCGAGGCCTGTCACCTCCTCCGCATGGATGACTGTCATCCCGGACTCATAGGAGAACTCCCAAAGATACTCCGCCGATCCTCGGATCCCGATCTGGATGGTCCGGGTCGGGTCGAGCACGCCGTCGAGAACCGCGTTTCTGAAGGGCCCGCCATGATGGAATTTTGTCTGATCGAACGATCCGCCCGTGTCGCAATGAGCATCGATATGGATCATGCCGACCGGCGTCTTCTTGCCGACCGCCTTCATGATCGGATGAGTGATGGAATGATCCCCACCGACGGACAGCGGGATCACACCCGCATCGACGATCTGGTTGACGCGCTTTTCGATGTCGTCATGGCTGAGTTCGAGGCGATAGCGGCTCTGGAACGGAACATCGCCAATGTCGGCGACCCGTAGATCGAAAACGGGTGCGCAGCCGAGGACGTGATTATAGGGGCCGATACGCTCGATCGTGCGCAGAGCGCGCGGCCCGAAGCGGGAGCCGGGCCGGTTGGTGACGCCGAGATCCATCGGCACACCCAGGATCGCGACCTGCAGGTTACCGAAGTCCGGATTTTCCGCATCGACCGGCATGTAGGGCGCGGAAAGGAACGTCGGGACGCCCGCATATGGCGCAAGCCGTGTTCCGCTTTTCGAAAAGATCTTGTCGGCAACCTTGCGGAACTTGGCGTCGAAAAGCTCCCCACCATGGCTCTCGCCATACTTCTTGCGCAGTGCGTTCAGGCTTTCCTCATCGAATTTCATCGAAACACCTCGGTTGTATGATCGCCGTTTCCATTTGTATCAGCGGCCTTCAGCTCGATTTTCGTCCGTATTGATGACCAAATTCAAGTCTGTCTCTCCGCTATTGCCGCCTCCAGCAATTTTCTCCTGCGAATTATTTGACGATTCGCAACAAACAGAGCGACGCCAGCCTGGGAGGCACGATCGGGTCTCGAAAAAATTTGTAATCAATTATCGCCGGAGAGCTCACAGCAAACTTCGTTCGCAATAGCCTCTCTTCCAGAAACACTCGGAAATATAGAGACCCATTATATTCACATGGCCTGATTAAGCTCCCCTTAGTAAATTGAACCAGACTAAAGGCACTAATCATGAGGCAACTGCGTATCGTCGCGACTGTATTGATGACCGCCATCGGCGGCATGAGCACCACTGTTCTTGCCGCAGAGCCCGCAATCACGCCCACCGACCAGACGCTGATCGGCGCCGAGATCAGCCACCCCATGCCCGAAGCCATGGCGCTGCAAGGACCGCCGTGCCCTGGCCCTTGCGGTGACCCTGGAATGGATGAGCACATGATGGCATTCGGGAGAGGCATGCCCTTCCCGCCACCGCATGGAATGCCCAGTGATTTTCATCGGCCCGACCCCGCGCTCGAGCTTGCAGCCAAGCTGTCCGTACTGGAGACATTGATCGGCATCCATTCCGCCCAGTTGGATGCCTGGAGGGATTATACCAGCGCTCTGACGGATTTCTTCGCCCCGCCGAGACATGAGCCGATGGCCCCGCCGCCGGTTGACGGCGCAAAGCCGGCCAATGCCGACGGTGGCGCCGGGAAGTCGAACGAACTGTTTGGCGAACAGGCTGCCGAACATGCGCTGGATCATGCCGCCAAGGCGCGTGTGCTGAAAGACAAGGCAACGGCGCTTCACAACGTTCTGACCCCCGACCAATTCGCCAAGCTCGAGGATGCCGAACAATCGCTGGATCCAGGCCCAATGGGTCCTGGCTCTCACGGCTTCCACTAGGACGAAGCGGATCTCGACCCAATCATTCCACCTCCGCCTCCACCCGTCAAGGATCGCCCCCACCGGACGCGGTTATCCGATCCTCATCGAGTGGAAGGAGCGGCCCTCCGCAAAGGGTCGACAGGTCCGAGGACGCCCCGCCCGGCGTCCTCGGACCAATTCGTGCAAGGCCATCTCTCCGCAGAGATAATCAGCCCCCCCCGGAAAATCGATCAGCCGGACCGACAATTCCCACCTTGACCGCAAGCAGATGATGACATGCTGAATTTCCCAAACCGGATACCGACACGAACCGAACCGGAGCAAGCGCGCGAAACCGTGCTGCGCGCCACGCCGACGAGCCAGTCGCGAAACAAGCGGTTTCGGCGTCCTGGCCTGGCTCTGGCCGCAACGGCCCTGCTGCTCTGCGCCGGCGCAATTCTGTTTCATGACGACATCTTCCCCGAGCAAACCTCGTCCGCCATCACCGCGCCGGTTACCCGCGGCAATGTCGAGGAAGCGGTGCTCGCAACGGGTACGTTCAAACCGATCAAGCTCGTTGCCGTCGGAGCGCAGGTTTCCGGGCGGATCACAGCGCTGAATGTCAAACTTGGCGACAAGGTCCAGAAAGACACCCTGATTGCCGAGATCGACTCCACCACGCAAAGCAACGACCTGAAGACCGCGCAGGCTTCGCTTGCCAACGTCAAGGCACAGCGTCAGGAAAGCGAAGCCGATCTCGAGAATGCGCAGCTGACGCTGACGCGGCAGCAGACCATCTTCCGCAGTCAAGCCGGCTCCAAGGCCGACCTTGATACGGCGGAAGCCAGTTTCAAAAAGATCACCGCCCAGATTGCCGCCCTCGACGCACAGATCATCGCGGCGGAAGTTGCCGTGGAGACGGCGCGGGCCAATTTGTCCTATACCCGGATTACCGCGCCGATGGACGGCACCGTGCTTGCCATCGTCAACCAGCAGGGCCAGACCGTTAACGCGGCCCAATCGGCCCCAACCATCGTCATTCTCGGCGAACTCGACACGATGATTGTCCGCACCGAGATTTCGGAAGCCGATGTCGTCAAGGTGAAGGTGGGCCAGCCGGTCTACTTCACCATTCTCGGCGATCCCGTAACCCGTTACGATGCCGTGCTGCAATCGATCGAGCCTGCGCCTGAATCGATCACCAGCGACAGCAGCGTCACGTCTTCCAGCACCACCACCTCTTCCTCCAGCAGTAGCTCGACGTCGTCTTCGTCGTCCTCCGCGATCTACTACAATGGCATCTTTGCCGTGCCGAACCAGCACAACCATTTCCGCACCTATATGTCGGCCGAAGTCCACATCGTGCTCGGCGCGGCCAAGAATGCGCTGACCATTCCATCCTCGGCGCTCGGTGCGAAGACTGCCGACGGCTCCTATGGCGTGCAAGTCGTTGCCGCCGACGGCAAGCAGGTGGCTAGGACGATCATTGTCGGGCTCAACAACAATGTCACCGCCGAGGTTCTATCCGGTCTTTCCGAAGGCGACCGCGTCGTGATCGGCGAGGCAAGCGCGACGGTGACGAAAAGCAGCATGGGTGGCGGCCCGCCGCCGATGGGGTTCTAAGCCATGTCGTCCCCTCTCATAGAACTGAAAAACGTCCGCCGCGAACATCAGTCCGGCGATCGCATCATCGCGGTGCTGAAGGACATCGACCTGTCGATTGCCGAAGGCGAGATGGTTGCCATTGTCGGCCCCTCCGGCTCCGGAAAGTCGACGCTGATGAACATCATCGGCCTGCTCGACCGCCCAACCGATGGCACCTATGCCATCGCCGGTTCCGAAACCCATCTCCTCGGCAGCGACGCACTTTCGCAGCTGCGGCGGGAGCATTTCGGCTTCATCTTCCAGCGCTACCATCTGCTCTCCGAGCTGACGGCGCTCGGCAATGTCGAGGTGCCGGCGATCTATGCGGGGCAACCCAGCGAAGCGCGTCGCGAGCGCGCCGCCGCTCTTCTGCATCGCCTCGGCATGGCCGAAAGATCAGGACATCGGCCGGGTCAGCTTTCAGGCGGCCAGCAGCAGCGCGTTTCCATTGCGCGTGCCCTGATGAACAACGGCCAGGTCATTCTGGCCGACGAGCCGACCGGCGCGCTCGATCGGGAGAGCGGCGAAGAGGTACTGCGCATCCTTGCCGAGCTGCATGCCGAAGGCCATACGGTTATCATCGTCACCCATGACATGAAGGTTGCTGCCCGCGCTGATCGTATTATCGAGATCTCCGACGGTGATATCGTTGCAGACAGGCGCTCACCCGGCGAAAGCCCGCGCGCTCACAACTCTCCTCCCAAAACGGTCGCAGGCAAGGCCGGCTGGCGCGAGCTGGGCAGCCGCCTGACCGAGGCCTTCCTCATGGCGGTCCTGGCGCTCAAGGCCCATCGGCTGCGCACTTTCCTCACCATGCTCGGCATTATCATTGGCATTGCCTCGGTGGTCTGCGTTATTGCGCTTGGTGAAGGATCCCAGCGCAAGGTATTGTCAAACATCAATAATCTTGGAACCAACACGCTGGAAATCTTTCCCGGCAAGAGCTTCGGAGACATGCGCTCCGGACGCATCAAGACCCTGATGGTCAGCGATGCCGATGCCCTGGCCAAGCTGACTTATGTCGCAGCCGTCACACCGACGGTCTCGACCAGCAGCACCGTGCGGTTTGGTTCGACGGAAGCCAATGCACTGATCAATGGCGTCGGCGACGCGTATTTCTCGGTCAAGGGTTCCAAGCTCGTCGCCGGTCGCCTGTTTGATGGCGACAGTGTGCTGCGCATGGCGCAGGATGCGGTCATCGACCAGAATACGGCCACGACGCTCTTTGGAGACAAAGGTCTCGATCCACTAGGTCAGACGGTCTTCGTCGGCAAGGTACCCGTGCGTGTCATCGGCGTCATTGCCTCGCAGCAGGGCGGTTTCGGCTCAAGCGACAATCTCTCGGTCTATCTTCCCTATACCAGCGTACAGGCTCGGTTTCTCGGCGACATGTCGCTACGCAGCATTACCGTGCGCGTCAGCGACGACGCCGAAAGCGCGACTGCCGAAGCGGCGGTAACGCAATTTCTGGAGCGCCGTCACAAGGCCAGAGACTTCTTCGTTCTCAATACCGACGATATCCGCCAGGCGATCACTAGCACGATCCGGACGATGACCCTGCTGGTCTCCGCAATCGCGGTCATTTCGCTGCTTGTTGGCGGTATCGGCGTCATGAACATCATGCTGGTCTCGGTGTCCGAGCGCATCGCGGAGATAGGGGTTCGCATGGCGGTCGGCGCGCGGCGGCATGACATCCTGCAGCAGTTCCTGATCGAGGCAGTCCTGGTCTGCCTGCTGGGCGGCGCGCTTGGTATCGCCACGGCACTCGGCTTCGGCTTTGCCTTCAACCGGCTCAGCTCCAATTTCACCTTGGTCTATTCGGTAAGTTCGATCGTGCTTGCCTTCACATGCGCTTGCATGATTGGCCTCACCTTCGGCTATCTGCCGGCGCGCAATGCTTCCAGGCTAGATCCGGTGGCAGCGCTATCAAGAGACTGACGTCGTCGGAACGAACGGTAGGCACCTGAGAGGTAATCCGGCTTCGCCATCCGTGTTGGGGGGCGTCATGGCGAAGCCGGTATGCGGGGGCGGTCAAAAGCTTGCTCGAGCAAAGCTTACGACCAGCACCAATTCTACATGAACCGGCGGCGACAACATTTCTGAACATTGCTGAAACAAGGAGTTTTCGGGAATTTTATTGTCCCGACATTGCCCTTCTGAGGGCCTTTATTTAATAAGCTTTGCGAAGTTATTGCACCTGGCAATCAGCCAGTTTTTCAGAGTTCTGACAAGCACATTATTCGTCATACCGCTAAATTACGATCAAGACTCTGTCATAGCGGCAACTTTGCGCCCTTGCAGGCCATGGCAGTCCGTCACGATACGGGCGTGCCGCCAATTCTTTGGTTGGGACTCTTGAAGGTGATCAATTGCTCCAAGCCCCGAGGATGCCGATTGCGAACGACGATCTCGCCGTCCAATCTCGAGATGATTTCCTTGGCGATGGCCATTCCGAGACCTGCTCCCGGGAAGGATCTCTGCCGTGCGATATCGATGCGGAAGAAGGGTTCGAATACCTGATCGAGACGTTCCTCGGGAATACCGGGGCCGGTATCCAGGATTCTGACGATAGCCTTGTCGCCGAAACGGGCGACCGTGACGGTTGCCGATTCACCATGCGTTGCGGCGTTGATGAGGAGATTGCGCAAAGCCCGGGTGAGTGCCAGGACACCTGCGGAGATCGACGCAGGCTGCAGCTCTCCGCTCTCGATATTCATGCCGATCGCCGCAAGCTCCTCTACGATATCCGCTACGATCGTATCGAGTCTCACGCATTGCAGGCCGTCGCTGGAAATCTCCTCGCGAACCAGCCCAATGGCGCTGTCGGCGATCGTATCGAGTTCTTCAAGGTCGGATAGCCATTTGCGTCGATCTTCATCGTCCTTGATGAATTCGGCGCGCAGCCGCATGCGTGTCATGGGAGTTCGAAGATCATGACCGGCGGCGGCGACCAGTCGCATCCGGCTTTCTGTCGCCGCCTTCACCCGCGCGGATAGTCCGTTTAGAGCCTGCGCGGTAACCCGAATTTCGCCTGGGCCGGTTTCCGGCACGTGCGGCAGCGTTCCATCCGGCCCCATCTCAGCCACGGCCCGCTCCAGCAGTCGAAGCGGCTTCATGATCTTCGAGGCTGCGAAGATGGATACCAGCACGCTTCCTGTGATGATCAGGCCCAGCCATCCTACGAGAATCATCCAGCCTCCGGGTGGCGGACCGAATTCCGGCATCGGCATCACCATCCAATTACCATCGGAAAGCTTGATGGAGGCAATCGTATCTCCACCCGGCGGGCGGGTTATGGTCGCATAGCGCGTGGACGAAACGCGATCCAGCGCTTCCATCAGAAATCGGGAAAGCATCTCATCGCGAGGCCCATCCGCCGGCAGAGCGGCAATCAACAGGCCGGAGGAGACCGCAGCCGCACGATCTTGCTCCGCAAATGTCGCAAGGATCGACAACTGACGGGCCACCGGCTCCATCGTCATGTCCGGTCGGGGCCCACGCATCACCAGGCTGGCTACGAAAGACGACGTGATGACAACCAGAACGATGGCCGTCAGCAGGAGAAGCGCCAGACGAGCACCCAGGGATTTCATGGATCGCCCTTGACGGCGGTTACCGGAACGACGAGCTGATAGCCGCTATTCCGGATCGTTCTGAAGACCGGATCCTCGGCCGTTTCGCCGAGCTTTCGGCGCAGCCGGCTCATCAAGACGTCAATCGAGCGATCCGCGGGATCGCGATCCCGCCCCTGCGTCAGGTCCAGCAACTGATCGCGGGAGAGCAGCCGACCGGATCGCTCGAGAAAGGCCTTGAGCAGATCGAATTCGGCTCCCGTCAGCGTAATAATCTCGCCATTGTCCTTGGTGACGCGGCGAAGCTGCGGGTCCAGGGTCATGTCGGCGAAATGATAACGTCGCTGCTCCGGCTCGGGTGACAAATCGTCATTCACGCGGCGAAGAACGGCCCGAATGCGCGCCGCCAGTTCTCGCGGATTGAATGGCTTGCCGAGATAGTCGTCGGCGCCGATCTCAAGCCCCAGGATACGGTCGATATCCTCTTTCAGGGCAGTCAGGAGAATGACGGGAACGCGGGGCCGGCGGTTTCTGAGGTCGCGGCAAAGATCGAGGCCCGATCCATCGGGCAGCATGACATCGAGAACGAGCAAATCCGGAGCACGCCGGTTAAGGGCATCGTTGCAGCCGCGCAAGTCGCTTGCCGTCGAGACACGAAAACCCTGCTCCTCGAGATAGCGGCTGAGGAGCGTGCGAATCTCGTGATCGTCGTCAACGATAAGGACATCAGGCGCGGTAGTCAGTGTCATGGGCACAGTTCCATTTCTGCTAAGTTTTATACCAACTCCTATTCAAAAGAAGACTTTTCACGGGCAAGTCGCGCAAAATTCCCTGCAGGAAACATTGGTTTACAAAAATCCCGCCGAGGGAAATGTTGAGCAATGGAACAGGGCGGCGCGCCAGGTGCAAATAGGCTATGCCGCACGCTGCCATTCGACGGTCCAGCCGGACAAGCGGCCCTCGATAGCGCCGCTATCCATCATGAACCGGACTTCGATGGGGATTTGCGGCTCGACGATGTCAACATGCAAGGTCGCCTCAAATGAACCCGTCCCCTCCGGACGGACCCGAAGCTTGCCGAGCGTTTCCCCGGAATGGACTTCTATGGTGAAGATCTGGCCATAGCAGTCCTCGTCGATATTGAAAGCCAGATTGACGGTCCAGCGGCCGGGAGGAAGATGAAAGTAAGGGCCGTAGATAACGCAACGCGCGCCGCCTGTGAGATCGATCGAATCCTCGATGCTCTCGTTAGGTTTGTCGCCCGAAAAAAACGTCTCTCGTGGCCAGGAAATGGGCTGCCCGGAAATATCGCCACGCCCGATTTCCAGCGGTAGGAGAACCTTCTCGATCGCCTGTTGCAGAGGTTCGCTGAGTTCGGATCCGTCCTTCTGCGGTGGCGCATAGCCGGCAATAACCGTCGCCGCTGCTTCCTCCAGTTTCGGTGGTGTTGCCAGCAATTTTTTACCCGGCGCCGTCATGCCAAGGTGCAGCAAGGCATTGGCAATCTGCTCGGCAGTGAGATCGATGTTGAAATGTTCATCTATTCGTTTCAGCAGCATGTCGATACCGCTTCGCCCACCGGCATCATTGCGGCGCATGATAAGCGCGGTGGGAGCGTGCGCGATGGGTTCGAGGCAGGCAAGGCTTGCCGAGACGGCCCTGACCAGCCCGAGATCCCGTTGTTCGGTGGAGCGCGCGAGATAGGAAACGGCATCCATCGGATTTTCGAGGAACAGCATGTAGGGCAGATTCACGCGCAGGATCAGCTCCGACAGCTTCGCTTCGGGAAACTGTGAAACAAGGACGGCATGTGCCTTCGTCCGGTTTTGCACATGCTGCCTGAGATCCTCGACCTTATCCGTCGAAATGACCGCATAGTCACCATATGCCTCGCGCGCAACCGCATGAAGCGCCGCAGCGCCCCAGGATGACATCACGCCTGGCATGCCAAAAGCAAAGAGGATCGTCATGCAAGCATCCTCCCCGGTCTATCCATGGAAGAGAGTGTCATAGAGCTCCCCAACCCGTTGATGATATCGGTCTGCGGAAAAACGAGCAGCCTGCTTCGGGCCAACCTCGGCGTAATGCGAGCAAAGTCCGTCATCCTGTGCGAGGCTGGATATGGCCTTGCGCATGTCATCAGTATTGTACGGGTCGACCAGCAAGGCGGCCTTGCCGGCAATCTCGGGAATAGATCCTTCCGTCGAACTGAGCACAGGAGTTCCCAACTGCATGGATTCGAGCACCGGCAATCCGAAGCCCTCGTAAAGCGAGGGGAAAAGCACGGCTCGCGCGCCCCTGATCAGGCTGATGAGCAGAGGATAGGAGACGAAATCGAAACGCTGGATCTGGCGTTGCGGAATGATTCGATCATCGGCGCGCCGAAAGAACCGAAAACGCTCGTCGTCGATCAGCTCCTGCGTTGCATCGCCTTTCCAGCCGGGGGCGCCGACAATGATCAGCGGCAGATCCGTCTTGCTGGCGAGGTAAGCCTCAATCAGGCGCGCAATATTCTTTTTCGGCTCGAAGGCGCCGAAAAATAGGAAGTATCCCTTCCAGTCCAGATGGAAGATGCCGGCGATCTCGTCGGCCACCACGTCGTCAGGCTTGGCGCGGAGTGCGTCCGGCACTTGGACGGCTTGGTAGGTATTGCTGACGCGCTTTTCATCCACGCCCAGCACCTTGATGATATCGGCGCGGGAGGTTTCGGAGACCGTGATGATGTGATCGGCGCGCTTCACCAGCGACCGCAGCATCCTGTAGTGATAGCGCTTGTCGTCCTCGGTCAGATAAGGCAGCCGCAACGGTACGAGATCGTGGATCGTATAGACATTCAATGCTTTCTTCGCGGCGATCGGCATCGGATAGGTACAATGCAGAAGATCCGGCTGGTTTTCGAAGCTTAAGGCGAGATTGTTGCCATAGCGCTTGAAATGATGACGCGCGAGATTGAACAGGTCGTTCGAGGCGTAGAGCAATCCGGAATCGCCAAGTTGTGCTTGAAGCGACTTCAGGATGACCGTGCCGTTCAGCGGAATGGGTACGGGCTTCAGGCCGAACGGAGCGGCAATGCGTCGCCGCAGCCAGCGCCGGGCAATGAAGAGCGGTCCTGTTGGACGTTCGCTGCTATCATCGAACAGGATGACCTCTCGCAACATCGGGTCGCGTGGGATGTTTCCCTGAATGCCATGGACCACGCCAGTCTTGTAGCCGAGGGCCTGCGCCGTCGACATCAGGCTACGGGTATAAGTGGCTACACCCGTGCCCTTCTTCAGTGAAAGGTTGAGACCGTCATAAAGAATAGTTTGACTCACGAGCCTCTCCCACCATCGTTACTTACTCGGACGGCGACCTCTCAGGCCGTCGTGTCGCGGGAAAGGACAAGAAGCGCGTCGTCGCCCCCATACACAGTCAGAAGCTGCTCACGGGTGACCGGCAGCGACGCGCCGCTAAAATCGAGACGACGGAGCGACCCGTAGACGGCGGTCAATCGGTCAAGGAAACCACCGGCATCGACATAGCGGCCAGCATTGAATTCGACGACGATAATCGGCTTATGGCGAGCAATCGTCTCGCTCATCCCCTCGAATATGCCCTCCTCCGCCCCCTCGGCATCGATCTTGATGAAATCGATTCGCTCATACGTGGCACAAAGCCGATCGAGCGTCGTGACCGGAACCTGGACCACCGCACCGCTTTCAGTGTTCGGGACAAAGCGATCGGAAACGATCAGTGCATTCTTCGGCTCGCTTCGGGGAATATAAAGCGGTGCCCATTCATCGGTGACATTACTGAGGGCGACAGTCTCGATCTTCGTGCGCCTGGAGAGGCCGTTGAGTTCGACGCTGCGGTTCAGAAAATCTGCAGCGTGGGGATTGGGCTCCACGGCAATGAGCTGACCTTTATCGCCAACAAGCTCTGCCAGCAGCACCGAATAATAACCGAAATTCGCACCGACATCGACGGCGGTCATGCCTTGCTTGACGTTGCGGGCACAAAACAGCGTAAGCCAGATCTCCCAGAAGCCATCGAGCAGGATGTGCGAACCGAAGCCCCTGTCGCGCGTGTCGACATAAAGCTTGTATCGACCAAGGACACGCACCAGAGCCGTATGATCGCCGAGATAAGTGCTCGTCACACGCTGGAGGATGGCCGTCTCGGCCTGGTGCCGATCAAAAGCCATAAGCTCGTGAAGATGAAGCAGCGGTGACGTACTCATGTCAACTCTCCGTGACCAGCCGGTGCGCAGAGCAGTCCGTAAGCCCGACATCATGGTGATGGCCCCTTTCCGCTCGTGTACGCATCTCGATACCCTTCATACTCAAACCAAATATTACGCGATCTTCATCAATTCGCGGCCGCAGCGGATATGCCGACGGATGTGGCAGACAGTGCCTGTGAGGTGAGGCCCTGGAACAAGCCCATGAACTTCTGCACATCGACCGAGCTGGCGTTGGACACGTAAACGATGTCGCGCGGCTGGATTTCGAAACTCTGCATTGCCAGCAACGTCGTCGCGTTCTTCAGATTGAAGCGATAGGCGACTGGAACTGGCCCGCCTCTACGCAGAAGCGGATTATTGGGAGGAACGATCCGGCGCGCGATATCAAGCGGTTCGTAGCGGAGCAGGAATACGCCCGTTACGTCGGCACGGTTGTCCTGGAGCCCACCGGCGCGCGCCAGGGCATTTGCCATGGTGACGCGTTGCGAGCTGAAAGGCACTTCCCCATTTTGTCCGGTCGCGCCCAGAATCGTAAAGGTTCTTGGTTCACGCACCACCGTCACCACGTCTTCCGGGCGCAGCCGTATATTCTCGCGGGGCGACTGGACGATCATCTCGAACGGGAGAGCCATGGTTGCTCCCCTTCTTGTCAGATAAACGACGCTCTCATTGACCCCAGCGCGCAATCCGCCCGCAGTCGCGATCACATCCAGTATACGGTCCCCCGCCGGTGAAAGCGTCACGCGCGCACCGCCAGCGACCTCACCGGTAACGGTCACGGTGTTGGCCGTACTCTGCTGCACCGTCACCAGCGCCTGTGGCTGGACCGCCTTGCCGGCAAGCGCCGCTACCACCATGCTCTCGACTTGCGCAGGCGTGCGTCCAGCGGCATTGATGCGGCCCACATAGGGAATGCCGATCGTCCGGTCGCTGCTTACGACCTGCGGCGGAATGACCACCGAGCTACCGGAAGCCTGCTGCTGGCCGGTGCTGCTGGCAGCCGTTCCAAACAGGCTGCCAGGTGGCGCTTCCCAGAGACTGACGGAAATCACGTCTCCCACGGCAATGCGCAAGCCAGGATCGCGCGGCCCCTCGCCAAATCTGGCGGCGAGGCTCGGTCGCGGGCGCTCCACATTCCGTACCATCGACGGTGAGTTGACGTCGACCAATGCAAATGGTGGCGCCGCCCCCCGGGCCGCTTCTTCCAGGATCCGTGAGGTTTTTGGACCCGAATCAGGCAATCCGCAGCCCGTCAAAAAACAGGCGAGAACACAAAAAATTCCAACTTTTAGCTGCATTACCAATCCCGAGCGGCACAGAGGTAGTTACAATCAATACTGGTCCGCACGCGCATCATGCCGTCCCGACTTCATCATTCCGCTCCCGGGTAAAGCGGAGAATCGACGAGGGACTGAAACCGTACGCATGCTTGTACAGAACAGAGAATCGCCCCGGGTTCGAGAACTGAAGACTCATCGCAAGATCAGTTATACTCTCAGCGTGACCACCTTTAATAGCGCCATGAGCGGCGGCAAGGCGGTAGTTGCACAATATCCCCATCGGACTGTCACCCCGATAGGTCCGGAACATGCGCTGAAGCGCCCGCGGGCTGCAGCTTGCAGCATTGGCAAGATCTTCCAGCATGATCGAGTTGTGCAGATTGTCGCGCATGAAAGCCTCCGCCCTCAGAAGCTGCCGGGGTGCCGTTTCCAATGCGCCACGTGTAAACGCATCGCACAGATTGTGCGGTAGCTTTGCGAAAAGCTTGACCAGCACCAACTCGTTGTAGGCTTTGGCAAGCATGACCCTTTCGCCCGGACGGGCCGACATGAGATCTTTCTCAGCCTGCCTCAGGGTCTGGTACAGCCCCTGCGCTCCACCCTGACGAAAACTGACAGGAGATAGAGCAAATTCCTGCACATAGGGCCTACCCGTCAACTCCTCGAAATGTTGACGCAACACAGCTTCCGGAACCTGGAACATCAGCCAGGAACTCCGTGGCTTTATCTCGAGCCGCTTTCCCATCCGGTCGCTGATGCTTGCGACATTATTAGCTGAAATACGCACAGTCTTGCGCGTGCGCCTGTCATATGCCTCCACCTCCCCCGCGAGGACGAAGACAATGCTGACGCGAGGCATGTCATGCTTGGCAACCCCCTCCAGGCTACCCGAATGCTCAGCGCTAATGATAGACGCTGATTGGAGGGGCTGCTTGCTGAACTTAAACGAATAATCTCCGCCGGGATCCGACGGCACCGTCCATTTCCAGTTCGGCTCTAAAACATCGAGATTGCGAACAATCGCATCACGAGAATACACCTCAAAGGTGCCCACGCATTGCTCGACAACTCTTCCCAACATAGTCATCTGCTACCCTACTCAAAATCTAAAGTTGCATCCCAACAATTGCAAGCACTCGATTTTCATTTAGGCCAGACTTCGCGAATTCCATTTAAGGGTGAGACCATAGGCGCACTCCTTTAGTCGTCCTAACACGGCATAATCATTCAGCTTAAATTACATTAAGCCCCGTTAAATTAGCATAGTAGATTTCTTCCGAATAGTACAGATCGTGACAATGTTATACATATTTGCGTCGCGGGGCTTCTCCCGTAAGGCGTGAACTTTTTATTAAGACGACATCAGACAAAAAGCGGCCATTGACGTATTTGCTCGTATTACGAACAACGGTCTTAGGTTGCAGAATGAATCACTAAAATGCAAGGTCAAATCCGGACGAAAACAGTTGCCTGCCGAAGGGACAAAAGCATCGGTAGATTCGCTCCCTGCAAGAGCGAGTATCATGAGTAACCGCTTATAATAGGAATTAATTTCAACTTCGCTAATTTAGTATAGCTTAGTTGAATAAGTTTGTGACGGCCCGTGCGCCACTCCAATCCATCTGCATGGCAAGTTTCAGCCGGAGGCCAGCAAACGGCCATCGCTCAGGGATATTGTATCATTTTGAGACGATCTGCGGAGGGAATCGGTCTGCTCGAAACCGGGGATCCCTAAAAACGGTTCGATCAAAGTGTCGAATAGATACGGAAGGCATACTCGACATCGTCAAAAACACGGCCTCGACCGTTCTTCAGAACCAGTGCCGAGGTGCAGATATCGCTGATCACATTTAAGTTATGGCCGACCACGATCATCGAGCGGTCCTTCCGCTTGACGAAGAGTTCCTCGAAGGAACGGGTCTGAAAACGCTTGTCACCGACAGCCATCACCTCATCAATGAGATAGCAGTCAAAGTCGATGGCCAGCGACATGCCGAAGGCTAGGCGCGCGCGCATGCCTGACGAATAAGTCTTGAGCGGCATGCGCAGATATTTGCCGAGGTCGCTGAAATCCTCCACCATATCGCGGATTTCATCGAATGGTTTGTCATAGATGCGCGATAGAAACCGCATGCAGTCGTAGCCCGTCATAGATCCACCAAAGCCGCCACTGAGCGCGATGGGCCAGGACATGGACATGGTACGAACGATCTTGCCGGAGGTAGGCTCCTCGATTCCGGCAATCAAACGCACAAGCGTGGATTTGCCGGCGCCGTTGTGGCCGAGGACCGCGATCTTCTCCCCGCGCGAAATCGTAAAGTTGATGCCATCAAGCACGCGCCGCATACGACCGTGAACCTCGTATTCCTTGACGATATCGAACACGCCGACGATGCCTTCCGGCAGCGCCGAGGTGTCGTTCTGCGGCGGCTCCTTTGGAGCTGCAAACCCTGCGAGGCTGGTAGGGATACTGTTCATTGCGATTCCGCGTGTTCCAGAACTTGGGAGACAAAGAACTGCACGATCATGTAGATGGCGCCGCATATCGCCAGGAACATCAGAAACGACTTGATGCGCTTTGGATAGAGAGGATGATCAGGCAAGTTCGGATTGGAAATGCGCTCGAGATAAAGCTGCTGACGTTGCGCATCGATCTTGGCATTTTCCAGCGAGGTGGTGGCTGAAGCCAACATCTTAGCCGCCATTTCCCTTTCCAGAAGAAGTTGCTCATATTGTGCGATGCGTGGCGCCATCGAACTGTCGCTACCCACGACCCGCGCCCGCTCGTCACTGACCTCGCGCTCCATCGCGGTCACCCGAGCCCGTAATGCTTCCCCCTGCGGACTCTGCGGCGCCTGCTGGTCAAGAGCGGCCAGTCGGGCCTTGCTGTCAGCGACATCGTCCGAAAGCCGGGCGATCAGGTCGAGCGCGGACGCCGACTGTTTGGCCGGGTCGATCAGCGTTTCCCGGTTACGGAAATCCGTCAGGTTCTTTTGTGTGGATTCCAGCCTGCCCGCGCTGTCAGTCAACTCGACCTGCGCATAGCGGATAGCATCCCCGCGCGCCCGGTCATTAAGGCGGTTGATGAGCTCTTCGGCATGCTGAAGCAGCGCATTTGCGAGATTGAAGGAGTCCTCTGCCCGGAAGCCATACACCTCCAGAGTGGTCACGCCGCTGCCGCTATTGGTATCGACCTTGACGAAATTCTTGTAGTGCTGGAACAGCTCCTCATTATTCGCCTCGGTCCACGGCAGCGGATACCGGTTAAGGAAGTCCCCCTCCGGGCGGGACATGATATCCTTCAAACCGTTCTTTGCAGCGAGTTCGTCCACGGCTGCGCGCGACATCATGAACTCGCTTACGATATAGCTGTCGTCCTGCGCCCGCACGAAGCCCGTGCTTTGCAGGAAGCCGCTGAGTAGGCCCGCCGCGTTCCGGTTGGGACTGCGAACCACGAACTGCGTCTCGGAAACATACTGTTCGGCACTGATAAAAGCGTAGTAGACGGCGCCGAGCAATCCGGGGATCACGAGCATGAAAAGCAGCAGCAGATGCGACCGCAGCCAGCGTGCGCGTACGCTCCACCAGCTCAGATTTCCACCGGAAGCCGTAGCGGACGCGCGCACGGTTACCAGCGTTACGAAATCGGTGAACTCCTTGTTGTTCTCAATGCGGGTCATATGAGGGCCGTCAAATCTCTCTCACTTAGAATAAAGGGGACATCTCCGTAGCTTTCCGGGGTCATCATCAAGACGTCAGAGAGCCTCCCATTTCGCTCATGCCAAATCATCATGTCTCGCGGGTGTACAACACGGAAAGAGACATGAATTTATGCGACAGGTTCCCATATATCCTTCTAAAGTCAAATATATTTCTTAGCTAATAGATATTTTCTCCTTATAAATTCAAATAGATGCCGTCCTGTCGCAATTAATACTTCCGCGGCGTGATCCGTATGGCGTGGGTACAATGTCGCAGCAATAGATGTCAGCTACTTAGCCGCTGATCCTTCATTGCTGTTCAAGGAATTCGGAATGGGAAAGTTCGGAGGAGTCTCTGATCGCGGCAGCAATTTTGTAAATCTGCGCGATCACATGAACTTCAGGGCGGCCAATCACTCCCGGTCGCCCATTGGCGACGCGTCCGCTTCGAAGTCTGTCGTCCTCCTCCTGCAGGGGCCGGTCGGCCCGTTCTTCAACACACTGGCAAAGGCTCTCACCGCCGGGGGCTACGATACGTTGAAGGTCAACTTCAACGGCGGCGATTGGCTATTCTCCCATGGCAAAGGTGCCGTGAATTTTTGTGGCACGACCGATGCTTGGGCAGACTGGCTAGCGGCCTTCATCAAAAGAGACGCGCCGCTGGTCATCGTACTCTTTGGCGACTGCCGCCCGTATCACCGGACGGCCATTGATGTCGCGAAGCAGTTGGGCGTGCCTGTCCTTTGCTTCGAAGAGGGCTACGCCCGCCCCCATTTCATTTCCTGCGAGTGGGGCGGCAACAATGCTCGCTCGCCGCTACGCATCGGTGCCCCCCAGGCTGGCGATGCGGAAACGCCTTTGGAGCCGGCAGAAATGATGCGCGGCAACCTGTTTCGGTCGATGGCGATGGAAGGGATCGCTTATTATGTGGTGAAGGCGCTGGGTGCCCCATTCTTTTTCGGCAACGAGCATCATCGCAACCGGGCGATCTTGTCGGAAGTGATCCTTTGGACGCGCAATTTCTATCGCAAACTGCGCTATTACCCCAGGAACAACAACCTGACGGTCGATCTGATCGAGAATCAGGAAGGGCGTTACTTCGTCGTCGCACTGCAGGTCCATGACGATCAGCAGCTTCTCAGCCATGGCCGTGGCTGGACAATGGAACGGTTGATCACCGAAACGATCAGATCCTTCGCACGCCGCGCGGACCCGGCGCATCAACTGGTCTTCAAGATTCATCCCATGGATCGCGGGCACAGGAGCTATCGGCCCTTCGTGAAGCAACTGGCCATGCTCTGCAAATGCGAAGACCGCGTGCAGGTGCTCGACGACGGATCGATCGGTCTTCTCATTCGCCATTCCCTCGGCCTCATCACCGTCAACAGCACGTCCGGTCTTCTCGCGCTCAACCACGGAAAGCCGCTTCTGGCGCTCGGCGATACATTCTACGGCGCCGAAGGGCTTGCGAACCTGCCCAGGAATGACGCGCTGTCTGCCGCCGCCATAGACGACTTCTGGGAAAACCCGATCGCTCCACAAAAGGATCGGGTACAGCAATTCGTGCGCCACATGTATCGTCAGAGCCTCATCAACGGCAGCTACTATCTCCGCGCCTATATTGAAAGCACAGCCGAACGCGTCGTGCAGCGCCTTCACGCGCAACTTCCTTCCGCCGCTGGCGCGAAGACGGTCGCCTTCCTCCACCCCGACAACACAACTCTGCTCGAACAGCCGGATTTCGGCGGTCGCAGCGGATCGTGATGTGGGATCAGGAGATTGCGGATGTTTTCAGATTTCACACTTTTTCCCAATGAGGAGCGGCCGATATCGGCAGAGCAGAGTGAGCGTGCGTTCTGGCTACCGCCAACGGATGCGCGACTTCTCGCCTTCCTTCCAACGCGCTGGCGCTTCCCGTTGATCGGCTCCACGCTCTCAGCATCGCTTCAGCCGATCGAACTTGCAAGAGGAACGGCCGACGGCGTGGTTGGTTGGGGCGACAAGCCGCTTGCGCGCATTGCCCGCCGCTACGCTCAGATGCGCAAGCTTCCCTATTGGACCCTGGAAGACGGCTTCCTGCGCTCCGTTGGCCTCGGCAAGGCCGGGGCCCCCTCGGTCTCTCTCATCGCGGATGATCTTGGCATTCATTTTTCGGCTCATACGGCGTCCCGGCTGGAGACATTGCTGCAGGACGGGATCCCCGGCGCCGATCTGGCACGGGCAAAGAAACTGCGTGAATGGATCGTCCACGAGCGGCTTTCCAAATACAACCATCTGCCCGAAGGAAATATCTCGCTTCGGCCCACGCGCCGCAAGCGCATCCTGCTGGTGGACCAGGTCGTCGGTGACCGCTCTATCGCCGGTTCAGGTGCCAATGCCGAAACATTTCTGAGGATGTGGGGTGCCGCGAGCGCCGAGAGCAACGCGGATATCATCATCAAGAGCCACCCCGATGTCGTGGCCGGTCGCGCGCGAGGCTATCTGGCGTCGCATGCGCGAGATAGCCGTGTCCAACTCGTCGACGGCGCCGTTTCTCCGCATTCGATCCTGGACATTGTCGATGAAGTCTGGACGGTCTCGAGCCAACTCGGCCTGGATGCACTGCTGCGCGGCATGACCGTCGTGACATTCGGCATGCCGGCCTATGCCGGATGGGGCCTGACGCAGGACCGCGCCGATAGCCTTGTCGCTGCCGCCGCGCGCGCGCGCCGGACACGCCGCGTTAGTATCGACGAACTCGCCCATGCGATGCTTCTTCAATATTCTCTCTATGTCGATCCGGTAACGCGCCAGCCAATCCAGGCGGAACAGGCTATCGAGCGGCTCCTGGAATGGCGGCGGCGCGCGTCTTCCCTGTCCGGTCACTATCTCTGCCTCAATTTTGCGCTGCATAAGCGCTCGGTCCTGCGTCGTTACCTGACCAGCCCTTCGTCGAAAGTCCGGTTCACCAACCGACCCACGGTCGCCCAGATCCAGGCGGCAGACAAGATCGTGCTGTGGGGCAACAGCGCTCCACCCGAGGAAAGCGCCTTATGGAAGCAGGGAAGCAGGCGGCCGATCATTCGGGTGGAAGACGGCTTTATCCGCTCCGCTGGGCTCGGGACATCGCTGGTCCCTCCCTCTTCGCTTTGCTTCGATGCCGAGGGCATTTATTTCGATGCGTCCAAGCCGAGCGGGCTCGAAACGATTCTGAGCACCGCGGACTTCGATAATGCCCTCCTCGAACGTGCGAGAAGGCTCCGTCACGCCATCGTCTCGACGGGAATCACCAAGTATAATTTACCGGCGCAGCCCTCGCCCGACTACCGCGAGCAAGCCAAGGGACGAGCCGTCGTCCTCGTGGCCGGACAGGTACCAAACGATGCCTCGCTGCGGCTTGGCATGGCAAGCCACGATTCCGATACCGAGCTTCTGAGAGCCGTCCGGCGCGTACGCCCCGATGCATTCATCGTCTACAAACAGCATCCCGATCTCCTCGCCGAGCCCTTCATGCATCCGGGCCAAAGCCGACCGCCGCACGACATCGCCGACCTCGTCGTCGGCAATATCGATCTGAACCATCTGCTTAACGCGGTCGATGAAGTCCATGTCGCGACCTCGCAGATTGGCTTCGAGGCGCTTCTGCGGGAACGGTCGGTATGGTGCTACGGGCTGCCTTTCTACGCCGGCTGGGGTCTGACCCACGATGCTGTCGTTTCGCTTCGACGCAAGCGAACCTTAAGCCTCGATGCGCTCGTGGCCGGTACGCTTATCCTTTACCCGCACTACTGGTCACATATCGCCGACCTGCCTTGTGAGGTGGAGGATGTCATTGCCGAATTGTACCGCGCCCGCCAGGGCACGGCGCCAGACCCCTCAAAGCGCCGATGGCTGGCCCATATGATCCACATGTCCGGAGTAAGAAGGCTGCGATGAAATCTGTTGTCATGGATATTTCTCGGCTCATTGAGCGGGCGCATTGCTCGACACCGACCGGTATCGATCGCTACGAGCTGCACTATGCGCTTTGGCTCAACGAGCACCGCAAACAAGCTGTGCCATCGAATAGCATCCAGTTTTCGCAAGCGCCGTCATTCATCGAAACCGGCTATCATGGGGCAATATCCGTCGGAACCGCGCGGGCGGATAGCCTGATCTCGACCCTCAACGACCGCTGGGCCACAACGGAACTCTCCTCCGCCCAGAGGGCCCTTCTTGAGCGAATCTTTGCCGCGATCGACGGCAAAATTTCCTGGCAACCGGCGCCTGCGCCGAAGGGGTTTGAGGCGCCGTCCCGGAAGCTGCGCAAGCTCGCGCACATGGTCACCACCCACTTTTCCCATGGCCTGCCGGTGCCCCGAAACGCCTCATTCATGCATGTCTCCCATAGCCGTCTCGAGCGGACCTCCGCTTTTTCCTGGCTCAAGGAAGCGAGTCGCGATGGCATATTCTATGTGCATGACCTCATTCCCTTGTCCCATCCTGAGTTCGTCCGGCCCGGGGAACCAGAACGGCACCGGCGCAGGATGGACACGGTGTTGCAGCATGCAGCGCTCGTCCTTTGCAACTCTCAAGTGACTGCCCGTGCCCTTCGCACCTACGCCCAGGAGAGCAATCGGAAGCTACCCTCGATTGCCGTGTTACCCCCTGGGGTCGAGCAGTGCTTCCTGAAGCCGCCGCAGGATATTGAGCATCCCAAAAATCCCTATTTTGTCGTGCTCGGAACCATCGAACCGCGCAAGAACCACATGTTGCTGCTCAGTCTCTGGCAACATCTGGCCGAACGCGACGGCTCCAAAGCGCCGCGCCTGGTGATCGTCGGGAAAAGAGGCTGGGAGAATAGTCACATCCTTGCGATGCTCGAACGTTGCCCTGCCCTGCCAGGACTTGTGATCGAGGTGCCGGGATTGGAAGATGCCGCATTGGCACGGCTCGTTTCCGGTGCCGCAGCGCTACTCGCACCATCTTTCGCGGAAGGATATGGCATGCCGATCACCGAAGCGCTCGCACTGCGCACGCCGGTCATCGCTTCCAACATCGCATCGCATCGGGAGGCCGCCGGCATCGACGAGGCGATCTTCCTGAACCCGCTCGACGGCCTCAACTGGCGCGCGGCAGTGGATGCGATCACAGCTTCGCCGCTGCGCCGGACAAGGGCAAGCGCCGCGAACCGATGGGATATGCATTTCTCGGACCTGGAAACCCTGATCGAAAGTGACGTTGCCGCGCGCCGCTATTCCGCGCAGCGCGCGCCGCAGCGTTTGCCGACGATGTCACTTGGAGCGTTGTCATGAACATTAAGATGAATTCAGCAAGAGGCGATAGCCGCATCGAAAAGGAACGGGACATTTTCACGTCGCCAGCAGGAGGAAGGGCCAGCACTGTGACCAGCTACTACGATATTGAAAACTGCTACAAATTTATCCTTGGTCGTCCGCTCAACGCCGACGAAAGAGATGCCATAGCCAAGAATCTCCTACAGCTCACCGACATACCGCTGGAGGAACACCGCAGACGCTTTCTCTCCTCGGCCGAATTTCACAACCGCCATGGCGAGCTGCTTTTCAACAATTTCATTCCGAAGTCGATCGTCGTGTTCTTCGAAACGAAATACAATTTCAAATTGTATCTAGATCTTCGACAGTACCATATTTCGTTCGGGATCATGAGCGGCGAATATGAAAAATTCGATGTCGGACTGATCAAGGCGATCGTACCGGATGACGGCCACTTCATCGATGTTGGCGGCAATGTCGGCTACTATTCGCTCTCGGTAGCCGCCCGCCCCGCTTTCAAAGGCAAGATACTTGCCTTCGAACCACTGCCGAAGCTTTGGGACCTCTTCAATCGCTCTATCCAGGAAAATGGCTTCGCCGACCGCGTCAGTGTCCGGCAGCAGGCTCTTGCCGACGAGCCAGGGGAAATGCGGCTCAGCAATGCCGAGGACACAAGCAACGCAGGTGCGACGAGGTTGGTTGCCGACAGCGACACCGCGAAAACCAACCGGTCCGTCGAAGTCGAGACACTCGATCGGGTGATCGGCGGTATGCGGCCGGATGCGATGAAGGTGGATATCGAAGGCGCCGAAGGCCTTTTCCTTGAGGGAGCAAAGCGCACTATCGCGGTGCACAAGCCGACGCTGTTGATGGAGATCAATCGCGACATGCTCGCCGTCCTGTCGAAAACAACGCCTGGCTCCATTCACCGGCGCTTGTCTGAACTGGGTTACAGCATCTGGAGCAGCACTCGGGAAGAGGTGACGCAGGTAGAGACGGCCGCCGAACTCGACCGGGATTTCTCGATCGGCAAGGTGGGGAATATTCTGGCCATTCACGAGGATCGTATGGACCAGGTGCGTGAACGCCTGCTGCCTATCGGCGTGGAATTGGCCGTGAAACCAGCAGCGCCGACAGAGTCCAGGGCAGCTGACAATTCAGTGAAAGCAATGAAGCCGAAGACCAGGCGAAGCCGCGTGAAGGAGGCTGCGCTCTAACCAGCCGCCGCGTCCGGGTTCGTAGGGGATGTCGGATCGTTGGTGCTTGATATGGGGGAAATACAATGAACGGGTTAATCGCATGAGCGTCATCGCCTATTATGGCTCATGTCCCAGCGAGGAATTTGTAAAATATGCCTTTCCGGAAAGCAGGCTCGATTTCTTCTGCTATGGAATAAACGTCGCCAGCTTCATGGATGACAGGAAAGCCAGCATCAAGGGCATCGAGCAATGGCCTGAGCAAATCAAGAAGAAGTTGCTCTACGAGGCAAAGAAGGGCTTTCGCAACAGGCTGAAGGAAGCCGCTCCGCAAACGCTTGTTGTGGACTTTTCCCGCGCGTCGCGGGCCTCGATCATGCGTTACAAGAATAGTGTTTTGACAGTTCCCTACGAACTGCTCGAAGCCGGTCCGCATCAGCAGCACGAAGCGTTCAGCCTTTTCAAGGTCATACCTTTTGGCAATCGCGAATTCTGGAAGCTTGTGACCGACGCACTGCAGAAATTCTGCGAATTCCTGACTGCCGAGCTGCCGGAGACGGAGGTAATCCTTCTCGACGTCCCGCCCACCGCCGACTATCGCGGGACGCTGACCGATAGCAACACCTACATGACGGATTTCTGCCGGTGGCAGATGCGTTATCCGATCTGCCGCATGCTGATCGACTTCTGCCTGGCACGCATCAAGAACAGCCGCGTGCTAACGCCACCAGTGCCGATCTACTCCGACGACGCCGCACTTTATGGGCCGGCGCCGATGCATTACGCGGCGGAAGTCTGGATGGAGACGGCTAAAATCTACCACGCCAATGGTGGCTTTAGCGGACTGTCGCGTTCGTGCGACCTTGTGTCGACGCTCACCAACTATTCCGGGCTGATGGAAGCCTTTTCCAAGACCGCCTTATCGAATCCGGATCTCCAGAGGTTCGGTCTCGATATACTGCACGGCGCACTGCCTTACTTGTTTGCGAAAATCCAAAGCCCCGCTCGTAGCCATTTTGTCGAGCCTGTCGAATCACACGACGTTGTCGCGGCTTTTCGCTGGATCCTGGGTCGCGAGCCGGAATCGGCCCTGACCTTCCTTAATCACTATGCTCTCTCCAATCGCAAGGAGCTGCGAGACACGCTGCTACGCTCGTTCGAGTTCCAGAACCAGGTGAAATACTATGCCAAGCAGTGAAGCCATTAGGCAGATGAGCAACGGCGCTCTATTCGAACTTCACATGATGACGCGCCCAGTTGACGAGAAAGAGGCCAACGGCGGTGGTGAACAGGCAACATTTGAAAATGTAGCCGACATCATAAAAGGATTTCACCGTATCGCCGAATACGCCGGCGCGAAACATTTCGAAGCAATGGACGAGCGGAACATAGAGTGCAAGTTTCTGCACTCCGCTCGGCAGCCAGGCGACCATGAAAAACATGCCGGAAATCGGCAGCGTAAGATATTGCATCGGCTGGACGAACTTTTCCACGAACTCGAATCTTTCCGATGCGGCGGCGAAAATCAGCCCGACGGCAAATGCAAACCACGCCATGAACAACCAACCTGCCAGAAGCAATCCGAGATTCTCGTAGGGCGGCATGAACCCAGCCAGTCGAACCACGACATAGACGACGATCAGCGCTGCCGTTGCGCCGGCGACCTCCAGAAGCGCTCTGGAAATGAGGGCGTCAGGCAGGCGGATTTGGCGATGGTACATCAATGGCAAATTCTGGCGCAGACACGAGACCGCATGACCCGTTACATGGCGCCAGAGGGTCAAAGGCATGTAACCGCTGAGAACGAAGGCGACGACCGCAAGCCCGTGCGCCTCGTGCCTCAAAAGAGTCCACATGATCATCACGCCGCCCGTGAGGATCATCGGCTCCAGCATCAGCCAGAGAAAGCCGATGTTCTCCCGCCCGTAGCGCGACACGACTTCACGCATGATCATGGCGCCGAGAACACGAGCTTGAATTTTCAATCCTGTGATGAACTGCCCGCGACCACGAGATTCACCATATGTCGGGTCCATGCGGGAGTCTCCATTTCTTCGCCCGAGCGTTATCGGCGGGTCACCCCACGATACCGGCGAAGGCTCCCCGCTCAATCTCCTTTGCGTCAGCTTTGGACAATTACGGTACGTGAAGCGCCGATGTCTCGATATGTCCGCAAGCAATCAATTGGAAAGGTGCTGCCATGGCTCTCATAGCGTCCGAGGCTAAGGACAAGGTGCCTGAAGAAAAGAAACGGCCGCAGCCATTCGATTACAGGGCTCCGCTGCCAGCTTTCAAGCCGGCGAAAGCCGGTAAACGCCGAAAACACTCCAAGCGGCGGTACATGTTCCTGCTGGTTGTCCTCATTCCCACGTTGGCTGTCAGCGTCTATTATGCCCTCTTCGCGTCGCCGATCTTCGTGTCTGAAGCTTCGTTCGTCGTGCGTATGGCCGCACCGCCATCCTCGAGCGCCTTTGGCAACCTGCTGCAGAACAGCGGGATAACACGTTCCCAAGACGACACTTTCTCCGTTCAGGAATACATACGCTCGCGCGAAGCCCTTAAGGAGCTCGGGGAGGAAATGCCCGTGCGCGCAATTTTCGGAAGTCCGCAGGCCGACTGGTTGATGCGTTATCCACGCTTCTGGGAGAACAATAGTGAGGAGGAACTCTACCAGTATTACTCGGATCGCGTCGAAGTCATCCATAATGATACGACCGGCATAACGGTGTTGCGGACCACCGCCTTTCATGCGCACGACGCCTATGACTTGAACAACACCCTGCTTGCGCTAGGAGGCAAGCTGCTGCTGCGCATGAACGATCGCGCCCGTGGAGACGCCGTTCGGTTTGCCGATAACGAAGTGAAGGAAGCGGAACAGCAGGTTATCGACGCGCAAAAGAAGATCACGACCTTCCGCAACAAGGAACTGATGATCGACCCGAATGCCAGTTCCACCTCCATGATCGAGCTCATTAGTCAATTGTCCGTCCAGTTGGCCAATGCGCGAGCCCGCCTTGCCGGGATGCAAAAGACCGCGCCCGATAGCAACGCGGTACCGTTCGTGACGAGCCAGATCGCCGCGCTCGAACGTCAGATTGAAACGGAACGCGGCAAGATGGTCGGCAATGATAGCTCCATCGCCCCGAAAATCGCGGATTATGAGAGCCTGGTCCTGATGCGGGAGTTCGCCAACAAAGCAATGGTCACCGCACTCGATGCACTCGAAGCGGCAAGGGCCGATGCGCGCCGGCAGCAGCTCTATCTGGAAGTGGTGGTACCGCCGCATCTGCCCGACGAGGCCGAGCTGCCCCTTGCCCTCAAGAACATTCTCATCGTGTTCCTGACCACCGGCCTCGCCTATCTGCTCGGCTGGCTCCTGCTGACCGCGATCCGGGATCACGACAGCGGCTAAGCGCAATGCGACATGGCCGACGCCGGCCGGCCATGTCAGTCCGCCTGCCAGAAGCAGGTATAGATTTCCCCCATGCACGAACGGATTTCACGCTCGCAGATGGAATTGGGGGCAACGTGACCATAGAGGTGAAATTCGGCGTCACGGGCAAGAATATAGTGTTGCAAGGCAGCGCCTATATCACGCTTGGCCTTGTTAAGGTGCCCGAGCTGGATCTCCACGTCGCTTAGCGAGGCCGGCTGATTGGTCTTCGCATACTCGCGATAGGCTTCGTAAAGCTGTAGCGCCTCCTCGAAATCACCGGCTTCCTTGGTCACATTCGCATAGACTGCGATCAGATCGATTTCCCCGTCAACTGTGACCAGGCTCCGCAATTGCTCGCGCGCCTGCTGCCATTGCCCCGAATGCACAAGCTCCAGAGCCTTCTGTCGCCTGCGCTCTATCCCAGAACGAGACAATCGCAAACCTGCCGCATCGACATGTCGTGTGATTTCAGGATCATTCGGCGCCAGGGCGCTCGCGCGGTTATACCATTCGAGCGCGGCTGCCGGATCGTTCATCTTGTTGTGGAGATGGCCAAGCTGTAGATGAATGTCGGCATCGTGCGGCTCATTGTCGAGGAATTGCCGATACGCTTCCAGCGCGGCGTCGAAGTCCCCGAGTTCCTTGTAGGCATGGCCGAGCTGGACGAACAGGTCGATCCGTGTCCGGTTTCGCTGCAGCGCCTCGTGATAATAGAATGCCGCGCTTGCCCAGTCTCGCCGGTCACGAGCGGCATCGGCCTCCACCAATGCATTAACCGATACGCCGACCTCTGCCTTGTCATCCGTCGTGTGGCCGGCACGCAGGAATGTGGATGCGATGCGAAGCTCTCGTCTCATGGTACCTGCCGCATGGAGATGTTGCGAGGACGCAGCCAGGAATCGTCCGGGCTGCGCTCATGGACGCGTATGCGCAACTCGACGAAGCGGTGCTCCTGCCGGATGGCGACGCACAAGGTCCCCGAAAACGAACCCGTCAATGTAATGCTCTGAAGGAAGTCCAGGCCTGAATTTGCGACGATTTCAACATCCAGCCTGGCATTCGGCGCCTGAACCAGATCGAGATCGAGCAGCCAGGTTCCCTCGGCAAAACTACGCTTGGGGCCAGTCAACAGCCAACCGGGCTGGACTTTCCAGTTCCCCTCGTGGATCTGAAGCGGTTGGCGCAGATGATCGGGAGCAATCATCCAGCCGACATTCTCGACTTCGCGGACAAAGACAGCCGTGGCCTGGCCATCCATATCAACCAGCAAACCCGCCGGTGAGAGGCGGGCATCGGACGGATCGGAGTTTGCGTGAACTTCGCTTTCGTTTTCGGGCAGCAGTGTGTCCCAGAAAGCCGTCTGACCGTCCCGGCGCGCAATGGCCACGATCTTCTTCACCACCGCTGCCCGAGTGGCAACGCCGCGTCTAAGGTCGAATTCCAGTCCAATCCGTTCCGACGATGTCGGATCGCGGCCGCAAATCCGCGAGAAAGCATAACGGAGGAACGTCGGATCGTCGCCCGGTGCGAACCGGGTGAAGTTTTCAAGGATGGCATAATGATCCGGCTCACGTCGGATCGCCTGAATGCCGGATCGCTCGTTGAGCAGCGACGGAACGGGGCGGCGCGCCTTGATCGCATCGACGACGCGTAATCGGTTGGTTCCACCGCGAATGGCGTTCGCAAGGGCGAGCCTGTCTTCCAGTGTCAGATCTATCTCCGTCAGATCCAATGCCGTTGCCCAGGCATCGACAAAGGATTCGGCCGGCAAGGTGAATATGTCCTTCGGAACAACATTCACGGGCTGTTGTCTATGCAACTCGGCGACGGTCAATATTGCCCCCTAACATTTGTTCGATCGCTATGACGTGCCGCGCAGCAGTGCGCGGATAGGAATACCAATGTGCCGCCTGAAGGCGTTCGTTATCGCGCATCTTCAGCAATAGCGGGTTCTGGGCGAGACTGAGGAGCGCCTCGGCGATGCATTCGATTTCCGTACTTTTGACGACATGGCTAATCGGCCACATATCGCGCAAAACCGGTGAGCGAGAGCATAACAGCGGGCGGTTCACGCTCATTGCAATGCGTGCGGCCCCTGTCGCCGTTTCGGTGGAGTGACCATAAAGGAAGGAAAGCAGGTCGCAGCTCATCAGTTCGCGACGCAACTCCTCCTCGGGCACGAAATCGAAGCGCGCGGTCACATGCTCCGATAAATCCAGATACTCGATCAGGTTCTCGATGGCGGCCCGCGCGGCGCGCGATTCATCGTTCAGAACCATGCAGTTCAAGAGTTTCAGCCGCAATCTCGGATCGTAGGTTCGAGCCTCCGCGAACGCGAGCACGAGGCGATCGATATTCTTGTGCGGCATCAAGAAACCGAAAGAGCCGATAGTGAACTGCGATGGATCCGGCTTAGGCGCATTCTCCGGTTCGAGAAGGACGCCATGCGGTATAACGATCGCATTCGAATGCCCCGCTGCCGACAATGTCGCGGCGTCCTCCGCCGAATGCACGAAAACGACATCGAAGGCTTTCGTCCATCGCAACGAACCACCGCGAAGAGCCTCCTTCACGCTGTGCATCGTGAGGACTCGCAACCGATGCCTGGTCAACGGTAATCCCTGCGCAAGCAACTCCATGTCGGGCGTGGAGAAATGGCCCGGATGATGCTGCATCCACAGCACATCCGCCCGCCCGTGCTCGAGCCTCGCAGCGAAACGCTTCAGCGAAGAAAGATCGTAACCCCAGAGCCGAGACATGCCGTGAGACGACGCGGTTGTCTCTTCCTGCGATTGTTCCGGCAAGGCGTCGTTCATGATCCGCCGGGCAAAGATATGGTCGATCTTGTTCGAAAAGGCTGGTTGGGAATAAAGATGCTCCGAATAGGTCGCAATGCCGCATTGCTGCTGCCATGAGGAGATCAGATCGATCGTCCAATCAAACTTCGCTTCAGCAGCAATACGAGGTGGCTTGGCCAAGGCGGCAAGGACACGGCGCGCCACGGCATGCCAGGTGAAATGTGCCGCGAGCAATTTCTGCGCCCGTTCGCTACGGGCCTTGGCCTCGTCGGGATGATCCAGCACCGCACGCATCTGTGCGCCCAGATGTTCCACGGACGGTTCGGCCCAAAGACTGAAGGAGCCCGCCACATGAGCTCGGGACGCCGACATATGGTAGTCGACCAGCCAGGCGGTGTCAGGACGGCAGAAGTCGAGTTGCCCGCTGTAATTTGTCGTCACCACGGGCACATCGAGCCGCATGGCTTCGGCCAAGGGTAAAGCGAAGCCTTCGCCGCGGCTGGGCGCAACCACCATGGCGGCGGAACGATAAAGAGCTAGAAGCTGTTCATCGTCATAATATTGGTCGATGACGACGATCGGAGGCGCGTCGGAAAGCTGCTCGCGCTTCTCTGCCAGTACCGACGCCAATATGCTATCCGGATTTGGAAAGGTCTTTATCACCAGTTCCACTGCGTCTTCCGGCCGGAAGCTGCGCAGATATGCATCGATCAAAACATCGATGCCCTTGCGCGGGAAGCAGGAGGAGACGTGGAGGATGCGTTTGCGCCCGTTTTCTGGCAAGGGCGAGACCGGGTTACCGCTGGGGATCGACGCATGATCACAGCCATTGCCGATGACCTCGATCGGAATTGTCACCCCGGATCGCTGGAAGGCGTCGCGAACAAAATTCGCCGTCACCAAGATAAGATCGAGATCCTGGTTGAACCTGTCCACCAGATACTGCGGGAATTCAAGCTCTTCCCACGCAAACCCGACATAGGCATTGACCTGCCCGATCATGTCGTGTGTTTTTGGCGGCCAGGTATTTCTGAGGTGAATGTCAAACCGCTCGTTTGCGGGGTAGTCGTCGCGCATATGACGCATGATGTCAGGCGCGGCAACGAGGCGGGCATCGGTCTGCCAATCGTCCTCAGCCGTATGACATATGAGATTGACTCCGAGATCGATCAGCGCGCGGGCCAGATGGCGATTAACGATAGCAAGGCTATAGTCGCCTTTAAACACACCGTCGAAAAAGACGGTCTTGCCGGAAAATTTTTCAATCAATGATTTTTCGTCGATGCCCCCAGCATCGAGTGAATAGGGCGACACGACACCTTCATAACGCATTCACCACTCCCAAGCCCCTGCTCAAAGGAAACAGGCGGGATGCCGTACTAACAAGGCTTCGCTGTCAGACGAAGGATTGAATACTGGAACCACCGCCTCCCGGTTCGTTTTTTGGGGCGGACGGCCGAAGCCGCCCGCCCTTTGGTTCAATCGGCTTAGGAAGCCTTGGCGTCTTCGACGATGTAGCCCAACTCCGCAGCGCGGGCGCTGAGGATCTCACGGGCTCTTTCGAGCACCGCACCTGCATAGACGGGCGGATAGCACCAGTCGTTCCAGTTCCGTGTACCGGCATACGCGCCGAACCGCAGAACGCCAGGTTCTAGGAAGGACAAACGCCCGCCGAGATCGAGATAGGTTTCGGTCTGCGCGCCTTCCGCCAGGATGACGCTGTGTTGCTCCAGTTCGATGTGGTAATATTCGAACGGCTCAAGCACCGTCTCCTGGGTGATGGTCGTTCCGTTTACGAGGAATTTTGCCGGAATCAGTGACTCCTCGAGGAACATGCAATGATCCGGAGAAATAAGAAGGTCTCGTTCCGGAATATTCTCCGCAATTGAACCCGCCATCATACGGATCGGCAGCGTATCACGCGGCTTGTCAATCGCCTTTGGATCGAGCCTGCGACGACCAACCCACCTAATTTCCGACACGCCCTTGTGGGTGACCACCAGGTCGCCGACCCGCAGATCCTCGACCGGCACGTCTCCTTCCGGCGTTCTGATGAGGGTGCCACGCAGGAAGCAGCTTGTGAAGGTCAGCGTATCCGAAGCGTTGTCGTAGGTGTATGTCACGCCGGCTGGGATCGTGTAAGTGGCGACTGTGGTAGGAATACCAAGGAGCCCCGGTGTCGTGAAGGTAATCGTATTGCCCGATTGCGAGACAGCGGTCGTTCCGGTCACCTCGATCTTGTCACCAGATTGAACATTGATGACATTTGGCGGCGTCGAAAGGTTCAAATTGATCCCGCCGCTGTTATAAATGAAGGTGCCGGTGCCGCCAGCGTTAGCGAAGTCGACGGTAACACCGTTCAGCAGACCAACATTCAGCAAGCCTGTTTGGACTTCGATGCTGGAATTCGCGCCGGGTTGATAGACAAAGGTCGAACCGGCCGCTACCCCAGCAAGCCCGCCGGTAAACGTTACATTCGCACCGTTGATGGCCTGAACGACCGTGTTCGACAGGATACCACCGCCAACGAGGGCACTGATGGTAACGTCGACACCATCGACAACCACCGTGCCGTTGGAGACGAGCCCCAGCGAAATCGTGTCACTGGCGCCGCCGGCATTGGCGCTGTTGATTACGGTTGTACCACCGTTTAGGAGACCAATATTAATCAAAGCCATGTTACTGTCCTCTCTCTGATACTAAAACTAGCCACTTGTCAGAACTTGTAGTTCAACCCCACACGAATGCTGTGGAAGTCAGCAGTTGCTTTGCTTGAAAGAGCATCTCCCCCCGCGGTAAAGCTTCCAAAGTCCACATATTGGTATTCGAGCTTCGCGGTCACATGATCCGTGAAGGCGTGTTCAACGCCGGCGCCGAGTACCCAACCGGCTTTGGTTTTGTCTTCATCGAAGCTGCCGACACCAGCCAACGATCCCTTGTAATCAATATGCCCGTAGGCAAGGCCGCCGGTGCCGTAGAACAATGTATTGTCATAGGCATAGCCAAGACGCGGACGGAGGGTGCCGAACCAGTTGATCTTCGAGGTGCCACTCGCACCGCCGTTGGTGAAGGAGTCATGGATGTCGGAGCCCTGGAAATCGGCTTCAAGGCCGATGACCCAATTGGGATCTATCTGATAGTTGTAGCCGACCTGACCGCCGCCGAAGAAACCCGATCCTTCAAGCTTACCGAACCTGCCAAGATAGTTGCCGCCGGAACGCAAGCCAAAGTTGTCATCACCGCCGAAGCCGCCACCACCATTCACACCGACATAGAAGCCTGTCCAGGTAAATACCGGCTGCTCAATAGGCGCCGTCGGCGGCGTCTCGACCGAGAGGTCCGCTGCGAAGCTCGCACTCGCCAGACCGATCGCGAAAAGGAAAGCGGTGGATCCGAGTACTTTATGCATTCTTTATTCTCCTCAAGGCAATTCATGGATTAACATGCAACTTCAGCAAGTTGACATCGGAGCCATAATATAGACTTGATTATATGTGTAAATACGAAGGTACGCATATATATTTCCAATATGTAAGCTTTACGTGTATAAGGATGTCGCAATACGTATTGAAAAAGATTGCAAATCGTCTTTTTAGAGCAAGCTATAATTGCGATGGCGCCCACGCTTCATTCACTGAGGCGATATCTTGTGACGGATTCGATGTTGAGCTCATCGCAATAGCAAGGCAGGCGCTGTCTCCGCCCGGCACAGAACCCCTTCCGTAACGCTGATATCCGCAACCATATCTCTCAGGTGCTGGCGTCATCAGGCTCGTTTTGTCGCTTTTCAAATAGACCGGTTTTCGCGCAATCGTCAGGTTTGTCCTGCTGCTGCAGATTGAGATTCGTGGCGGCCGGAGGCTCAACGGGGCGGACCACTCAATTGGGTCGTTGAGCCTCCCCTTCGTCACTCAGTCAGCTGCACCTTCCAGCGAACAAGCTCGCTGAATTTCACGGCTTTTTCTGCTTGCGGATGATCCGACCGAAGAGCTGGTCGGCGGCACAAATGTCTCTACAGATCGGCAACCGAGCAAACGCGGTTCGACGCGATGTCAGATTGTAAGAATGGAATAGGCCTCAGTACCGGTCGAGCACGTCCGATCTTTCATCCCGGCGCAGATTTGATCCACCGTGCGCAATCAGACTTTTGCTGTCGTTTCCCGCATGGACTGTCCGCCATAAGCGGTACACATCTGAGCCGCTGTCGCAACCGCCAAATTGCGATAGCAGGAGGTCCGGCTAATTTGCTCGGAGCGATGGCCGGACCTCCACCTCCGGGAAAGGCGACAGCATCCATCCTCTGCCTGCGCGGACGAATATTGAAGAACGGATAAGATACGGCATCGGCTACCTGCAAGGAAAGCCCGACACAATGCTGCACTGCGGCCATCTGGACGATCCGTCAGAAACCGGCGAATTCCGAAATGTCAGGGGATGATGCGGATGCCCGCCTCGTTGGCAGCCTTGATAAAAGCTTGCCGGATCTCTTCCGGTGAAATCCGATGATTGATCCCATCGATACAGGCCTGAAGCGCTGCCTCGAAGGCTTCACCTTTGAGACCAAGCCAGTGGCCTGTGAGACATGCGACGGCTTTTTCGATGGTATCGACGACGAAAAAGCCGTCAGCGCTTTGGATCTCGATTTGGATTGGCGCAAAGCCCGGAAGATTGGCATCTGCCGGATCGTTACCAATTTCGAACATTTCACGAAAACGCTTGGCGGCAACCCCGTCGATCGTCTCTATCTTTCTTTCGACCTGAGCCCCACGAGCAACGTCATTGCGGCCGGAGGTTGCAATTCTGGCGTCCTCGACGAACTCGTCCGCGCCACCAGGCAAAGGATCTTTTGTTGTCGCCAGACAGGGTTGCATATGGATCGCAGATTGGGAGATGTCGAGTGGGATGGAATCAGTAAAAGTGCCGCCGAGATCGATGTCGGCGCGAAGGCTCTTATTACTCTGCCACATGCCAATATTTCCTAATAATTGCGTACCAAATCCGCTTAGCTAGCCGACCTGCACAGCCGCGATACAGTGCTTCCTAATATTTTCCGCACACTAAAAAATTCCCATGCCCCAATTAGGGCCAGTCGCCGTTTCTTGACAGACTTAATACCAATAAAAGTCATCGATTGGTATGCGCCCAATTGTTAGGCTTATCTATAGACCATGATAATTATAAATGTTTCCGGTTGTGAAGTCCAGCATTCGTCTCATATTTGACATCGAGCTCCAATAGTGGAACTATAAGTTATCGCCATTGAAGAGTATTGAAATGAGCTCCCTTGAGGATGCAGTCGCTGTTCTGGCTTGCTTCTCGCTTGAAGAACCGGCGCTGACGCAGGCCGAACTGACACGGAGAGTTCGACGGCCGAAAGCAACGATCTCCCGCGTCATGCGCACCTTGCGGGAGAGCGGAATCCTGGAGTTCGAACCGACACGTCGGCTCTATTCTCCTGGCATTCGGCTCTTCGAACTCGGACAAATCTGCCGCTCCAATCATGATTTTCTGGATATGGTTCAGAAACGCCTCGAAGACATCTGCAGAATCGGCAGACACACGGGATACATCTCCGTATTCGACGGCACACAGATGGTCGCTCTCAGGATCGTTCGCGGCTCCAGCCCCCTAGCGATCGCGGCGGTGCCAGGCCACCGCATGCCGTTGCATGCGACATCAAGCGGTCGCGCCATGCTGGCATTGTTGAGCGATCAGGAGTGGCGCGATCGTGTACCGGATCCGCTGCCCTTCGTGTCGCCGAACAGTCCGCTCGACCACGATGCCCTTCTGGAACGCATCCAGAAAATCCGGAAGACAGGACGCTCTTCCGCTTCCAGCGAAACATTGCACGGTGTAGCCTCCCAGGGCATCGCATTGCGCGACCCTGAAAGCGGCGAGATCATCGGCATCGCCGTTTCCTACCCCGAAAGCATGGCAACCGACGAACTCAAACAGATGATCAGCGATCTTCTCAATCAGATGAAGTCGGAACTGACACGGCGGGGAACGCGACCGGACCTACCTTTTGACCGCCAATTGCAGGCGCTGGAAGTCCATGGAGAGCTTTGAAAACTTGAAACGGGTCGCTTAGCGATCGAGGGGTGGCGCACCCGGATGGGTGCGCCCCGTTTTCACATGACCAGAAAGGTCGATGGCGCAACCTGCAATGCAGCAGCGAGCCGCCGAAGTTTTGCCGGATCTGCATCAGCACCAAGCTCGATCTCGGAAATCTCGTCTTGGGTAAGGCCACAGGTCTCTGAGAGATCGGCGATCGTATAGCCGATGGCCTCGCGGGAACGCCTGACGGCGGCGCCAATTTCAGAATGGGGAACCACGGAAGCTTTCGAACTATTGAGGTTACTGGGAGTAATGGACATGAATTTCTCCTTCCAAAGTCCACCGGCAAGTCAAATTGCCGGGTGAAGGCAGCTATGCAGCCATGAGCAATCTCGACCCAAACAGACACGGTCGAGTGCCCGGCCAATATAGTCATAGATCCTTAGCAAACAAGTGCCGAAGTTTGTCGGTACGACCGACCCCGTTCGAGGGCCGGATTTTCCCATTCATCGGCATGCCCAGCCGGCAGTACTTCCGTTTCCTTACCTTTGCCGCGCGCACTCCCATGGCACGCGGCGTAAGGAATTTCCCGGCACCTTATCTCGTGGCCGAGCGCAATTGCAGCCTCGATACGCCGGCGGCAACGTTAAGCCCCGTTCCCGCTTCGCCGCTCAACGGCTGCAGGCCGAAGTTTTTCGAATTTCCGCCGATGAGCGCATTCGCCCCCAGGCCCAGACCCACCGAGGCTCCTGCGGACGCGCCGACATAACTGCCGGCCAAAGCACCGTCTCCGGCACGGGTCGCCTGGGTGCTGAAAACCACCCAGCTCAAATAGGACTTGCCCGTGATGCCGATATCGAGACCGAGCTTGCCGATGGATCCGACATAGCGCTCAGCCGGTCCGGATCGCCGTTTGAACAGGCACTCGACCGATTTGTTGGAGCCGATCACCATCCCGACACCCCCTGCAATCTGGCAGGATAACGTGCCGAGGCGTTCCTTCGGCCCGGCTGCGGCCTGCTCCTTATGGGGTTGCTTGTGTGACCGATGCATCGTTTGGGCATCAGCTGTGGAGATACCGAGAGCCAGCGAGATGGCAGCGGCAATGAGAGCGACGTTCTTCATGAGGTTTCCTCCTTGGGCATTCGCACCTCGTTCAACGCACCGAGGCGGAATTCGTTCGAACTGGAGAGGATTTTCATGGCGGCAAAGCGCCGGTGAGCGATCGCTATCCCAGCGCCTGGCTGGCCAAACCATAGGTCAGCGGCAATCCATCACTGGGGGAGCGCCGTCGCCGCGCAGCCAGGAGCGCCGTAGCGACATGCTGGTAACGGTGTCGTAGATCGGCAGTCCCGATCGCATGATGAAACGTGGAAAGGCACCGGTCTGTTGACGAGTATCAATCCGCAGAAAACTGCCTGCATGCTCGACCACATGCGGCCGCGTCACGGCGATCGCCGCCTCGTCGCTCGCCGCCACGACAGGGCCGATCACATGACCGCGCCCGAAGCGGCGACACAGCGAAAAGGCGATCATTCGACCACCCCGGACGAGCGCCACCCCTTTCGAAACGCTTAGAAGGCGCGCGAGAATGGGCGTGCGATCCGCGCCATAGGCCGCCAGATCCAAGGCCGCGATCTCGGCAAGATCGCTTTCATCGACCGATCGCAACAGCGTGCCGGATGGCAAGGGTTCCGCGGGCGGAGCGACCGCCTCGCCATTGCATTGATAAACGATCCTTTCGGTACGAAACCCGAAAGAGCCGTAGAGCCGCTTGGCGGAGTGGGTGGCGCTGAGGCCGAGCGCCCGCGAACCGGTCTCAGCAATGATGTGTTCCATCATCCAGCGGCCAGTTCCCAGCGTCTGCAACCTTGGTGAGGTGATCACCATGCCGAATGTCGTGAAATCGGGCGTGAAATCGAACCACATGGCCGAGCCGAGCACACGGCCGATGGCATCATGCGCTACGATACCCCGTCCCATGTCGCGAACGATCTGCCAGTCCTCGGCGCGATGCGGCCAGCCTACCGACAGGGACAGCGCATGCAGAGCATCGAGATCGGCATCCTTTATATCGCCAATGGTCAGTTCGAAGGAATCCAGTTGGATCGAGCTGGATTTCGCCATGACTGTTTCCCCTCCCGCCAAGCGCGTTCGCCGATGAGGCCAGAACGCCTGCCGGGCGTTTGGATGAATAGGCTTTTGAATTTTCGCAGGCAATAATGCCCCGCTTCGGTTGTAGACGCGGTCGCGCAACAGAATGCGCTTGAAATCCCGGTAAATTCAGAAGATTCCACCAAAGCCACCGAGCTTTCGGCAGACAGGAGACAGCCTCTGCCTTATTCTTGAGAGTGCTTCCCGCTCCCGAGATACCGTTCCCTCCACCTGCCCCAGAGATCCATCGATGTCTCCTCCCGTCGGCCGCGTCGCCAGCAACCATGACCTTCCGAAATCGGCCGATGTCGTTGTGCTCGGCGGCGGCATGGCAGGTGTCGCGGCCGCCTATGAGCTTGCCAAGCGCGGTACGTCAGTCGTCCTCATCGAAAAGGGCGTGATCGCCGGCGAGCAATCGAGCCGCAACTGGGGCTGGTGCCGCCAGCAGAACCGCGACCCGAGAGAGCTGCCGCTTGCGCAGCTTGCCCTGCACCGGTGGGAGAACCTCAATTCGGAACTTGGCGAGGAGACCGGCTTTCGTCGCTCGGGTCTCGTCTATGCCTCGATGCAGAAGGCTAGCATCGACACCTGGGAGCGATGGGGCGTCATCGCCAGAGGTTTTGGCGTTGACACGCGAATGCTGACGGGAAGCGAATGCGCGAAGATGCTTCCCGGTAACAGCCAGCGCTGGAACGGCGGCGTCTATTCCCCGACCGATGGGAGAGCCGAACCCGAGCTTGCCGTGCCGGCCTTGGCGCGCGCCGCTCAACGGCTCGGCGTCGTCATTCTCCAGAATTGCGCGGCCCGCGAGCTGGAAACGCAAGCCGGGCACATCAGTGGCGTTGTCACGGAAAAGGGCTGTATCCGCACCTCCGCCGTCCTCGTTGCCGGCGGCGCCTGGAGCGGCATGTTCCTTCGGCATCATGGCATCCGCTTCCTGCAGGCAAGCGTCAAATCCACCTCGTTCTACACAACCGCTGCGGCGGCCGTGACGGAAGGTGGCATCGCGATGGAGAACGTAACGATGCGCCGTCGTCTGGATGGCGGGTATACCGTTGGCCTAAGCGGTCTCGGCCAGTTGCAGATTACACCCTACGGCCTGCTGCAGGCCCGCGAGTTCTGGCGCACCTTTCAGATCAGGCGAAAGGGCCTGACCTATGCCTTCGGACGCTCATTTTTCGAAGGCCCGGAAGCGATCGCCCGCTGGAAAGCGGACGGCATTTCGCCCTTCGAACACATTCGTACGCTCGATCCGCAGCCGGACGCCCATCTCGTCAAGCGCGGTATCGACCGGCTGGTGTCGACCTATCCGGCTCTTGCCGGCATTCGCCCGGCGCAAAGCTGGGGCGGCATCGTGGATTCCACCCCGGATGCCATACCGGTCATCTCCTCGATCGCCTCGCGGCCGGGCCTGTTCGTTTCGGCGGGCTATAGCGGCCACGGCTTCGGGATCGGACCTGGGGCCGGCATGCTTGCTGCTGATCTCATTCGAGGCGACACACCCACGGTCGATCCGACGCCCTTCCGCTATGAACGCATGATCGACGGCACCGATCTTGGAAAGCCGGGAATGCTGTGATGATTGCGATAACTACCCGCGCCGCCTGAACATCGAAAATCGGATCGATATGCGGTCGATCAAGTCCACTTCGACGTATCCTGCTGTGGCAACCCCGGCAGAATACCCTCAGCAAGTACAAGGGAATCCATGGCGTTTCTATTCAACTCCGATGCGGAACGGGCGAAGATTTTCGCAGCGGCCTTTGCACGCGAACTGCCCAACCTCCCCTTCATCACGGATGCGGCCAGCGTCGATCCGGAGGCCGTCAGATACTTGATCACCTGGACGGCGCCTGCCGATCTCGCTCGCTATCGCAATCTCGAAATCCTGTTTTCGATCGGCGCGGGCGTCGACCAGTTTCCGCTTGCGACACTGCCCGAGACGGTGAAGCTCGTCCGCATGGTCGATGACGGCATTGTCAGGATGATGCAGGAATATGTGACGCTCGGTGTCCTTGCGCTGCATCGCGACCTGCCGGGCTATATCCAGCAGCAAAGAGCAGAAGACTGGGCCTCCCGACCGGTCCGTCAGGCACCGGACCGGCGTGTCGGCGTGCTCGGCCTCGGCAGTCTCGGCCTTGCCGTCCTCGAGCGCTTGCGTCCGTTCGGCTTCCCGCTTTCCGGATGGAGTCGCTCGCCGCGTGCCGTCGAAGGCGTCGCCTGCTTTCATGGAACTGACCAGTTGACCGAGTTTCTGGCTGACGTCGATATTCTCGTCTGCCTATTGCCGCTGACACCTGAAACGCAGGGCATCCTGAATGCCGATCTCTTCAGGGCCTTGCCGCAAGGTGCTAGCCTCGTACATGCCGGCCGCGGCCAGCAATTCGACGCCGCAGCTCTTATGGATGCACTCGATAGCGGTCACCTTAGCGGCGCGGTTCTCGACGTCACCGACCCGGAGCCACTGCCTACTGAACACGCGCTCTGGCGCCACCCCAAGATCATTCTGACGCCACACATTGCCAGCGTTACCCAGCCGGAAACGGCCGCAAACACCGTCATCGCCAATATTCGCCGCCACGAGGCCGGACTTGACCCGATCGGTCTTATCGACCGCAGCCGCGGCTACTGATCATCATCGCGAAAGGAATCCCATGTCCCTGTTGAAAACCATCGACCCAACGCCATCATTCGAGCCCAAGCAGTCCAAGGCCCTGCCGGAGCGGCTGATCTCCGGCGACCCCTCCTTCAAGACCTGGGCCCAGGACAACACCCGCGACGGGATGATCAACACGGGCGTTTGGGAAGCAACGCCGGGCGAAACCCACTCTATCAAGGGCGAAACATTCGAATTCTGCCATATCCTTCAGGGCGTCATTGAGTTGACGGAGGAAGGCGGCGCGCCCGTCACCTATCGTGCCGGCGACAACTTCGTCATGAAGCCGGGCTTCAAGGGCGTCTGGCGGACGATAGAGACTGTCCGCAAGATCTACGTAACGGTCACCTGATGATGGGCCTCGCGGACCTCCCGGTCTTCGAGGCGCCAAATCTTGCGCTGAAACACCAAGGGCAAACGAGATATTCCATCGCGACATTGCAAGGACTCGATGGAAACTGCCAGGACGCTGGCGATAGACTTGAGCGACCCGGCGGCAAGGAACAGCCATGACCCTCAGTTTCGACCCAGATTCGCTCGAACTTCCAAGCGGACATTTCATCGAAGGCCGCTATGTGCAGGCACGCGGGGAAATGGCCATGCGTCGTCCTTCGGATGGTGCGGTCTTTGCCGATTGTCCGGTCGCCGGAAAGGATATCGTCGATCAGGCCGTCGCAGCGGCAAGCAAAGCGCTGAAGACGAGCGGCTGGGCAACCCTTCGTCCGCGTGAGCGGACCAAGGCATTGGTTCGGTGGGCGGATCTCATGGAAGAAGAGGCCGTGACGCTTGCCCGCCTGGAGGCAGTGTCCTCGACCCGCCCAATCGGACAGCTCATCGCCGGCGACGTCGCGATCACCGCCGAACAGATACGCTTCTTTGCCGAATTTGCTGACAAGGAGGGCAGTGAACTCGTACCGACCGATGGCAACAGCCTCGGCATGATCATGACCGAACCCTATGGGATCGTCGGCGCGATTACGCCCTGGAACTTCCCGATTTCCATGGCTGGCTGGAAGATCGGCCCAGCACTTGCGGCCGGCAATGCCATCGTGCTGAAACCCTCCGAGATGACGCCATTTTCGACGCTCTACATGGCAGAACTCGCCGTGCGCGCCGGCATTCCGGCCGGCTTGATCAATATCGTCCTCGGCGACGGCCCGACCACGGGTGCTGCCATCACCGGCCATCCCGGCATCGGCAAGATCAGCTTCACCGGTTCCACGGGGGCCGGTTCGGCGATCATGGAGAATATCGCGCGCACCGGCGTGAAGCCGATGACGCTGGAACTGGGCGGCAAGAGCCCGCAGGTCGTCTTTGCCGACGCCGATCTCGATCTGGCCGCCGAGGCGATTGCCCGCAACATCCTCTCCAATGCCGGCCAGGCCTGCGTCGCGGGCTCGCGGCTGATTGCCGAGCGCTCGATTGCCGAACCTCTGGCGGAAGCGATCCTGATACATATGCGTAATATCAAGCCTGGCCCCACTTGGGACGAGCAAAGTCAATATTCGCCGATCATCTCGGAGCGCCAGATCGGGCGGATCGACAGCCTTGTACAAGCCGCGATCAACGCCGGCGCTGAATGCCTGACTGGCGGCTCGCGGCTGGACCATCCGGGTTATTTCTATGCTCCGACGCTGCTTACTGGCGTCGACCAGGCATCACCGGCGGTGACCGAGGAGATTTTCGGGCCGGTCCTGACGCTGCAGACCTTCGAGACGGAAGAGGAAGCGCTTTTGCTTGCCGATCATCCGACATATGGGCTTGCAGCGGGGCTGTTCACGCGCGATCTTTCCCGCGCCGTTCGCGTCACGCGCCAGCTCCAGGCGGGGACCATCTGGGTCAACCGCTACGGGCGCTCGCGCGACCATATTCTGCCGACCGGCGGCTATAAAAGCTCGGGTATCGGGAAGGACCTCGGCCGCGACGCCTATCTCGCCAATCGCCGCAGCAAGTCCGTGCTGATCAATATTTGAGGACCTGACATGAAGACCTATAAAATCGCTCTCATCCCCGGCGACGGCATCGGCAGGGACGTCACCGCCGCCGCATGGCAGGTGCTAGAGAAAGTCGCCGCCAAGGCGGGCTTCGGGCTTGAGCCGACCAGTTTCCCCTGGTCCTGCGCCTACTACAAGGAAACCGGCGCGATGATGCCGGCCGACGGCATTGCGACGCTGCGCGGTTTCGACGCCATCCTGCTCGGCGCGGTCGGCTGGCCCGCCGAAGTTCCCGATTCCGTCTCCCTGCACGGCCTGCTGCTGCCGATCCGCAAGGCGTTCGAGCAATATGCCAATATCCGGCCGCATCGGCTGCTGCCCGGTGTCGAGGGACCGCTCAAGGCCCGTGACTTCGATATCGTCTGCATTCGCGAGAACACCGAGGGCGAATATTCCGGCGCCGGCGGACGTGTGCATCAGGGCACGGCAAACGAGGTCGCCGTCGAAACCTCGATCTTCACCAGGGCGGGCGTCGAGCGCATCCTGCGCTTCGGTTTCGAGCAGGCCCGCTCGCGGAGCGGTAAGCTTGCCTCCGTCACCAAATCAAATGCGCAGAAATATTCCATGGTCTTCTGGGACGAGATGACCGCGCGGATAGCCGCCGAATATCCTGACGTCAGCGTCACGAACTACCATATCGACGCCATGGCGGCGCGGATGGTGATGGCGCCGGAAAGCCTCGACGTCATCGTCGCCTCCAATCTGTTCGGCGATATCCTGACCGACCTTGGTGCCGCCATCCAGGGTGGCCTCGGCTTCGCCGCCTCCGCCAATCTCAATCCCGACCGCAGCGCACCGTCGATGTTCGAGCCGGTGCACGGCTCCGCCCCCGATATCGCCCATCTCGGCATCGCCAATCCGATCGCCGCGATCTGGTCGGCCGCCATGATGCTCGATCACCTCGGCGAGAAGACAGCCGCGGCCGAGATCATGCATGCCATCTCCGCCGCGACCGAGGCCGGTATCGGCACGGTTCCCGGCAAGGACAAGACCGACGCAATCACCTATGCTGTGCTGAACGCACTCGCCTGAACGACAAGGAAGCGACACTAATGGACCTCAAGGACAAGAGCCTGTTTCGCCAGCAAGGCCTGATCGGTGGAACCTGGCGCGGCGCCGCCACCGGCAAGACCGTCGACGTCATCGATCCGGCGACGCAGGCCGTGATGGGCACCGTTCCCGATATGGACGGAGCTGAAACCCGCGCCGCCATCGACGCCGCCAATGCCGCCTTCCCGGCGTGGCGCGAGAAGACCCATGCCGAGCGCGCCTTGCTGCTCGAAGCTTGGTACGATCTGATGATCGAGAATTGCGACGATCTCGGCCTGATCCTGACGACCGAGCAGGGCAAGCCGCTCGCCGAAGCATGCGGCGAAATCCGCTACGGCGCCTCCTTCGTCAAATGGTTCGCTGAGGAAGCGCGCCGCATCAACGGCACGACCATCCCCTCGCCGACCCGCGACCGGCGCATCGTTGTCCTCAAGCAGCCGGTCGGCGTCTGCGGCATCATAACGCCCTGGAATTTCCCCAATGCGATGATTACCCGCAAGGTGGCGCCCGCGCTGGCTGCCGGCTGCACCGTCGTCATCAAGCCATCCGACTTCACGCCTTATTCGGCGCTGGCGCTTGGCGTTCTTGCCGAACGCGCCGGCATTCCCCCCGGCGTCATCAACATTGTCACCGGCATGCCGACCGAAATCGGCAATGAGCTGATGCACAACGAAACGGTGCGCAAGATTTCCTTTACCGGCTCGACCCGCGTCGGCGCGCTCCTAATGCGCGGCGCGGCCGACAACATCAAGCGGCTGAGCCTCGAACTCGGCGGCAACGCGCCCTTTATCGTTTTCGATGATGCGGATCTCGATCTCGCCGTCGAAGGCGCCATCGCCTCCAAATTCCGCAACGGCGGCCAGACCTGTGTCTGCTCCAACCGCATCCTGGTGCAAGACAAAGTCTACGACGCCTTTGCCGGCAAACTTGCGGCTCGCGTTTCCGCCATGAAGGTCGGCCCGGGCACGCAGGCCGGCGTCGATATCGGCCCGATGATCAATGCGGCCGCCATCGACAAGATCGAGCGCCACGTCAGCGACGCTGTCGAAAAGGGCGCCAAAATCATCGCAAAGGCGTCGAACCTGCCGGAAGGCCGCCAATATGCCGCCCCGGTCGTGCTGTCGGGCGCGACCACCGACATGCTGCTTGCCAGCGAAGAGACCTTCGGCCCCGTCGCGCCGCTCTTCCGCTTCAAGACCGACGACGAGGCGATCACTATCGCCAACGGCACGCCATTCGGGCTTGCCGCCTATTTCTACACCGAAAGCCTCAAGCGCTCCTGGGCGGTTGGCGAAGCATTGGAATTCGGCATGGTCGGACTCAACACCGGTGCGATCTCGACCGAAGTCGCCCCGTTCGGCGGCGTCAAGCAATCCGGACTTGGACGCGAAGGCTCGCAATATGGCATCGAGGAATATCTCGAGATGAAGACCTTCCATATCGGTGGGCTTGCCTGACATATCGGCCAGAATGGGGCGGCGGCGAAAGCCGCCCTCATCGATGTGCAGCACGAATATCTCGGCGGCTTCCTCGCCGTCACGAATTCACGCCTTCATGAGAAGACCCGAAGCCAAGGCTTGGAAGGTCTCGACAGCCCTGGGCAGCACATGTTGCGGATCATCGCTTGCCGCGACCCAGAGAGCGGCATTGAGCGCCGCGCCGCTGAGAAGCCGGGCGGCGGCCTCCGCGTCGACCGGCTTGATGGCCTCCTGGGCGATGAGACGCTCCACCGTCTGCTTGGTTGCCTGAAGACAGCTGCTTTGGCTCGGCCATTTCGACGGATCGCCCAACACCGCCGGTCCATCAAGCAGAACGATGCGTTGCACCTCCGGAACAAGCGCCATCTCGATATAGGCGGCGCCTTCGGCAAGCAGCCCGTTCCAATCGTCGCCCGCGAGAACGCCGATCTCTTGGGCGCGCGACGCCATTTCTGAGTCGATCTGATCGACAACCGCCGCCAGAAGCCCGCGCTTGTCACCGAAATTATGGTAGAGCGCACCTCGCGTTAGACCGACTTCGGCAGTCAATTCGTCCATCGAGGCAGCCGAATAACCTTTTTCGGCGAAGGCCTTTCGTGCGGCCGCGATCAGCTTGGCGCGGTTCTCCTCCATCGTCTCGACACGTCGTTTGGCCATCTTGCCCTCAATTTCATATACGCCTCGTATATCAATTTGACATACGAGGCGTATATGGCTATTTCACATACGTACCGTATATCAGATGATGCAGCAGCCTGTGAAGCTCACAGTTCGTACTGCGCTTGTCTGTCGGCCATCAACGTCGATGAGGAAAGATCAGAAATGACCAAACGCGAAGCAATCTTCCCCGCCAACCGGCATGCCCTTTATGAAGAGCACGGCTACTCCGCTGCCATTCGGTCCGGAGACCTCCTGTTCGTGTCGGGGCAGGTCGGCAGCCGTTCCGATGGAACGCCCGAACCCGATTTCGCACGCCAGGTGCAGTTGGCCTTCGAAAACCTCAAGGCAACGCTGGGCGCCGCGGGCTGCACGCTCGATGATATCGTCGATGTCACGACGTTCCACACCGATCCTGAAAACCAGTTTCCGACAATCATGGCCGTGAAACAGACGGTTTTCCGCGAGCCGCCCTATCCGAACTGGACCGCGATCGGTGTGAACTGGCTCGCCGGCTTCGATTTCGAGATCAAGGTCATTGCCCGCATCCCTTCGAAGGCGTGATTCCGGAAATCTCCGGCTATTGAAACCGGTCGAGCGTCTTGTAATAGGCCCCGACCAACGGCAGGAACCAGGGCTTGCCGAAATGCCCTGGCACCGCCGGCCAGGCGAGATCCTTGACGGGATTGCGATCCGCCTTGCCGAGGATGGCGTCGGCGATCATCATGCCCATATGGGTCGCCATCTGCGCGCCATGGCCGGAATAGCCCATGGCGTACCACAGCCCATCGACATAGCCGGCACGCGGAAAACGGTCCTTGGTCATATCGACCAGACCGCCCCAGCAATAATCGATCTCGACCTTGGCCAGATGCGGAAAGATCTCGGCAAGGCCGGCGCGCAGGATCTCGCCGCTCTTGCCGTCGGACTGCTGATCGGACGTCGCCGAAAAGCGCGCCCGACCACCGAATATGAGACGGTTATCCGGAGCAAGCCGGAAATAATTGCCGATATTGAGCGAGGTGACGCAGGTGCGATTGCCGGGCATGGTGGCCGCGACCTCAGCCTCGGTCAGCGGCCGCGTGGCGATGATGAAGCTGCCAACGGAGATGATACGTCGCCGGAAATAGCTGAAAATGCCGGGCGTATAAGCGCCCGTCGCCAGAAAGACGTTGTCGGCGGAAAGCTTGCCGCGCGCGGTCGTCAATTCATGCCGGCCACCATTGACCTTTCGGTCAGTCACGGCAGCATTCTCGACGATATTAGCGCCATAACGAACCGCCGCCTCGGCAAGACCGACCGCATAGCGACCCATGTGCATCATGGCGCTCTTCTTGGAGAGCATCGCGCCGTGAAAGGAGGACGATCCAATTTCCGCTTTGAGATCATCAACCGTCAGCAACGCCGTGTCGGGATCAATCTCGCGATTGACCGCTTCGAAATTCTTGGCGATCCCCTCGAAATGAGCCGGCTTCGACGCGAGCTTCAGCTTTCCGGCGCGCCGGAAATTGCAATCGATCGCCTCCTCGGTGACGATCCGCTCGACAGTATCGACGGCATCGTCGAAGGCCCGATAAAGCGCCTTTGCACGCTCGACCCCAAGCTCGGCCTTGGCGGAGACGAAGCTGTGGGCGAGGCCGTTGTTGAGATGGCCGCCGTTGCGGCCTGACGCGCCGGAGCCGACCGTGCCTGCCTCCAGCACGACCACCTTGGCGCCGGCCTTGGCGAGCTGAAGCGCCGCCCCCAATCCCGTAAAACCACCACCGATCACCGCGACGTCGTAGTGACCTTCGAGTGGTACAGCGCTCTGCTTCTCAAAGCGAGGGGCGGTGTCGTGCCAGTAGGACTTGAATTGCATGGCGGCCTCCTCGTCAGAGCCCGACAACGCCGGGCAGGCCGGAGATATCCTTGATCTCGGTATATTCATAATAAGGGTTGGCGGGCTCGTGACCGCGGTTGACCCAAACCTTGTGCTTGATGCCGAGATCGTAGGCCGACATCAGATCGTAGCGGAACGATGAGGAGCAATGCAGCACGTCTTCCGGATTGCAGCCGAGCATGTCGAACATATATTCGAAAGCCTGGAAGCGCGGCTTGTAGGCATTGGCCTGTTGCGCGGTGAAAACGGCATGGAACGGCGCACCGAGCTTTTCGACATTGTGCATGATCTGCTCGTTCATGGCGTTGGAGAGGATGACCAGCGGTATCTCCTTGGCCACCTTGGCAAGCCCAGCCGGAACATCCGCATGTGGCCCCCAGCTCGGCACGGTGTCGTAGATCGAACGGGCATCCTCGTCGCGGAAGGTAACGCCATTCTTGCGGCAAGTGCGCTCGATGGAGTTGTGGATCACCTCATTATAGGGTTTCCAGTCTCCCAGAATCTCATCGAGCCGGTAGGCGGCGAAATTCTTGATGAACTGCGCCATGCGCGGCTGGTCGAGCTGTTCTCCGTAGATCTTCTGGGCGGCCTCGGCCATCTGGAAATTCGTCAGAGTGCCGTAGCAATCGAAGGTGATGTATTTCGGCCGAAACGTCGTCATGTCTCTGGATCCTTGCAGATGCCGCGCAGGCGTTGATGATATGAAGACATCATAGGCAGCCTTTCTCCGTCGGTTCACCGCATTTACGCCGCCGCGAAGCAGAAAGTTTTGTATCCACGCTCCGCTTTGGCAGAGAGTTGCGCACTTACCCCTTCAGCATTGCCGATAACCGGGCAATAAGAGGCTCAAAAGCACCCCGTAGTCTCAGATGGCCGGCATAAGATGCGGCGGGCGTACCGGGGAACGGTGGAAGATATTGCCGCAATGCTTTCGTCGGGACGATCTTCTTCCGTTGCGGGTCTATCAAAAAGAAAAGCAACGGATGGGAGACACAGCCTGTGCAGGCAACCGCGATCGACCTTCGCCCCCTCGACCAATCTCACCTTCAATCGGCGCTGGCGCTATCGCGTCAAGCCGGCTGGCCCCATCGGCTGGAGGAGTGGCAGATGCTACATGACCTCAGCCATGGCCTCGTGGCCATCGAAAACGAAAAGGTCGTCGGAACGATCTTTGTCACCCCTTATGGCGATGAGATCGCCACCATCAACATGGTAATAGTCGACGAATCGATGCGCGGACGCGGCATTGGTCGGCGCATCATGCAGGCGGCCCTTGATATTGTAGGGACACGCGAATGCCGGTTGGTGGCAACCGCCGACGGCCTGCCCCTCTATGAAAGCCTCGGCTTCAGGAAGACCGGCGAGATCGTCCAGTATCAGGGTACGCTGCGCACCTGCATAGCGCCGTCGACGGTCGAATGGGCCACCAAGGCGGATCTGGAAGAGATCATTGCGCTTGACCGCATCGCCTATCCCGCGGATCGCAGCCAGCTCATCCGGGCCCTGTTTAGCGCGGGCCGGCTAGCGGTTCTGCGCGAAGCCGGTACGCTGCGCGGCTATGCCGCCTGGCGGCCTTTCGGCCGCGGCGAGCTCTGCGGCCCAGTGGTCGCGGAGACTGCCAGCGCCGCCGAAGATCTTCTCAGCTTCCTGTTCACCGCCCGGCCCGGTGTCTTCATGCGCGTCGATACCGGCGTTGAAACGGGCCTTGCTGCCTTCCTGCTCGAACATGGCCTTGTCCATGTCGGCGGCGGCATCTCCATGCGCCGCACGCCCTCGGCCAATCCGTCACCCGTTCCCAGCGTTCACACATTTGCCCTGGCCAGCCAGGCCTTGGGCTGAAGAGAGACATCATGCTGAGCAATTCCCTCGTCGAACTCGATCGCGCCCACCTCGTCCATCCCGTCGCCTCCTATCGTGGCCATGAGCAGGCGGGCGTCCGTGTGCTGAAATCCGCCAAGGGCGCAACCGTCACGGATGCCTCTGGCCACCAGATGCTCGACGGCTTTGCTGGTCTGTGGTGCGTCAATGCCGGATATGGCCAAGAGAGCATCGTCGAGGCCGCCGCCCGCCAGATGCGCGAGCTGCCCTATGCGACCGGCTATTTCAGTCTTGGTTCCGAGCCGGCCATCCGGCTGGCGGCCGAACTCGCCGAACGGACGCCCGGCGACCTCAACCATGTCTACTTCACGCTTGGCGGTTCCGACGCCGTCGACAGCACTGTCCGCTTCATCCGCTACTACTATCATTCGCTGGGCAAGCCGACGAAGGATCAGTTCATCTCGCTCGAACAGGGCTATCATGGCTCGTCCACCGTCGGCGCGGGGCTGACGGCGCTTCCGGTTTTCCACGCCGGCTTCGGCATGCCGCTCGACTGGCAGCATAAGATTCCGACACATTACGCCTATCGCAATCCCGTCGGCACAGATCCGCAGGCGATCATTGCCGCTTCGGTCAAGGCGCTGCGTGCCAAGATCGAGGAAATCGGCGCCGAGCGCGTGGCAGCCTTCTATGTCGAACCGATCCAGGGTTCCGGCGGCGTGCTGGTTCCGCCGACCGGCTGGATGAAAGCGATGCGCGATGTCTGCACAGAACTCGATGTTCTGTTCGTCGCCGACGAGGTCATCACCGGCTTCGGTCGCACCGGCCCGCTGTTTGCCTGCTCGGACGATGGCATCGTCCCCGACCTGATGACCACCGCCAAGGGCCTGACCGCCGGCTATGTGCCGATGGGCGCCGTCTTCCTGTCGGAGAAGGTCTACCAGACAATCGCCGATGGCGCCGGTGCGGCCGCGATCGGCCACGGCTATACCTATTCCGCCCATCCCGTCAGCGCAGCGGTCGGTCTCGAGGTGTTGCGCCTTTACGAGAACGGCCTCTTGGAAAACGGTGTCAAAGCGGGTGCGCGGTTGATGGCCGGTCTTCAATCGCTCTCCTCGCATCCGCTGGTCGGCGACGTGCGCGGGCGCGGCATGCTTGCCGCAATCGAACTGGTGGTCGACAAGGAACGCAAGACGCCCCTGCCGGCGGCGGCCGATCCCTCGCGGCGGATCTTCGATCGCGCCTGGAACAATGGGCTCGTCATTCGCGCCTTCGGCAATGGCGTTCTCGGCTATGCGCCGCCGCTCTGCTGCACAGAGGCTGAGATCGACGCGATCGTCGAGCGCACCGCCAAGACGCTCGATCAGACGCTGGAAGATCCTGATGTACGCGCGGCTCTTGTCTGAGCGTACACAGGACTGCTCCCACCGGCCGGCGCGCATCGCATCGGCCGATCGGCGGGATGAGCGAAATACCGCTTTGCCGCCATATTCGCAATTTTGTGCCGCCACAGCTCTCCCATTCAGAGAATCCGGTGAGCCTTTACTGCGAAACTGAACTGGCTGAAGGTGCCCAAAGCCCGAAAAACCGGGATTTAGGGGAGAAACAAGAAAATCCTCGGCAGAATGGGAACAGCATTTTCTTCTGCATTCAGCCGAGGCGATCGGAATTGATCGCACTCTATCGAGGACAGACTGTTGGTAAAGAACTTAGCGGATTTCAAATATTTCACCTTCGACGTCGTCGGGACGCTGATCGACTTTGAAGGCGGCATCAAGGATTGCCTCGCCGCAATCGCGGCGGAAAAGGGCGTCTCCGTGGACGGCGAGGAAGCGCTCGCGCTTTATCGCGCTGAACGCTATTCCGGCGATGCCGGACTGTTTCCCGATGATCTGGTTCGCGTCTATCTGGCCATCGCCCCGAAGCTCGGTCTGCCGGCAGAGCGGATATATGGCGAACGCCTGCGCGATTCCTGCCGCGACTGGAAAGGCTTCCCCGATAGCGCCGAAGCCCTCAAGCGCCTGTCCGAGCGCTACAAGTTGATTGCCATGACCAATGCCCGCCGCTGGGCCTTCGAGCATTTCTCCAAGGAACTCGGCAATCCGTTTTATGCCGCATTCACCGCCGACGATACCGGCACGGAAAAGCCCGATCCGGCCTTCTTCGAACAGGTCTTCGCCTTTGTCGGCAAGGAAGACGCCTCAAAGGACGACATCCTGCATGTCGCGCAGAGTCAGTATCACGATATCGGCATCTCGCGGCAACTCGGCATGACCAACTGCTGGATCCAGCGGCGCCACGCCCAGAACGGCTATGGCGGCACGATCGAGCCCAAGGAATTCACCAAGCCCGACTACCATTTCACCTCTATGGCAGGGCTTGCCGATACAGCGGAGGCAGTGAAGGCCGCCTGAAACTGTGACGACCCGGAATTGATCCCGCAAAAAAGACGGGACAGCCAATCAACCTTAACAACAAGGGGAACGCTATGAACGACAAGATCACGAATTGGACCAGCGCAGACGATGCCATGGTCGAAAATGCCATTCGCCGTGGCGCCACCCGCCGCGATCTCCTGCAGATGATGCTCGCCGGCGGTGTTGCAGCCGTTGCAGGCGGCGCGATCTTCGGACGTGCCTCGTCAGCTCTTGCTGCCACCCCGGTCTCCGGCGGGTCGCTGAAGGCGGCCGGTTGGTCCTCCTCGACCGCCGACACGCTCGATCCGGCCAAGGCGTCGCTCTCCACGGACTATGTCCGCTGCTGCGCCTTCTATAATCGCCTCTCCTTCCTCGACAAGGCCGGCGTCACGCAGATGGAACTCGCCGAAAGCATCGAAAGCACCGACGCCAAGGTATGGACCGTCAAGCTCCGCAAGGGCGTGACCTTCCACAACGGCAAGGCCCTTTCCTCGGCCGACGTCGTCTATTCGCTGAACCGCCATCTCGACCCGGCCGTCGGTTCGAAGGTCAATGCGATCGCCAAGCAGATGACCGGCTTCAAAGCCGTCGATCCGCTTACGGTCGAAATCACGCTTGCCAGCCCTAACGCCGACCTCCCCACCATCCTGGCGATGCATCACTTCATGATCCTTGCCGACGGCACGACCGATTTCAGCAAGGCCAATGGCACTGGCGCGTTCGTCTGCGAGGTCTTCGAACCGGGCGTTCGTTCCGTCGCCACCAAGAACAAGAACTACTGGAAGCGGGGTGGTCCGCACCTCGACTCCTTTGAGTTCTTCGCGATTGCCGACGATTCGGCACGTGTCAATGCGCTGCTATCTGGCGACATCCATCTCGCCGCCGCCGTCAACCCGCGCTCCATGCGACTTCTGGACGGCCAGCCGGGCGTGGCGCTATCGAAGACCACTTCCGGCAACTACACCGACCTCAACATGCGCCTGGACATGAACCCCGGCAGCAACAAGGACTTCGTGACCGGCGTCAAGTATCTGCTGAACCGCGAGATCATCCAGAAGTCCGCATTGCGCGGCCTTGCCGAAATCGGTAACGACCAGCCTGTACCGCCGGCCAGCATCTACCACAATGCCGATCTGAAGCCGAAACCTTTCGATCCGGAAAAGGCCAAGTTCCACTTCCAGAAGTCGGGCCTGCTCGGCCAGTCGGTTCCTGTGGTGGCTTCGGAAGCCGCAGGCTCCTCCATCGACATGGCGATGGTGCTGCAGCAGGCCGGCGCGGACATCGGCATGAAGTTCGATGTCCAGCGTGTGCCGTCCGATGGCTACTGGTCGAACTACTGGCTGAAGGCGCCGATGCATTTCGGCAATATCAACCCGCGTCCGACACCGGACATTCTCTTCTCGCTGCTCTATTCGTCGGACGCTCCCTGGAACGAGAGCCAGTTCAAGTCGGCGAAGTTCGACAGCATGATGCTGGAAGCCCGCGGTTCGCTCGACCAGGCCAAGCGCAAGGCAATATACGGCGACATGCAGGTGATGATCGCCGAAGATGCCGGCACAGCCATCCCGGCCTATATCTCCAACGTCGACGCGATCTCCTCCAAGCTGCACGGGTTGGAAGCCAACCCGCTCGGCGGCATGATGGGCTACGCCTTCGCGGAATATGTCTGGCTTGAGGCTTGATCCCTACCCTCGTGCCCGGCGGGTGGTGTTTCGACGCCACTTGTCGGGTACATTGCCGTATGCTCGGCACATTCGTTCTCGCGATGGGGATCTGATATGAACCGCCACGTTCTTTCTCTCGTGCTTGGCCGTGTGTTCGTGGCCTTGATCACGCTGATCATCGTGTCCTTCACGGTGTTTGCCGCAACCGAAATGCTACCGGGCGACATCGCCCAGATCCTGCTGGGCCAGGCAGCGACCCCGGAGGCGGTCGCGGGCCTGCGTGCCGCGATGCATCTGAACGACCCGGCAATCCTGCGTTTCCTGCGCTGGCTCGCCGGCCTTGCCACCGGCGATCTCGGCATTTCCTATGCCAACAACATGCCGATCGCTGACCTCATCGGTTCCCGGCTCGGTAACTCGCTGAAGCTTGCAGCCGCCACGGCGCTGTTTTCCGTGCCGATCGCGCTCACGCTCGGCATTACTGCTGCGATGCTGCGCGGCTCGCTGTACGATCGCATCGTCACGGTGGTCTCGATCGGCGTCATTTCCGTACCCGAATTCATGGTGGCCACCTCGGCCGTTCTGATCTTTGCCGTCTATCTCAAATGGCTGCCGGCGCTTGCCTTCGCCAACGAGATTCACTCCTTTTCACAGATGCTGCGCGTCTTCGCGATGCCGGTCATCACGCTGAGCTTCGTGATATCGGCACAGATGATCCGCATGACCCGCGCGGCCGTGATCGAGACGCTGAACACGCCCTATGTGGAAATGGCCTTGCTCAAAGGCGCCTCGCGACGACGCATGGTGCTGAAGCATGCGCTTCCGAACGCGCTCGGCCCGATCGTCAACGCCGTAGCACTTTCGCTTTCCTACCTGCTCGGCGGCGTGATCATCGTCGAAACCATCTTCAACTATCCTGGTATCGCCAAGCTGATGGTGGATGCCGTTGCCACCCGCGATCTGCCGCTGATCCAGACCTGTGCGATGATTTTTTGTCTGGTCTATCTGCTCCTGATCACCATTGCCGACATTATCGCCATCATGTCCAATCCGAGGTTGCGCTGACCATGGCCCTTACCGCGTTCACTCCCCGCAAGCTCGGCTTTCGCTTCAACATCGTCGGCATGATCGGCCTTGGCGTCATCCTCGCCTGGGCGCTTATCGCCATCTTCGCACCGCTACTGATCCCCTACCCGATCGGCGATATCGTCGACTTCGACTACTTCGGGCCGATCTCGGCGAAGTTCTGGCTGGGCACCGACTATCTCGGCCGGGATATTTTCTCCCGCATCCTGATGGGCGCCCGTTATACCGTCGGCATCTCGCTTGCCGCCGTCTGCATATCCTGTTTCACCGGCGTCGCGCTCGGCATGATCGCGGCAGTGACTGGCGGCTGGTTCGACAGCGCGCTCAGTCGCTTTCTCGATGCGCTGAACTCGATCCCCAGCAAGCTGTTCGGCCTTGTGGTCGTGGCCGGTGTCGGCTCTTCGATCCCCGTGCTGATCATGACGCTCGCCGTCATTTATACACCGGGCGCCTACCGCTTCGCGCGCTCGCTCGCCGTCAACATCAACACCATGGACTTCATCACGGTCGCCCGCGCTCGTGGCGAAGGCGCGCTTTATCTCATCCGCTCGGAAATCCTGCCCAATATCCTCGGGCCGGTCATGGCCGATCTTGGCCTGCGCTTCGTGTTCATCGTGCTGCTCCTGTCGGGCCTCTCCTTCCTCGGCCTCGGCGTCCAGCCGCCGAATGCGGACTGGGGCGCGCTGGTGCGTGAAAACATCGGCGGACTGCCATTCGGCGCGCCGGCCGTAATCTTCCCGAGCATTGCAATCGCCAGCCTGACGATCTGCGTCAACCTGCTGATCGACAACCTGCCCCAGAAAATTCGAGACCGGAGCAATTGATGGCCAAGCTCGTCGAAATTCGCGACCTCAAGGTTGAGGCCAAGACCGATTCGGGCCGCCTGGTGGAGATCATCCGTGGCGTCAGTTTCGATATCGAAGACGGTGAGATCGTCGCCCTGATCGGCGAAAGCGGCTCGGGCAAGACGACGATCGCGCTCAGCCTAATGGGGCATGCGCGACCGGGATGCCGGATCAGTAGCGGTGAAATCCTGCTTGCCGGCAAGGACATGGCAAGCCTGTCGGAAAAAGCCAGAGCTCGCATTCGCGGCACCGAAGTCGCCTATATCCCGCAGAGCGCTGCGGCCGCCTTCAACCCGGCGCAGACCATCATGGAGCAGGTGATCGAAATCACCCGTATCCATGACCTGATGCCCGCCGAAGAAGCAAAGGCGCGTGCCGTCGAGCTCTTCAAGGCATTGAGCTTGCCGAACCCCGAGACGATCGGTTCGCGCTATCCGCATCAGGTTTCCGGTGGCCAGTTGCAGCGCCTGTCGGCCGCGATGGCGCTGATCGGTGATCCGAAGCTGGTGATTTTCGACGAGCCGACGACCGCGCTCGACGTGACGACGCAGATCGAGGTTCTCCGGGCCTTCAAATCGGTGATGAAGAAGGGCGGCATTGCCGGCGTCTATGTCTCCCACGACCTCGCCGTCGTCGCCCAGGTCGCAGACCGGATCGTGGTCCTGAAGGCTGGCGAGGTCCAGGAAATCGGCAAAACCGAGCAGATCCTTTCGGCACCCTCCCATTCCTATACGCGCCAGTTGCTCGGCGCTTTCGAACCCAAGCTCTACGCCTCGCCTGCATCGACCGATCCGCAAAAAACGCCTGCCCTTCTCGAGGTCACCGACATCGTCGCCGGTTATGGGCCAATCCAGCCGAACGGCCTGCCAGCAGCAACAGCTCTGAAATCCGTCAGTCTCAAGCTGGAAACCGGCCGCAATCTCGGCGTCATCGGCGAATCCGGCTGCGGAAAATCGACGCTTGCCCGCGCGATCGCGGGAATCTTGCCGCCGGTTTCCGGCGATATCATCTTCGACGGCAAGCAGCTTGCGGCCAATGCCAAGCAGCGCCAGCGCGAAGAGCTGCGCAAGCTGCAGATCGTCTTCCAGTTCGCCGATACCGCGCTCAACCCAGCCAAGTCGATCGGAGAGATCCTCGGCCGGCCGCTCTCCTTCTATCATAGTCTCGGCGGCAAGCAGCGCGAGGCGCGGATCGACCAGCTCCTCGACATGGTTCATCTGCCAAGAGCCACCAAGCACCGCCGCCCGCCGGAACTGTCCGGCGGCCAAAAGCAGCGCATCAATCTTGCGCGAGCGCTCGCGGCCGAGCCGAAGCTCATTCTATGCGATGAAATTACCTCGGCCCTCGACACGGTCGTTGCCGCCGCCATTATCGATCTTCTCAAGGAGTTGCAGCGCGAACTCGGCCTCTCCTACGTCTTCATCAGCCATGACCTGTCGACCGTGCAGGCGATCTGCGACGAGATTATCGTCATGTATGCGGGAGAGAAGATCGAGCAGCTCGCATCCGCCGATCTCGCTGGCGGCGCCAAGCATCCCTATTCCAAGCTGCTCTTCTCCTCCGTGCCGAAGCTCGACCCGGGCTGGCTTGACGGCCTGGAACAGGACCCAGAGCTGATGCGGACTTTCGCGAAACGCTGACCAGCGTTTCGCGAACCGTATTCGGAGGAAACCTCAGACCGGAAACAAGCTCGTCAGTGGCATATGTGCCTTGACGATCGGCGATTTCAGCACGACGAAGCTGAAATACTTGTCGATACCGATCTCCATGTCGATCAACCGTTCCATCGTCGTCTGGTATTCGGCAATGCCGGCGGTCACGAACTTCACCAGATAGTCGTAGCCGCCGGAAACGAGATGGCATTCCACGACCGAGTCCACCTTTTCGACCGCGGCGAGAAACCGCGCAAAATCGATCTGGCGATGGTTCTTGAGCGTGACCTCGGTGAAGACGGTGAGTGTCTGCCCGAGCTTTGCAATGTTGATCTGCGCCGAATAGCCGGAGATATAGCCTTCCGATTGCAGCTTCTTCACCCGCATCAGGCAGGGGCTTGGCGAGAGATTGACGAGGTCCGCCAGTTCGACATTGGTGATGCGGCCATTCTTCTGCAATTCGTAGAGAATCTTGATGTCGATCCGGTCGAGCTTCATCGGCGTGCTCCCCTTTTATCGGCAGCGGCACGCCGCCATACGGAATAATCTTTCGTCATTTTAAGCGGAAAGCCCCGGTTAGCAAGTGGAATCGAACCAGGCTATGCCGATATAACCTCGCAATATCTGCATCTTAGCACAAGCGTTCGCGATAGGCGGACGCTACCGAAGGAAATGCTGTCCAGCGCCAATCTCCAGCATTTCCACGACAAAAGCTCGACTAGAATGTCGTCTGAAAACCGGAGAGAACCATGCCCGCGCCCCTGCTGCATATTGAAACTACACCTGCTCTGCCCGAGAAAGTGGATGTCGTGGTGATCGGCGGCGGCATTGTCGGAACATTTACCGCCTATTATCTCGCGCGGCGCGGCATGAAGGTCGCCCTTTTGGAAAAAGGGCGGATCGGCGCCGAACAATCCAGCCGAAACTGGGGATGGTGCCGGCAGCAAAACAGGGACGCCCGCGAGTTACCCATTGCGACAAAGAGCCTGGCGCTCTGGGACGAGTTTGCCAAGGATAGTGGTGAGGATACCGGCTTTCGCCGCTGCGGCTTGCTCTATCTGAGCAATGACGACGCGGAACTTGCCGGCTGGGCTCGCTGGGGCGAATTTGCTCGTGGCGTCGGCGTCACCACCCACATGCTCGACGGCAAGAAGGCGAGCGAATTCGGGGCGGCAACCGGAAGACAATGGAAGGGCGGGGTCTTTTCGCCCAGTGACGGCACCGCCGATCCATCACGAGCAGCACCGGTGGTTGCCCGCGCCACCATGGCGCTCGGAGGCAGCGTTCATCAGATGTGCGCCGCCCGTGGCCTGGAGGTCGAAGGCGGCCGTGTCAGCGGGGTCATTACCGAAGCAGGCACAATCCGCACCCGAACGGTGGTGATGGCCGGCGGTGCATGGGCATCGTCCTTTTGCCGACAGCTCGGTATCCGCTTTCCACAGGCAGCAATCCGCTCCTCGATCCTGTCGGTCGCCCCCGGCGCTACGGGCTTGCCTGCCGCATTGCATACCGCCGCAGTCTCCGCCACGCGCAGGAGCGACGGCGGCTATACGCTTGCCATCAGCGGCCGCGCCCGCGTCGATCCGACCTTGCAGCAGCTCCGTTTCGCGCGCCACTTTATACCGATGTTCATCAAGCGTCGCCGCAGCCTCGCGCCCGGCGGGTTGGAAGGCTTAAAGAACGGTCATGAGACCCTGTCGCGCTGGCGGCTGGATCGACCGACGCCTATGGAGCGCAACCGCATTCTCGACCCCCGCCCGGATCGTCAGCAGATCGAAGCGACCCTGGAGCGGGCACGGGCGCTGCTTCCAGCACTTGCCCAGACACCGGTCTCAGCCACCTGGGCCGGTTATATCGACAGCACGCCCGATGGCGTCCCGGCGATCGGCGAAGTGCCGACCCTGCCCGGGCTGATTCTGGCGGCAGGCTTCAGCGGCCACGGATTCGGGATTGGCCCCGGAGCCGGCCATCTCGTCGCCGACCTCGTCACGGGCGCCGAGCCGATCATCGATCCGAAACCTTATTATCCGGACCGGCTGAACGGCTCGGTCTGGGGCAAGGTTGCCGATTTCTGATCGGACACTCGCTCATTGCCAGAATGAACTTGACTGCTTTACTCATAAAAGCATAGACGGTCTCAGTTTTCGTCGAGCGACCGCTCGAGCCTGGTGCCGGTAACTTGGTCGATCTTTGGCCATGAGCCGGCCTCTCGCATTTTGCCGAAGGACAAGCCGTCATGTCCGTTGGGACGCTCCAAGCAATCGTGACCGGAGGCGAGCAATATCGCTCCCGCGTCTTCCGCCGCATCGTAATCCTGACGCTCCTCGGCGTCGCTATGTGCATGAGCATTGCGCTCGACATGGCGCTCGGGCCGGCGAACTATACCCTACGGCAGGTTTTGTCCGCGATCTTCGATCCCGCCGGCGCGGCCATTCAATTGCGCGTCGTCATCTGGGATATCCGCATGCCGATCGCGCTGATGGCGGTCGTCGTCGGTGCCTCTTTGTCGGTCGCCGGCGCCGAGATGCAAACGATCCTCGCCAATCCGCTGGCAAGCCCGTTCACGCTCGGAATTTCGGCGGCGGCAAGTTTCGGCGCAGCCCTTGCGCTTGTCGGCGGCGTCGCGCTCTATCCCGGCGCAGTCGCCTATATGGTGCCGATCAATGCCTTCATCATGGCAATGGCGGCGGCAATGTTCATCCACTTTGCCTCGACCATGCGCGGCGTCAGCGTCGAGACGATCGTCCTGCTAGGCATCGCGCTGGTGTTCAGCTTTAACGCGGCTCTGTCGCTGCTCGAATATCTGGCGTCCGAACAGGCGCTTTCGGCAATCGTCTTCTGGACCATGGGAAGCTTTACCAAGGCAACCTGGCCCAAGGTCGCGATCATCGCCGGCATGCTAGTCGTCATCGTGCCATTGTTCATGCGGGATGCATGGGCGCTGACGGCGCTTCGCCTCGGCGAGGACAAGGCCGCGAGCATGGGTGTCAACGTGCGCGCGCTGCGCCTGAGGACGATGATGCTCGTCAGCCTGCTCGCTGCAATCCCCGTATCCTTCGTCGGCACGATCGGCTTCGTCGGCCTGGTCGGCCCTCACATGGCCCGCATGATCGTCGGCGAGGATCAGCGCTTCTTCCTGCCCGCTTCGATCGTCTGCGGCGCCCTGCTTCTCTCTGCAACGTCCGTCCTCAGCAAGATCATCATCCCGGGCGCGATCCTGCCGATCGGCGTGATCACCGCGCTGGTGGGGGTACCCTTCTTCTTCATCCTGATCTTCGGCAGCAGGAGGCGCTCATGGTAGCCTTGGCACTCGATAACGTCGGAGCCGCCTACGGCAAGGCGAAAGTGCTTTCCGATGTGACCTTAAGCGACCTGAAGGGCGGCAGCGTCACTGCGATTATCGGCCCCAACGCCGCCGGCAAGTCAACGCTGTTCAAACGGATCGCCGGCCTGATCAAGGGGCCGGGACTGGTTGAGCTATCCGGTACGGAACGAGGATCGCGCTCGATCTGCTACATGCCGCAGGATACTGGCGCCAATGCGGTCCTGACGGTCTACGAATCGGTCCTGCTTTCAGCAAAGCAAGGCAGCGGCTGGCGGGTCGCCGACGACGAGCTTGCGGAGATCGATGCCATCCTGAAGGCATTGCACATCCAAGACCTGGGCTTTCGCGGCCTTGGCGAGCTTTCCGGCGGGCAGCGCCAGCTCGTTTCGCTCGCACAGGCGCTCATTCGCCGGCCAGAAATCCTGTTGATGGACGAACCGACCTCGGCCCTCGATCTCCACCGGCAGATCGAAGTGCTGAGCTTCATTACCGATCTCGCCAAGCGCGACGGCATGATCGTCCTCATCGCGTTGCACGATCTCAACCATGCGCTCCGTTATTGCGAAAACACCATCGTCATCGCACAAGGCAAAATGGCGGCGAGCGGCGCGACACCTGAGGTCATCACCACCGGAATGCTGCGCGATATCTACAAGATCGATGCCCGCGTCGAGACATGTTCTCGTGGCAGCCCCATGGTGATCGTCGACGGGGCGATTTGATCGATCACGTTAGAGTGACATGAGCCGCATCCTCAGCTTGGCAGCCTCGACGGCCGCTACATTCGCTCCTATCGTGCGCGCCGCAGTCCACAGCTAGATAGAGGATAGGGTATGGACGACAAAATCTTGGCGGTGCTCGATGAATATCACGAGCTGATCCGGGAAGAGCAAAGCAAGCCGCGCGACATGCCGCAAGGCGGTCGCGATGGCGGCCAGGATCGCCGGATGCGCGCCGTCGGACCGGAAACCGGTGGCCTGCTCAACATTATCGCCAAGAGCCTGACAGCGCCGAACATCCTCGAGCTCGGCACCTCCTTCGGCTATTCCGGCATCTGGCTGGCGGAGGCCGCCCGCGCGACCGGCGGCCGGCTGATCACGATGGAATTGCATGATTATAAGTCAGCCTATGCTCGCGATATGGCGACAAAGGCCGGACTTGCCGACCACATCGACTTCAAGGTCGGTGACACCGTGCAGATGATCTCCGAACTGACGGTCGGAGTGGATTTCGTCCTGGTCGACCTCTGGAAAGATCTCTATGTGCCCTGCCTTGAAGCCTTCTACCCCAAGCTCAATCCAGGTGCGATCATCATCGCCGACAACATGATACGCCCCGGAAACGAGGATGTGCAGGCCTATGGCAAGGCCATCCGCGCCAAGGCCGGAATCACGAGCGTGCTGTTACCTGTCGGCATGGGGATCGAAGTCAGCCGTTTCGACCCGTGATCCTTGGATCGCGTCCACCTGGATCCTCACCCCGCCAAGCTTCGCCTGGTCACCAATGATGGCATCTGCAGGATGTGCACAGCCTCACTACGGCCTTCGATACGCGACAGGAGCGTGCGCGTGGCTGTCTGGCCCAGCTCCCTGCCGGACTGATCGATACTGGCGAGATTGACGAGACCGAGGGCGGCGATGGATGAATTGTCATAGCCGACGACCGCCAGATCTTCCGGCACGCGCACGCCCATTTCCGCCGCCATGCTCATCACCACGATGGCGTCGATATCGCTCCAGCAGAAAACGGCGCGTGGCCTGTCGCTCCGAGCCAGGAACTTGCGGATGGTCTCCTCCCGCCTGGGGGATTCGAGGGGGATATTGGTGATCGGCGCCGAGGAGCCCAAGCCGGCACGCTGCATGGCGCGCCGAAAGCCTATCTCGCGCTGGCGGACGACGGAAACCTTGTGCCCCGCACGCGCAAGCTGGGTCAGCATTTCGATGTCGCGATAGCCGCATTCCAGAAGCGCATCGACGGCAATTTCCGCGCCGCGTTGATCGTCGGCATTGATCGTATCGAAACCATCCGCCGTCGAGTCGTGATAGCCGACCGCAACGATCGGAATTTGCGCGGCAAATCTCGTAATGATCTCGGAAGGCAAGCGGGGCGCAACCAGAATAAGGCCGTCCATCTTATAGTCGATCATCGACTCGATCAGGGACGTCTCCAATTGCATGCGGGCTTCGCCGACGCCGATCATTGCCTGATAATGTGAAGGCGCCAGAACGGCATTGACGCCGGCGATCACCTCCGGAAGAAACGGGTTGCGGATATCGACGAGGAGCAGCCCGATCGTGAAGGTTTTCCCGCGCAACCCTCGCGCCGCCCGTGATGGACGATATCTCAGCTCCTCGATCGACACGGTCACCTTGGCGCGAAGATTATCGCTGACACCATAGGCATTGCGCATCACCTTGGAGACGGCGGCGACCGATACGCCCGCATGCGCCGCAACCGTTCGGATCGTCACCCGATCAGCCCGTTCCGCCGGTTTTTTATTATCGACTGACATGAAATTCCCAGACCTGATCCGCGAGTCGCGCGACACGTGTCCGCTCACCATGACAGAACGCTCACAAATTTTCTATTGCACATCGGCAAAAAATGTAGAACGTTATACGGAGAACGTTCTACATAAATGGGAGGATTTGATGAACTTTCAGCCATCCGCCATTAGGGGCAGCAGGGTTTCGCGTGATTGGGCTGGCGAGATGATCGCGCCACTGTCGGACCAAGGTCAGGGCACGGCCGCAAGCTTCATTGCCAACACGTTCAATCTCGACGGACTGACCGGACCGATCGAGCTCTTCATCTCGGCACTCGGCCTTTATCGTTGCTTCATCAACGGCAAGCGCGTCGGCGACGATTTGCTGACGCCGGGCTGGACCAATTATGACGATCGCATTGCCTATCAGCGCTACGATGTGTCCGACCTCCTCAAATCCGGCACGAACCGCATCGAGATCTGGCTTGCCGACGGATGGTACCGCTCCCCGCTAATGTGGAAGGCCATTCCCAACTGCTGGGGCGACAGGACGGCAGCGATCGTGGACCTGGTCGGTCCTGCCGGCATCATTCTTTCCACGGACACGAACTGGCGAAGCGGTCTGCTGCCGATCCGCAAATCCGGCATCTATTTCGGCGAGATCTATGATGCGCGCGAGGAAGGGCTTTCCGAGAGCCACGGCACGGAAAAGCTGTCCTTCGACAAGACGCTGCTTGTCGCCCATGAAACCGCACCGGTGAAGGAACTGCAGCCAATTGCCCCGATCGAAAGCTGGATCGATGCAGAGGGCCGCACGATCCATGACTTCGGGCAGAATGTCGGCGGCTATGTGCGATACAAGGTTCGTGGCACGGCCGGCGCGGAAGTACAGGTCGAACATTCCGAGATTCTGGGCCCCGATCGTTATTTCGACAACCGCAACTACCGAACCGCCCCGGCGCACACGATCTATACGCTGCGCGGCGGCGGCGATGAAACCTACGCGCCGCATTTCACCTTCCAGGGCTTTCGCTATGCCCGGATAACGATCAAGGGCGAGGCGGAAATCGTCGCGATCACCTCGGTCCCGATCTCCTCCGTCCCCATCCTCGCCGGCGGCTTCACCTCGGGCAATGCGCTCGTCAACCGGCTTGTGCAGAACACCATCTGGTCGCAACGCGCCAACTTCATCGAGGTGCCGACCGATTGCCCGCAGCGCGATGAGCGCCTCGGCTGGACCGGCGACGCTCAGGTGTTTGCGGCAACGGCATGCTGGCTGACGGACAGTCAGTCGTTCCTTAGAAAATATCTGCGCGATGTCATGGCCGATCAGCGACCGGATGGAGCGGTTTCCCACTTCTCGCCGGATCCAACGCGCCTGCACCCCGAGAATTTCCCGGGCTTTGCCGGCTCGACCGGCTGGGGCGATGCGATCGTCGTCATCCCCTGGGTGCTCTACACCCATTATGGCGATCGCCAGATTCTCTCGGAATGCCTGGATGCCATGGCGCGTTGGGTCGATTTTATCTGGTCGATCTCAGACGGCCCCATCGTGCGGCCACCGTCCCACTGGGGTGACCGGGGCTTTACTTTCGGCGATTGGCTCCAGCCGATCGGCGACAACCGCAAGCCCCGTCCGACCATCGGCGACGATTGCGCGGCAACACTTTACCACTTCATTTCGAGCGACCTTCTGGCGAAGATCGCAGCCGTCGTTGGCGATCACAGGCTCGAAGAGCGGATGACGGCGCGCGCAGGCAAGATCAGGGAAGCTTTCGCGCACGAATTCATCACTCCATCGGGGCGCCTCGCACATAACGACCAAACGTCCTATGCACTGGCATTTCTCTACGATCTGATCCCCGCCGAGCACCAGGAAGCGGCCAAGCAGCATTTCCGCCAGGTAGTCATCGACGCCGACTACAAGATCGGCACCGGCTTCATCGGCACGCCCGCTTTGCTGCCGGCCCTGACGAAGCTCGATCTGGACGATCTTGCCGAGAAGGTCTTCCTCCAACAGGAGGTCCCCGGCTGGCTCTATCAGGTCGCGCAGGGCGCGACGACGATCTGGGAACGCTGGGATGCGCTGGCGCCCGACGGCACCATCTACGACCCGGACATGAACAGCTACAATCACTATGCCTACGGCGCCGTTTGCCAATGGTTGTTCGAAAGCGTCGCCGGCATTTCGCCAAGCCCAAGCGCACCGGGTTTTGCCGAAGTCATCATCGATCCGGCGCCTATCCCATCACTCTCGCCCGTTACCGCCCATCATGACGTGCCTCAGGGTCGCATTGAAGCCGCATGGGAGCTGAGCGGCGACAAGGTGACCTATCGGCTGACATTGCCGAAAGGGTGCGTCGGACGGTTCCGACCGGGGCGTCGACACCAGAACCCGTCGGTCGATGGAAAGCCAGTCGTAGGGGAGACGACTATCGATCCGGGAACGCATGAGATCGTCTTCACGCTTCCCAAGATCTGAAGCCGCATAATCGTTCAATGTCTCATCGTTCGGAGGAGGAACGTCATGACAAAGCGTATTGGAGTCATTTTTGCGACCGCGTCGGCGCTTGCCGCATTGATCGCGGCCGGCCCGTCGCAGGCGGAAACCAAGCTTTCGTTTCTGATCGACAATAGCCCCGACACGGTCGCGGCCGCCGACGCGCTGGTGGCGGCCTACGAGAAGAAAGCCCCCGATGTCTCGATCGACATCGAACAACGGCCGGGCGGCGGCGAGGGAGACAACATCATCAAAACGCGTCTTGCGACCGGCGAGATGTCCGATGTGTTCCTCTACAATTCCGGCTCGCTGATGCAGGCCATCAAGCCCGGGCGTACACTGGTCGATCTGAGCAACCTGTCGTCGCAGGCGAACGTGAATGAGAGCTTCAAGGCGGTCGTGCGAGCCGACGGCAAGGTCTATGGCGTCCCTTTCGGCACAGCCCAGGGCGGTGGGATTTTCTATAACAGGAAGATCTATCAGGAGCTCGGCCTCTCCGTTCCGAAGACATGGGCCGAATTCATGGCCAACAACGAGAAGGTGAAGGCGGCCGGCAAGGTGGCCATCGCGCAGACCTATCGCGATACCTGGACCTCTCAGCTCTTCGTGCTGGCGGACTATTACAATCTCAATGCCGCCGTTCCGAATTTCGCCGAGGATTACACGAACAACAAGATCAAGTACGCCACGACACCAGCCGCCATGAAAGGCTTCGAGCATCTGAAGGAGGTACACGACGCCGGCCTGATGAATGAAGACTTTGGCGCCGCCAGCTATGATGATGGGCTCAGAATGGTGGCGACGGGAGAAGCCGCGCACTATCCGATGCTGACCTTCGCGATCGGCGCCCTCAAGCAGGACTATTCCGACAACCTCAATGATGTCGGCTTCTTTGCTCAGCCAGGAGACGACGCATCGAAGAATGGCCTGACAGTCTGGATGCCGGCGGCCGCCTATATCCCGACCGGCAGCAAGCATATCGACGAGGCCAAGAAATTCGTGGACTTTGTTGGAAGCGTCGAGGGCTGCAAGATCATGATGGCGACCAATACCGTGCAGGGGCCATCTCTCGTCAATGGCTGCCCCTTGCCCGCCGACGTGCCGCCTTCGGTCAAGGACATGCTTCCATATTTCGAGACAAAAGGCCTGACGACGCCGGCATTGGAGTTCTCCTCGCCGATCAAGGGGCCGTCGCTGGAGCAGATCACCGTCGAAGTCGGTTCTGGCATCCGCCAGCCGGCCGACGCCGCCGCACTCTATGACGACGATGTGCGCAAGCAGGCAAAGCAACTCGGCATCCCCAACTGGTAGCGCGCCCTTCGGGAAAATCGACCTCGCCTTTCGCGGGCGGGGTTTCACCCGATCGGAGAGGGAGCTATGACTGAGACACGCCCGCGCTCGCACACATCACCCTATCCCCTGTGGTTCTTCATCCCGGCCGCCATCATCTATGGCGTGCTGTTTCTGGCCCCCACGGTCTCTTCCCTGTGGTTCAGCCTGACACGCTGGGATCTCAGCACGGCGGAATTCATCGGGCTGGAGAATTTCCGGCAGTTCTTTTCCGAGCCTTTCCTGGTTCAGGGGCTCGTGAACACGCTGATCTACGCCGTGACGACATCGGGACTGAAAACCGTATGCGGCCTTCTGTTGGCGGTGCTGCTGACCGGGAATATCTTCGCGCGCGGCTTCCTGCGCACGCTGGTCTTCTTCCCCGTTCTGGTCTCGACCATCGGCATTGGCATCACCTTCACGGTGATGATGCATCCAACCAGGGGCATCATCAATGTCGCGCTGGAAACGCTGGGGATCCCTGGCCCGGGATGGCTCACCAATCCGGCACTGGCGCTCTTTTCCGTGGCCCTCGTTGACCTGTGGAAGGGTGTAGGCCTCGCGACCCTGATCTTCATCGCCGGTATTGCCGCGATCAGCCCTGACTACTACGAGGCGGCCCGCATCGACGGCGCCACGCGGCTCCAGCAATTTTCGCGGATCACCTTGCCGCTCGTGCGTCCGGCCATGATCACGGTCGTCACCTTGTCGCTCATCGGCGGCCTCAGATCCTTCGATCTCATTTGGGCGATGACCCGTGGCGGACCGGGCTTTTCGTCGGATGTCATCGCATCGGTGATCTACAAGCAGTATCAGGCGGGCTTCTACGGCCTGTCGACCGCCGGCAACGTCATCCTGTTTGCGCTGATTGCCATCATCATCCTGCCCCTTACCCTGTGGTTCAACCGGCGCGAGGTCGAGGAATGAGAAAGATACGACCTTATGTTACCGGATTGATCGCTCTTGCCATCGCCATGGTGATCTTCGTCCTGCCCTTCGTCTTTGTGCTGTTGCAGGCAGCGAAGTCGAAACCCGAGGCCTCCCGGCTGAACTTCGGCCTGCCGGAGAAATGGCTGTTATGGGACAATCTGGTCGCGGTGTTCAAGGCGCGCGACTACCAGCTGGTTCTCGCCTACTTCAATTCGACGCTGATCACCGTCGTCTCGGTCACGATCCTGATTCTGCTCTCGGCGATGGTCGGCTATGTGATGCAGCGGCGAAAGACGGGATGGAATAGCGTGGCGTCCGTCGCTCTTTTCATGGGCCTGATGATGCCGCCCGCCGTCGTGCCGACGATCGGGCTGCTGCAGGAACTCGGCCTGTTCAAGACGATCAGCGGGATGATCCTCATTCAGGTCGCCTACAACCTCTCCTTCTCGACCCTTCTGTTCAGGTCGTTCATCGCAACGATCCCGCGTGATCTGGACGAAGCGGCGCGGATCGACGGTGCCAAACCTTGGCAGATCTTCTTTCGGGTCATCCTGCCGCTGCTGAAGCCGGTGACCGTCACCAACATCGTGGTGCAGTCGATCGCGATCTTCAACGATTTCACCAACCCACTCTATTACCTACCGGGCAAGGAGAACGTCACCGTTCAGCTCACGCTCTATAACTTCCAGAGTATGTATACGAGCCAGTACAACCTGCTCTTCATGAATATCCTTCTCGTCACGATCCCTCCCCTGATCGTCTTCATCTTCTTCAACAGACAGATCGTGGCGGGCATGACGGCCGGCGCCGTGAAAGGTTAGTGCAATGGCTGAACTCACTCTGAAGCAGATCCGCAAAAGCTTCGGCGCACTCGAGGTCATCAAGGGGATCGATCTCGAGGTGCGCTCCGGTGAATTCGTCGTCTTCGTCGGACCGTCCGGCTGTGGCAAGTCGACCTTGCTGCGCATCATCGCCGGCCTGGAGGAATCGACCTCGGGCTCGCTCACCATAGGCGAAAAGGATGTCACCCATGCCGAGCCTTCCGAGCGCGGCATCGCCATGGTGTTCCAGAGCTACGCGCTCTATCCGCATATGACCGTCGCGGAAAATATCGGCTTCGGGCTATCGCTTGCCCGCCGCCCGAAAGCGGAGATCGAGGCCAAGGTGCGTGCGGCCGCCGACACGCTCCAGCTCTCTCAGCTGCTCGACCGCAAGCCGAAGCAGCTTTCCGGCGGCCAGCGGCAGCGCGTCGCCATCGGCCGCGCCATCGTGCGCGATCCCAAGGTCTTCCTGTTCGATGAACCGCTCTCCAATCTCGACGCGTCGCTCAGAGCCCAGATGCGGCTGGAGATATCGGAACTTCACGCCCGCCTGAAGACGACGATGATTTACGTCACCCATGATCAGGTCGAAGCCATGACTATGGCCGACAAGATCGTCGTCCTGAAGGGCGGCGCGATCGAGCAGGTCGGCAGTCCGATGGAGCTCTATCGCCACCCGGCCACCCCGTTCGTCGCCGGCTTCATCGGCAGCCCCAGAATGAACCTCTACAGCGGCGAGATCGCCGAACGTTTCGGGTGCAAGACCTACGGGATCCGGCCCGAGCATATCAAACTCTCGGAAACCGACGGCCAGTGGCAAGGCAAGGTTCGTCATGTCGAACGCCTCGGCGCCGAGGCGATCATCCATCTCGATATCACCGATATGGGGGAGATGGTCGCGCGCGCGGAAGGCGAGACACCGTTCGCGCCGGGCTCCATGGTCTGGGCCAATCCGGTCGAAGGTGCCGCGCACAGGTTCAATTTCTAAGCCACCGCCTCACCCGCTGCCGGGCATCATTCCTTGCCGTCGAGCGTCAACATCAGATTGGCCAGCAATGCCGTTCTAGGCGCGATGCTGCTAACGAAGATATACTCGTCAAACGTATGCGCGCCAGCGCCGTCTGCACCCAGCCCATCAAGCGTGGCGACGCCGATAGCTGCGGTGAAATTGCCGTCCGAACCGCCGCCGGTACTGACACCTTCGAGCTTGATTCCGAGTTCGGCGGCAATCCCAGCAGTATGGTCGAAAAGCCGCTTACCGCTTTCGGATTGCGGAAATGGCGGCCTATTGAGACCGCCGCTGATTTCGAGCGTGATATCCGGATCGACCGGCTTCAGGGCCTCGATCTTGCCGAGGATTTCCGTCGCCGTCGGTTCGTCGGGCACCCGCACGTCAAGTTGCATCTGGCACTCCGCCGGCACGGTGTTGCGTCCGGTTCCGCCATGGATGGTGCCGACAGTCACCGTGATGCCGCGCGAGGGGTCGTTCAATGCTTCGAGTTCGAGCACCAACCTTGCGGCGGCGTGGACGGCGCTGCGTCCATCCTGCGGCCGGGTGCCAGCATGGGAGGCGCGGCCGCGAACGACGATGTCGAACATGGCCACGCCCTTGCGCGCGACGACGATCTTGCCACCATCACGAGCGGGCTCGACCACCAGAGCGTAGCCGGCATTGCGGCTATAGGCCTCGATGAGCGCGCGGGAACTGAGACTGCCGACTTCTTCATCCGGCATGAACAGCAGATCTATGGGGAGTTTGGGGCCGGAGCCATGCTGGACCGCAAGCTTCATCGCCTCCAGCGCCATCAGGGCGCCGGACTTCATGTCGTAAATACCAGGTCCGTAGAGGCGGTCACCCTCCTGCCGCCAGGGCAGTTGGTTCTTGATCGTGCCGGCCGCATGAACCGTGTCCAGATGCGCCAGGATGAGCGTGCTCTTCTGGTTGCTGCCGGCAGGACGAGGAGAACGCACCGCCAGAATATCGCCGAAGCCCAGCGTTCCGGGCGTCCGCTCGGTTTCCAGACCTGCTGTCTTGGCAATTGCCTCGACACGATCGGCTAGCCGGTTCACGGCGTCGGCGTCCGGCGTGTGGGTTTCGATCTCCACCCAACGCTGCAATTCCAAAAGCAGCGCCGCCTGGTCGATATCATCGGGAGAAATAGCAAGGGTCATGGAAGCCATCCGAACGAAAGGTCAAAGGCGGGAGGACATGGTGTCCGGCGGATCAGAATCGTCGGACACGTCTAGCCTATTGATACAGAAAGGCAGGCTCCAGTCACCGGCCGAATCCATAATCTGCCCGGCCTATTGCTGCCAGCTCATGTCCATGACGAACATGGCTTCGTTGGGGCTCGGCTGCCATTTCAGATTCTTGCTGGCGCCGTAGACGGCATCGCCCTGATAAAGCCCGATGCCCGGCACGTCCTGCTTCAGGATTTCATAGGCCTTCCGGTAGTCCTCCAGCCGCTTGTCGCTGTCGAGCGTCGAACGGGCATCGTCGACGAGGCTGTCGAACTGCGGATTGCTGTATTTCGCCCAGCTGCTGCCGGTGCGGAAGAGCGGGAAAATGATACCGTCCGCATCCTGGCAGGCGCAGGACCAGCGACCGAAAGCCATGCTGCCGGCGTCCTTGGCGTCTCCCTGGCGACGCTTCAGGAATGTCGCCTGATCGAGCGAGGTGATCGTCGTATCAAGGCCCACATCGTTCAGCATCTGCTGGATGGCTTCCACCATGGAACGATCATAGGAGGGCGAAGTCAAAAACTCGATCTTCGCCCCTTCGGCACCCGCATCCTTGATCAGGGCGCGCGCCTTATCCGGATCAAAGGGGTAGCCGTCGACCCTCTCGGTGTAACCGAAGATCGGTTTGGCACCGACGACGTTGACCGGTGAGCCGAAGCCCTGGAGCAGCGCATCGACCAGGGTCTGCCGGTCGATGGCATAGGCGATCGCATGGCGCACGCGGACATCCTGCGTCGCACCAGCCTGGGCGTTGATGTAGATATAGCCGACGCGCTCGGTCGGAACCGAGAGCACCTGCGCCTCCTCGCTGCTCTTCAGCGCAATCGCCTGATCCGAAGGAAGATCGCGAACGAGGTCGGCCTTCCCGGTCTTCAGATCAGCGATGCGGGTGGAGACGTCGGGCACGGCGCGGAAGACGACGTGCTCGAAGGGCGGCTTTGCGCGCCAGTAGTGATCATTCGCCTGAAGCTCGGTTTGCACACCCTTCTGCCACTGCACCAGCCTGTAGGGGCCGCTGCCCATCGGCTTCAGATTGAACTCCTGAGCTCCCACCCTCTCGACATAGGCCTTTGGTACGATCGACAGCTTGACGAGCTGGGCAATCAGCACCGGATAGGGCGATTTCGTCGTCATCTTAACTACTGTCGGGCTGGTGGCCTCGGCCTTGACGATCTGGTTGAACTGCGACAATTGCGGGCTCTTCAGAGCCGGATCGATAATGCGGTTGACGCTGTAGGCGACATCCTCGGCTGTCAGCTTGCTGCCGTCCTGGAAGGTCACATCGTCGCGAATCTGGAATTCGAGGGTCTTGTCGTCGAGATATTTCCAGGAGGTTGCGATCTGCGGCACGATCGCGCCCGCTGTATCGCGGGTGATGAGATTGTCGAAGATATTGCGATAGACGCTGTAGCTGTCCGTGTCCCATTGAAGATGCGGATCGAGCGTGGCCGCATCATTCGGCAGGTCGATCGTCAGCGTATCCTTCGCCGATTGCGCATAGGCGGCCGTTGCCAGAAGGCTCGCGGCAAGAGCCACTACGGATAAGAACTTGAAATGCATAATCTACTACCCCCTTTGAAATTCAAGAACGTCGTCGCGCGCCGCCGGACGCACATCATTTATTGGTGCAATGTCTTCAGACCGGCTTCCGAAGCGCAATAGGCGGCTAGCTCCGCATGGGTGGCGAACCATACGTCCCCTTTGGCCTGCGCCTGGCGAATAATCTCTTCCAGAATGAAGATACGCGAACGATGGCCGATGTGATGCGGATGAAGAGTAAGCTGGAAAAGCCCGCCCTCCTCATAGGCCACCTCCAGTTCACGCTGGAAAATATCGAGAACCATCGACGGGCTGCTATAGGGTCGCGCACCAGTCATACGGTCCATCGCCACATAAGGAGCGTCGTCGCGGATCCACTCCACCGGGATTTCGACAATGCCCGTCGGCTCGCCGTCTTCGAGAAGCTCGTAGGGTTCCTCGTCGGCCATCAACGACGAATCGTAAAGCAGATTCATCTCGCGGGCGATCTTCAGCGTGTGCGGACTGAAATCCCAGGAGGCCGTGCGCATGCCAACCGGTCGAACACCGGAAATACGCTCCAGCACATCGGCAGCCCGCAACGCAAGATCGCGTTCCGTCGCTTCGTCCAGGCGCGAATTGAACTCGTGGATCCAGCTATGCATGCCAAGTTCATGACCAGAGGCCACGACGGCGCGCGCTTCATCAGCATTGATCATCGCCGACACCGCCGGCATGAAGACCGAGGCTGGAACTGCATATTTTTCGAGTAACTTGAGAATGCGCGGCATGCCTGAACGAGGGCCATACTGCCCCTGGCTCATGCGGCCGATCGAAATGCCGCCATTGCGCAACTCGAACGTCTCGTGGTCGGCGTCGAAGGACAAGGCCACCGCCATGCGGGCGCCATTCTTCCACTTTGCCGGCCGCAACGACCGCCCGGCGCGCACCTTGTCGACGCGGCTCCACCAGACTTCGTCCGGCCAGAGCCAGGGTTCGCTGACCTCTGCTTGCTTTTTCGTTTCGCTCATCATCGCAGCCGCCTTGCCGGTTGTCGCTTTTCTCGGCACAACTGTTACAGGCCGATCGACTGGCCAACAACGGGAAGGTCGTTCACATATATGAACTCGGAAGTGAAGAGCGCCGGACGTGTCCTTGATATTCTTGAATATATGGCGGGGCGGCGGGAAGCCGTTGCCTTGTCGCAGATCGTTCGGGATCTGACCCTGCCGAAAAGCAGCGCGCATGGATTGGTGCAGACCCTCGCCGCGCGCGGCCATCTCGTGCAGGATTCCACCGGGCGCTACATGCTGGTCGAGGCGGGCCGGCACGGCTTCCCTTTCCGGCGCCATGAAGAGCCGCTGGTGGTCAAGGCGATGCCGTTCATGGAGCGCTTGCGCGACGAATCTGGCGAGACCGTACTGCTCAGCGCCATGAACGCCCATTGCGACGTCCGCAGGCTGGCAAAATGCGTGAGCCGCCAGCCGATACGCTATGACGTGAATTTGGACGCGGCCATCGTCGCCTATTGCACAGCTATGGGCCGTGTTCTTCTTGCCCACGCGCCGAACCAGACGTTGGAGGATTATCTCTCCCGCGTACAGTTCCTATCTTACACGCCCTACACGAACACCAATTTGCAGGAGATCCGGGATATCCTCGTCAAGGTGAGGCTGGACGGATATGCGGTCAACGACCAGGAATTCGTCACAGGTTCGACCGGCATCGCAATGCCCGTTTTCGACGCCGCCGGCCACGTCGTTGCAGCCCTTAATCTGGGTACGCTGACCAGCCGCTACATCGAGCGGCGCGAAGCGCTTCTGTCGATGCTGCGCAAGACAGCCGACGATATCAGTCGCAGCCTCGGATATACGGCGAAGCCTTAAGCGCCATCGCATCAGGCCGGATTTGCGGAATAGGCGCACTTCTCGCGCCACGCGACAGGTGTCATATCGGTGACCCGACGGAACTCGCGATTGAAATTCGATTTGGTCTGGAAACCGGCCTCAAGCATGATCTCGGTCACCGATTGGTCTGTCTCGGCCAGTAGCCGGCAGGCTTCGGCAATCCGGTAATCGTTGACATATTGCGAGACGTTCTTGGCCGTGGCCCGGTTGATGGCACCCGAGATGCGACGCGACGGTATCCCGGCTTTGCGAGCCAGCCGTTCAAGGTTGAGATTGGCATCCCGATAGAGATTCTTCTCCTGCATCAACGCATGGATCCTGTCGACGGTATCCTTATCTTCGGCTGTGTCGAGCACAGGCGGGATCTCCACCATCTCGGCGTCTGTGGAATTCCGGCTGGCGGCCGCCGCCGCCGCAGTACCGAGGACAAGCAGGCCGACAAGATTGGCGATGCTGACGATCAAGCCGACATGCGCGCCATGGGTCCAGCCGAAATCAAACAGCACCAGCGCGTCGATCAATGCCGAAAAACACAGCGCGCCAGCGGCAAAGACAAGCGCGCGATGCGCCGGCTGTGCCGCCTCGAACGACGCCAGACGCAACGCGTCGGGGCCCGGCCGGACAAGCCAGAGCAATGCCACGGCATAGGCGATTTGAATGAGGATCATCGCGATATCGATGGCCTCGGGCCAGACAACGGCCAGCACGGCAATGACAACGGGAGGAAAGCTGTAGAAGCCCAGGAGAGCGGGCCAGCGCCTGGGACTGTCCACGCCCAATCTGCGCACGCCGGCATAAACCAGTGGCGGCATGACCGTTGGGATCACCAGCGCCAGATAGCCAATCCACTGCAGACCATAGCCCAGGCGCAGCCCGACGAGGATTGACTGCACGGCACAAAGCAGAAGCAGGACGAGAAAGGGCCGGTTCGCGGCAAGCTCATCGTCACGCCTCACCACTGTCAGAAACAGTAGAAGAAGCAGGAGAGCAACGACGAAGGGTAACGGCACGAACAGCATAAGACCCCTCCCCAGGGTAACCATATTTGTCGCCACTATGGCCTGACTCGCAGCTTCCGGCGATCTAGATCGCGTTCTGCGACGTCCTAAATCACGATCGAGGTCGCGCCAGACGTTCCGGCGGCGGAAAATCACGCCGTCAACGTCTGGAGACCCCTCATGAATGCAGAAGCGAATATCGCGAACCGACTTCGGTCGCTGTCGATCGAGCGCGAAGGAACACCGCCCGCCGATACAGCCGCGAGCCGTCGGCTCCCAATGCGTGGGGTGGCGCTGACCGGCTTAGCCGTAGCACTCGCGACAGCGGCTTACATGTCGCTTCCCCTTGCCGAGAGTTTGTGGGGGCCCACTGCAACGGGATCCATCTCCCAGCCAGTAAAAGAAACTGACGCGATAGCGCAAGACCAGCTCCCCGCTCGACTGCCGCAGACACCTCCGCTTCAGACCGTGATCGGCTCTGGCTATGTCGTGGCCGAGAAGATGATCACCCTGCGGCCGGAGATCGGTGGCAAGGTGGTCGAACTGCCGTTGGATGTCGGCGACCATTTCGCTGCGGGACAAGTTATCGCGCAGCTGGATACGACAACAGACGAGATCGAACTCAGGATCGCCAGATCCCAGGCCGCAGGCACAGCCGCTGCGGCACGCCGGGTCGAAGTTTCGCTAGCACAGACTCGCAAGACCCTGGAGCGTACCAAATTGCTTGTCGAACGCGGTGCCAAGGCAGCGAGCAGCCTTGATGACGATAGCCTCTCCGTTGTGCAGTTGACCAGCGATCTCGATGTCGCGCGACAAACGGCCGAAACCGCAGGGCTACAGGTGGAGAAGCAGGAAAGAAACCTGGCGCTCCACCGGATTGTCGCTCCGTTCGACGGTGTGATCGTCACCCGGCTCGTTGGCCCCGGCGATATGGTTGCCTCCGGCACGGATGGCGGCGGGCCACGAGACGGGATCGCCATCCTTCTCGACCCGAACTCCCTGACCATCGACGTCGATATCGCGCAATCCAATGCTGCGCGCATTGAACCCGGCCAGACGGCGGTCGCCGTTCTCGACGCCTTCCCCAACCGGAAATTCAAGATGCGTGTGCGGACAATCGTGCCGGCGGCCTCAATGCAGAAGGGCACGGTGACTGCCCGGCTGGAATTCCTGACACCGCCCACACGCGTACTGCCGAACATAGCGGCGAAGGTCACTCTGGATGCTCCAGAACTTCAGGCAAACGCAAATGAAAGAGGACTTTGAAATGGACAACAGCACAGCTGCGCCAGACGACGGGATTGTGATCAATAATGTGCGCAAGGACTACCGGATCGGCAAGAACGCCGTGACGATCTTTTCGGATCTGACCATGACCATCGGCGCTGGCGATTTCGTCGCGATCGTCGGCCCTTCCGGCTCCGGCAAATCGACCCTCTTAAACCTCATCGGCGGTATCGACCGTCCCGATGGCGGCGACATCAATTTCGGACATGCGCGCATCAGCCGAATGAGCGAAAGCGCGCTGACGAAATGGCGCGGTGCCAATGTCGGCTTCGTGTTCCAGTTCTACAATCTGATGCCGATGCTGACGGCGGAGCAGAATATCGAGCTTCCTCTGCTCCTGACCAGCCTGACCGCGCGCCAGCGTCGGGAGCGGGTCGAGACGATCCTGTCGCTTGTCGGCCTTACCGATAGGCGCAAGCATTTGCCGTCGGAGCTTTCTGGGGGCCAGCAGCAGCGTGTGGGGATTGCACGAGCGCTGGCGAGCGATCCGAAACTGTTGCTCTGCGATGAGCCAACGGGCGATCTCGATCGCTCTTCCGCCGAAGAGGTGCTCGCCATGCTGCGCATCCTCAACGCAGAACTCGGAAAGACCATCGTCATGGTGACGCATGACGATATGGCGGCGCGCTCCGCCAAGCGCGTGCTGCGTCTGGACAAGGGCCAGTTCGTCGAACGGGAGGCCGCGTGAGCACCATAAACCGCTACACCCTTCTCCGCCGCACCATGGCACGCAAACCGACGCGCAGCCTCCTGCTGATCACAAGCATCGCCATCGCCTTCTTCATCTATCTCGTCCTGACAAGCTTCCAGTACGGCTTTCTCGGCGGCGAGGTGGTTTCGGAACGGCTGATCGTGACCAACAAGGTCGGCGATGCCCTGCCCTTGCCGATCAGCTATTACGACAAGATCCAGGCATTACCCGACATCGCCGTGGCGACCTATATGGCGCGCAGCCGCGCGACCTATCGGACGCCAACGAATTTTATGGGTCTGACGGCGGTGGAGCCACGCAGCTTCGCCGCCTTCATGGGTGATGAATACGATATTCCCACGGATGCCCTTGCCCGTTTCGGAGAGGTCCGCAACGGCGCCATTGTCGGCCGCAGCATTGCTTCCCAGGAAGGCTGGACGCTCGGACAGACGATCACGCTGAATACGTCGAGTTTCGTCAGGACCGATGGCAGCTCCGACTTCGAATTCACCATCGTCGGCATATTGGATGGCAAGAAATCCGCCGACACACATTTCGTGATGGCGCGGTACGACTACATCAACGCGGAGCGTGGCATGGACCGCGACACCGTCACCGGCTTTGGCATTGTGCCGAAGAAGGGCGTTCGTACTGATGATATCATCAAGTCCGTCGATACTCTCTTTGCCAATTCCGCCTACGAGACCCGGACGCGCACGGAAGCCGAGTTCATGAAGGCCTTCATCGCGCAATTCGCCGATATCGCAACGATCGTGCGGCTGGTGGTCGGCGTCGCCTTCGTGACCATCCTGATGATCGTCGCCAACACCATGTTCTTCGCCATCCGTGAGCGGACGAAGGAAATCGGCGTGCTGAAGGTCCTCGGCTTCTCGCGGCTCTTTGTTCTCGGCAATGTCCTGGCTGAGACCTCCGCCCTATTTGCCGCGGGACTCAGCCTCGGTCTCGGCCTTGCCACTGCGGCCATCCTGCTTCTGCATGAGCCGCTGCGCACTATCGTGCCTGACCTGACGCTCACGCCCCCGATCATTGTTCAGGCGATCGTCCTCGCAGCCCTGCTGGCGCTGGCAACGGGCATTGCGCCGGCCTTCAACGCCATACGGGTGCCGCCCAGCGCCGCTTTGAGAGAAAGATGAGACCATGAGCACAATCACCCGCCAATCCCTGGCCCTCACCCTATCCAATCTGAAATCGCTCCGCCGCCGGATATGGATTTCCCTCTCGCTGGTGTTTTCCGTAGCGATGGTCGTCACGGTTCTGCTCGGCTTTCTGGCGATGTCGAATGGCTTCCAGACATCGCTGCTGCAAGCCGGTTCCAAGGACATCGCCATCGCTCTCGGCAAGGGAGCCGCGACGGAACTCGGCAGCCGGATCGAACCTTCCCAGCTTCATTATCTCGACGATACTCCCGGCATCGCCACAGATACGACGGGCGCCTCGATCATGTCGCCGGAAATGGTCGTGCCCGTGCAGGTGCCGGAAAAGACCGGCGGACTGCTTTCGACACTATCGTTGCGTGGCATCGGTCCCTTCGGTCTCAGCGTGCGTCCGAATGTCAGGATAGCGCGTGGCCGAATGTTCAATCCCGGCGCCAGCGAGATCGTCGTCGGCCGCCGGCTGAGCCTTGATTATAAGGGCCTGGAGATCGGCGAACAGCTCACGTTCGGTACATCGAAATGGACGGTCGTCGGTATCTTCGACGCCGATGGGTCTGTCTTCGAATCCGAGATGCTGGCGGATATCGGCGTGGTGCAGACGCTGTTCAACCGGCCCAATCTGATCCAGAGCGTCAGGATAAAGCTCACCGAACCGGAGGCGTTACCCGCATTGCAATCCATGGCGGCCACAACGCCGCAGATCGGACTGACACTGCGGTCGGAGCAGGATTATTTCGCCGGGCTCGCGGAGCGGACGTCGAAGCTGATCCTTCTCCTCGGCTGGCCGCTGGCGATCACCATGGCCGCCGGTGCCGTCGTCGGCGCGATGACGACCATGTTCAGTTCCGTGTCGGATCGTAGCACCGAGATCGCCACGGTCCGCGCCATCGGCTTCAGCCGGCGGGCGGCCTTTGCGGGGACATGGATCGAGGCGATGGCCCTGACCTGCCTCGGCTGCCTGGCCGGCGTCGGCTTTTCCTATCTCGTCCTCAACGGCTGGACGGCATCGACCGTGAGCCCTGACCGCACACAGATCGGGTTTCAGCTGGTGCTATCGCTTCCCCTGGTGATGAAGGCGGTCTGGTTGTCGTTGATTATTGGCGCCATCGGTGGCGCATTGCCGGCAGTGGCCGCCACGCGTATCCCACTCAGATTGGCAATGAGCGGGCGAGCGCAGGCGGGCTGACGGATCTACTTCTTATCTTTCGTCTTCGGCCGCCGCATCCTTCGGTCAGCCTCCAGGAATAGGCTCTTGAGTTCCGGCTCACGCACGCGCCTTGCCGCCTCGGTGAAGGAAACCCATTCGCTGAGGCGCTGGCCGCGTTCCGGGAAGTTCTCAAAGGTCTTTTCGACTTCGAGCAGGTGTAATTGCACAATACAGGGAACGTGGCTGTCGTCGGGAAGCTGCTTCAGATAGGTGAAATAGCCGAACCTCTTCTTCTTGATCTTGCCGCGCACGCCGGCTTCCTCGAAAGCCTCGATGGCGGCGACCTCATACGGCTTCTTGCCTTTTATCGGCCAGCCTTTCGGCACGATCCAGCGCCCGCTCTCGCGGCTGGTGACGACGAGTACTTCGGGCATGCCCAACTCCGGATGTTTCCGGTAACAGATCGCCGCATATTGCTCGTAGATGGGTCCATGAAATAGCGCATCCGCATGGGAAGCTAGCTCTGCGAGAAAGCCTTGTGATTGGCTTAATGACTTCGTCTCGTCAGAGGCACCGGATACTGTCCGGAGAACCTCCCGCCCCACGCTGGAAACCGGTGTGAATGGGCGCGAAACGGCGGAGCGGGAGACCCCTTTATGGTCCTCCGCCTCGGACGTATTCACGACCATTTTCTGCGACACGCGGCTCTCCTGCTTCACACGCAACTTTACTCGAAACTGCCGTGGCTTGAACCATCCTCTGGGCCGTGATCATGACAGTTTCATGAAGGAGACTGTTGATGAGGGGCGGGGCCATGCGGCATTTACACGCGCTTCCAAGGCAGGCTGTGGCACGCCCTGGCGGCACTCAGATGAAGGGACTTCCCGAAACTGAAACGGCCTCCCGTCAGGGGAGACCGCTTCTTCTTTCTTCAAACCGCCGATAGAGTTTTTACTCGGCAGCCTGCAACGCGGGCGTCTCGACATCCGCTGTCAATTTCCCGGCCATGGCATCCGCGAATTTCGCCTGGTCCAGTTCGTTTTCCCAGCGCGCCACGACGATCGTCGCAACGGCGTTGCCGACGAAGTTGGTGAGCGCGCGGCATTCCGACATGAAGCGGTCGATGCCAAGGATCAGCGCCATGCCGGCGATCGGAACCGAAGGCACGACGGCGAGCGTGGCGGCCAGCGTAATGAAGCCGGCACCGGTAATGCCAGCTGCACCCTTGGAGCTCAGCATCGCCACCAGCAGCAGCAGGATCTGGTCGCCAAAGGACAATGGCGTATCGGTCGCCTGCGCGATGAAGAGCGCCGCCAGCGTCATATAGATGTTGGTGCCGTCGAGGTTGAAGGAATAACCGGTCGGAATGACGAGGCCGACGACGGAGCGCTTGCAGCCGGCGCGTTCCATCTTGTTCATCAGGCCGGGCAGTGCGGCTTCCGAAGACGAGGTGCCAAGCACCAGCAGCAGCTCTTCCTTGATGTAGCGGATCAGCGCCAGGATCGAGAAGCCGTTATAGCGGGCAACGGCGCCGAGCACGACCAGAACAAAGAACAGCGACGTGGCATAGAAGGTACCGATCAGGAACGCCAGATTGGCGATCGTGCCGATACCGTATTTGCCGATGGTGAAGGCCATGGCGCCGAACGCGCCGATCGGTGCGAACTTCATCAGGATCGAGACCATGCGGAAGATCGGCGTGGTCAGTGCCTGCAGGAAGTCGACAACCGGGCGGCCGCGATCACCAACCGCGCCAAGCGCGATGCCGAAGACCACCGAGAAGAACAGCACCTGAAGGATATCGCCCTTGGCGAAGGCGCCGACGATGGTGTCCGGAATGATGTTCATCAGGAAGCCGACAACGGAGGCGTCATGAGCCTGCGCGGCGTAGTTGCTGACGGCCTTCGTGTCCAGCGTTGCCGGATTGATATGCATGCCGGCGCCCGGCTGCACGACATTCGAGACGATAAGACCGACGATCAGCGCCAGCGTCGAGAAGGTCAGGAAGTAGATGAATGCCTTGCCGACGACGCGACCGAACTTCTTCAGATCCGACATACCGGCAATACCGGTCGTCACCGTCAGGAAGATGACCGGCGCAATGACCATGCGCACCAGCTTGATGAAAGCATCGCCCAGCGGCTGCAGCGATGTACCGAGCTGCGGATAGTAATGGCCGAGCAGGATGCCGGCGGCGATGGCCGTGAGAACCTGCACATAAAGATGCCGGTAGAACGGTAGTTTGACGCGCGTTTCGGCGTCGGCAGCGATGGGAGCAATCATGATGTCCTCCGTTGTGCCCAACCGATTCCTCGGCCCTCCGGGCAAAGACTAAAACTCAACAGCCTCCGACTGTTTAAAGGTTATTAGCAACGAGCGTGCCAAACAGCAGCAAACGAGGCAACGCCTTGATTTAAAAATGGCTTTTCCTGGGCAATCTCAACCGCGTCGTTAAACCTGTGCGGTAATCCGCACAAGATGAATTGCAGCGCGCGCGAAATCATGCACAATATGCGGATGCTGCAGCGTCCGGTCACAGAACGATTTTCAACACCAGAGCAACTCAGCCGACGTTCCCGTCGTGTCTGGATGGTCTTTGTGGTGTTCTGCGCGGCCATCATCGCAACGGCCCTCTACGGCGCAAGCTTCTACGGCCGCATGACCGCAATCGAGGCGCTGCAGGGCCAGGGCCACACCGATGCCAACCTGAAAGTCGCGCTGCTGCGGGCTGTCCTTGAACGCCCGCGTGCGCTGCCGCTCCTGCTGGCGGAAGATCAGCAGGTGCGTGAAGCCCTAGTGGCCGCAAAGGGCCCTGCCGTAGCGACACTCAATCGCAAGCTTGAGAACCTCGTCTCCGGCACCAATGCGGCGGTGCTCTATGTCATTGGTACTGATGGTATAGCGATCGCATCAAGCAACTGGCGTGAGGCGCAGAGCTTCGTCGGCAACGACTATAACTTCCGCGATTATTTCCATCGGGCAATGGAGACAGGAACCGCCGAGCATTTCGTACTTGGTAATGTCAGCAATCGTCCGGGCCTCTATATTTCCCGCCGCGTTGGCGACGCGGATGCGGCACTGGGTGTCGTGGTCGTCAAGATGGAGTTCGATCAACTCGAAGCCGACTGGCGGGAAGCGGGCCGTCCGGCCTATGTTACCGACGAACATGGCGTCGTGCTGATCACCAGCATCCCCTCGTGGCGCTTCATGACGACATCGCCACTTTCGTCGGGCGATATCACAACCATCCGCAAGAGCCGGCAATTCGGCGACGCGCCACTGGCGCCCTTGCCGATCGCCCGCCCGGACCCCATTGCCCCGGAGGTGTCGATCGTACGCGCGGTCCTGCCCGGCAGCAGCGCTGTAGAATATCTGCGCATGACGACACCAGTTCCTTCAACACCCTGGCAATTGGATTACCTTATCCCGACGGAACAGGCGATTGCTTCCGCCGTTCGCGAGACGCGCTTCCTGGCGCTGACCGTGCTGGTGCCGATCCTGGCGATCGCCGCCCTTCTGCTAAGGCGCCGTCATGTCTCCGCCATGCAGATCGCGGTCGGAAGGGTGGCGCGCGAGGAGTTGGAACGGCGCGTGCTGGAGCGCACAGAAGATCTGAGCCAAGCCCGCGATCGCCTGGAAGCGGAAATTTCCGATCACCGGACGACGGAAACCAAGCTGCAGATCGTGCAACAGGAACTGGTGCAAGCCAACCGTCTCGCCATTCTCGGCCAGGTCGCCGCCGGCGTCGCTCACGAGATCAACCAGCCGGTCGCCACCATCCGCGCCTATGCGGACAACGCCCATATCTTCCTGGATCGAAAGCAGATCACGCCGGTAAAGGAAAACCTCACCTCCATCGCGGCCTTGACCGAGCGGATCGGCACGATCACCGAGGAGCTGAAGGCATTTGCCCGCAAGGGACGGAGCGCGCCGAAGCCGGTGGAACTCAGAAGCGTCATCGAGGGTGCCGTGGTCCTGCTTAGAAGCCGCTTTGCCGGCCGGCTCGATGCCCTGGCGATCGATCTTCCACCTGCCGGGCTCACGGTCGTCGGCACGCGCATCCGGCTCGAACAGGTGCTGATCAATCTCTTCCAGAATGCACTCGAAGCACTGGAAGGGCGCGACCGGCCCAAGGTCGAGGTTTCGGCGCGGGAGACACCCGATGGCGTCGAGGTTACCGTCTCCGACAATGGCCCCGGCATTCCCTCAGCGATCCTCGATTCACTATTCACCCCTTTCAATACCTCAAAGGAACAGGGCCTCGGCCTTGGCCTCGTCATCTCCAAGGACATCGTCACGGACTATGGCGGCCGCATCGAGGTTGAGAGCAACGAGAGCGGCACCCGTTTCATCATCCATCTGCGCAAGGCAACTTCATGAACAACGCGTCCCCGGTCTTCCTCATCGACGATGACAAGGATCTGTTGAAAGCAACAAAGCAGACGCTTGAACTTGCTGGCTTTTCCGTATCCGCCTTTTCGGCTGCTGCGGATGCGCTCGGTGCATTGGAAGCCGGTTTCCCCGGCGTTGTCGTTTCCGACATCCGCATGCCACAAATGGATGGGCAGCAGCTCTTCGATCACATCAAGGCACGGGATGCGGATCTTCCGGTCATCCTGGTCACCGGCCATGGTGATATCCCGATGGCCGTCAAGGCGATCCAGGACGGCGCCTATGATTTCATCGCCAAACCCTTCGCCACCGACCGGCTGGTGCAAAGCGTGCGGCGCGCGGCGGAAAAGCGTCGGCTCGTCCTGGAGAACCGCGCGCTGCGCATTGCCGCCGAACAGGCGCAGGGCGATCTACCGCTGATCGGCCAGACATCGGCAATGGAGCGACTGCGCCACACCCTGCGGCAGATCGCCGATACCGACGTCGATGTGTTGGTGACCGGCGAGACCGGCAGCGGCAAGGAAGTGGTCGCGAGCCTGCTGCATCGCTGGAGCCGGCGGGCGAAGGGCAATTTCGTCGCCCTCAATTGCGGCGCCCTACCGGAAACCGTCATCGAGAGCGAGCTTTTCGGCCACGAGCCCGGCGCCTTCACCGGCGCGCAGAAAAAGCGTATCGGCCGCATCGAACATGCGAGCGGCGGCACGCTGTTTCTCGACGAGATCGAGAGCATGCCACCGACCATACAGGTGCAGTTGCTGCGCGTGCTGGAAATGCGGGAAGTCACGCCGCTCGGCACCAATGAAGTGCGCCCCATCGATCTTCGTGTCGTGGCGGCGGCAAAGGTCGATCTTGGCGATCCGCGCCAGCGCGGCGATTTTCGCGAAGACCTCTATTACCGCCTCAACGTCGTCACCATCTCCATCCCGCCGCTACGCGACCGGCGTGACGACATCCCGTTGCTCTTCGGCTACTTCACTGAGCGTGCGGCCAGCCGTTTCAAGCGCGACGTGCCAACCATCTCCGCCACCGTCCGCCGTCACTTGCAGCACCATGACTGGCCGGGCAATGTTCGCGAACTTTCGCACTTCGCCGAGCGTTTCGTCCTCGGTCTGGAATCGGCCGCAGGCGTAAAGCCGAGTGAAACTGTTTCCGCCGATACGGCTCTATCCCTGCCCGTCCGCGTCGAGCGCTATGAGGCGGATCTCATCCGCGAAACGCTTGCTCAAAACGGCGGCGATGTCCGCCGAACGATCGAAGCACTCGGCATCCCGCGCAAGACTTTCTACGACAAACTTCAGCGCCATGGCATTGTCCGGAGTGAATTTGCGGGCTTTGACGGCGAAGACTAGCAAAGCTTATAGATAGCCGGCGATTATCTTCGACGTGTGCATCTGTTCAAGCGGATATTCGACGTTAGATAAACGTGAAGGACGCCTGCCGGCTCTTGCTGCCCGGGTGGTGAGGAAGATGGAGGACATATGACGGACATTGCTCTCCGCAACGCGGTCAAACGTGTTGCGCTGCTGAATCTTGGCTATTTCGGAGTCGAATTTGCGGTGGCCCTGTCCATAGGCTCAGTATCGCTCTTTGCCGACAGTATCGATTTCCTTGAAGACGCCTCGGTGAGTCTTCTGATCCTGATGGCGCTCGGCTGGAGCATACGCAATCGTGCCCGTATCGGCATGGCGCTTGCCGCGATCCTCCTCATTCCCGGACTGGCGACCATCTGGACCGCCTGGCATAAATTCATGGTTCCGGTTGCCCCCGAGCCGCTGCCATTATCCTTGACTGGCCTCGGCGCGCTCGTCGTCAATCTCTCCTGCGCCATGATGCTGGTTCGTTTCCGTGACCATAGCGGCAGCCTGACCCGCGCCGCCTTTCTTTCCGCCCGCAACGATGCGCTCGCCAATATCGCTATCATCGCAGCTGGGATCGTGACGGCATTCCTGTGGCATTCGGCCTGGCCGGACCTTATCGTCGGCATAGCCATCGCCGCGATGAATGCCGATGCGGCACGCGAAGTTTGGACGACGGCAAGAGACGAGCATCGCGCCGCCGCCTGATCGCGGCGAGAGGATGCTAGTCCTTAGCCGCCCGATGCACGGATTGCCTCCGACCGAGGTGCCAATTGCGCCGCAACGAAGGCTGTCCGATCCAGCACCGCCATGGCCTGATCAATCAGGCTCTCCAGCGCTTGCGCGCTCTCGCAGGCCCGCACGATCAACGGCGCGCTCAGGCAGATTCTCAAGGCGCTTGCCGGCATATCGCCGAAATCGGCGCAGCGAACCGGCTGACCGAGGCGCACCGGCGTAAGGCCGCTCTCTTCGACTGCCAGGTCCTTATAAACCGCGGCAGTCTCCGCCGCCGCCAGAATGCCCCCCGATAGGGGTTTCTAAGGTAGAATGAAAAGATCGACGGGATCTCGTCCCAACGCGATCCGCATGGCCGATCCTCTAGACGATTTCGGGCTATGGCGCGCGTATCGAGCTGCTCGAAGGCGCCATCGCGCTCCAGCCGAACCTGCACCGCCGCGGCAAAAGCGGACAGAACGGCCATTATCTTTTCGTCGGGCGTCTTCACGAAACGCTCCAGTTCGAACAGGGCCGCTTTCCATCGCAGCAGAAGGCCGAAATTGGCGCGATGCGGCAACTCATCCCTAGCCACCCAGCCCTCCGGCCAGTCCGCTTGCGCACAATAATCAGCAAGCGCCGCCGGCAAAGCTCGCTGCTTCAGTCGAGCCGACAATCGCGGCGGACACAACAGAGCTCCGCTGAAAATCGGCCCGGCCAGGAACTTCGAGCCTGTCAGCGCCACAAGGAAGTCATGGGCGAGATAGGCGCGGATCGTGGCAGCGGAAACCCGGAACTGGCAGGCATCAATCATGATATCGAGCATGGCGCCGAAACGTGCTTTCAAGCGGAAGACCGTATCGAGACCGGGCGCGAGCAAGCTGGTTTTGGAGACATCCGTCACGACGAGAAGGCATCTGAGACCGGCGGCGCGGGCAAGTTCGATCAAGCCTCTCAACTCGCTCTCGACCTCGTCGTCGCTGCGCAACGTACCATCCGCGTTACGCACCGCGACGGCGGCGTTGCGCGTGGCCTGTCCGGGGCTGAGCTCCTCGCCCTTGGCAACCGGGCGATCGTTGCTGACGCGGTTCATGAAGTGCCGGCCGGCAGCGGCAGCCATGACCCCGCTCCCGGTCTCATTGCCCATCAGCGTTATGGTCATCAATGTCCGGTTATCCTCGCGCGCCAGCAGCGCGGCGACGAAAAGATGAAGATCGGTACCGGATGTCGCCATGACGGCGTCCACTTGTTCCGTGCCGTCGTCAAGGCCGAGCAGATGCAGCAACTCCGTTCGAACCCTCGCGATCTCCCGCGCATAGATGTCAGCGGCGGCATGCGTCTCCATCTCCCGAAGAAGCTGCGCATGATAGGCGCCGACTGCCGCGAAAGCTGGCGCGGAAATGGTCGATGCGGTCGACGAACCGAAGGCCAGATCCAGCGGCCGGGGCAATGGACCGTGGCCATACATGTTAAGGCCAGTCACGGGTTCGCAATCCAGCCTCTCGTCTCCGCCGGACACCAGACAAGCGAGAAGCTCATCACGATCATTGTCCAACTGGCTGCTCGAGGCGGGGCCGGAGGCACGGTCGTCAAAGCTCTCTTGCATGCGCGGCATTCCCCTTGCGGTCCTTCATCGACGCACTTCGAATGCGCGCATCGATGTCTATGAGACATTTGGCCAAACAAGATGGAGCGAGGCTGACGTGCCGATCGGAAAAGCATCGGTAGTCGCAAATATGAAAAGCCCGCCGCCATGATGGCGACGGGCTCAAGCACGAATGAGTAGGTTGCTTAGCCAGCGGCCGTAAGCTTGTCCTGGGTCTTGGTGTCGAAATCGCTGGCGTCGTGACGCTCATGCAATTGGTCGGCGGGATCGCCGGACAGGCGATTGACCTTGCGACCGCGCTTCACGGCCGGTCGTGCAAAGATTGCCTCGGCCCAGCGCTGGACATTCTTGTAATCCTGCACCTGAAGGAACTCGGCCGCGCCATACTGCCAGCCCTTCACTAGTCCGCCATACCAGGGCCAGACGGCAATATCGGCGATCGTATAGTCCTTTCCACCCAGATATTCGCTTTCGGCGAGACGGCGGTCGAGAACGTCGAGCTCGCGCTTCACCTCCATGGCGAAACGGTCGATCGCGTATTCGATCTTTGTCGGCGCATAGGCGTAGAAATGGCCAAAGCCGCCACCGAGATAAGGAGCGCTGCCCATCTGCCAGAACAGCCAAGACAGGCATTCGGCGCGCGCCGGCTGTTCGGTCGGCAGGAACGCCCCGAATTTTTCGGCGAGATAGGTCAGGATTGAACCGGATTCGAAGACCCGGATCGGGGTCGGGCCGCTACGATCTAGCAGCGCCGGAATCTTGGAGTTTGGATTAACATCAACGAAACCGCTTCCGAACTGATCGCCGTCGCCGATCTTGATCAGCCAGGCATCGTACTCGGCGCCGCTATGGCCCAGCGCCAGCAACTCCTCGAGCAAGATCGTGACCTTCACCCCGTTCGGTGTTCCCAGCGAATAGAGCTGGAGAGGATGGCGGCCGACCGGCAATTCCTTTTCGTGCGTCGGCCCGGCGATCGGACGATTGATATTGGCAAACTGGCCGCCATTCGCCTTGTTCCAGACCCAGATCTTCGGCGGCGTGTATTCGGCAGAATCGGTCATGCTCAAACTCCTGATTTTCGGCGGATACAATTGCGACGTACCGACCGATCTAGCGCGTTCTCTATTACGCACATAGGGGCATGATCAATTTTTACGAGAGGGCGGGATCACATTGGCGTCAGGATTTGCGCGTGAGGATCTGACTGGTTCCCAGTCGGGTCGCCGGAGAAATTCGGCTCGGCCCAAAACGAAAAAGCCTGCCGCGGGAGGAGGTGCGGCAGGCTTTTCGAAAAGAACCGAACAGCAGCTGGGAGGAGGAGTGCTGCCGTTCCCGCAGGCGACCTTGGGAGGAGGATAAGGGCGCCCGCATCATCGAAGCTCTGCGGGAGGAGGTGCATTGCTTCGATGAATATGACTATACACTAGACCTGCTTACTTCATAGGCATTTATTTGCAAGGCAGCTATGCATTATGCGAAAATCGGGCGGCTTTCAGGCGGCAAGCCCCTCACCCGGAAACGCCGCGCTTCGCCTGTGGCGCGTACAAAGCAAAAGCGCCCGCTCGGGAGGAAGCAGGCGCTAGCAGAATTTTGACTGTAGATCAGCGTTTTACGCTGTTAGCGAACAACGGCCGCACGAGCGACGTTGCGGATTTCGCTACGGCCGATGCCGAGGTCATGCAGTTCGCGCGTGGACATACGGCCCAGTTCGGCGACCGTCTGACGATACTTGAGCCAGTTATTAAAAGAGCGTGCTACGTTCATGATGATCCCCTTTCCTAGGGTATTCGAAGCAGAGCTGCCGTGCTTGGCGCTCCATCCGCTCCGATGAGAGTGATGTAGTGCGAAACCCTCGTTGATTGTATAGCTAAGGTCTCAATGCACCCATGCAACTGATGCATGGGTTGCGGAGCTGCCTCGCGGTGTCCGCTCGCTTTGGCTCACCTCGATTACGATACGGCCGACGATTTTCTGGTGACAGCGCAGCCGTTCTCTGCGAAAAAGACGGTGATGAGAGACAGGGGCGTCCGTCGATGACGGGCTGAGAAGCACCCTTTGAACCTGAACCAGATCATGCTGGCGGAGGGAGTCGCTCGGGGTCTCGGCACGCTGCGTCGTCTCCCTTCGCGTCTCGCCCCGCCCGAAAGGGCGACATGCAAGACCCGACCACTCCCGGCACTCTGTTAACGGCCATGCGGGCAAACCCGCCGCTGGTGCAATGCATCACCAATTTCGTCGCGATGAACATCGCCGCCAATGTGATGCTCGCCGCCGGTGCCTCTCCCGCGATGGTGCATGCGGAGGAGGAAGCCGGCGAATTCGCCGCCATCTCCGGCGCGTTGACGATCAATATCGGCACGCTTTCCAGCGGCTGGCTCGCCGGCATGACATCAGCGGCGCAGGCGGCAAACAAAGCGGGCAAGCCTTGGGTTCTCGATCCCGTCGCCCACTACGCCACGTCCTTCCGGCGAAAGGCAGTCGCCGGGTTGCTGGATCTGCATCCGACGGTCATTCGGGGCAATGCCTCGGAAATCATTGCGCTTGCCGGCGGCACCAGCCGTGGCCAGGGCGTTGATAGCCGGGATCCTGTCGAACTGGCAGAGGAAGCCGCCGTCCTGCTTGCCCAAAAGCATCACACGGTCGTTGCAGTCACCGGCGCCACGGATTTCGTCACCGACGGAAACAAGGCCAGCCGCATAGAGGGCGGCTCGCCGCTCATGCCGCAGGTGACCGCGCTTGGTTGCTCGCTGACCTGCCTCGTTGGCGCCTTCGCGGCGACAAGACCGGATCAACCGTTCGCCGCAACGGTCGCGGCACTGGCCGTCTTCGCAGTGGCGGGCGAGCAAGCAGGCCGCGAAGCTGACGGACCCGGTTCGTTTTCATGGCGTTTCCTCGATACACTGGCCGGGCTCGATGAAAAGGCGATCGACAGCGAAGCTAGGATCATCTCGCTATGAAGCACTTCGATCTCTCTCTTTACCTCGTGCTCGACCCGGTGCTCTGCGCCGGTATCGGCATGGTGGAAACCGCACGCGCCGCAGTCGCCGGTGGCGCCACCATCGTGCAACTGCGCGACAAGCAAGCTTCGACCGCAAGCATGATCGAAACCGGCCTCGTGCTGAAGCAGGCTCTGGCGGGCACCGGCGCGCGCCTTATCGTCAACGACGACATCGAGGCGGCAATCGCGATCGGCGCCGACGGCTTGCATATCGGCCAGGACGACATGGACGCCCTTACCGCCCGCCGACTGATCGGCCCCGATATGATCCTCGGCCTTTCGGTGGAAACAGAGGCGCTTGCTGCCGCCATTGATCCTGACCTCGTGGACTATGCCGGGATCGGTCCCGTTTTCGCGACACCGACAAAGCCCGACCACAAGCAGCCGATCGGTTTTGCAGGCCTTGCCCGCATGATCGATCTCTGCCCCGTTCCGTCCGTTGCGATTGGCGGCTTGAAGGCCGTGCATGCGGCAGACGCCCTTTTGGCCGGTGCTGACGGCATCGCCCTCGTTTCCGCCATCTGCGGCACCTCGGATCCGCAGGCCGCAGCCGCCGAAATCGCGAGAGCTATCAGGGAGGCACGCCAATGATCCGCAACGTTCTTTCCATCGCCGGCTCCGACCCGTCCGGCGGCGCCGGTATCCAGGCGGATCTGAAGGCGTTTTCGGCACGCGGCGTCTATGGGATGGCGGTGCTGACTGCGTTGACGGCCCAGAACACCCAAGGTGTGTCCTGCGTTCATCCTGTCCCGCCGCAATTCGTCGCCGATCAGATCGAGGCGATCTTTGCCGATATCCGCGTTGACGCCGTAAAGATCGGCATGATCGCGAATGCGGGCATCGCAGAGGCCGTCGTTGAGGCACTCGCCCCGCATCGAGGCATTCCGATCGTCCTTGATCCGGTGATGATTGCCAAGGGAGGTGCCGCGCTGCTCGCCGCCGACGCCGTTAACATTCTGACCCAGCGGCTTCTTCCGCTCGCAACGCTGCTGACACCCAATTTGCCCGAGGCGGCGGCTCTTCTGCACGAACCGGTCGCCGAAGATCGCGAGACGATGGCGCGGCAGGCACAAGCTCTGGCAAAACTCGGGCCACTGGCCGTTCTGATCAAGGGAGGACATCTCGATAGCGATGAAAGCCCTGATGTGCTGGCAAGTCCGGAAGGCCTGATGTGGTTCGAAGCCAGCCGCGTTCCGACCAAGAACACGCACGGAACCGGCTGCACCCTCTCGAGTGCCCTGGCCGCCGAGATCGCCAAGGGCGCGACGCTGACGGAAGCCGTCGCCACCGCCAAGCAGTACCTCGCAGGCGCCGTTGCCGCGGCCGGAACGCTTTCGGTTGGTAGCGGCCACGGGCCGGTTCAGCATTTTCACGCGCTATGGCCAGACACAGAAGGACAACCGAAATGAGCCTGCCTCTTAACCAGCAGATCGTCATCGTCTCCGGCGCCGGCCGTGGCTTCGGCGCTGCGATCGCAGCAGCCTTCGCCCGCGAAGGTGCGAAGGTCGCCATCAATTATCGCACCAGCCGCGAGCCCGCCGAGGCGCTTGCCGCCCGGCTCGGCGACCATGCCCAAGCGTTTCAGGCGGATATCCGCAGCCGAGACGAAACGGAAAGGCTGGTGGAAGAAGTCACCGCCCATTTCGGCGCACCGACGACAATCGTCCACAATGCGCTTGCCGATTTCAGCTTCAACGGCGATGCCCGCCCGAAGCTTGATGCATTGAGCTGGACGGCAGTAGCCGCGCAACTCGACACCGCCCTGCAAGGTGCGCTCAATCTCATTCAGGCCGCGCGCCCTTCCATGGCGAAAGCTGGCTTCGGCCGCGTCGTCACCATCGGCACAAACCTCTTCCAGAACCCTGTCGTGCCCTATCATGACTACACAGCCGCCAAGGCTGCCCTGCTCTCACTGACACGAACGGCCGCCGCCGAACTCGGGCCACAGGGCATTACGGTCAACATGGTGTCGGGTGGCCTGCTCCGCACCACCGATGCCAGCAGCGCCACGCCGGAAGCTGTGTTCGATCTCATTGCCGCCAACACACCCTTGCGCCGTGTAACGACACCGGAAGAGGCCGCGGATGCCGTCCTCTTTTTCGCAAGCCCCTGGGCGCGAGCGGTAACCGGCCAGAACCTGATCGTGGATGGCGGGCTGGTCTTCGGGTAGCGTCACTAAAGCTTCGCTGTCACCGTCATCTGCAAGCCATTGCCGTTTCTACGAAAATGGCAATGGCACCACATCATGCCTTCTTCAGAAACTCAGTTCTGAGAACCAGATCCTTGATCTTCTCAGCTCGGCATTCGATCTCGTCTTCGTTGCCGGTGAGACGGATGCCCTTGATTAGCGTACCGCGCTTCAAGGTCACAGACGTCCCCTTGACCTTCAGATCCTTGATCAGGGTCACGTTGTCGCCGTCGGCAAGCACTGCTCCGTTGCTGTCTCTTACTTCCATCGTCTTGATCCCGTCGCTATGTCTTATCTGTTGGGCCACATAGCAGGCGGCGAACCGGTCGAATAGCGCAAAAGAGCCCGCTTAGCTCCAGCCCAAGGCAAACACGCCAAAGAGGATGACGACGCCCAGCACGACGCGATAGATCACGAAGGGCCAGGTGGAGAACCGCTCCAGGAAACGCATCAGGCCCCAGATCGCCACGAAGGACGAGATGCAGCCGACGAGCAGCCCGACGAGCAGCACCGACCATGCCTCCATCGGAATATGCGCCTTATACAGCGTCAACAGTTCCTTTAGTCCGGCCAAGGCGATTGCCGGCAGCCCGAGCAGAAAAGAGAACCGGGCGGCCTCTTCGCGCTTCAAGCCAAGAAACAACGCTCCAGTCAGCGTCGAGCCGGAGCGCGATACGCCGGGGATGAGAGCGCCGACCTGGGTGATGCCGACAAACAGCGCATCGAGCAAGGTCATTTGCTCCATGTCCTTCCTGTGCCGGCTGTAGAGTTCCGCGGCGGCCAGAAGAAGGCCCATGACGAGACAGGCGATCCCGATAACCCAGAGGCTGCGGAGAGAGGTGCCGCAGGCATTCAGGGACGACGATAGCAGCAAGCCGGCGACGCCGATTGGGATCGTCGCGATGACAATGGCAATCGCGAGCCGTATCGCGGGCGACCGCCAATCCCTCTGCCGGATCGCATCGATCGAGCCAAAGGTCACGTAGCGAACGTCACTCCAGAAATAGGAGATGATCGCGGCGAGCGCTGCAAGCTGCATAGCCGCCGAGAATGCCGAACCGGGATCCTGCCAGCCGAGCAGAGCCGGGACAAGTCGCATATGGGCGGTGGAGGAAACTGGCAGCAGTTCGGTCAGACCCTGCACAACACCAAGAAGTGCGATCTTCGCATAGCCCAGGGCAACAAACCCCGTATCCACACCCTGCGTACAAACATCAGCCACGTATCAATATCCTTGGTTATTCGTTCGGGCCGCGAAGCCTGAACGGCGCAATATATCCATGCTGCAAAGATGATCATTGGGATGGGGGCCGAAGATCAGGCAACGGCCCCAGCCGATTGTGATGAGGCTCCGCTCCGGTGGTTCTTTGAATTCTATTCGTCTTCGTCAGGCAAAGCCTGCATGTAACGAATCACGCCGTAAAAGGCGCCGAAGACAAAGAGTGCACCGACAACGTGGTAGATGTCGTGCATTGCTGTATGGTGATGCCTCACCAAAAGGTTCAGCACATTGTACGACACTATGGCAATTGCCGTCATGATCGGCGCCACGACGAGCGCCATGTTCCGATGAATGAATCTAACCATCACGCACCTCTTTCTCCGATGTCTGGGCAGCCGGACTCATGAGGTATGATATGAAAATGAACCGGCGCTGAAAAACGAGCGTCGGACAGGGCGTGACGCAAAAGGAGAAGCGTCCGCTATTTGCTGTAGAGCGCGCGCGACCTTTCCAGATGTTTCATCACGGCCGCCTCGGCGCCATCGGCGTCATGGGTGGAAAGCCGCTCCAATATTTCCTCATGTTCGACGAGCGTGAACTTTTCCTTGCCCGTCCAGATGAGTAGATCCGTATGATAGGTCTTGAGCCAGGCCAGCATCGCCTCGCTGACGGCAGCGAAGATCGGGTTTCCGGAAATCTGCGCGATGCGCGTGTGAAACTGCATGTCAGCCGAAATAAACTCTTCCGCATGCCCCAGCGACTGGCGCTGCCGTTCGATAATATCCTTGAGATCAGCGATGTCTTTTTCAGTGGCGCGTTGAGCGGCCTCACGGGCCATACCGCGCTCGAAGAATATGCGTGCGCTTTTCAACTGTTCGAGAGAGTCCGAAGACTGGGACAGCATGATCTTCGCGGTCAGATCCACCTGCCGGAAAATCGATTTCGCCGTGAGCTGAAGCACCTTCGCCCGTTCACCATGCGAGATGTTCACCAATCCCATATTGGCGAGAGACTGCATCGCCTCGCGGATCGCTGGGCGACCGACGCCGAAGCGTTCCATCAGCACGCGCTCGGACGGCATTTCATCGCCGGGCTTGAGTTCTCCCGATGTAATCAACCGCTCTAGCCGGTCGAATACCTCGTCAGACAGCTTCCGACGGACGATCTGTTCGATTGGTTGGCTCATGACATCTCGCTGGCTCAAGGCTTTCCTCCCTTATGCAACGTCAAATGGAGTCGAGGAAGCCCGTTCAGAATGGCCGACCGCCCCCAAACAAAAAAATCGTTGCACAAGTTGGAATACTCATTATACCAGATCACAAGTTGACGCCACGACAAAATCGTTGGCGAGAGGAGCAGCCGGCACTTCATGAGCATAACCATCACCTATCGCATCGAAACGCCGGGCAGCATCGAGGCCATGGCCGACAAGATCGCCAGCGACCAGTCGACGGGCACTTTCGTGCCGGTTCCCGGCGAGACGGAAGAGCTGAAGTCGCGGGTGGCGGCAAGGGTCCTGGAAATCCGCCAGCTTGAGGATGCGAAACGACCGACATGGCCAGAAGTCGCCGAAGGTCACGCACCGCTTCGCCGCGCCGACGTCGACATCGCCTTTCCGCTCGACGCGATCGGTACCGATCTCTCGGCGCTGATGACGATCGCCATCGGCGGCGTCTTTTCGATCAAGGGCATGACCGGCATCCGTATCGTCGACATGAAGCTGCCCGACGCCTTTCGTGGCGCGCATCCCGGCCCGCAATTCGGTGTTGCCGGCAGCAAGCGCCTGACGGGGGTCGAGGGTCGCCCGATCATCGGTACGATCGTCAAGCCCGCGCTCGGCCTTCGCCCAGGCGAGACGGCCGAACTGGTCGGCGAACTCATCAGCTCCGGCGTCGATTTCATCAAGGACGACGAAAAGCTCATGAGTCCGGCCTACTCGCCGCTCAAGGAGCGTATCGCGGCGATCATGCCGAAAATTCTCGATCATGAGCAGAAGACCGGTAAGAAGGTCATGTATGCTTTCGGCATCTCCCACGCCGATCCCGATGAGATGATGCGCAACCATGATCTCGTCCTGAAGGCCGGCGGTAATTGCGCTGTCGTCAACATCAACTCCATCGGCTTCGGTGGCATGAGCTTCCTTCGCAAGCGCTCGGGCCTGGTGCTACATGCCCATCGCAACGGCTGGGACGTTCTGACGCGCGATCCGGGCGCGGGCATGGATTTCAAGGTCTACCAGCAATTCTGGCGGCTGCTCGGCGTCGATCAGTTTCAGATCAACGGCATCCGCGTCAAATATTGGGAACCGGACGAAAGCTTCATCGAATCCTTCAAGGCCGTCAGCACGCCGCTGTTCGATGCATCCGATTGCCCCCTTCCCGTTGCCGGCTCCGGCCAGTGGGGCGGTCAGGCGCCGGAGACCTATCAACGAACCGCCAGGACCACGGATCTGCTTTATCTCTGCGGCGGCGGTATCGTCAGCCACCCCTCCGGGCCGGCCGCCGGCGTGCGCGCGGTCCAGCAGGCTTGGGAAGCGGCAGTCGCCGATATCCCACTTGCAGACTATGCCAAGGACCATCCGGAGCTCGCCGCTTCGATCGCAAAATTTAGCGACGGCAAGGGCGCGTAGGGACGATGGGCGATCTTCTTCTCAGCTATTACGGCGACGATTTCACCGGCTCCACCGATGTGATGGAGGCCCTGGCATCGAACGGCGTTCCGACCGTACTCTTCCTGGGCATTCCCAGCACCGAGATGCTGGACCGCTTCAAGGAATGCCGGGCGATCGGCATTGCCGGAACAAGCCGCAGCGAGACTCCGGAATGGATGCAGCAGCATCTTGTGCCAACATTCGAGTGGCTGAAGGGCCTCGGCGCTGCGATATGCCATTACAAGGTTTGCTCTACTTTCGATTCCAGCCCAAGGATCGGCAATATCGGCAAGGCGATCGAGATCGGCAAGGAGCTGTTTGAACAGCCCTTCGTGCCGGTCGTGGTGGGCGCACCGCAACTCAAGCGTTACACCGCCTTCGGTCACCTTTTTGCGGCCTATCAAGGCCAGGTCTTCCGCATCGACCGTCATCCGGTGATGAGCCGCCATCCGGTCACGCCGATGGACGAAGCCGACCTTGCACGGCATCTCGGCAAGCAGACTTCCCTGCCCGTCAGCGTCGCTGATCTGGTGACGCTAACGGCTGATAATGCCGACCAGCAGCTTGACGCACTCGCCACCAGAGCCTCCGGCATCCTGCTCATGGACGTCGACGGTCGGGAAACACAGGCAGAGACGGGCAAGCAACTCTGGCGGCTGAAAACCGACAACGGCCCCTTCGTTGCCGGCTCCTCCGGCGTGGAATATGCGCTACTCAATGCATGGCGCGACAAAGGTCTGATCGGCGAACGACCGGATTTTGCCTTGCCGGGAAAGGTTGGACGCCTCGCCGTGGTGTCTGGCAGCGTTTCCCCGACGACCGAACGGCAGATACGACGCGCTATGGCCGACAACTTCGACGGCGTTGATGTCGATCCCCGCGCACTGGTTGGCGAAAGCGCCGATCGCGCAATTGAAAATGCAATCAAAACCGGCGTCGCCAGCCTGAAGGCCGGGCGCAGCGTCATCCTGCATACGGCGCTCGGCCCCTCGGCCGATCGTGGCGGCGATATCGACCGCGTTCCCGGCGCCCGGCATCGGCTCGGACAAGCTCTCGGCATCATCCTGCGCCGCATCGTCGAGGAAGAAAGACTCCCCCGTGCCGTCATCGCCGGCGGCGACACGTCGAGCCATGCTCTGAAGGAGCTGCGCGTGGAAGCCCTGACGACGCTGCTGCCGCTGCCGCAGACACCGGGGTCACCGCTTTGCCTTGCTCATGGCGGCTATGCGCCGACCAACGGGTTGCAGATCGCACTGAAGGGCGGGCAGGTCGGCACCGACGATTATTTCTCTCAAATTCGAGATGGACGAAAAGCGTAGCAAAACGCGAGATATCGCCACCCAATAGATGGCGTGATCATTGACTCATCATACCACTTGCGGTACCACGATTTTAAATAGACGAGGTAGAAAACATGACTGTAATTGCTCTTTTCGGCGCCGGCGGAAAAATGGGATATCGGCTCGCCAAGAACCTGAAAGGCTCGCGCTTCGATGTCCGTCATGTCGAGGTCAGCGACGCCGGCAAGGCGCGGTTGAAGAACGATCTCGATCTATCCTGCGTGCCGGCCGATGACGCACTCGACGGCGCCGATGTTGTTATTCTCGCCGTTCCCGACACCGCCATCGGCAAGGTTGCCGCCGGGATTGTCGACAAATTGAAGCCGGGAACGATGGTCGTAGCACTCGATGCCGCCGCCCCCTTCGCTGGCCATCTGCCGAAGCGTGATGACCTCACCTATTTTGTTACCCATCCCTGCCATCCCCCTATTTTCAATGACGAAACTGATATGCAGGCGAAGAAGGATCACTTCGGCGGCCTGTTCGCCAAGCAGCATATCGTTTCGGCCTTGATGCAGGGACCGGAAAGCGCCTATGCGCTCGGCGAGGAGGTTGCCAAAGTCATCTGGGCGCCGGTCATGCGTTCGCACCGGGTTACGGTCGAACAGATGGCCATGCTCGAGCCGGGGCTGTCGGAAACCGTTTGCGCATCGCTGCTCGTTGTGATGCGGCAGGCGATGGATGAATGCGTTGCACGCGGCGTTCCGGAAGAGGCCGCCCGCGACTTCCTGCTCGGCCACATGAACGTTCTCGGGGCCGTCATCTTCAAGGAAGTCGACGGCGTGTTTTCGGATGCCTGCAACAAGGCCATCGAATTCGGCATTCCGGCGCTGATGCGCGACGATTGGAAAAAGGTCTTCGAACCGAAAGAGATCGCAGACAGCATTCAGCGCATCACCTGACCAAAATCCTGGGAGGGTTCACCCCTCCCTTTTCTGCCCTGCTGGGAACAGGGCCTGTTTCATAACTGGGAGGAAACCATGAAACTGACACGCAAATTGACTCTTGCTGCCTTTGCCGGCGTTCTGGCATTGGGCACAGCAATGCCTGCCTTCTCGGCAGATCTGATTGCCATCATCACGCCAGCTCATGACAACCCGTTCTTCAAGGCCGAAGCCGTCGGTGCCGAAGCCAAGGCGAAGGAACTGGGTTACGAAACGCTCGTCATGTCGCATGACGACGACGCCAACAAGCAATCCGAAGTCATCGACACGGCGATCGGTCGCGGCGCCAAGGCGATCATTCTCGACAATGCCGGCGCCGATGCAACGGTTGCCGCCATCAAGAAGGCCAAGGATGCCGGCATCCCCTCCTTCCTGATCGACCGCGAAATCAACGTCACCGGTATCGCCGTTGCCCAGATCGTTTCCAACAACTACCAGGGCGCTCAGCTCGGCGCGCAGGAATTCGTCAAGCTGATGGGCGAGAAGGGCAATTATGCCGAGCTCGTCGGCCGCGAAGCCGACACCAATGCCGGTATCCGTTCGCAGGGCTATCACGACGTCATCGACGACTATCCGGATCTGAAGCTGGTCGCCAAACAGTCGGCGAACTGGAGCCAGACCGAAGCCTACGCCAAGATGGAAACCATCCTGCAGGCAAACCCTGACATTAAGGGCGTAATCTCGGGCAACGACACCATGGCGATGGGCGCGATCGCTGCTCTTCAGGCCGCCGGCCGCAAGGACGTGATCGTCGTCGGCTTCGATGGCTCCAATGACGTGCGCGACTCGATCAAGGCGGGTGGCATCAAGGCGACTGTGATGCAGCCGGCCTATGCCCAGGCCCAGATCGCGGTCGTACAGGCCGACGCCTACATCAAGAACAAGACGGTGCCGAAGGACGAGAAGCAATTGATGGATTGCGTCCTCATCAATGCCGATAATGCCGACAAGCTTGAGACCTTCGCACTGAAGAACTGATGGCGGACCGAGCAGTCCGGAGAGCGTGGAAATTCCACGCTCTCCGGACATGTTTTCCTGTGAGATAGAGGTGCATTGCATGTTGAGGATCAGAGGCGCGGTTGTGGCCGTCATGCTGGTCGCAGCGCTGCCCGGCTGCAAGATCATTAAAACACCTACACCTGAGGAAAAGGCGGCGGAGGCGGCAAAGACCGCTTTCGATCCCGCGACCAAGGTCGATGCAATCTGGCAATCGCAAGTGCTTCCCGACCTTGAGAAGCGCGCGGGCGACTTCAAGGTGGTGTTGCAGGCGGTCGCATCCAATCCGGACGAAGCCGGCGCAAAATACGGAAATCCGCGCAAGCAGACTTCATCGCCCTGGACCTATGCGGTCAAGCTCAGCGGCAAGATCGTCGCCGCGGATACCGCCTCTCGCGCCGCGACCCTCGACGTCGACGCGGACGGCGACGGCAAGGCCGACGCGAAGGTACAGATCGGTCCTGCCATCCGTGGTACAGCCTTGCGCGACGCGCTGGATTTCCTCGACTTCAATGAATTCAGAAACCAGATCGAATGGGCGCAATTCGGCAAGGCGTTCAACGAGAAGGCAAACACATCCTTCCTCGCGGCCCTGCCACGCGATGGCCTTGTGGGCAAGACGGTCACTGTGACCGGTGCGTATCCGCTGCCCGCATCCGGCCAATTACCGCTGATCACCCCGTCGGCACTGGCGTTGGGGCAATGAGCATGGGCGAAACGACTGAGGACGACATCATCCTTCGCCTGGAAGACGTATCGAAGGTCTATTCGGGCATCGTTGCAGTCAAGCGCGCCAATCTCGAGCTGCGGCGCGGCGCGGTCAATGTGCTGGTCGGTGAAAACGGCGCCGGCAAATCGACGCTTATGAAGATCATCGCGGGCGTCGAACGGCCGACCCTCGGCCGCATCGTTCTCGAAGGCGAAGCCGTTCATTTTGACAGCCCGGCCGATGCACAGGCACGCGGCATCGGCATGATCTTCCAGGAGCTCAACCTCTTCGCCAACATGTCGGTGGCCGAAAACATTTTTGCGACGCGTGAGATTACGCGCGGCATCTTCGGCATCGACCACAAGGCGCAGATCGTCAAGGCCAATGAGTTCCTGAAGAGACTGGATGCGGGCATCAATGCCGAGACCATGATCGAGGATCTACCGATCGGGCAACAGCAGCTTGTCGAAATCGCCAAGGCCATCTCGCTCAACGCCCGGATCCTGATCATGGATGAGCCGACTTCGGCGCTGTCTGCGGCGGAAGTCGACATTCTCTTCAAGGTGATCGCCGAGCTGAAAGCGCAAGGTGTGGCCATCGTCTATATCTCGCACCGGCTGGAAGAGCTGATGCGGATCGGCGATTACATCACAGTGCTGCGCGACGGGCAGATCACCGGCCAGGCTATGGTTCGCGATATCGATACGAAATGGATCGTCCGATCGATGATCGGATCAGATGCTAAGGATTTCGCCAAGGGTGAGAGCCATACGATCGGCAAGGAAGCCTTCCGCGCCGAGGAGATCAGCCTGCCGCGTTCGACCGGCGGCCTTGCCGTCGACCATGTCTCGCTCTCCGTTCGCGCTGGCGAGATTCTCGGCATTTACGGATTGATGGGCGCCGGCCGCAGCGAATTCTTCGAATGCGTCATGGGCCGGCACATGCATTCGACCGGCAAGATCTTCATCGACGGCGTCGAGATTCGCGAACGCGATACCACCCGTCGGATCCGGCGCGGTCTGGCGTTGATACCGGAGGATCGGCAGCGCGAGGGGCTGGTGCAGGTGCTGTCCATCGCCAGCAACCTGACGCTGGCGAGCCTCGGGCGCTTCGCCCGCTTCTTTCACATCGATGCCGGCGCCGAAAAACAGGCCACGCACGACATGATCCGTGATCTCTCCATCAAGGCGCCCAATCCGGATTTCGAGGTGACATCGATGTCCGGCGGCAACCAGCAGAAGGTTGTTATCGGCAAGGCGCTGATGACCGACCCCAAGGTTCTTCTGATGGACGAACCGAGCCGGGGCATCGACGTCGGTGCCAAGGCGGATGTCTTCCGCACCATGCGCAGGCTCGCCGGCAAGGGCCTGGCAATCCTGTTTTCAACCTCGGACCTTGAAGAGGTTATGGCGCTTTCCGACCGCATCGCCGTCTTGAGCAACGGCAAGCTCGTTGCCGTCTTCGACAGGAGCGACGCCACGGAAGAAGCCATCATCGCCGCTTCGGCCAAGGGACACGGACATACAAGGGAACTCGCGTCATGACGGCAGATACTTCCACTTCTTTTGCGGCCAAGCGGTCGAACGGCTCTGCGCTCCTGACGCTGATGAAGCTTAGAACCTTCATCGCGCTCTTTGCCGTCATCATCTTCTTCGCCATCTTCGCGCCGAACTTCACATCGACCGCCAACATGATCCTGATGTCGAAGCACGTCGCGCTCAACGCCTTCCTGGCAATGGGCATGACCTTCGTCATCATCACCGGTGGCATCGACCTCTCGGTCGGCTCGATCGTCGGCCTGTGCGGCATGGTGGCGGGCGCCCTCATCCTCAACGGCGTCGCATTGCCGATCGGATACACCGTCTATTTCAACATATACGAGATCATCCTGATCACCCTCACCGTCGGGCTGCTGATCGGGCTCATCAACGGGCTGCTGATCACCAAGCTCAACGTCGCGCCTTTCATCGCGACGCTTGGCACACTCTACGTCGCCCGAGGTCTGGCGCTGCTGTCCTCGGACGGACAGACTTTTCCGAACCTCGTTGGCAGGCCGGAATTCGACACGACGGGCTTCGACGTCTTCGGTGCCGGCAGGCTGCTTGGTCTTCCCGTCTCCATCTGGATCCTCATCTTTCTCGCGCTGATCGCCGCCTATGTCTCCCGCTCGACGCCGATCGGCCGGCATATCTTTGCCGTCGGCGGCAATGAGCGCGCCGCGCGCATGTCGGGCATTCGCGTCGATGTGGTGAAGATCTTCGTCTATATGTTCTCAGGCCTCTGCGCGGCCATCGTCGGCATCATCATTTCGTCGGAACTGATGGCCGCACATCCCGCGACCGGCGAGAGCTTCGAGCTCAACGCCATCGCAGCGGCCGTCCTCGGCGGCACCTCGATGTCGGGCGGGCGTGGAACGATCGGCGGCACCATTATCGGCGCCTTCGTCATCGGCATCCTCTCCGATGGGCTGGTGATGATGGGCGTCTCGTCCTTCTGGCAGATGGTCATCAAGGGACTGGTTATCATCATTGCCGTAGTCGTCGACCAGGCGCAGCGCCGCCTGCAACAGCGCGTGACGCTCATGCAAATGGCAAAGGCAGGCTGAACATGGGGGAATTCAAGGGTGCGCTCATCGGCTGCGGCTTCTTTGCGGTCAATCAGATGCATGCGTGGAAAGACGTCAACGGCGCCGGGATCGTCGCGATCTGTGACCGCGATCCGGAGCGGCTGAAGATCGTCGGCGATCAATTCGGCATCGAGCGCCGTTACAGCGACGCGGCAGCTCTTTTCGCCGAAGGCGGATTTGATTTCGTCGATATCGCAACGACCGTCCAAAGCCACCGCGCATTGGTGGAAATGGCGGCAACGTATAAAATTCCAGCCATTTGCCAGAAGCCCTTCGCAAAATCCTTGAGCGATGCCAAAGCGATGGTCCGTACTTGCGAAAACGCTGGCATACCTCTGATGGTGCATGAGAATTTTCGCTGGCAGACGCCGATACAGGCGATAAAGAGCGTGCTGCAATCAGGCGCCATCGGCGAGCCTTTCTGGGGCCGTTTTTCCTTCCGCTCCGGCTTCGACGTCTTTTCCGGCCAGCCTTATCTCGCGGAAGGCGAACGCTTCATCATCGAGGATCTCGGCATTCACACGCTCGACATCGCCCGCTTCATTCTTGGTGACGTCGCGACACTCGCCGCCCGCACCAAACGGGTTAATCACAAGATCAAAGGCGAGGATGTCGCCACCATCCTGCTGGACCACCAGAACGGCGCGACATCGATCGTCGATGTCAGCTACGCGACCAAGCTCGGCACGGAACTCTTTCCCGAAACGTTGATAGAGATCGACGGAACACAGGGAACGATCCGGCTCTCGCAAGGCTATCGTCTCGAGGTGACTGGTCCGAACGGCACGACTATCTCCGATGCGTCGCCGCAGTTGCTCTCCTGGGCCTCCCGCCCCTGGCACAACATCCAGGAAAGCGTGCTGGCGATCCAGCAACACTGGACAGACCGTCTCGCGTCAGGCGGTGAAACCTCGACCTCCGGCGCGGATAATATGAAGACTTTCGCCCTTGTCGAAGCCGCCTATCAGAGTGCGGCCGATGGGAGGACAGTCGACATCGGAGCGATGCTGTGATGACGGCCGAGAGCGACCCTTTTCAGCTTTATGGTACGTATGAAACCGAAACCCCGCCGGTACGACTGACTGCTGGCCGGCTCGCTGTCGACTTCAAGGACGGCAATCTCCGCATAATCACCTATGACGGTATCGAGGTACTACGCGGCGTCTCCTATCTGGTGCGCGACCGCGATTGGGGCACCTATGCACCATCGCTATCGGAGCTGACGATCAATCAGGGCGAGGATGCCTTTTTGGTGAGCTACGTCGCCCATTGCATCGGCTCCGAGGGCACCATGCTCGAAATTCGCGTTCATATTTCCGCTGAAGCCGGGGGTCTTGTGATCTTCGATGCGGAAGCGGTCTCCGAAACCGGCTTCGAGACCAATCGCTGCGGCTTCTGCATCCTTCATCCGATTGTCGGCGTGGCCGGCACACCGGTCTCGGTGGAGCATGTCGATGGCCATCGCGACGATACCCACTTTCCCGATCTCATCGAGCCGTGGCAGCCCTTTAAGGATATGCGGGCGATCACGCATACCGTCATGCCGCAAGTCACGGCGGAATGCCGGATGGAGGGCGATACCTTCGAGATGGAAGACCAGCGCAACTGGTCGGACGCCTCCTACAAGACCTATGTTCGCCCTCTCGCTTTGCCCTGGCCCTATCAAATACCGGCCGGCCAGTCCGTTAGGCAACGCGTCGTTCTCGGCATAAAGGACAAACGAGAGACACTGAACGCTCCAGAATCCGCCTCTCCGGGCAGCCGGGCCGTCACGATCACGGAGGGAGCGAAGCGCGGGACAATGCCGGCGACCGGCCTCGTGATCACGCCCGAGGAGGCGCAGGCGACGCTTGAGGCTCGCGATGTCCTGGCGGAAATCGGGCCGCAGGAATTGCTTTTTCACTTCGATCCGAATGCCGGTCATGGCGCAGATGCGTTTAAGGCGTTCAACGCCATTGCCCAGCTCAATGCCGGCACATCGACGCTGGAGATAGCCTTGCCGTGCAAGCAATCGCCGCTGGCGGAAGCGATGGAGTGCGCAATCTGGATGCAGACGGCCGGGTTCTGGCCGGACGCGATTGTCATTTCCCCTTCCGTGGACAGGCAATCGACACCTCCGGGCAGCCAATGGCCGGCGTGCCCTCCGCTTGAGGAGGTCTATACGGCAGCTCGCGCCGCCTTTCCGGGCACTCGCCTCGGCGGCGGTATGCTCAGCTACTTCACCGAGCTCAATCGCAAGCGCGTACCCTCCGAACCGCTCGATCTCATCACCCATTGCACCAACCCGATCGTGCATGCCTCCGACGATCTCAGCGTCATGCAGACACTGGAAGCGCTGCCGTTCATCACACGCTCGGTACACGCCATCTACGGCGACAAGCCCTACCGCATCGGCCCCTCCACCATTCCCATGCGGCAAAACCCCTATGGTAGCCGGACCATGGACAATCGCGACGGTCGCCGTATTGCGATGGCGAATACGGATCCCCGACACAATGGCCGTTTCGCCGAAGCTTTCGCCCTTGGCTATGCAGCCAAGGTGCTCGATGCCGGTCTGGAATGCCTGACGCTTTCAGCGCTGACAGGCCCCTTCGGGTTGATCGCCGGCAGGGATGAGCCGTCTCCAGCCGGCGGCAGACGCCCGATCTTTAACACGGTTGCCCTGCTGGCCCGCCTCGCCGGCAGTCCATGGCGGGAATGCATATCTTCCGACCCGACCGCAGTCCTCGCCTTCATTGCCAAGCCAGCGCATGGCGCGCCACAATTGCTGCTCGTGAACGTGACGCCCGTGGCGCAGTTGATCGAGCTTGGCCGCTTGCGCCCCGCTGTCCAGCTTCCGGGCGATGGCCTCACTCTTGGACCCTACGCCGTCGGTTCGATCGTTTTGGCGGATTGACCTAGCCCGCGAGACGCGCATCTTAGTCTTCAGAATCGCAATGCTCGGGAGGACTGGCGTGAAGACGAAGAAGCTTATCAATGACGGTGCGGCGGCCGCGGACGAAATGCTGGTCGGCGTGCTGGCGGCTCATCCCAACCACCTTCGCGCCATTGAGGGATCGCCGCGATCAATCGTGGCAAAGCATGGCCCGCGCGCGGGCAAGGTCGGCCTCGTCATCGGCGGCGGCTCCGGGCACGAGCCGAGCTTCCTGGGTTTCGTCGGCAAGGGGCTCGCCGACGCGGCAGCGGTTGGAAATGTGTTTGCCTCGCCGCCGCCGGACCCGATCATCGAATGCGCCAAGGCGGTCAACAATGGTGCCGGCGTCCTGTTCGCCTACGGCAATTATGCCGGCGATGTCATGAATTTCGACATGGCAGCCGAAATGCTCACCATGGATGACATCGAGGTCCGCACCGTGCTGACAACCGACGACGTCGCCTCCGCCCCCATCGATCAGCGGGACCGTCGGCGCGGCGTCGCCGGCAACGTCTTTGTCTTCAAGGCCGCCGGTGCCGCCTGTGATCTGATGTACAGCCTGGACGAGGTGGAGCGGGTCGCGCGATGGGCGAATGACCGCACCTATACGATGGGCGTTGCACTCGCGCCCTGCTCCCTGCCGCAGACGCTGAAGCCGAACTTCCAGCTCGGCGACGACGAGATGGAGATCGGCATGGGCATTCACGGCGAGCCCGGCGTTGCCCGTGGCCCGCTGAAACCCGCCGATCAGGTGACCACAGAACTGCTCGACAGGATCCTCGGCGAGATGCAGCCCAAGCAAGGCGACCGCGTGGCCGTACTGATCAATTCGCTCGGATCGACGCCGCTGATGGAACTCTACATCATCATGCGCAAGGTCAAGATGACGCTCGACACGCTGGGCGTGGATATCCACCTGTCGCTGGTTGGGAACTATTGTACGTCGCTGGAAATGGCCGGCGCTTCGATCACGCTGATGCATCTGGATGATGAATTGCAGCGGCTGATCGACCACCCCTGCGACTGCGCGATGTTCCGTTCCGGCGAGGTACTCTGATGACGACGATCACGGCCGACGATTTGAAATCTCTCATCGCCCTCATTGCGCAGGCCATGACGCGCGAAAGGGACCGGCTTTGCGAGCTTGATGGCGCGATCGGCGATGCCGATCACGGGATCGCCATGGAACTCGGCTTTTCGGCAGCCGCAAAGGCAACAGCCGAACTGGATCCGGCAACGGCAGACCCCACCCTGGTCTTCAACACCGCAGCCAAGGCTTTCCTGAACGCAGTCGGCGCCTCCTCAGGACCGCTTTACGCAACCGGCCTGATGCGCGCGGGAGCCGCAGTCAAGGGCAAACCGTCGCTCACCGCCGACGACATGGTCGCTGCCTTCGCGGCGATTGCCAAGGGAATTCAGGATCGCGGCAAAGCCGAGGTCGGGGAGAAGACCATGGTCGACGCCTGGACACCTGCTGCCGCCGCCTGCCAGGCTGCTCGGGAACAGGGTATGCCCCTCGAAGAATGCTTTTCCGCAGCACTGGCAGCAGCGGAAGCCGGGATGCTGGCAACGAAAGATATGGTGGCCACGAAGGGGCGCTCCTCAAGGCTCGGCGAGCGCGCCCTGGGTCACGTCGATCCTGGCGCCGCCTCGGCAACTGTCATCGTCGCCTGCTTCCATGGCTTCTTCTCATCGCAACCGTAAACTGAAGTTCAAAAGGAGGGTGCCGAGCAGCATCCCAAGCGCCTCAACGGATCACTCAGATGCGGCTGCCATGATGGAAATGATGTTTCGAACAGCGGCGCTCAAGACTTCGTAGATGGCTGAAAGCGGTGCCACGAGATCACTGTCAGGCAGCCGAGCAGGACGATGTTTATGGTCAGCGCGTAATCGCCGTGGGCAAGCGAAAGCTCAAGGATGATGGCAAGGGCCTGCACGACCAGAAGCGCGACGCAGGCAAGGGGCGCAAGCGCAACAAGCACACCGAGCATGGCCGGCACCAGCAAGGCGCCAGCCGAAAGCAGTTCAGCGAAGCCAATAACACGAACGGCCCATTCAGGCAGCGTCATCACGGAATCCATGCCAAGACTGCCGAGATATTCGATCGGCTTCGATATCTTCAAGACACCCGACAGGCCGAAGATCACCGCAACGGAGGCCTCCAGAAACCAAACGACAGCAACTCTCAGTTCCGCCAGGGGCTGAACGGAAATGCCTTCGGATGTTTCCGCATGTTGGCGACCGGTGCTCATTATTGTGGTGCCCGTCTTTCAGCGTCGCTCATGACCGACAGAACGCGCTTCACGAAGGCGGTGCCGTCAAATTGCTTTGGCGAACCAGCGTCAGAACCGTCCTGCCGTTCAAAGATGAAAGCCTCGACATTGACGATCGGCAGCTTCAAACGGGTCCGCACCTGACCGATCATCGCCGTATGCGTTATCACGACACGGCAGCCATTCGGGTCGAACTCGCTCTGCATTCCCGACATCGAGATCGCTGCGACCGACAGTCCTCGTGCGGACAGAACCGAGCCGATGCTCGTGGCGGCCTGAGGATTGTCGAGACATATCAGGACGTCCGTCCGACGATGGGATGAAAGCGAATCAGAAAGCATCCGGGGACCTCTTGTTGGAATACGAGCCAACATAGCGATTCCGATGTAATGCAATGTTTTATCTTGTTACGTTTTGTTACGGCGGGAACGCGCCATAGCGGCTTATCCGCAGCAAACTAAAAAAACACGCCGCAATACAATGCAACACATGTCGCGCGCAAAAGCTGGTTTCCTTGTGTCCACCCGGATTCGGGCACGGAGACCAGATGTGAAACAAACCCGCAATGCAGGATCAAACGATCCGGAATACATGCTGAATGGGCTGACGGGTGTTAGGCGCCAACTCGGGACGCAGGGGCGCATCTATCTTTGGGCGGGCTGTCTTGGCTGCGACGGGATGTTTTGCCTCATCGGCGCTGGCGCTCGCCAGTTCATCATTTTCAACATTCTCTGCTTGCTGGCGTTCGGAGCAAAGACCTTCGAGAACATCCCCATTGAAACCGGGAGGAGCGCCGCCCCGCCCTACAAACGGGCTTCGGCCGCCAAGGACTGGCGGCCGGTGCTGACCTTTTCAGCGCATTTGCTTGTCGCCTGCTATGCCGTGACGGTTCTCGTCGACAATCTCGCCTCGATCCCCGTTCTGCTCGGCTCGATCCACTGAGCGAAGTCCCCGCCGAAACAGCGGGGTCCATACCACCTTATATGAACTACTTCGAAAAACGCTCCGGCCGGAAATTGGCCAGCAGCGGATGGCGCTTTCCGGTAGCAATCTCATCGGCGAGCAACTCGCCGGCGATCAGACCAAGCGTCGCGCCGCTGTGGCTGAAAGCGACGAAGTAGCCGGGGATGGACTGCAACTCTCCGAAGACCGGGTCGCCGTCGCCCGGAATAGGTTTCGGTCCGACGCCATAATCCGCCAGTTCGAGCACCGGGTTGCCCTCGAGCACCTGCGACGCTTCGCGAAGCAGGCCTTCGAGCGTGGAAGGCTTGATCTCGTAGCTTCCGTCCGCATTAACGCCGACTTCCTCCTCAGACCAGGCGGAATCGAGCGCAAAGCCGCCATCGGGCGTCGGTCGAACAGCAACACGCGGCGTGTTCAAAACGGCTTTCAATGGATGCTTGATCGGCTTTGTCCTGACGAGAAGCGCAATCGGCGTTCCGTCGGCAATGTGCTGGCCCGCCTCGGCAACGATCGCGGGCACCGCGCCGCCGGCTGCGAGCAGGACGGCATCGGCGTCCCAGCGGACGCCGTTCGACGTCGACACGCCACGAGCCCGGCCGTCTTCGACATTGACGGTCGCGCGTCCGGCTTCAGTGACGATCTCGCCGCCCAGCGCCTTGAATTCCTCGGCGAGAACACCGATCAGCGACGGCAGGTCGACCCAGCCCTCGCCGGGATTGAACTTGCCGCCCTGTGGCGTCACTGTGCTGGCATCGACGCCCGGCGTCGTCTCCGCAATCTTCGACGGGGTGAGCAGTAGAGCGTGGTAGCCGAGATTGCGCTCATATTCGAAGACCTCGGCAATCTCGTTGCGGTCGTTGTCCGCATCCCAGGTCAAGCCGCCGTCGAACCGCAGCCACCGCGCATCCGGATATTTGGCGGCCAGCGTCCGATAGCGGTCGATACCGGCCAAACGCAGCCGATGATAGGCATCCGAGCGCTTACGCGCCGAATTGAGCCAGGCGAGCGAACGGCCGGAGGCGCCGTTCGCCAGCGGACCGTCATTGATGATGATGGTGCGAACACCGAGCCGCGCCAGATGAAGCGCTGTCGAGACCCCGAAAATCCCGCCGCCAACGACGATGACCTTCGAAGGCTGAGTGAAAGCATGCATGTTGGATAACCTTATCTATTGACGTTGTCTGGTTGTGAAAATCCGTGATGGTCGAGCGGCATCAAAGAACTTCCGCGAGGAAGCGCTTTAACCGCTCGCTTTGCGGACTGTCGAAAATTTGCTGCGGCGAACCTGCTTCAATGATACGGCCTTCATCCATGAACACGACCTGATCGGCAACCCTGCGGGCAAAACCCATCTCGTGGGTCACGACGGCCATCGTCATGCCTTGCTGTCCAAGGTTCGCCATCAGGTCAAGAACGCCCTTGACCAGCTCCGGATCGAGCGCGCTCGTTACTTCATCGAACAGGATGACCTCGGGATCCATTGCCAGCGCGCGGGCGATGGCGACACGCTGCTGCTGCCCGCCCGACAGGCCCGCCGGCCGATGATCCTTACGTTCGGCGAGACCGACTTCGGCAAGGCGAGCTTCAGCGATCCGCCGCGCCTCGGCTCTGGGCATCTTCTTGATCTTCATCAGCGACAACATGACGTTTTCGAGCGCGGTGTGATCGGGAAAGAGGTTGAAGTGCTGGAATACCATGCCGACGCGCCGACGCAGGCTCTCCGGCTTCATTGTCAGAATACTCTCGCCATCAAGCAGAATGTCGCCGCGCTTTGGTTCGACCAGTCGGTTCAGGCACCGTAGAAGCGTAGACTTGCCGGAACCCGACGGGCCGATGATGCAGGTCACCGTCCCCGGAGCGATATCGAGATCAACGCCCTTCAGCACATCGAGATCGCCATAGGCCATGCTGAGATCGCGAACCTTGAGGGCGCCCGCCTTGAAGCGTGGTTCGCTGCCAATGGTGGTATTGGAAGCAGCCCGCAATTCGCCCACCTCAACGAGACCGCTTGCGGCCCCCGAGCCACGACCTTGTCTTCCAAGCCGCAGCCTCGTGTCGATATAGTTGACGAAATGGGTGAGCGGCACGGTGATGACGAGATAGAACACGCCGGCAAGCAGCAGGGGCGACAGGTTTCCCGTCACCACGGCCTGATCCTGGCCGACGCGGAAAATCTCGCGTTCCGAGGCAAGCAACCCTAGGAAATAGACAAGACTCGAATCCTTGACGTTGCCGATGAACTGATTGACGAGCGCCGGCAGGACGCGCCGCACGCCTTGCGGTATGACGATCAGCCGCATTCCCTGCCCGTAACTCATGCTGAGCGCACGGCAGGCTTCCATCTGGCCGCGCTCGACGCTTTGAATGCCGGAACGGAAGATCTCGCCGATATAGGCGCCAGCGATCAGGCTGAGCGCGATGATGCCGAGCGGAAATGGCGAGGGGCCGAACAGTTCGCGTCCGATACGGGCAAAGCCCTGGCCGATGATCAGGATCGTCACGATCGCCGGCAAACCCCGGAAGATATCGGTGTAGATCCGCGCCGGCAGACGCAACCAGCGTGATTGCGAGATGCCCATGACGGCCAGTACCATCCCGATGATGACACCAAGCACCGTCGAGGCAGCGGCCAGGATCAGCGTGTTCTTCAGGCCAACGGTGATCATGCTCGGCAGCACTTCCGCCATGGCATCCCAATCCAGGAAGCTGCGGCGGAGATTTTCAAGCCAATTCATTCCATTCCCCATAAGTTCTTGCAGGGCATACGTATGCAGCCGTCCGGCCGAATATCGGCAATGCCGTGGAGGAGCCGCCCGGCAAGCGCGGGCAGCTCGAAGCGTTACTTCTTGGGTAGATATTGTTCCGGCATCGGTGAACCCGGAAACCACTTTTCATACAGCGTCTTCCAGGTACCGTCCTGCATCGCCGCATGAAGCGCAGTATTCAGTGCGGTGCGGAAGGCATCATTTCCCTTTTTGATCACGAAGCCCGCCGGTGCATCGAAGGATGGGATATTCACGGCGATCTTCAGCGCCGGATAGCGCTCGCCATATTGCTTGGCTGCTTCGTAATCGAGGAAATGAGCATCGATCGTGCCGTTGTCGAGCGCGGCGACCGCCGAGTTGTTGTCAGGAAACTTTACGAGATCCGCTCCACCAAAGTTCTTGGTGGCGTAGATTTCCTGCAGAGTACCTTGCACCACGCCAAGACGCTTGCCCTTGAGCGTATCGGCATCCTTGATGCCCGCTTTCGGTGTCAGGACGGAGAGATAGCCGGCGATATAACCATCGGAGAAATCGACCGTCTTCTTGCGTGCCTCGGTGGTGCCGATCGCGGCGACCGCCACGTCAAAACGCTCATTGGCGACGGACGGCATCAAGGCCGAGAATTCCTGGCCGGTGAAGGTCACCTTGTCTTTCGCAAAGCCCATGCGCGATACGACATTCAGGAACAATTCAATGTCGAAGCCGGTGAACTGGCCGCCGGCCGTGGCAAACGTGTAGGGTTTTGCATCGCCCATCGTGCCGACGCTGATGGTCTGCGGATCGATCAGATTATAGGGATTGTCGGCCGCGGATGCGGACCCGATACCAGCTGCAAGAAGATAGGCCAGGACGCCAGCTCGCAAAGGAGCGATGGCGGCTGCGAATATGCCAGATTTGCTCATGTTCATTCTCCGCTCTGAAGGGTGCTCTTATCGGCATTTTTATACGTGATCATCCGCTCCTTTGCCTGATATCGCCAAAGGAAGGATTTGCACAAGAGACCGGTATCATTCATAAAGAGACCGGTCTCAATGGATATTTGTTAACTTGAGATTGACCTTCCGTCAACAACTCTTGTAACCGTCGTCGCATGGAAAACCTTAGTCCTCCCAAACGCTCCGTCACCGTCGCCGACGTCGCAAAAGCGGCCAAGGTCTCGAAGGCCACGGCGGCCCGTGTTCTCGGCGGCTATGGCGTGGTCAGCGATAAGATCCGCGCCCAGGTGATGGCTGCGGCAACAGAGCTGGAATACCGGCCAAACGAGCTTGCCCGCAGCATGACGACGGGGAAATCCGGCATTATCGGCGTCATCGTCGGCGATATCGAGAACGCCTTTTTCAGCCTCGCCGTCCGAGGCATCAGCGACGCTGCGCGCGTGGCGGGTTTCAACGTCATCATTGCCAATTCCGGTGAAGAGCTCGATGCGGAGAAATCAGCCGTCGACCTGCTCATCGGCAAGCGCGTCGATGGCCTGATCGTCACCCCGGCGCGATGCGACCGGATGGAGCATTTACAGGACATTCGCCGCGTCGGTGTGCCGCTCGTCCTGTTCGATAGAAGCATTCCGGAGCTTGGGGTCGATTCGGTGACTGGGGATGACCGCGATGCCGCCATATCCGCGACGCGCCATCTGCTCGAGGCGGGACATCGCCGTATCGCCTATGTATCCGCCATGGATACCAGTGGTGATCCGTTTACAGACAGCCAGCAGATTTCCAACTCCGCCGTGCGAGAGCGGGTGGAGGGTTTCCTGAGCGTGCTGACGGATGCGGGATTGAAGAGCCCGGAGCACTATGTCCGGCTCGGCGCCACGGATCAGCAGCGGACGGATACCGTGGTGAAACGTCTCCTTGAAGAAGTATCCCCGCCAACAGCCTTGCTGGCATCGGATAGCCTGGTCGGGTTGAGGATATTCAGGTCGCTGCAATCTCTCGGCCTGTCCACCCCTCGGGATATATCGATGATCTCTTTCCTGGATGCCGACTGGACGACGGTCACCGCTCCTCCGATCACCGTTGTCGATCAGCCGGTCTACGAGATGGGGAAGAAGGCAGCCGAAAGGCTTATCTCCCGGTTGGACGGCAAGGAACCGCCGGTGGAGCGCACGATCGTCAAGACCAGCCTGATCCAGCGCGGCTCGGTGGCGGCACCACGATCGACTGTGACTTGAGGCGAAAGCCTGTCATCGTCTCGGAAACAGAAACGGACGGTTACGACGGTCTAGACCTACGCGCGGGCACGGCGGCCATGTCTAAGATCGGCAGCGGTATGCCACACGATCGTCGCAAGGATGATCAAACCACCCAGGAAAGTTGCCATCGGCGGCTTCTCTGAAAAGAGAAGCCAGACCCAGAAGGGGGTCAGCACAATCTCCAACGAGCTGATAAGGGCCGCATCAGCCGCCGGCATTCGCCTTGACCCGAAAAGGAAAAGGACGAAGGCGAGCGCGAAGTTCGTCGCCCCAAATGCGGCCAACAACAGCCAATTATAGGCGTCAAGCGAGGCCGTCGAAGCGAAGGGCACGAAGAGTACGAATGTGAGGAAGCCGCTGACAACGCTTGACGGCAGGATCGGCACACTGCGGTCGAAACGTGGGATGACGATGATGAGGGCGAAGGTGACCGTCATGCCAAGCGCAAGGAGATCGCCGACGCCAGTGCCGCCACCGATCGAGGAGGCAACGATAACCGCCACGCCAACGAGGCAAACGCCGCCAGCAATCAACGTCCGGTTTGCCACGCGCTCCTTTAGCATCGACCAACTGAGAAAGGCGGCGATGAACGGCGCCGTTGCGTAGATCATGGTCACGTTTGCGACGGTGGTCATGTAGAGCGCACCGATAAAACAGGCCTGACTGATGGTCTGGCAGACAATCATCGCCAATCCCGCCGGATGAAAAATCGAATTCCATTGGCGTCGTGAAAAGCCACCCTCGAGGAAGAAGCTCGGGATCAGCAGAAATATGCCGCCAAACAGCGACCGCCAGGCGATCGCCGTCCATATGTCGGTCGTGAGAAGCCGCGCATAGACACCGCTGCAACTCCACGCAAGCGTTGCCACAGCCACAAGAATGACGCCCCTCTCATAGTCACTGGCAAGGGCGGAGCGGGTTGGAAACTGGAAGGTCATCTAATGGGACTCAGGATTGAAGCGCGGGGTCGATTGGCTTCTGTCTGCGCCGATATTTGACATCAGACAAACGAATAGTAGAGATAGTAGCCATCAGAAAAATTTGTGAGCCGCCATGCGCGAACCCATCGAAAGCGATCTGCTCCGGACCTTTCTCGTCATCACTGAAACATCGAACTTTTCCGCCGCAGCCCAGCGCATCGGCCGCACGCAATCGGCCGTCAGCGCCCAGATCAAGCGCCTCGAGGAAACCATCGGCGAAGCACTCTTCGACAGAAGCGCGCGTGGGGTCGCGCTGACGCGGGCGGGGAACCAATTACTTCCCTATGCGCAACGCGTGATCGACCTGCTAACCGAGGCGGCAGCCACCATCCGCACCAAGCCGCTGGACGGCCCCGTCCGGATCGGTATTCCGGAGGAATACAGCCAGACTATCCTGCCGGCGGCGCTTGCCGCCTTCGCCGTCCGGCACCCCGCCGTCGAAGTCACCGTTTCCTGCGACTATACCGCGCACAACCTTGCAGCACTGGAGAAGGACGAACTCGATCTCGCCGTCGTCTTCGACTGGAGCGATCAAACTACCGGCGAGGTGCTCTGTATCGATCCGACGGTCTGGGTGACCTCGCTGGTGCACCGGCTGCATGAGGCGACGCCACTGCCCATCGCGATCTATCGCGACTCGACATGGTGCCGCGACTTTGCCTTGCGCTCCCTGGAGCAGCAGGGGCGGCGCTATCGTATTGCCTTTGTCGCCGATACAAGTTCCGGCCTGAAGAATGCCGTTTCCGCCGGCCTTGCCGTCACGACGCTCTCGCGAAGCAATATTCCGCATGGCTGTCGGGAACTGACGGGCGAAGACGGATTTCCTCCGGTCGATTCTTCCCGCGTCGTGCTTCGCCGTAACCCCTATCATTCCAGCGAGGCAATCCGGGAGCTGGCGGAGATGGTGCGCGAAGCCTTCCAGCCTATGTCGGCTCCGCTGCAGCCGTAGAGCGCCCGCGCAAACGCCGCCGCGTGCCGGAAGGACTTTCCGAGAAGCTAGCGCGATAGCTGCGGGAAAAGGCCGAGGCCGAGTTGAAGCCGGTCGCCGCGGCGATCTCCGCAAAGGATTCCTTGGTCTCGATCACCTTGCGCCGCGCCGCGTTGAGCCGAAGCGCCAGATAATGCACATGCGGCGGTGCGCCGAAATCATCCTGAAACAAGGCCTGGAGATGGCGGGCGCTGACTCCGATGCGCCGCGCCAAGCGCGTCAGCACCAACGGCTGCTCGATATGCTCCTCCATCAGCCGCACGGCCTGGGCGACACGCGGATCGCGCAGGCGCAGGCCGGCTGTCGATGGCGATAACTCCACGGCGCCATAGACGCTCGCCGGCTCGTAGATGAAAAGCCGACTGACTTCGAGCGCCAGCGAATAGCCCTGCCGCCGCCGGATGATTTCCAGCATCAGGTCGATCGTCGGCATCGAGCCGGCGGTGGTGATGCGCTTGCCGTCGATGACGAAACGATCCTTGACGGCGCGCACCTGCGGGTAAGCCAAGGCGAAATCCTCCGAATCCTCCCAATGGACGGCCGCGGACACATTGTCGAGAAGGCTCGCCTCGGCCAGCAGCCAACTGCCGGATTCGATGCCGGCGATCATCGAACGATGACGTGCCGTCTGCGACAATTGCATCTTCAGCGCCTGCGTTGCGCTACGCCGCCAATTGTAGCTCGCCAGCACGAAAAGCGGCGCAGTATCGCTTGACGGCCGGAAGCTGCCCGATGCCGGAATCGGAATCAGGCTGGTCGTCTCGACCGGCGCGCCATCCAGAGTAAGCAGGCGCCAGCGATAGAGTTCGCTGCCGGAAATGCGGTTGGCACCGCGCAAGGGCTCGATCACCGATGCGATCAGGATCAAGTTGGTTTCGGGGAGTACCAGCAGGTCGATGTCGAGCGGCGTGTCGGATGGCGTGAGCATGGGCATCTCGCTTATTTCCGATAATGTATCGTTTCAATCCGGAAATGCAAAGCATGAAGCCGGCGCTTGCCGCGTAATACCCTCAATACGAGGGAGAACAAAAATGCCTCTTGCGATGAACCGCGATGTCTTCATCACCTGTGCCGTCACCGGTTCCGGCGACACTGTTTCGAAATCCAGCCACGTTCCGATCACTCCCAAGCAGATCGCCGACTCCGCGATCGACGCCGCCAAGGCGGGTGCCGCTGTCGTGCACTGCCATGTCCGCGATCCCGAGACGGGCGCGGCCAGCCGCCGCAACGACCTCTACAGAGAAGTGACCGACCGCATCCGTTCGGCCGATGTCGATGTCGTGCTCAACCTGACCGCTGGCATGGGCGGAGATCTGATCTTCGGGGATGTCGAAAGCCCCCTGCCCTTGAACGTCAGGGGCACCGACATGGCTGGCGCAACGGAGCGCGTCAGCCATGTCGCCGAATGCCTGCCGGAAATCTGCACGCTCGATTGCGGCACGATGAACTTCAGTCTCGGCGACTACGTCATGACCAACACGCCCTCCATGCTTCGGGCCATGGCGAAGAAGATGACCGATCTCGGTGTTCGTCCCGAAATCGAAGCCTTCGATACCGGTCATCTCTGGTTTGCCAAACAGCTTGCCGAGGAGGGTCTTATTGAGGATCCGGTCCTCATCCAGCTCTGCATGGGCATCCCCTGGGGGGCGCCCGATGACCTCAACACCTTTATGGCGATGGTCAATAACGTTCCATCGAGCTGGACCTTCTCGGCCTTTTCCATCGGCCGTAACGCCATGGCCTATCCCGCCGCAGCCGTCCTTGCTGGCGGCAATGTCCGCGTCGGGCTGGAAGACAATCTCTATGCCGGAAAGGGCCTGCTTGCGACCAATGCCCAGCTTGTCGAAAAGGCAGTGCAGGTCATCGAAGGCATGGGCGCACGCATTATCGGCCCCGAAGATGTCCGCAAGAAACTGAAACTGACGAAGCGCTGAGGCCGAAATGACCAAGATCAACAAGGCAGCTTGCATTGGCGGCGGCGTCATCGGCGGCGGATGGATCGCGCGCTTTCTCCTGGCCGGCATCGATGTCGATGTCTTCGATCCGCACCCGGAAGCGACCCGCATCGTCGGCGAAGTTTTGGCGAATGCCGAAAAGGCCTATGCGATGCTGACCGGCGCACCGCTTCCCGCGCGCGGCAAGCTCACCTTCCGTGAGACGCTGGAAGAAGCGGTCGCCGGCGCGGACTGGATTCAGGAGAGCGTTCCCGAGCGGCTCGACCTCAAGCGCAGGGTGCTAACGCAGATCGATGCGGCGGCAAAGCCCAACGCGCTGATCGGCTCCTCGACTTCTGGCCTGCTGCCGACCGACCTGCAGCGCGACATGCGTCACCCCGAACGTCTCTTCGTCGCCCATCCCTATAATCCCGTCTATTTACTGCCGCTGGTCGAAATCGTCGGCGGCGAGAAGACCTCGAAGGAAACGATCAAGACCGCCATGGATCGGCTGCCGCCGATCGGCATGAAGGGCGTCCATATCGCCAAGGAGATCGAAGCCTTCGTCGGCGACCGCCTGCTGGAAGCCCTATGGCGCGAGGCGCTCTGGTTGATCAAGGACGATATCTGCACCGTCGAAACGCTGGATGATGTCATCCGCTATTCCTTCGGCCTGCGCTGGGCGCAGATGGGCCTGTTCCAGACCTACCGTATTGCCGGCGGCGAAGCTGGCATGCGGCACTTCCTGGCGCAATTCGGCCCAGCCCTGCAATGGAACTGGACGAAGCTGATGGACGTCGTCGACCTCGACGACGCGCTGGTCGAGAAGATCGGCCAGCAGTCGGATGAGCAGGCCGCCGGCCTGTCGATCCGCGAACTGGAACGCATCCGCGACGAAAATCTCGTCGGCATCCTCCAGACATTGAAGGGCAGCCACGGCGGCAAGGGCTGGGGCGCCGGCAAGCTGCTCAAGGATTTCGAGCAAAGCCTCTGGGCGGCGGGCGGCGGCGACAAGTCGCTTGGAGAGATGGCGCAGCCCCTGCGCCTCATCGAAACCAAGGTCAGCCCGGCATGGGTCGACTATAACGGCCACATGACCGAACATCGCTATCTGCAGGTGTTCGGCGATACCTCCGATGCGCTGCTGCGCCTGATCGGCGTCGACTTCGCCTACGTCGAAGCCGGCCACAGCTACTATACGGTCGAAACGCATATCCGCCACATCGGCGAAGCCAAGCTCGGCCAGGCAATCCATTCGACCTGCCAGCTCCTGTCTGCCGACGAGAAGCGACTGCATGTGTTCCACACGATCCACGACACGGCGACGGGCGACGTGATCGCCACCGCCGAACACATGCTGCTGCATGTCGATGCCAAGGCGGGCAAAGCCGCTCCCGCACCAAAGGAGGTGCTGGGCAAAATAAGGCCAATCGCCGAGGCACATGCAAAACTGCCCCTGCCGGACGGCATCGGGCGTCATGTCGGACAAAAACGCTAGGAGGAAGCGGAAATGAATTTCGGGCTCAACGAAGAACAGGAAATGATCGTCAAGACAGTCCGGGATTTCGTCGAGACGGAAATCTATCCGCATGAGAACGAGGTCGATCGCACCGGCATCGTGCCGCCGGAGCTCGGAGAGGAGATTCGGCGCAAATGCATCGATTTCGGCTTCTATGCCTGTAATTTCCCTGAGTCCGTCGGCGGTGCAGGACTCGACCACACCACCTTTACCCTCGTCGAGCGCGAACTCGGTCGCGGCTCGATGGCGCTCACCGTTTTCTTCGGCCGCCCTTCCGGCATTCTGATGGCCTGCGAAGGCGAGCAGCGCGAGCGATATCTGCTGCCGGCCGTGCGCGGTGAAAAGATCGACGCGCTGGCCATTACCGAACCCGATGCCGGCTCCGACATGCGCGGCATGAAGTGTGCTGCGCGGCAGGACGGTAGCGATTTCGTTCTCAACGGCACCAAGCACTTTATCTCTCATGCCGATGTCGCTGATTTCGTTATTGTCTTTGCCGCCACCGGCGAGGAAGAGACGCCAAAGGGCATAACGGCCTTTTTGGTCGATCGCGGCACACCGGGCTTCGAGATCCTCAAAGGTTATGAATCGCTATCCCATCGCGGCTATCACAACTCCGTTCTGAATTTCACGGATTGCCGCCTTCCCAAATCCCAGGTGCTCGGCGAAGTGCATCGCGGCTTCGATATCGCCAATGAATGGCTGTACGGCACGCGCCTGACGGTGGCGGCCACCTGCGTCGGACGGGCTCGCCGGGTTTTCGACATGGCCCTGCCCTATGCGGCGGAACGCAAGCAGTTCGGCCGGCCGATCGGCGCCAATCAGGGCGTGTCGTTCAAGCTTGCCGACATGATCACCGAAATTGACGCCGCCGACCTTTTGACACTGTCCGCCGCCTGGCGGCTCGACGCGGGTCTTTCCGCCAATCGCGAAGTCGCCTCGGCTAAACTCTATGCCTCGGAAATGCTAGCCCGTGTCACCGACGAAGCGATCCAGATCTTCGGCGGCATGGGGCTGATGGACGATCTGCCGCTTGCCCGTTTCTGGCGCGATGCGCGTGTCGAGCGCATCTGGGATGGAACATCGGAAATCCAGCGGCACATCATCAGCCGCGATCTCTTGCGGCCGTTCGGAGCCTGACCGGATGACCCAACGCCCACTCGACCGCCTGATCAGACCGCAAACAATCGCCGTCTTCGGCGGTCGCGAGGCGCGCCGGGTCATCGAACAATGCGACCGGATGGGATTTTCCGGTGATATCTGGCCGGTGCATCCGACGCTGGAAAGCGTGCTCGGGCGCCGCTGCTATCGATCGGTGGAGGAACTGCCCACAGCACCCGATGCCGCCTTCGTCGGCGTCAACCGGCTGCTGACCGTCGATATCGTCCGCGCGCTTTCAGCCAGAGGCGCCGGCGGTGCCGTCTGCTATGCCTCGGGCTTCAGCGAAGCGGTCGCGGAACTGTCCGATGGTATCACCCTGCAGCAAGCCCTGGTCAACGCGGCTGGGGACATGCCGATCGTCGGGCCGAACTGCTATGGCGTGATCAACGGGCTGGACGGCGCTCTGCTCTGGCCAGACCAGCATGGAATGGTGCGCGTCGAGCGCGGCGTCGCGATCCTCACCCAGTCCTCCAACATCGCCATCAATCTCAGCATGCAAAAGCGCGGCCTGCCCCTCGCCTATCTGATGACGGCGGGCAACCAGGCGCAAACCGGACTGTCGGATTTGGCTCTCGCCGTCCTCGAGGACCCGCGCGTTACGGCCATCGGTTTGCATATCGAAGGCTTCGGCAACGTTCAGGCGCTGCAACAGCTTGCCATGCGCGCCCGCGAATTACGAAAGCCCGTTGTCGCTCTCAAAGTCGGCAAATCCGAACAGGCACAGCGCGCCGCCGTCTCCCATACGGCCTCTCTTGCCGGCAGCGACGCCGTTGCCGATGCGGTTCTCGCCCGTCTCGGCATCGGCCGGGTCGCCACGTTGCCGGAGCTGGTCGAAACGCTGAAACTGCTGCATGTCACCGGCCCGCTAACAAGTGATGCAATTTCTTCGATGAGCTGTTCAGGTGGCGAAGCCTCACTGATGGCCGATGCCGCGACTGGCCGGGCTGTGGATTTCCGTGCTTTGAAGCCCGAGCAGCTGCCTGCCTTGCGGCGCAGTCTCGGCGAAATGGTCACCCTCTCCAACCCTCTCGATTACCACACCTTCGTCTGGGGCGACCTTGCTCGCCAGACAGAGGCCTTCACCGCCATGTTCGAAGGCGGCTATGCGCTCAACCTGATCGTCCTCGATTTCCCTCGGGACGATCGCTGCGACTGCGCGGACTGGATGACGACGGTTGCCGCCATCTCTGCGGCCGCGAAGCGGACCGGCGAACGCGCTGGGATCCTGGCGACGCTGCCGGAGAATCTGCCCGAAGCGATCGCCTTGTCGCTGATCGAAGATGGTATTGTGCCCCTTTGCGGTATCAGCGAAACCATTGCGGCAACCGAAATTGCAAGCCAGATCGGGGCGGCCTGGCGCGCTCAACCGCCGCTGCCGCTGCTCGACGCTGCCTTGGTCGGAGGCGACATCGAAACCTTGAGCGAGGCGGCAGCCAAGGCGGAACTATCCGCCTTTGGTCTTACCGTTCCCGTCGGAGCGACGGCAGCCAGTCCGAGGGAGGCTGCCGAGCAGGCAGAACATCTCGGCTTTCCCGTCGCCTTGAAGGCTCTGGGCGTCGAACACAAGTCCGAGGCCGGCGCCGTCATTCTCAACCTTAAGGATATGGAAGCCGTACGGAGCGCGGCTCAAGGAATGGCGCATGTCGCCTCCGGTTACCTGGTCGAACGGATGATCGAGCGTCCGGTCGTCGAGCTGATCGTCGGGGCCGTGCGTGACCCCGCCCTCGGATTGGCTTTGACGGTCGGCGCGGGGGGAGTCCTGGTTGAATTGCTTGAAGATTCCGTCATTTTGGCTCTTCCAGTGACGAGAACGGACGTTCTCGCCGCCATTTCGCGGCTGAAAGTCAAAAAACTGATCGAGGGGTATCGCGGCGGCGCGAAAGGCAACCTCGATTTAGTTGTCGATGCCGTCGTATCAACGGCAGAATATGTCGTAAAAAACGCCGCGTGGCTTGAAGAACTAGACATTAATCCATTGATGGTTTTGCCAGACAATCGTGGCGTCGTTGCCGCAGACGCCCTCATCCGGCGAAGGAGGTAGCGGAAGTTGCACAGCCCCATTCGCGTTCGACGCGACAACGGTATCCTGGAGGTCATTATCGACCGGCCGAAGGCGAACGCTATCGACCTTGCGACCAGCCGTGAGATGGGTCTGATTTTCCGCGATTTCCGTGACGACCCCGAGCTGCGTGTGGCGATCATTTCCGGTGCCGGCGAGAAATTCTTTTCGGCCGGCTGGGATTTGAAGGCGGCCGCCGCCGGCGATGCAGTCGACGGTGACTATGGCGTCGGCGGCTTCGGTGGCCTGCAGGAACTTCGCGATCTCAACAAGCCCGTCATCTGCGCCGTCAACGGAATCTGTTGCGGCGGCGGTCTGGAGATCGCCCTTTCCGCCGATCTGATCATTGCCGTCGAACACGCAACCTTCGCCCTTCCCGAAATCCGCTCGGGAACGGTCGCGGATGCCGCGTCGATCAAATTGCCGAAGCGCATCCCCTACCACATCGCGATGGATATGCTTTTGACCGGCCGCTGGCTTGATGTCGCCGAGGCGTATCGCTGGGGCTTCGTCAACGAGATCGTCGTTGCGGACAAGCTGATGGATCGGGCATGGGAGCTTGCCCGCCTTCTCGAAAGCGGCCCACCACTCGTCTACGCCGCCATCAAGGAAATCGTTCGCGAAGCCGAGGGAGCGACATTTCAAACTGCCATGAACAAAATCACTAAAAGGCAGTTTGCGACTGTCGACACCCTTTATTCGAGCGAGGACCAGTTGGAAGGCGCCAAGGCTTTCGCAGAAAAGCGAGCCCCAAACTGGAAAGGAAAATGAGAAAACGGTAGCAACCGTGTGATTTTCCTGCATGATCGCGGGCAATCAAGCTTCAGGCGGAAGAGGAAACCGCTTCTCGAAGCCCAGCCCGAGAATTCTATCAACGCATCAAAAAGAAGGAACTGGGGAATGAGCGATTACACGAAACATCTCGCAAGCCGCGTGACCTCGGGCGGTCTCAGCCGCCGCGAATTCATGGGACGCGCCATGGCAGCTGGCATGACATTGGCACTTGCCGACGCACTTTTCACCGAAAGCGCAATGGCAGCCGAGCCGAAGCATGGCGGCCATCTGAAACTCGGTCTTGAAGGCGGTGCCGCCACCGACAGCAAGGACCCGGCGAAATTCCTGTCGCAGTTCATGTTCTGCATCGGCCGTTGCTGGGGCGACATGCTGGTCGAGTCCGACCCGCTCACCGGCGCTGCCGTGCCGTCGCTGGCCGAATCCTGGGAACCGTCGAAGGATGCCGTCACCTGGACCTTCAAGATCCGCAAGGGCGTGAAGTTCCACAACGGCAAGGATCTGACGATCGACGACGTCGTCGCCACCCTGAAGCGCCATACCGACAGCAAATCGGAATCAGGCGCCCTCGGCGTGATGAAGTCGATCAAGGAGATCAAGGCCGACGGCGACAACCTCGTCCTGACGCTCACCGAAGGCAACGCCGACATGCCGTTGCTCCTGACCGATTACCATCTCGTCATCCAGCCGAACGGCGGCAATGACGACCCCTTCGCCTCGATCGGCACCGGTCCCTACAAGCTCCTCACCTTCGAGGCCGGCGTGCGCGCCACACTGGAGAAGAACAAGGACGACTGGCGCAAGGATCGCGGTTATGTCGACTCGATCGAGATCATCGGCATGAACGACGCGACCGCACGTATCGCCGCGCTGTCGTCGGGTCAGGTGCACTACATCAATCGCGTCGACCCGAAGACCGTCGACCTGTTGAAGCGCGCGCCGAATGTCGAAATCCTGGCGACCGCCGGCCGTGGCCATTACGTGTTCATCATGCATTGCAACACCGCGCCGTTCGACAATAACGACCTTCGCCTGGCGCTGAAATATGCCATGGACCGCGAAACCATGGTCAAGAAGATCCTCGGCGGCTACGGCAAGGTCGGCAACGACTTCCCGATCAACAGCACCTATGCGCTCTTCCCGGAAGGCATCGAGCAGCGCGCTTATGATCCGGACAAGGCTTCCTTCCATTACAAGAAGTCCGGCCATAGCGGCTCCGTCCTGCTGCGAACCTCGGAAGTCGCCTTCCCGGGCGCCGTCGACGCCGCCGTCCTCTACCAGGAAAGCTGCAAGAAGGCCGGGATCAACATCGAGGTCAAGCGCGAGCCGGGCGACGGCTACTGGACGAACGTCTGGAACGTCCAGCCGTTCTCCACCTCTTACTGGGGCGGCCGCCCGACGCAGGACCAGATGTATTCCACCGCCTATCTCTCGAAGGCCGACTGGAACGACACCCGCTTCCTGCGTCCGGACTTCGACAAGCTTCTGCTTGAGGCCCGCTCGGAACTCGACGAGGCCAAGCGCAAGGAGATGTATCGCTCCATGGCGATGATGGTCCGTGACGAAGGCGGCGTTATCCTGCCGATGTTCAACGACTTCGTGAACGCCTCCACCAAGCAGGTGAAGGGCTACGTCCACGACATCGGCAACGACATGTCGAACGGCTACGTCGCGACCCGCGTCTGGTTGGACGCCTGATGTCCGAAGCCGGGCGGAAACGCCCTCATCTCTAACGGAACCGGGATCGCGGAGCCCCTCCGCGGTCCTCCTGACGTTTCAGCGCGAGGCATCAGCCATGTCCAATACACCACCCAGCACAGTGCTGCCCGGATTGAGGTTCAAACAGCGTTTCCCGCTGCTGTCCCTCATTGTCGAGCGCTGCGTCCTCAGCCTCGTCCTGCTTTTCGCCGTCTCCATCCTGATCTTTGGCGGCCTTGAAGCCTTGCCGGGCGATTTCGCAACGACCTATCTCGGCCAGTCGGCAACCCCGCAGGCGGTCGCTAACATCCGAGCCGATCTCGGCCTCAACCGGCCGATCACGACCCGCTATGTCGAATGGCTCGGCAACGCCGTTCATGGGGATTTCGGCACCTCCTGGGCCAGCAAGAATTCCGTCAGCGAGCAGATCGGCAAGCGTCTCGGCAATTCGCTCTTTCTTGCCGCCTTCGCAGCGCTGATTTCGGTGCCGCTCGCCGTCGGACTTGGCATGCTCGCCGTGCATTTCCGCAACCGCTTACCCGACAAGATCATCAACGTGATCTCGCTGGCGGCGATTTCGCTGCCGGAATTCTTCATCGGCTATCTGCTCATCCTGTTCTTCGGCGTGAAATTCGGGATCGCGACCTTTCCCGCGACCGTCTATGACGGCATGGACCTCCTCGATCGGCTGAAGGCCATCGCCCTGCCAACGGCAACGCTGGTGCTCGTCGTTCTCGCTCACATGATGCGCATGACGCGGGCCGCGATCCTCTCGGTGATGTCATCGGCCTATATGGAAACGGCGGAACTGAAAGGCCTCAGCGCCTATCGCGCCATCGTCAAACATGCGGCACCCAATGCGCTGGCGCCGATCATCAACGTTGTGGCACTGAACCTTGCCTATCTCGTCGTCGGCGTCGTCGTGGTCGAAGTCGTCTTCGTCTATCCCGGCATGGGTCAGTACATGGTCGATGCGGTCACCGTCCGCGACATGCCGGTCGTTCAGGCCTGCGGGTTGATTTTCGCTGCCGTCTACATCCTGCTCAACATGATCGCCGACATCCTGGCGATCGTTGCCAACCCACGCCTGAGGCATCCACGATGAGATTGAGAGACATCCCCATCACCGCCTGGGTCGGCATGGCAGGCATTCTGCTCGCCTTCATCTGTGCGATCTTCGCGCCCTGGATCGCGCCCTACGGCGAGACAGAAGTCGTCGGCAACGTCTGGCAGGTGGCCGACGGGCAATATTTCTTCGGCCTCGACAATCTCGGCCGCGATATCCTCTCGCGGCTGATCTACGGCGCCCGCACGACACTGTTCGTGGCGCTCGCCGCAACGATCATCTCGTTCTCGCTCGGCATCATCCTCAGCTTCACCGCCGCCGTCTCGCGTGGATGGATCGACACGATCTTCTCGCGGTTCAACGACCTGATGATGTCTATCCCGACCCTGATCTTCGCGCTCGTGGTACTGGCGGTGCTGCCGCAGAACCTGATCGTGCTGATCCTGGTCATGGCGATCCTCGATTCCACCCGCGTCTACCGCCTCGGCCGTGCCGTGGCGCTCGATGTGGCGGTGATGGAATTCGTCGAAGCCGCCAAGTTGCGCGGCGAAGGCAAGGTCTGGATCATCTTCCGCGAAATCCTGCCGAACACGCTTTCACCCTTGCTGGCGGAATTCGGCCTGCGCTTTGCCTTCTCGATCCTGTTCCTGTCGACCCTCTCCTTCCTCGGGCTCGGCATCCAGCCGCCGTCGGCTGACTGGGGTGGCATGGTCAAGGACAATAAGGATGGCATCATCTTCGGCATCTCCGCCGCTCTCGTGCCGGGCTCCGCAATCGCGGCGCTGGCAGTCTGTGTCAATCTGGTGGTCGACTGGCTCTTGAAGCGCACCTCCAGCCTCAAGGGAGGACGTGGCGATGCCTGAGCTACTTTCCGTTCGCGATCTCAAGATCGAAGCGACCAGCTATCCGCCTGGCGAACCGCCCAAGCGGGTCACCATCGTCGATGGTGTCTCCTTCGACCTGCAAAAGGGCAAGGTACTGGGCCTGATCGGCGAGTCCGGCGCCGGAAAATCGACCATCGGACTCTCAGCGCTGGCGTATGGTCGTGGTGGCGCGGAAATTACCGGCGGCAGCGTGCTGCTCGACGGTGTCGATATTCTCCCCTTGGGAAAATCGGGCATCCGCAAGATCCGTGGCGCCCGCGTCTGCTATGTCGCGCAGTCGGCTGCGGCCGCCTTCAACCCGGCCCACAAACTCGGCGAACAGGTGATCGAAGCCTCCGTCAAGCACGGGCTGATGACCAAGGACGAAGCGAAGAAGCGGGCACTCTATCTCTTCCAGGTCCTCGGGCTGCCTAATCCCGAGACCTTCGGCGACCGTTTTCCGCACCAGGTCTCTGGCGGCCAGCTTCAGCGCGCCATGACGGCGATGGCGCTTTGCTCCAACCCCGAGCTGATCGTCTTTGACGAGCCGACGACAGCACTTGACGTGACCACCCAGATCGACGTGTTGGCGGCCATCAAGCATGCCATCGAGGAAACCGATACGGCGGCGCTCTACATTACCCACGACCTTGCCGTTGTCGCGCAGATCTCCGACGACATCATGGTGCTGCGGCATGGCAAGACGGTAGAGTACGACACTGTCCAGCAAATCATCGAAGCGCCGCGCGAAGACTATACCCGCGCCCTCGTCAATGTTCGCCAGACAGCACGGGAAGAGGCGACCGATCAATCCGACACGCTTCTGAAGGTCGAGAACGTCAGTGCGCAATATTCGAATGGCTTCAAGGTGTTGCACGATGTTTCTCTGCATGTACCAAAAGGTCAGACGCTGGCAATCGTCGGAGAATCCGGCTCCGGCAAATCGACGCTTGCCCGCGTCATCACCGGGCTGCTGCCGCCCAGCGACGGCGGGATTTCCTTCGACGGCAAGCCGCTGACGCCAGCCTTGAAGAACCGTTCGCGCGACGAACTACGGCGCATCCAGCTGATCTACCAGATGGCCGATACCGCCATGAACCCGCGCCAGACCGTGCGTGATATCATCGGCCGCCCCCTCACCTTCTATTATGGCCTGCGAGGTGCGGCGAAGACGGCACGGGTGAAGGAATTGCTCGAGCAGATCGAGATGAGCAAAGGCTTCATCGACCGCTATCCGGCCGAGCTATCCGGCGGCCAAAAACAGCGCGTCGCCATTGCCCGAGCCCTTGCGGCCAAGCCGGAGATCATTCTTTGCGACGAGCCCACCTCGGCGCTCGACCCACTCGTCGCCGAAGGCATCCTCAATCTGCTTTTACGATTGCAGGCGGAAGCCCAGCTCTCCTACATCTTCATCACCCACGATATCGCGATCGTCCGTGCCATCGCCGATAGCGTCGCAGTCATGCATCGCGGCAAGCTCGTGCGCTTCGGGCCGAAATCGAAGGTGCTGTCGCCGCCTTTCGACGACTACACGGATCTGCTGCTGAAGTCGGTCCCGGAAATGGAGATCGGCTGGCTGGAGAAGGTGCTGACGACCAGGAAGATGGAAAGCGCCGGCAACTGAGCTATCGATCACACAATGAACGAGCCGGCGACGTCGGCTCTCGCATCACAATGAAAACATTCCAGGACACCCCATGACCACCCGTGGCTTCACCACCATCGAAAACCAATGGATCATCCTCAAGGACGGCACGCAGCTGGCAGCGCGCATCTGGATGCCTGACAATGCGGACAGCGATCCGGTGCCGGCCGTGTTCGAATTCCTGCCCTATCGCAAGCGCGACGGGACAAGCCCTCGCGATGAATCCACCTATCCGGTCTTTGCCGCTGCCGGGATCGCCGGCGTCCGGGTCGATATTCGCGGCTCAGGCGAATCCGATGGTGTCATTGACGGCGAATATACCGAGCTTGAGCTTGCCAATGCCTGCGAGCTGATCGCCTGGATCGCGGCGCAGCCATGGTCGAATGGTTCGGTCGGCATGATGGGCATTTCCTGGGGCGGCTTCAACTGCCTGCAAGTCGCGGCCCTGAAGCCGCCGGCGCTGAAAGCGGTCATATCGATCGCCTCCACTGTCGATCGCTACAATGACGACATTCACTACAAGAACGGCTGCCATCTCTCGGCGCAGCTCTCCTGGGCCGCGACGATGCTCGCCTATCAGTCCCGCTCCCCCGATCCCGAGATCGTCGGTGACCGCTGGCGGGAAATGTGGCTGGAACGACTGGAAAACGAGCCCTTCTTCATGGAAGAATGGCTCCAGCACCAGCGCCGCGACGATTACTGGCGGCATGGTTCGATCTGCGAGAATTTCGCCGACTTCGATGTGCCTGCCCTCGTGATCGCCGGCTGGGCCGACGGCTATCGCAACACGCCGCTGAAGGCAGTCGAAGGTCTCGGCGACACGGCGAAGGCGCTGATCGGTCCGTGGGTGCACAAATATCCGCATTTTGCCTGGCCGAAGCCCCGGACCGATTTCCACGGCGAGGCGATCGCCTGGTGGAACCGCTGGCTGCGCAGCGAACAGAACGGCGCAGAAAGCATACCTCCGGTGCGCGCCTATATTCTCGATGCTATCAAACCCGCCCCGCGCCGCGATTTCGATCCGGGCTTCTGGATCGCCAAGCGCGAATGGCAAGAGCCGGAGATGCAATGCTTTTATGTCGAGCAGTTCGGCACGCTGATGGAGGGCATGCCGATCCCGCACGCGCCGGAACAGCCCGTCTATCTGCGTTCGCCGCTCGACACTGGCTCGGCCTCCGGCGAATGGTTCACATTGAAGCCCGATGCCGAAATGGCGATTGATCAGCGCCTTGACGATGCCGGCTCACTGACGTTCCAGACCGCGCCACTGCCCCTCAATCATGACTATCTCGGGCGTCCGGTCATCACCCTGTCGCTGCGCTGCGATGCGGAGATCGCCAATCTTTGCGCCCGGCTTATCGACCTGCATCCGGACGGCACGGCGACACGCGTCTCCTTCGGCGTGCTCAACCTTGCCCATCGCGACGGCTATGCCGAACCGAAGCCCTTAAAGAAGGGCGAGCGCACCACTGTGACGCTGACGCTGGATGCCTGCGGCTATCGTTTCCGCAAGGGTCATCGCATCCGCCTATCATTGTCGACCGCCTACTGGCCGATGGTCCTACCATCACCGGAGGACCCGGGCCTGACGATCGATATCGCCTCGCTTGGCCTCGCTTTGCCGAAGCTCGGCGCACATGACGTCATCGATATCAAGCAGCCGGATAATCCCGACCCGCTGCCGAAATATATCGAACACGCGCCAGGATCGACCAAGCGCCAGGTTTTGCGCGATCTCGCCGCTAACAAGACCCATTATGAAATCCGCGAGGATACCGGCCTTTTCGAACATCCGGGCACCGGTCTTTCCACACGCCAGTTGCGCGACGAAGTCTGGTCCATCACGCCAAATGATCCGCTGTCGATGAGCGGCACCTCGACCTGGACATGCGACATGCAGCGGCCGGGATGGTTCGTCCGCACGCTATCGACATCCAAGATTTCCTGCACAGCGACAGATTGGGTCATCAGCGCCTCCGTCATCGCTTTCGAAGGCGAGACGCAAGTGTTCAAGAAGGTCTTCGAGGAAAAGCGTATTCCACGCGATCTGATGTGATCAGTTCGATCCGGCAAACCGGCTGACGGCGGCGCATATGGCGCGAAAGCCGGTGCGCGCGCCGTCGCTCATATGGCGCGCGCGCAGCCAGGCATGCACCATCTGCGGCTCTTCGCGGAACCAGACTTCGACGCCCGCCTGCGCCAGCTTTGCCGCGTAGTTACGGCCGTCGTCACGCAGCGGGTCAAAATAGGCGACGGTGATGAATGTCGGCGGCAGGCCGTCGAAAGAGGACTGCGCGAGAGCCCCGGCGACAGGATCGCCGGCCGGTGCCTGCAACACTTCGCGATAATAGTTGACATCCGCGGTCGTCAGCCCCGGCGCATTTGCCATTTCGACATAGGAGCCGGAGGCGAGATCGCCGCCGAGCGCCGGATAGATCAGGACCTGCCCGGCGATGCCGGAAAGGCCCTCGGCTTTTGCTCGGACGACCAGCCCCGCCGCCAGATTGCCGCCGGCACTGTCGCCGATCAGCACGACGGTCCTGTCCGCGTCGAGCAGTTGCTTCAGAACAACAAAACAATCATCCGTCTGCGCCGGCCAGCGATGTTCCGGTGCAAGCCGATAGTCCACAGATATCAGTTCGGCCCCGGCATCGTCGGCGATCTCGGCGCAGATGGCGTGATGGCTCTCGAGAGAACCAACCACGAAGCCGCCGCCATGAAGATAGAGCAGGCATGTCGAGGCTCTGACCGTCCCCGGCCGATAATGCCGGACCGGAATCCTGCCCATCATCAACTCGTCTTCGATATGCATGCCGTCAGGCAGCGGTCGGTCGAACTGGCGGCAAAGAGCGTCATACCACTCTCGCTGCTGCTCTATGGAGGCAGTCACCGCATCCGGCGGATAGAAGGAATCGCAAATCTCCATGAATTGCAAAATGCCCGCTTCGGTCGGCATCGGGCTAGGGCTGGAACTCATGGACTGTCCTCGGGAAATGGGCTCACTGTGCAACACACAGTAACGTCAACCGAGCAGCGATCACAATGTCGGATCAGGCAGCACGCCATAGATTTCCGGCGGATCGGTCCGGATATCACGGAACAGCCCGACGTGCCTCCTCATGATCCGGCACGGCATCTTGCGCCGGTTCGCGCCGCACATTCTTCTTCGTGGAAGATGCCGACAGCCAGACGCCAACAATGATCAAGGCGGCACCTGCCAGGATAACGACCGTCGCACTGGAAACCGGCTTGCCGAAACTGTCGATGGCAACGCTTGCCAGCATCTGCGCGGCCACCACAAGGCTGGTGGTCTTGCTCGCGCCCAGCCTCGGAATGATATGGCTGTTCAACGCGACGAAGATAACGCCCAATACGCCTCCGAGCCACGCGTTCACTGGCATGCCCGTCCCCACGGCAAGATCATTCCTGTAGAACAGGCCGATCAGCAGCGAGAGGAAAATGAAGCCGACGGCATGGTTCCAGAGCGATGTCCTAACGGGACCAACCTTCTTGCCGAGGTGACCGTTGATCGCGCGGCTCGTGCCGATGAGAACGCCGTTGAGCAGGGCAAGCGAGACAAATAAAAGCATCGCTCAGCTCCGCGCCAGAATGATGACGATGCTTCCGCACAGCACCAGCGCGATAGCGCAGATATCGCGGCGATCCGGCAGGACGCGCCGCAGTCCCAATATCCCGAAGGCATCCGCCGCGATGCCAAACACCATCTGACCAATCAGCATGAGCGCCAACGTTCCCGCAAGCCCGAGGGCGCTGTTGACCGTGATGGCCGCCAGCAACACGGTGAAGGCACCCGGAATACCGCCGAGATAGGACCAGAGCGGCCATCTGCCCTCTGGTATCGCCTGTGCAGCGGCCGTTCGGACAGGCAGAAGTGTCACCAGAGCGAGGCTCGCCAGGACGCCGATACCATGTGCGGTCCACGAGGCGAAAAGCGGCGAGCTGTGCCGCGCCAGTAAGCTGTTCCAGTCGATCATGACGGCCAGCACGGCGCCGGCGACCAGCGCCAATGCGATATTCCACCCGCTCGCCCTATGCATGACGCAAGCTCCACTGCTTAAGGAGCGGACGAAAACGGCGCGATATCTCTTGATGCATACTCAAGAATCTCTGGATAATAAATTGAATCATAAAGCAATTATCGCCTTTGTGCGTATCAGCGAAAGGCACTGACTTTCCGTTCCGTGCGGACTATTCTGTCCGCAACGGAGTTTTGACCCATGGAAAATTTCAGCGGACTGAAGGTCTTCGTTCGGGTAGCCGAAACGCGCAGCTTCGTGGAAACCGGCCGGCAGCTTGGTCTTTCCGCCTCCGCCATCGGCAAGTCTATTGTGCGGCTTGAAGAACGCATTGGCGTGCGCCTGTTTCACCGAAGCACCCATAGCGTCAGCCTGACGCCGGAGGGATCGATCTTTCTCGAACGATGCCTCCGCATCCTTGCGGAAATGGAGCTTGCCACGCAGGAGATGCAGCAGGCCCGGATGGTCGTGCGCGGCACGATGCGTGTCAGCCTGCCAACATGGGCAGTGACATTCATGCCGGTCTTTGCCCGCTTCATGCAGATCTATCCGCAGGCGCGGCTGGAACTCGACCTGACCGACCGATTGGTCGATGTCATCGACGAAGGCTATGATCTGGTGATCCGCACAGGGGACATGCGGGATTCCCGTCTGATGAGCCGCACGGTCGGGCGCTTCCGGCACACGATCGTGGCGTCCGCCGCCTATCTCGCGGCGCGCGGTATTCCGCAGCGCCCCGAGGATCTGCTGCAACACCTCTGCCTGCACCGCCGGCACCCGGAAACCGGCAGGATCGACACATGGCCTCTTGCCGAGAATGGTGCGGATATAGAACTCGATCTTCCGGTGACGGCCGTCGTCAACACGGTCGAGGCCAGGATAGAGTTGGCGGAGCAAGGCGTCGGCATTGCCTGCGTTCCATCGATGTCCGTCTCCACGCAGATCGCAAACGGTCGGCTGGTGCCACTGTTGCAGGACTGCGTCAGGGAAGCGGGCGTCCTGCGCCTTCTATGGCCGGCCAGCAGCAGCCCGTCCCACAACATCAGAACCCTGGTCGATTTCATCGCACAGTCGGCGATCACGCAGAAATCCTGAAGGCAAAACTGCCCTCCCTAGGAGGATGATCGCAGCCGTATTGGGCTTCCCGTATCGACCACGGCGGGCTTAGAGCTGTCAATTGCACCATCCCATCCGCCGCCGAGCGCCTTGTGGAGAGAAATGTAATCCGTCGCGATCGCGGCCTTGCTCTGGATAAGAGAGCTTTCCGCGCTGTAGAGCGAGCGTTCGGCATCGAGAACATTGAGGAAGTCCGTGGCGCCGGCCTTGTTGAGTTGGCGTGAGAGGTCCGCGGCCGTGCGATAGGAGGAGGCCGAAGAAGCGAGTTTGGCGTTCTTGATCTTCTCCTGCGTCAGCGAGACGATGGCATTCTCGACATCCTGCATGGCGGTTAGAACAGCCGCCTGGTAGGCGATGTAATATTGATCGCGCTCGGCTTTGGCGACATCGACGGCTGCCTTCAGCTGGCCGCCCTGGAAGATCGGCACAGTCAGTGTCGGCCCGAAAGCCCAGCCGATTGTCGATTTGCGGCCGAGATCGGCGATATCGGTCGCCGACGACGTTATGCTGCCGGTGAGAGAGATCGACGGATAGCGGTTCGCTTCGGCCACGCCGATTTTCGCGGTGTATTGCGCAAGCTGGCGCTCCGCGAGCCGAACGTCCGGCCGCGATGTCAGTATGTTGGCGGGTATCCCCGTGGAGACTTTAAGCGGAGGCTGCGGGATTGGAGCCGTCGCCTTCAGGCGCTCGTCCAGGGCCGCTGGCGGTTTTCCGAGGAGAACCGCAAGCTTATGAACCGACTGCGCATAGGATATTTGATAGGTCGGAATATCGGCTTCCGTGCTGCTCGCTTCGCCATTCGCGTTGGCCGCGTCCACGCCGGTCACCGTTCCCGCCGCGAATTCCTCCTGGGTGAGAGCGGCCGTCTTTCGCTGAGACACCGCCGTCCTCTTGGCTAGATCCCGCAACGCCTGATATTCGCGTGCTTGCACGTAATATGTGGTGACGTCGCCCACCAGCGTGACCAGCGTGTCGCGCAGATCCTCCTCGGCAGCATCGACGCCATAACGCGCGGCCTGGGCGGAGCGTTTGTTCCCACCGAACAGGTCGAGTTCCCAGCTCGCATCAAATCCCGGCTGGAATTCATTGTAAACACTGGCAGTAGCGCCATCGGAAGCAGCAACCCGATTACGCGTCGCAGAGGCAGTGCCTTCGACGGTCGGGAGAAGCGTGCCCTTCTGCTCGCGATAGGTCGCCCTCGCCTCCCGTATCTTCGCCTTGGCCGTCGCAACATCGAGGTTCGTCTGCACGGCCTCCTCGATCAGCGCATTCAAGGTCGGGTCGCGAAACTGTTTCCACCATTCCGTGAGGTTGGGCGAAGACACATTCTGCGGCGAAGCCTTCCCGCTCCAATGACTTGGCAAGGCGACGTTCGGCTTTTCGTAGTCCGGTCCGACAACGCAGCCGGTCAGGATCGACGTGCAGCAGAGTGCCGCAGCCAATGGAATGAGCTTCGATGTCCGGTGCACCGGGCCGGCAAGCTGCATCGAATGAAGGACTGACATGAAATCCCTTTTCTATAAAGGTAATGGCTGAAGGAGGCGGGAAGCCGAAGGATAAGGTCAGCTTTCCGGATCGAGTTTCGCGTCCGCTGTCGCTGACACCTTGCCCTTGAAGACGCGTCGGACGGAGACGAAGAGCAGCGGGATGAAGAAGACGCCGAGCACGGTCGCCGAGATCATGCCGCCCATGACGCCGATGCCGATCGAATTCTGGCTGCCAGAGCCGGCGCCATTGGCGATCGCCAGCGGCATGACGCCGAGGATGAAGGCAAGCGACGTCATCAGGATCGGCCGCAGACGCTGGCGGGATGCCTCCAGTGTCGCGTCGATCAGGTTTTTGCCGTTGTTCTGCTGCTCGATGGCGAACTCGACGATCAGGATGGCGTTCTTGGCCGCCAATCCTATGGTCGTCAGCAGGCCGACCTTGAAATAGACGTCGTTCGACTGGCCGAAGAGGGTGGCGGCCAGCAGCGCGCCGAAGATGCCGATCGGCACCGACAGCATGACGGCGAGCGGGATCGACCAGCTTTCGTAGAGAGCGGCGAGCGCCAGGAAGACGACGAGGATGGAGATGGCGTAGAGCTGGGTTGCCTGGTTGCCGGAGAGCTTTTCCTGGGCGGACAGGCTGGTCCATTCATGACTGAAGCCGGGCGGCAGGGTCGCCATGATCTGGTCGATCTCGCTCATGGCATCGCCGGAGGAGACGCCGGGAGCGGCAGCCCCCTGAATTTCGACGGCAGACGAGCCGTTATAGCGTTCCAGACGCGGTGAACCATAGGTCCATTCACCGCTGGAGAAGGCGGAGAACGGCACCATGTCGCCACCGGAGTTGCGCACGTACCAGCGGTCCAGATCTTCCGGCTGCATCCGGGAGCCCTCATTCCCCTGCACATAGACCTTCTTGACGCGACCACGATCGATGAAGTCGTTGACGTAAGTGCCGCCCCAGGCCGTCGACAATGTCGTATCGATGTCGGAGAGCGTTATGTTGAGCGCACTTGCCTTTTCAGCATCGATATTGACCGAATATTGCGGCGTGTCCTCCTGGCCGTTCGGGCGAGTGCCGAACAGTTTCCCACTCTTGCCAGCGGCGGCCAGCAACTGATTGCGGGCGGCGATCAGGCTGGCATGACCGGCACCGTTGATGTCCTTGATGAAGAAGTCGAAACCGCTGTTGTTACCGAAACCGGGAATTGCTGGCGGCGAGAGCGCGAAGACGCTGCCATCCTTGAATTTCGAGAAGGCACCCATGGCACGCCCGGCGATTGCCTGTGCTTTCGATTGCGGCGTGGTGCGCAGCGCGAAATCCTTGAGCTTGATGAAGGCCAGGCCGACATTCTGGCCCTGACCGCCAAAGCCGAAGCCTGCAATGCCCAAAACGCCGTCGACGTAGTCCTTCTCGCTATTGAGATAGTAGTCGGTAACCTGCTTCAACACCTTCTCGGTACGATCGTCGGCAGCTCCGGCGGGAAGCTGGACGCTGGTGATCAGGATGCCCTGGTCTTCATCCGGCAGGAACGAGCTCGGCAAGCGATTGAACAGGTAAGCGACGGCGCCGCCAATCAGCACAAAGACAATGATGAAGAGCGGCGTTCGCTTGATGATGCCGCCCACGCTGCGCTGATAGCCTCGCGTACCGCGCTCGAAATTGCGGTTGAACCAGCCAAAGGCGCCGCGTTGCTTCGAACCATGCTCGGGTTTCTTCAAGATTGTGGCGCAGAGCGCCGGCGTCAGGATCAATGCAACGATGACCGACAGGATCATTGCCGAGACGATCGTCACCGAGAACTGGCGGTAGATCACACCGACCGAGCCCGAGAAAAAGGCCATCGGGATGAACACGGCCGACAGCACCGTGGCGATACCGATCAGGGCGCCGGTGATTTCCTGCATCGACTTGATCGTCGCCTCACGCGGCGACAGACCTTCTTCCTCCATCACGCGCTCGACGTTTTCGACGACGACGATGGCATCGTCCACCAACAGGCCGATCGCCAGCACCATGCCGAACATAGTGAGCGTATTGATCGAATAGCCGAACAGCGACAGAATACCAAAGGTGCCGAGCAGCACGACGGGGACCGCGAGTGTCGGAATGAGCGTCGCCCTCAAGCTCTGCAGGAAGACGAACATGACGATGAAGACGAGCACGATGGCCTCGAACAGCGTCTTAACCACATCCTCGATCGACAGCTTGACGAAGGGCGTCGTGTCATAGGGATAAACCACCTCGACATTCGGCGGCAGCGTCTCCTTCAGATTGCTGATCGTCGACTGTACGGCCTCGGCGGTATTGATGGCGTTGGCGCCAGAGGCGAGTTTGATGGCAAGGCCCGCCGAGGGATGACCGTTATAGATGCTCGAGCTGTTATAGCTCTCCGCCCCAAGTTCGACGGTCGCGACATCGTTGAGGCGTACGAGCGAGCTGTCGGACAGGCTCTTCAGGATGATGTTATCGAACTGTTCCGGCGTCTGCAGACGGCTCTTGGCCGTCACCGTCGCGTTCAGCTGCTGGCCCTTGCGCTGCGGCAGGGCGCCGAGCTGACCGGCCGAGACCTGCGAATTCTGCGCCTCGATCGCCGTGGTGACGTCGCCTATCATCAGCTGGTATTTCGCCAGCTTGTCCGGATCGACCCAGATGCGCATGGCATAACCAGAACCGAAGAGCTGCGTGTCCCCGACGCCGGAAACACGTTTCAACGTGTCATTCAGCGTACTGTTGATGTAGTCGGCGAGGTCGTTGGAGTTGAGCTTGCCATCAGTCGAGACGAAGCCGATGACCATCAGGAAGTTCGATGTCGATTTCGACACCGTGATGCCAGTGGTCTGGACGGTCGTCGGCAATTGCGCGGTGACGAGCTGGAGCTTGTTCTGCACCTGCATCTGCGCGACGTCGGGATCGGCCTTGTTGGTGAAGGTCAGCGAGATCGACGCCGATCCCGTCGAGGTCGAGGTCGAGGTCATGTAGTCGAGATTGTCGATGCCGGTCATGCCCTGCTCGATGACCTTGGTCACCGAGTTCTCGACGGTTGCGGCGTCAGCACCGGAATAGGTGGCGCTGATGCTCACCGTCGTCGGGGCAATCTGCGGATATTGCGAGATCGACAGCGTCAGGATCGACAGTGCACCCGCAAGCATGATCACGATGGCAATGACCCAGGCAAAGATCGGCCGGTCGATGAAAAAACGAGACATCAAACCACCTCACTTCACAATTGCGGCGTTGGCGGCTTCTTTGAGCTGACCGGACGCACTGGAGGATGCTTGTGAGAGTTCCCCCGTCGCGTCATTGACCGTAACGTCGTCGACTTTCACCTCCTGGCCGTCACGCACCCTTTGCAGTCCCTCGACGACAACCCGGTCGCCATCCTGAAGGCCCTCGTTCACCAGCCAGCTATTGCCGATGCTGCGCTGGACAACGAGCACACGCTGGTGGACCTTGCCATAGGCATCGACGAAGAAGGCGGTGGGCTCGCCCTTTGTGTTGCGCGAGACGGCGCGCTGCGGCACGAGATAGCTGTTCGGGGCGACACCCTCAGCGATCGTTGCCCGCACATACATGCCGGGCAGCAGCAGGCGGTCCGGATTGGGGAAGACCGCGCGAGCGGTAACGGTTCCAACGGTTTCGGACACGGATGCCTCGAGGAATGCGAAGGTCCCGGGCTCGGAATATTGCGATCCGTCCTCCAGCTTGAGATTGACCGAGACATTGTCGCCGCTGGTCTTCAACCGGCCTTCGGCAACGGCGCGGCGGAATGCCAGGAGGTTCGTGCTCGATTGAGTCACATCGACATTGATCGGATCGAGTTGATTGATGGTTGCGAGCGCCGTCGTCTGCTCGGCGGTGACCAGTGCTCCCACGGTGACCGAGGAGGCATCGATGCGTCCGGAAATCGGCGCGCGGATCTTGGTGTAGTCGAGGTTGATGCGTGCCGTCTCGAGGGTGGCCTTCGCGGACGCCACATCGGCCTTCGCCTGCGCCAGAGTGGACAGTGCGTCGTCCAGATCCTGCTTGCTGACCGCATCCTGTGCCGTCAGGCCCTTGTAGCGATCCACTTTCGATTGCGCACTCGGCACAGCACCCTCCGCCTTCTGCAAGGAGGCTACGGCGCTGTCGTAGGAAGCCTGGTAGGAACTCGGATCGATTTCGTAGAGCACGTCGCCGGCGGCGACTTCGCTACCTTCCTTGAAATTGCGCGCCCTTATGATCCCGCCGACCTGCGGCCGAACCTCCGCGATCAGGGAGGCCGCCGTGCGACCGGGGACTTCCGCCGTGATGGCCACCGATTGCGGATGCAGCGTCATGGCGCTGACCTCCACCTTGACCGCGCCCATGGGATTCTGTGTGCTTGATTGCTCGGAGCACGACTGCAACGCGATGCCCATCGACAACAGCATGGGCAGCATCAGCGTCGACATCGGAATCCAGCCGCAAATGGCTGGAGCGCGGGTCGGCGGGATATGCGAAAAGTGGCTAAAGCGAAATGTGGTACTCATAAAAGGTCTTCCGATCACGAATTCAACAATGCAAAGGGCCGGCAGGCGGCTTTGACGTGGTCGTTAGTGAGCGTGATGTCAGAAGACACGGCTCCAACGCCGACATCCGGAAAGCCGGATCAGGTTGGGCGGACCATCGCCGAGAGATGTCATCAAAGTTTGCCAACAGCGGGCAATTCGGTAATCAATCCTGTCACGGTACGGCGGCCGTGACATTTGGTTACAATTTTGTTGTTGCGGGAAACGTCCCGAAAACTTCAAAGACGCATATCGAGCGTTCCTCGGGCGGAAGCCCTTGGAAACAAAGGAACCGGCAATGCAACGAACACCCCATGTCCTCGTCGTCGACGACCACAAGGAGATCCGCGACCTCCTGGCCAAGTATCTTGCCAAGAACGGGCTGCGCGTCAGCACGGCGAACGGCGGGGCGGAGATGCGCCAGCAATTGCGGACCGCTACGATCGACCTGGTTGTTCTGGACATCATGATGCCGGGAGAAGACGGGCTATCCCTGTGCAGATCGCTGCGACAGACGAGCATGGTGCCGATCGTGCTTCTGACGGCGGTGTCCGACGAGATGGACAGGATCATCGGCCTGGAGCTCGGCGCGGATGATTACGTCACCAAGCCATTCAACCCGCGCGAACTTCTGGCGCGCATCCGCGCGCTGCTTCGCCGCGCCAATGCCACGGCACCCGCCACATCGGATCCGGAACACAAGCGTTACCGCTTCGGAAATTGGACGCTCGATGTCTCGCAGCGATCGCTTGTCGATGCATCCGGCAGCGAAGCGGCGCTGGGAACCGCCGAGTTCCGTCTGCTGCTCGCCCTCGTCTCGCGGCCAGGCGTCGTTCTCACCCGCAACCAATTGCTCGACATCACAGCCGGCAGGTCCGCGCAGGTTTTCGACCGAAGTATCGACAATCTCGTCAGCCGCCTGCGCCGCCGCATCGAAGACGATCCCCAACAGCCGACGCTCATCAAAACCGTATGGGGAGACGGGTATACCTTCGCCGGGACCGTCGAGGAGGCACCGTGAAGCATTTGCGCTGGCGGATATGGCCGCAAAACTTCGCCGCGCGGCTGATCATCTCGCTTGTCGCGGCTCTTGCGGTCGCACAGGTCGCCTTGATCGCGATCCTGAACAGCCAGCAGGACGGCATTGCCGAGCGGGTCGTCCATGGCCAGACCTTGAATGTGACCGCCACCCTGGCAAAGCTTCTGGCTGCATCCCCGCCAGACGAGCAGGGTCGCATCATCGAGGCATTTCGGTCGAGGCAATTGTGCGCCGGGATCGAAACGGCCCCTGCGGTCAGCCGTGAGATGAACGCGACTGAAAAGGACCTTGCCAATCGCCTCCTCTCGCAGCTCCAGGGCCTGCATTCCGACGCCCCTCGAACTGCCATCGAGCAGGACATGGCTCCCTGTCTTGATCTCGCAAAGGGACCGGAGAGTTCGGGACAACCGCGTGATCCGAAGCTGCAAGCGGGTGACGATTTCCCATATCCGTCGCGGATTGTTACTGTCATCACGCAGGTGCCCCTGCCCGATGGGCGTTGGCTTGTCGTATATAATGGCATAGCCCTACCCACCTTCTGGAGCCCGGTCGCCTTCCTCTCCCTCCTCCTGTCGTCGCTGGCGGCAATCGTCGCTGTGATAATCGCAGTTCGGTCACAGACGAAATCCCTGCGTATGCTGGCAAGCGCATCCGAACGGTTTGGTCGCGGAGAGACGTTCTCGCCGCTAAAGGTCAGCGGCCCATCCGAAGTTGCGGCAACGATCCAGGCGTTCAACACGATGTATCTGAGATTGAGCCAGTTCATTCGCGATCGGCTACGCCTCTTTGCCAGCATCAGCCACGATCTGCGAACGCCATTGACGACACTGCGGCTGAAGGCCGAGTTCATCGATAATGACGAAGTCCGGGACGACATCGTCGCCACGATCGACGAGTTGACGACTATCTGCGAAACCACGCTTGCCTTCACGCGGGCGGAGGTCAGCACGGAAGACACCACTCTGGTCGATCTGGCCGACCTCATTCGGCAGGTTGCGGAGGAGTTTCGGCTGACGAAAGTCAACGTGCATCTGACCGCGTTGCCGTCGCTTCCCTATCCCTGCCGCCCCGTCGCCCTGAAACGAGCCTTGAGAAATCTGGTGGAGAACGCCATCCGTTACGGGGGCAGCGCATCCGTTACCCTTAGAGATGCCGATGGTGAAGTGATCATATCGGTCGAGGACGATGGACCTGGCATACCGGACGATGAGATCGAGGACGCCTTTGAGGCCTTCGTCCGCCTCGAACCCTCACGAAGCATGGAAACAGGCGGCCTGGGTCTCGGGCTGTCGATCGCCCGCAGCATCGTCAAAGCCCACGGCGGCACCCTGTTCCTGCTGAACCGCGAAGATCACGGCCTCAGAGCCGAGCTGCGCCTGCCCTCGAAATGAACGCGCGCCCGGCAAAAAGCCGACCGGAGCTTTCCCCGGTCGGCTATTGCAAACGCTAGTATCGCTTCCTCAGCTTAACTGCGCTTCCTGAGCACGCCGTAGACGATATTGCGGTTCTTGCCGAAGAACACGCTCGCTTCGTAGTCCTGCCCGTCCGTGCTCTCATGGATGATCTTCCACATATCTGCTTCCGAACGAAGCAACAGTGCCCAGTTCATGAAGGTCTCGATATAGCCGTCGACCAGAATGGGATAGGAATAGTTGGCAAACAGGAAAACGCCGCCTGGCTTCAGCATTTCCAGGCAACGCTGCGTCAGCTTGATGGCGACCTTGTCGACCAGATAGTCATAAAGACCCGAGGCATAGACGAGGTCGAACTGGCCGGGGCGCGAACGCCGCGTCAGCAGGTCGCGGACGGAACCGTTAATGGATTCGACCGCGGTCCCCTGAAAATCGCGAGCAATTGTGCCAATGCTGATCGGGTCCTGGTCAAGGGCGACCCAGCGCTTGAGCGCCTTCTCGCGCAGAGCCACGGAATGAGCTGCCTCGCGTAGATGCCCGGCGGCGACGCTGAGGACTTCTGTTTCCGGTCCCCTCGCCGCCGCGACTTCATCCACATGCCGCGCCAGGATATCCCGGCGGTCCCAGTTGGCCATCGAGGACGGAGCGGTGCTGGTGTATTCGAAAAGCGCCCGGCCGCGTTCGGTGGCCTTGGCGACGTCGTCCAGGATGCTTTCATGCCGATAGATGAAGTCGAGCAGCGTGGCGTCGCCCGAATACCCCCTCGGCTTGTCGACGGACCACTTGGTCAACGGATCTTCCTGAAAAACCGCGGCAACCGGGTGATTCTGGATGATCGGCACCAATTCCTGCCAAACGCGTGGGTGCAGCGAATGGCGGGTTTCATGAAGGGTCTTCGTCACGCGATCGATAATCTCGGTCGGGTTATGGTCTTTCTCGAATTGCTGGCGGGCGAGTTCGAGCAACAGGGCGATTTGCCCCTTGCCGACGATCAGTTGCTCATCGAAATGGTCGCTCTTGGGTAGCTCCAGCTCGTTCGCGATTGCCGTCGGGGTAATCAGGCTATGGCCATCGAAATCCATCTTCCGTTGGTTCATGCGAGTTATCCTCTGTTAAATATGAGTAAATTATAAGTTACCGTTGATGGAACCCAGAACTTCTTCAACAGGTCGGTGTTCCAATGATTTCTATCATAATGTGAAACTTTTGATTAACCATAGGATTTCTTTAACATGCTTAACGCCGCGCATTTTCGACTTGATTTTAACGGGATATAAAAAACGACCGTCTATTAGATGGGAAAATGGCCGATCTAGCGCATCTTCCCAATCCGGGACGGATCAGCGGCGGAACAAATGCGTCAATTGAATCCACAGAGAAGATGCACCGGAAACTTCTCTGCAAAGCGTAGTACGAGCGAATGGAACAGTGCATGAAGCGCATGTTTGCCAATTCGGCAGAGATCGATCTCGATAAGAGACTGCAAAGGCCGTCCCCGGCGGAGCTTCGCGAGCTCTATCGGCGAGATGATGAGATGGCCCGCACCGAAGCGGCGCGGCACGGCCTGTGGATCGCTGTCATCGTCTATGTGCTGTTCTCGACGACCGATCTGTTGCTGATCCCCGATGTCGCAATCTATACGATCCTGGCCCGTTTGGCGGTAGGCGTGATTGCCCTTGCCGTCTTCGAAGGCCAGAGACACCTGAAGGTCAGCATCACATATCTCGACCGAACCAGCGCCATGGCTCTGGTCTTGGGATATGCCGTTTGGTTATTCCCGGCGCTCCGGACCATCCATACCGATAGCTTGTCCTATTACATGATATTCGGCGCCATCTTCATGATGGGCGCCAATCTGTTCTTCAGTTTCAGATTCCTGCTGTCGGTGATCGCCTCGAGCGCCGTACTGGCAACTTTCCTGCTGTCTTTGACGGCCTTCTGGCCGACGAATATCTATGCGCTGGCCTTCAGCACGTTCTATCTCTCCTGTTTCGTCTTCACTTCCTACGTGAACTGGAAGCTGAACCACGAGCGATACAACGTCTTCCTGAACGCGCTTGAAGCACAGCTTCAGCACAGGGAGGCCACCGAGCGGGGCGAGGCTTTGCTGCGGATGTCGAATACCGACTATCTGACGGGACTCGAAAATCGCCGCGCCGTCGACCATAGGCTGAGAAACTATTGGAAAGAATGGCAGACCAATAACCGTGGCTTCACGGCGATCTTGGTCGATGTGGACTTTTTCAAGAAATACAACGACTTCTATGGCCATCAGGAAGGCGATCGCTGCCTTATCCATATCGCCGCATCGATCAAGGAGGCCGTGGCACCCCTTGGTGGCTCGATCGGCCGCTATGGTGGCGAGGAGTTCATCGTGCTCGCCCAGTTCAGCGAGAAAGAACGGGTCGCCTATCTTGCCGAACGGATCCGCAGCACCGTCGAGCAACTGCGCCTTCTTCATGAGGAACGGCGCGACGGCACGTCGGTCGTGACCGTCAGCGTCGGCGCTGCCTTCACCAGGGAGCAGAGCGGCGCGAAACTCGAAAAGATCATCCATGAGGCCGACCGCGCCTTGTACGGCGCCAAGGCGAGCGGCCGCAACTGCACGCGCCTGTTCGACCCGAACGATCCCTATACAAGCGATGAAAGCGAAAACATCGCGGCGCTATTGAAGATTGCTATCAATCAGAATCTGGTATCACTGGTCTATCAGCCGATCGAAGATATCGCATCCAAACGTCAGGACGTGGTCGAGGCGCTCATGCGCCTCAGGACGCTTGACGGCAGCGTCATCCCTCCGAACCTCTTCATTCCGATCGCCGAACGTACAGGCATGATCCTCGAACTCGGCCGTTGGGTGATACGCACGGCATGCCGCGATCTTCTGGCGGACAACCACGTCCAGATCGCCAGCATCAATGTCTCCCCGATCCAGCTCAAGATGCCCGGCTTCGCCGCAAGCGTGGCGGCGATCCTCTACGAAACCGGAGTTTCCGGCAGCAGGCTGGCTTTCGAGATTACAGAGGGCCTCGAAATGGAGATGCATTCCGACATATTGAGATGCATCAACGATCTGAAAACGCTGGGTATCCGGATCTGGCTCGACGATTTCGGCACGGGCTTTGCCGGGCTGTCATGGCTGCGCCTTATCGACTTCGACACGGTAAAGATCGACCGCTCCTTCCTCCACGGCAGTGCGACCACAAGGGGCAAGGCCATGCTTCAGGACATTATCGGCCTCATCCGCAACCGTGGTCCCAAGATCCTGGTCGAAGGGGTTGAAACCGAGAAGCAATTCGCCTTGCTGCGGGAGCTGCACATCGACTACGCACAGGGCTATCACGTCGGACGCCCAGCCTTGGCCCAGACCTTCCGCGACGTCGCGGAAGAGGTCGTTCACCCGCCCTCAGCCGCGCCATCCTCGTCATCGGCATGAGGGGCACCCACCTCCCTTGAGCGGGTGCAAGCTCGTTGTCCTTGATTTCGGCGGCGATCAGAACTTGACGCTTGCGGAGAGGACCGCGCTGAAGGGTTCGCCAATCTGGTTGCCGAGATTGGTCGTTCCGATCGATGAGGTATAGTAGGTCTTGTTGAAGATGTTCTTCAGATTGAGCTGCAGCGTCAGCGGCCGTTCCATCTGGAACGTATAGGCGGCGAAGGCATCCGCCACGATATAGCCGGGCAGAAAATAGGCATTGGTGTTCATGCCCGCCCGCTTGCCGGCGCCACGCAGGCCCGCGCCGACCTTCAGCGTATTGCTGCCGCCGACCTCGCCGAAATCATAGGCGAAAAACAGCGAGCCAGTGTGACGCGGCACGTTGACCAGCTGTTTGCCGGCATAAGTCGGGTCTTCAAGAACCTTGGCATCCGTATAGCCATAGCTCGCAATCATGCTGAGTTCGTCGGTGATCTCACCCGCGATATCGACTTCGACGCCCCGGGCACGAACGAGCCCGGCGGTCTTGACGTAGGTCTCGCCATCGATCACCTCCGAATAGGCAACATTCTTCTTGTCGCTGGTATAGAGCGCGACATTGGCCGTCAGCCCCTCGGCGATCTCGAATTTGCTACCGATTTCATAGGAGATCCCCTCCTCCGGCGCCAGATTGCCGTAGTAGCTGGCAATCGATGACTGCGGACGGAAGGTCTTGGCGATATTGCCATAGAATGAGATGTCCGGCGTCAGCTTGTAGACGACGCCGCCGCGCGGCACCCACTTGCCGCCATGGCTGTCGGTATTGGTGATGAAGGGGCGCCCCTTGCCGGCCATCAGATCGTAGTACTGATAGCGAAGGCCGCCGACGAGGATCCATTGGTCGTCGAGGTGGAGCGAATCCTGGATATAGGCCGAGGCCGTGGAGATCTGCTCCGTCTGGTCGCTGTCGGCCTTCGAGACGGTCGTGCAAGCCGGCATTTTTCCATAGACAGGATTGTAGATGTTGAAGTTCACCGATTGCCCGCAGCGGATCAGGTCGGTGCGCAGCGTATCGGCATAGTCGTAGGAAGTGCCGAACAGCAATTCGTTGCGCAGGCCACCGATCTCGACATCGCCGCTGAGATCGGCGCGGACGGCGTGATTGTAGATCGTCGAGCCCTGCGTCGCGTCGGCGCGTCGCGTGACGTTGCCGGTCGCCGCATTATAGGCCATGACCCGGGCCTGATTGTCGGAATATTCGTTATAGCTGTAGCCGTAATCGAGGCTTAGCTTCCAGTTTTCATTCAACTCGTGCTTGACGTTGATCGTCGCCATGTCCGAGCTGCCCTTGGAGATATTGTAGGGTTCGTCGAAACGGATTTTCGGATCGACATCGACGGCGTGACCGGTGTTGAGGTCGAAGATCGTGCCGCGATCGAAGGGAACACTGTAATCCTCATGCGTATAGGAGACGGTGACCTCGGTGTCCTCGCCATACCAGGAGAGCGACGGCGAAATGATCCAGTCCTTCGTCTTGCCGAAATTGCGCCAGTAATCGACATTCTTGTATTCGCCGATCAGGCGGTAGGCGAAATCCGTGCCCTCGATCGGTCCGGTGAAGTCGAGGCCGGTCGAGCCGCCGCCGAAGCTGGAAGCAGTCCCGTAGATCTCGCCACTGAAAACCTGTTGCGGCTTCTTGGTGACGACGTTGATCATGCCGCCCGGATCAAGAATCCCATAGAGCGTCGAGGACGGGCCCTTCAGCACTTCAACCCGGTCGGTGGTGGCGTTGAAGCTTCTCGGCAGCGCCGTCTTCAGGCCGTTGGTCAGGATGGAACCGTCACGATTATCGCCGAAGCCACGACGGATGACAGAATCCTGCGTGCCACCGAGCGTATTCGACTGGCTGATACCGCTGATATTGGACAGCGCATCGTCCAGCGACTGCGCCTTCTGGTCTTTCAGCACGTCCTGGCTGACGACATTGACTGCTTGCGGGATATCGATCAGCGGCGTGTCGGCTCGCGTCGCCGTGCTGGTCGACACCGGCTGATACCCCTTGGTCGCGCCGTCCTGGCCACCGCTCTTCACGGTAATCGGCCTCAGAACCGTGTCACCCTCAACCCTGTCACTCTTCTGGGTCGCCACGGTCTCCGATTTTTTCGGCTGCACCACGGCATCCTGCGCCATCGCCGGATAGGCCGCGCAGGCGCTCAATATCAAAAAGGCCGTTCGCACATGATGGATCGTTGCGCCCGTAACCGCCGTCTGCCCCTGCTTCATTCTGCCCCCGTATCCTTGCGGATATCGTCCAATTCCAACTTTCGATGTGAAGACCCGTGTAACCGTGGGTTTGAGGGCTTATTCTTTTCTTGAATGTAGTAGTCAACTTTTAATTCGGCGAATTCTTTCCGACAGGCCGCAATTCCCTCAGGCGCGATCGAATGAAATGCGTCCATTCATTCCGGCGATTTTTTCGGAAAACCTCATTTTTTCAGCGAGATGAGGACACTTTCCTCATTTCGGACATATGCGCCGGACGGACCTTTCCATCCGTCCTCCCCCTGCGGGCGCGCGGAATCCCCGGAATTTACAACGCAAAAAATTTGACTACTACACTCAGGAATACTTTCCCTCGAACGGAAACCCACGCGAAAGAGTGCATGCGCAAAGGACAGGAAGAGATTTCGGAGCGACAGGACGGGACGCCTTCGACCGTGCTATCCGTCGAAGGCGTCTCTGCGGGCTACGGCAAGCAGTTGATCCTCGACGGCATTTCGCTGTCCATTCCGGAAGCCACCATGACCATGCTTGTGGGACCGAACGGCTCCGGCAAGTCGACGCTGCTGTCGGTCATGGCGCGGCTCCTGAAGCCGATGGGCGGGACGGTCAATCTCGACAGCAAGGCATTGCACGCCATGCCGACGCGCGAGGTGGCACGCAAGCTCGGTCTTCTGCCACAGAGCCCGCTTTTGCCGGAGGGCCTGACGGTCTACGACCTCGTCTCGCGAGGGCGCTATCCACATCAGGGGTTTCTGCGGCAATGGACGGAAGCCGACGAAGAGGCCGTCCAACATGCGCTGACAGTGACTGACACGCTGGACTTCGCTGGCCGGCCAGTCGATAGCCTTTCCGGCGGCCAACGCCAGCGCTGCTGGATCGCCATGGCGCTGGCCCAGGAGACGCCCGTCATCCTGCTGGACGAACCGACCACCTTCCTCGACCTGCACTACCAGGTGGAGGTGCTTGACTTGCTGCGGCACCTCACCCGCGAACACGGGCGCACCATCGTCGCCGTTTTGCACGATCTTAATTTCGCACTTCAATATGCCGACCGCCTGATCTTCCTAAAGGACGGCGCAATTGCGGGCATCGCCGAACATCCCGGCGAATGCAGCGCCGCGCTCATCCGTGATGTCTTCAACATCAAGGTGGTTCGTCTCGCGCATCCTGAAACCGGCCTGCCCCTTTTCCTTCCCTCGACCAAGGGAGCCAAGAGGGAACAATGAGCGCAATCCCGGTTTCAGCCAGTTCCACGCCACGGCGTGCTCGTCCGATGCGCAGCCTTCTCGCCCTCATGGCGCTGGCGGCAATCATTGTCGTGCTGGCCTCGATCCATGCTGGTATCGGCGCGCGGCCGGTCGCGCCGACAACGCTGCTCAAAGCCGTCTTCGCCTTCGACAGCCATAATTTCGAGCATCAGATCCTGGTGAAGCTGCGGCTCGCCCGGCTTGCCGCCGCCCTTCTCGTCGGCGCCGCCCTCGGTGTCGCCGGGCTGCTGTTGCAATCGCTGCTGCGCAATCCGCTGGGAGAACCGCATATTCTCGGCCTCAATGCCGGAGCAAGCCTTGCCGTCGTGCTGACGAGCAGCCTACCGTTTCTGGCCGGTGGCTTCGCTCGCCCGCTGGTGGCGGCACTCGGCGCCGGCCTGCTCTTTGCCGCCGTCATCGCGCTCGCCTCCGCAGGCCGCGCAGGAATGACCATGCTGAAGGTCACCTTCTGCGGCATCGCGCTTTCAGCACTTGCCTCCTCCCTCACCTCGGCAATCCTCATCCTCGATGAAGAGACATTGCAGGAGATGCGACTATGGCTTGCCGGCGATCTCGCCGGCATCGGCTATGATCTGATCGGGTCAGCACTTGCACCAATCCTCATGGGAATGCTGCTTGCCTTTATGATCGCGCCGCGCCTGAACGCATTGGCGCTCGGCGATGCCGCAGCAACCGGGCTCGGCGTGCCGGTCAAGAGCACCCGACTGATCGGGCTTGCCGCCACGGCGCTTCTCTGCGGCGCTTCCGTCTCCGTCGCCGGCCCGATCGGCTTCATCGGCCTTATGGTTCCCAACGCGGCTCGGCAGCTTTCCGGCGGTGATCTCCGATTTGCACTGCCGCTTTCGGCGCTTGGCGGGGCTGCCCTGCTGCTGGCTGCCGATATCGCCGCGCGCATGCTCATGAGCCCGCACGAACTGGCAACCGGCATCATGACCGCTATCATCGGCGCACCGGTCTTCATTTTCGCCGCCTCGAGGTATTTCCGATGAGCGTCGCACGGCAGAACGGCTATCATCTCGTCGCGCTGGGGCCGATATCGCGTCGTGTCCACATGCGCAGCTGCCTCGTGCTTGTCCTGCTTTGCCTTTCCATCGCTGTAACGGCCTTGGTCACGGCTCCGCTTGGCAGCCATGAGGCAGGCTTTCGCGAGCTCCTGACTGTGCTCTTCGATCCAGCCCAGGCGACCGGCCAAGGCCACCAGATCATTCGCGATTTCCGGCTGCCGCGCATCATTATGGCGGTGCTTTGCGGCGCGATGCTCGGGCTTTCGGGGGGCCGCCCTGCAGTCCTTGACGCGCAACGGCCTCGCCGATCCCGGCCTGCTCGGCGTCAAGGAAGGAGCCAGCCTCTCCGTGATCACGCTGATCCTGTTCGTGCCGCCGGCGGGGCTTTATCTCAGACCGCTTGTCGGCATGGCAGGCGGCTTTCTCAGCGCGCTCCTCGTCGCCTCGCTCGCGCGTGACCTGACACGCATGCGCTTCGTGCTGATCGGCATCGGCTTTTCCTGGCTGATGTCGGCAGCCCTGTCCGTGATCCTGACCACCTCGGATATCCGCGATGTCCAGACCGCCATGGTCTGGCTTGCCGGTAGCCTCAACGCCGTCTCCTGGGATATCGTGCCGATCGCGCTTGTCTGCGCCATTCTCGGCGCTACGATCCTGTTCCTCACTGCAGCCGCCGCCGACGCGGCCGTGCTCGGCGATCCAATGGCGATCGGGCTTGGCGTATCGCTGCGGCGGCTTTCGATCCTGCGCTTCGTAGCACCTGTTCTTTTGACCGCAGCCTGCGTGTCCTGCGTTGGCAGCCTCGGCTTCGTCGGCCTCATCGCGCCGCATATGGCGCGGCTGGCGATCCGTGGCGGTGGCCAGATGGCGCTTCTGGCCGGCAGCGCGCTTTTCGGCGCAGCCCTGGTGCTAATCGCCGACAGCATCGGCCGCCTAGCCTTCGCGCCACTCCAGCTTCCCGCCGGCATCGTGCTTGCGATCGTCGGCGTTCCCGTCCTTCTGCTTCTGCTCTGGAAGCGCCGCAATCTTCTTTAAGGATCGTCATGTTTCGCTCTCTAGCCGCTGCACTTCTCATGCTCGCCTTCACCGCAGGTCCGCTGCTTGCGCAGAATATCGAAACCCGCGTTTTCACCGATGATTTTGGCCGTGAAGTCGAAGTGCCGGTCCATCCGCTACGCATCGTCTCGATGCATGATCTCGACATCACCATCCCCCTGATCGAGCTTGGCGTGCGCCCGGTCGCAAGCCACGGTCGCACCGGCACCGATGGCAAGGCCCATCTGCGCTCCGGCCCGATCCTGACCGGCATCGATTTCGACAATTCCGGCATGCGTTATATCGGCGCCGTCACCGTCGATCTCGAAGCCGTCGTCGCGGCGAAACCCGACCTCATCATCACCGAACCCGGCCGTACGACGCCGGTCGAACAGCTGGAGAAGATCGCACCGACCGTCGTTATCGACAACACCGTCGGCAGCGCGCCGCATATCTACGAACGCCTCGCCGATCTCACCAGCACGCAGGACCGGCTCGCCATTCTCGATCGGCGCTACCGCGCACAGATCGAGGAGCTGAAACAGGTGGTGGATCCGTCCAAGATCACCGTTTCGGTATTGCAGGCGCAGAACGGCAAGATCAGCATCTATCATACCTATCGCGCGCTCGGCCGCGTGCTGCGCGATGCCGGTTTCCACTTTCCCGATATTATCGAAAAGATCCCGGAAGGCGGGCGGATCGAGGTCAGCGCCGAACGGCTACAGGAGCTCGACGCCGATTTCATCTTCGACACCTACCGCTCGGACACCGGCGGCACGCCGGCCGAAGAAATCGCCGCGATGAACAAGGTGCTCCCGGATTATTGCCAGTTCCTCGCCGCCTGCCGCGAGGGTCGCTACATCCTGTTGCCGCGCGAGGAGGCGATCTCCAATTCCTATGCGGCGCTCAATCTGATGGTTTCGATGGTGCAGTCTCATGTTGCGGGGCGTCCGGGCTTAAAGCAACCGCAACAGTGATGCGCCTAAGACTTTCAAAATCGGTAAGAATAAGACAATGTGCCTTCCTTAATATGATTATCTAAGGAAGGTATCTCACCGGCCATGGACGCCGCCTCCAGAAACCAGAAGAAGACGCGCCGGATCGACCGCTTCGGCGAAAGACTGAAGAACCGCCGCGCATCCTTGTCGCCGAGCCTGCTTAGCGTCGCCGATTTTATCGACCAGCATCGCCACGCCATCCTCGGCAAATCCGCGCTCGAAATCGCCAACGAAACCGGCACCTCCGATGCCACGGTCATCCGCGCGATCCAGGCGCTGGGTTTCGAAGGGCTGCTCGACCTCAAGGACACGCTGGAGGCCCACATCGGCGAGACGGATTCTCCGTCCGAGAAGATGGCGACGACCGCGCGGGAGTTGAACAGCAATGTCGATTCCGCCATCGATTTTGTCATCAACGATCACCGCAATGCCATGGAGGCGCTCTCCGCGCCATCCAATCGCCAAGGCATGGCGGATGCCATCGCGGTCATTCTCGGGGCAAAGCGCATCGGCGTTTTCGGCATCGGCGCCTCCGGGGTGCTCGCGACGTATGCCGCCCGTCTCTTTTCCCGCAACGGCTATCCTTCCTATGCACTGAACCTCACCGGGATCGCGCTCGCCGAACAGCTTCTGACCATGGAAGAAGGCGATGCGTTGATCATGATGGCCTATGGCCGGGCACACCGCGAAGGTATGACGACCATCACCGAGGCGCAGCGCCTCGGCATCCCGATCGTCATGCTGCTCGGACAGGAAGACACGGTGCTGCGCAAGCATGCCGATGCATCGATCATCATTCCCCGTGCCAAGATCGAGCACGTCGCACTCCACGGCCCGACCCTCGTCTGCCTTGAATCGATGATGCTCGCGCTCGCCACCGCCGCCCAGGAAACGACTCTGCAATCCCTCGACCGCCTGATTACCCTGCGTAGCTCCATCCGCCCCAGCAAACGTTGAGGAAACGGTCTTATCAATCTGAAAATAAGCGGGTAATTCATTCCAAGAATTCAAGAGAAATAGCATGCAATTCCTTGCCCGCCTTGGCCGGGCTCTCTAGTTTCCGCGCCAACGAAGGAGTTTAGAACCCATGAACTTTGCCAAGCGAACTTCGACGACGCTTTTTGCTGCGGCCCTTTCCATCGGCGCACTTTTCAGCACGCTCGCCCATGCCGACGCTACGCTCGACCGCATCAAGGGACGCGGCTCGCTGACGGTCGGCGTCATCCTGTCCGGCGCGCCATTCGGTTATATCGATCCGGCCGGCCAGGAGCAGAAGGGCTATAATATCGACATCGCCAAGGCGTTGGCCGACAAGCTCGGCGTCAAGCTGGAAACGGTGACGGTGACGCCGCCGAACCGGGTGCAGTTCCTGCAGCAAGGCAAGGTGGATATCCTCATCGCCAACATGCAGTATACCGAAGAGCGCGCCAAGATTCTCGACTACGTTCCGACCCCTTATGATCGCAGCGGTGGTGCGGCCGTCGGTCGCAAGGACAGTGGCTTGAAGGACTGGAGCGACCTGAAGGGCAAGGCGGTCTGCGTTTCGCAGGGGTCGAACTACACACAGCCGCTCATCGAGCAGTATGGCGCCGAAGTGAAGGCTCTGCCCAGCCAGCCGGAATCGCTACTGGCACTACAGGGTGGCAATTGCGTCGCTGCCGTCCATGTCGGCGCCACCGTCGGCCTTCTGCTTCAGGACCGCCCGGAAGAATGGAAGGACTACACCATCCTCTTCCCCACCGAACTCGTCCCGTCCGATTCCGTGATCTGGCTGCGCAAGGGCGAGACCGATACGAGCAATGCGCTCGACAAGGTCATCCGTGAGCTGCATGCGAACGGCAAGCTGCTCGAATACGCGAAGGCCAACCGACTGCTCAACACCTCCTATCTCGAGGAAGAGCACAAGAAGCTCGAGAGCGAAGGCAAGTGACGCTTTAGGTCGCTTGAAGCAAGGCTGCTTATGGGGAATTCCCTTCTTCAGGCCTTCATAGACTGGACGGGCAAGATCGGGCTCAACTACGAGTTCCTCGCCGGCGGTTATGAGGCACAGATTTGGCGTGGTGGTTTTATCACCACGCTTTATCTCATTGTGCTCCTGATTCCGGTCAGCCTCGCTTTCGGCCTCCTCTTTGCGGCCATGCTGACATCCAGCCGCAAACTGGTATCCGCGCCCGTCAGGGCATTTATCGAAATCACCCGCAATACGCCGACGCTGGTGCAGCTGATGTTCAGCTTCCTGGTGCTGAACACGCTTGTCTCCAATGTCCTCGGCGGGGCGCAGAACAATCCGCTCTCGCCGTTTTTCTGGGTCGTGGCCGTCGTCGGCCTGCATGTGGCCGCCCTGCATGCCGATGCCATTCGCGCCGGCATCGAGGCCGTGCCGGAGCAGACCGTGGAGGCGGCCCGCGCCATCGGCTTCACCCGCCTGCAGATCCTGAGGTTCGTGGAGGCTCCTTTGGCGATCCGCGCCTCTCTGCCGGCCCTCGTCAATAATCTGATCAATCTGGTGAAGCTCACGACCGTCGGCAATGCGATCGCGGTGAGCGAGATCACCTACGCCTCGATCATGGTCTGGACGCAGCGCGACAACGTCGTCGAGCTGATGATCGTCATCCTGCTGTTCTTCAGCGCCATCAATCTGGCGGTCGCGCGAATTGGCCATTGGGTTGAAAAGCGCCTGGCCGTGCCGGGATTCGGAGTGGGATCATGACCAACGCCAAGATCCTGTCCGCGTCGGCACACAACCGGCTTCCATGGTTGTTTGGCGCGCTGATTGTTATTGCCGCCATCTGGTTGCTTGCCGATCTGTCGCTGCTGTCGACCCTTATCGAATGGCTGCCTTATCTCGGCAGCGGCTTCCTCATGAATATCCTGATCAGCCTGCTCGCCATGACAGGCGGCACGTTGGTGGGCGTGATCCTCGGCATTTTGCAACTCGCGCCCTTGAAGATCGTCCGCTATCCGGTCGTCTTCTACGTTCAGGTGTTCCGCAACGCGCCGCATCTCGTGCTGATCTTCGCCACCACCTACATTTTTCCCTTCGAGATCGTGGTGGCCGGCCACTACCTGCCCTTCCCCGACTGGCTGAAGGCGGTGATCGGGCTTGCCATCCCTGCCAGCGCCTATGTCGCCGAGATCACGCGCGGCGCCATACAATCGATCGCGACGACACAATGGGAGGCGGCCAAGGGGCTTGGTTTTTCCAGGCTGCAAGCGCTGCGCTGGATTATCCTGCCGCAATGCGCCCGCCGCTCGCTACCGCCCTGGATGAACCTTTTTGCCTCCATCACCATGGGGACTGCGCTTGCCTCGCTCGTCGGCGTGCATGAACTCCTCCATGCCGCGACCGATGCTAGCACCGCCGTTCGCCGGCTGGATTTCACCGTGCTTGCCTATATCGTGGTGATGACGGCGTTCTTCGTTCTTTGCTATCCTATTTCCAGCCTGACGCGCCGCCTCGAGCGTCGCCTGAAAGTATGAGGAGCTGGGCATGAGCCAAGCCGCGACCAATCCGATCGTCGAACTGGCGGACGTGCACCTGTCTTTCGGACCCACAGAGGTGCTGAAAGGGATCGACTTGCAGGTGGCGCGGGGCGAGACTGTCTCGATCATTGGCCCCTCCGGCTCCGGCAAATCGACGATCCTGCGCTGCATCAACGCGCTGGTAACGCCGCAATCCGGCCGCATCACCGTCAATGGCGCGCGCGTCGATCAGATGACCAGCGAAACGGACAGGATCAAGCTGCGCCAGAAGATCGGCATCGTCTTCCAGCAGTATAATCTGTTCCCGCATCTGACGGTCATCGACAACATCACCCTCGCCCCGATCCGCATTCTCGGCGTCGATCGGTCCGAGGCCGAGCGTCACGCGAAGGATCTCCTTGCGCGCGTGCGTCTGTCTGAGAAGGCACAGATGTATCCGGGACAGCTTTCCGGCGGCCAGCAGCAGCGCGTTGCGATCGCCCGCGCGCTTGCCATGAAACCGGATCTCGTCTTGTTTGACGAAGTGACCTCCGCGCTCGATCCGGAAACCGTCGGCGAAGTGCTCGCCGTTATTCGCGATCTCGTCAAGGAGGGCATGACCAGCATTCTCGTCACGCACGAGATGCGGTTTGCCGAGGAAATCAGCGACGTCGTCGTCTTCACCGAAAACGGCCTCATCGTCGACAAGGGACCGCCCGAGCACATCTTCCAGAAGTCCGCAAATCCGCGCATCCGCCGCTTTGTCAACGGACTAGCGGGCGCGCGTGGCGCGCTGGAAGACGGCGAAGGCATCTGAAAGGGATCGATTATGGACAAGGTCTTTCCGCTTACCACGGCCTTTGCCGAGGCCATCGTTTCGTCCGAACCTCTGAAGGATGCCGCCGCCGTCCAGGCGGCTCGCACGGCAATGATCGACTGGCTTGCCTGCGCCTTTGGCGGCGCGCTCGATCGCACGACGCTAATCTTGCTCGACCAGCTATCGCCCGGCAACGGCAATGCGGTGATTGTCGGACAAAAGCGCCGGACGGATGCCCTGACGGCCGCGCTGGTCAATGCCCATGCCGGACATGTGCTTGACTATGACGACGTGCACTCAAGCGTCCGTGGTCATCCAACGACGGTGATCGTACCGGCCCTTCTGGCGCTTGCCTCGGAAGTCCGATTTTCCGCCGAGCAGTTGATCGCAGGCTATATCGTCGGGCTCGAAGCCATGGCCCGCCTCGGGCTTTCGCTCGGCACCAGGCATTACGAGAACGGCTTCCATGCGACGGCGACGCTCGGCACGATCGGCGCCGCGGCGGCCGTCGCCCATGTGCTCGACTACTCTGTCGAGGAAACCGCCGTAGCGCTGGGGCTCGCCGCCACCCATTCGAGCGGATTGCGCCTGCAGTTCGGCTATGATGCGAAGCCCTACCACGCTGGCATGGCCGCGCGCTCCGGCCTCTTGTCCGCCAGGCTCGCCAAGGCCGGCCTAGGCGGCGCCAGGGACTTCCTCGACAATCCCATCGGCTTCTTCTCCGCCTTTGCCTTTGGCGAAGAGCGGCCACAGGCCACGGTGGAAAACTGGGGCTCGCCCTGGCAGATCGTCTCGCCCGGACTGACGTTGAAGGCCTTTCCCTGCTGCACGGCAAGCCATCCGGTCGGCGTGATCGGCATTCAACTGCATCAGGAAGGCTTGCGCGCGGACACGATCGAGTCCGTCACCATAACCTTCCCGCCGGGCGGCGATGCCGCGCTGGTGGTGACGAACCCGGTCAACGGGATCGATGCGCGCTTCAGCGCCGAATATGTCTTTGCGACCGCGCTCATCGACGGAGCGCTCCGGATCGATCATTTCGGCGAGACGCCGGTGCGCGAGGACCTGATGGCGGTTGCCCTCCGCGTGCGGCGCCGCCATGACGAGGCAGCCCCTCGCCTGTCCAGCGACCCGAAGACGCGTTTTGTGATCGCCGATGTGAGCCTCACCAATGGCGAACGACTGACCCGTGAGTTCAAGGGCCTGCCGGGCGTCACCGATCCCACCGACAAATTCCGCGGCGCTACCGGCAACCATTCCGCTGTCTCAGCCGTTCCAGAACTTGCAAGGACGATGCGGAGCGAGGATGATCTCTATCGGTTCCTCGACGTGCTCGGCCAGCGGCTGACCTGATCTTTTCCGTAATTCCAAGGCATGAAACCATGAGCAAGACCCGCAAGATCCATCTCGGCCTTTTCCTGCAGGGAGCTGGTCATCACGTCTCCGGCTGGCGCCATCCGGATGCTGAGGCCGGCAGTGAGAATTTCGACCTGCTGCGCCGCGTGGCGCAGATGGCGGAGGCGGCGAAGTTCGACATGCTCTTCCTGGCCGACGGCCTGACGAGCGCCATCGACGCGCACCCATCGATGATCGCGCGCTTCGAACCGTTGACGCTACTTGCCTCGCTTGCCATGGTCACCGACAAGATCGGCCTTGCCGCGACGGCATCGACCACCTACGGCGAGCCCTATCATATCGCCCGCGCCTTTGCCTCGATCGATCATCTGAGCCACGGCCGCGCCGCCTGGAACATCGTCACGACGGCCTATGCGCGCACGGCCGCCAACTTCTCAAAGAGCCATCCGGAACACGATGAGCGCTATGCCGTAGCCGAGGAATTCGTCGATGTGGTGCGCGGGCTCTGGGATAGCTGGGACGACGACGCCTTCCCGAAGGACAAGCAAAGCGGCGTCTATGCAGACCCGTCCAAGGTGCGCGTGCTCGACCACAAGGGCAAGTATTACACCGTCAAGGGGCCGCTCAATATTCCGCGCTCGCCGCAGGGTCATCCGATCCTGATCCAGGCCGGCTCCTCCGGTCCAGGCCAGGATCTGGCCGCCCGAACCGCCGACATCGTCTTTACCGCGCAACAGAGCCTCGATGAGGCCCAGGCCTTCTACAAGAGCCTCAAGGGCAAGGTTGCGGGCTTCGGGCGCGATCCCGATAGCGTGGCGGTCATGCCGGGCTTCCTGCCGGTGATCGGCAGGTCGGCGGCGGAAGCGCGTGAGAAGCTCGATGTCCTGAACCGCTGGACGGAGATCAAGAGCGCCATGCCGCTTCTTGAAGAGCGGATCGGCCATAGCCTTGCCGATTACGATCTCGACGGTCCATTGCCCGACCTGCCGATTTCGGACCAGTTGCGCAGCCGTGCCGAATTGCTGACGGAGTTGGCGCGACGGGAAAAATTGACGATCCGCGAGCTTGCCTTGCGCGTTGCCGCAGGCCGCGGCCATCATATCGTGCTCGGAACGCCCGTTGAGATCGCCGAGCGCATGGAGCAATGGTTCAAGAACGGCGCCGCAGACGGCTTCAACGTCATGCCGCCCTTCTTCCCCGACGGGCTTGAAGATTTCACCCGCGAAGTGGTGCCGATCCTACAGGAAAAAGGTCTTTTCCGCACGGAATACGAAGGCACGACCCTACGCGATCATCTCGGCATTCCACGGCCGGCGCTTGGCTGACGTTTCGAAAAGCGTATAAACATGTGACGGATCAAAAGGCCCGCCTCCAGATTGGAAGGCGGGCCTTTTACGTCTCATCAGGGGCGCGTTGTGCCGGACCCTGTCCCGTCGCGCAGCGTAGACGCGTGCGTCATCATTCGCCCGACAAACAGAACCAATATAGCAGCCACCACGAGGCAGGCGGCAAGGAAGAACATCGGCGCGATCGTGCTTCCAGTGGCGTCCTTGATCCACGGCACGACATTCTGCGCGACGAAGCCTCCGAGATTGCCGATGGAGTTGATCGCCGCAAGACCGGCGGCGGCACCAGCCCCCTTGAGGAAGCGCGACGGCAAGCTCCAGAAAACCGGCTGTCCGGCGAAGATGCCGGCGGCGGCAACGCAGAGGAATGCGAACTGTAGCGTATGGTTCGGAATGACCGCCGAGAGCACCAGGCACACAGCCCCCGTCAGCGCGGAGATCACGATGTAGGGCGTCTTGGATTCAGCCTTGTCCGCCATTGACGGAACGACATAGAGAGCGATCGCGACGAGAATCCAGGGAATGATGTTCAGGAACCCGTTGGTGGTGTTGCTGACCCCAAAACCCTTGACGATGGTCGGAAGCCAGTAGCTGAGGCCGTAGGCTGCCAGCGGAAAACCGACATAGCAAATCGCCATCAGCAGAACGCGCGGATTGATCAGAGCCTTGAAGCCGTCGGATGCATTCAGCTCCATGCCTGCATTTTCAGCGGCAAGCCGATCCTTGAGCCACTTCTTTTCCTCGGCACTGAGAAAGCCTGCCTTTTCCGGCAGGTCGGACAGATAGAAGAAGGTCACGAAACCGGCGATAATGGCGGGAATACCGGTGACGATGAACACCCACTGCCATCCGGCGTGAGCATAGAGGCCGTCCATGTCCAGCAGAACGCCACCGATGGGCGCTCCGATTGCGTTGGCCAGCGCGCTGAAAATCATGAACAACCCGACCATCCTGCCGCGATAGGCCGAGGGATACCAGAGGGTCAGAAGGTAGAGGACACCCGGAAAGAACCCCGCTTCGCAGGCGCCGAGCAGAAAGCGCAGAATGTAGAACATGGTCGGGCTCTGGGTATAGGCCAGTGCGACCGTGACAATCCCCCACGACACCAGAATGCGCGCAAACCACTTGCTCGCCCCGAACCTGTCGAGCAGCAGGTTACTCGGGACTTCAAACAGGAAATAGCCGATAAAAAACAGAGACGCGCCCAGGCCGTAGGCATATTCGCTCATGCCCAGAGCATCAACCATTTGCAGTTTCGCGTAGCTGACATTCTGACGATCGATATAGGCGATAAGATAGAGAATACCTAGAAAAGGCATAAGTCTCCAAGTGATCTTGGAGACAAGCTGTTTTTCATCAACCACGTCATTTCCTCCCTGGGGCAAAGCTGGATCATGTAGATAGCGCGGCCCGGCGTTTTTCAATCTAAAAGCGATTGAAAAACAAGCCGGCCCGCGCGAGTTCCAAGTCGCCGTCCACTGGCAATAGAGAAAAGAGGGCTAGCAAGCAGCGAAACGCACCATGGCCAGCACCAGCCTGCGGTTTTTCATCGATGTAATAAGCAGGTTGAAATTACAGCATCGCATGATCGAGTGAAAATCACGCTGAACCCTCGAGGGAATAGATCGCGATAAGACCATGCGACAAAGAATCTATTAGCCCTTTTGTTTCTCGCCCAGGCATCTCGAGTGCTTCCGCCGGTATGTGAAATGCTATTCCTTCTTCCAGGCCGAAAGCATGGGCACGGAGGCGATCAGATCGCGCGTGTAAGGATGTTGCGGCTGATCGAAGAGCTCCTCCACCGCTCCGGTCTCGACAACCACGCCGTCCTTCATGACGGCGATGCGATGGCTCATATGTTGCACCACGCCGAGATCGTGGGAGATGAAGACCATCGACAGTCCCAGCCGTCCCTGAAGATCGACCAGCAGGTCCAGCACCTGCGCCTGTGTCGTGACATCCAGTGCAGAAACCGGCTCGTCGCAGATCAGCAGCTTTGGTTCGGCCGCAAGCGCCTGGGCGATGGATACGCGCTGCCGCTGGCCGCCGGACAAGGTGTTCGGCCGTCGTGCAAGAAGCTCCGGCGATAGGCCAACCAATTCGATCAGTTCCGCTATTCTCCGCCGCCGCGCCGCCCGGTCGAGATCGCCTCGCAGCCGCAGAGGCTGGTCGATGATGCGCTCCACGGTGAAGCGGGGGTCGAACGAGCCGAGGGGGTCCTGACTGATGGTCTGGATGCGGCTACGCAAGGGCCGCCGCTCAGCTTCGGCAAGCGCACTCCATGGTTTGCCTTCGAAGAGTACGTCGCCGCTGGCCGCGTGTCGCAGCCCCAGCGCCACCTTGCCGAGCGTTGTCTTGCCGGAACCGGACTCGCCGACGATGCCGAGCGTTTCACCCCGGCCAACCTCGAGCGAAACCTGCCGGACCGCTTCGAGCCTGCTGCCGTCGGGTCGCTTGAAACTCACCGAGACATTGCGGATCTCCAAGAGCGGCGTTTCGGCCTCCACGACCTGCCGGCGGATCGGCGCGCCGTCGGTTGCGCTCAACCAGCGGCCACGGGTCGCGGCCGTCGGCACGGCTGCCAGTAGGCGACGCGTATAGTCGTGTAGCGGCGTGGACAATACTTCGCGTGCCGGGCCAGCTTCCACCAATTGGCCATTCTGCATCACCACCACGCGGTCGGCGAGCTGTGCTGCCACCGCGAGGTCATGCGTGATGATGAGAACCGCGTGACCGGCCCGCGCCAGCTCCTTGAAAACCGCGAGGACCTGCCGCTGTACCGTGACATCCAGCGCCGTGGTCGGCTCGTCGGCGATCAACAGGCGCGGTTGCGCTGCCAGCGCCGAGGCGATCAGCGCTCTTTGCCGCAGCCCGCCGGACAGCTCGTGCGGATATTGGGCGGCGCGAACGTCAGGATCGGGGATGCCGGCGCGGCTGAGCAGTTCCTCGACACGCTCAGCCACTTGCGATCGGGGCAGCAAACGGTGCGCCAGGATCGGTTCGGCAACCTCGCGACCGACCGTGCGCAAGGGATCAAGCGAGACCAAGGCATCCTGCAGCACGAAGCCAACCTCCCGCCCGCGAAGCTGACGCCACGACCGCTCGGAAAGACCCTGAAGATCCAGCACCTGTCCATCATGGCCGACAAGTGTCATCGCTTCTGCCCGGACATCAGCCCGCGCGCCGGCAAGGCCCACGAGTGCACGAGCCGTCACCGATTTTCCCGACCCGGATTCACCGACGAGCGCGAGGATTTCCCCGGCTGCGATTTGAAAGGAAACGTCCCTCACCGCTTGCACCCGGCCACGCGGCGTCGGAAAGGTTACGCTGAGCCCCTTTACCTCCAACAGCGTAGGACTTGAGGGAACGGCCGCGAAGTGGCTCCGCAGGATGGTATTATCCAGGTTCAACGGGCTTCCCCCTTGGACAAGAGGTTTTGCAGCCGGCGGCCGAGAAGGGTGATCGAGATCACGGAGATGGCTACCACGGTGGCCGGCAGCAGGCTGGTCCACGGGGCAATGTCGAGAAAATTGCGGCCGTTTGCCAGCAACGCGCCCCATTCCGCTGCCGGCGGCACGACGCCGAGGCCGAGAAAGCTCAGAGCCGATGCGGAGAGGACGGAGCTCCCGACCCCGATTGTCGCCAGGATCAGCAGCGGACGGATAGTATTCGGGATGATATGCCGGGTGACGATCGTCCAGGGATGTTCACCGAGCGTGACGGCGTGCTCGACATAGCCTGAAAGCTTCACCTGTAGTACCTGCGAGCGGACCAGCCGCGCATAGGATGCGACACTGGAAAAACCGACGGCAAGCAGCGTGTTCAAAGGCCCGCGCCCAAGCACGGCGATCACCAGCAGCGCCAACAGTATTTCGGGAAAGGCGAGGAGAATATCGATCAGGCGCACCAGAATGCGGCTGACGGCCTTCGGCGCAAGTGCTGCTGCCGTGCCAAGTAGAATACCGCCCAGGGTGGCGATCAATGTGGCGCCGATGCCGATCGCAAGCGATAGCGATGTTCCGTGCACGACGCGCGAAAACAGGTCGCGCCCGAGTTCGTCGGTTCCAAACCAATGCCGCAAATCCGGCGGCATCAATATCGCATCCGTATCCACCGCTTCCGGATCGAAAGCGGTGAACCATTGCGGCTCCCTGATAGCAACAGCAAGAACCACCACAATGACGAGCGGGATGAGCAGGCCGGGTGCAAGCCAAGGATTGGCGCCAGCACCGCCATCTTGACGCCGGCGTAGCGCCGCATCGAATAATTCCGCGCTGCTCATTGTGGCACTCTCCGTAGGCGAGGATCGATCAGCAGATAGAGGGCATCGACCAGCAGGTTGATGATGACGAAGACGCAGGCCGACAGCATCACCAGCCCAAGCACCAACGGCATGTCGCGGGTCTTGATTGCCTGCAGCGTGATCTGGCCGATGCCGGATCGGCCGAACACCGTTTCTGTGAGGATGGAGCCGCCGAGCGTGCTGGCAAACAGGGTACCGGTCAGGGTGGACGCGGCGAGTGCTGCATGGCGCAGACCGTGGCGAAACCGCAGGAGGGTTTCTCCGACACCGCGAGCCCGGACCGTCAGCGCAAAGGGTTGCGACAGAGCCTCTTCCAGACCATCCCGCAGAACCTGGCTCAACAGCGCGGTCAAGGGCAGGCTGAGCGCAATCGCCGGCAGCACGAGAGAGGCAAACCCATCATTACCGGTCACCGGGAACCATTGCAGTTGAAAGCTGAAGAGCGACAGCAGCACGATGCCAATCCAGTAGACGGGCGTGCTCAGCAAGATCAGTTCGAGACCGGAAAGCGTCACCGCCAGCCCTCGCCGGCGGCCCGCCGTCGCCAGGGCGATGGTTATCGCCAGGCTGAGCGCAACGATGATGGCGCTGCCCGCCAGTTGCAGCGTCGGGCCGGCCGCCTCCGCTATGACGTCGATGACGGGCTGCCGGTACTGATAGCTCTCACCGAAATTGCCGAACAGCGCGTTGCCGATATAGCGCGCATATTGCAGCACCAGCGGCTGATCCAGCCCATATTGATGGACCAGAGCTGCCCGCTCGGCCTCGTCGACGACATTCTCGCCGCCGGAGAGGATCGAGACCGGATCGCCGGGAATGAGCTTGACTGCGATGAAGGCGATCGTCGCTGCGCCCCACAACACAGCGACGATCACACCCAGCCGCCTTGCGACGGCATGGATCAGGTTACGGGTTGAGCCAGGCATCATAAAAATTTGGTTTGGCGTTGGTGGCCCAGCTAATGCCGAGAAGCTTCTTGGAGGCGCCAAGCTGGTAGGCGGCGACATAGCGCGGCACCGCATAGGCCTGGTCGATGATCTCAGTCTGGATCTCGGCGTAAAGCCGCTTGCGCTCGGCATCGCTCGCGCCGATCGCCTTGCTCAGCTTTTCGTCGAGACTGTTGATGCGCGCATAATTCGCGCCGTTTGGCGGCGCATAAGCCGAGTGAAACACCGTGCGCAGAATGTCCGGTTCGGCACGCACGTAATAGAGCGAGACCAGATCGTAATCATTGGCATTGGCACGGGCGATAAAACCACCGGCATCGGTAGGATCAAGCTGCAAATCAAAACCGGCCTGGCGCACCTGATATTGAGCCGCCTGCGCGAGCGTAATATCGGAGTCACCAACCTGGGCGCTGTCGTAGACGTAATGAAGCGTCAGGCGCTGGCCGTCCTTCTTGCGAATTCCGTCGGCATCCTTCTCTTTCCAGCCGGCTTCATCAAGCAGGCGGTTCGCCTTGGCGAGATCAAAGCCCCATTTGCCGCCAAGGCGGGATTCGTAATAGAGCGTCGAAGGCGCGAGGATATTGTCAGCCGGCTTCAACGTGCCGAAGTAAGCTGCTTTCACGGCTGCGGCGACATTCACCGCGCTCTGGAACGCCTGGCGAACCTTGATGTCCTGGAAAGGTCCCTTCGAGATATTCAGGAGAAAGGCGCTTGTAACGCCCGGGTTCTCCTTCGTCACGACCTGCAATTTTCCATTGCTCTGCACCGAGCGGAAATTAGCGGGCGGAACCGCGTCGATGGCGTCCACCTGCCCGCTCGCCAGGGCGCCGAGACGAACCGAGGCTTCCGGCAAGTATTTGAAATCGATCTCATTGAAATGAGCCGGCCCCTTGTGGGCGGCATAGCCGGGGCCCCAGTTGTAATCGGCACGCCGGGTCAGCTTGCTGCCGTTGCCCTTCACGAAACTATCGAGGACATAGGCACCGGAGCCGATAACGGTATTGGTCGTGCTTGTCGCCTTTTGCAGATAGGTCGGAGACTGGATCCCGAGATAGGGCAGGCTAAGGCCCTGCAGCAGCGGCGCGAAAGACTGACGATAGCTGATCACGACAGTATTTGCGTTCGGCGCCTCGATCTTGTCGATCGGACCGAGCAACGACTTAGCGTAGCTAGAGGTCGTCTTCGGATCGAGGATACGATCGAAATTATACTTCACCGCCGCCGCATCGAGCGGCGTGCCATCGCTGAAGGTCACACCCGGCCTCAGATGAAATGTATAGACCGTGTTGTCGCCATTGATTTCCCAACGCTCGGCCAGCCAGGGCGTGAAGCTGTTGTCCTCGGCCTGACCGACCAGCGAGTCGACGATATTGCGGGTGATGACCGCGGTAATCGAGCTGCCGGTGATCGACGGGTCGATAATGGCTGTGTCCGTCCCAAGACCAACCTTGAGGATACCGCCATCAACCGGCTTGGCGCCCTCGGACGCCGCCCAGGCATGTGCACCGGCGAGCGAAAGGAAAGACAAGGCAACGACCGCGCGGACGCTGCTTCTTAGCGAAACTCCAAAGACTGCACGCCCCATATTCTAAGCCCCGATACTGGAAACGATCGAAATTGACCGGCCCTGCCAGCGTGCAAAGTTGCGACGCATCGGCAATCCCGTGCTTAGAATATTGTCTATAAAATTAGTGGACTAAAGGTATTCTGGTTCGTTTGACGCGACGTTCGAAAAATACCGTTTCAAACTTATACCGGTCATCCCTCCGCCGAGGGCCATCCGGCATCGAGCTTTAGGCAACGCGCTCGAAGCGGGTGCGGATATGTTCGATGTAATGCTGGCCGGGCGAAGCCGCCTTGACCATGGCGAGAGCGGCCTTTTCAGGAACGCCGGCAAACAGGCGCTCCTCGCCATTTTTGAAGCGAATATAGAGACGTCCGTCCTCGGGGTGGAAAGCGACGGATTTAATGATTTTCGATGAAACTGGAAACTCTTTCATGGTGACCTCTTCTTTGAAGCGGTTATCCCACGAAAACCCCAACATCGAGTGAAGTGACCTAGTTAAAGAAGAGTAGTCTGCAACCATCAGTTTTTATCGAATGGCGGAAGCGATCTCCGGCGACGTTGTATCACCCTCCCCCAAGGCCCGTTGCATCAGCACAGTATCGACCCATCGGCCAAGCTTGAAACCGGCGGATTTGAACGTTCCTATGGGCTGGAACCCCATGCGGCGATGGAGTGCGAGCGAGCCTGCATTGCCGCTGTTGCCGATGACGGCCAGCATCTGTCGCCATGGTCCCTTTTCACAGCGGACAATGAGTTCCTGAAGAAGCGCGCTGCCGACGCCCCGGCCGCCGAGACCATCCGCGACATAGACCGAATCCTCGATTGAGAAACGATAGGCAGGACGAGGCCGATAGGCGGTCGCATAGCTGTAGCCGACGATCTCGCCATTCAATTCGGCAACGAGATAGGGCAACCCCGTGCCGAGCACGGCGGCGCGACGCAAACGAAGTTCGTCGACCGACGGCGGCACCTCCTCAAATGTCGCCAATCCATAGAGAACATGGTGGGTATAGATATCGCGTATAGCCCCCATATCCTCATCACTGGCATCGCGAATGACGGGCCGATCCCGCTGAATGGACATGTCTCGGTCTTTCAAAGTCTGCCCGCTTTCCATTGCGCCATCTCTTCTCAGCAAGCCGTTGTCTTTAACGACGCCGCATCATGGAGAATGACGGACCATAGATGAAGCTTTTGTCGATTATGCTTCGCATAAGGAAAACTTTGCCTATCCACTAACCCAGTATCGCACCGAAACCTTGTCGGACGGTCGTTTGAACATGTCGAGCCACTCGACCGCGCGCAGGCAGCAGTTGGGGAAAAAACCGAATGAAACTCTTGCCGTGGCGCTCAGACTCCGGCGATCTTAAATCTTTGCGCGCCGCACTGTCACAAAACTGTCGTATATTCTCATTTCTCAGCATACATAGATGGATCGGTTGATTCAGTCGTCGTCGCCTCTTTCCAGCGAGAGGCAAGAATTGACGAAGGGCCAGTCGGTCTTGCCGCGAGGAATTCGTTTCAAGTCGTGGCTTTCGAATGGAATGTCCGGCATGGGGATCGAGGAGGATCCCCGCCGGAAATTAGGGCCGGGCGTGGTCTGCGCCTGTCGGGACACTTGGGAGGAAACATGTCCGTACGTTTTATTTGCGCCTCAGCTGCGGCGATCGCCATCTCGCTTTCCATGACATCGAACGCATTTGCGCTGACCGAGCTGCAATGGTGGCACGCCATGTCGGGCGCCAACAACGAGGTCGTCGAGCAACTCGCCAAGGAGTTCAACGAGAGCCAGACGAATTACAAGATCGTGCCTGTTTTCAAGGGCACCTATCCGGAAGCGTTGAATGCCGGCATCGCCGCGTTCCGAGCCAAGCAGGCTCCGGCGATCCTCCAGGTCTTTGATGCCGGCAGCGGCGTGATGATGGGGGCCGAAGGCGCGATCATGCCGGCAGCCGACGTGCTGAAGAAGGGCGGCTATACGTTCGACAAGTCGCTGTATCTGCCTGGTATCGTCTCCTACTATTCCAGGCCTGACGGCACGATGCTGTCGTTTCCCTACAACTCCTCCTCGCCGATCCTTTATTATAACAAGGACACCTTCAAGAAGGCTGGGCTCGACCCGGAAAGCCCGCCGAAGACCTGGTCCGATGTCTTCGACGCCGCCAAAAAGATCAAGTCGAGCGGTGCATCGGCCTGCGGTTTCACCTCCACCTGGCTCACCTGGATCCAGACCGAGAACTTTGCCGCCTGGAACAATGTCGCCTATGGCAGCAATGAAAACGGACTCGGCGGCACAGACGTCAAACTCGAATTCAATTCGCCACTTTTCGTGAAGCATTTCCAGGCGATTGCCGATCTCGCCAAGGACGGCACCTTCCGCTATGGCGGCCGCACATCAGAGGCCAAGCAGCTCTTCACCTCGGGCGAATGCGGCATCCTGACGGAATCCTCCGGCGGTCTCGGTGACATCGTCAAGAGCGGCATGAATTACGGCATCGGACAGCTCCCCTACGACGAAGGCGAAGGCCGGCCGCAGAATACCATCCCTGGCGGGGCCAGCCTTTGGGTTTTCGGGGGCAAGAGCGATACCGAATACAAGGGCATTGCCGAATTCTTCCACTTCCTCTCGCAGACCAAGATCCAGGCGCGCCTGCATCAGGTCTCCGGCTACTTGCCGGTGACGATGGCTGCCTATGAAGAGACGAAGAAGTCCGGCTTCTATGACAAGAATCCTGGTCGCGAAACGCCGATCCTGCAGATGCTGGGCAAGGCGCCGACCGCCAACTCCAAGGGCGTGCGCCTCGTCAACCTGCCGCAGGTACGCGACATCATGAACGAGGAGTTCGAGGCGATGCTGGCCGGCAAGCAGGACGCGAAAACGGCGCTCGATAAAGCCGTCGAGCGCGGCAACGCCGCCATCCAGCAGGCCATTGGCAATTGACGCATTGATGCGGTCCGGCCCGCAGCTGTTATGGCTGCGGGCAATTTCCCTGCCCTAGGAGATCGCTGTGCAGCGCGTTGTCTTTCCCAACAAGATCCTTCCCTATCTCCTTGTCGCTCCGCAGATCATCCTGACGGTGGTCTTCTTTTTCTGGCCGGCGAGCCAGGCGCTATACCAGTCGATGCAGCGCGAAGACCCCTTCGGGCTGAAGAGCAGCTTTGTGGGGCTCGCCAATTTCCGCGCTGTACTGTCCGACGAGACCTATCTGCATTCCCTACAGGTGACGGTGATCTTCAGTGTATCGACGGCGCTACTATCGATGATCGTCGCGCTCGCACTTGCGACGGCCGCCGACAAGGTGGTGCGCGGCCAGACCCTGTATCGCACGCTGCTGATCTGGCCCTATGCGGTCGCGCCCGCCGTGGCCGGCATGCTCTGGCTCTTCATGTTCAATCCGGCGATGGGTACCCTCGCCTATATTCTCCGCCGCAACGGCTTTGCCTGGGATCCGCTTTTGAACGGCGATCAGGCGATGGTGCTGGTGATCGTTGCCGCCGCCTGGAAGCAGATCAGCTACAACTTCCTGTTCTTCGTTGCCGGTCTGCAGGCAATCCCGAAATCGCTGCTCGAAGCCGCCTCCATTGATGGCGCGCGCGGCAGCAGGCGCTTCTGGACCATCGTCTTTCCTCTGCTGGCGCCGACGACCTTTTTCCTGCTGGTGGTCAACACGGTCTACGCCTTCTTCGACACCTTCGGCATCATCCATGCCGTCACCGGCGGCGGACCGGCCAAGGCGACGGAGACCCTCGTCTACAAGGTCTACAATGACGGTTTCGTCAATCTCAACCTCGGTTCGTCGGCGGCACAGTCGGTGATCCTGATGGTGATCGTCATCGCGCTCACCGCGTTCCAGTTCCGCTTCGTCGAGAAGCGTGTGCACTATGCGTGAGGTGAACCGATGATCGAAAAACGTCCCGTTGCCAATCTCGTCGGCCATCTGATGCTGATCATCGGCATCATCATCGTCGCCTTCCCGATCTATTATACGTTCGTCGCCTCGACGATGACGTCAGCCGAAATTCTGCGGCCGCCGATCTCGCTGCTGCCCGGCGGTCATTTTGTCGAGAATTATGGGGAGGCGCTCTCCGGCGGCGTCGAGCGCGTGGTCGGCGTCAGCCTGCCGCGCATGCTATGGAACACGTTTGTCGTGGCCGTCGTCATCGCCGTCGGCAAGATCGCGATCTCCTTCCTGTCAGCCTTCGCTATCGTCTTCTTCCGCTTCCCATTGCGCATGGTGTTCTTCTGGATGATCTTCGTGACGCTGATGCTGCCGGTCGAGGTCCGCATCCTGCCGACATACAAGGTCATCGTCGATCTCGGCATGATCGACACCTATGCCGGCCTGACCCTGCCGCTGATGGCATCGGCAACGGCCACCTTCCTGTTCCGGCAATTCTTCCTAACTGTTCCGGGCGAACTGCTGGAAGCCGCCCGCATCGACAATGCCGGACCTTTCCGTTTCATGCGCGATATCCTGCTGCCGTTGTCGAAGACCAATATCGCCGCCCTGTTCGTGATCCTCTTCATCTATGGCTGGACGCAATATCTGTGGCCGCTGCTCGTCACCAACGACGCCAAGATGTCGACGATCATCATCGGGCTCAGGAAAATGGTGGATTTCGCCGATGCGGCGACGCCGTGGAATTTCGTGATGGTGACGGCGATCCTGGCGATCATTCCGCCCATCGTCGTCGTGGTGCTGATGCAGCGCTGGTTCGTCAAAGGTCTTGTGGAGACGGAGAAATAATGGCTGGGATCACCCTCAAGGATGTCCGCAAAACCTACGGCGGCGGCATCGACGTCATCAAAGGCGTGTCGCTTGATATTGCCGACGGCGAGCTCGTCGTGCTGGTTGGGCCTTCCGGCTGCGGCAAGTCCACGCTTCTGCGCATGATTGCCGGACTGGAAAGCATCACATCGGGCACGGTGTCGATCAATAGTCGCGTGGTAAACGAGCTGGAACCGTCGGACCGCGACATCGCCATGGTCTTTCAGAACTATGCGCTCTATCCGCATATGACGGTGCGCCAGAACCTGGCCTACGGGTTGAAGAATCGCAACACGCCGAAGGACGAGATCGAGCGGCGGATTGACAAGACGGCCCGCTCGCTGGAGATCGAACAATTTCTGGAACGCAAGCCGCGCCAACTGTCCGGCGGCCAGCGCCAGCGCGTCGCCATGGGCCGCGCCATCGTGCGCGAGCCGGCCGCCTTCCTGTTTGACGAGCCGCTCTCCAATCTCGATGCCAAGCTGCGCGTGCAGATGCGCGTCGAGATCAAGCGGCTGCAGCGATCGCTGGCAACCACCAGCGTCTATGTCACGCATGACCAGATGGAGGCAATGACGCTGGCCGACCGGCTGGTGGTGTTGAATGGCGGCCGGATCGAGCAGGTCGGCACGCCCATCGAGCTCTACGAGCGTCCGGCCACGACCTTCGTCGCAACCTTCATCGGCTCGCCGTCGATGAACCTCCTGAAGCTCACGGAGAAAAGCGGCCTTGCTCTTTCGGCCGGCGCCGGCCCCGTCAGCGGCGACACGACCATCGGCATCCGGCCCGAGGACCTTCATCTGGCCGAAGATGGAAATGCCGCCGCCTTTAGCGCAAAGGTGCGCGTCCAGGCGGTGGAGCTGGTGGGTGCGGAAAGCTATGTTTACGGCATCCTTCCGGATGGTCAGACCATCGTCTTTCGCGTCTCCGGGCGGTCTCAGATCGCGATCGATGCCGAGCTTGTGGTTGCCGCTTCCGCCAACGCCTTGCATTTCTTCGACGGCGCGGGAAACAGAATAGAGTCCACATAAACGGGTTCAAACCTTGGGACGACGCTGTTGGAGAGGGTCGTTTCGCAGGCGTATCGGCTTTTCATGTCACGCTCCGTCATTTATGACGGATTTATGACAACGCATGTTTGGAGCGCCGACAGTGAACTGGTTTCGTAAATTGATGCCGCGGGAAGATCGTTTCTTTGATCTCTTCGAGCGGCATTCCCGCACCGTCGTCGGCGCGGCCGAAGCTTTGAACGAATTGCTGGCCGGCAAGGACACGGAGCAACATTGCCAGCGCATCGTCGAGCTGGAGAACGAAGCGGACGAAATCACCCGTGAGGTCCTGCTCGCCGTTCGACGCAGCTTTATTACACCCTTCGATCGCGGGGATATCAAGGACCTGATCATGTCGATGGATGATGCCATCGACATGATGCACAAGACGGTCAAGACCATCCGGCTGTTCGAACAGACCAGCTTCGATCCCAGAATGCAGGAAATGGGCGGGGTAATCGTCCAGGCCGCCAAGCTGGTGGCCGAGGCAATCCCGCTGCTCGATCGCATGGGCGCCAATTCGGCCCGCCTCAGCGTACTCACCGAAGAAGTGGTGAAAGTCGAGGGCCGTTCCGACGAATTGCATGAGCAGGGTCTCAAGGATCTCTTCCGTCGTCACGGCGGGTCGAACCCCATGGCCTATATCATCGGCAGCGAGATCTATGGCGAGCTGGAGAAGGTGGTCGACCGCTTCGAAGACGTCGCCAACGAGATCAGCGGCATCGTGATCGAGAACGTCTGATGGAGGCCACCCTCGCCCTTCCGCTTTTGGCGGGCCTGATTGCCGTCGCGCTATTCTTCGACTTTCTCAACGGGCTGCACGATGCGGCCAATTCGATTGCCACCATCGTCTCTACCCGCGTGCTGCGGCCACAATATGCGGTGATGTGGGCTGCCTTCTTCAATTTCATCGCCTTCCTGTTTTTCGGGCTGCATGTGGCAGAAACCCTCGGCACCGGCATCATCGATCCGGGCATCGTCACGCCGCAGGTCATCTTCGCCGCGCTGATGGGCGCCATCGTCTGGAATATCGTCACCTGGATATTCGGCATTCCGTCGAGTTCGTCGCATGCGCTGGTCGGCGGACTGGTGGGCGCCGGACTGGCCAAGACCGGCACGAGCGCGATCGTCTGGTCGGGCCTGCTGAAGACAGCCGGCGCCATCGTGCTTTCGCCGATGCTGGGCTTCGTGCTCGCGCTTCTCCTCATCTTGTGCGTGACCTGGATCTTCGTCCGGCAAACGCCGTTTGCCGTCGACAGCACATTCCGCGTGCTGCAATTCATCTCCGCGTCGCTCTATTCGCTCGGTCATGGCGGCAATGATGCCCAGAAGACGATGGGGATCATCGCCGTGCTGCTCTATTCCCAGGGCTATGGCGGCGGGGAGTTCCATGTGCCGCTCTGGGTGGTGTTGTCCTGCCAGTCCGCCATGGCGCTCGGAACCTTGTTCGGCGGCTGGAGGATCGTGCATACCATGGGTTCCAAGATCACCCGGCTCAATCCGATGCAGGGCTTCTGCGCGGAGACCGGCGGCGCGATCACATTGTTTGCGGCGACATGGCTTGGCATTCCAGTCTCGACGACCCACACGATCACCGGAGCCATCATAGGCGTCGGCGCTTCCCGGCGCCTTTCCGCCGTGCGCTGGGGGCTCGCAGGTAACATCGTCATCGCATGGGTCGTGACACTGCCTGCCGCTGCTGTGATCTCCGCGCTGGTCTATTGGGTCATGAACTGGGTGGGCTGAACGCCCACTTGAAGGCTCATTGCCTTTTCCCTGACAGCGGCTCTCGCGCGCTCATCTCGGATGTTTGCTTCAGCGCCAGCCCCGAGAGCGGTGCTTTTTTCGGCAATTCAAGCCTCTTCCCCGACTACCCACACTCAACATGCGCAATTAATACGCACTCCAAGAGTGCGCTCAAAACTTATGCGAAATTTCCAAGAGAGCCGCTTGACAGGTCAGGCTTGGGAGGCTCTTAATGCGGTCACTGATGCAAATATATACCAGTATATCGGTTGATCATCGGAGTGTCGTTCGCTCTAGCTGACACGCAAAAAAGCTCCGATCCGTTGAATACGCACCGCGACTTTCGAAAGCCCCAAACCGGCTTTCGGAGCGATGCCGCAATGCAAAGTAACGTCCGCACGCCAAACGAAAATCCATAAGGGGAACTTCATGCGACGCCTGCTTTCCATGTCCTTTGCCTTAGTCCTCACCGCAAGCGCCGCCTATGCCGCGCCCCTCGAAGGCGGCAAGATCAATCTCATCGTCCAGCCGGAACCGCCCAGCCTGATGATCGCCATCACCACCAACGGCCCGAGCCTTGCCGTCGGCGGCAATATCTTCGAGAGCCTGCTGCGCTATGACGAGAAGTTGCAGCCCATGCCATCGCTGGCGAAATCCTGGACAGTTTCCGACGACGGCCTGACCTATACCTTCACCCTGCAGGACAACGTGGTCTTCCATGACGGCAAGCCGATGACCTCGGCCGACGTGCTGTTCACCGTCAACGACTTCCTGATGAAGACGCAGCCGCGCCACCGCAACCTGATGGACCATGTGGAGAGCGTCACGGCGCCCGACGACAAGACGGTCGTCTTCAAGCTGAAACAGCCTTTCGAACCCTTCATCCGCGCCTTCAATTTTAGCGCCATGCCGATCGTGCCGAAGCACCTTTACGAAGGCACGGAATACGCCACCAATCCGAACAACGAAAAACCGGTCGGGACCGGCCCCTTCAAATTCGTGGAATGGAAAAAAGGCAGCTATATCAAGCTGGAGAAGAACAAGGACTATTACCTCAAGGGCAAGCCCTATCTCGACGAGATCTACTACCAGATCATCCCGGATGGCGCCGCGCGCGCCGTCGCCTATGAGACGGGCAAGGTGGATGTACTGCCGGGCGGCTCAGTCGAGAATTTCGACGTTCCGCGCCTCTCGGCACTGCCGAACACCTGCGTCACGGAAAAGGGCTGGGAATATTTCTCGCCGCTTTCCTGGCTGTGGCTGAACAACCGAGTTCCCCCGATGGACAATCCGAAATTCCGCCAGGCGATCATGTATGCGCTGGATCGCGAGTTTGCCAAGGATGCGTTGTGGAACGGGATGGGCAAGGTTGCCACCGGCCCGTTCTCGTCCAAGCTTCCCTTCTATAAGGCCGGCGGGCAGCAATATGAATTCAACCCGGACAAGGCGAAGGAGCTGCTGAAGGAAATAGGTTACAACGGCAACGGCAAGCCGCTCCGGCTCCTGCCCCTGCCCTATGGCGAAACCTGGCAACGCTGGGCCGAGGCCGTGAAGCAGAACCTTGCCGATGTCGGCATTCCCGTCGAGATCGAGGCGACCGACGTTGCCGGCTGGAACCAGCATGTCGCCAGCTGGGACTACGACCTGGCTTTCACCTATCTCTACCAGAACGGTGATCCCGCAATCGGCGTGGAGCGCAATTACAAGACCACGCAGATTTCCAAGGGATCACCGTGGAACAATGTCGAGGGATATTCCAACCCTGAAGTCGACAAGCTGTTCGATACCGCCGCCGTCGCCTATCCGGCAGCCGAGCGCCAGAAGATCTACGATCAGGTTCAGGCCAAGCTTCAGGACGACGTTCCGGTCGCATGGCTGCTCGAGCTGGGTTTCCCGACGATCTACAACTGTAAATTCCAGGACATCGTGACCACCGCCAACGGATTGGCGGAATCCCTGCGCGATACATGGATCCAGAAGTGACGGAACTGCGGGGAGAGACTCTCCCCGCTCTTCTCATCCCACGGAGAAATCGCAGCAGGAGGCTCTCATGACGCGATTCATTGCAGGAAGGCTGCTCAAGGCAGTCGTTATCCTCATCTGCATAGCCATACTGAATTTCTTCCTCATTCACGCAGCGCCCGGCGATCCGGCCGCGGTGATGGCGGGCGAAGCCGGTGAAACGGATGCCGTGTTTCTCCAGCAACTGCAGGAGCGCTTCGGTCTCGACAAGCCTTTGTATATGCAGCTGTGGATCTACATCTCCTCGATCGTGCGGCTCGATCTCGGCTATTCCTATCGCCAGCAATTGCCGGTTCTGCAATTGATCCTCGATCGCCTGCCGGCAACGCTGCTCCTCTCCGTCTCGGCCTTCGTCATTTCGCTCGGTCTCGGCATTCTGGCCGGCGCGGTGTCCTCGGCCCGCCAGGGCCGCTGGTCCGATACGCTGATCTCGCTGGTGACGCTGATCTTCTATGCAACGCCGCTCTTCTGGCTGGCGCTGATGGCCGTGCTGCTATTTTCCGTGCAACTCGGCTGGCTGCCGGGCTTCGGTTACGAGACCGTGGGGGGCGGATTATACCGGCTTTGCTCGCATGCTCGACATTCTCCAGCATCTCGTTTTGCCCGCAATGACGCTCGGCCTATTCTTCATGGCCGTCTATGTCAGGATGACGCGAGCCTCGATGCTCGAGGTGAACCAGCTTGATTTCGTCAAGACCGCCAAGGCCAAAGGGCTGCGCCCGGCCGTCATCCAGCGTCGGCATGTCCTGCGCAACGCCATCCTCCCGGTCGTCACGCTGGCCGGTCTCCAGGCCGGGCAACTGGTGGGCGGCGCGGTACTCATCGAAACGGTCTTTGCCTGGCCGGGTATCGGCCGGCTGATGTTCGATGCCCTGTCGCAGCGCGACTATAACCTGCTGCTCGGCGTCTTCATCGTCTCCGCCGCCATGGTGCTGTTGTTCAACCTGATCACCGATGTGCTTTACCGCATCGTCGATCCGCGCATCCGGGTGGCGTCATGAAGGATTTCTGGAAACGTTTCTCCCGAAACCGCGGCGCCGTCATCGGCCTGGTAATCCTTGCCGCCGTGGTGATCCTGTCGATTGCCGCGCCCTTTCTCTACACCAAGTCGCCATGGGCGATGGTGCAGCGTCCGTTCCTTCCGCCCTTCACGACGGAACGCTTCCTGCTTGGAACCGATCCGATGGGCCGAGACCTTGCCGCCGGGCTTGCCTATGGCGCGCGCGTTTCGCTGCTGGTGGGACTAGTCTCGACCGTCGTCTCGCTGCTGATCGGCATCCCGATCGGGGCGATTGCCGGCTACTTCGGCGGCTGGGTGGACGATTGTCTGATGCGCTTCACCGAATTCTTCCAGAGCGTGCCGAGCTTCGCGCTTGCCGTCGTGCTGGTCGCCATATTCCAGCCGTCCATCGCATCGATCGTGGTGGCGATCGCCGTGGTGTCGTGGCCGCCGGTCGCCCGGCTGCTGCGTGGCGAGGTGATGGCACTCAGATCGCGGGAATTCGTCGAGGCGGCGGTGCTGTCTGGCCAGACGCACGCAACCATCATCTGGCGGCAGATCCTGCCCAACACGCTGTCTCCAATCATCGTGCTTGCCTCGATGATGGTGGCGGCCGCCATCCTCATCGAAAGCTCGCTCTCCTTCCTCGGACTTGGCGACCGTAACATCATGTCCTGGGGTTATATCATCGGCGCGGGTCGCACCGTGATCCGGCAGGCCTGGTGGGTCAGCTTCTTTCCGGGTCTCGCCATCCTGCTCACCGTGCTCGCCCTCAACCTCGTTGGTGAGGGACTGAACGATGCCCTCAATCCGCGCCTTGCGCGCCGTGGAAAGTGAGGAGGCATGATGACCGAAGAGATATCTCTCGAGATCGACATACACCCGGACCGTATCGAGCGCGGCGAGCCGGTGGTGCATATCGACCGGCTGAGCATCGCGCTGCCGGAAGGCGCGGACCGGCCTTATGCGGTGGATCGCGTCAGCTTCCGGCTGCATCCGGGAGAAATGCTGTGCGTCGTCGGCGAAAGCGGTTCGGGCAAATCGATGTCGGCCAATGCGCTGATGGGGCTTCTGCCGGAAACGGTTCGCGTCGCTCAAGGACGCATTCTGCTTGACGGTATCGACCTCTTACAACTGCCGCCCGAACAGCTCTACGGCATCCGTGGCCGCCGCGTGGCAATGATCTTCCAGGAGCCGATGTCGGCGCTGAACCCGCTGATGAAAGTGTCGGCGCAAATCGAGGAAGTGTTTGAGGCGCATGGCCTGCTAACCCCCAAAGAGCGCAAGGCGAAGGCGCTGGATCTGCTCACCGAGGTCGGCCTGCCGGATCCCTTACGCGCAGCGGGCTCCTACCCATTCCAGCTTTCCGGCGGCCAGCGGCAACGTGTCATGATCGCCATGGCGCTGGCGCTCGAGCCGCAGGTGCTGATCGCGGACGAGCCCACGACCGCACTCGACGTCACCACCCAAGCGCAGATACTGCAACTGATCCGCCGCCTGCAGACCGAGCGCAACATGGCGGTGATGTTCATTACCCATGATTTCGGCGTGGTGGCGGAGATCGCCGACTATGTCACCGTCATGCAACTCGGCCGCATCGTCGAGCAAGGCCCGGCGGAGGATGTGCTCTATTCGCCCCGGCATCCCTATACGAGAAAGCTGATCGCCGCGATCCCGAAGCCGAGCGGCGGCAGCGTGTCGCAGCCGCAACGCGAAACGGTGCTGTCGGTCGAAAATCTCACCAAGACCTACCGCATGGGCGGCGGGCTATTCTCGAAGCCGAAATCCGTCGATGCGGTCAAGGGCGTGACCTTCACGTTGGGGCGCGGCGAGACGCTCGGCATTGTCGGGGAAAGCGGTTCTGGAAAATCATCGGTCGGGCGCTGTCTCGTGCGCCTTCAAGACCCGGATGGCGGCCGCGTTCTGCTCGGCGGCAAGGACATGGCGCATCTGAAGGGCGCGGAGCTTCGCGCCATGCGCCGGCGCATGCAGATGATCTTCCAGGATCCCTTCTCGTCGCTCAATCCGCGCGAAAAGGTCGGGCGCATCATCGCCGACGGCCCGATCGCCTATGGTGAAAACGAGAAAAAGGCGCTGACACGCGCCGCCGAACTGATGGAGATGGTCGGCCTCGATCCCAAGAGCGCGAACCGCTTTCCGCATGAATTCTCCGGCGGTCAGCGCCAGCGGATCGGCATTGCACGGGCGCTGGCGCTTGAGCCGGAAATCATCATCGCCGACGAAGCGGTGTCCGCGCTCGACGTTTCCATCCAGGCTCAGGTGCTGGAGCTTCTGGGCAAGCTCAAGAAGGAGCTCGACCTGTCGCTCGTCTTCATCACCCACGACTTGCGCGTCGCCGCGCAGATCTGCGATCGTGTCATGGTGATGCAAAAGGGTGAGGTGGTCGAGCTTGGCACCGGCGCGGAAATTTTCTCGACGCCGAAACACGCCTACACCCGGAGCCTGATCGAGGCGATCCCCGGCCGGGATCGGGAATCGCAGATGATGTCAAAACGTGCTTGAATTTGAACGGACGGCTGAAGAGCCCAAGGAGCCACTGCACATGCGTATCGTGTCCAATTCCATCGAAGGCCGGGACATCGCCTATCAGATGCATCCCAACGTCAACCTGCGCAAATATGAAAAAACCGGCGGTCTGGTGATCGAATCCGGCGACGGCATCTATGTCACCGACAACAATGGCAAGCGCTATATCGAGGGCATGGCCGGCCTATGGTCAGTGGCGCTTGGCTTTGGCGAGAAACGTCTGGCGGAAGTCGCCAAGGCCCAGATGGAGAAGCTGCCCTACTACCATACCTTCTCCTACAAGACCCATGGCCCCTCGATCGATCTTGCCGAACTGCTCATCTCCATCGCGCCGGTGCCGATGTCGAAGGTTCACTTCACCTCCTCCGGCTCCGAGGCCAACGACCTCGCCTGCAAGATGGTCTGGTATCGCTCCAACGCGCTCGGCAACAAAGACAAGAAGAAGATCATCGGCCGTATCAAGGGCTATCATGGCGTTACGATCGCCGCGGCCTCGATCACCGGCCTGCCGCGTAACCACGAAAGCTTCGACCTGCCGCTCGACCGGATGTTCCATACATCCTGCCCGTCATACGTGCATTTCGGCAAGGACGGCGAAAGCGAAGCAGATTTCACCGCCCGCATCCTGAACGATCTGGAAGAGCTGATCCTCAAGGAAGGCCCGGAAACTATCGCCGCCTTCTGGGGCGAACCCGTCATGGGCGCCGGCGGCGTTCTGGTTCCCCCGGCCGGTTACTGGGAGGGCGTTCAGGCGATCCTGAAGAAATACGATATCCTGCTGGTCGCCGACGAGGTGATCTGCGGTTTCGGCCGTACCGGCAAGATGTTTGCCTGCGAGACTTACAATATCAAGCCGGACGTGCTGATCGTCTCGAAGCAGATCTCATCCTCTTACATGCCGCTTTCGGCGCTCATCATGAACGATGCCTTTTATCAGCCGATCGCCGACGAATCTGACCGAATCGGCGTGTTCGGCCATGGCTTCACAGCTTCGGGTCATCCGGTTGCAACGGCGGTCGGCCTTGAAAACCTGAAGATCATTCAGGAGCGCGATCTGGTCGGCAATGCCGCGCGCCTCGAAGAGAAATTCCTCGGCCGCCTCGCCGAGCTTGCAAAACACCCATTGGCGCACTCGTCACGCGGCGTAGGGCTAATCGGCGCCCTTGAAATCAAACCATGGGGCGACGCCAAGCCCGGCGATGCGGCGGCGGCCGTTTCGGCGGCTCTTGAGGAAGAGGGTGTGATCTCGCGCAATATCGGCGAAGCGCTTTGCTTCTGCCCGCCGCTGATCATCACCGCCGAACAGATCGACGACATGTTCGATGCGGTCGGCCGCGCGCTCGACAAAGTCGAAAAAACTCGAGCCTGATGGGGATTTGGTAACCATGGATACATCGGTCAAAACAGATCTCGGCGAGATGAGTGCGGTGGAACTCTCCGCGCTTTTCGCATCCGGACGGGCTTCCCCGGTGGAAGCCGCCAAGGCTTCGCTCGAGCGCATCGAGCGTTTCAATCCGACGGTCAATGCCTTTGCCTATGTCGTGCCGGAGATGGCGCTAGTGGCAGCAAGAGAATCAGAAGCTCGCTGGCAGAAAGGCGAACAGCTCAGCCCCATCGATGGCGCCCCGACGACCATAAAGGAGCTGACCCCCGTCAAAGGCATTCCGTGGCGACGCGGCTCTGCACTTGGCTCGAAGGAGCCTTCCGACAAGGAATTCCTGATCATGAAGCGCCTGCGTAGCGCCGGCGTCACCATCCTCGGCACTACCACCTCGCCGGAGTTCGGCTGGAAGGGCGTCACCCACGGCCCGGCATTCGGCAACACGCTCAATCCATGGCGTACCGACCGCGCCTCCGGCGGGTCATCGGGCGGCGCGGCGGTAGCGGCCGCACTCAACATGGGCGTACTGCATGAGGGCTCCGACGGCGCCGGATCGATCCGCATTCCCGCATCCTTCTGCGGCGTTTTCGGCATCAAGCCAACCTATGGCTGGATACCGTCCGACACGCCCTCGCCGCTGTTCGAGCTCGCCCATCGCGGCCCGCTGACACGCACCGTGGAAGACGCCACGCTGTTCCTCAACGCCACCACCGGACCAACGCCGGACGCCATGTATGGCTACTGCCCCACGCCGGTTCCCGACTGGCGGCAGGCCATCACAGGCGCCGACCTCAAGGGGCTGAAAATCGGCTACAGCCGCAAGCTCGGCTATGCCCAAGTCCAGCCGGACGTGGCCGCCGCCATCGAACGGGCGGCATCCCGTCTCGTCGAGATGGGCGCTATCGTCGAAGAAATCGATCCCGGATTCTCCAATCCGCAGGACGCGCTGCTGGCCCTTTGGTATGCGGCGGAAGCGCGGACGGTGGACCTTGCCAATCCGACCGAGGAACAGAAGAAGCTGATGGACCCCGGCCTTCTGGGCATCCACGCCAAGGGCAGCGCCTTGACCGCCATCGACTTTGTGATCGCGGAACAGGTGCGGGCCGATCTCAAGGTGAGAATGGCGCAGTTCCACGAGACATATGATGCGCTGATGCTGCCGACCATGCCGACGACAGCCATCGAGGCCGGCGTCGATTTTCCTGGCGGAATCGAAGGCAAGGATTGGTCGGACTGGTCACCCTTCACCTATCCCTTCAACATGACGGGACAGCCGGCCGTTTCGGTTCCCTGCGGCTTCGACGCCGGCGGTCTGCCGATCGGGCTGCAATTCGTCGGCCCGCGCTATCGCGACGACATCGTGCTGAAACTTGCCGCCGCCTATCAGGCAGCCTTTCCGGAAAAATTCCCTTCGGCGCCTCGCGCGCTATAGTGGTATTTCAGCAGACAAACTTCCCTTTACAATCGTGGAGAGGAAGGCCGGTCGGGCGCGGATGTGGGGCATCCGCGCCTGACCCAGAACACACAAGAAAACAGAGGAAACCCATGTTGCACAGTTCCACCCGCGATGACGGGATCGGTGCCGAACTGAAAACGGGCGCGGCAGCCGTGCCCGCCGATCAAGCCGAAGCCATCGCCCGCGACAAGTATGGGCTGGACGGCCGTGTCGAATGGCTGTGGGGAGAAAAGGATTCAAACTATCGGCTGTCGCTGCCGGACGGGCGGGAATATCTCTTCAAGGTTCTCAATCCGGCCGAAGATCCCGGCATGACCGCCATGCACAGCCAGGCATTGCTGCATGTCGAGGCCGTCGATCCCGGCATCCCCGTGCAGCGCATTATCCGCACGCTGGATGGCGAGGCGGATTTCCGCATGACCGACGCGGACGGCGGCACTCGGGGCGTGCGAATGGTGACGTTCCTGCCGGGCATCGCCCAGAAGGCCGCACCGCATTCGCCAAGACAACGCCGCAATGTCGGCGCGCTGTTGGCGCGCATGCAGATAGCACTTTCCAGCTTCACCCATCCGGCAGCCGGTCACCGCATCACATGGGATATGCAGCACGCCATCGGCGTGCGCGATTTGCTGCCGATCTTCACCGATCCGGCGCAACGCCGCCGGCTGGAAGCAGCAATGGACAATTTCGAAAAACAGATCATGCCCCTCATGGCCTCGCTCCCCGCGCAGGTGGTGCATAATGATTTCAACATGGAGAACATTCTCGTCGATCCCAAGACACCGGACACGGTCAGCGGCATCATCGATTTCGGCGACATGGTGCATACGCCCAGGGTGTTTGATGTCGCTGTCGGCGCTGCCTACCAGATGGGCGACGCTCCGGATCCGGTTGAGGCGATCTGCGATTTCCTCGCGGAATATTCAACGCTTGTCAGCCTGACCGAACAGGAGATTGCCGTACTCTATCCGGCCATTCTCACCCGCATGGTCATGCGCGTTGCCATTCCGCAATGGCGGGCCGGGCTCTTCCCTGAAAACCGGGATTTCTATGTCCGAAACAGCCCGACGGTCTGGGCGCAGCTCGCCCGCCTCGATGCCATTCCGACCGAAACAATCGTCGCGCGGCTTGCCGCTGCCTGCCAGCAAGGAAACAGACAGTCATGATGACCCCCGAAACCGCAAAAACAGCGCCCGTCATGATCAACGGTTTCGACGCATCAAAACTGGCCGCCCTGCCCGAACGCGAACGCCGGATGGTGGAGCGGCGGCAGGCTCTGCTCGGGCCGTCCTACCGGTTGTTCTACGACAATCCGCTGCATGTGGTGCGCGCCGAGGGCGTATGGCTCTATGACGCCGACGGCGAGGCGCATCTCGACGTCTATAATAACGTGCCCTCGGTCGGTCATTGCCATCCGCGCGTCGTGGAAGCAATCGCCCGGCAAGCCGCCATTCTCAACACGCACACGCGCTATCTGGACGACACTATCCTCGATTATTCCGAACGGTTGCTCGCCACTTTCCCCGACGAGATCGAGCGGGTAATGTATACCTGCACCGGCAGCGAGGCGGTCGATCTGGCGCTGCGCATAGCCCGCCACTATACCGGCGGAACGGGCATCATCATCACCGAGAACGCCTATCACGGCGTCACCACTGCCGCCGTCGAGATTTCACCGTCGCTGGGCTCGGGCGTTCCCCTCGGTCCGTATGTCATCACCGTTCCCGCGCCCGACGCCTATCGCGCCCAAGGCCGGGATGTGGCGGACGCGCTTGCCGAGAATGTGAGCAAGGCAATCGCCTTCATGCGCCGTCACGGCATTCGCCCCGCCGCCTTCATCGCCGAAAGCATCTTTTCGACGGACGGCATCTTGCCGGATCCGGCGGGCTTCCTGCAGAAGACGCTTGCCGTGGTCCATGAGGCCGGCGCGCTTTATATCGCCGACGAGGTCCAGCCGGGCTTTGGCCGCACCGGCTCTCACATGTGGGGCTTCATGCGCCATGGGATCGTGCCGGATATCGCCGTTATGGGCAAGCCGATGGGCAATGGCATGCCGATCGCCGCCGCAGTGATGAAGGCCGAGATCCAGGACCGGTTCGGCAAGGATGTCCGCTATTTCAACACCTTCGGCGCCAATCATGTCTCGATTGCCGCGGCAAGCGCAGTGCTGGATGTCATCCGCGACGAGAAGCTGATGGAGAACGCCGCCGCCACCGGCGAATATATGCTCACGGGCATGCGGACGCTGCAAGGAAGGTTCGCCTGCATTGGCGATGTCAGAGGCGCCGGCCTGTTCCTGGGGCTGGAATTCATCAAGGACCGCGAGAGCCGCGCGCCGGATGGCGCTTTGGCGCTCGCGGTCGTCAACGGACTGCGCGATCGCCGCGTGCTGATCAGCGCCGCCGGAATCCACGGAAACGTCCTGAAAATCCGCCCACCCTTGCCATTTTCGCGCAAACACGCCGATATCTTTCTGGAAACGCTGGAGAGCGTGCTGACAGACATTGTATGAAAGACCATACCGGGACCAACCGGGGGATAAAATGCCAGGGAGAGGAGATCATTCCGGGTGAATGCGCGCATCAAACGGCCCGAGCCGCGGCCTGACGGCAACGGTCAGCCGAAAGCACAATGGGCCTACAACGTCATACGTGACGCCATCATCACCATGGCGCTCGAGCCGGGAACCATGCTGAGCGAGAAGGAGACCTGCGCCAAGCTTGGTATCTCCCGAACCCCCATGCGCGAAGCCGTGCTGCGGCTTGCTCAGGAGGGCCTCGTCAATGTCGTGCCGAGCGGCGGCACCTTCATCAGCAAGATCTCCGTTCGCGGCGTCATCGAAGGGCAGATCGTCCGCTCCAGCCTGGAATTGCGAATGGTCCGCCTCGCCGCCCGGACCTATGATCCAGTCTTCGATAAGGATTTCGATCTCCTGATGTTCCTGCAGGGAGATGCGGCCAAGCGGCAGGACTACGACGAAGCCTTTTCCGTCGATAATGCTTTTCATCAGCTGATCAGTAGGGCTGCGGGCTTTCCCAATGTCTGGCACACGATCCGCAACGCCACTGGCCAACTCGACCGCGTCCGCCGCCGCGCATACCCGAAGTCGGGCTATTTCGACGAGGTGGTGGAAGAGCATCGTGCCATCTACGAGGCCGTCCGCACACATAACGAGGACGAGGCCTACAGGCTATTGCGCCAGCATCTCGACGATATCGAACAGGTCCTGGCCTTCGTCGTGGCGGAAGATCCGGGCATCGTCGTGCAGGAGGAAAACGCCGGCATCCTCGAAGCGCTGTTGACGCCGAGAGGGTAGAGGCTGCTGCCGTGCAGCCTCTACAAGGTCTTCACCCCATCAACTCTTCAGCATGCGCGGATCAAGCGCATCGCGCACCGCATCGCCGAGATAATTGACGCTGAGGACCGTCAGCGAAATGGCAAGACCAGGCCACAGCACGCGTGACGGCGTGATCTGCAGGAAGCTTGCGCCGTCGAAGAGCAGACGTCCCCATGTCGGAAAGTCCGATGGGAAGCCGAGGCCCAGAAAGCTCAGCGCGGATTCGGTGATGATCGCGGATGCAATGCCGAGCGTCGCCGACACCATGATCGAGCTCATGACGTTGGGCAGGATATGCTTCAGGATGATCCGGTATTCCCGCATGCCGCTGCTTTTGGCCGCCATGACGAACTCCAGGCGTTTCACCGCAAGGACATCGCCACGCACGATGCGGGCAGTATGCATCCAACTCGTGACGCCGATCACGAAGACGATCAGGATGAAAATTCCGGTTTCCGGACCGAAATAGGAGCGGAGCGTGTCGCGGAACAACATGATGATAACCAGCAGCAGAGGCAGGAGCGGCAGCGCCAGAAACAGGTCCGTCAGCCTCATGAGAGGTCCGTCGAGACGTCGAAAATAGCCTGATGTCACGCCGACCAATGTCCCGAGAAAAAGCGCCAGCAGCATGGCGGTGATGCCGACCGCCAGCGAGATGCGCCCGCCTGCCATCACCTGCGCCAGCATGTCATGGCCAAGATTGTCCGTGCCGAAGGGGTGAAGCAGGGAAGGCCCCTGGTTCTTGGCGCGGATGTCGATCTTGTTCGGATCGACGCTGTGGATGAGCGGGCCGATAAAGACGATCAGCAGGATCGCTACGAAAACGATCAGGCCCGCAAAGCCGCCTCTATGAGCCCGGAATTGCCGCCATGTGGCAGCCATGAGCGACCTTGGTGGCGTCGTTGAAACCGTCGACGGGATTGCTGCAACGTCAGTCATAACGGATCCTCGGGTCAAGAATGCCGTAGAGCACGTCGGCAATCAGATTGAAGAGAACGATCAGCACCGCAAAGATGAAGGTCAGGGTCTGAACCATTGGGATATCCCCGCCCTGCACGGCCACGATCAAAAGCTGGCCGAGGCCGTTCACCCGAAACACCTGCTCGGTGATGATGGCGCCGGAAAAGATCGTCGGCACCCCAAGCGCGATGACGGTGACGACCGGTATCAGGCTGTTGCGCAGCACATGGACCAGAAGCACGGTCTTTTCCTTGACGCCCTTGGCACGCGCGGTTCGGACATAATCCTGATGCAGGTTGTCGAGCATGGAGGCACGCACGAAGCGGCTGATATGCGATACATTGTAGAGCGTCAGCACCATGACCGGCAGGAACATCTGCTTGATCTGCGCCATGAGGCTGGACCAGTCCGTCACGCGCAGATTGGTGTCGTAGACCGATGGGAACCAGTGCAGATAGGAGCTGAAGACGACGATCAGTAGCACGCCGGTGAAGAAGGTCGGCACGGAATAACCGACCATGGAGATGAATGTGCCGATCTGATCGAAGATCGAATATTGCTTGTAGGCGGAGAGAACGCCGATCGGGATCGCCAGCAACACGCCAAAAAGGTAGGAGAGGCCCACAACCCACAGCGTTTGCGGCATGCGCTGGACGACAAGATCGACCACGGGACTGCGTGTTGCCCATGAGAGCACGCGCAGTCTATGGCCATCGCCGAACTGCCAGCCGGTGATCTGCTCGAGAATATTCAGCGGTTCATTGATGAAGAATTGATGCAGCCACCTAAGATAACGGATCAGGAAGGGCTGATCGAGACCGAGCGCTGCCCGGATTTGTTCGCGGACCTCCGGCGGGATCGTCAACGGCAGGTCGCCTGTGGGGTTATTGGGCGCGAGGTCGAGAAGAGCAAAAATGACAAAGCTGATGACGAGCAATGTCGGCACGGCAAAAAACAGCCGCCGCAGGGTAAACTTAAACATCGGAAAGTCTCCAGACCTTCAGGCGACGCAAAATGCCGGCTCCATCTGAGGACGGAGCCGGCGATCGCTGCATCTTACTTCTTGCGGGACCAGTCAGCGACGTTCCAAAGTTCGGAATCCCAGCCGTTTATCTTGACGCCTTCGAGGGTCGCGGAGCGCGCCGAGACTTGGCCGCGGTAGATGAGCGGGATATGAGCGCCCTCCTCCGTCAGCATGTCATTGGCTTTCTTGGCAATTTCCGCGCGCTTGGCGAGATCGGCCGTCTTCGACAATTCAGTGACGAGCTTCTCATATTCCGGATTGCAGTAGCGCGGCATGTTCTGCCCCTGCCAGCCGTTCGAGGGGGCGGGAATTTGGTTGCACAGCCATTCCGCCAGATATTTTTCCGGGTCCGTGCCGTCGAAGTTGTTGGTGTACATCTCGACGTCGGCATAGAATTTCTGGAAGGTATCCGGGCTGGCGGGATCGCCGCCGAAGAAGACCGAGGCGCTGATGTTGCGCAGTTCCGCAGCAACGCCGATCTGTGCCCACATATCCTTGACGAGCGCCTGGGTGGCCTGACGCACCGAGTTGGTCGACGTCTGATAGAGGAAGGAGAGCTTCACGCCGTTCTTCGCGCGGATGCCGTCCGAACCCTTGACCCAGCCGGCCTCGTCCAGGAGCTTGTTGGCGCCATCGACATCCGGCTTCAGGCACCAGTCGTTCGCCGTCGAGGCATAGACCTCGGGGCCAGGCACGATGTTGCAGGTCGGCTTGCCGGCTGCGCCGTAGCCGGCCTCGTTGATGACGTCGCGATCGATCGCCATCGACAATGCACGGCGGACAGCCGGGTCCGACAAGGCCGGATGCGGGCCGGCTTCCTTGGTCGAGCGCTTTTCACCAAGCGACGGATCGACGGCGTAGTGGTTGAGGTTGATACGTTCGACCTGTGATCCGAAGGCGGTTACAAGCTCGCCCTTGCCGGCTGCCACCATGGTTGCGAGGATTTCCGGCTCGACCTGCATGTTCCAGGCATAGTCATATTCGCCGGTTTCAAGCACCGCGCGGGCGGCGGATACCGCGTCGCCGCCGCCCTTGAGCGTTACCGTGGCGAAAGCGGGCTTGGCCGGATCGCGGTAATTCTTGTTGGCTGTGAAGGTGATGACGTCGTTCGGCTTGAATTCTTTGACGACGAAGGGGCCGGTGCCGATCGGGCCGAAATTGGCGGATGTGCAGCCTGGTGCTGCGGCGCCGACGCAATCCTTGAACTGGGCTTTCTGGATGATAGGCGACTGGCCACCGACGAAAGCGCCATAGGGGTAATATTTCGGCTCGGTGAAGGTCATCTTGACGGTGTGGGGATCCACGGCCTCCACCGACTTGATACCCTCATATTGCGCTTTTTGTGCGCAGCCGCCATCTGGCGCCGTGCAATACTTCCAGGTGAAGACCACATCGTCGGCCGTGAAATCCGTGCCGTCAGACCATTTGAGATCCGGCTTCAGCTTCCAGACCATGCTTGTCATATCCGGCGCGATGCCGCCGTTTTCCAAGGTGGGGATCTCGGTCACCAGGGTCGGCACGAGCTTGCCCGTTTCGTCGTAGCGGGCCAGCGGTTCGATGACCATGGACGAACTGTAGACTTCCTTTGTACCGCCCGAGAGATATGGGTTGAGCGTCGAAACAGCCTGCCAGAACAGGATCTTCAGCTCGCCATCGCCGCCGCGTTCCGCATGGGCGGCGGAGCCTGCCATGGCGAATGCCGCAACCACGCTGGCAAGAAGGATATTGCGTCTCTTCATCTTGATTTCCCCAATGTGTTTTTGTGTGTTGAATGATCGACGCGGCGTATCCCATACGACGCGGCGGAAAGGCTTATTTCCGAGCGTGCCCGTCTAGAGAAAAGCGGGTTGTCGGGATACGAATTCGTGCGATCGAGATGCTGATTTTGGCCCGCCACAGGCCGATCTCGCGCCATGCATCAATGTCGCATTGCGGGATAAAATAGGACGGAAAGTCTTGCGAGAGCGGAGGCTCGGACACTACCCGAGCGATCGGTTTGGCTACCTCGTGGGGTTTCGCACCCCTTGGTCGCCCCGAATAATTCAAGCGCCGGTTCCCCGCAGCGGTCACCGGATCTTCGCAAATCGACAGAATACTAACCTCCTGAAATTGCTAGATTATTTTTCAATCAGAACGTGACCATTCATGTGCGCTGAAATTCCTTTTGGCCGCCGCCCGCTATCATTGTTCCCGTTTATCGGCACTCGCGTCAAAGGCGATGCTCAAATTTTGAGCCATCTAAGCACAGGCCTATTTTTCGTTCAAGAATGAAAGTTGAAGCTTGCAAAATCAGATTTCAGTAGCGCAATATACTGCCATATCCCCCTGGACCTCGCACGAATGAGGATGGACAATGCCGATATTGAACCGTGCTGCCGAAATGCAAGAAGAGGTCGCCGGCTGGCGGCGCCATTTGCATGAGACGCCGGAGCTACTCTATGACGTCTTCGAGACATCGAGCTTCGTCGCGGAGAAATTGAAAGCGTTTGGCTGCGACATCGTGGAAACCGGCCTCGGCAAGACCGGCGTGGTCGCCATCATCAAGGGCAGGCATGGCGACGGGCCGACAATCGGCTTCCGCGCGGACATGGATGCGCTGCCAATCACCGAAACCAGCGGCAAACCATGGGCGTCGAAGGTGCCAGGCAAGGCGCATTCCTGCGGCCATGACGGCCACACCGCCATGCTTCTCGGCGCCGCGCAATATCTGGCCGAAACCCGCAATTTCAAAGTTTCGGTCGCCGTGATCTTCCAGCCAGCCGAAGAAGGCGGCGCCGGCGCCCTGGCGATGCTGGACGATGGCATGATGGACAAGTTCGGCATCAGCGAAGTCTACGGCATGCACAATGCGCCCGGCATGCCTGTCGGCAATTTCGCGATCCGCAAGGGATCGCTCATGGCGGCCGCCGACAGTTTCGAGATCACCATCAACGGTAACGGCAGCCATGCCGCCGCGCCGCATCTCTCGATCGATCCGGTACTGGCATCCGCCCATGTGGTGATTGCGCTGCAGTCGATTGTTTCGCGCGGAACGGACCCGCTTAAATCGCTGGTCATCTCGGTGACTACGACCCATGGCGGCACGGCCCACAACGTCATTCCGAGCTTCGTCACCTTGACGGGAACGGTGCGCACGCTTCTGCCCGAAACACGGGACTTCGCCGAAAAGCGCCTGAAAGAAGTGGCGGAGGCGACCGCGACGGCCTATGGCGCTACGGCGGAGGTCAACTACCATCGTGGTTATCCGGTCACGGTCAATCATGACAGTGAAACGGAATTCGCGATCGGCGTCGCAGGCTCGGTTGCGGGTGTTTCCGGCGTCGATGCCAACACGGCGCCGCGCATGGGAGCGGAGGACTTCTCCTATATGCTGGAATCGCGCCCCGGCGCCTTCATCTTCATCGGCAATGGCGACACCGCCGGCCTTCATCATCCAGCTTACGATTTCAACGACGACGTGCTGCCCTATGGCATCAGCTATTGGGTAACGATGGCCGAGAAAGCCCTCGCGGCATAATATCCTAGGTGAGGCATCCGACCACGATTGCACCAGCCCGCGAGGAAGAGACCCGGAGCTATTTGTAGGTGATCGTGTCCCCGGCCCTCGGCCGATTGAAGAAATGGCGATCGAAACTATAACCGTTCGTTCCGGTAAAGCTTGCAAACAGCGCCGAGACCGGCGTCGTCAACTTGTATTGCACTCGGGTTATCACGACCTGCACGCCTGCTTCCTTGATCTGCGAGGGCACGTCGATCGGCGTTGCCGCTCCATAGGTCAGGGCAGACGTATTGAGCGCGGCGGACCAGTTGACCGTGGCGTTGCCGCTTTTGCTGATGTCATCCACTGCGACCGTGATCGAGAGCCCTGTGGTGTCATAGGGCTGCAGGATGAAGCTGGCACCGGAAAGAATATTGGCGACATCGGATTTCGTCCAGGTGCCTTGCTGGGAAATCATGTCCCCCGTGGTGGAGGCAATCTCATCGATCTTCCGGCTAACCGTGAGCGCATGGCCGAGATCGACGGTTCCTACAAGCAGCAGCAGTAGGATCGGCAGAACGATCGCGAATTCCACTCCGGACGTTCCGGATCGGTCACGCACAAGACGGCGAAGATAGAATTGAGCGAACCGGTAGGAGTTCCTTTTCATCATCAGAAGGGCTCGTTGCGGAACAGAACGGAGGACCCGAGCAGATAGCGGCCGTCGGCCATCTTGTTGCTCGAAAACGTGAAGAAGTTGACGACGGCATCCCAGGGCAAAAATGCCTGAACCAGAACATAATCGCTGCCCTTGCCGATATTATAGGTTTCGGTGACGGCCAGATTGCCGCTGGCATTGATGGGATTGGCACCGGTGGCAGACGATAGGTTGGAGAGTACGTCGACCTTGATCAAAAGATTGGCGGAACAGCTGAACGACAAAATCATATCGTCGCAGATTTTGGCCTTGAAAGCGGCTTGCGTGATCTTGGACGAAGCAACCTCGCCGGTGCGGATCATCCGGGAAATCTTTTGAACCGATGCGTCCATTGCTGAATTCACGAAAAACATCAGCGATATCTCGATGATCGCGAATATCAGCATAAACAGCGGCAGGGCCAGAAGCGCAAACTCGATCGCAGCCACGCCTTTCCGATCGGCAAGAAGGCGACGGAACAATGCAAACGGCCTTACTCGCATCATTGAGTCAGCCGAACGGAGGCAAGATATTGCGTGAAGAGTGCCGACAAGCCGTTCGTGATATCCGTGGCCGAGGACGCGGACATGAACAGGCTCTTTGAGGACGCACAGTCGGACAGCGCATAGGGGATATAGTCGCGTCGCGAGATGCTGGTTGGCACGCCGCTTTCCATCGTGCCGCCCCAGGTGCTTTTCCAGTTGGCGCTGGCCATGGTCGAGCCGACGGTTGCATTGTAGCCCCAATCCGTCGTGATCGGCAGATATTCAGTATAGAGAACCGCCATGGTGGCGGACTGTTTTTTGATGTAATCGCACCAGGCCGGATTGAGCGGCGCCACCTTCGGCTGCGTTTTCGCGCCAGTGGTTACCCATTCGCGCTGTGATTGGACGCCATCGGTCAACAGGAGCACCAATTTGAGTGGCGACGCCGAGGAGGAGCCGTCTCCGCCTGTTCCGACTTTATTCTTCAAGGCAGCCAGAGAGACATCAAAATAGGTATAGGTCGTCGACGTTGCGCTTGAGAGGTCCGAGTCTACACGTTTGGCGGCGGTTGCCGTGTCCAGAGTCGGCGGCAGAACCTCTTTGATCGTGTCGCCCAGGCTATAGAGACCAACTCTGATCCGCTCATTGTTGGCATCAGAGCTATCAATCATGTTGATCACTTCATGAACAGCATCCACGGCGACATCAGCGCGCAGCTTGATTTTCTTTTCAGAACTATAAGCATAATTGTTGGCGTATTGCGCACCTGCGACAGTTTGCTTATCGCCGTCATGGCAGGCGAACTGACATCCGATGGCCTTATACATGGCCTGCTGGCCCGCAGTCGTTGCCGCCAGGAGCATTGACGGAGATTTGTCGATAACGATGTAGACGTTGAGGTAGGATGATGCTGGTCCCTTGACGGCGCTGGCGACGCTGACGGGGACGGTATTGATATTGGCGATCTTCATCAGGGTCGTGGGGACTGTCCCGCTCGCCGTCGCTGTTATGCGATGGTTGGTCGTATCGATTTCGATATCACCGAGAGAATAGCTGCTGTCCGTCTGCGCATGAAACCAATCGGCGACCTTTTGCTTGAGGGCAGTCGTATCACCGGCGTCGACATTCTTGACCGCGGCAATCAGGGCAGCGTCAAGATCGCTCTGCATGCTCTGCCGGACATTGTAGGCGCGGATATAGTCGAAGCTGGCACCGACCGCGAGGAGCATTGGCACCATGGTGAGGGCAACAACGATCGCAACATTGCCGCCCCGGCTCCTTGCCAGTTCACGAAATATAGCGAAGAATCGGTTGTTTAAATCGTCGAGCTTCAAAAGTCACCATCACTTAATTTAAGAAAAAGTGACGGATATCACGGACATATGAAAGTTAATCTTTCGTGGACTATTACGACTACTGAACAAAATCTCAGCGTTTTCGTACATTTTCTGCGTAATTTGGATATTTTTTCGTATTTTGTATCTTAGTAATTATGTATATTTATCTCCTAGCAGTAGAGTTAGTTAAATCGAAAATATTACCCCTGACTGCCCTATCAGCAAGACCGCTCAATCCGCCCCACCCTCCGTCATCCCTATCTCACGGCCATCGGCACCAATCTCCCGGGTCGACAATGCCGGGCTGTAGTGCGCGCGCATGGCATCGGCCGACTGCCGGACGACTTCGGAAATCTGCAGAAACTGTTTGGCCAGAGGATTTGTCTTGCGCCAGATCATCCCGATTGTTCGCGAGGGCTGGGCATTCTGGAAGCGAGCCACGGACACCGAGGCCGAGCGCGTCTCCACCCCAACGGCCATTTCCGGGATCAAGGTGACACCAATACCGGCGCTGACCATCTGGACCAGCGTGGACAAAGAGCTACCGTCCATCAACTCCCGCGGCAGCGCCGAATGTATATTGCAGAACGACAAGGCCTGGTCGCGAAAGCAATGCCCCTCCTCGAGCAAAAGAAGCCTCATTTCACGTAGCGCTTCACGATTGGGCACTGGCTTGCCCTCGTCCTCGCCCGGCCGGACCAGCACGAAATTTTCCGAGAATAGCGAAACCTCGGTCAGCGAAGGCTCGGAGATCGGCAGGGCAACAATCGCCGTGTCGAGCCGGCCCTCCGCCAATTCCTGCACCAGCTTCGAGGTCAGCGTCTCGCGCACATGAATCTCAAGCCCGTCATGCAGGCGGGTGAGATTGCCGATGATCGCAGGCAGCAGATAGGGTGCGACAGTCGGGATAATGCCTATCCGCAACCGCCCCACCAGCCTGTCCTGCGAGGCGCGCGCCAGATCTCCCAACTCGTCGACCGAGCGCAGGATTTCGCGCACACGCAATGCAAACGCCTCTCCGAAGCTGGTCAGCCGGACCTGGCGCGCACCTCTTTCGAAGAGCTCCGTACCCAATGTTTCCTCCAGCTCCTTGATCTGCATCGACAGAGCGGGCTGGGAGATCGCGCAGACATCGGCCGCACGTCCGAAATGGCCCTGTCGTGCCAAAGCTTCGAAATAGCGAAACTGCTTGAGTGTCAAGTTGGTCATAACCTCACCTTATCGCCGCGATCAGAAAATCCAACTTAAATTAATGGCGCGACTTAGATATAGTCCCCGAAGCAGAGATGAGATGCGTCATTGTCACATGCGGCCCATACGGTAGTAGCCGCAGATGGAGCGCAGCTTATCGAAGTTCGGACTATCCAGAATGCTGACGCCCCAAGCACGTTCGCCTCAGGACGGTCTTTCTCAGACCAGCTCAATTCAAAGAATCTCAAGGGAGAGAATTATGGATACGAAAGTCGACAACGCGGGCAAATGTCCCGTTGTGCATACGCACACGGCCCATGGCGGCAGGTCGAACCGGGACTGGTGGCCGAACCAGCTGAACCTCAAGATTCTCCACCAGAACTCCTCCCTGTCCAACCCCTTTGGCACGGCGTTCAACTATGCCGAGGAGTTCAAGAAGCTCGACCTGGAGGCCCTGAAACAGGACCTCTTCGCGTTGATGACCGATTCGCAGGAATGGTGGCCGGCCGACTTCGGTCACTACGGCCCGCTTTTCATCCGCATGGCCTGGCATAGCGCCGGCACATACCGCACCGGCGACGGCCGCGGTGGTGCGGGAGCCGGCCAACAGCGTTTCGCGCCGCTCAACAGCTGGCCGGATAACGTCAACCTCGACAAGGCACGCCGCCTGCTCTGGCCAATCAAGCAGAAATACGGCAACCAGATCTCCTGGGCCGACCTGCTGGTCCTCACCGGCAACGTTGCCCTGGAATCGATGGGCTTCAAAACTTTCGGCTTTGCCGGCGGCCGCGCCGATGTCTGGGAGCCGGCGGAAGACGTCTATTGGGGCGCTGAAGACACCTGGCTTGGCGACAAGCGTTATTCCGGCGACCGCGAGCTCGAAAAGCCGCTCTCCGCCGTGCAGATGGGCCTGATCTACGTCAATCCGGAAGGCCCCAACGGCAACCCGGATCCGCTAGCCGCTGCCCGCGACATCCGCGAGACCTTCGCCCGCATGGCCATGAACGACGAGGAAACCGTCGCCCTCATTGCCGGCGGACATACCTTCGGCAAGACCCATGGCGCGGGCGATGCAGCACATGTCGGCGCCGATCCCGAGGCAGGCGGCATCGAGGAACAGGGCTTCGGCTGGAAGAGCAGCTATGGAACAGGCAAGGGCGGCGACACGATCAGCAGCGGCCTGGAAGTCATCTGGACCACAACGCCCACAAAGTGGAGCAACAACTTCTTTGAAAACCTGTTCGGCTTCGACTGGGAACTGACGAAGAGCCCGGCTGGCGCCCATCAGTGGACGCCGAAGAATGGCGGCGGCGCCGGTATCGTGCCGGACGCGCACGACCCGTCCAAGCGTCACGCACCGTCCATGCTGACCACCGACCTTTCGCTGCGCATCGACCCTGCCTATGAGAAGATCTCCAGGCGCTTCTTCGAAAATCCGGATCAGTTCGCCGACGCCTTTGCCCGCGCCTGGTTCAAGCTGACCCACCGCGACATGGGTCCGCGCGTTCTCTATCTTGGCCCGGAAGTTCCGACAGAGGAACTGATCTGGCAGGATCCGCTCCCGGCGGTCGATCATCCTTTGATCGACGCCAAGGACATCGCCGATCTCAAGGACAAGATCCTCGCATCGGGACTGCCGATTTCCCAGCTGGTCTCGACCGCCTGGGCTTCGGCATCAACCTTCCGTGGCTCCGACAAGCGCGGTGGCGCGAACGGTGCGCGCATCCGTCTTGCGCCGCAGAAGGATTGGGAAGTCAACCAGCCGGCGCAGCTCGCAACCGTCCTCGCAACGCTCGAAGGCATCCAGAAGGCGTTCAACGACGCTCAGTCTGGTGGCAAGAAGGTGTCGCTTGCAGACCTGATCGTGCTTGCCGGTTCTGCCGCTGTCGAAAAGGCTGCGAAGAATGCCGGCCACGACATCGAGGTTCCCTTCGCGCCCGGCCGTACCGACGCGACGCAGGAACAGACGGATGTCGAGTCCTTTGCCGTTCTGGAGCCGATCGCCGATGGCTTCCGCAACTATCAGAAGGGCGAATACACCATTTCGCCGGAGGAGTTGCTGATCGACAAGGCACAGCTGCTGACGTTGACGGGGCCGGAGTTGACGGTTCTGGTCGGCGGCCTGCGCGTGTTGAACGCAAATGCCGGACAGTCGCAGCATGGTGTCTTCACCACGCGCCCTGAAACGCTCACCAACGATTTCTTCGTCAACCTGCTCGACATGGGCACGGCGTGGAAAGCCTCCCCGGACTCGAAATATGTGTTCGAGGGACGCGACCGCAATACGAATGACATCAAGTGGACCGGCACCCGTGTCGATCTCGTTTTCGGCTCGAACTCGCAGCTGAGGGCGCTTGCCGAGGTCTATGGCCAGGGCGATACGCAGGAGAAGTTCGTGCACGACTTCGTGGCGGCCTGGACGAAGGTGATGAACGCAGATCGCTTCGATCTGGTCTGATCCGGAGGGAAATACATTCGGGCGCGGCTGTATTCCAGCCGCGCCCGTTTCCATATGCTGATGAAGCTTACTGCGGATTGACCACTTTGCTAGCCAGGCGGAATGGGCTCGACAGCGTAGCGCCGATGGCGTCGAACACGAAGGCGCCGGTCTTTCCGACCATGTTCGTTTTTCCATTTGTGTTGGCATCGAAATTCGGGTTCATCGACGCCAGGGCGATGAAGCGGTCATGATTGCCTGGATCGGACGACTTAAGCGCTGAGATGTCGATCAGCCGGACACCGGCCTTGACTGCCGCCTCCCGGACAACCTCATCTCTGACATCAAGCGCGCCAACGCGGGGCACACCGCCTCCCAAAAATGTCGATGCTTCCAGCGCGCGATCGTCCCGCGAGACGAGGACCGTTAGAGGCGGAGACATTTTACCGATGAGATTCAGCTGCGAGATAAACACATCCGCATCGATATCCGGGGCCGCCAGCACCACTGTAAGCTTGTCCAGGACGTCCTGCCGGCCTTCCAGCTTCAATTGCCTGAGAGCTTCCGTGGTCAACCAGCCGCCCATACTATGAGCGAACACCATAACTTCGCCGCGCTTGCGATCCTTCGTGAGGTCGATGAGAAGCTGCGTCAGATTATCCCGTGAAAATGTCGCCGAATCCTTATCGGCTATATAGCCCGACAGTGCGGCTTGTGACGGCCATGCGAACAAGATCGGCACGGCAGGGAGATTTGAATCGGCTCTCAACTGAGCAAGGCGAAACAAGGCTTCCTGAAAGTTGTAATTATAGCCATGGACAAAGACGACAACCCGGCGCTGTTGGTCTTTCTCCGGAATAGCCTTCAAAAAACTCTCACGGTTAAGAACCGCCTGCCCTGTGACCGCGAATGTCTTCTGTGGGTCAGGCTTCGGATGCGGCCATTCTATCTGACCGCTCTTATGCGTCGGTGGAATTGAGATGGTGAACTGAGCGTAATTCGTCGAAATCGACCGTCCACTCGTGAAAATATTCTGCGCCGGATCTTTTCTTGGCCTGGTCGTTGCCGAATAGACCGTGATCGTATTCGTCGTTGCGGGGGCTTTCGAAACTGTTTCCAATACATCAGGTCCTGGGCGGCTCGCACACGACGTGAGCATAGCCATTATCAGGAACAGGCTAAATCTTTTCATTCTCTGGCCTTTGTGCCCGATTGCCAACGCTACGGCATTATCACGCACATCGCTGCCATTCAAATGATTCATTGACTCATACGTCAACGAATTGGAAGCGGCCATCGAGATGGCGACCCCTCTACCCACGCTCGATGCAAGATGCCGGCAAGGCTCCCGTCATTTCGCAAGCTGCGGCAAAATCAAATTTGCTGGGCGCTCGAAAGACCGAAATACTTAGCGAATTTCAGATTGCGAATATTACTATTTCTTTTCAAAATAACACTACAGACTATCGCCATTCATTATTAATATTGTACTCTGTGCCGCACTATAAAGATCCGCCAGCTCGAATAGGACGCACGCATGCAAATGAAAGCTGAATTGCCGAGCGGGGAAGAACAAGTGCCAACTCACGGCCGCATAAAAATCCTTTATATTCAACCCGGCACGAGTTCCTTCGCAGGCATCGAGCGCGTGGTCGATACGATATGCTCTGCCCTGTCCGAAAAATACGCGGCCGACTTTGAGATTGACGTCCTCTACACGTCTACCCACAAAAACCGGCCGGCTGGAAAGCAAAGCTACAATACGATCGATAGAATTGCGCACAACCGGCGAGAATTGGTGTCTATCTTAAGGAGCGTGTTCAAGAGCAAGGACTATGGCCTTATCGTCGTCCCGCAGATCGAGCCGACGGTCATTTGCATGATGGCTTGCCTGGGAATCCGACGGAATTTCGCCATGCATCTGCATGGCAATCCACGGCTGGAACCGAGCCACCTCAAAGCCAAGATCCTGTTCTTTCTGATGAGGATCTATTTCATCAAGCGCCTCTCCTACGTCTTCGGCACATCGCCCAAGCAGCTTGAATCTTTCAAGGCCATGTTCGCCAGCAAAACGCCGCAATACTGGCTGCCAAATCCGGTCAGAAAGTTTGATTTCCCAAAAAGTAAACCTGTCGATGAGGCAAACTGCGTTACCTTTGTGAATGTCGGCCGATTTTCCTATCAAAAGGGGCAGGATATCCTGCTGGATGCATTCGCCGAACTTTATAAGGCCCGCAAGAACGTCAAACTCAAGGTTGTGGGTTACGGCGCTGGAGAGGCTGAGCTGCGTGAGCAAATCAGACGGCTGGAACTCGAGGACGTGGTAAGCATCGAGCACCACCCGGACAATCCGCAATCGGCCTTGTCCACCAGCGATGTCTACATATCGACATCGCGTTGGGAAGGCTGGTCGTTGGCGATATGCGAGGCCCTGAGGTTTGGTCTTCCGGTCATATCGACCGACTGCGAATTCGGTCCGAGCGACATTCTCGTGGACAGGCGTCTAGGCCTTCTCGTTCCAGTGAGCGGCGGCGATGAACTGGTCAAGGCGATGATTTATTACTGCGACAACCTGCAGGATGAATTGTCCCATGCGGAATACCGACAGAGCTTCATAGACAGCTTCGACACCGAACGGGTTGTCGATGTCCATGCGGATGCCTTGCGGGTCGCTGCACGGCATCGACAATATGCTTTGCCCTGGTCCGCAGGCATGCTTTGAGTTTTGAAAAAGCATTCGACGGGATTAAAGTCGCGGCTACTCACATCCTTGACATTGCCTGGCCAGTGAATGAGTGTTTAGCAGCTGCGCGACTGGCGGATTATGATGGAAAACCATCGTGGAACGCAGCGATATACGCCGACCGCCTGGGCCCTACTGAGAATCGCAATGGGGGGCTCATATGCGCTTGGACATCGATCGAATCGAAACCGCTGCCACGACCATACACAAGGTCTTTCTTCATACACCGCAATACGTCTGTGAAACTCTGAGCCGGGCTCTGGGTTGCCGAGTCATTCTCAAAGTAGAAACGATGAATCCCGTGCGCTGCTTCAAAGGGCGTGGCACCGAGATGGTTTTGGCACGGCTACAGTCGCAAGGTGATAAAAAATCGGTCGTCTGCGCCAGCGCGGGCAATCTGGGTCAAGCACTCGCCTATGGTGGCCAACTGAGAAACTTTGATGTCACGGTGACGGCATCCGCCGCCGCCAATGCCTTCAAGGTGGAAAAGATGCGGCTACTAGGGGCAAATGTGGTGTTGGTCGAAGGGGAGATCGAAGCAGCACTTCAAGCGGCCTCGGATCATGCCGAAGAAACGGGCGCCTTCCTCGTGGAGGACAGCAAGAATCTCGACACGTGTGAAGGTGCCGCGACAATCGGGCTCGAGCTTTCACAACTTCCTGAAGCGCTGGACGCCGTCCTGGTTTCTCTGGGAGCCGGGGCAATGGCGACGGGCATCGGTTATGCCCTGAAGTGCCGGCGGCCAAGCGTGGAGATAATCACAGTCCAGCCCCGAAATGCACCGGCTATGACCCTTTCCTTCAAGGCCAGGCGGATTGTGGACGCCGGCGCCCCGAACACCATCGCCGATGGGGTGGCTGGGCGCTATGTAATCCCGGAAGTTCTCGATGATTTATTGGCCGTCGCCGATGACGCCCTTTTGGTCAGCGAGGAAAGCATCAAGGAGGGAATGCGGCTTCTATACCTGCATTCTGGGCTTATAGTCGAACCCGCCGCCGCACTTGGCGTCGCAGCCATTCTTGAGAATCCACAGCGTTTCGCCGGCAAGACCGTGGCAACCGTTCTTTGTGGCGGCAATGTCGAACCCAAGGCGTTCGAAGAGTGGATTAGGCCGTAGTGACAAAGCCGTTGATCGCCTAGCGCGATAATTTGACCGACGTCACGCGTAAACCTGCATGTAGTCGACCCGCATATGGGTTAGCCGGTCTTCCGGCTTCAGCGGATTGGGGAACGGGACATCCGACCGCAAGGCAAGCGTGAGCAGCGGCCAGAATACATCTCCTCCCGCATCCATCTCCGCTGCGCGCCCCAAAGTCCAGTCGATAGGCTGCTGGGTTTTCGGATCGAGGATCTGTTTGCGCTCGAAGTAGAAGCGGCAGCGGGCACCCTCGATGAGCAGACCATAGCGGAAATAGCCCTTGGTGATATCGACGCTGGTCGGAACGCCGATCCCTTTGTGATGCTCGCCCGGCTTGCCCCATTCGTGCAGGTATGCGCCATAGAGGTCGTGTTCCCACCCTTTCTGTTCGACGACATCGAGTTCGACGCTCGTCTGGGGAAAAAGAATGCTCCTGCCGTTCATCAGCCAGAAAGCGGGAAAGCTCAACGGATGGGCAGGAAACTGCATCCGCGCCTCGAAATAGCCCTGCCGCCAACCTTTGAGGATTGTACCGTCGGGCTTGGCCGTCTGGATATTGCCGGAAATCCATTGGTATTCAGGCAGGTTGTTGCCGTAGTAGCTCGGCACATTCATCTGGTGTCCAATGTACTGGGCCGAAATTTGAAGCGCCTTGCCATTGTTCGCTGAGGGATCATCGACGATCGCATAAGGATTGAAGCCTTCTTCGCCGTCGATCCGGCTGAAGGCGGACCGCCCGTAAAAGCCGGTATCGAAAGTCGTTGCCTTGGGACCCGCATGCCAGATCGCCGTGTCCAGCGTCGTAAACCCCTCATCGAAGACCAGCTTGCGACCTTCAGTCGGATCGGGAGCCTCTTCGGCGGAAGGCCGATTATTCGTCAACAACAAACCACCAGCGGCGGCAAGTGAGGCGGCCCCTATCAGGACGTTGCGTCGAGATGTTGCGGTCGTCATTTCCCGTCCTCTGTTCGCTCTGCCATGGATCTCGATGTCACATCATCATTCAGGCGGCGGCTTGCGTGGTTTTCGAGCCAGGTGCAAGAGCTCCCCCATAGACGTCCATGGTCTCGCGGGCGACGCGGTCAATCGTCATGCGTTCAATCCGCGTCTGGCTCTTGTCCTGCCATTCGCCGATACGTTTGGTGTCTTCAAGCAGGTTGCAGAGCGCTGTCGCCAACGCCGGCGGATCGCGCGGCGGCACGAGAATTCCGGCCGCACCGTATTCCAGTAATTGCGGAATGCCATCCACATTGGTTCCGATAACCGCGCAGCGCGCCTCGCGCGCCTCGGAAAGAACCAAAGGGGCCGGGTCGGCATGCGACGGCAATACGAAAATGTCAGCGCCTACCATCCACGGGAAAGGATCCTCCTTGGCGCCCAGGAACGTGACGGCGGCCGCGCAATCCATCTTGGCGACCGTCTCCTGATAATTGGCATGGAAAGGTCCTTCACCCACGATATAAAGTCTGGCTTTGGGGTACTTCTCATGTGCGATACCAAAGGCTTCAAAAAGATCGGGGAGCCCTTTTCGCGGATGCAGACCACCGACAAAAAGGATGCTCGGAGACCCGAGAACAACGGGCAACGGACTGCGGTTTTCAATGCGTGCTGAACCGATAGTGCCATTAAGGACGACACGAAGTTTCGATGCCGGTATTCCGCGTTTCCTCATCGACGCGCCGACGGCCTCGCTTACCGCGATCACCCGCGTCCCGAGACCCATCAGGATCGCGCTTTTCTCGAACTCGTTGTGCACCGTGGTGACGAGGGGGATGCCAGCGACTTTGCAGATCGGCCAGGCCAACACGGCGCTTGTCATCATATGGGCGTGAACGATCTCCGCCTGCCATGCGCGAACATGTTTGCGGAGTGCGTACGAAGATTTAAGCAGGTTGAGCGGCTTTCTCCGATGGTCCACCATCACTGTCGTGACGTTGTGCCTGTGCAGCAGCTGATCGAAATCGCCGCCGCCGCTCGCGAGGCAGACATCGTGGCCAAGCTTGGCTTGTGCACAGGCTAGATCGACCGCCGCATGAACATGCCCGTTCAGCCTGTTCGTGTGATTGAGAATATGCAGAATTCGCATGAAATCGCACCCAATATCACTGTCAACAAATAGAAATGCTCCGATAGCGGAATGAAACCCGGGTATTACTTGGTCTTCCCAGGCTATATTCCATCAAAATATCGGCCATCATCGAGTTTTGATCATCTCCGGCATATACCTATTGTTCACCTCCCCGACCCTTCGGAAGACTGCCTAGACAACTTGCTTATCGCGCAGCGAGGCCTCAGCCTCCACGGTGGAAGCGCGTGCGGTCGGTTGATAGTTGAATCCGCCCTGGCGTCCGAGGGATTCGAGACCGAACGCCTGAAGTTGCCGGATCGCTTCGGCTGCGTGTTGAGCAGCACCCCGGCTATAGATTGGGTATGCCTCTTCCAGGACGCAGCTACCTTCCAGCCTGAGGTCGCCTTGGAACAGGCCATTGGCGCGGACATGTTCCCTGAAATCACGTTCGGCTTGCTCTACCGAGCCGCCGGCGTGGTTGCCGATGACTTCCGCTGTGAAATATTCACGACCCTCCGCGCGGCCGTAAAAATCGGAATACATCGTCAGACGCTTCCAGGCGCCCTCATGGGAGAAATTATAGATGATCGACTGCTGAAAACCGCGATCCCCGGAAAAGCTGAAATAGAGGCCGATGAGCGTGATTGTTTCGAGTTTTCGCCCTGAATCGAGCCCGCACAATTCTTCCGCCCTGTGAATGGGAATGGTCGAAATAATCCGGTCACATGCGACAATTCTGTCTTTAAGCTGCAAATGAAACTGGTCTTGAACCTTGGAGACCCTCAGCATTTCGGCAGCCAAATGAAACTCGGCCCCGCCTCTTTCCAGTCGATCGGCCGCGGCCTTATAGAGAAATCGAAACCCCTCCTTGGGACGCGCCATCTGCCGATTGGTCGGACCTGCCTGTTTCGGTTTTAGCACTCGCGAAATGAGGTTTTGAATAGACGCGTGCTCGCTGATCCAGAGCATTCGCTTCCGCGCAAGCTCGATATCGATCCCATCCGTCGCAACTCCATAGAAGCGCTTCATGTAGGATTCCAGTCCGGAGCGATGAAGCAGGCGTCCGCCAATCCAATAGCGTGCGAACTCTTTTGCATTGCGCATTTTCCGCTGGAACAGCCGGGCATATATCACCGAAGCGAAAATCCGAATGGTCTCTATGAAACCGGCACCGAAAATGTCGTCCCGAACGGAGATCGGATAAGTGGTGATCATCCTTTGAGGGTTCAGCCGCGCCCATTGCGGACTGATCGGCACATATAATGGCAGCAACTCGGGAAAGTGATCGAGCAGAGGAGAGTCGTCCTGGAAAATCAGGCTGCCGATATCGAACGTGTAGCCTCCGGAGGACCAATCGATATGGTTTCCGCCGATATGGTCATATTCATCGACGATGAGAACACGCGCGTAGCCCTGCCTTAGAAGAACCGACGCGGACACCAGACCGGAAATACCAGCCCCAAGGACGACGGCATCAAACCGTTCCGCCTCGGTGACGGGGTCGATGATGGTCTGATGGCCTGCATCGTTCATGGAGTCACCCTTACCTCCAACAGTTGTGTGAGCCTAGATTATATTTCTAGATATTGGAAGTTGAATTAGAACATATCTCGCAAATAATTTGGTACTATAGCGCATACTAATCTTTACGAGTAGGATACTGGAACAAAAATTCAAGTGATTTACCCTATATAATTCGAATAGTACTTGATATATTTCGCTCTATGCTGTTAACCTGTACTTATTATTGATGTCGAGCCGTGATTATAATCAGTTCGATATTGGGAACTATATCTCGCATGAGAAAATTGACTAAATCGGTGCACGCCGAGGGGGTGTTTAGTGCTACGGCGAAGCCTCGACGATTTTTATCAGCATGCCGACGAAATCGAGCTGATTTCTACCGACGTGTTCGACACGCTACTGTTGCGCCATGGAAAGTCGCAGCGCTCCCGGATTGCCGTGGGTGAAGCGCGTTTCGCGCATCTCCTCAAGGAACGAGGTCTGACCATCGGGAAGAGCGAGCTTGTCAGGGCTCGCCTCCTTGCTCAGAAATTTGCTTACCGCGCACTCAATGCAGGCGGTGGTGCGGGCGAAGTGCGGCTAACCGATATTATCCGCAGCCAACTGGCGGTGCTCAGTTTGCCCGAGGATCTGGTAGAGGAGCGTCTCGCCATAGAACTGGCCGTCGAAAAGACAGCTCTCCTAGCAAACGCGGCACTGGCCACGTTATTGAGGCGATATCGACAGGCAGGCGTCCGAATTGTCGCTGTGAGCGACACGGGGCTTTCCGCCGACCGGCTTGGGGAATTGATCAACCATTTCCACGGTCCCGGCCTTATCGACGGGATCTATTCGAGCGCAGATGCCCAGGCGAGCAAACGCTATGGCGGGCTGTTTTCTGTCGTGCTCGAAACCGAGGCCGTTTCCCCGTCGCAAATCCTGCACATCGGTGATGATATGACGGCCGACGTCCGGGTGCCCGGCGCGATGGGGATCAAGACAGTTCACCTTCCGAGGAGCCGTTTTGATCGTTACGCTTCGCGCGCAGACGGCGCAGCCACCGAAGCGTTCAGACAGATCCGCCAGCGTCTGGTGCACCACGGCCGGGATATTCCCGCGCCAGACGACAAAATCTCCTTCGGCCGAGAGGTTTTCGGGCCGATCGTGGCGGAATTCTGCCTGTTCATCTGGCTGTATGCCACGCAGGCCAAAGCCAACGGCGATACCGCGCTGTTGTTCTGCGCAAGAGGCGGCATCGGCATCAGGGAGGCTTTCGAACGGGTTTTGCAGGCCCTCGGCCTGCCACTTGACCTCAAGCGCGACAACGTCCTGATTTCAAGGCTTGTCGCCGCACGTTCGGCGGTTATGACCAGGAGCCCGGCAGTGCTGGACGAACTTGGTCGGGAGTTCCAGAACAAGAGATTTTCCGACGTTGCCCACGCCTTGGGTGGACAGAGCTACGAATTGCCGGATTCCTGGCGGCAGGTTTTCGATCCAACGCGGTTTTTCGCACGGCTTGATACGAGCGCCGGCCAAGCGGTGCTGGATGACATTCGCCAGCAGAATGACCTCTTCACACGCCACCTCGAGCAAATTTCGGGTGGAGCGAAGCGCATCGTTCTTTGCGATACGGGCCTTTACGGCAGCACTCAGCGGCTACTGGCTGCCGGCTTTCCCGATCGCCGGTTCGAGACCATCCAGTTTGCGCGCTGCAATTACAAGGGGCTGAGCGAGGACCATTTTCCGATGGTCTCAGGCCTCGTCGTCGAGCAGAACCTGTACAATCCCTTAAAGGTGGAAACCGTGATCCTGCGCTATTGGCAGATCATCGAGAGCCTGTTCGAGCCTGCCTTGCCATCCGTTCGTCAGTTCAGCGAGGGTGACGACGGCGTTGTCGTCGCCAACTCCGGCGATGTTCGCTATGGAAAGCTCGATCCGGCGGCCGGAAATCTGCTTCTGTCCGGAGCCTTGCAATACATCGATCGCATTAAAAGTGGGGCGCAGGTTTTAGACGACGCCGACTGCGCATGGTTGCGTCTCAAGCAAGCCATCACGAACCCAAGCAAGATCGATATTATGGCGCTCGGCGTTGGCGCTCGCTCAGTCGATTTCGGCCGCTCCGAGGTGGTGCATGTGCTCAATCGCCCGCAAAACACAGATCTCTCCAAGAAGCTGATGTCGGTCAAATCGCATCTGTGGCGCGAGGGCGCAATTGCGCGTGACTTCCCTCTGCTCAAACCGCCCCTGCTTGCCGCGCTCGAAATGGCGCATGTGCTGCGAGGGGTCTCTGCCCGCCTATATCGTTGAGTTTATGCCAAGGACATTTCCATGACTATTGTAACGCGTCTCAAGCATGGTTCCGTCGAAGAGCTTCCGCCCGCAATGGAACAGCATGGAGCCAATGTTGGATTGCCATGGCGATGGGCGAGGTCTTAGGTTCAGGATGCTCGCGTTCAAAGCCTTCAAAGGAGCCGGCTGGCTCATCGTGTCGCGCTTCCTCGGGCGCATCATCGACTTCTTCACGCTTTTGTTTCTCGCTCGTATCCTGACCCCTGCCGATTTCGGTCTGGCGGCGCTGGCCATGTCGCTTGTTGTCGTCGTCGACACCGTCCTCGAGGTGCCGGTCACGCAAGCGCTGGTCCGGCTGAACGTCATCGACAAGAGCCATCTGGACACCGGTTTTACACTGAGCGTCATGAGGAGCGGATTGATCGCGCTCATCGTCATGGCCGCCGCGTGGCCCTTTTCGATGTTCAATCATAACCCTCAACTGATCCCGCTGATTGCCATGTTGGCCTTAGGCCCGATCGTGAAAGGGTTCTACAGTCCGTCAATGGTGCATTTTGCCCGGAATATGGGCTTCCAGCAAACCTTCATGATGGAATTTTGCGGAAAACTATGCGCCTTCGTCGTCTCCATCATCGTCGTTTTTTCCGGAGGGGCCTACTGGGCCATCGCGGCCAACTTCGTCACCAATTCGATAGCAGCCGTGACGATGTCCTATGTGCTTGCTCCTTACCGGCCGGCGCTATCGCTGGCGCGTCTATCGAACTTCGCCGGCTTCGTCGGCTGGTTCAGCTCCGCACAACTGGTCTCGGCGCTGAACTGGCAATTCGACCGCTTTCTGATCGGCGCCGGCACCGACAGCACCACGCTCGGCCGCTATGCCGTGGCGAGCGACGTGTCTGTGGTTCCGACGCAAAGCCTGATCGGTCCGGCGCTGCAGCCGGTGATGGCCGCCTTCTCGCAGATCAACTCGGATCCTCAGCGAATGAGACTGGCCTTCCTCAAGGCCGCCCGTTTTGCAATGCTGATTTCAGTGCCGGCCTGCATCGGGATATCGCTGACATCGGACCTTGTCACCGATCTGCTGCTCGGAGAAAAATGGAAGGATGCGGCTCCTCTGCTCTGCATGCTTTCATTGGCGGTGATCCCGATCCCCTATTTTCAGACCCTGTATTCGGCCAGCCTCGCTCTTGACCGTCCTCATATTCTCTTCAGGCTGAACGCCATCGACCTCTGTTTCAGGATCGTTTTGATCTCGATCGGCTTCTATTTCTTTTCGACCGAGGGTGCCGGTATGGCCCGCATTGTCCTCTCGGCCATCATGTTCATATTCTACTTGAACGACGCCCGCCGGCTATTGGAACTTGGAATCGGGGCGCAGTTGAACAACATATGGAAGATCGCTCTTGCTGCGATCGTCATGGTGATGTCGGTTCTCATTCTGCGGGAAGAGCTCGCGGGACGGTCCTGGAATCATGTCCTGGAGCTTGCGCTCGTCGTGGCGACGGGCGCTGTGGCCTATGTCGGTACGCTCTTTGCCCTCGGCGTGCGACTGATCGCTGGACGTGGACGGCTCGAACTGGCTGACCGTCGTCGGTGATCGCGGTCTGCCCGATCCGACGTTGGGCTCGTAGCTGTTACAGTAGCGACTGAATCAGCCCGAGGGTCGAGCGCTTGCCTCCATTCAACCGATAGGCAAGTCCGCCCCGCGCCCGTCGGTTTGGGAGCACCATCGTCAGCAACCAGAATGCTGCCACGGTCGCCTTGGTCTTCATGGGATAGGCTTCCCGCCGAAGCTGGCGGAGCAGTTCAAAGAGACGTCCGATTGGTGGGCGCCGCCCTTCGGCTATCGCCAGATAGAAGCTGCGCTCGAGATAGAAATAGGCCCGCTCGGGCTGAACCAGTTCGTCCGACCGACCATACTGCACCAGAATTCGGCGCAGGTGGCTCATCCGCCGGACAAAGCGGTTCAATTCCCCACGCAACGAAGCCGGGTCGACGGCACGACCCAGTCCGGAAATATTACGGCCATGGACGCGGTAGCGTCCTAGTTCCTCAGACAGGCTCACGACATCGCCCATGAATGGCGCGGCAAACAGGATCACCCCGTCCACCGCGCGATCGTAGGTCATTTCCCGAAGGTGTTCGCACAGGTCGCGCCTGAACACGTTTCCGGATGTCGGTGGGGTGGTGTAAACGCCCGTACGCAATACGAGATCCGCAAGTGTTTCGCGTTCGCGAAACTCTTTTAGAGGTGTCGCGGCACTGGTGACGGCCCCCTGGTCATTGATGCGGGTCAGCGAAAATTGAAGCTTGGCGACGTCGCTATCCAGTCTCGCAATGATAGTTGCGAGTGAACCTGGAGCCAGTTCGTCGTCCGCATCAAGAAACAGAACGAACGGCGCCTGTGTCCGCTCAAGCCCGTAAAACCCCGCCGCCCGTTGTCCACTGTTTTCAATGCGATAGGCGGTCACACCTTCACCCTGGATGATGTCCCAGGAAGAATCCGTCGAGCCGTCGTCGATGACGACAAGCTCACAATCATCGCGGCCCTGTGAAACGACGCTGCGGATCGCACTCGCCACATAGGTTTCGTAATTCCAGCAGGTGATGACTACGGCTATTTTCGGAGCTTCCATTCTTGTCATGCCTTTGCCCGGTTGATCACAGTGCCAATCACATTGGCGCCGGAGCGTCGCAATTGCTGTAGTGTGTCGTTGACCTGCTCGGTCGTCGTCCGCCCGGCGTTGGCAACGATCAAGACCGCGTCGGCGTGAATTGCCAGTGCCTGCGCATCCGTCGAGCCGCCGACCGACGGCAAGCCGAGAAGCACGTCGCCTCTGGCACGGGCTGCGTCCACGATCCGTGCGACACGACGATCACGGAAATCGACGTAGAGATTTGTCAAGGCGTTTGCAGAATGTATGGGGAGCACGGCAATGCCATCCCCGTCTCCGCGTCCGTTCCCGAAAATCACCTGTTCCGGCCGCATGTCGGCAACGAGCGCATCGGCCAGCGACGTTGTCGGCAAAGCGTCGGGACCATCGTCGCTGAGGTCGATCTGCCCCATCTCCGCGTTGAAAAGCGTCGTATGCCGACCGCTCCGGCTAATAAATTGCGCCAGACTCAAGCATAGCGTCGATACTCCATTGCCTGCCTCCCAGCCCGCGACTGCGATCACGATGCCTCGCTCATTGCGAATTGCCGAGCAGGCGATCTCGATGGATGTCCTGAGATCACGGATCGCCACGGCATAAGCACTGCCAGGCAGGTTGACGACCACGGAGGTTCTTCTGTTATGCGAGCCCCGCCTGAGGTCAACCCGACTTACCGCGTCCGGCAAGGTTCCGAGACATGGTATCCCGGTATCCCGCATCAGGTCCTTGGCGTTGCGAACCTTCCGATCGAGCGCAAGATTGAGCGCAATCATGGAGAAGCCGGCAAGCAACCCGAGAACGCCTCCAAGCGCAGTGATCAACGATGGGCGCGGCGCGGATGGGCTGAGTGGCGGTAGCGCCGCGCCGATAATCCGGGCATCGCCGTCCGGCGTCGGAATAGCCGGCAGTTTTCCCTGTTCCATGGCATCCGTCGCGGCATCGACCTGCGAGGCCAAGGCATCGAGGCGCCACTGAAGCACCTCCGTCCCGGCCTGGGCCATCTCCGCCTTGAAAGAGACCGCTTGCAGGATATAGCCGGACACGGCCGCATTGGCGACACGCGCGGCGAGCACCGGATCGGAAGATGAGTAACTGATTTCCATGACATAGGATTGACCAACCCGGCGGACGTCGAGGCGCTTCGCGAAGCTCTGGAATGCCGCTTGACGCGCATCGGTGGCCGGGGCCGCGCTATTGCTTGTCGCAGCCACCCCATCGGAGCGGGCTGTTTTGCCAGTCTCCGATGTCACGGCACTGCCCCCTGTCTCGGGCTCGTTCAAGATGCGCCGCACATTGCTGACGACAAGATCGAGCATCCGAGGTGGTTGTGGGCCAAGCTCCGGACTAGTTTCCAGATTCAGGCTGTCAAAAACCGCCGAGAGCAAGCGCTCTGAACGGATGATCTGGAGTTCGCTGTCCGCTCTGTTCAAGTCGAGATTTTGCGCGGCGCTCGCGTCTTGGCCCGAGCTGGATGTCGAGCGGCGCGGCTCAAGCAGCAGGGTCGCGGTCGCTGTATAGATCCGAGGTAGGGAATGGGCGTAAAATCCCGCCAGGCCGATACCGATGGCCGTGCATAGAATGAGTTTTACCTTGTGTTGCAGCGCAAGCGCGCTCATCGATCGCAGGAGCGCGACCGGCCCTTCATTGGCGTTCTCCGCCGGAGCGTCGTCGAGCCGCCAAAGCCGGGACGAGCGTTCCAAAAGAGACGGATTGTTTTGCGTCATCTGGTCGTCACCTCCGACTTAAGTTGCCCTGTATTGTTTTTCGCTGTCAGCCTTGCCGCGCGTTCTGGTTCCAGGCGGCCACGAAGAAGATCGGCGATTGCGATCAGATTGCCCCTGGCCCGTCCGCGCCTGTCGACGAAAGGTTCGGACCATGCCGCTCGCGCGAAGTTCATGGCCATGTTGCAAAAGATGTGGTTGGCGACCTTTGCGCCCGTCATCGTGCCTTTTCGCAGCATGTAGATGGGGTTTAGGATCTGCGAATAACCAAAGCGCTCGCCGCTTATCCGGCCGTTCTTGACGCCCATATGCACGCCGAAAGCTTCCGCGCATTTGACGAAACGACCGCCGCGCTTGCCAAGTGCTGCGGCAAAATCTCGATCTTCCAGCCAACCATAGAGAACGAGCCGCTCGTCGAAACGGGTATCGCCAATGGCTTCCGCCCGGAATGCCATATTGCAGCCATAGGGACTGTAGGGCTCGATCCAGCTCCAGTCGCTTGGCGGAGCGGCCTCCACAAGGCGCAACGCCTCTTCGAAACCGATACCTGGGCCGTTGACACCGTCCGCAAGGACACGTCCTGTAAAGCCGACGATCTGGCTATCGTCACGAAACGACCTTGCGGCGGCGGCAAGCCAATTCCTGTCCGCAACGAAGTCATCGTCGAAGAAGGCGACGATCTCGGTGTCTTCCGGCAGGCTCAAGAGCGCAGTATTGCGCTGCGTGGTCAGGCCCGGCAGGCCAGCCACCACCGTCACCCCCGCATGCCCGACCAGATCGCCCGCATCCGCAATATCAATGCAGGAAACGATAACGGCTTCAGGCTTCAACGTTTGCGTGGCAAGCAGGTGGCGGACCGTGGCGCTTACGACACCGGGCCGCCCGCGTGTGGCGATGACGACTGCCGTGCGCGGAACACTCGCAGTGACCGGCTTGTAGGTTTTCGGCTCTGCTGCGGGCCGTTCGAGCAACTCCATATAACCGGAAGCCGTCTGCGACCAGGAAAAATGCAGGACCTGATCATGTCCCCTTCCGACGAGTTCGCTGCGGAGTTCGGGCGTATCCTTCAGCGCGCGGATATGCCGGATCCAAGCCGCAGGATCGGACGGCGAGGCAAGCAAAGCAGCATCGCCGCAGACTTCCGGCATGCTCGCGGTGTACGAAGCGATGACTGGGCAACCCCGCGCCATGGCTTCGACGATCGGAAGGCCAAAACCTTCCGTCAGCGACGGAAAGGTGAGGCAGAGCGCCCTTTCGAGCAGGTAGGCCAGATCGTGGTCCGACACCCGGCCGATCAGATGAACGTTCGATCGTTGTTTGAGTGCGCCGGGAACAAAAATCTCGGCGCCTCCACCGGCGATCACAATATCCACGCCGATCTCGTCAAGCCCGGGAGCCGCATCGACAAGCAGCGCGAGGTTCTTGTGACGCGCCCTGGAACCCAGAGCCAGAATGAACCGGCGATCGCTTTGCCCGAACGTTTTGGTGATAAAGCCCGGCGCCATTTGTGCAAGCGTTGGATCCCAGCTCAAGGCGTGCTCATGGCCATTTGGAAGCACGGCGATGTCCTCGATCCGGATTGGCAGATGCCGGGCGATCTGGCGTGCCGCGGCATGGGAGACCGTGGCAATCCGCGCGGACCGGCGCACGAGAAGCGGCTGCAGCGTCTGATAGACCATCCGAAAGGTGCGGTTATAGCTTTCGGGAGCCGAAAATACGTTGGCATCGTGGATGCAGACGATCTGATCGGCCTTGGAGGCAGGCGCGGTGTTGCAAAGGTTGAGGAGCCGGCCGTGCCATTGGGCGGGCAAAGTGATCTGCTCCCAGGGATGTCCCGAAAGAGGTCCCGACTGGATCAGAGGCATATGACTGAGCCCCGGATTTGGCGTCCCCGATGGAGCAATGATCGCCGCCCGCGCATCCGCTGCGGCGAGCACACCATCCAGTGCGCGCACGACATTCGACGCATAACGCTGCACCCCCGTTGCGCTCTGCGTGAAGAAGCGGCCATTGACCGCGAAAAGGGCGGCAGCACTCATATGGTAGCTCCTATCGGGCGGCTCGCGCGCACGACCTGTGTACCGCGCTCCGGTTGGGCCGAGGCCATGGCGGCCAGCATGCAGAAGAACAGGCCTTGGTCGATGACCGGGCTCACCAGCATGTCACCGACCAGCAGCCCCAAACAGCCATTGCGCGCCGCAAGACGCGCATCGGCCATGAAGCTTCCCTGGACACCACGCTTTTTGATCAACGCGTCGAATGCGAAAGCCAGATAGAAGATCGTTCCGGGAATGCCGACATTCGCAAGCAGCGCCAGGAGGAAGCTGGACGTACGTGCAGTTCCGAGACCCACTCCCAGCCCCAGACTGTCGACGACGTTCCCGATCGCGGCCACGTTCCAGGAGTTGCGTTCAATCCCGGAATCGGACGTGGATTTGCCGAGGGCCACGATATCAATGTAATTGTAGATAAGCTTCGACATGTACGGGTCGATTGCGACCATGAGAGCAACCGCCAACGACACCAACGGCACAAAGACGATCGCTGCCGTGGCGGTCCGGCTGGTATTTTTCCGCCCGCTGACCGACAAGGCGGTTGCAAATAGGATCAGCAACATGACCGGCGTGCCAACGAGCCCGGTCGATGACGTCGACATCACAACCAGAACGAGAGATATGGCAGCAAGTGAGCCGCTAAGGTAGGGTCGACGGCCACAAAGCCAGAGTGTTCCGGTAAAAGCGAAGACGCCGAGCGTTGAGCGGGCAAAGGAGGAGGCCTCGGTAAAGGACCCGACGATGCGCTTCACACCGGCAATCTGATCATCAGTATGAAGCGTGTATTGAGCGTTCCGCATGAAAGCGAGGATGCCCTGCGAGCCTGTCGTATAAGTACCGATGTCGAGCAGCGCGAAGACCGTGTTGGCGACGCTGTAGGCGAGCAGCCCGGCGAGAACGGCTTGGAAGCCGCGATAGGTTGACGCGACCGCCACCGTCATTGCGAAGCAGATGAGGTTGCCGATCATGTAGACGCTTTGCGTGAAGTTGCTCGACACCGGCACCAGCGGCACGGTGGAACGGGTATCGCCGTAGACCGTGGTTCCGAGCGGCACGATCTGGGTTATCCCAGTCAGGAGGCGCGGCGCGAAATAGGCGCTCATCACGCCATATAGGACCAGAAGGGCAAACCAAAATCCGGGTTCGCCAAGACGTAGCGCATGCACGAATGCCCCAGCCGCCCGTTCTCGCGTGATGACGCCAAGCACCAGGAAGCCGAGAAGAACATGGCCCGGCTGGATGTTCGCCGCACCGATGAACATCGCCGCTGCCGATCCGAGTACGGCCGTCATCGCCAGCATCACAACCGTCGCCCTGTTGCCGAGAAACAGACAAAGCAGCCCGCTTAAGATGGCGAAAATGCCGATCGGCTCAATGCTCATGGCATCGCCTCGCCGCGATTGGATCGCGCACTGACGGAGAGGCAATATAAACGATCGCCAGGTCGGAGGTTCCGACCGATCGCGTATCGAGCTGCAGCATTCGTCCCGGGCAGCCGCATGAACGTCTACTCTGCCAAAACGAGAAGCGAGTAGCCGCCAAGCAACCTCACGGCCAAATCCGGATTGATGGAAAAGAGCAGCTTTCGCGGCAAACGCATCAACGTACTGCTAAAGGCCTGATTGGGCAGTTCCAGACGACTTGCCGTGTATTTATAGTCGATGACGGAGTATCCGCAGTCCTTGAGGGTGGCAATTGCCGTGTCCTTGAAGAAGTAATGCAGATGCCCGACATTGGCGCGGAGCTTCTCAATGGGCCATGCACGCAGCACCGACTGTACTGAAAGATCGAGCGGGATGTGGAAGATCTTGTAGCGGCCGCAGGGTCGCAAGCCTTTGATGAAAGAAATATAGTTTTCTACATGTTCTATCACATCGGCAATAACGACAACGTCGTATCGCGTGTCTTTTTCTTCGATGATGTCCTTCAGATGAAAAGAGACGTTGCTTTTCTCCTTCGTCTTGGCTCGCTGATAGGCATGGGGAGAAACCTCATAGCCCGTGAACTGAACCTTCGGAAAGCTGCGGGACAGATTGAGAAGAATCTCGCCCGTGCCGCATCCGACCTCGCAAAGACTGTCGAAGTGAAGTCCGTTTTTTCTGATAATCTCCTCGATCTGGCGCGCTTTCCAAGGAGAATCCTCTTCGTGCCATGTCGGGTTCAGTTCAGCATATTGATCGGAAACATAAATGTCCTGCAAACTGATAATTCCTTATACAGAGTTCAGTTCTGGCAGACCGTCACGGCAAGTAGCGTCGCGGCCGCGAATAGCTGCCGAGCACCCCCGGTCGTCAAAGGCGTACCGTTTTTAAGTCTCTATTTTGATTGCCCCGGCGTCGCGGATTAAACGGGTGCGACGGCTCAATAACTGCCTCTCGAGGACAGGACCGCTGGAATGGTCCTGGCCATAATCATCATATCGCCCCACAAGCTCCGCTCGGCCACGTAACGCGCGTCGAGTTCGACACGCGCATCATAGCTCGTGTCACTGCGTCCGCTCACCTGCCAGAGACCGGTCAGGCCAGGACGCACCTTCATGTAATCGGCAAAGTAGGCGCCATAGAGCTCGGCCTCGCTCGGAACGATCGGACGCGGGCCAACTAGGCTCATCTCGCCCCGAAGCACATTCAGGAGTTGAGGAACCTCGTCGACGCTGTTCTTGCGCAGAAGCTTGCCGAACGGCGTGACACGGGGATCATCCCTGAGCTTTCGCGTGGCGCTCCATTCGGCCCTCGCTGCGGGATGAGCGTCGAGATGTTGCGCAAGCACTTCCTCGCCGTTTGTGACCATCGTTCTGAACTTCAGGCAGGAAAACAAAACCCCGTTCTTGCCGATGCGTCGATGGGACAGGAAGATCGGCCGGCCCTGCGTTACCAGAAGGATTGCCGCCACCATCAGGATCATCGGCAACAATACCATCAGAGCAATGCCGGCCAAAATGCCGTCCACGCAATACTTGATGGAATCCGAAGCAACATTGGAATTCGACTTTTTTGAAGTCGCCAGACCGACGGATACACCGGCTCGTCGTCGCATCCGCAGACTATCCAGTGAGTCTAATTCGCTTCTCAGATCAATTTCCCTCATCTGCTTGCTCCATACTCGAAAGATATAAAGAAATACCGCCTGATATGCTCAGACATTGCCGATATCGGAATGTAGAGTTACGTTAACAAATAATAAATAAATTGACAATGTCTTTATTGCGACGCAATATGTGTGTATCAAATGTTGAAAATTAGAATAATACAGACAGAAAGTTGATGTTATTAAGTCTAGTTTTTTGATTTCTCACTTTATATATTTGAATATAGTAATATTCAATTGGAACTTAAGTTCGCATCATTGTTCTGTACTTAATTTAGGGGATCATAACGATGGCGGGCACGACTGGGCGGCCGACGGCGCCGTTGGTTCTGACTGAGGAAGAACGGGCTTATTTGAAGCAGCAGGCACGCCAGGAAGAGGCGTCAGCTCGGTCCATGTCCGAGCGGTGCCAGATCGTTCTGCGCTGTGCCGACGGCATAGCCAGCAAGATGGTAGCTGCGGAATTGGGCATCCATGAAAACACCGTCGGCAAGTGGCGGCGGCGCTTCCTGCGAGATCGCGTCGAGGGGCTCTTCGACGCGGACCGTTCAGGCAGGCCGCGCACCATCAACGATGACCAGATTGCCGCTGTGATCGAGCGCACGCTCCAGTCGACGCCCGAGGACGGGAGCCAGTGGTCAATCCGCTCCATGGCGGCTGAAACAGGCTTTTCACATACGACGATCCGGCGGATCTGGGCCGCATTCGGGCTACAGCCACATCATTCGCAAACATCTCGACTGTTGAGCGATCCGCTATTCATCGACAAGGTCTGCGATGTCGTCGGGTTCCATTTGGCACCCCCCAACCGCGCGTTGGCGCTCAGCGTCAATGAGAAGAAACCGAGACGGCTGCAAAGTCGCGAGCAATCTGGCCCGCCGACAAAGTCGGACCAATCCGAGCAACGGATGCGTCACCCTATTCGGGATGGCGCGCGCCCTTTGCTTGCAGCGCTTGACGTCATTTCCGGGTTCGCGGTCGACAATGACGACAAGCGTCACGGGGCTACAGAGCTTCTCGACTTTCTCAGGCAGATTGATGCCAGCGTCCCTCCTGATCTCGATGTTCACATCATCGTGGATAACCACGCGACCCGCAAAATTGCAGCGGTCCGGTCCTGGCTGGCGCGCCGCCCTCGCTATCATATCCATTTCGCCCCGACATCAGCTTCATGGTTCACTCAGATCGAGAGCTGGCTTGCTGAATTAAGCCGCAAGCAATCGCAGCGGGACGTGCGCACCTCAACCAGCGAGCTGGAGGCCGATATCCGTGCATTCATCGAACGCCACACTGAAAGCTTCAAATCTTACAGTTGGACGAAATCAACCGATGAAACCAACTCCTCGGCCAAGCGCTTTCGACAAAAATCCGATCAATCACAATATCGCGAACTTTAGATTGATGCCAATAGGCGCTTGGCACATCAAAACTCTAAATATACCTGCGCGTAAGCTGTAATCTTTTTGTTTTGTTTCCGGAGTACTTCATGCGCGTTGCAATCATACATTATTGGCTGGTTGGAATGCGTGGAGGAGAAAAAAGTTCTGGAGGCCCTTTGCCGAATGTATCCGTGCGCCGACATCTTCACACATGTCTATGATGCATCGGCTGTTTCCGACGTCATCAAGAAGCACAAGATCCATACGACGTTCATCGACCGGCTTCCCGGCGCGAAAAAGCTCTACAAGAAATATCTGCCTTTGATGCCGATGGCCTTGGAGCAAATGGACCTTAATGAATACGATCTTGTCATCAGCAGCGAGTCCGGACCTTCCAAGGGTATAATACCAAGTCCATCGGCTTTACATGTTTGTTACTGTCATTCGCCGATGCGATACATATGGAATATGTATAATAAATATTACGATAGTTCTGGCCTGATGACCCGAATGATGATGCCGCCGCTCGCGCATTATTTGAGAACCTGGGACGTTGCGACCGCCAATCGGGTCGATCATTTTGCCGCCAATTCGGCGACGGTTGCTCAGCGGATCAAGAGTTACTATCGGCGGGACTCAGAGATCATTCATCCCCCGGTAGACACCACTGCCTTTCACCCGATCCCGTCTTCGGAGGTCGGCGACCACTATCTGATGGTAGGCGAACTGGTGAGCTACAAGCGGCCCGACCTTGCGGTGGAGGCCTTCAATCTCATGAAGGCGAAGCTCGTCGTCATCGGCGGTGGAGAAATGCTCGACCGGATGCGAAAAATAGCCGGGCCTACCGTGACGATCATGGGGCCGCAGCCGTTCGATGTCCTGAGAGAGCAGTATTCGCGCTGCAAGGCGCTTATCTTTCCTGGCGAGGAGGATTTCGGGATCGTGCCCGTGGAGGCCATGGCGAGCGGCCGACCGGTCATCGCATATGGTCGCGGCGGCGCAACCGAAACGGTGGTGTCGGACAAGACGGGCGTGTTCTTCGAAACACAGGCGACCGAAGCCATAATCGATGCTGTCGAGCGCCTGGAGCGGATAGATTTCAATCCGGCTGATGCCGTTGCTCGCGCCGCCGAGTTCAGGACGGACGTTTTCATCGAGAAATTCAAGTCTTTCGTCAACAAATCAATCGTTGAGCGCGCCAATGTTGGTCATCTATAGACTATCGCGGCCGGCGCCGGACAGGAGTGAAACGTTATGCGATCAGATGTTGCATTAACCCATCGCCAAAGGAGCCCCGCGCCACGCCGTCGTCTTTCGGCTTGCCGCCTCTCCTTTCTGGCCGCGATCGCCCTGTTCCAAATACTGAGTATCTCCAGTGCCTCTGCTGACGATTATGTTCTCGGCCCCCAGGACAAGCTGAAGATCCGGGTGTTCGAATGGCGACCGATGGCCGGGGCAACGATCGAGTGGGCACCGCTCACCGGGGAGTTTGTCGTATCGACGGCGGGCAATCTGTCGATGCCCATCATCGGGACGGTGCCGGCGGCCGGCATGACCCTGGAACAAGTCTCCGATTCAATCGGCGAGCGCCTGAAGACGCAAGTCGGCATGCAGAAGCGCCCGAACGCATCTGTCGAAGTGGCTGAGTATCGTCCATTCTTCCTCACCGGGCTTGTGACCAGGCCGGGGAAATATAGCTATAGCCCCGGCCTCACCGTCGTTCAGGCCCTGAGCATGGCGGGAGGAACCTTTGGCCTCATCGACCCCAATCTTGTCGGCCTGCAGCGCGACGCGCTGGTCGCTCGCGGTGACCTGCGGACGCTGGAGGTCGAGCGCCTCAGCCTTCTTGCCCGACAGGCCCGTCTGGATGCCGTTACGCAGGATCAGCCCTCGATCGCCTTTCCGGCGGACTTGACGACGCGGGCGAATGACACGACGGTCGATCGCATGATGCGGGAGGAACAGGATCTGTTTGATACCCGCCATCGGTCGTTGAGCACCGAGATCGACGCCCTCAATCAGGCCAAATTGCTTGCAACCAATCAGATAGAGGCGCTGAATTCCAAGGCTACCTCGCTTGCCAAGCAGATCGACCTTGCCAACAAGGATGTGGGAACGGTCAGCAAACTGATTTCCCAGGGGCTGACCGTGTCATCCCGTGAGCTCGGAGCCAACCAGAACCTGGCGCAGCTCCAAAGCCAGAACCTCGACGTCGCGCTCGCCAATCTCAAGGCACGGCAGGATATTGCAAAGGCAGACGGCGACATTGCCGATGCCAGCAACCGCTACCGTGTACAGGCATTGACCGAGGCCACCGAAGTGCGTGATCGCCTTGCGGCCAATCGGGAGAAGACGACTACGACGCGTGGGTTGCTAGAGAATATCCAGGCTCGCGCTCCGGCGGCGGCAGCAAACATGGCAGCGGATGACAGCCAGCGCACGCTGATCACGACCATCGATCGCATCGTCAACGGCACCCTGCGGACCATCGTAGTCGGCGATAATGATCCGGTCGTCCCGGGGGATGTCATTCGCGTCGAAGACCAAAAATCGGCGCCTTCCGAACAGGCCGCAAGCAACAGCATCAAGCCCGCGTCGTCCCCCTGAACACTGACTTTCTCGCTTGGAGATTGCGGATATTTGTCGGCGGCGCGAGAGCAAAAATCCCATGCCGCCACTGCGATTCACGTCTATCGTGTGATTCGACAGTCAATAAGTTCGCCTTGTGATAGCGAAACTTGTTTCAAGCTGTATTGGTATTGCAAGGAAGTCCAGTAACTTCCCCGAATTACTAAGCTAGGCAGTGATTCCGGCTTGTTCTACGAGCGGAGATAACTGATACTGATTGTATTACTAATCTCGATTCTGGATCAGATGCTCGGAGTTGAACGTTTGATGGCATGGGGCCTCGTTCTTTCATTTGCAGTCGGCGCTTTATGCGCCCTAAGAGTACCGATCCTTCACTTCACCATCATAGTGTTGGCTATCGTGGTGGGCTACGCGGTCATGAATATCGGCACCGGAAGTTCGGCGATCGAGATTATTTCATGGGCTGCGCTCTTGGCTGTCATTCTTGAAGCCGGTTACATTTTCCCGCACCTGCTGTTTTACGTCGTCTATGTGAAATTGCTGGGACGTGAACGTCGGAGGTCGCCGGATTTGGGATCTGGTTTTTTTAACTATAGCCCGTTTAGCGGGCACCAGGACAAGATGCTTCCATCTGCACCAGAAGGTGCGAATGCGGAGACGAAAGCTGGGCAGCGAATTCAAGATTGAGCGGCGAAGTTAGCCAGTGAATGGCAACCGCACGCCAGCCCTCTAATCCAATGTAATAATGAATCCGACGGTCACGAAGAGGCGCGTCATCTTTCGATGACTGGCGAACCTGTTGCCTTGGGTCTCCATAATATCAGGCGAGCCGATTTACATGCGGCGGCGTGCCGTTACTCACGAAACCCGAAACTGACCGCGCGACAGTGGACGATCCGAAGACCGCCCACTCTAACTGTGCGCCCGTCCAGCTATTTGGCTACGTGCCAAATCTTGCCAACGCCATCGCCGGTCATATCGCCGGACTTTTTGTCTCCGACAAACGTGTAAAGCGGTTTGCCGCCATAGGCCCACATTTGCTGACCATCCGCATCCTTGACCAACGACCACTCGCCCTCCGCCTTGGCCTTGTCGGCAGCGCGGAAGGCTGGCCACTTCTTGAGGCAATCCTTATCGCAGTTTGATTTTCCCGCGGTATCCTTATCGAAGGTATAGAGGGTCATGCCCTTCTCAGTGGCCATGACCTTACCCATTTTGGTGTCGACCATCTTGGCGGGCTCGGCTGCCAGAGCCGGCAATATTGTCGAGGCCAAGAGGCCGATCGCGATCAGCAACGTTTTCATGTTTCCTCCCATTCGGGAGTACCGGCGAAATGCCGGTAGTGCCCGATATAGCTATACCTAAACGTCCGGTCGCGGACGTAGTTCCATTGAACGGCTGAACAAGGGGCACGACGGAAACTGCGGCACTATCGGTAAACGAATGAAATTGCTGGAAAGGTCTGGACTATCGCGAGACGTGCGAACGATTATTCCCATTGCCTCATCAATCCATGCTATTGTCCGGCAACGTGCATAACAGCAGGCGCCGACTTAAGCGCCAACGTCCATACCGGGGAAGGCTTTCGCACCGCGAGCCTCCGGCCCCTGAGGACACCAAACCATGACCATCCTCCCAACCCTCCAGCCCGAAGGCGGGCTTAACCTTGCACTCGCGGTAGTTGCCTCATCGAGCGCGCCCCTGTTGCTTCTCGACGGCGATCTCATGGTGATTGCTGCCAGTGCATCGTTCTACCACGAATTCCAGATCGAGCCGGTCAAGATGACAAATCGGCAGCTGTCGACCCTGGGCAATGGAGAATGGAATGTGCGGCAATTGTCTTCGTTGCTGCAAGCCACCGCCGCGGGAGCTGCCCATGTCGATGCCTATGAAATGGACCTCAATCGTGACGGCCAGACACCGCGGCGCCTGGTGTTGAACGCGCAGAAGCTCGATTACGGAGACCCCGAGCATATCCGGCTTCTTCTTTCCGTCTCCGATGTCACCGACGCTCGCCTTGCCGAAAAACTCAAGGATGATCTCTTGCGGGAGAAGGCGATCCTTCTGCAGGAAGTCCAGCACCGGGTGGCAAACAGCCTGCAGATCATTGCCAGCATCCTGATGCAAAGCGCGCGACAAGTGCAATCGGAGGAAACCCGCACGCATCTGCAGTCGGCGCACAGCCGGGTGATGTCCATCGCTGCCGTCCAGCAGCAGTTGGCTGCCTCAAGACTTGGCGACGTTCTGCTCCGTCCATACTTTGAGCAACTTTGCAAAAGCCTTGGCGCATCGATGATCCAGGATGCGAAGGCGCTTTCCATTGAAGTCAATGTCGATGACAGCAAGACCAAGGCCAACGTCTCGGTCAGCCTCGGCCTTATCGTCACGGAATTGGTGATCAATGCTCTTAAACACGCCTTCCCTGGTCATCGCAGCGGCAAGATCATCGTCGATTATCATTCGAACGACACGCAATGGTCGATGTCGGTGAGCGATGACGGTGTTGGTATTCGCGCAGACCCGGCAGGCTCCAAGCCCGGCTTGGGAACGGGAATCGTCGAGGCGATGGCAAAGCAACTCGATGCCGAGTTCACGATTAGCGACGCCAAGCCGGGAACGAAGGTGTCTATCGTCCACATGTGATCAACATCTGTCCACCAATAGCGCCAGCGAAACTCTGACAATCAGCAAACTAAAATGGGCCATATACGGTCATCATTCAAATAATCGGTATTTCCCTGTAGTGAAAGATCAATCCATGACAATCGCGAGTGAGGCAGTGTCTGCCTATCGTTGGTGCCCGCTCGAGCTGGCGCCGGAAAATGACTTCGTGGGATATTCGGGTGACAGGATGATCGGTAGAGTCTTCCTGGAACCGCGTCCGCGTTTCAACGGTCTCTGGCATTGGTCGAGTGCGACCGGATCCGATCCCGGCCTCGAGATCCTGCGCCAAGGCTATGCCGCATCGGCGCAATTGGCCATCGAAGCAGTTCAAGCCTCATACGAAAATGCAATGGGCATCGATCTGGCGTTTGTGCGGACTGACGAAAGCCCTATAGATCATAGTGATATTATCTCAACGCCGTAGTGCTTCGACTTGAAGATGGCTCATTTCCGCGAATACGCCCGTCGCCAGGCAATATGCGATGCAAATGAACCGGCCTATTCTTGCTTACCAAGGGTACTGAATTTCGCACACCTGCATCAAAAACTCGTTCAGGGTTTCACGACCTCGGCAAGTTCGCTTTGTGTAAGTCTAACCTCAGTCTCTCCCGGCCTCTCGTCCGGATGTGAAAATTCCATACCCTCCGTTTCAGGCATATCGAGCGCTTGCTTTGTGTTCATGATTCCGACCGCTACGCGCCTGCCGCGTTTCTTGACGGTTGCTTCGACCATTTTTTTGGACATTGGCTTATAGCTCCATTGGATACATCATAGTGATGCGTGATTGCCCGTCCGCTGCGCACTTTCCAGGGGGAGGATCTGGCAAGGTGCCGCCTTGGCGTGCTGCACACCAATCAAGGGTTAGCGCCACCTTCGTTGTCCCACCGTGCCAGCGATCCGGCACTAGGCGACCTGCCGTCATGAGAGCGCGCATCGAAATCAGCCCTTAAGGCCTCGCTGGCGATTAATCCTGTGTCAGAGATCTCCATCACCCCGCGATCCAAATCACGACGGTTTCTATCGATTTCCATAACCGTATAGAGTTTTTCGTTTCGGAAAGCGCTTGCTCCCATTGTCGCAATGCTTTGACCTGGTATGGATTTGACTTTCATGAAATTGCCTTCAAAGGCGGCCGCCACCACGCGCGCATCGCCTGTTGTCCGTGCCGCGACCAACATCTTGCCGCGCCAGGGTGCAATGTCCCAGTTAGGATCATTGAAGGCTGCGATGGGCACCAATTCGTAAACGCCGAGCGTCTCGCCACGCCCCACAAATGTCGACGACTCTCTGGCTGCATCGCGCAATTGAGCCTGGCTTTCGACCGATTGCCCGACAGCGTTGCTACTGGTTCCTTTGAACGGTTCATTTCCGCCCGTCACGACGTTGTTCGACATCCGCATGCTCCTTGTGCAGCATCGCCAATGGTTGCGATATCGAAGGAAACGAGTGGGTGGGCCGGATAGTTCCGGTCAGGTCCAAAGCATGTGCCGGCGCCCAGGTTCGTCCCGCCCTGAGTAGGGCGTTGGCGATGCAGCAACCTCAATACTTATCATTTAAAAGGCGAATTTTTAGATATTTTAGTTGCTATTCTTGAAACAACGCATGTACTTGTGGTATATTATATTTAATCTATTATTATCACACGAATATATATTTAATTGCACCAATGAAATATATTTAAAAGATAGAATAATCATGGATGCATCTATGAAGATGCTTTTCGCCGTCAGTGCACAGGGATGATGAACCAGATCGGGCGCCAACATGAGCAACATTGTCACGAGCAGAAAACGTTATAGTGAATCTACTGGTGGATCGGGACGTCATCCCGTGGACATGTATGTTGGGCAGCAAATTCGCCTTGCGCGCAAGAAGCAGCGAATGTCCCAAGAATCTCTTTCGAAACACCTCGGCCTGACATTTCAACAAATCCAGAAATACGAAATCGGCGCCAATCGCGTCAGTGCCTCGAAGCTATTCGAAATAGCGACGGCCCTTCAAAGGCCCGTTTCCTATTTCTTTGAAGGCTTTCTCGACGCGGCGGAGAGGGACGCGACGGACGTAGAAAGAGAAAGCGTCACGGTCATCCAGCATACCGCCGAGGGCCGGCGTCTGGCGAGGGCGTTCGTCGCGGCGATGCCACACGTTCGCAAAGCGGTCGTAGGGCTTCTGGAGTCTATGGAGTAGCTGTAGGCAACGTCTTAAGTCAGCAGACCCGCCGCCGCCTGCTTGTCCTTGACTAGTCGTGCCGGCAGGCTGACAGCGACCGACAACCCGCCAAGGTCCGAACGAGCGAGTACGAGCTTGCCGTCATAGGCTTCCACAAGATCCTTGGCGATCGCGAGACCAAAGCCGGTTCCCGTAATGCTTTCGTCGAGTCTTCTGCCGCGACGAATGAACGCCTCTTTCGCACCCTCCGGCAAACCGGGTCCATCGTCATCGATGATCAACTCCACACCACCGTGCTCCTCCAGCACTGACAGACGAACCCTCACCTTCCCCCTCGCCCATTTCCTGGCATTGTCGATCAAGTTGCCGGTGATATCGGCAAAATCCGTCTCGTCTATCGCCAGCCACACCTCCGGCTGCTCGGAGAGTTCGAACTCAATCTGCCTGTCAACTGTCAGGCGTTGCATGACGGAGATGATCTTCTTCAGATCGGCGCTTGCGTCCAAAACACCGACCGTATGAGCGGCCGCCAGGCTCGCCCGTGTCTGCGCCAGCGTCCGCTTGATCTGTGCATCCATCCGGCCGATCTCGGTGCGGATCGCCGCCGCCCGCGCCGGCATACCCTCTTCCGCAAGCACGCGCGCCGTCGCCTCAAGAGCCGCCAGCGGGGTCTTGAGACCATGCGCCAGATCACCGGCACGGGCTCGCGCCTGAGCCAATTGTGTTTCGCGAGATATCAACAGACCGTTGAGGTCGTCGACGAGAGGCTGGACCTCATGCGGGAACTGGCCGGTTATCTGCCGCGCGGATCGCTCCTGCACGGCCATCAGCGCGATGCGAAGATCCTGCAGCGGCTGTAAGCCATATCGAAGAAACGCCACGACCGCCCCGATCAAGGCGACCGACAGCACCCCGAGAGAAGGCGCCATGGCATAAAAGAAGCGCCAGCGCGCCGGCGCAAGCTCGCCGTTATCGAGCGCCATCACGATCTCGACCGTTTGGTCGCCGGTTGCCGACGTAATCGAGACCGACCTCTCGACGGCCAGGAGCTGGCTGCCGTTAGGCCCCGCCATATCCGTTGCGCGACCGGCATCTCGCGGACGAGAGCGAACCCAGGGCAGATCCTGTTCCCAGAGCGATTGAGAGCGCAGCTCTACCGTGCCGTTGCGACCGACCTGCCAATAGAAGCCGCCATTGGGCACGCCAAAGCGAGGATCCGTCGGCATCTCGTCGAGAACCAGCTGGTTGGCGCCGTTTATGTCGACAGCTGCCAGCAGGACCCGCAATTCTTCGTCTATTTCGGAAAGCGCCAGAGCCCGCACGGCCAGCCCGGAAATGGCATTGATGCCGATGCCCGCAAGAAAGGTCGCAACGACGATCGCCACCGCCGAACCCAGCAACAACCGCCCTCGCAGCGAGAATGGCGTCATACCGGCGGAACCTCACCTGGAATGACATAACCCTGGCCACGGCGGGTCTCGATCACCGTTCCATCGAATTTGCGCCGGAGACGCGCGACGACGACTTCGAGCGCGTTCGACAGAAGCTCCGTCTCCTCGTCATAGATGCTATCGGCGATCTGCGACCGGGAGAGTACGGTTCCGGCATTGTGCAGGAGATAGGCAAGCAGGCGGTATTCGAGCGCGGTGACCTGGACCGGCTGGCCGCGAAACGAAACCGTCCGCTGGCGGGTATCGAGCTCCAATACGCCGTTTGACAGAATGGGCGAAGACTGCCCCGCCGCCCTGCGCATCAGGGCGCGCACGCGCGCCAGAAGCTCTTCCATCCGAAAGGGCTTGGTGAGGTAATCGTCCGCCCCGGCATCCATGCCGTCCACCTTGTCGCGCCAACCGTCGCGGGCGGTCAATATGATCACCGGCATGCCGCGCCGTCCAGCACGCCAGCGCCGCAACACCGTCAAGCCGTCGAGTTTCGGAAGGCCGAGATCGAGGATGACCAGGTCAAAATGCTCCACATCGCCGCGATACCACGCCTCCTCGCCGTCGGTGACGGTCGAGACGATATAATGCTGGTCTTCCAGACAACGGCGCATGTCGGAGACGATGGTGGGCTCATCCTCCGCGATCAGGATACGCATCGTCAGTGTCTCTCAATCACAGCAAGCGTCGAGCCATCCAGCACGATGTCGCCGCGTTTGCCATCGGCTCTCAGCACACGCACGGCATAAGCCTGATGCCCCGCGCGGCGTATCCGTTTGATGCGCAGCACCCGGCCCGGCATTTCGCGGGCAACAACAGCGTATATGTCGCGCAATGGCCGCAGCGCCTCCGCAGCTTCAATCGAGACATTGTTGTGCGGATTGGCCGACGCACCCGTGCTTTCAAAGCACAGCGAAGTTACCGCCAAAAGAACAGCCAGCCAGCGGGGCCAGCCGGCTCTTTGCCCGTAAATGCACAACGCCATTCATCCTTCTTTCGACACTGCCACGCAGGCAAGGCCCGCGACTGCCTTAGCATAGCTGCGCCAACCTTACAGTTCGCTGACAGCGCCAGTAAGAGAGCTGCAAATTGAAAGGTATATAAGCATCAACGGATCGAGTCCCGATCGTGTCAACACCAGTGTCGTAGAAGTTACATGACTATCCAGATGTCGTCGATTACCTCAAACACCAGCCTGTCCACATTCTCCGGCAATATTCGACCTGAGTTCATTCGCGACGAGACGCTGGTGGACATATTCAAGGCTACGGTTGCCCGCATCCCTGATAGAACGGCACTTGCTTTGATCGGAACCGATCAAGCGATGAGCTATGCCGAACTCGACAGGCTGTCGGATCAAGCCGCCCGGGCCCTCTGCCGTCGTGGTATTGGCCCTGGTGACTTCGTCGGCCTGTGGTTCCAACGTTCTCTCGAACTGCATATCGCTCTGCTCGCGATCCTCAAGGCGGGCGCTGCCTATATCCCCTTCGACGCCGCCGCACCCGCCGATCGCGTGGCGACGAGCCTTGCCGATTGCGGCGCCAGATGGCTGTTGACCCATGACGACCTGGCAGATTCAGCGCCTGCATTCGATGGTGAGACCCTTCTCCTTAATGCACTGCTTGCCGATGATAACGCGGACATCGTGCCGCGCGCTGCTACCCATAACGACCCCGCCTACGCGATCTACACATCCGGCTCCACCGGCAAACCAAAAGGGATCGTCATTTCGCATCGAAACATCTGCCACTATCTAAGGGCAGGCAACGAGATCCTCGGGATCAGCGGATCGGACATCGTCCTTCAGCAGGCGTCAGTTGCGTTCGACCTGTCTCTAGAGGAAATATTCGTACCCTATCTCGTTGGCGCGACCCTCAAGGTGGCGACTGCTGCCGTCATGGCCGAATTGGATCGGCTTGCCGACGTGCTCGAAGCGGAAAAGATCACCGTGATCGACACGGTGCCGACGCTGCTCACCATGCTGGAGCGCGATGTCGAAAGCCTGCGTGTCATCATCGTCGGCGGCGAGACCTGTCCGCCCGCGATCGTCAGCCGGTTTTCGCGGCCCGGCCGCCGCCTGATCAACACGTATGGTCCGACCGAGACGACGGTGGTGGCAACCTATGCCGAGCTCGACCCATCGCGGTCGATAACGATTGGCTGCCCGATCGCCAATATGACGGCCTACGTCGTCGATGAAAACCTGGCCCTCGTTCCGCGCGGCGACGCTGGCGAACTGCTCATCGGCGGGCCGGGCGTCGCGGCCGGATACAGAAACCTGCCGCAGCTCACTGCCTCCAAGTTTGTTGCCAACCCTTTTGCCCCTCATGGCGACCCGGTACTCTATCGCAGCGGCGACGCCGTACTGATGGACGAGGAAGGCCAACTTCATTTTCTCGGGCGCATCGACGATCAGGTGAAAATACGCGGATATCGCATCGAGCTCGGCGAAATCGAAACCGTCATCGGCGAGCTTGCGGATGTAAAGACGGCCTCGGTCGTCGTCCACCGGCCGGCTGACGGCGAGGACATGCTGGTTGCGCATATCGTGGCATCAGGCAATGCCTTCGACCGTGAGCGCGCACGCGCCGCTTTGGCAACCAAGCTGCCGCCCTATATGGTTCCCGCCGCTTGGCAAAGCCATGTGTCGCTGCCACGGCTGGCCTCCGGCAAGATCGACAGGAAGACGCTTGCCGCTATACCGCTGGCAAACGATCAGGCGACCCAAACCCAGGAGCCGCCGCGCAGCTGGACCGAGGCGCAGCTCCTGAAGGCGGCAACCGAAGTGCTCCACCTCCGCGTGGTCAACTTCGAAGCGGATTTCTTCACCGAGCTCGGCGGCCACTCCATGCTGGCAGCCCGGTTCGTGTCCGAGGTCCGTAAGATCAAGCCGCTCGCGGGCATCGCGCTGCGCGACGTCTATGCCGGCCGCACTCTGCGGGGCATCGCCGCAATCCTGGAAGCAAGCGCCGATCACTCTTCCGAGCCGGATCGCGTCGATTTCACGCCCGTTCCCTGGCGTCGACGCTTTCTCTGCGGCCTGGCTCAGGCTGTTGTGCTACCCTTCATCATCGCGCTTGCCACGCTGCAATGGATCGGCTTGCTGCTGGCATCCATTCTACTTGTTCAGGATGGCTCCCCCTGGTGGGATGAAGCGCTCATTCTCTGCGCGATCTACATCGGCCTGAATCTCGGCGAGAAGCTGATGGTTGTCGGTCTTAAATGGTTGATCATCGGCCGCACCCGCCCCGGCGTTTATCCGTTGTGGGGCGCCTATTATTTCCGCATCTGGCTGATGGAACGCATTGTCCAGCTCACGGCGCCGAAATTCCTCAAGGGTTCGCCGCTGATGCGCTTCTATCTGCGGGCGCTGGGAGCCGATATCGGCCGCGATGCCATGATCGACGATTTCGAAGAGGGTGCAATCGACCTAGTGCGCATCGGGGCCCGGGCGAGCCTCGGCGTCAGGCTCAAGCTTGCCAACGTCGAAGTCATCGGTAATCAGGTGCATGTCGGGACCATCGACATCGGCGAAGGCGTGCAGATCGGAAACGGCTGCGTTATCGGCCACAACGTCAAGATTGGCGACGGCGCGGTCATCGGCGATCTCACCGCAATTGCAGCCGAAACGAATGTCGAGGCCCATACGCGCTGGGACGGCTCGCCAGCTCGTCAGACGTCGATGGTAGAGCCATCGGCGGAGCCCGACCATCCCGAGCTGGGCGCCGTGTCGCGCCTGTTCCAGTTTGTCAGCTATTTCATCGCCTACAATCTGAGCATGGTCATTGGGCTCCTGCCGATCTTCCCGGCCTTCTTCCTGTTCACCGTCGCGCAACAGTGGCTGTCGCCCGGCAGCGACGAACCTCTTTCCTGGTGGATGGTCACTACACTCGCCTGGCCCGCAGCCCTTGTGCTGATCGTCGTGTCGATGGCCGTCGTCGTCGCCCTGCGCTGGGTGCTGCTGCCCCGTGTCGTGCCCGGCCGCTATTCCATCTTCGGCAATCTCTATTTCCGCAAATGGGTCGTTGGCCTGACCACCGAGGCGATGCTCGAAACCCTCAACTCGCTCTACGCCACCGTCTTCATGCGCAACTGGTATCGCCTGATGGGCGCCAAGATCGGCAAGGGCACGGAAATCTCGGCAAGTTTCGCAGGCCGCTACGACCTCATCGAGATGGGCCGCGACAATTTCATCGGCGACGAAACCGTTTTCGGCGACGAGGAGATCCAGAATGGCTGGATGACCCTCAAGCGCCTTAAGACCGGGGACCGTTGCTTCTTCGGCAACTCCTCCGTCATCTCCCAGGGGGCGATAATCGAGGACGATGCGCTGGTGGGCATCAAGACGCGCTTGCCTGATAGCCTGCATGTGAAGGCGGGAGAAACCTGGTGCGGCAGCCCGGCTTTCCAATTGCCAACCCGCCAGAGGTTGGAAGCAGCCGCTGCCAGCACCTATGCACCGCCAATGCGCATGCGCCTCGTGCGCATCGTGTTCGAGGCCATGCACACCTCGCTGCCGACGGCCATCCTCATCGTGATGGCACTGGCAACCGCCAATCTCCTGGCGGACGCGATCAATGACGCAGCTTGGGGCAGGTTATTCTGCATGCTGATGGCAACGGGACTGGCGACCTCCGCCATCCTGTACCTGATGGCTGTCGCGTTCAAATGGACCTTGATCGGCACCTACAAGCCCATGAACAAGCCGATGTGGTCCTGGTGGGCGATGCGCACCGAGGCCGTCGCTGTCTTCTATGGCGGGCTCGCCAGCAAGGCGCTTCTGGACTATCTGCGCGGCACGCCTTTCCTGCCATGGCTGCTACGCCCCTTCGGCACCAAGATCGGTCGCGGCACATGGATCAACACGACCGATATCTGCGAGTTCGATTGCACGGAGATTGGCGACCATGCCGTCCTCAACATGGGCTCCTGCCCCCAGACCCATCTTTACGAAGACCGCATCATGAAAGTGGGCCGGATCAAGATCGGCGCCGGGGTAACGATCGGCTCCGGCAGTACCGTACTGCATGATGCCAGCGTCGGAGATTTCGCTGAAATTGGTCTCCTGACCTTCGTGATGAAGGGCGAGACCATTCCGGCGGGGACATCCTGGGCCGGCACCCCCGCACAGGCGGTTCATGCGACGCAAGACGCAGTACCTGCAAACGAAAGCGAGATCCTGCCCTCCGCCGCAGCGTAAGCGCCCGTCGCGACAACGCCTCTTCGCCGGGTCACCCTGATCGTGGCAGACGCCACCGCGCTATCCTTGTCCACCCGGTTTCGGGTGGGCGGGACGTGCCATTTTGGCCTCGTCCAAAACGGCCGCGGTTTATTTACCTGAGCTTTCCTCTGCTACCAGCGCCTCCAGACCGACCGGATCGTCGGTGGTGATCTGGTCCACCCGGAGCGCGAGAAGTCGCATCACTTTCGGCAGTATTTCGTTTGTTGCCGCGCGAATGGTGTAGGCATCGACCTCCAGGCCATGGGCATGAAACGCCCCGATCAAGTCGAACCCTTCGGCATCGGCGAACAATATCAGCTCGTGTGCGAGATATATCATCCCCGCGCGCGGAGATGCAGCGATGGCGTCAGCAACAAATCCTGCGAAATCCCGGCTTTCACGCAACCGTTCGCTCGCGCCATTGTGGCAGGGATCGTAGCCGATCGGCATATCGGGGACAGCTTCCGACAGTCGCTCGACCGCTTCCGCATCGCCAGCGGAAAGGATGACGGATCGTGCGACCGGAGTGATCGCCTTCGCAAAGGCGGCAATATCACCTCCGCCGATGCTGGAGGATGGCGCCTTCAGGTCCATTTGCAGCACCGCATCCGGCGAATAGCCGGCGTCACGGATGAGAGCCGCCAGGTCTTCAATCAGCAGGATCGGGTGAGCCGTCTGGTTTCCATCACCATCACGAAGACGCAGACGGGCAAAATCGTCGCGCGTGGCTGTGATGAGCGCGCCCTTGCCTGTGGTCGTTGGATGCAGATCCTCGTCATGCAGCACAACGAAACCGTCGCCGCCATAGCGTTGCAGATCGATCTCCATGCTGGCGCCGATCGTCATTCCCTCGATGATTCGTGCTTGCGTGAATGCGATGTCGCCAACGAAGCGCCGTCCGCGATGCCATTTGAGGAGACAGCGATGGCCATCCAATTCAATGTGGAGGCCGCGGCGATCAGGCATTGTGGATCTGCTGTTCGTCATTTCGATCTGGCTCCGCATTCGTTCGACGCGCGAGCCTGCTATCACGAAAATTGTGACAGGACGACGTCGCCTGTGCCGAAAATGCCATAGAGCTGTAACCCGCAATAACAGATGGCACAGACCGGGATTAAGCGGGATTTACCGAGAAGGAACGGGATAAGCCTTTATTTACAGGGTGATCCGAGGACCGAGCGGGATTAGTTGCCCGCAGAGGGCGCGCAAGATCAAATGGCAAAAGCGCGCCCATCGTCAGATCAGCGATGCAGTTATATCGACCGACCAAACCACATTACTCGCCCGGCAATGTGGAGGTCGAGCACTTCGCTCTCTGGTACTTCTTCCGGCGCATGCCGATCGTTGTCAGAAATCAGCACCAAAGAGCCGTTCCGGCGCAAATTGACCCGTTTTACAAGGACATGGCCACCGTAGACGACGATGTAGATGGCGTTGTCACGTACGCTGGTGATCGACGTATCGACGAGAAGGATATCGCCGTCACGAATGGTCGGCTCCATTGAATCGCCCTTGGCGGTCAACACTCTCGCAGAAGTCGGGTTGATATGGCGCGACTTTAGCCAGTCAGATTGAAAGGCAAGAAGCTCAATAGCGTCCTCAGTGATTGTTATAGCGCCGCTTCCGGCTGATGCGTGCACGTCCAAGCGTTGAATAAAGGCAAAATCATCCATTACGCGACCACGAATATCAATAGATCGCCCGTTGACGCTGATTTCCGGTATTTTTCTGTCTTTCGGGCCACGACCTGAGACTAGCCACTCCAGGTTTACATTAGCTGCATCCGCGATCGTCAGGGCAGTATCCGCTGCCGGCATATTGCCTTTTAGATAGCCGCGCAGCGTGCTGTCACTAACGCCAGCCCTTTTCGAAAACGCGTGAACCGATTCGCTGCCAATCGCTTCTAGCAGCCGCTCCCCAAACATAGTTCCCGTCATTTCGCGAACTCTGACCGTGCGTCAGAGTTTGTAGACGCATGAAAGCTCCAGAAAATCGTTATCAATTTCAGCACCTTATCTCTGACTTCACGAAATCCGGCAAACCCCGAACTCTGACCGCGACATTTCGCGGTTTTCGGTTGACTAATTTGCGATATTTCGCGAATATAGTTGCGACACTGTTTCAACACCTACCCCACGCCAACCGACCTTTTGCACAAGGTCAGAAAACAGGGAGTAACCATGACGACCACAAAGAAGTGGGATCGACGGACCATCAAAGAGGAGCTTTTACGGCAGAATAAGACTCTGACCGGGATTGCCCGCGATGCTGGCCTTTACGACAGCGCTTGCCGGGCGGGCATGATCGGTGCCAGCCGCCCCGGCGCAGAGGCGATTGCCAAAGCCCTGGGCGTACCTTTCCGCGAAATGTTCCCCGACAGCTACACGCTTGGCCGTCATGACGATGGTGAAACTAGCAGCAATAACAAACAGCGGTCGAGTCAAAAACGCGACGCTGCAGCTGACAGAGTTCGGGGTGCGGCATGACGGCGATGTCAGTGAAACTCGTTTCCACGGACAATGCCGCGCCGGTCGCGTTCGTCGAGCAAGTGCCCGTTGCCGCAATCCGCGTCCCGGCCGATCATCGCAAGCATCATCCTAATGCGATCGCGGCCTTTGCCGAGAACATCGAAATCCACGGCCAGCGCCAACCGATCGAGATCGTTCGCGAGGACAGCGGCTTCCGCCTGATCTTCGGCGCGCTGCGCCTGCAGGCGCAGCAGCAGCTCGGCCGTACGACGATCGATGCGATCGTCAAGGAGCCGGGAGCCTTCACATCCGAGGCGACCATGCGCCTCGTCTCGATCTCCGAAAACATGCTGCGCAACCCGCTTTCGGCGCTAGATCGCAGCGTTGCGATCGCCGACTGGTGTTCGATCTATCGGGCAGCGCAGCCGCCGATGAAACCCGGCCGCAAGCCGGCCGATGCTGCCAAGCCAGAATTGAGTCTAAACTTTAGACTGAATTCGAGCGACTTTGATCTGATAGTCGCCAGCGAGGAGTTTTCCGCAAGCTTCTCCGAAGCGGCCCAGGTGTTTCTCAAGATCTCCCGCGCGGCCGTCTTTCGCGCCATCCGTATCGCATCGATCCCGTCCCTGCAGAGAGACCGGATCGCCCTTCATGGCATCGCCGATTTGGAGGGTCAGCTTTATCTCTTGGGCGCGATCAGGGCCCCGGAGCGGCAGGTCGCCGTCATCAGCATGATTCTGTCGGAAAAGGCCAGATCGGTCGAAGAGGCAATTTCGATCCTCGATAACGTGCCGCAGACCGTCAAGGCTCGGTGGGAGCGGATCTCGGATACGTTCGGCCGTCTCAAGCAGCCCGAGCAGGACCACTTCTTCGACCTGCAGGAAGCCGCCATCTCCCGGTGGCAGGCGAAGCGAGGCCGCTGATGCGCAAGCGCGACGCCTTCACCATCGACCTTTTCCGGGATTACCAGCCGACATCCGTCGTCGATCGCTTCGACGGCGAACAGGTGAAGGCATGGTCTCTCGGTGGTCGGCTGGCGAAGGCGATCGCGATCTGCATTCAGGATTCCGGTATGTCGCGCGAGGACATCGCAGCACAGATGTCGGAAATCACCAAGTCGAACGTCTCCCGGACCCTGCTGGATGCCTATTCCAGCCAGGCCAAGGAGCAGAACCAGATTTCGGCCGTGCGGCTTGCCGCGCTCGTGGCCATTACCGGCGATGCCCGCCCTCTCAACGCCCTTCTTCAAGAGGCTGGGCTGATCGTCGTTCCCCAAAAATACGAGGCGCTGCTCAAGCGTGAACGCGCCCGCGAGTTGCGCCAGCAGCTGGAGCGCGAGGAGCAAGCCGCCGATGCTCAGTGGAAGGCAAACCGATGATCCATGAAAGTCGAACTATGAAGGAGTGGCTCACTGCCCGCGAGATCGCGGCGGAAACCCTGCCTGATATGCCGACGACAGAAAGCGCCGTGATCCGCTATGCCGAACGCGAGATCTGGGACACCCATGTCACCTATGCTCGCAAGCGCCGTGGTCGCGGCGGCGGCATGGAATATCATTACCGTTTGCTGCCGACGCTCGCCCAGGTCGCCTACGTCCAGCGCCACATGACGATCGGCGCGGAGCCGGTCGAAGTTGCCACGGTGGCCAATCCGCATGAACCGCTGACGAGGAACGCGGAGACAGAACGCGATGCCCGCCTCGCCATCTTGACAGCATACGCGCTGTTCTCGCGCGGGCTGCGCCTCAATCAGCAGGCCTGCGTTCAGATCTTCTGCGATCGCTATGAAATGGGCTCGATCCTTGTCGACGGCTGGGTGAAGGCCAAGGTCCCGACGATTGGCCGGCGCACGTTGCTGCGTTGGATGGCAGAGAAGCGTGTCGGCAATATCAATGCGCTCGCGTTTGATCGCAGCAAAGCACGCGCCGGATCGGGGTTGCTTGACACCGCAAGCGACGGTGCCGTGAAGGCATTCGTCCTGGCATGGATCGCGGCCAATCCGGCTCTCTCTGCAGAGATAATCCGCGGATATGTCGAGCTGGAGTTTGGCGCGCAGCTGGTGAACCGCGACGGCGAGATGAAGGCCCTGCCGCCCGTTCGCACGTTCCAGCATTTCATTAAGGCTTTAAAGGCCGCTGAAAAGGTCGTTTTGACCAAGATCACCAACCCGGACAAGTACCGTTCGACCCTGAAGCTACGCGGCACCGGCAGCTATTCGTGGGTCAACGAACCGAACCAGCTCTGGATGATCGACGCCTCCCCAGGCGACGCACTCCTGCTGGATGGGCGTCATTCGATCTATGTGTGCATCGACGTCGCAACGCGTTGGCTGACGATGACGGTCTCCAAGACGCCGCGCGCATCGGCCGTCAACATGATGATGCGCAAAGCCGTGCTCAGATGCGGCGTTTGCAAGGCGGTTAAGACCGACAATGGTTCCGATTTTGTGGCTGAAGAGGCACAGCGCCTGCTGCGCTCGCTTGAGATCGAAACCGTCCGGTCACAGAAATATACGCCCGAGGAAAAGGCCTTCGTCGAACGCGCCATCAAGACGGTCCAGCACAATTTCTTTAGCCAGCTTCCGGGCTACATTGGCCACAATGTCGCTGAGCGCAAGGCGATCGAAGATCGGAAGAGTTTCGCGCAACGGCTCGGAGAAGGCGATCTCGAGACGTTCTCGGTTTCGCTGACCGCCGCGCAGCTGCAGGAGAAGCTCGATGACTGGCTGGAGTATTACTACCACCAGCATGAGCATGCCGGCCTTTGTGATCGCAGCCCCGCCGATGTGCTTGCTTCCTCTATGGCGCCGATCGCCCGAGTCAACGAACGTGCCCTTGACGTTCTGCTGATGCCGGTTGCCGGCAAAGACGGCATGCGCCGCATGACGCCGCAGGGCATCAAAATCCAAGACAATTACTATCTCACCGGTTCGATCCTGCCGGGCACCGATGTCTTTGTTCGGCTCGATCCGCTCGACATGGGCAAGGTCTACGCCTTCTCGGCCAAGGACGGCAGCTTTCTCGACACGGCCATCTGCCCGAAGCTCTCGGATGTCAATCCGGCTGCGTTCGTCAAAGCGACGAAGCAGCAGTTCAACCAGATGGTTTCCGAGCGCGAGCGCGAGATCCGCAAGGATGTCCGCAAACTGCTCAAGGGACCATCCGGCATCGACCGTACGATCGAGCTTGCAAAGCGCAAGAGCGCCGAGCGCGCCGAAGCAAGTGCCAACATCATCGCCCTGCCGAAGCGCGAGGAGCTTCACACCTCGTCGCAGCTCGAAGCCGCACTCGATGCCGTTTCCCGGTCGGAGCCAGCCAAGATGGCAGCCCGCGTCGCCGATCTTCATGCGGAAGTGCTGGCGGACCTGAAACCGCAGGCAGCGAGCGCCAACGTCCAGCCGATCCGCACCTCGCCGACGCCGGCTCAGCGGTTCCGTCGCTGGCTCGATATCGAAACGCGGATGCGCGCCGGCCAGCCGGTAGAAGCCGCAGAGGCACATTGGGCCGGTAGCTACCAGACCAGCAGCGAGTTCAAGACCCAAAAAGCGATGTTTGACGATTTCGGTGATCAGGCACCGGGACTGCGTACCTGAAATGGAATGCCCGCCGGTTGCAGCCAGCGGGCGGAGAAAACTTAGAGAAGGACTGAAGGATGAACGTCAGAATGCACAATGTCAATCCAGGCTTCGGGACCGTGGCCCCGCTCAGGAACGTAGCCGAGGCTTATTCGGTTGCACAGCAGATCATCAACCGGCCTCCCGGCGTCGATGGCCTCGGCCTGTTCTACGGCCGCTCCGGCTACGGCAAATCCAAGGCCAGCCAGTATCTCCAGAACAAAACCGGAGCAATCTATCTTGAAGTGTTCGACTTTTGGACCCGGAAGACGTTCGTTGAAGCGCTGCTGGCTGAGCTGAACGTCGACAAGCCGAAGGGCACTATTTCAGACATGATGCTGCAGGCGCTGCGCCGCCTGCAGGACGATCCAAACCGGCTGCTGATCATCGACGAAGCCGACAAGCTGATCGACAAGCACATGATCGAGCTGGTCCGCGACCTCTACAAGGGAGCGCGCATCCCGGTTCTCCTGGTCGGCGAAGAGCTGCTGCCCGAGAAGCTCGCCCGTTATGAGCGATGCGAAAACCGGGTTTCGGCTTTCGGCATGGCAAACCCCAGCGACGTGGAAGATGCGCGCTCGCTCGCCCGCGTCTACCATCCGAAGCTGAGCGTGCAGGACGATCTTCTCGATCATATCGTCACAAAGACGAATGGTGTCGCCTCGCGCATTGTGGCCTCGCTCTCGCGGGTGGCGGATTTCGCCCGTGCTCGCCAGTTGGATGCCATCGCCCTTGCCGACTACGATGGCGAAGTCTTCACCGGCCAAGCGCCGCGTCGGGGGCGTTGACCATGCAGATGTTTCTCGATCTCACCGTCGTCAACGTGAAGCCTCAGCGTCGCGGCAATCGATACTTCTGGAAGGTGATCCTGGAAGCAACGGCGGACGGCAACGATCGCTTTGCCGTCCGCGATATCCTGGACAAGTGCGACCGGGATCAGCGCAAGACGCTGATAGTTTTCCTGCAGTTGTTGGCCAAGGCCGGATACGCCGAGGAAGTGCCATCCGAGAAGGATCGGTACTTTCGGCTCCTGCGCCGGCAAAGCGATTGCCCTTCGCTCACCAGGGACGGCAAGGAAAGTTCGCACGGTAAGTGCCAACAGCAGATGTGGAATGTAATGCGCCGCGAGCGCGGAGGCTTCACGGTCGCGGATCTGGCGATCGCAGCGAGCACTGACGATATCGGCGTGAACCGCCACACGGCGGGTCTCTATTGCAGGGTTCTGCATCGCTGCGGCGTCCTGGCGCTACGTAAGGATGAGGATGGCCAGAACTATTACGTGCTGAAAGGAAGCGCCAATACCGGCCCCAAGGCTCCAAGGCGAATGGCCGCGACCGTGATCTACGATCCCAATCGCGAGCAGATCATCGGCGATGTCGTCGCCGAGGAGGTGCTCTCGTGAACCGTGGACCCGTCGCCGGCCGCGCCGCCGTGGATCATCTCACAAGGACAACGCTCGCCTGGCATGGCAGCCCTCCCGATTGGGTCGTGGTGCTTGCCGAAGAGTGCAACAAAGGCAGCCAGTCGGCCGTCGCCAAGCGGCTCGACTATAGCCCCGCCACGATCAGCCAGATCCTGTCGAACAGCTATCGAGGCGATGTCTCCCGCGTCGAGCAGATGGTGCGCGGCGCGCTGATGGCCGAGACCATTGCTTGCCCAGCGCTTGGCGACCTCGCCCGCAATACCTGCCTTTCATGGCAGGCCAAGCCCTACGCGGCCACGTCATCCCATCGCGTCCAGATGTATCGGGCGTGCCGGTCAGGCTGCCCGCATAGCCGAATTTCCACCAGCCGAAACGAGGATGACGATGCTCTCTGATGCTCTTCGTGAATTGCGTGAACGCGTGAAGATTGGAGCCGTACCGGACAGTGTGACCGGCCTGCTGCTGACGTTCCGCGCCTTCGAGATGGAGGCGCGAAACATGGAAGAGCGGATCGAATTGCTGACGGGACGGCCGCATGTCGCGCTCGACGGGAACTTGATCTCAGGCCCCGGAAGCGAGGTGCGCCATGACGCCTAGAATTTCCATTGTGCTCGATTCCATCCGACAGATTCTCGACCTCGGAGCCGAGGGCGTTCCATTCGGCATCGAGCAGTTCCAGCGTGCGTCCCACCTTGTGGATCTGTGCGCCGGCTTCGCTCGCGAAATGGAGGGTCAGCTTACCGTCGACCCGGTGTCGCCGGAGCTGCTGGCAGACGGCAAGGTCATCTCCCTGAAAACCTATCTGGAGGCGAAGAGCCATGTCCAATCGTAAACTTGATTACCTGTCTGACCACCTGATCGAGACCCGCAACCGTCTGGCGGATCACCGCCACGGCGGGGTCTATCTCAACGACGAAGAGCTGGAGGGCTTCATCAAGCGCTTCGACGAATTCACCGAGATGGCCCGCAATCTCGAAAGCGAGGTGAGCTGCCGTGAGTGGAATGACCGTGCCGCTCGCGATCGTCACATCTCCAAGGACGGCGGCGTTGCGATCGGCGGCAACGTCGTCGCCTTTCCAGGCCGCTCCCCGGATCATGATCCGACAGGGGGGAACGCGGCATGACGATCACCTGCAGGCTCATCAGCGAGACCGTGGCGAAGTCGTATGGCGTCACGGTGCGCGATCTGAATTCCCGTCGCAAGGGTGACGGCATCATTTTGCCGCGCCACATGTCCTGGACGCTGGCGAGGAGGCTCACCGAGCGTTCGTATCCGGAGATCGGTCGCTTCATGGGCGGCCGCGATCACACCTCGATCATTCATGGTGTGCGCCGGATCGAGAAAGCCATCAGTACCGACCCGCAGATAGCTGCGAACTACGCGCAGCTCGTCGACGTCGTCACAGTTCTGGGCGAGGCATCGGATAAGTCCGACCGTATCGCCGTTCGCTTCCACGACATCGATCCGCTCGAAACTGCCGAAGCCTTCCTGGAAGCGAAGTTCCGGGACTTCATTCCATCGCTGGAAGCCATCCGGGCATTGTGCATGGGCGTCCTGCATTACGTGACCGAACTGGATCACGCCAACGCGATGCTTGCACAAGCCGAGACAGAGCTGGAGCAAGCCCGATCGGCCTCGGCTGCCGAAGCCGCCGCCTGGCAGGGGGAACGATCGGGTCTCGAAGGGCGCGTGTGGGAACTCGCCGTTGAAAAGGCGAATGCTGACAGCGTGTTGAGGGGCGCCTCCACGGTCGTTGCGAGGTTCAAGACCCTGCTGGCCGCCGAAACCACCATCAACGAGCGTCCGGCCCGCAAGGCGCTCGAAGCCTCCCTGAAAACTCTTCAAACCACCTTTGAAAGGATCTGAACATGGATGCCATCATTCTCCAAGAGAAGCCGGAAACCGGCGTCGTCACCTTTAACGGCAAGGACTACATGCCCGACGCCAAGGGCAACCTGGTGCCCGTCGAGACAATCAAGCCGGCCCATAAGCTGGAGGACGAGACCGTCCGGAAGATCATCGCCTTTGCCGAGGATCTCTCCGCGCAGATCGCTCGCTTCCGTGGTCACACGATGACGGACCTTGGCGTATTCGACGCACTGCTCGCCCAGGAGTACAACGCCAAGATCGGCGGCGCCAAGGGCAACCGCACCTATCAGACCTTCGACGGCCTCATGAAAGTCCAGGTGCAGATTGCCGATTTCGTCGACTTCAGCTCCGAGCTGCAGATCGCCAAGAAGCTGCTCGACGAGTGCCTGATCGAATGGGCGGCGGATAGCCGGCCGGAGATCCGCGCCGTCATCACCAAGGCCTTCAACACCGACAAGGAAGGTCAGGTGAACCGCTCCGAGATCTTCATGCTGCTGCGGCTCGATATCGAAGATCCGCGTTGGCAGGAGGCCATGCGTGCAATCCGCGACGCCATGCGCGTCACCGGCAGCAAGGAATATGTGCGCTTCTACAAGCGCGCTTCGGTCAGCGATGGCTGGCAAGCTGTTACCATTGATCTGGCGAAGGCATAGGGGCGCGCCATGACAAAGACGTATCCTCGGCTAGCCGCGAAGATAGGGCTTGTATCTCTCTTCGAGCAAATGGAGCCCTTTGAGTATCTTGGGCAGTTGCACAAGCATGGCCAGCATGAAGAACATCAGGTCTTGTTCGTTTCTGTCCAACCAATGCTCAATGAGAAAAAGACGGTCATCTTCACTCTTGCGCGCGGCAGCCTCTGCCAATGGCTCGTTGAGCGATACATAGCGTTCGACCTGTCTCTCGATGTGCTTCTTCGTAACGTCAATATCCCTGCTCATCCGGCCGGTGAAAAGCCGAGCAGCCTCAATGAACTGGGGTCGTTCCATTGCTTCGAGGCAGCAGTGTACAGCGAAGTGTATGCCGTCGAATTCTTTGACAAGAACGGGACGAGCGGCATCGAGGTACTCTCGGTTCATAGAAAACCCCTCGTGCGGAAAGCCTATTTTCCAAAGGTTCTTCCGGAAGATGTCATGCATCACAGTCAGCTCTTGGTGCTGAGGCTCAAACGCTCTGCTTACACACAGCGCATCGGGCCGAAGACTAAGTGCGGTCAGCTCCTCATGTCTCCGTTGTGCAGCCGCGTCATCGTTGCGCATCTGCCGGATTGTGAGCCAAGCTGCACAAATCGCCAGGATGCCGGTTATGAGCGTTTGAAAATCAAATATCTCGTTGCGCCAAGGGTCGCCACCGGTGCCGTCTGGCTTGCGGGGAGCGCCAAAAACAATCGGCATCACCAAAGCTACGACAACCACGATGCTCACCAGCCATCCAAACCTACGCTTGTGATGTTCCTGCATGACCTGGTGTCCTCCACACTCTTAACAAGATCACCTCTCCGCCGAGCCACTATCCAGCGGCTGGGGATTATAGAGCTGCTGCAAGCGATCCAAACCGGAATAGAAACTTCCAAGGTACTTGTTGAGGTCGGATATCGCATCACGCACACCCCCCAATCAGCAGTCATCGGCATATTATCGGGCGGGACCGAGCTACGGTCATATCGTGCTTTGGCAGCCAAAATCTGGTCGCGCGCAAATATCATTTTGCCATCAAAAAGGGCCTCAGCCTCTTTCACCTGTGGCCTCTCGATAATCTCCACCACCAGCCCCACCGTCTTGTCCATTTCCGCTTTGTGCCCAGCGAAATAGCCCCCTTGATCAAAAAGACTGGTGACCGCCGCGAAGATCGTTCCGACCTCCTGAGCAACTTTTCTGAGATCTTCAAGTTGAGGATTTACAGCGCGATCGACAAGGCGCGCGTCACGGCGCAACGAAAGATCGAAAAGCTGTACGTGCCGACGCTGAGCAGCTTTTTCATTGTCGAGGGCATCGTCGCGAGCCCGCTCGTGACGACCATTAGCTTCCTTGTCGCTCTTCCGCATCTGCATGATTGTGAGGCCGGCGGCGACGAGAGCCAGAATGCCGGTAATAAGCGTTTGATAATTGTAGAGGGCGGTTTCGACCCAACTCTCCACGACGGCGTGCGTCGCAGGGTAAGGCTCGTTGCCGAAGTCGGTTGCCCAAACGGTGCCAGCCGCAACCACTGCAAACGCACTTACCAAACCAATCGCCCAATTCCGCATTTTCCGGTGCCCCCTACCGTCGCGAGACCCAAAGACAATCACGCCTCAGTTGAATTAGCAATACGCGAGGTTGCGTAATGGGATCGTCCGTTGCCGCCATTCACGTCGCCAAGAAACAGCTCGGCCTAGACGACGATGCTTATCGAGCCAAGCTCTCCCGTATCACCGGCAAAGCTTCGCTCAAGGACATGACCGAGGCCGAGCGCCTGTCGGTGCTGACTGTTTTCCGAAATGAGGGTTTCCGCCCAGCGCCGGCACGCCGGCCGGACGGTCGGCAGAAGCTTACGGGCAAGTATGCGAAGAAGCTCCAGGCGCTGTGGATCGCCGCCTGGAACCTCGGTATCGCCCGAGATCGCGACGACAAGGCCATGCTGGCCTTCGTGAAGCGCCAGACCGGAATCGACCACACGCGCTTCCTAATCCATCAGGACGATGCCGCCAAGGCTATCGAAGGTCTCAAGGGCTGGCTCGCCCGGGAGGCGGGCGTCGGCTTCGGAAACACCAATGGTTATGAATGGCTCGCCACCGACGCCGCGAAGATCGCCTGGGCGCAGTGGAAGATGCTGCACCCCGACGCGAACCTCCTAGTTCGCAAGGGCTTCGACGAGGAGGCGGCGCGGCTGGCAGGGATCAGCATCGTATGGCTGGCAGACTTGAAACAATCGCATTGGCAAGCGGTCATGAACGCCCTTGGCGAACGCGTCCGCGCAGGAAAGGCAGGTGCGTGATGGTCGCCTACGGCTTCAAATCCTACTTCGCTCCGCAGATCGAGGACTGCTCGAAAACCCACACCATCCGTGGGCACCGCCGCCGTCACGCCCATGTCGGCGAGCAGCTGCAGCTCTTCGTCGGTCTGCGGACGCGGAACTGCCGCAGGATCATCGCCGATCCTGCCTGCGTCGCTGTGTTGCCGATCGTCATCATGTCCAGCGACCTGATCGACGCCGGCATCGCATACATCGAGATCGACGGTCGGCCACTGCACCGTGACGAGATCGAGCCCTTCGCCATTTCGGATGGCTTCGATCCCGGCCGGCTCGCCGGCCTTGCGCCATCTAGGCTGATCGGTTCGACGGCGCGGGAAACCATGGGCCGGTTCTGGCGGGAAAGCCACCAGGGGAGCCGGTTCGAAGGTGTGATCATTCGCTGGAACCCGGAGATCTGATCATGGCGGCGGTTCTTCCTCTCTTTCTCAACGATGACTTGAAGGGGCTTCGAGATCGCCGCAACGCGCTGATGAAGCGCCTGGAAACCATGCGGCCGCATGAGCGCGGCCGGTTCGAAAAGCTTGGAGAGTTGAAAGCCGTGACCAATCAGATCCTGATCGTCGAAAAACAGCTGGAGGTGCGCCGTGGCTGATATCCGCGTTCCCGCCCACCTTCAGCCGTATGTGACGGCGGTCGGCATCGAAAAGGCCGTTACCTTCCTGCTGGCCTTCGGCGGGTCTTATGTCTACCTGTCGGAAAATCCGCAGGCCCGTTCGCCCGTGGCCGAGGCGCTGGGGCGCGAGGCAACGATTGCGCTAGCAAAACAGGTCGGCGCCGGCGGCTTTCGCTGCCCGACAGGAAAGCCCTTTATCGCCGCCCATTTAAAGTATAATAAGGGCCTCACGACGAACGCCATCGCTCGCCAGCTCCACACCACGGACGTCACCGTCCGCAGCTGGCTGAAATCCGGCGAAAGCACCCAGCTCGACCTGTTTGGCACATAACCCGCAAACCCTTGCGGCTGTTTTGGTGCGGCCGTAACGAGCAAATTCCCCCTCAGCAAAGCCGGCTTTTGCCCGGCTTTTTCTTTAACTGCTGGGGGTTCCCGTGAACAATTGGCCTGCTCAATCCGCCGCCGCGTCCTTTTACGGCAACAACATCAAGATCGTTAAGGGTGTCGCCGGCGCTGATCCAGCATGGGAAAAGGCGAACCTTGTCTTGGTCCCGATCCCGTGGAAGGCCGTTGCCTCCTGGGACAAGTCACTCACCATCAAGTCCTTCCGCGTCCATCGCAAGGTTGCTGAAAGCCTCGGCCGCATCCTCAACAAGATCTGGCAGGACTTCGGCTGCAGCCAGAAGGCCATCGAAGCCGCGAACCTCTACCTGATCGGCGGCGGCTACAACTGGCGTCAGATGCGCGGCATCTCCCGCCTGTCGATGCACGCGCTGGGCTGTGCCGTCGATTTTGATCCGGATCACAATGGCCTGGGCGATCCGACGCCTGCCATGGATCCGCGCGTCATTGCTGCCTTTGAAGCCGAGGGCTGGATCTGGGGCGGTCGATGGAGTGTCCAGCGCCGGGATGGAATGCACTTCCAGGCGGCGATCGTCTGACATGTGGCTGGGGAAGTGGAGCGTCATCGCCATCCTGATCGCCGTGGGCCTGTTGTTCTGCTTCCTGGCGCACCTGTTCGGCGACCGTGACCTTGTGATTGCGGTTGCCATGGTTGTTGTCGCGGCGCTCGCCTCGCTGATCGCAGGGATCGTATTCGAATGGTAGCGAAACCCGCCTATCGAACATCGAAGAAGGCGCTCTGGCTGTCTTCGGCCCTGGCATGGCTCGTGATCCTGTCGCTGACCGTAGGCGCATGCCTCGGCTCGGAACAGGCCGTCGCCTTCGGCTCGATCGCCGTGCCGTCCATGGTGATGATCATCGTCGGACTGCTCGGCGTCCATCGCGGCTTCGGATCCTACGACATGCGCCTGGCAATGCGCGGATCGCACCGAGATCCGCCCGAGGAGAGACCATGAATCGCTATTTAATCATTGCCCTGGCCGGCCTTGCGGCGATCGCCATCATCGCCGGCCTCTGCCTTCTCACCATCACCAGGATCGACGACATGATCGACAAGGCTACGGCCTCTGTCCGTCAGGAGCGCGATGCCTACTGGACCGGCCAGATCGAGAAATCCAATGCCGAGGCAAACGCCAAGATTGCCCAGGCGCTCAAGGAAACCATGGCAGTGCAGGACGCGGCCCGCGATCAGATCGCAACCGCCGAACAACGAGCCGCAAACTTGGAGAAGGAAAATGCAGCGCTTCCAGATGATGGCACTGGCGGTCTTAGCCGCGAGCGCGTCCGCCTGCTCAACAAGCGATAAGTCGCTGCCTGTCGTGAAGACGGTCTATGTCGAACGGGAAGTTCCGCCCGCCGCGAAGATCCCGTGCGCGCCGCCTGTCCCTTTGCCGGATCGGAAGCTTAGCGATGAGGAGACCGGCTCCTATTGGGGTATCGACCGCACGAGCTTGCGCACCTGCGAAACCCGGCGTGCTGCCGGCGCGGGAGGCACGAATGTACAGTGATTTCGATCGCGAAGTCGGCGAAGCCCGCGTCGAGCAGGAGCGCGATGCTCGAGTCGGTGAAGTGCGCGCGAAACTCACCCGCGCCGGCACGCTCGAATGCGTCGACTGCGGCTGCACCATCTCGCTCGCCCGCCGCCAGGTCTATCCAGCCGCCACGCGCTGCGCCGAATGCCAGACCGATTTTGAACGGGAAGTATACTGCCGATGACGCTTCCAGAGATCTTGCTCTACCTCAATCTGGTGCTGTCCGGGCTTGCTCTCCTGGGCCACGCGAAGGGCTATTTTTCCTCGGGAGAAAAGAAGCTCGCGGAAGACGTCATGGCGCTCACCGACAAGCTGACCGAGTTTGTCGTGGCGCTGAACAAGGAAATGGAAGCTAACGAGAAGAAGCTCATTGAGCATGATCGAAGGATCCAGGCGGCCGAGAGCGAGATCAAGTATCTGCCCGATCGTGAATCCCAACATCGGATGGAATTGCAGCTGGCAACACTGAATGGTCGCTTTGCCACGCTGGAAGAAAAACTTAGGCCGATCGCCGCGACAGGCGAGCGGCTCCACGACCTTTTGATGGAGCAGGCGAGAAAATGAGTGATCTATCCACTGACCTGCAACGCATTCTCCGCGAAGAGGCTCGGCTGACGATCCTGAAGGCATTGGGCGCGCAGGACAACGAAACGCTTTCCTCCAGCATGATCGAAGAGATCCTGCCGCAGTTCGCCATCCGTCAGGAACGGCCGTGGATCCACCAGCAGATGGTCTACTTGCGGGATATGGGCGCTATCACCCTGCATGATGCCGGCTCCGTCAAAATCGGCACGCTCACCAATCTCGGCCGTCGTCACCTCGATCGCGATACGATCATCGAAGGCGTGAAGCGCCCCAGCCGAAGGGGTGACTAAGATGGGGCGCGGCCGGCTAAATCAGATTGAGCTGCTGCCGGAGCCCTGCGCTCCGGTTGTCGCGTGGGCGGTCGAGCAGCTGCAGGACCGTGACCGCACCCAGACCGAAATCTACGAGGAGTTTGCAGCCAAGCTGCAAGCACTCGACAAGGAATATCGTGGCGAGCTGGAGATCAAGGTCCCCAGCTTCAGCGCCTTCAACCGCTATTCCCTCAAGCTCGCCACCATGACGCGCCGGCTCGACGAAACCCGTGAGATAGCTACGGCGATCGCTGGCAAGTTCGATGCCCAGGCGAGCGATGACCTGACGCTGATCGCGGCCGAGGCGATCAAGACGCTGATATTTGAGCTGCTGACCAGCAAGGGCGAAAGCGGCATTGATCCGAAGGGTGCCATGTCGCTTGCCAATGCGCTGCGCGCTGCCGCCCAGGCGCAGACGGTTTCCACAGCCCGCCGTCAGAAGGTTGAGGCAGACTTCGCCGACAAGGCCGCGAAGGCCGTCAACAGTGTCACCAAGTCCAGGGGCCTTAGCGCCGAAACCGCGCAGGATATCCTGTCGCAGATCCTCGGAGTGGAGAAGCAATGAGCGGACCGCTTTCGAAAGAGGAATGGGCAAGGATCAGGCGTCTATCAACTGACGCCATGCAGGACGTCGTCGATAAAGTCGGTCTCCCAAAGGCGCTGCTGGCCTATCAAGGCCGCGTCATCTCGCTCATGGAATCGACAGCCGTCGAAGTTCTGTTTGTCGAGAAGTCCCGCCGTATCGGTCTCACCTGGGGCTTCGCCGCTTATGCAGCGCTGAAGGCCGCACGCGAGAAAGCCGCTGGCGGCATGGATGTAATGTACATCTCCTATGCCCAGGACATGACCCGCGAATTCATCGACGCCTGCGCTATGTGGGCACGCGCCTATTCGCTTGCGGCCATGGAAGCCGAGGAATTCCTGTTCGACGACAAGTCGCCCGATGGCGATAAGTCGATCCAGGCGTTCCGGATCCGCTTTGCCTCTGGCTTCGAGATCATCGCCCTTTCGTCAGCGCCGCGCACGCTGCGCGGTAAGCAGGGCATCGTGATGATCGACGAGGCCGCGTTCGTCGATAACCTGGCCGAGCTTCTAAAGGCGGCGTTGGCGTTCCTCATGTGGGGCGGCAAGGTTATCGTCTGCTCCACGCACAACGGTTTCGAAAACGTCTTCAACCAGCAGATTCAGGATGTCCATGCGGGCAAGCTGCCTTACGCCCATGTGAAGATCGACCTCGACAGCGCCCTGCAGGATGGTCTTTACGAGCGCATCTGCTTTGTCACCCGCAAGGAGTGGTCTCCCGAGGCGGAAGCCGAATGGCGCGAGAAGATCATCAAGTTCTATGCGGCCGGCGCTGACGAAGAGCTGTTCTGCATTCCCTCGCAATCGGGCGGTGCCTATCTGTCGCGTGCGTTGATCGACGCTCGGATGGACCCGGAAATCCCGGTCATCCGCTGGACGCCGCCGAAGGGCTTCGTCGACTGGCAAAAGCATGTCCGCGAGGCCGAGGCCAAGGCATTTTGCGAGGAGAAGCTGAAACCCTTGCTCGACAAGATCGAGCGCTCCTGGCGTTCGTGCCTTGGCCAGGACTTCGCGCGATCGCAGGACTTGTCGGTCATTCACCCCATGCTGGTGACGGGCAACCTGATGCGCCGCACTCCGTTCATTCTGGAGTTGCGTGACGTTCCTTTCACGACGCAAGAGCAGATCCTTTTCTACATCATCGACCGTTTGCCGCGGTTCTTTCATGCCGCCCTCGATGCCGGTGGCAACGGCGCATATCTGGCCGAAGCCACGCGTCAGAAGTTGGGACCTTCGCTCGTCTCGGAGATCAAGTTCAGCCAGGACTGGTACATGCTGAATATGCCGAAACTGAAGGATGCCTTCGAGAACGGCTATATCGATCTCCCGCGCGACGATGACACCATGGGCGATTATCGCCTCCTGCAGATGACGCGCGGCGTGGCCAAGATCCCGGAGAATGTTCACACCATCGGTGCCGATGGACACAAGCGGCACGGCGACAGCGCTATTGCCGGAGCGCTCGCATATTTCGCGTCCAACCAGGACAGCGGCCCGATCGGCGGGGAGCCGTGGGCGAGAACAAGGAAACGAGCAGCCAGATGGCTGAATTCCTGCAGGCCGTAAGCGGCAATACGCTGGTTGCAACCCTGACCAACTTCTTGAGGATGTAACATGGCAAATCCGGTCACCACGGAAATCGCAACCATACAGTCGGACCCGTTTGTGCCGTTCTTCCAGACGGTTATGCAGCCGACGGACGAGGTACTAGTGTCGCGTGGCGGCGCGTCGGCCTACAAGGTCTATGACGAGATCCGACGCGATCCACATGCCTTTGCCATCCTGCAGAAGCGCAAGCTCGAAGTGGTCAGCCGGGAATGGAAGGTGTTCGAGGCTTCCGATCGCCGGATCGACAAGCGGATCGCGGCCGAGGTTGAACTATGGCTGAAGGCGGTCAATTTTGACCGCCTGACCAAAGGGCTGCTGGGTGCTGTGCTGAAGGGCTTTGCTGTCGGCGAGATCATGTGGATCAACGACGAAGGTGTCTGGAAGCCCTCTTCGATCAAGGTCAAGAAACAGCGGCGCTTCCGGTTCGATATGGATGGAAACCTGCGCGTCCTGACCCGATCTTCACCGGTCGACGGCATTGCGGTGCCAGATCGTAAGTTTGTTATCCATCGCCATTCCGTCGATGACGACGATGACGACCCCTACGGCGTCGGCCTCGGTTCGGTGCTGTTCTGGCCCGCCTGGTTCAAGCGCCAGGTTTTGGCAAACTGGCTACAGGCCACCCGCAAGCATGCGTCGCCGACGACGCTTGGACAGTATCAGGGTGGCTTCGATCAGCTGAAACAAGATCAGCTGGCGGGTGTGTTTGCGTCCATGCAGGGATCCGACAGCCTCATCTTTCCCGAGAACGTGAAGGTCGAGCTGCTCGAAGCCAAGACCCAGGGCGATCAATTCGCGACACTTTCGCGCTATCTCGACGAGCTAATGAGCGAAGCGGTATTGGGTGAGACCTTGAGCACCAATTCCGGTGAACGCGGTGCTCGGTCCCTGGGCGAAATCCACAACGAAGTCCGTATCGCGATCGCGAAGGCCGATGCGGATTTGACTTGCCAGACCATCAAGGAAACAGCGGTTCAGTGGTACGTGGATCTAAACTATCCGGGCGAAGCGGTTCCGGACGTATGGCGCGACTTCTCCGAGGCCGAAGATCTGGACGAAAAGGTCAAGCGCGACGAGACCATTTACGGCATGGGCTATAAGCCAGCCTCGGTGGACTACATCAACGATACCTATGGCGGCGAGTGGGTAGAGCAGCAGAAGATTGCCGAACCAAACCCAGCCGACCAGCAGCCGAGTGCCGCCGCAGGTCTTGCCTTCGCCGATCCGGAGCGTCCGGAAACGCAGTCCGAGAAAACCGTCGCGGATCTTTCGGACCAACTGGCCACCCTCGGCCGGCCGGCGATCGACACCATGATCGCCGATATCGAGGCAGCCTTTAGCGAGGCGACATCCTATGACGATCTGGCCGAGCGCCTGGCGCGATTGTCCGGCGACATGTCGATCGACGATCTCGCACAGCTAATGGCGCAGGCGACTGTGGCGGCGGACCTGGAAGGGCAAGCATCCGGCAATGGCTGATCAACTCCCTTTCCAGGAAGCGATCGACTTTCTGCGCAACAAGGTCAACCTGCCGACCAAGCGCTGGGACGATGTCATGCGGCAGGGCCAGGTGCGCGGCTTCACCGTGGCCGGCATCGCCCGCGACGATATGCTCTCGGATTTCATGGCGGCACTGCTGACGGCTCGCACTGCCGGCACGGGCTTTAACGAGTTTCGAAAGACCTTTGACGAGATCGTCGATCGCACCGGCTGGAAGTTTAATGCCAAGGGCGGCACTGACGAGGAGCGCCACGAATGGCGCGCCGGGATCATCTACAGGACGAACATGCGCACATCCTATATGGCTGGGCGCTGGAAGCAGCTGACCGATCCGGACGTTCTGAAATACCGGCCCTATCTCCAGTATGTCCATTCACGTGCACTGCATCCCCGTTTGCTGCATCTACATTGGGATGGCCTTGTTCTCGCTACGATCGACCCTGCCTGGAGATACATGTTTCCGCCAAACGGCTGGGGCTGTGGTTGCGATGTCAAAGCCCTCTCTGAACGGGATTTGAAGCGGCTTGGAAAATCCGGTCCCGATGAGGCTCCGGACCTGACGCCATATGAGAGCGTGGATCCACGCACCGGCTATCCGGAGCTGCGTTATCCCGGCATCGATCGCGGCTGGGACTACAATGTCGGCGAGGAATGGCTTTCTGGCATCGTGCCCACGGAGCTGCGCCAGCCGCTCGCCCCTGCAGATGCCGTGCCGCAGCAGCGATCACTGCCTCCATTGCCGCCAGAGACGAAGGCGGATCCGACAGAAGTTCTTCCCGCCGATCGGGGGCCTGACGAATATGCGTCGGCCTTTCTGTCGCGGTTCGGCTTGCAAGGCGACGAGAAAGGCTATTACCGGGACCCATCGGGCGGCATCATTGCCATCAGCAAGGCACTCTTCGAGCAACGCATGCCTGACGGCACTGTCGTTGGTCTCAAGAGCGGCAAGCGCGGACGCGGTCAATATGCTGCTCTCCTGGCGGATGCCATCAGGGAGCCCGACGAGATCTGGGTTGACTGGGCCAGCGTCAAGTCAGGCATCGTGCTGCGAAGGGCCTATTTGAAACGCGTCCTGTTGCCGGACGGAAAGAGCCTCTTCCTTCGCTTCGAATGGACGAAGGCCGGCTGGACCGCCATCACCGGTTTCGACACCACCGATAGCTACATTCAGGGGTTCAGGAAAGGTGCGTTGCTCTACCGCAAAAAATAAAGGCGCGCATTCCGGTGCGCGCCTCGGGCAGACAGATCTACGGAGGGCTCCGGAAAGCCTCGATCTGCCATGCCTCAAATATACTACGCGTGGCCGCGCAAAACAATGGAGGCCAAAATGAGCGCAGCAACACTGACGATCGACGACAAGGAAATCATTGACGCCCTCGATCGCCTGCTGGCTGCGGCCGGCACCCTGACGCCCGTTTACAAGAACATCGGCGAGTATGAGGCCGAGGCGACCAAGGAGCGGTTTCGCACCCAGCAGGATCCGGACGGCAATGCCTGGCAGAAGCTCAACGATCTCTATGCCCTCACGAAGAAGGGCGCTTCGATCCTTGTCGGCGCGACGCGCGATCTGTCCAGCATCATCTGGCAGCTCGCATCGAGCGGGGTGGAGATCGGCTCCAATGTGATCTACGCCCGTGCCCACAACGAGGGCGCAACCATCGTTCCGAAGAACGCCGCCGCGCTGATGTTCTCCATGGGCGGGCAGACCTTCATGGTGAAAAAGGTCACAATCCCCCGGCGTCAATTTCTCGGCTTCAGCAGCGAGGACCAGGTCCGTATTCAGGAGATCATTGAGGATCACTTCCTGGATGCGATCGAGAATACGGCCGGATCGAAATAGCGGCCCCAGAAACGCGCTCAGGGGCTCCGGACGGGAGATTGCCGCAGGCGACGCCTCAATCGCCGTCTACGGCCTTAGAAACCACTTTAACGGCGAAGCCTTGCCCCTGGGGGCGGGTGTGATATGTCTCTGACAGGCTAATCGCTTCCGATCGCCGGTTTCCCACAAACCCTTGCGGCTGTTTTGCCGAAATGCCCTGGGCCAATCTGCCCGGCATGAAACCGATCGATATTTTCCGCACTGGCAACCACACCGATAGCCAAGGCCGGCCGTTTTCCTTCACGGATGACGACCTGCAGGCGATCGCCACGCAATACGATACGGCGCTGCATGAAGCGCCGATCGTCGTCGGGCATCCGAAACAGGATGCACCGGCCTATGGCTGGATCAAGTCCGTTTCGTTCAGGGACGGTCATCTTGTTGCCGAGCCGCAAAACGTCGAGCCGCAGTTTGCCGAGCTGGTGAAGGATCGTCGGTTCAGCAAGGTCTCTTCGAGCTTCTATCCGCCCAATCATCCGAACAACCCGACGCCAGGGAAATATTACCTGAAGCACGTCGGCTTCCTGGGCGCGGCAGCGCCCGCCGTGAAGGGATTGAAGTCGATCGAGTTCGCCGACGACGCCGATGTTGTCCAGTTCGATGATGCGGCCATCGTTCGGACGGCGTGGGTCTTCGACACGATCGCCGGCCTGTTTCGTACTTTCCGGGAATCGATCATCGCCGACAAGGGCATCGAAGCGGCCGACGCGGTCGTTCCGTCCTGGCGCATCGACACCATCACCGAGGCTGCACAGCTGATCCGCGATCCGGAGCCCGCAGCACCGTTCACCACCTACACCGAAAAAGAGGATGTCATGGACGCAGCCAAAATTGCCGAACTGGAACGCCGTGAGCGTGAGATCGCGGAGCGTGAAACGAGCTTTGCGGAAAAGGCCCGCAAGAACGAAGAGACTGCGCGCGCCGCCCGCACTGCCGAAGACGAAGTGTTCGTCAACGGAGTTGTTTCGGCCGGCCGTCTCCCTGTCGGGCTGAAGCCGTTGGTGACGGCGATCTTCGCTGACCTGGACAATGGCGTTCTTTCGTTCTCGGAAGATGGCGAAAGCAAGTCGCTGTCCGCTCGCGAGGGCTTCCGCCAGTTGCTCGGCAAGCTGCCAGTTCCCGTGGCAACGGGCGAGGTCGCTGCCGGCGACGGTCCCGACTTCTCCGATCCGGCCCATGTCAAGGACGCGATCAATACCGAAATCGAAGCGGCGCGCGGGCGTGGCGAGACAATCTCGCCGGCTGAAGCGGCCATGCGCCTCACCAAACGCTAAGGCCAGAAAGGGTCCAGCATGAGCAAGCTTATCAAGTCTTTCGTCGCTGTCGCGGCCATCGGTCACCAGGTGCTGGTCAAGGCTGGCGCATCTGACGGTCAGGTCGATCTTGCGACCGCGCCCGCCGACAAGATCATCGGTGTCACCGATTATCCGGGCGGTGCTGCGGCCGGCGAGCGCATCGATGTCGTTCTGTTTGGCGAAACCGAAGTCCAGGTTGGCGGCACTGTCACCTTCGGCTCGTTCTTCACGGCCGGTGCTGGCGGCAAGGCCGTCGCCGCAGCTCCCGCCGCCGCCGCCAACGCGCGAACAGGCGGCATCCTCACCATCGGCGCTGTCTCTGGTGACATCGCCCGTGTCCTCGTAACCCCCGGCCAGATCCAGGGCTGATCGCCCTCAACTTTCTAAGGAGTCAACATGAGCACGAGCGGCACGCCGTTCCCCGTCGATCCGGTGCTGACCGGTATCATCAACGCCTACAAGAACAATACGCTGATCGCCGACCTGGTGATGCCGCGCCTGACGCCGAACCTGCCGAAGAAGAAGTTCACCTGGTGGTCGTTCGCGTTCGGTCAGTTCATCACCGTCCAGGACACGAAAGTCGGCCGTAAGTCCTCGCCCAATGAAGTCGAGTTTCAGGGTGACGAGCACGAAGACAAGACCGACGATTACGGTCTCGACGACGTCATTCCGCTCGATGACATCAACAATGCGCCGGCCGGCTACGATCCGCGCGCGTTCTCCGCGCAGAAGCTCATCGATCTGGTGCTTCTGGATCGCGAAGTCCGCGTCGCCAACAAGGCGTTCGACGGAAGTCTCTATCCTGCCAGCAACAAGGAAACACTGACCGGCACGGACAAGTGGTCGGATGCCGCCAGCAATCCGATCCGGCTGATCAGCGAAGCCGCCGACACCATGGTCATGCGCCCGAACAACATGGTGCTGGGCCGCGTCGAATGGACCGGCTTACGCACCAACCCGACTGTGCTTCAGGCGCTTACAGTATCCGGATCCGACAAGGGCATGGCGAACAAGCGCGCCGTGGCTGATCTGTTGGAGCTGGATGACATCATCATCGGCGAAGGCTGGATCAACAGCTCGAAGAAGGGGCAGGCCGTCAGCATGCAGCGCGCCTGGAGCGGCAATGCGTTGCTGTTCTTCAAGGCACCTCTCGCCAGCTCGATAGATGCGACGCCGACCTTTGCCTGGACTGCACAGCATGGCGAACGCGTCTCCGGATCGATGGACGAACCGAAGATCGGTCTCAAGGGGTCCGTCCGTGTCCGCTCCGGCGAAAGCGTCAAGGAAGTCGTGGCGGCTCCGGAGCTTGGATATCTTTTGGAAGACGTCCTCTGACGCCTTCGGGTGGATTTCGAGCGGGAGCGTCGCGAGGACAATGTCCTTAGCCCGGCTGGCGTCATGCGCCAGCCAACAGCGGCAGTTCATCAACAACCTTTGAAAAGGAAAGACCATGGCCGCGAAAAAAGGCGATGCCGCCGATCAGGTGGAGAAGTTCAGCGTCGTACTGCTGAAACCTGCACGTATCGACGGTGTCAAGCGCATGCCGGATGAGATTGTCGATGTCTCCGCCACGGTGCTTGAGCAGCTTGAAGATGCCGAGGCCGTCGAGCCGCGCGCCAAAGAAGCTGCCGAATCCGAACAGCAGGTGTAGTCATGGCCGTTTATGCGACGCTGTCCGATCTCATTGAGCGTGCTGGCGAGGACGAAATCCTCCAGGTCGCCGACCGCGATCGTGACGGCGTTGCGGACGCGGATGTCATCGACAAGGCGATCGCCACGGCAGGCAGCGAGATCGACGGCTATATCGGTACTCGCTATGGCCTCCCGCTTCCGGCTATTCCCGAACTGGTTCGCACCTGGGCGGTGTCGATTGCCCGCTACCATCTGCATCTGAACGGCGCTCCGGACCATGTGGTCCGCGACTGGAAAGCTGCCATGGATGCGCTGAAAGACGTGGCGACCGGAAAGATCAATCTACCGTTTGACGATGCCAGCCAGAAGCCGAGTGACGGCGCTGGTCGCGTCATCCTGGTGAAGCCGAACTGCAATTATGAGGGCTTCCTATGATCTCGGCCGTCATAGCGCGCCTTAAGGCGGAAACGACGCTGGCCGATGTCCTGGCGGCCGAGGATCTGGAAGCGCTTTCGAATGGCGTCATGCCAAGGACCCGCACTGTCTTCGTTCTGCCTTTCCGGGAGAACGCCGAGCCCAATCAGTTCTCGTCCGGCGGTTTTCGTCAGTCGATCGAAGTCTGGATCATCATCGCCTTCTTCATCCGACGCTACGACGACGCCAAGGGCAGCGATCGGCTCACCGAATACGAGCAGATCCGTGACGAGATCGAAGGCGCGCTGGCCGGCTGGGCATGGGACGAAAGCGAGGAACTGTTCGAGCTGGTTGCCAGCCAGTCGAGTTCGGCGCTCGGCAAAGGAGCAACCGTGTTCGTCCAGACCTGGAAAACCACTCGAACTTTGGAGAGCACATGACGCACCCGCAAACTGGCGGCTCCTATCGCCGCGAAAAGAACGGAAGCCTGACGCCGATCGCCGCGCCGGCCGACGTTACACCCGAAACGTCGGCCGAGGCATCGACCGCGACAGAACTCCAAGCCGGACAGCCGGCCGTCGTTGAAACCCCAGCCGAAGAAGAGACCGGCGGCAAAAAGGGAAAGGCCTGATCCATGACGATATACGCAAGAAACAAAGCCCTGCTGGTAAAGATCGAGACCGCTTACGGCACCGATCCGACACCAACCGGTGCCTTGAACGCTATCCAGGCATCCAACTTCAACTTCGAGCCGTCTGTTGGTCAGGACGTCAGCCGTGATCTGATCCTGCCGTATATGGGCCACCAGGGTGTGATCCTGACCGGTAACTATGCCCGGATCGCCTTCGACGTCGAAGTGGCTGGTTCAGGAGATCCGGGCACGCCGCCCGCCTATGGACCTTTGCTTCGCGCCTCCCAGATGGCCGAAGTCATCACCGTCGATACGGACGTCAAGTACAATCCGATCTCCAGCAACTTCGAGTCGGCCACGATCTATTTTGTCAACGGTGCCATCAAGCACATCATGCTTGGTTGCCGTGGCACCTGGAAGCTGGACTTTCAGCCATCGCAGATTGCGCGCTGGTCATTCACTATCACCGGTCTGCTTGGCGTCATCTCGGATTCGCCAACGATGCCGGTCGGCATGGATCTTACGAAGTTCATCAAGCCGGTTCCGGTTTCGAAGGCGAATACCACGTTCTCGCTCTTCGGCTATGCCGGCGCGTGCGAGGCTTTCTCCTTCGATCTTGGCGCGGACATCCAGCCGCGTCTGCTCATCAACGCCGAAAGCATCGAGTCGGTTGATCGACAGATGACCGGTCAGACGACCATGGCGGCGGCCTCGCTTGCAACGATAGACTGGTTCGGTATGGCCAGCGCGCATGAGACTGGTGTGATGGCTGCGCAGCACGGCACCGTGGCCGGCAATATCGTCGGCTTCGACGGCGCGAATTTCCAACTCGGCCGCGCGACCTACACGGAAAACCAGAAGATCATCAACAACCAGCTTCCACTGATGGCGTTGCCGACTGTGGGCAACGACGAATTTTTCGTCACCATCAAGTAAGTTTCAAAGGGCTTTTAAACATGTTCAAAATCGTTTCGAACCTGACCGCATGGTGGCCGGTAACCGTCCTTGAACCGGACAATGACAATCCCGGGACATTGAAGGAAGAGACCTTCGAGGTCGAGTTCGTCATTCGTGGCCGCAATGAACTGAAGGTCAACCAGGACGAGCGCAAAGCCCTGGTCAAACAGCTGCCAAGTGGCGATGATTTTCTGAGCGACCATGCGGCCGCTACAGCAAAAGGGGAAAAGATCGGCGCAAAGATCGAGGCTCATGATCGGAAGATGGATCATCTGAGCATCAAGAACTGGCGCGGTATCCTCGACGAGCATGGGAATCCCCTCCCATTCACGGCGGCTGCACTCGATATGGCCCTCAATCATGATCGCATCCGCGCTGCCCTCAACAAGGCCTTTGAGGAAGCCGTCTCGAACGACAAGGCGCGCGTGGGAAACTCGAAAGCCTAGCCAAGAGCTGGGCATTGAACAGAACAGGCCGGATCGACCGGAGCCGGCCTGTCGCGATGAACGCGACCTTCCGCAGCGAGTTTGCTCAGATGGGCGCGAAGATCCCCACGCCGGGAACCACAGAGGAAGAAGACTTCGATCCGGTCGCGGACTGCAATTGGGATAGCCTCATGGCCTTCCTTGCCTGCGATACCCAATGGCGCGTCAGTGGCATCGGGATGGCGGGTCTGGTCTGGATTGGTCTCGATTATACGGCATGTGACATCGTCTTCCGCAGGAGCCGTTTCGCCGACGACCTTTGGGATGACGTACGGGTTATGGAGGAAGCGGCGCTGCCAGTCCTCAATAGTGGAGATGATTGATGGCTTCGCCTCTTAGACTTGCCGCCGTCGTCACGCTCGATACCAGCCAGGTCGGCGCTGGCGTTCAGACAACCAAGCAGGCGTTTTCCAGTATTGGCACGGCGGCTGAGACCACCGCCGTCCAGATCCAGAAGCTGGTCGACGCCCAGCTGCGGATCGCGCAGCCGGCCGCGAACACGAACTCCCGCGCCGCCGATATCGCCGCCTACGGTCAGGAACTGGATCGTCTCGCCGCGAAATTCGATCCGCTCATTGCCGCGCAACAGAGACTGCAGACGTCCCTTCAGCAGATCAACCAGGCGCAGAGCGTCGGTGCTATCTCCGCGTCGCAGGCGATCGATCTCAGGATCCGCGAGACGAACGCCTACAATGCGCTTGCCTCGTCGATCGCCAGCGCCGCTGCCGCCAACAAGGCCTTTGCCCAGGCGGCTGTCGATCGGGTGACGATCACGCCCGATCGCGGAGCCGATATCACCGCCTATGGTCAGCAGCTCGACCAGCTGCGCGCGAAATACAATCCGCTCTTTGCTGTCGTTACCAACTACAAATCCGCCGTCGCCGATATCCGCGAGGCACACAAGGTCGGCGCGATCTCGGCCGACGAAATGACGGCTGCGCTCACCCGCCAGCGCCGGGCCGCGTTGGGTTCGATCGATGCGATCAAGGGCAATGGCAGCAACGGTGGCAGCGACCGGAACTCTCAGTTTCGTCGTCAGAACCTGACCTATCAGCTGTTCGACGTTGGTCAGGGGATCGGCGGAGGCATGCCGCTCGGCATGGTCGCCATTCAACAGGGTCCGCAGATCCTGCAGCTCTATGCTGGCCAGGGTGGCGTCAATGCCGCGCTGAAGGATTTCAGCACGCTTGCGTCCGGAGCGGCGAAGTTCATTACGCCTGTTACCGTCGGCGTCGGTGCACTCGCTGCGGCGCTCGCCCTCGGCGGCAAGGCGTGGGGCGATTATCTGGCATCGACCAAGGAAGTCGAGACCGCTGCTTCCGGCCTCGGCCGAGCAGTGACCGGCACGCAAGCCAGCATGGAAGCCTCGGCCCAGGCCGGTGCTTCCAATGCCGGTATTTCGGTTTCGTCGGCTCGCTCGATGGAAGCGGCGTTCCTGCGCACCGGCAAGATCGGTTCTGAGAACTTCGAGAAGCTGATCTCGATCAGCAAGGATTTTGGCGCGACTATCGGCACGGACAGCGACGCAGCCGGCCAGGCGTTGGCGCAGATGTTCGCCGATCCGGAAAAAGCGGCGCAGGCACTCTATCAGCAATACGGCCTGATCGACGCTGCCACGGCGCGGCAGGCCACGAACCTTGCGCGCTCAAATCGGCAGTCCGAGGCTCAAGCTGTTCTTCTCGATGCGCTTCCGAGGAAGCTCGCCAGCGCCACTGAAGCGACGACGGCTTTCGGCCGGGCATGGGATTTCGTGTCGAGGAACGCAAGCAATTCGTGGGATGCTGTTGGTCGATTCACGGACAATGTCGTCAACGGTCCCTCGCTGGAAGATCAGCGGGCCATGGCGCGGGTTCGACTTCAGAATGCGCAGAGCATGCCCTTCGGCTGGGGAACCGGTTCGGCTCAAGCGCAGGTTGACGGACTTGATGCCCAGATAAAAAAGCGCGACGACGAAGCCGCCGCCCGCCAGAAAGCTGCGAACGATATCAGGCTGAGTCAGGCGGCGGTCAGCGCCGCCGATGCGTCGCCCGCCAACAGCGATTCCCAGCGGATCGAATCCTATCGCAACAGCATCGCAGCGATGCAGTCCGGCCTGAACGTCACAGGCATTGACGATACCCAGCGCGAGCGGATCACGGCGGCGATCGACGCCCAAACCCGCGCGCTCGATGCGTTGATCAACAAGCAAGCCAGGGCGAGCGAGCTGGATCGGATCGATATCCAGATCCAGAACGAGCGCAATCCGGCGATCCGGGCCGAACTGGAAGCGCGGCGCGCAAGGTTGCAGCTGGGAGCGCAGGAGATCGGCTCGACCGAGCTTGAGGCGAGCGTTGCCCGTGAACGCAACAAGGTCATTCAGGAGACGATCGCGACTGCGCAAACGCAGGCGACCGACATGCAGACCGAGACCGAGATCCGGGCCAAGCTGACTGCGCAGGTTGCCGCCGGTACGATCACGGCCGATCAGGCGGCTACGGCTCTGCAGACGGAGCTGCAACTTCGGCCGCTGGTCCTGGCTGCGGCGAAGTTGGAGGGCGCGGAAAAAGCAGCGCTGCTCGATACGATCACGAAGTTGCGCGCCGCCTATGACGGCGTGGCAGAGGCGCAGCGCAATGCCAATGCGGCGTCCTATCTCAGCGATCAACAGCGCAACATCGACCGCCTGCGGTTTCAGACGTCGATCGCCGGCCGAGGAACGACCGATCAGTCGATGCTTCTCGCGCAGTACGACGCCGAAGCGAAGATCAAGCAGATGGGCACCGATCCCAACGGCGGCATTGCCAAGGGCATCCGCGCCGCCGCCGTCGAAACGGAGAAATGGAACCAGCAGCTCTCTCGCACGACCGATGCCTGGAACACGATTCGAAAAGCCGAGGAAGACGCCATAGACGGCGCTGTCGATAAGCTCAGTTCGGGCGATGTGAAAGGCGCTCTGGATAGCGTTGCCACCGATGCAAAAAGACGCTCCTTCAGCTGGGCGTGACGAACCCTCTGAAGAATGCGTTGACCGGCTCGAACTACGGCACAATTGCTGACGCTGGCGGACTGAGCGGTGCGTTCAAGCAGATGGTTGGCGGCGGGCAGTCGGTTGCCTCCATGGCCGTGACGGCGGGAACCGTCATGATCAATGGCGGCGTCTCGGCCGGCGTCGGCAATCTCCTGACGGGCGGTTCCAATCAGGCTTCCGCCTTGACTGCCGCCAACAACAACGGCGCAGCGGCAAACGGCTCCATTGCCTCTTACATTACCCAGGCGGCCTTGAAGCGCGGCATCGATCCGAACGTCGCGCTTAACGTTGCGAAATCGGAAGGCGGCCTTAATAGCTGGAATATGCAATCCGGCGTATTCAAGAACGGCGTGCAGGAGCCGTCCTTCGGCCCGTTTCAGCTCTACACGGGCGGCGGCCTCGGCAACGCTTTCCAAAGCAAGACCGGCCTTGATCCTCGGCTCGCCGCGAATGGGCCGGCCGGAGTCGATTTCGCGCTCGATTATGCCAAACGAAACGGTTGGGGGTCGTGGTACGGCGCGGCAAGGACAGGCATCGGCAACTGGGATGGCATAAACAAGGGCGGGATGAGCGGTTCGACCTCAGCTCAAACCGCCGTTTGGCCAGACATTCAATCGTCTGGCAACCAGGCAGCGCAGGCGCTCACCAAATTGGCGGCTGGCTCGCAAGGGGCGACGCAAAACCTCGGTGTCTTTGGGAGCGGCCTCGGGCAGTTCGGTCAGAACCTTGGCGGCATGGTTACTGGCGCTGGAACCAATGGAGCAACCGGGGCGACAGGTGGCCTGTTCGGTTCGCTGATCGGCGGCACGTCCAACTTCTTCACCTCGCTGTTTGGGGGTAGCGTCTCCGATCCGTCGAGCGTCTTCTGGAAGCCGAATACGACGTATTCTTCGTTCCTGACCAAGGGTTTTGATGGTGGCGGCTATACCGGCGATGGCGGAAGGTTGCAGCCGGCCGGCATCGCCCACAAGGGCGAGGTTATCTGGAGCCAGGACGATGTTCGACGTGCCGGCGGCGCTGCCGTGGTTGAAGGAATGCGCCTCGGCTATCGCGGCTACGATCGCGGTGGCGTCGTTGGCGGCGGTCAGACGGTCGTCAATCCGTCGGGCGGCGATCCATTCGGCAAGATCGAGTTCCACAATTATTCCGGCGCAAACGTCCAGGCCGAGCAGACGACCGATGAACGGGGCGCTCGCCAGACGAAGTTCGTGATTTCCGACACGGTCGGCGATGCCATGGGCACCAAGGGCGGCGGCGCGTCAAAGACGCTCAATCGGACCTTCGGCGTCAAGCGACGGGGTATTTCCCGCTGACCAGGTGCTAGCGAACCGCCCCGAAAAAGTGTAAGGGTTTTTCACCCTCCAGACACCTCGCCACCTTACCCACAAGCCCTTGCGGCTGTTTTGCCATGCCCAGCTCGGGCCATGATCGAGCCAATCCAGCCGGGTCTTCCCGGCCTTTTCTTTGGTTGGTCATGGCACTCCGCAACGCACATTCAGGCAAGTCTTATCCATCGGTCGGACGCGGCCGGGATGGCCGCCTATGACTGTCGCGACCTGGCCGATCGAATTGCCGAAGCCGGAGCGGGAGAGTTGGCAAAGCTCGCCGCAGGAAAGCCGTCTCAAACGAAATAACGAAGCCGGCCCTCCCAGCTATCGCTCACGCTTTTCCTCGGTCGCCGATCAGGTCAGCCTGTCCATCCTGGTTGACCGGAACGGCAAAGCCATTTTTGACCGCTTCCATCGCAGCACGACTTCGCGCGGTTCGAAGCCGTTCTATATGCCCGACCCCACGACAGACGGATGGAAGCTTTACGCGGCCGATGGCCGGCCGCTTCTGACGGCGGCTGGCCGTCAGATCCTTCTATCGGCACGGTGGCTCTGCATGTTCGGCGACACTATGCCGGCCGAAGCGATCGTCGGCGTTGAATTCCGAAAATCCTTCTCCGTGTGGGTGATGCCATGAGGCGTATGTCCCTGACCGCGCGCCTGGCGCAGGATGCCCAGAACACCAGCGAGATCTATGCCGTGCTGTTTTACATCGAGCATTCCTCGCTCGATAAGCCGATCCTGCTGTCCACGGACCCAACGGAAAGGCTCCAGGACGATCCGTTGATGTATTGCACGCGCTCGACCTGGATGGACGTCAATCCGGTCACCGATCCTTACCTGTTCGTGCTGGCCTCTGCCACCGTTCCTTCCGACATCGATGACGTCGCGACAGACACCAGCCTCGTCCTGGAGAACGTCGATAACGATATCGCCAAGCTTCTGCGGTCGTTCACCGATTTCGCGACGGTCAACATCGCCTGCGTTCTCGCCAGCTCCCCCGATCTGATTGAAGCGGAATGGCACGGGCTGAAGCTGATGAGCGCTCAGATCAATGCCGGCGAAGTCGCCCTCACCATCAGCCGCGAAAGTATCGAGGACGAGAAGGTTCCTTCCGGCCTGATGACCAAGAACAGGTTTCCGGGGGTGCACCGATGAGCCACTGGACCAACGATTACATTGGCCTGCCTTACGTCGAGTTCGGTCGCGATCGCGCCGGCGTCGATTGCTGGGGCCTTGCCAAGCTGGTGTACGGGGAAGCTCTCGGCATCGAACTGCCGAGCTATATCGAGCAATACACTTCGCCGGAAGAACGCCGGGAGCTGGACGCGTTGATCAGCGCGGTTGCCGTGGGTGAGACGTGGACGAGAACCGTCCAGGCGGCAAGCTTCGACATTGTCGTCTTCCGGCGCGGTCATATGGAGGCACATGTCGGTATTGTGGTTTCGCCCGGCCTGATGCTGCATACATCGGCCGACGATCATTCTCGCCTGGAGCACTATAACTCCGGCCGTTGGGCACATCGCCTCACGGGCATTTATCGGCATTTCAGCATGCCTTTGAGGGCGGCTCAATGACCGTTCAAAAAGGCATTGTACCTGTTCTCGCAGCTCCATTTTTTGATCCGGGAACCGGCCGGGTGGATCTGGAACTGCATGCCGGTCTGTCGATCGCCGAGATTGTTGCCGTCGCCTTGCCTCGGCTGACGGAGCACGAACTCTCCCAAGCGCGCGTTGTGCTTGTTTCTGATCGAGGCAGCGCGGTAATCGAGCGGGAATATTGGTCTCGTGTCTATCCTCATGCTGGCGTCCGTGTTGTCATCCGGATCGTGCCGGGTCGCGATGCGCTGCGATCGATCCTCTCTGTCGTTGTCTCGATAGCCGCAATAGCGCTCGGTCAGGTCTGGGCACCGGCTCTTGCTAGCACACTCGGAATCAGCACGCAGTTTGCAGCTGGCATCATCGGTCTCGGCGCGACGGTACTTGGCAATCTGCTGCTCAATGCCTTGATCCCGCCAGTCTCGACCGACAACGACAAGAAGACGAGCTACCAGATCAGTGGCTGGCGCAACAAGCTCGATCCGGATGGCGTCGTTCCGCTCATTCTGGGCAAGGTCCGCTATGCGCCGCCATTCGCAGCGACTTCCTATACCGAGATCGTCGGGGATCTGCAGTATGTCCGCGCGCTCTTCTGCTTCGGCTATGGGAGACTTGCCCTCTCGGAATTCCGGATCGGCGACACGGCGTTCTCCGACTATGACGAGATCGAGCAGGAGGTCCGCGAAGGTCTGTCAACGGACGAGCCGGTTACGCTCTATCCGACACAGATCTACGAAGAGAGCGTTGGAGCCGAGCTGGCCCGGCCGGAGCAACGCGACGACCAGGGTGACGAGATCGATGGCCCAGGCATCGAGACCCCTATCATTCGTACGACCGGTTTCGACGCATCCGGCGCGTCGGTCATCACCGGTTTCCCGGCCGGCCTCGGCAGGGTCGATGAAAAGGGCAAGCAGAAGTCGGTCACCGTCTCAATCCGCATCCGCCAGCGCCCGGCCGGAACCGAGACCTGGAGCGATGTCGTAACGCTCGATTTTACCGCCAAGAAGTTCGAGGGCTTTTATCGCCAGTACACCTGGAACTTTGCCACGCGCGGCCGATACGACATAGAGGTCACGCGTATGACCGACGAGTTCACCAGTCAGTCGACCCAGGGGCGCACGACATGGGTGGCGCTGCAGACGTTGCGGCCGGAATATCCGCTGAACTTCACGTCTCCGCTGACGCTCGTTGCGATCCGCGTCAAGGCGACCTATCAGCTGAACGGAGCGCTCGATAATTTCAGCGCGATTGCAAGCCGTATCTGCCTGGATTGGGATAGCGCCTCGCAGACATGGATCGAGCGGGAAACCGTTAATCCGGCGTCCGCCTATCGCTACATCCTCCAGTCGCCAGCCAATCCGAAGCCGGTTCCCGATTCGGAAGTCAACCTGCCGCTGCTCCAGAGCTGGCATGAGTTCTGCTCGGCCAAGGGCCTGAAGTACGACAAGGCGATCGACGACGAAGGCACGCTCGGTGATCGGCTGAAAGAGGTCGCAGCGGCCGGTCGCGCCACTCCCTGGCACGACGGCATTCGCCATGGCGTGGTTATCGACCGGCCGCAGGATCTCGTGGTCGATCACATCAACCCGCGTGTGAGCTGGAATTTCCAGTCGACCCGAACCTATTTCGAACCGCCGCACGGCTTCCGCATCCAGTTCCTCGACCAGACGAACGATTACAAGCAGGCGGAGCGTCTGGTGCCATGGCCGGGTTATTCGGGCGAGATCCTGCTGACCGAACAGCTGGAGCTGCCCGGCAAGACCGATCCGGGCGAGATCTGGATCGAAGGCCGCCGCAAAATGTACGAGGCGATCTATCGGCCCGACGTTTATACGTCGACGGTTGATGGTCCCATTCGCGTCGCTACGCGCGGCGATCTGGTCATGGGCAGCTACGACGTTCTCGATCGAACGCAGATCGCCACGCGGGTCAAATGGATCTCCGACAAGCTGATCGAGCTTGAAGACGCCGTAACCATGTCCTCGGGCATCGACTATGCGGTGCGGTTCCGCGTCTACGCCGACGAGGAAGACACGATCGGCACGAGCGTCGTTCGAAGCGTGCGGACGAATGTCGGTGAACATATGGTTGTCACCCTGACCGGCGACGGTGCGGCCCCAACGGCCGGAGACATCATCCATTTCGGCGGCGCATTGACCGAAAGCATGCCGCTGATAGTTACCCGCGTCGAAGCCGCCCAGGACATGGCTACGAACTTCACCATGATCGACGCCAGCCCGATCATCGACGAGCTGACGGACGCCGAAGTGCCGCCGCCTTGGTCCGGCCGCGTCGGCGATGACATTGGCAACAGCACCGGCTTGCCGCCCGCTCCGGTCATTGTCTCGATCAGCACCGGCGTGTCCGGAACCGATGTCAGCGGCGGCCTTGAGGTCAATCTGCGGCCGGGCAGCGGCGCTGTCCCAAGCGTGACGTTCCGCGTCTATCATCGCCTCAACGGGGCATCGACCTGGAACAGCGTCGATTTCCCGGCCGCAAATGGCGGGTGCTCGATCTCGGGCTATTCATCCGGACAGCCGGTGCAGATCCGCGCGACCGCGCTCAATGCTGCCGGCAGCGAGGGAACCTCCACCGTCGTCGTCAACGTTACGATCGGCGGCCAGGACGCCGCCCTGCCGCTGGCGCTTGACAGCAGCATGATCTCGGTGGGCGCGCTGCTCGGCGGTGGCACCGTCATGTTCTCGACGACGGCCGATGCCGCAACGGTCCAGATACAGATCTACCGGTCAATGTCATCAACCATCAATCGTGCCACGGACGCGGTTGGCGATGCGGTCGCAGTACAGCCGTCGCGGGGCTACAGCACGCCGATCGGCGACACGACGCGCTCAAACCTTGCCACGAACGGCGGCTTCGACACCGATAGCGGCTGGACGAAGGGGACCGGCTGGACGATCGCGTCCGGTCTCGCCACGCATGCGTCAGGCACGTCAAGCCTCCTCTCGCAGGCACGCGCCACGACGGTCGGCATCTACTATCGCATTGCCTTCACTCTGTCCGGCATCACGGCAGGCACGCTGACGCCGCAGCTGACTGGCGGCACCACTCAAGGCGGGACCGCAAGGTCGGCGAATGGCAACTTTTCCGATCGCATCCAGGCGGTGTCTGGCAACAACACGCTCGCGCTTTCCGCCACCTCGGCATTCGTCGGCTCGGTCGACAACGCCGTCGTCTTCGAGGAGACGGCAACCTGCCTGGCTGCCGGCACGCATTACATCTGGCTTGAACCTCAAAACTCAGACGGTGTCGCTGGCCCATTGGCCGGTCCCTTCACCGTCACTATTCGATAGGGGCAATAAATGGACACAGGTGTAAGAACAACCAATCTTACCGGCGTTCCGATCTCTGATGAGGTCCTCGTCAATCGCAACGGCACCACGACTGTGCAGGCGATCGCTGATCTGGCCACTCAGCTTGCCGGCACAGGACCGCTCGCTCAGGCAATCGATGCGGCGCAAGAAGGTACCATTACCGGCTTGACTTTGGCATCGCTGGGCTCCGGAACGCGTGTTGGTCAGAAGGGCGAAGTTTACCAAGGCTCTGACAAGGGCACTTGGAGTTGGAATGGCAGCGCATGGGTTCGAGTTGCTGACCTTGTCGATACGGCCGCGCTACAGGCCGCCGTTTCCGCCGTTTCCGCTCGGGTATCCAATGTCGACAACACCTCGGATGCCGACAAGCCGATTTCCAATGCCACGCAGGCCGCAATTCTTGGCATTGCGGCCGACTTTCCGGTGGTCTGGCGTCCGGGCGACGCTCCAGAGCATTTCGTCGATTCTCTTGACGGGGGCGTTCCGGCAGTCCTCCCGCCTCTGTCTACGGGTATACAGAGATACGATGACAGCGGCCGTATTCTTCGAGTCTCCGGGAGTGGGCTTATCGGCTGCAGAACACTCTATTCCCTTGAGCCAAATAAGATCTATTTGGTCGAATTTGTTGTTCAGCGCCGAACAAACAGCCCCGACCCGTCCAATGATGCCGTTCGTTGCGCGATGGCTTGGTACGATCAGGGCGCAAATCGAAGCGCCGTTCCGCTGACGATAATCCGGGATCTTACCTCACTTTCGGTGGGGTCAGGTAGAACGTTGGTTTCGGCAACAATCTCCAGATCGGCCGGAGACGGCATAGATCTCATTGCTCCTGCGGATGCTCGCTATGCTCGCCCCTACATCCAGACTTTCGGTGTCAGCCCTGTCACGGACATTGAGGTCATCAGGTGGGAGGACATCACCCATACGACAACTTACGCTCCTGACTTAGATGCCTTGGAGGCGCGCGTAGCCGCGCAAGAGTCCATCGACGCTGGCGATCGACTGACAAATGTCGAGGAACAGGTTACCGCGCCCAATTCGGTTCGCTACGCTACCGTGGCCGCCCTCGCGTCGGCGAATGTCCCCGTTTCGGCGGATTATGTCGAATTGCTCGGTTATTATAATGTCGGCGACGGTGGAGCAAAATATTGCCGCCGAATGTCTGCCCCTGAAGCCGCGCTTCCTCTGGAACACCCTTCCAACGGCGGCAGCGTGCGATGGGCGCCGGTAGGCGCATACAGCTTATTGCAGCTCGGGGCGAAGAAAGACGGTGCAACCGACCTCTGGTCATTCTTGAGCATAGCTGCCGGATTCGGCGGAAAATGGACACTGCCCCGTGGCGATTATTCCCTGGCTGGCGTCGCCCGCAACCTGACGGCCACTGATTTTAAGCTTGAGGGGGAATTTGGAAGCCGTATTGTCGTTACGACTGGAACCGCCGTAACCGTCGGTGGCACAAGAGTGGCAATCGAAGGCATTTTCTTCGATAGCAATCAGCCATCGCGTGCGGGTGTTCTCTTTGAATTGACGGGTTCGCAATGCTCCATTAGCCGCAATCGGTGGGCCGGCAAGTTCAGCATATTCGTTCGGGACAGCGGTATTGGGAACAATATCAGCTATAATAGCTTTGATGCATTCGTAACGACCGTCTCGCCGATCATTTTGAAGGGCAAGAATTTCACCTGCGCCTTCAACTCGATGGATGACTATTTCGGGTTCGGTATCCAAGCATTTGATGGTGCCACGGATGGCCTTATCGCATGGAACACGATCAAGGCGCGTCGATGGGATCAAACTGTTACGGCGACCGCCGGTCAAACGCAGTTTACGGTGACATGGGCGCAAGCAGACGTTCAGCGATTCGGCATGCTCGTAAATGGCCTGCGGGTGTCTTTCACGGTGAATAGCACCGACAGCTCTCCAGGCTCGCGCCCTACCGTTACCTATACCTTGGCTTCCGCCTTGGCGGGAGGGGAGACGGTCAGTCTCTTTGCGTGGCGGTCTCTAGAAAATATCAACGTGAATTTTGGTTCGAGCGGCGTGAAGGTCATCGGCAACACGCTTGATGGGACCGGCGACGGCAACATTGTTATTGCTTCTGGGTATACGACCGCTAGCGACGCCGACTACCCTCATAATGTGCAGATTATCGGTAATATGTGCCGTAACGCTGCTGCGGGGGGCATCGGCGTAAGCAAGAGCCGTGGCGGTCTGATCATGGGCAATACTGTCGTTGATGCCGGCCGAGGCCTTGCGGATGGCGCAACTGGTTCGCAAGTCTCAGAAGTGTTTATGAGCGGCATATACCTGCCGAAGGAACTGGGGTGGACCGTAACAGGAAACCGCGTCGTGCGGGAAAGCGGCTATACCTACTATGGCATCGCTTTTTCAGTCGCAGGCGATACCTCTTATGCCAATACTGCGGTTGGGCAGCGTCGTCATCGTGTTGGTGGCAACTTCATCGAGAATATGCAGCGCAAGCGCTATTATACCTTCGCCGACAGCTCCAACGTTTTGCGTCAAATAGACATCGATATCGATGATCTGACTTGGTACCCGTATCCGGAAACTTTGCAGTCGCTGGTCAATACGGCGGGATGGCTTTCGCGGCCGGCAAGCACATCTTATTGGACGACCGCGACTTCCGGATCCGGATGGACGAGAAATACCGCTCAGGCATCCGGGCATCCGGTTTGCATCGAAACGAACGACAACAGCTACGCCGATTGCACGCCTGTGGGTTTTTCGCTTTTTGCAAGTGGATTTGTGAGGGTGTCCTTTAAGGCTTATGTGTCCGCCGCTGGACAATCCGGTTACGTGACGATTGCCCATTCCACCGTGCCCGACAGCGACAGCGCACCGTCGACCACGATCAATATCACGAACACCACGCCCCAAGTCTATCAGCACGTCCGGCCGATAGACACGATCGATAATTTCCTTATTCGCGTCGGCGGGGCGGTCTCTAACGGCAAGATGTACGTTACCGATATCAAGCTTGAGTACGCCCCGTCCGATGTGGGGTAAGGATCAAGCGAAATAGGTCTCGGCAAACTGCTTTATAACCTTGGAGACCCGCTCCGGCTTAATGTGGACGCCGTCGTCCTGCCAGGTCGAAGCGGGATCGCCATAAATCACCAGCTCATAGCTCGGGTAGTAATCGACAAAGTCATATTTCTCTGCTGTGGCGACGGCCGCGCCGATCAGCATGGATTTAGACGTCAGGTTGGCAGAAACAACGTCTCTTTGCGTCCAGGTGCCGCCCAGCGGAACGGGAGACACGGTCAAAATCACCTTCGCACGACCGTCAGTGAGTCTCCTGACATCATTCACGATCTCATCGACAGTCGAAATCGCGGAAACAGGTGAGATTGGGTCGAACTTGAACCGATCTCCGTGCGCCTGAAGCTTGCGGGTGCTTGGCGAGCGGTTCACATAGACGTTATCGCGGGCATCGAACCAGGCTTCAGTATGGCCGAGCGTGATCACGACAACGGAAGCGTCGGGTAGGCGCCCGTAAACGTTCAGTATCTTGTCCCTGATCGATTTGGTATCCGCGCCGGACGTCGGCTTGATGCCAGAAACCAGCATATCGACATATTCATCGTCAGCGGTCTGCACGAGGCCGATCGTTTCGGGAGATACCATGTCGTGCAGTCGGATGAGGTCGCGCATAGAAGAGGGGGTATAAGCATTAAGCGCGCCGTTTCGCGCGCCGAGGCCAGTGAGCTCATAAAACTCGCCTGGAATGGCACAATCGGCTGTGATGTTTTTGACACCGAGATCCGCCAGCGCTATTTCGACATTGCGGGCAAAACAAGAGCCGATGGTAAAGAAGGTATCGTCCTTCGAGAGTTTGAATTTGGGCGCGGATACGATGTCTGGGTAATGCAATCGAATGCGTTCGGCACCGGACGTTCCCTTGCCTCGGGCCTCCATCATCCTACGCTTGTTGCCGGTGATGGATGTATAGGCGACATCAAAAGGTATCATAGTATCTTCCCCACAAGACATGTTCGTCTTTTATGGGTAGTGGAATTTGGTTTGTCCAGAAGCACGCGGCGGTCGAAATGGTTTTCTGAACATTTCCTAATAATGCTCAGCTCGTGACGGACATATAATTTCCGACAAGTCTCCCTAGATGCATAACCTGACATCGGTTCGACCGCACAAGGATAATGGCGATGAAGCGTAGAACGTTCGTTCAGGGCTTGGCTCTTTCGGTGGTGACATCGAAGGCCTTCGGCCAAGACAATTCACTGGCGGCACCGTCAGTTCGCACCGACCAGAAAACAAGCTGGTCGGTGTTGGATTTTCAGGGGCAATCATTCAGAGCCAAGCTTGAAAACGCCGTTAGAGAAGCGGCTGGATCTGGGATCAATATTCAATTGCCGGGAGGTGCGCCGCACGATCTCGACGCGCCCATAGACGTCTCATCTCCGGATATCGTCCGAGTCGCCATATCCGGAGAGGGAATGGCCTCTACCGTTATTCGGTGCGATGGTGTTGGGATCTCCCTGAACGGTGCGCCTGGCTCTCAGTATTCCTTCAAGGGGATATCGTTCCTGCCGCAGCGGGAGAACCAGGGGACGGCGCTGAAACTGCAATGGGCAAAGGCCGCGGTCGGGAAGGGCTTCGCCATCGAGGATGTTGGCTTCGGCGCCAACTCGCCGGATGATCAGAACTTCTTTGCCCGAGGGCTTGAGATCCGAACCAAAGGCAACGGACAGATCATCGGATGCTGGTTCAATGGCCTCTCGGACACAGACCCGCAAGGTGACGGGTTGGTGTTGGCATCGTCGAACGATGTCGTGATGACCGATACTCATATGTACAACCTCGCCTACGCGTGCCGGTCAGACGGCCCCACCAGCTTGGAAGGGTTCAAGGTGCACGGCTGTTATATGGTGCGCGTTGGGCATGGCGTCTTCTTCGAGGCGAAGCCAGTTGGCCTACCGTACATCGAAGTGGCGTTGAGCCACATAAACGCTTGCTATGAGGCCATCCACGTCAAGGGCTATAGCCAGGTCAATGTTGTCGACAACCTGATCTATGGCCGGAATGATATAAAAGCTGACGCAGAACAGACCGACATTTTTCTCGATACGTGCCCTTCAGCGACCATCGCCCGCAACAAATTCTATAGCGGCATGGATAAAGCGAAAGTGACAAAGACCGCGATTAAGGCGGTTGGTTCGATCCGCAACGGCAACATCTCAGACAATCTCGCGAGCGAAAGGACGATCTTCCTCGATATCGCCGACAATGGGGTCAATGGAGCTGAGGATATCGTGATCTCGAAGAACCGCCCAGAGCGGGACTTGAAGGGCAAATCGACCGTGTCGGAAATGTATCGCTTCACCAGCAGCCCCCTGCACAAGCGCATCATTTGGGAGGCATTCGACCACGAACTGTCTACGTTGGGTACACTCGGCACACAGACGCAAGCCGGCGCAGGGAAATGGCAGGTCGTTCCATTCGCACCGGACCAGGGCGCGTCGGGTTTGGGGATCGACTTCAAATCATCCGATCAGCCAGGAGAATTCACTGTCCCAGCCGGCGTGACAGAGGTCAATATAGAGAGCCGTATTCACCTCAAGGGCTCGCAGCAAAGCGGCTGTGACCTGAGGATTATGGTCGATGGAGGCGGCGGGTTCAAAGAAGTCGCGTTCGGCTCCACGTTCGGAGACGAGGTGAGCGTGAGCGCTGAAACCGATGCTCTGCCTGTTGCTATCGGAAGCCGTATTCGCATTGAAATGAAGGCTGGGGCCGGTGGCATTGTGGATGCATCGCCGCAGATGACGAGAGTCGTGTTTTCGCCTAAATAAGGAAGCTGGCGGACAGCTGGTGTGACGCCACTTTTTTGATGCTTTAAGGCCTCTCAAACAATAGATTTCTGTTGCCATCTGATCTTGCGCGCAGTGCCACGTGATTTTGCGCGCTACAAGAGCACACCCATTCGCACAACACGGTCGGCGATAACGTTTTCGGCGCCGCAGACCGACGCACAAAGGTCTTCCCTATTTGGCTCTAAGCGGTTAAGTCGCTCTTTTTCTTATCAGAAGCTGAATATTTATGTTTCATTAACCCGCTTGCCTTAGCAGCCCACACCCCGGCGTTCACGCCGCGTCGCATGCAAGGAATTCATGAATGGCCCCCCACTATCAATCCTCCACCCCGGAGATCTTCCAACGTAAGATCTCGGATTTCTGTACGTTGCGTCTGGCGCCATTACTGCAGCAGCGGACGTTCGAAAACGTCCGGGCTTACATGATTGGTCTTGTTCAGTTTCGATCGAATCCTCCCACAAGAGCCGGCAAGATCGATTGGCAAGCGATCGCCCTTGCCTGCGACATGGAAAGTGAACTCACGACTGAAGTTAAACGCGCGGTTCAGCCTGGTTTCGATGCCATCGCCCGCTATCTGGGAATGAGCAAGCCAAACAAACCAAGCACAAGCCCCGCCCTCCAGCGCCGCCCTCCGAGCAAGCGGGGCAAGAGTATCGGAGCAAGCAACTCCCAGACACCGACCACATCTCACAGAAAGCCGATGGTCACATCTCCAGACAGACGATCGGCACCGCTAATAGCGATACCCAATCGCAGCCGATGGGCTCCATGAGGTCACGCCCCTAGAGATACTCAACCGCGGACCAACTTAGACCGAAGGGCTCGGCCTATAGTCTTACCAATCGGAATGGCCGAAAACAGGTTGGACCATCCCAATCAGCAAGCTCGCTATTTCAGATCAAGCGTCTCAGCCTTCTATGTGCCGAGGCTTCGGTTAGGCTTGTTCGATCTCATGCAACTTCCGCCGACAACCGCTCGAAAATCGGTATCAGCCGAGGATGACGGCCGGCGGGAGGATGCTGGATCTCGACAATACGGCCCATCTTCTTCTCCCGCTTCAACCATTCGCGCAGTGTTTCCGCGCAGGTGTGGTCAAGATAGTGCAGGCCCCCACCGGCAATCCGCACTTTGCGGCTCGCGGGAAGCGTCTCCAGCATATTGAGAAGGACCGGCACATCCTTGCAGGTCGCCACGCCGGCGAGAGCAACATGAACCACATCCGCATCCTCTGACCGGTCAATGGCGAGTTTGCGTCGCAGATGCGGGAAGACTTCCAGGATCGACAGCGCTAGGCCAAGCGCAACGCCGACAAGCAGATCCTGCACCACGACCATGGCGACCGTCGCCGCCCAGATCCCGACCGGCACCCAGCCATGATGATCGAACAGATGGCGCACATGATGAAGGCTGATCAGCCGCCATCCGGTGACAAGCAGCACGGCCGCGAGCGCCGTCAGCGGCACGAGGCCGAGCAATTGCGGCAGCAGCGCCACGAGCCCCAGAATCCAGACGCCATGCAGGACTGCCGAGGCCCGTGTCCGCGCACCGGCCTGGATATTGGCCGAAGAGCGGACGATGACACCGGTGATCGGCAAGGCGCCTAGAAAACCGCACAGCGCATTGCCGATGCCTTGCGCGAAAAGCTCCTTGTTGAAGCGCGTCCTGACGCCATCATGCATGCGGTCGACGGCAGCGGCCGACAACAATGTCTCGGCACTGGCTATAACCGCAATCACCAAGGTCGTGACGATAATGCCCGGCTGCACCATTTGCCGGAAGCCGTCCATCGTCGGCAGCGAGATACTCTCGATCAGTGAGGCAGGCACATCGACCCTGGCGATCGGCAATTGCAGGGCGACGGTCAGCACCGTTCCCGCCGCGACGCCGACAAGCGCACCGGGCACCAACATCAGCGATTTTGGCCGGAATTTTTCCCAGCCGATCATGGCGAGCAGGGAAATCAGACCGACCAGCAAGGCGGCGGCCTCCTTCGTCAACCCGGTCCCCCAGAGACGCCCGATCGTTCTCTCCATGGCAGTAACATTCTCGATGCCGCCAGCCGCCGGCTGGGCACCCATCAAGACGTGCACCTGCCCGAGAATGATGAGGATGCCGATGCCGGCGAGCATACCGTGGACGACAGCGGGCGAAATTGCCCGAAACCAGGAGCCGAACCGGAGGAAACCGGCAAGAACTTGCAGAAGCCCGGCGACGACCAGCACCGGTCCAAGCATGGCGATCCCATATTGCTCGACAAAGCTGAAGACGATCACAGCAAGACCGGCGGCCGGACCTGAGACCTGCAGCGGCGACCCAGCCAGGAAGCCGACCACAATGCCGCCGACGATGCCGGAAATCAGGCCCATGGCCACAGGCACGCCCGAGGCGACGGCAATACCGAGGCAAAGAGGGATGGCGACGAGGAAAACGACCAGGGAGGAAGCAAAGTCGCGGGAAAGTGTGGAGCTGCTGGTCATGATACTACTCCGCAGCAAAGGCTGTCGCAGCCTGCGGCATGACCCGCGGATGACCGCGACCGGTCACGGCGACCGGCAATGGCCGGTCCTCGTATATTTCGGTGAAGCTCGCCGCCGCGCCGTCGTAAACTTGGACCTCGCCCGTTTCGATATCGAAGAACCAGCCGTGTAGCGTCACATCGTTGGTTGCAAGCTTGGCTGCGACGGAGGGATGCGTGCGAAGATGGTTCAGCTGAACAACGACATTTTCCATGGCCACGGCCCGGACCTTTTGCCACTCTGACAGATCGGCCGGATAGGCCTCGCAAACGATCGAGTGGGCGGCATAGCTGTGTTTCAGCCAGGCAGAGACATTCGGCATCGGTTTCAGCAATTCCGGGCAGCATAACCCTTTCATCGCGCCGCAATCGGAGTGGCCGCAAACGATGATGTCGCGGACACCGAGTGCGAGGACGGCATATTCGATGGCAGAAGACACACCGCCATTTGCGGTGGAGAATGGAGGAACGATGTTGCCGGCATTGCGGCACACAAACAATTCCCCCGGTCCCGACTGCGTGATTGTCTCCGGCATGACCCGGCTGTCCGCGCAGGAAATCATCAAGGCCTGCGGCTGCTGACCTTCCTGGGCTAGCCTGCGATAAAGCGCCGAATGGTTCGGAAAGACCGCGCCGCGAAAGCTCGATATACCTTTTAGCAAATCATTCATTGTCTGGTCCTTTTGCTTCGGAGCCGGACAGAAGGCTGGGGGTGCACCCTAGCCCGGCAAATTAGCACATTCATATTTGTGCAAGTGCGAAATAAGAAAGGGATGCCGCAAAGGAAATGGCCGAAACGTCCATTCGTCGGCGCAGTGGCGTCAAAAAAATGTGAGCATATCGTGAGATAATTTTGGTTGATCCATAAGCTGCACTTCGAGTGCGCTCGCCCGCCATGTGGGAGCGAGCAGGCCAAACCTTGGCGCGATATCCTCGCAACGCAAATTCGGAGCCGGGCGGAAAATCGATTCCAAACCGGTTCAGCTTGTGCTCATTTTCAAATATGCAGATCAATTGACGGTGACGCTTTTCCAACCGCCGTCATAGATCCAGAATTTATGATTGGTCGTATCGTATTGCATGGGAACCATACCGTTCACAGGAGTCGGTACGCCTACGGGAGCGCCGGCTGTCGCAGGTATATATGGGAACCCCGTAGAGGCATCGCTGGGCAGTGATTGCTGCCCTATCTGCACGCTGCCGCCAGACGGGTTAAGCGCCAGCGGTTTCGCTAAAGCGCCCGCCTGTATGCCTTGAAAAACAAAGAGATCATTGACCGGATCATACCCCATGCCGAGACGTTTTCCTGGAGAGGCAAAGTCTGCGATATAGACATTGCCACCGTTGGTACAGGTGTTGTCGCCATAGGCGCAGGTTTTCCAGGAGGCATTTGGGGTGGATGGCTGTGCTCTCAGCGTTCCAGCAAAATCCCATGGGTAAGCGGCAAAAGAAGTTCCGTATCCAACGCCATGCGCGCTTTTGCTGACGATCTGCAAGCCAGTAATCGTGCTATCGATGCTGTATGCGGCGTTGACGCCGCTCAACGGACCGGCCGTGATCAGGCCCATCATGTTGTTCTTGGTGGTTCTGCTCGTTGCTTGGATGGCGACGCTCTGGTTTTTCCCCGACAAGCTGAAGTTGTTTATAGTCAGACTCTGGACCCAGGGTGCTCCTGAGGTGTCGATGAGCAGTGCGGGGTATGCCCCTAATTCGGCAGCACTGGGGTCTGTGCATTGCAGATTATTGAATGTCGCCGGTCCCTTGAAGTTCACACAGTATTTTTTGGGATTCTTGACCAGGACGTTCGACCATACGGAATCAGAGGCGTAGAAATCGCTCCATATCCCATAATTTTCAGGATTATAGACCGCGATGTTGCTGTAAACCGAATTTGGAGAATAGGTGGCAAAGCCAATTCCGGATTGGTCCAGATGACTGTTTTTTGGATCGATTTTAGCACCGTATGAGGAGATATTGCTCCAGGTCCCGTACGCTCCTCCGCCGATGTCATTGATGAATCCGACATAGGATTGAACATCAATTGCGTTGGAGATAATCGCGCCGCTGCCGCCGCCATTGTCTATCCCCGCTCCATTATGCCCCAGGATAGGACCACTCGTTTCATTGCCGGAGCCGCAATTCGACGTATGGATATTATCCAGAATTACAAACGAAGGCCTTGCCCAGACACCCACGCTTCCCTTCATGGCGCCGATGCCAATGCAATTATTATATCCTTCGCTGACCCGCAGATTCGTTCCGTGAAACCGATCAGCCTGGATCACGAATGCAACGCCGCCCCAGGGGTTGCTGCCGAAATATGCTGGTGTCGTATAGGACGCTCCCGCCGGTAGTGCGTCTATGCTTAGATTGTCAATGACAGTACCGGGTGCCGAGGCGAGCACATCAACAACGGGCGAAGCCGGAGAGCCGCTTGGCGCATTCCACTGGATGATGGTTGCAGCACCCTGTCCCTGGATTTCCGTGGTGGAAGCAATTTTCAAAGTACTTGTTGCCGTGTTCAGGCAAAAGATTCCCAAAGGTAAAATGAGTTTTCTGCCAGCCGCTGCCGCGACCGCTGCATTCAGCGATTTCGTCGCATCAATTGCACAGGAGGGGTCACTCACGAGGCCATAATCCAGCGCGTTCACTGTTCCCGTGGGCGATGAAGCAATACGCTCAATCTCAGCCGTACTTGATAGCCTGCCGGAGTTCTGCAGGTCCTCGGCGAAACCATTGGAGGGGGCAATTGTGCAAAGCAAGATGCACGCAAGGGAGATTTTGAAGTGGAGAACTGCGTTTCTCATGAAAATCATCTCCCCATGGGCAAACGGTTCGCTCCCATATCCTCCACAATTTTAGCCAGTGCACGATATTGAGAGATGTAATATCCGCAATACAGACGGCGTCACTCTTGTACGATATGATGCGGGCTTGGCGAGATCGACGCTGATGCCAACGGGATCAGAGCAGACCGCCATTGATCCCAGCCGAATTGCAGGACTGAAAAATACAACTATATAACGCAGCCAGGCACGAAAAAAACTAAAAGTTGACAAACGTAATGAGAACGCCTAGGGTCTGAAAGTCGATATTTTGCTTGCTGAGCTTTGGTTACCGCGCGTTTAGCACCGCGCCCTGAACGAACCTTCCTTTCAAAAATCGTTATCATCATCCGGGATGTTTTTACGTCACGGTTTTTCAATATTGCTATGAAAGGGTTCATCATGACCACTGGCACAGTTAAATGGTTTAATTCCACAAAGGGCTTCGGCTTCATTCAGCCTGACGACGGCGGCGCTGACGCTTTCGTTCACATCTCTGCCGTCGAGCGCGCCGGAATGCGCGAAATCGTCGAAGGCCAGAAGATCGCCTACGAACTTGAGCGCGACAACAAGTCGGGCAAACTGTCTGCTTGCAACCTTCAGGCTGCTTGAATTGAGATCTGCTTTCCTTTGACCGCGGATGTACCGGCACTGTTGAGAGCATGATACCAGCGAGGTCAGGCAAGTTGCCTGGCCTTTTTTATTGACGCCCGCTTAGCGGCCCTCAAATCCAGGACGCCCCATGACAGAGAAGCACAGCAAGTCTCGCCAACAGGCAGAAATTGCGTTCGGTGATGCGCAGTCGCAGTTTTTTGCTCGCAACAGCGCGGTCGATGAACTTGACTCGCTTGTCCGGGCACGGCAGGAAAAGACTTTGCGTCTGCGGGAAGCCCGCGAGGCAAAGGAATCAGAGATGCGGCTTAAAGTGGCCACTGCCCTTGCCGCAAAACGCGCAGGAAAAATCTGAGCTTCGGCTTAGAAGACAAACAACCAGGACCGAGCATTGAAAAACGCCAGAAACAACGAACTTTCCGATCGCCGCGGCGCGGCCAAGGAAGCGAAAGCTGCTCTTCTTAACGCCTTTCGCGCGGCAAAAGACAGCAACGACCCCGTCAAGCTTGCCAAGCAGGCGGAGCGCCAGGCCGTTGCCGCCGCCAGGGAAAAGCGACACGCCGAGCAGCAGCGAGCAAAGATCGAGGAACGCGAGCGCATGCAGGTGGAGGCCGTAGAACGTCAGGCTGCCGCTGAAGCCGCCGCCAAGGCCGAGATCGAAGCACGCGAGACAGCGGAGAAAGACCGCATCGCTCGCGAGATCGAGGAAGAGGCTGCCCGGAAGGCTGAACGCGACAAGCGTTATGCCAATAGAAAAGCCAGACAGGCATAAGGTCGGTTAAGCAGACCAGCTTCCACCTACGTCATCTGGTCGCAAAATGTGGAGCACGGGGTTACCCCGCGCTCCAGTGGTCTCCAGATTCGACCGATATTTACCGGCCAGCGACATCCACACCCATCAGTAATGAGTAAGCCAGTCATCCGGGTTCGGTCGAAGACCGTACCGGAGGCCTTGATCCTATTCCGGATCAAGCGCCCTCAAACCAGAACCAGGCGCTCACCACCATCCCGCTGTGCCCCGCATTCCCAGACCGCGCAGCGCTTGCAGCGCTACGCGTCGGCCGATGTCCCCCTATTTGCGTCACTTTCGCGTCCATCACATCAAGATCTTCTAATATCCCCTTGACGTAGCAAGGGGAGTGCATAAAGCTAAATTAGAAGTAGCTAGATTTGGGGGCATCGCATGCGGGGGCATCCACTCATCGAGTCGGCAAACGACGGTCTTTCTCCAACAGCACCGATAGACCGTGTCGACATATGGCTTATCAAGGCCACGCGGTATGACGACGATGGTTATCCGATCCGCTGGATTCGCTCCGCCATTCCCTCCAATTCGCTCGCCTGCGTCTGGGCCCTGGTCGAAGATGCAGCGTCGCGCGGCGTGTTCGGTGCGGGTGTCGATGTGCAGGTCCATGCAATCGACGAAACAAATACGCGGGTTGACGTCCCGGCCATCCTGAAGAGCCATGGCACTGAGGGAACACGGGCCATCGTCATGCTCGTCGGTGTGCAAACCAACCAGTATCCTCGGGCAATGGACATCGCGCGGCCTTTGCGCCAGGCGGGCGTTCCGGTCTGCATCGGCGGCTTCCATGTTTCCGGCTGTGTCGCCATGCTCGGCGAAGATGCCGAGGAGCTGGCGCTTGCTCGTGACCTCGGCGTCAGCCAATTTGCCGGCGAAGCCGAGCCCGATCGCCTGGATGCCGTGCTGCAAGACGCCTTGGCGGGCACGCTGAAGCCACTCTACAACCACCTTAAGAAAGAACCCATCCTACCGGGCTCGCCGGTGCCGCTCCTGCCGGGGCCCATCGTGCGGCGTTCCTTCACGCATTGGTCGAGCTTCGATCTTGGCGCGGCTGTCCATTTGAGTGTTCTTTCTGCACCATCATCAATGTGCAGGGCCGTCATAGCCGCTTCCGCACGGCAGACGAACTTGAGACCATTGTTCGCCGGAATGCAGCGGCGGGCGTCACCAAGTTCTTCGTGACCGATGACAATTTCGCCCGCAACCGCAACTGGGAAGCCTATTGCGACCGCCTGATCGAGCTGCGCGAGCGGGAGGGGCTGGAAGTTCGGCTGCTGATACAAGTCGATACCATGGCGCATCGCATCCCCGGCTTCATCGACAAGGTCGTGCAGGCCGGGGTGAGGCTGATCTTCATCGGGCTCGAAAACATTAACCCCGACAATCTGGAGGCGGCCAAAAAACGCCAGAACCGCATCGAGGAATATCGTGAAATGGTGCTGGACTGGAAGCGCCATCCCGTGGTGGTCAGCTGTGGCTATATCATCGGCTTTCCCGCCGATACCCGGGAGTCCATCTTGCGCGACGTCGATCTGATCAAGCGGGAACTGGCGATCGACGTCCTCTATTTCAACATCCTGACCCCGCTGCCCGGCAGCGAGGACCACAAGAAGATGAAGGATGCGGGCGTATGGATGGACCCCGACTTCAATAAATATGACCTCAATCACCGCGTGACGCATCACGCACGCATGAGCGACGCCGAGCTTGACGCCGTTTTCCATGAAGCCAGCGAACGCTATTACGACTTCGAGCATATGGAGCGGATATTCAAGCGCCGGGTACAGCTCAAGAACGGCATGCGGCTGACGACGCTGTATAATCTCATCGCCTATCGCGAGGGACCACGGCGCGAGGGCGTTGCGTTCGCTGAATTCGGGCTCGGCCGCATCATCGACCGCCATGAGCGGCGCTATGGCATGCCGCTCGAAAATCCGGTCCGCTTTTATGCGCGCTATGCCTGGCGCTTCGTGCGCACCATTACAGCTTATGCCTATACCTATATCCGTCTACGCCTGAGCGTGGCCAAGGCCTGGCGTGCCTGGGGCCGTCAGGATCTCTTTCCTTATACCGACGAAGCCATCGCGACTATCGACATGCGCAATGATCCCCTTGTGCAGGAGACTGCGGCGCGCAGCACGGCTTATACCAAGCGACGCCAGGAAAACCGGCTGAAGGCTAAGCTCGGTGAAGTCACATATACCGACCAAGGCACCGAAGTCGCCGGTCGCTGAATTAGGCGGATTTCTCGGGCTGTGCCGATCCGCAATTCACGCGGCCAGTTGATTGCGCCTACATTAGCGATGCTGTCGCACGCTCTCGATAAAGCGCCTGACGACCCCTGACGAGGGTTCGTTACGGTAGGCGAGATGCAGCGGCGCGACCAGACCTGCCGCTTTCTCAATCCGTAAATACACGACACCATTTGCTTCCAGACGCGCCATGGATTCGGGGATGATCGAAATCCCGAGGCTGGCGGCGACGAGGCTTAGCGTCGACAGCATGCGCGGCGCCTCCTGACCGATCCGAGGACTGAAACCAGCTGCGCGGCATGCTGCGATGATACTGTCGTATAGTCCGGGGCCTGACGGGCGGCGGTAGAGAATGAAGGTTTCGTTTGCCAGATCGAGAAGCGGGATGCGCCGCGAGGATATGCCGTGCCTGCGCCGCGAGACCGCCCTCGTCGCCAGCGGATGTTGATCCGGCAGCGCTACCAGCATTTCCTCGTCAAGGATGGGCTCGATTACCAGACCTGCCGAGGCGGCGAACGGCGAACGGACGAAGGCGACGTCAAGCCGCTCCGCTCGCAAAGCCTCGATAAGATCGCCCGTACTCGCTTCTTCAAGAGCGAGCGACACGTCCGGCGCCGATTGCTTGAGGGAGCGGACCAGCGAGGACACCAGCGGATGGAATGCGGCCGAACTTGTGAAGCCGATGGCAAGATTGCCCTGCTCGCCCCGAGCGGAACGTTGCGTGGCCTCAACTGCCAAATCCACGTCCGCGAGAATGATGCGCGCTCTATCCACCAGAGTTTGTCCGGCGGCGGTCAACGCCATTCCACGTGGCAGCCGGTGAAATAGTGGTGTGCCGATCATGGTTTCCAGTGCACGGATCTGCTGGCTAAGCGGCGGTTGCTGGATGCCCAGCTGCTCGGCGGCGCGGGTAATATGCCCAGCGTCCGCAACAGCAACGGCATATCGAAGATGACGAAGTTCGATCATAGGCATATGTATAGCATATGGGTACGTCATTATCCATATATTGGACGTTGGCTTTCGCGAGGCCTATCCTGCGGGGAGAATTCAAAGACGACGCGACAGGATAAATCATGGCAATTTCTGCTTCACCTGATATCGACGAGCGCGACACGCCGACATCGACCGAACTGTTCACGGGCTTCCTATTCCTCGGCTTGATCGGATTTGGCGGCGTATTGCCCTTGGCTCGGCGAATGGTGGTCGAGGAGCGGCGTTGGCTCAGCGGCGAAGAGTTCACCGATCTGCTCGGCCTGTGTCAATTCCTGCCGGGCGGCAACATCATCAACATGTCCGTCGCCATCGGCCTCAAGTTTCGCGGCATTGTCGGAGCCTTCGCCGCACTTCTCGGGCTGATCGCCGCGCCGACTGTGATCGTGATCGCGCTCGGCATGCTCTATGATCGCTTCTATGACGATCCTCATATCCGGCATCTGTTCGCCGGACTGGCCGCAGCCGCCGCCGGCCTCCTGGTGTCCATGGCGATCAAGATCGTCTTGCCCCTGCGCCGCAAACCCGTTGCCGTCGCGATTGCCGCCCTCTGTTTTCTGGCCATCGCAATTCTGCGGCTACCCTTGTTGCCGACCATGCTGGTGCTTGCCCCACTTAGCATCCTGCTGACCTGGAGGCTGCAACCATGATGGCGACGCTTCTTGCCCTGACCGTGATCTTCACGCAGCTCTCACTGCTCGCCTTCGGCGGCGGCAACACGATCCTGCCGGAGATGCAGCGCCAAGTCGTCGATATCCATCACTGGATGTCGGCCCAGCAGTTCGGCGCGATGTTCGCCCTCGCCCAAGCTGCTCCCGGTCCGAACATGATGATCGTGCCGCTCGTCGGCTGGCATGTTGCGGGCGGCGCCGGCGTGCTGGTGACGTCGCTCGCCAAGTTCGGACCGTCCTCGCTTCTGACCGGGATTGCCCTGCATGTCTGGGAACGCTTCAAGGACAGTCCCTGGCGCCGCATCGTGCAGGCCGGGCTCGTGCCGATGACAGCTGGCCTCGTTACCGCCAGCGCGTCAGTCATCACCGAGGCATCGGCCCAGGAATGGATACTGGCGGGTATTGTCGTCATCGTTGCGTTAACGACAACCATGACCCGCATTCATCCGCTGATCGTGCTGGCCGCAGGTGCAGTGATAGGCCTGAGCGGAATCGGGCAAATATGAGAAATCCGTCTCGAAGGCAGCCTTGCATGCCTCCAGTCTGCATCGCTCGATAGGCTACCTCAGCATCCCAGCACGCCCACGTAAAATATCGCTCATAGCGCATCCCGCCATTCAGGCGGGATGCGCTCATAATGCCTGAGACCAAGCATATAACCGCGTCTGTGTTCATATCCGAACCGGCCCGTGGCGCCGGTCGCAACCCTCCGACGACAATGTCCAACCTGCGCAACCGCAGTACGCAACGCGACAGAAAAGTAGATTTCTAGGCCGACTGCGCTCGCATTCGCGCATGCGCGCCCCAATTTCGGTAGGTTTGTAACCAATTGGAGATGTCGGGAAACATTTCAGAAATGTTTTGGAAAAGAGATCTGCATTTCACGTCCGATCGGGCCGAATGGCGCGCGGCGATCTGCGGAATGCATGACAAAAATCAGTAAGGATTTGGATATTGAAGTCGAATGTTCGGAAATTTGTGTTTCACGATCTGCAGAAAATCGATGGCTACATTGATCCGCCAGACGCCCTGGTCTTCCTGTCACTGATCGGAAAACAGAAAGAAGAGAACCTGTCCGGCGGTCTTGCCGAAATCGGCGTCTATTACGGCCGCTCCTATTTCCTGTTGAGAAAGCTCAGCGCGCCGGACACCAATGTGCTCGCGATCGACCTTTTCGATATCGAAGCGGATGACGCGCAATACCAACGCTTCCTCGACAACGGCAAATCACTGGGAATCCCCGTTGACGAAGAACTCGTCATCTCCGGCGACAGCACCAGACTCGACCCACAGGAGATCACCGACAAGATCGGCCAAGTTCGCTTCTTCAGCATCGACGGCGGGCATCTGCTCCATCATGTGGTCGCCGACAGCCGCCTGGCGAAAAACGTTTTGGCGGATCACGGCATCATCGCTTTCGATGACACCTTCAATCCCGCCTGGCCCGAGGTGACCATCGGCGTCTCGGACTTCCTGCGCAGGAACAGTGATACATTCGCAGCCTTTTGCATGACGAAATACAAGACCTATGTCTGCCGCCGTGAGTTTCACGATTTCTATCAGACGGCGGTCAGGGAGGCCACGCATCTCAGACCGTTCGAGCAAACCGAGATGGATTTTCTAGGCTCCAAGGTCATCCGGCTGCACAATCCCATCAACCGCCGGGTTGCCTATGAACTCATGCAGCGATTGGGCATGAGTGCGCTATCCGAATGGGCTTATTGCCGCGGCTAAGCACGGGAGGCCATCGGACTAGCTCGTTTGAGCTTTCTGGAACCAGAAAGGGCAATAGGTGACGCGGCTTTCAGGCCGCTTCACTTATTGCCTGAATGTCATCCAGACACCGGGCGACGCGCCGATCTCTTCAAGGAACCACGTTACCACTCCAACTGACGCACGCCGTCAATCGCATCCCGCCCTTTCCGGATGGCGAAGGCCGGGGCTTCGCGGCGCGGCTCAGGATATACCGCACGCCACGCACGGGTGAACGATCCTCCGGCGGTTCAGGCACATAAAGCGCCTGGACCTGCAAATCCTGCGGCGGCTGCTCGGCCTCGGAATATCCGACGATCATCGGATCGCGCGTATCGCATTGCGGCATGCAGCGGTCGAACGGTGTGACATCCGAAGAGGCGACAGTTTTGACACTCGTGACCTTGGCATGGGCTGCAACGCGCTTTACCGGCGTGCTGGCTTTCGCAGCCGCCGACTTGTTCGCGGTATCCGGTCTGAAGATCGGCGTTGGCAGCACGGTCGGGCTGGCGTCGATGGCCGACTGGAGATCATTCGCCGTCGCAAATGTCCTGGCCTCCGCAATCTCAATAGCACGACGCCCATTAGTATCGATCGACGACATCAGCGGAGCTTCTGCCTCTGTGCGGGCAACCGCATATAATCCCGCTACCGTCACTCCGCAGACGAAGAGGCCGACGCCAATCTTTCGCGCCAGTTCGGCTGCGGCACCAGGCACTTTGGTTTGCTGCATGCTCATTGCTCTCTCCATTCGACATTTGTCTCAAGTGAGAGTTCACACGATAATTGCGGCGCCGCCTTTGCCGAAAAGTGGCCGAGAGCAGGCGAATTGCAAAGAAATGTTGTCGAAGTAGGTTCGCGACCGGTACCCTCCGTCTAGGACGAGCGGCCATGCCTCATGTTGGCTCGATCGGAAACACTAAAGCCCAGCCGCTCCGAAATCTCGCTCACGGCGCGAAGAAGGCTATCGAGATAGCTTTCCCGGTTTCTCAAGCCGTCCTCTTTCGGCGCCACCAGGCAAAGCGTTGCGATGCATCGCCCGTCTTCCTGCTTGATCGGCGCAGCGAAGCAGTGGGTAAAGTTTTCCACCTCGCTGTTGAAGGTGAAATAGCCGTCGATCGACGCCTGGCGAACTTCGCCGATGAAACGGGCCGGGTCGAGCTGTTTGCCGCTCGGCAGGACGAAATCTTCCGGCGGGATGAAATCGAGTATTTCTGCATCGCTGAGGTGGGAAACCAGCAGACGGCCAGATGCCGTCCATGGAATTGAAACGAGCTCGCCGACATTCGAGGAAATGCGGAACGGGCGGATGCCCTCGCGCATCATCGCGACAGTGTATTTGTTGCCTTCCAGCATGCACATCTGCGCCGTTTCGCGCGTCTCCTCGGCAAGCCGTGTCAAAAGCGTATCGGACTCGCGCATAAGGTCGAACTGATCCGCATAGGCCGTGCCGAGGAAATAGAGCTTGCGGCCAAGGAAGACCCGGCCGTCACCACCCTGGTAATCGAGCATGCCGTGGCGCAGGAGAAGATTGACGAGTTCATAGATCGACGAGCGCGGCGCACCGATCTCGACCGCAATTTCGTTGGGTCGCATCGGCTGGCGCCTGGTGCGCAGAAACTCAAGGATTTCAAAGGCACGATCAAGGCCGCGCGTCCGTCGCGATACGATATCGTCTGGGCCTTCAGCCATCAAACATGCTCCATTTCCGGGGAATAGGCGCGACCGTGACAGTCGCGCCCGAACAACTCAACCTCTATCGGCGCGATAGGCAACGCAATCGACTTCTACCTTGCAATCGACCATCATCCGGGACTGAACACAAGCACGCGCCGGCGGGTTCTTGCCGAAATACTCCGCATAGACGCCGTTGAAGCTCCAGAAGTCGCGGGGATCGTCAAGCCATACGCCGACCCGAACCACATCCTCGATGCCGTAGCCGGCTTCGTGAAGGATGGCGATCAGGTTTTCGATAGCCTTGCGGGTTTCCGCGATAATGCCGCCACCGACGATCTCGCCTTTCTCCATCGCGACCTGGCCTGAAACATGCAGCCAGCCATTGGCTTCGACCGCACGGGCAAAAGGCAGGGCCTGCCCACCGGCTCCGGTTTCGCCGGCACCGTAACGCTTGATAGTCATATGACCTCTCTCTTTTCTTCTGGATTCTATGTTTCAGCAGACGGCCGCAAGGCCGCCTGTCGTTCAGTTGAAGCTGGACGTCTTCAGGAATTCGGCCAGTCGTTCGGTCTTCGGCTTGACGAACATCTCCTTCGGATCGCCCTCCTCGCCGATAAGGCCCTGGTTCATGAAAATGACCCGCGATGAGACTTCGTAGGCAAAGCGCATCTCATGGGTGACGAGCAGCATGCTCATGCCATCGGCCGCAAGTCCCTTGATCACCTGCAGCACCTCGCCGACCAGTTCGGGGTCGAGCGCCGAGGTCACCTCGTCGAAAAGCATCAGTCGCGGGGTCATGGCAATGGCGCGGGCGATCGCCACGCGCTGCTGCTGGCCGCCGGAAAGCTGGCCCGGATAATGATCGGCGCGGGAAGCCAGGCCCACCCGATCGAGCCACTTCTCGGCAACCGCGCGCGCCTCGTCGCGGTGCATCTTCTTGACCTTGACGAGACCCAGCATGACGTTGCGGGCAGCTGTCATATGCGGGAAGAGATTGAATTGCTGGAAGGCCATGCCGGTCAGGGCCCGCTGACGAGCGATGTCCTTTTCGCTCTTGCGCCGGCGCGCGCCACCGGCGTCATCGTAGCCGATCGGCTCGCCCTCAAGCAGGATCCGCCCGCCCTGGAACTCCTCCAGCATATTGATGCAACGGAGCATCGTCGTCTTGCCCGAGCCGGAGGAGCCGATGATCGAAATGACCTCGCCCTCCCGCATGGTGCAGTCGACGCCCTTCAGCACCTCGACCGGGCCATATTGCTTGCGCAGCCCCTGTATTTCGAGAAGTATCTTGCTCATGATGATCGAGCCCTCACGACGGAACGGCGGTCTTGCGCTCGACATATTTGCCGAGACGCTCGATGCCGTAATTGATGACGAAGTACAAAAGCCCCGCGAAAAAATAGAACTGGAGGCTCATGAAGTTGCGCGAGATGATCTCCTGCATGCGCAGCAGCAACTCGGCGACGCCGATGACGGACAGTAACGTCGACGCCTTGACCATCTCGGCCGCGGTGTTCACCCAGGCCGGCAGGAACTGGCGCAACGCCTGCGGCCAGAGCACATAGGCAAAGGTCTGGCGGAAAGTGAGCCCGATCGCCTTTGCCGCCTCGGTCTGCCCCTTCGGGATCGCCTGCAACCCGCCGCGCACGATCTCGCCGACATGTGACGAGCAGAAGATCGCGAGTGCGAAAACACCGGCCTGGAATGGACCGAGATCGATCCCGATGGTTGACAGGACATAGTAGCTGGCCAGCACCAGAACCAGGACCGGCGTTCCCCGGATGAAGTCTGTATAGACCCGCACAAAAAAACGCAGCACCGGATTGCCGTAGACGAGGCAAAGCCCGACGAGGACGCCAAGTAGCGAGCCGATGATGATCGCAAGCAGCGAGATGGACACTGTGACGCCGAGCCCCTTGAGAATGGGGAGACGCGCGATCCAGATCTGATCGAGAAAGGCGGTAAAATCGGTCATGATATCACCTCGGAACCGCAAGGCGGCGCTCGACAACGCGCATCAGCGCGGCCAGCACGACACAGGTGAAAACATAAAGGCCGGAGGTCACGAGCCATGTCTCGATGACGCGAAAGCTTTCGACATTGATCTTGCGCGCCTCGAAGGTCAGCTCCGGCACGGCGATCGCCGCTGCGAGAGACGTGTCCTTGAAGAGCGAGATCACCGTTGATGAAAGCGACGGCAGCACGTTGCGGAACATCAGCGGCGCGATGATCGAGGCGCGGATTTGCATCGGCCTCAGACCGATGGCAAGCCCCGCTTCCGATAGTCCCTTCGGGATGGACAGCAGGCCGGCACGAAAGACCTCGGCCAGATAGGCACCCGAATAGATCGACAGCACCGCGATGAAACTCTGGACCTTACCAATACGAAAGCCCATCTGCGGCAAGGCGAAATAGGCAAAGAGGACCAGCACAAGGATCGGCAGATTGCGGATGACCGTCACGTAGAGTGCTGCCGGCCGCCGGACCCAGCCGCTTTTCGCCGTCAGGGCGAAAGCGACGAGCAGGCCGATCAGGACACCGATCAGGATGGAAATGAAAGCCAGACCGAGGCTGAGCAGCAGACCTTCGAGAAGCTGGTCGAAGCTGCGCCAGACGGCGGCGAAATTGAGCGTATAACCCATGGCGCAATCCTGCAATCAAGGGTGAGGAAAGGACGGAAGGCAACCTTCCGTCCTCGACGATATTACTTGTATTCGACCGGGAAGCCGATCTGCGGCGGGGCTAGATCCTTGCCGAACCAGGTCTTGTAGGACTTGGCGTAGAAGTCGAACTCGACGCCGGTCATCGCCTCATGCAGGGCGGTGTTGACGAAGTTCAGCCAATCCTGGTCACCGCGCTTGACGCCGCAGGCATAGGTCTGCGGGTTCCAGCCGTAGCCGGCATCCTTGTAGCGGCCCGGGTTCTGCGTCATGTACCAAGCAAGCGACGACTGGTCGGTTGCGACCGCGTCGGCGCGACCGGATTCCAGCGCCTGATAGATCAGATCCACCGATTCATACTGGTCGACGATCGCATCCGGCAGGGCGGCATGTACCATCGCCTCGGCATAGACGTTCTGGAGCACGGAGATCGTGACGGACGAACCGGCGGCCTTGAGCGCGGCATAATCCGCATATTTGCCATCGGCCTTCAGCATCAGCCCGACGCCCTCGCGATAGTAGGGAATGGTGAAGGCGATCTGCTGCGCGCGTTCACCGGTGACCGTCATGAACTGGCAGGTCAGGTCAACCTTGTCGGTGGTGATGTTCGGGATGCGCGCATCGGAAGACTGGTTGACGAATTCGATCTTGTCCGGATCGCCGAACAGTGCCTTGGCGACGATGCGGCCCATGTCGATGTCAAACCCCTGAAGCTTGTCATCGGCACTCTTGAAGTGCCACGGCGCATTGGTGCTGCCGGTGCCCATGACGAGATGGCCGCGAGCAAGCACTTCGTCGAGCTTGCTTTTGGCCTGCTCGGCGGCGGCGGGCATTGCAGAAATAAGAAAGGCGGTAGCCAGCGAAAGCAGGCTGGCGCGAAGTGAGACGGTCATGACGTTCCCCTGTCAAATGGTTGTTCTCAATGTCCAATATTATGGACATATGTCCAGTTTACTGGATTTTGCTATTGAGCAACGCGATTTGAGAATTGTCAAGTGTCGACAAGAGCAGAATCCGCGCATGTGGATGCGACCGCATTTCTGTCCACCTGCGGACAGTGACGGCGACAGGACGAGGCACGCGCAGAGTGTGCCGATTTCAATCGATATTCAGAGGTTGTTTGCGGACGACGCGGATGACATCTGCTTGCCGTCAGGCAGTCTCGCCTTCGATTAGCTCAAAGCCAAGATCGATGGTTTGCGATGGCGCGTCGTCGAGCACGAGTTGAGCGGCGACCTGCCCGATCGCGACGCGCGGAGTGCGGATGGTTGACAATGGCTGCGGCGTTACCCTGGCGATATCAAGGCCGTTGTAGCCGAAGATGGCCAGTTGCGACGGAATGGAAATACCACGCGCCATGCAATGGAAATAGCCACCCAACGCCATATCGTCGTTGGAGAAATAGATGGCGTCGAGGTCTGGTATGCGGGCGAGCAGCTTTTCGAGTCCGAGCCGGCCGGCCTCCACCGAGGACGCACCCGGATGAATTTCGTGGCCCACAAGCGGCTTGCCTTCGGCCTGTAGCGCGTTGCTGAACGCTGCAAAACGCTTGCCTGCGCGCGTGTCGCGCACCAGATCATGGCCGACATAACCGATGCGACGATAGCCGCGCCGCAGCATGAATTCCGCACTAGCACGCGCCGCCGCCGCGTTTGAGAATCCGACCGCGAGATCGAGCGCCGTACCATCGAGGTCGAGCAGTTCCACGACACGGCAACCGCTCGCGCGCAGCATTTTCGCCGTTCCCTCGCTGTGTTCCAGACCGGCCAGCATGACGGCCGACGGCCGCCAGGCGAGCATGGCCGCAACCATCGCCTCTTCCCTGCCAGGATCGTAATCGGTCACTGAGAAGACCGATTGATAATGGCTTGCCTCCAGCACGCCGCCCGCGCCGCGCAACACGTCCGGAAACACGATATTGGAAAGCGACGGGATGACGAAGGCGACGAGGCGCGACCCCGCCGACGCAAGCGCGCCCGCGATACGATTGGGCACATAGCCGAGACGCTCGACTGCCGCCATGACGCGATCATGCGTCTTCTTGGAAAACGAGCCGTGATTGCGAAGCACGCGAGAGACCGTGCTTTCCCCCCACCCCAGCCGCGTCGGCAACCTCTGAAAGCGTAACCGTGGGCTGAAGCTTGATATTCATGTTTCCCTGAAAGATGCATTTGCGGCCCCGCATCTCAGCGGTACAGAAGCTCGCGTTTCCCATGGCTATTTTCCACCTTCGCTCCTTTAACACAAGATTTTTGGCAGCGCCGCCAAATTCCTGTTGGCAGCGCTGCCAAAATGCAGTATCGAGAAATGGCAGCGCTGCCAATATTGAGGCGCGCGGCCGGAAAAAGGTTCTGGAGGGACCCCGGCTTTCCATTCGGAGGAGGACATCATGACATTTCAAGCGCAGGCCGCAGCCCCGGGCGAGCGTGCCGTCAATCCTGTCGAGGACCGTGCGTACCGCAAGGTCTTCTGGCGAATCGTACCCTTTCTGGTGCTCTGCTACATCGTCGCCTATCTCGACCGCGTGAATGTCGGTTTTGCCAAGTTGCAGATGTCGAGCGAACTCGGCCTGTCGGAAGCAGCATACGGGATCGGTGCCGGCATCTTCTTCATCGGCTACTTCCTGTTTGAAGTCCCGAGCAACGTCATCATGAACAAGGTCGGCGCGCGGGTATGGATCGCCCGCATCATGGTGACCTGGGGCATCGTGTCAGCCGCCTTCATGTTCACCACGTCGGAAACCGTCTTCTATATCCTGCGCTTCCTGCTCGGCATTGCCGAAGCCGGCTTCTTCCCGGGCCTGATTTTCTATCTCACATCATGGTACCCGGCTCGCCACCGCGCCAAGATCATCACGACCTTCATGTCGGCCATTCCGGTATCCGCCATCTTCGGCAATCCGCTGTCCGGGCTCCTCATGGATAGCTTCCACGGAACGCATGGCCTTTCCGGCTGGCAGTGGATGTTCCTGATCGAGGCCGTTCCGGCCGTATTGCTCGGCGTGCTGGTGTTCTTCTATCTCGATGACAGGATCAGCGATGCCAAATGGCTGACAGCGGACGAAAAGTCGGTTCTGACGGCCAACATCGAAGCCGAGGACCGCGCGAAATCGTCCAGCCCGCATGATGTCGCAAGCACCCTGCGCGACGGCCGCGTCTGGTTGATGTGCCTGATCTATTTCTGCTTCGTCCTCGGACAGTACGGCCTGAACTTCTGGATGCCGAGCATCGTCAAGGCGAGCGGCGTTGTCGGAAACTTCAATATCGGCCTGGTCTCGGCCATTCCCTATATCTGCACCTTCGTCGTCATGATCGCGCTCGGCCGCTCCGCCGACCGGCATCGCGAACGCCGCTGGCACCTGATCGTGCCCGCCCTGATCGCCGCGGTCGGCTTCATTGCCGCCACCGTCAGCACCAGCACGACATTTTCGATCATTGCTCTATCGCTCGCCGCGGCAGGCGCCATCAGCTGCGCACCGTTGTTCTGGTCGCTGCCGACGGCCTTTCTCGCCGGCACCGGGGCGGCGGCGGGCATCGCCTGGATCAACTCGGTCGGCAATCTCGCTGGCTTCCTCGGCCCGTTTCTGGTTGGCTATCTCAAGGACCTCACCGGCAGCACCTCGGCAGGCATGTATTTCCTGGCGGCAGCGCTCGTCATCGGATCCATTGCCGTGCTGACCGTTCCGGCAAGAAGCGTCAATCGATAGAATGAAAGGTCCTCCGGCGCCAACGGCCGGAGGACCGCACACCCCTAGGACATTGCAAGGATATAGAGATGTCATCCCTAGCTGAAAACTCGCAACACCAGCTTGTCGCCGCCGTGATCGGCCTCGGATCCATGGGCTTCGGCATGGCGCGCTCCATGAAGCGCGCCGGCCTCGACGTCATCGGCTACGACATAGCGACCGCCGCGGTCGATCGTTTCGTCAGCGAGGGCGGGCGCGGTGCCGCGAGCCCGGCAGCGGCGGCTCAGGGCGCGGACATCGTGGTCTCCGTGGTCGTCAATGGCGCGCAGACCAGGGACGTCCTCTTCGGCGCCGGCGATGTCGCAGGCACAATGAAACCTGGGGCAGTGTTCATCTCGTCGGCGACCATGGATCCGGCCGTTGCCCGCGATCTGGCGGAGCGTTGCACGGCGCTTGGCCTGCATTATCTCGATGCGCCGATCTCAGGCGGGGCGGTCAAGGCTGCCAGCGGCGAGCTGACCATCATGGCGTCTGGCACGAAGTTGGCTTTCGATGCCGCACGCCCGGCACTCGACGCCATGGCCGGCAAGGTCTACGAGCTGGGTGACGACGCCGGAACCGGCGCGGCCTTCAAGATGATCAATCAGCTTCTGGCCGGCGTGCATATCGCCGCCGCCTGCGAAGCGATCACCTTCGCAGCCAAGCAAGGGCTGGATCTCGACAAGGTCTATGAAGTTATTACCGCCTCGGCGGGGAACTCCTGGATGTTCGAAAACCGGGTGCCGCACGTTCTCGAAGGAGATTATTCGCCGCGCAGCGCCATCGAGATTTTCGTCAAGGATCTCGGTATCGTACAGGACATGGCCCGCACGGAGCGCTATCCGACCCCGCTCGCCGCCGCCGCGCTACAGATGTATCTTGCCGCATCGGGTGCGGGCATGGGACGCGACGACGACGCCTCGCTGGCCCGGCTCTATGCGCAGCTTTCTGGCACAGTTTTGCCGAACACATGAGCAATGAAACGCGCAGGCGATAAACGGAGACAATCAGCATGCCCGTCTTTGCGGCCAACCTGACGATGATGTTCAACGAATGGCAGTTTCTCGACCGTTTCGATGCGGCAGCGGAAGCCGGTTTCACGGCCGTCGAATACCTCTTTCCCTATGAGTTCGCGCCGGAAGCAATCGCGGAACGGCTCAAGCGCAACGGATTGACCCAGGCCCTGTTCAACATGCCGCCCGGCGACTGGAACGGCGGCGAGCGCGGACTAGCTTCCCTTCCCGATCGCTTCGACGAAGTAAAGTCGAATGTGGAGAAAGCGCTCGACTATGCCGAGGCAACCGGCGTCAAGCGCCTGCACTTGATGGCCGGGCTGGCTAAGCCCGACGACGAAGCCGCTACACGCGCCTATCGCCGCTCCGTCGAATATTGCGCCGGAAGGCTTACCGAAAAAGAGCTGGACCTGGTGCTGGAGCCGATCAACGGGCGCAACATGCCGGGCTACTTCCTCAATGATTTCAATCGCGCGCGGGCGCTGATCGAGGAGTTTGGCCGGCCCAATCTCAAGCTCCAGTTCGACATCTACCATCGGCAGATCATGCATGGCGATGTCGCGATTGCCTTGCGCGAGATGATGCCGATCATCGGACATATCCAGACCGCGAGCGTTCCCTCTCGGCAGGAACCATGTAGCGAGGAGCTGAACGACGCCTATCTCTTCGCCGAGATCGACCGGCTCGGCTATGAGGGCTTCATCGGCTGCGAATATATTCCGCAAAACCACACGCTCGATGGTCTTGGCTGGTTTGCACCGTTCAAAAGGATAAAGGGATGACACTCTTACTTGGAGCGATTGCCGACGATTACACCGGCGCGTCGGATCTCGCCAACACGTTCACGAAGAACGGCCTGCGCACGGTGCAGACGATCGGCATTCCCGATCCCGATCTGCCTCTGCCGGATGTGGATGCGGTCGTCGTCTCCCTCAAGATCCGCTCGGTTGCAGCACAAGAAGCCGTTTCTGCCGCAAGCAAGGCCGAAGCATGGCTGCGCGCCCGCGGCGCGATCCATGTCCTCTACAAGATCTGCTCGACTTTCGATTCCACCGACGCCGGCAATATCGGCCCGGTGACGGATGCGCTGCGCAAGGCCGCAGGCGGCCCTGTCATCGTCACCCCCGCCTTCCCGGAAACCGGCCGCACCGTCTATGCCGGCCATCTGTTCGTCAACGGGGTGCCGCTTAACGAGAGCCCGTTGAAGGACCATCCGCTCAATCCGATGCACGACGCCAATCTCGTACGGGTTCTTGCCCGGCAATCCGCCGGCACTGTCGGGCTCATTGATCTTACGACCGTCGCCGGCGGCCCGGACGCCGTCAGTGCACGGCTTGCAGCTCTTCGAGAAACCGGCGTGACGACTGTCATCGCCGACGCCGTGTTTGAAAGCGATCTGGAAACCCTGGGCGCCATCGCTCTGGAAGCGCCACTGTCGACAGGGGCATCCGGCCTCGGCCTTGGTCTGGCGCGAGCGCTCGTACGCTCCGGCAGAATCACGCAGTCCGCGCAATCGGTCGAGGATACGATCGGGCCCGTCGGCGGTCTCGCCGCCATTGTCGCCGGCAGCTGCTCGACGGCAACGCTGCGCCAGCTTGCGCAAGCGGAGCGCTCGATGCCCGTTCTGCGTCTCGATCCTGAAAAATTGCTCTCCGGACCCGATGAGCTTGCATCTGCCGTCTCCTGGGCGGGCGACCGGATATCGGCTGGGCCGGTGGCAATCGCCGCAAGCGCCGATCCGCAAGCCGTCGGCCGCGTGCAGGCGCGTTATGGCCGGGAGGCCTCCGGGCATGCCATCGAACATGCCACATCGGCCATCGCCGCCGAACTGGTGTTTCGCGGCGTCCGCCGTCTGGTCGTGGCCGGCGGCGAGACATCCGGTGCTGCCGTCGACAGGCTCGGCATTCCCGCTTTTCTGATCGGCCCGGAAATCGCGCCGGGGGTGCCCGTTCTCAGAACCGTCGGAAACACCCAGGGGAACATGCTGCTCGCCCTGAAATCCGGAAATTTCGGCGGCGACGACTTCTTTGCCGCCGCACTTTCCATGATGCATTAAGCAATCGAGGCAGGGACACCATGACCGAAGAGACGGAACTGCGCGACAAGATCGCCCGCATGGGCGCGCTCCTCTACAATCGCCAGCTTGCCCATGGCAGCGCCGGCAATCTTTCCGTCCGCCTTGAAGACGGTTCGATCCTGGTGACGCCCACCAATTCGAGCCTCGGATTTCTGGACCCTGCCCGGATATCCAAGGTTTCTCCCACAGGCGAGCTTCTGGCGGGCGATCCACCCTCGAAGGAGGCTTTCTTCCATCTTGCGGTCTATGAGGAGCGGCCTGCCGCGCGCGCCGTGGTGCATCTTCATTCCACTTATTCGGTCGCCGTCTCCTGTCTGTGCCATGACAATACCGACAATGTGCTGCCGCCGCTGACCGCCTATCATGTCATGCGGGTCGGCAAGCTCCCGCTGCTGAAATATTTTCGGCCGGGGGACAGAGCCTTGGCGGAAGCCGTGCGCGTTGCTGCCCGTGACCATCGCGCCATGCTGCTCGCCAATCATGGACCGATCGTTTCGGGAAGCACATTGGAGGAAGCGGTCTACGCCTATGAGGAGCTGGAAGAGACATCCAAGCTCTTCTTCCTATTGGGAGACCGCAAGACGTCCCCCCCTTTCCCTCGAAGCGGTTGCAGAACTCAACGAGGCATTTCCAAGCTGATTTCAGCCGATAATCAGCTCGCGGGAACAAACAACCTCCCGACCGAATTTAGGTGAATGGCGTATTCACGCCATGTTCACCTGTACAGAGTCATTCTGGAAACACTCGATTAACCGAGTCGAAGATTTGCATTTCAAGACGCATAGCGTCGGAGGTGATCATGATGAAGAAGACAATTCTCACGGTTTTGCTCGCAGCTACGGTCGCCGGCAGCGTGTTGGCCCCAGCCGGCTTTGCCCAGGCACAGGAATATGGTCGTTACCGCGATTGGAACGATGGCCCTCCGCGGCGTCATCATCACCATAATGGTGGTGCCATCGCCGGCGGCGTCGCCGCCGGACTTATCGGCGGCCTGATCGGCGGCGCGATCGTCAATGGCGGCGGCGGTGGCTATGGTTACGCAGCTCCTCCTCCCCCCGCCGCCAAGATGCTGGAGTGAAAGCCGTCCGGTTCAGAACGAATATGACGACGGCTGGCATTACGAGCGGATGCGCGTCTGCGATTAGAGACCGCGAATCTCAAGGCTAGATACGAGGCGCCGACACCATCGGCGCCTTTTATCGTTTGTAGCCTTTCCTCCTCAACGGCTCGTGAGATCGCCACCGCGCCGGACGAATGGGGATTGCCCCGTTAATTCGATAAGCGCTCGAAACAGGAAGCGGGTTTCGAGCAGATTGAGTATTCTCAAAAGAGTTTCCACCGCATCGATCGGCTTTACCAGGAAGTCCTTGGCGCCGAGCGAAAGGGCCCTGCGCCGGGTTTCGATCGAAATATCGGCCGTCAGCACGACGATGGGAATAAAGGACGTCGGCCCCGTCAGCCGGGAAAACGCGTCCAGAAGCGCGAAACCATCAATGTGGGGCATCATCAGATCGAGCAGGACGATATCCGGGCTCACCTCGTTGAAAAGCTGGACTGCGTCCCTCGGATCGGTCGTCGTTGTCACCTTCTTGAAGCCTTCGCGGCGCAGCAGGCGCTCCAAAAGAGCGACATTGGCGGCTTCGTCATCGATGATCAGTACGCTCGCCTCGGCGGCGATATCGATTTGCGGGTTCATTGTGCCATAACCTCGTCGAGCGTCTGAAGAAACTGTCTTATGTCGAGCGGCTTGGTGAGAAAGCGCGTCGCCCCCTCCTGCAGCACGCGCTGCCGCATCGCTTCCGTTGCATCGGCACTGATGACGATCACCGGTATGGCTCTCGTCTCCCTATCAGCCCTTAGACTTTTCAGTATCTCCAGGCCACTGATATCCGGCAGATTGATGTCGAGCAGGATGAGATTCGGCTGGTGCTCGCGCGCCAACGTCAATCCGAGACCGCCCAGCATGGCGGGAATGACTTTGGCGCTGCAATACCGCGACAGCACATTTTCGATCAGGTTCAGACTGGCGGGATTGTCCTCGATACAGAGGACGACATCCAGTTCCCGCTTGCCCGCGAGAGGAGCCGAATACTCGGCGGCGGGACGCGGTGCGACCGACGATGACGGTGCTGCCGGCGCGAAGACGGTGAACGTCGTGCCCTCGGTGCCGGTAGAACCAAGCTCCAGCTTTCCACCCATCGCCTGCATCAGATGCTGAGACAAGGCGAGCCCTAATCCTGTCCCCGACGTGGCGTTACTGTCAGCGCCGAGACGCTCGAAGGGCTGGAATAGCCGCTCTTTCTTGTTCGGAGCGATACCGAAGCCGGTATCGCTGATGTCGATGGCAAGCATATCGCCGTCCACCAGGCGGGTAGACACACGCAGCGTTCCTCCTTCGCGATTGAACTTTATCGCGTTCGATAGAAGGTTCAGAAGCACCTGGAGGAAACGTCGACGGTCGATAGTGACAGCGGCGCCGGCAGCATGATCGATCTCGACGACAATGCCGACCTTGCGAGGCGCGGCCAGCGGGCGGGCAAGGTCGACGGCCTCCCCGATAATCTCGCCGGCATCCAACGTTTCGACATAGAGTTCCATCCGCCCGGCATCGATACGGGCCAGGTCGAGCAAATCATCAAGCAGGCTGAGAAGATGCCGGCCGGCCCTCAGAATTTGAGCTAGGCTTGCCTGCGTTTCTGGTTCGTTCAGATCCATTTCCAGAATCTGGGCAAAGCCGAGAATGGAATTGAGGGGCGTCCTGAACTCATGGCTCAAGCGCGAGTGAAAGGCGCTTCTGGCTTCGCTCGCCTGCTCAGCCTTGTACCGTGCCGCGAGTAGCTCCTCTTCATTGCGTTTGCGATCGGTGATATCGCGAGTGATCTTCGAAAAGCCGCGAGGATTGCCGTTCTCGTCGTGCAGCGCGGTCACGACAACATTCGCCCAGAAGCGCGAGCCGTCCTTGCGCACCCGCCACCCCTCATCTTCGACGCGGCCATCGGCCTGCGCTCGCTCAAGCTCCTGGCTTGGCAGTGTATCGCGAACCTCGGATGGATAGAATCGCGAGAAATGCTCACCGATAATCTCGTCGGCCGTATAGCCCTTGATCCGTTCGGCGCCCGCATTCCAGCTGACCACCCGCCCCTGCTGGTCGAGCCCGAAAATTCCATAATCATGGACGCCGTCGACGAGGAGCCGGAAACGCTCCTCGCTTTCGCGAAGCGCGCTTTCTCGTTCCTTCAGGAGTAGGCTTGCCTCCTGAAGCGCTCGCGAAAGCACGCCAAGTTCGTCGCGCGCATTTTCTTCTGATGTCACCGGCTGCCCCATTGCCAGAAGGCGAGCCGTCTTTTGCAGCGAAGCGACCCGCCGGACGATACCGTTCGACATCAGAATAATTGCCACCACGCAGCCGACCAGACCGACGATCGCGCCGATGATCGTGATCAACTGGGCTCTCTCGCGGATGGCATCGGCCTGCTTCGTCCGCTCTTCAAGCAGAGTATCCTCACGATCGCGCATCTGCTGAATTCGGGCGCGCAACTCATCGAGCACCACCTTGTTGTCCACCAGCGTCCGGCGCATGTCATCATTGATCGACTGATTGTTCTGACGACCCTTTTCCAGCAGGTCGTTGAGGCCGCCAAGCTTCTGGAAGACCAGCGGCTCCATGCCGTCAAGGCGCGCACGCTGCTCGGCATCGGTGATCAACGGCCGCATGGCGGCAAAGACGCTGGGGAGTTCGGCATTGGCTTTTTCGAAGGGCGCCAGAAACGCCGCATCACCGGTCAGCAGATAGCCGCGAACACCCGAGGCGCCCTCCGCCAGAAGTGCATGCAGCTCCAGAATGTCGGACTGGATGGCGAAGGTCACGCGCACATAATCTTCCGCGCGACGGCTTTCCCGATCGGCCAGGAACACGGATCCAAGAGCAATCAACAGGCAGATCAATGGAAGGGCGATCACGATCACTCCCTTGCGGGCAAGGGGCTGATCGAGGAAACGAAGGGAAAGACCCGTCTTGTCGGTGATGTCGCCGGTCGTCAAAGCTCATCCTTTCGCAGAAGACCCGCCTGGATAGCCAAAACCGCTGCCTGCGTGCGATCATTGACCCCGAGCTTGCTCAGGATGCGCTCGACATGCACTTTCACCGTCCCCGGCGAAATCGACAATGCTCGCGCGATGCCCTTGTTGGTTTCGCCAGTGGTCAGACTACAGAGAATTTCGCGCTCCCGGTTGGTCAGTCTCTCAATGACCGTCTCCGCCGGCGATTCACGATCTATGCGCGCCAGCAGCTTGCGCATCAGATCCGCGTCGAAAAAGGCCTGCCCTTCCAGCACGATGTCTATGGTGCGCAGCAGCCCGTCGCGGCTGACATCCTTGAGGAGATAGCCGCTCGCTCCAACCTTGATCGCCGCACTGAGATAATCGATGCTCTCATGCATGGTGAGCATGACGATCTTGGTATCCGGAGCGATTTTCCGGATTTCCGCGGCAGCTCCGAGACCATCGAGCGGCGTCATGCGGATATCGAGGAGAATAAGGTCGGGGCGCAAGCGATCGCACAGTTCGACCGCCTCCAGCCCGTTCTTTGCCTGGCCGACAATGTCCAGGTTCTCCGACGTCGCAAGGACAGCGGCAATCCCCGAGCGCGCGAGATCATGGTCGTCGGCAATAACGATCGATGCAGTCTTCATGGAGAGGATTCCCGGTTCAAATCGGTCGGCACTTCCGCCAGCAGGCGGGTTCCAGCGCCAGGCGCGCTGTCGATCGACAGAGTTCCGCCGACCAGCGCCAGGCGCTCGCGCATCGCCGGCAGGCCGACCCCATGTCCCCTCTCCGGCCGATGATCACTAGCAGCAAAGCCGCGCCCATCGTCGGATACCGTCAGCGTGACGATCCCGTCCGCGTTTTCAGCAAGCTCAATGCGGACATGCGTGCAGGCCGCATGCTTTTCGGCATTGGCGAGCGCCTCCTGGGCAACGCGATAAAGGACGATCTCGACGGCACGCGGAAGCCGTGCCTCACCGAGCTGATCCGAGAAGGAGACGTGATCGATCCGCATCGAATCCAGCTTCGCCCGGATCGCCGCGGCAAGACCGAGATCGTCGAGCTCGGCCGGCCTGAGATCGGCGATGGCATGCCTGATATCGCCGACGCAGCGGCGGGCAAGATCGATGCAGCTGGTCAGATTCTGCGCAGTTTGTGCGTCTATATCCTGGCCGACCGTCGCCGCCTGAAGATGGAAAAGCAGGCTGACGAGGCTCTGGGCAACACCATCATGCAGATCATAGGCGACGCGGGCGCGTTCCTTTTCCTGGGCGCTGATCATCTCACCGACCAGATGGGCGAGCATGGCCTCCCGGCTCCGCAGCGCCTCCGTGAAAGCTTCGCGCTCCTGCCGGTGCCTCTTGTCGTTGAGAGCCGCCAGAAGCTGGTCGGCAACGATTTTCAGCGTTTGCTGGTCCTCGTCAGGAGTCAGCGCCTGTATTTCGGGCGCTAGCAACAGAGAAATCTTGGGATCGCTTCCCTCGAGGTTGACCGCAAAATTGATCCCGGGGGATGGCTGCGACGCACCGCGTTCGTATCGAATGGCCTCAGTCGTCTGATCATCGGGAAACTCTATCCGCGCGGCGGATGCGCCGCAAAAGGAACAGACAAGGGCAAGCACCTGTCGGGCGGCGATCTCGAAGTCCATTGCGTCGAGGATGTTTCGCGCCTCGACGATCAGCCGCAGGCGCGCGGCCTTCGCTTCAGACTCCCTGTAGAGCCGGCGCAGTTCTCTCACGGGAGATTCTAGGTTTTCCACTGTCTCTGGTCTCTGGCATGAGCCGGCGCCTGATGCCCGGCGGCGTCTTAGATAGACATTCCGTAAGCCGATGAACATACGCCATCCGGCATATCATTTCACCGCCGACCGGCAGATCGTTTCGGCATTCGAGCAGACTTATCTTCAGGTCACCGGCGATGAGGCCGGAGAAAACAGTCAAAATTGGAGATACCCCCTTATGTATAAGTTTGTCATGGTCGCCGCCGTCGCTACTGTCCTGGCTGGCCAGGCAATGGCCGCCGAATGCACGCCGATCACCGAAAAGCAGGTGGAAGGCCTCTTCGACCGCTGGAACACGTCGCTCGCAACGCTTGACCCTGACAAGGTTGTTGAGAACTACGCCCCCGACGCGGTTCTCCTGCCGACGCTCTCCAACAAGCCGCGCCTCACCCAGGAAGAGCGCAGGGCCTATTTCGTGGACTTTCTGAAGAAGAAGCCGCAGGGCAAGATCGATACCCGCACGATCAAGATCGGCTGCGACAAGGTGATCGATACCGGCACCTATACCTTCACGCTTGCCGACGGCACGAAGGTACCGGCCCGCTTTACCTTCAGCTACAAGTTCGAACATGGAAAGTGGCTGATCACGTCGCACCACTCCTCGGCAATCCCGGAAACCCATAGCTAACGCCGGATAGCAAAACGTGTTCCGATGCGCCTGAAGCAAGGCGCATCGGAAATGCAGAATCAAAGCCTGGGATCAACGATCAAATCTCTGGCGTCGTGGAAAGCACCGCTTCCTTGAGCGCCTGCGAATAGGGATGTTGCGGATTGTCGAGAACGGCTCGCGCCTGCCCTTGCTCGACAATCTCACCCTTCTTCATGATGACGATGCGATCGCTGATGTAATAGGCGGTCGCCAGATCATGCGTGATGTAGATGATCGACAGACCCAGATCCTTCTTCAGCTGGCTGAAGAGATTGACGATCGCCATCCGGAGCGACGCGTCGACCATCGAGACCGGCTCGTCGGCGACCAGAAGCCGTGGTTGCGGTATGAGTGCGCGGGCGATTGCCGTGCGCTGTAATTGCCCGCCGGACAGCTCATGCGGAAACCGTCCCTTCACCTCCGCCAAGCTCAGGCCGATATGCGAGAGCGCAGTATCCGCCATACGCTCGATTTCCTCTCGGCTTGGCCGCTTCCCGTCGGGCGCGAAACTCCTTGCCGTCTCGAAAAGATAGCGATCCACCCGCTTCAGCGGGTTGAAAGCCTCGAAAGGGTTTTGCAGCACCGGCTGGACCTGCCGCATAAAGGCGCGCCTCTCGACCCTACCGTGAACCGCGACGGGGCTGCCCCGGAAATCCAGCCGTCCTTCGCTCGGCGCCGTCTGGCCGAGGATCATTGCCGCAATGGTCGACTTTCCCGAACCGGATTCGCCGACGATCGACAGGATCTCCGGCTCCTGCCCCAGCGTCAGGCTGACGTCCTTGACGGCGGTGATATGGCGCCCGCCGAGCAGACCGCCCTGCCGGTAGATCTTGGTAACGTGCGAGAGCGAAAGCAGATCCGTCAAATCCGTTCTCCCGTCACTGCAAAGCAGGCCACGCGCCGGTCCGGCTCGACATTGACCATCGGCGGCACCTCGCGGCTGCAAATATCCATGCGCTTCGGACATCTCGGATGAAAACGACAGCCTTCCGGCGGCATGGCGAGATTGGGCGGCCGCCCCTCCAGCGAGGGTCGGGAACTTGCGTCGCCGATCCGCGGAAGGCTTGCGACCAGATGCTGCGTGTAGGGGTGCAGCGGCAGATGGAAGAGCTTGCGGGTCGGCGCCTCCTCGACTAGGCGGCCGGCATAGACGATGCCGATACGGTCGGAGACGGCGGCGTGGACGCCCATGTCATGGGTGACGAACAGGAAGGAGGAGCCCATATCGCGCTGGATCTCGCGGATCATCGTCAAGACGTCGCGCTGCACGATGACATCGAGAGCCGTCGTCGGTTCATCGGCGATGATGAATTCCGGTGTCAGGATCGTGGCAAGTGCGATCGTCATGCGCTGGCGCATGCCGCCGGACAATTCGTGGGGATAGGCATCGAGAAGCTGGGGATCGAGCTTCAGCCGCTGCAGATGGCTGGCGACCCGTTCGAAGAAGGCGGATCTGTCTACCTTCATATGGCGAAAGGCAAAATCCGTGAAAGAGTGGCGAATGCGTCGCACAGGATTGAGCACGTTCATCGAGCCCTGCATGATGTAGGACAGATGCCGCCACCTCAGAGCCGCCCGTGCCTCCGCAGTCATGCCATAGATATCCTGCGTGCCGCCGTTGAAGTGAAAGGTGACGCTGCCCTCGACAACCCTCAACGGCGGACGGATGGCACCGGCAATGGTCTTGATGAGCGTCGTCTTGCCGCTGCTCGATTCCCCTGCGACGCCATAGATCTCCCCGCGGCCGATCGTCAGGCTGATATCGTCGACGGCGCGCACCTCGCGATCGACGCCGTAGAGGAAGGCTTTGTAGTAGGCTTTTAGGTTCTTGACCTCGACCACAGCGTCCATGACTTAGCCCCCCATCCGGTTCAGTCGACTGCGCGGATCGTTGTATTCGTTCATCGACATCGACAGCAGGAAGAGCGCCGTGAACAGCACGACGATGGCTGCGACCGGTGCCGCGACCCACCACCATACCCCAGCGATCAGCGCCGAATGGGCATTCGCCCAGTAGATCATCATGCCCATGGTCGGGGTTTCGATATCCGTGAAACCGAGCACCGACAGCGTGATTTCCATGCCGATCGACCAGATCATGTTGTTCATCGTCGTGGCGAAGACGATCGGCAGGACATAGGGCAGATGTTCCTGAACGAGGATCTTGTACATGCTCATGCCGGAATAGACGCTCTGGGTCGTGAACGGCCGGCTCTTGAGGCTGATCGCCACCGAGCGGATCAGGCGCGCATCGTAGGACCAGCCGAGCGAGGCCATCACCACGATGAGCACGGTCCAGGTCATTCCGTCCTTGAGCACGAAGTAGAACAGGATCAACAGCGGGAACTGCGGAATGACCATGATGCTGTCGTTGATCGCCATCAGCACCCGGTCGACCACACCGCCGAGGTAACCCGCGACGAGACCGACCACCAGTGAGATGATGCGCGACAAGAACGCCACGCCGATGCCGAAATAAAGCGTGTTCCTGAGAGCGGTTGTGAGCTGCCAGAAGACATCCTGGCCACGCGAGGTCGTGCCGAGCCAGTAATCGCCGTCAGGCGGCATATCAGGCGGCAGGACATAGATGTCCGAGGGACCGTAGGGCGAAAAATAGGATAGGACTATAAGCGCGACGATCACTGCGAACAGCAGCAGGCCGCAAAGGAACTCCGCATTCTGGCGAGCGAGGTCGCGAACGATCGTGAACATGGCCTACTCCACCCTGATGCGCGGGTCGATCAGCGGACCCAGAATATCGATGATGAACACGGCGGCGGCGACGCCGGTGATGGACAGTGCGCTCAGCCCCAGCACGAGGCTGTAATCGCCGGCATGCACCGCCGAAATCAGCAGGTTGCCGATGCCGGGATAGCCGAAGACGATCTCCGTGATGATCGTACCGTTGAAGACCGCTCCCAGCGACATGGCGAGCCCGGTGAACTGCGGCACCATGGCGTTGCGCGCTATGTAGGATCGTAGAATGCGGTTCTTCGGCACGCCGCCAAGTTCGGCGAAGGTCACATAGTCCTCCGTGATGATGTTGGAGACCAGCGCCCGCATGCCGATCAACCAGCCGCCCGTGCCGACGAGGATCAGCGACAGCGCCGGCAGGATGGAATGCCTGAGGATGTCGAGCACCAGCGAGAAGGATAGTTGCAGATTGGTGTTCATCTCGTAGCCGCCGTTGATCGGCAGGATCGGCCAGAGATAGCCGAACAGGATGATCAGCACGAAGGCGAGAATGTAATAGGGGATCGGCTGCATCGCGATGAAGACGAGGCTGACAGCTTTCAGCACCATGCTCTTGCGATAGTAGCCGGCAAGCGCGCCGATCGTGTTGCCCAGGATGAAGGTGAACAGCGTCGCAACCGTCATCAGGCCGATGGTCCATGGAAGCGACCGCAGAATGATGGTCGAGACCGGTGTCGGAAAGGCGGAGAGAGACGGTCCGAGATCGCCAGTCGCAAGACGCGTCCAGAAATGCACATATTGCTGCCAGAGCGAGCCCTCCATGCCGTAGAGCTCGCGAAGCGACTGGCGCATGAGGTCGACGGCGCGGGGATCGGACTGCCCCATCTGCTGGATCGCGCCGATACTCTGCTCGACGGGATCGATCGGCGTCATATGCGTGATGAAGAAGGTCGCGGAGATGCCGAGAAAGACAACGAGCAGGAACTGGCCAAATCGTTTCAATACGAAAATGGGATAGGACGCCATGCCGTCGTTTTCCTTGCTGCTTGCGCTTCATCACTCTTCAAAAAGGGTCGCCGGACTCGCTTAATGTCCGGCGACAGGTGCCTGACGCGACAGAAGCCGCGTCAGGGTTGGGAGGATTTATGGCTGCGCCGGCTTCAGCTTGACCATCATCAGCCGGGAATTCGCCCAATTGGGAACCGGATCGGTATAAGGGTCGGCGATCGTCGGGTAGCCTTTCCAGTAGGTGGTATCCATCGACGTGAAGACGTTGTAGGACATCAGCGGAATGGTCGGCATTTCGCGAGCGACAAGCTTCAGATAGTCCTTGCCAAGCTCGATGCCCTTCGGATCGTCAGCACTCACCCGACGGATGCTCTCGATGATCTTGTCGAGTTCCGGATTGGACCAACGCTGCCAGTTGCGGGCCGACTGGTTCTCGCCCTTCTTGGCAACGAAATCCGAATGCCAGCTCTCGAGGAAAAACGACAGGTCCGGATCGCCACCCCATGTTTCGACGCTCCATGCAATCGCGCATTGGAAATCGCCTGTAGCCAGCCCCTGCCAGACGGCAGAGGACGGAGCAGCCTTAGAGTCGATGCCGAAGGCTGCCCATTGCTGGGCAATCAGAGTGCCCGCACGGGTGAAGACCGAGCGCGTATCGCCTTCCACCGTCAGGCGGATCTTGAAGGGCTGACCATCCGGCGTCATCCATTTGCCACCGACCTTCTTGAAGCCGGCCTTTTCCAGAAGTTCGGTGGCTGCCTGTGGATCGGGTTTCCACCAGCCATAGCCGAAGGCCGTACTGATGGCCGCCGGATCGGTCGGAATCTGATCCTTGTATTTCGGCTGCTTGCGCAGCATGTCGGCGACCTGCTGGCCGATCGTCGGATCATAGGGCTTGATCTTGCGCTTGCCGGTATCGACTTCAAAGTCCTTGAGCCAATCCTGCAACGGCGCCTGATAATCCTTCATGGCAATCGCCGTCGGCGGAACGCCAAGCGCCGAAAGCGTGGCGGTACCGCGATAGCTCGCCATGTCGACTGCCTTGATATCGATGAGCAGCGCCAGCGCCCAGCGGACATCGGCGTTACTAAACAGCGGATCCTGCGTGTTGAAGATTACCGCCGGCAGCGTCGGATCTGGATGGGCGAAGGGGAAGCCCGGGAACCAGCTTTCAACGGTCTTGGATTTATCCTTCAGCGTAAACATGCCCTCGGGCGTGTTATCGTGAATGATATCGAGATTGTGCTCCAGCTGGGCGATCGTGCGTTTATCCGGCGGGCCTGGATCGACGTAAGTGACATATTTCGGCCCCGGCTCGCCTAGGCGGGCCAGCGAGGTGCGCTGCCAGTCGTCGCGCTTTTCCCAAGTGTACCACTTGCCCTGCGGATCAAAGGTTTTCAGCTTATAAGCGCCGAGCGACACCGGATTGGCGAAATCGTAACGAACCGGATCGGCAACTTTTTCGAAGACATGTTTCGGCATGATCCAGGCGCCGTTCCACCGCACGGTGAAGATGGCATGGAACCGCGAATTCGGCTTTTTGAGCTTGAAGACGACGGTATAGGGGTCCGTTGCCTCGACGCTGGCGACCTGCACGGAAAAGGCAGCGCTCCAGTTCATACCCGGATGATCTATCTGGGTCTTGACCGTATAGACCACGTCATCGGCGGTGAACTCGACGCCGTCGCTCCAATAGAGCCCCTTGCGCAGCTTGACCGTCATCTGGGTGAAGTCGTCATTATATTGCGGCTTGTCGGCGGCGAGCGAATTGTCCCAGGCCGAACCACCGAGCCCCTGTTCCGGGTCGATGTACCAAAGCGTATCCATCGTCAATTGCTGCAGGCCGGTCGAAACACCGCCGCCGCCATTGACCCAGATATTGAACCAGCCGGGATTCTTGATCGTCCCCTCCGGGTTCTCGACGATCAGCGTCTCCTTGCGTGGCAAGGTCGTATATTCCTGTGCCGTGGCTGCCCCGACCAGGCCGAACGTGGCCAGCGCGACACCGAAAGCAAGCTTCTTCCACTTCTGCATGATCTCCTCCCTAGTTATCCATCGGACGGCAGGCCAAACAAGGTGAGGCATGCCGTGACTTTCAAACTCCCTGCGTTAGACGGACCTTGAACACCTCATGTCCAAACCGGCTCGCAACAGACCACCGTACCGACATGTATCGCCTCCTCGCGACATGCCGGACGTCATTGCAGACCGGGACGCGTTTACCGCGTCCCGGCAACCGGCTGTCATACCGACAGCCGGATCACGTTATAGGACAGTGGCTTCAGCGTAGCGCGAAGCCGGCCATCCTCGATCTTGGCGTCACCCGTTTTGGCGGGAACGACCGCATTGGGCCGGGACGCCGTATTGACCGCTTCAAGCTTCTCGTGAACCATCTCGTACTGCTCGATGACGCGCGCACCGGGGAACCCTTCCAGCCGGGTATCGAGGTCGAGTGACGAGTCCAGATGGCGGTTCACGGTAAACAGGGTGACCGTATTCCCCGTGGCATCATGAACGGCCGAGACATCGAGATAGGGCACGTCGTCCGCCTCATCGCTGTCATAGGTCGGGCCGTCGGTGACCAGCCGCAGCGCGAAACCGCGTCCGTACTTCGAGGCGAAATAGAGCGGATAATAGATGGTCTGCCGCCAGGCGGGACCGCCATCCTCCGTCATGATCGGCGCAATGACATTCACGAGCTGGGCGATGCAGGCGATGCGGACCCGATCCGACCGCCGGATGAACGTGTTCAGAATGCCGCCGACTTGAAGAACGTCCTCGAAATTATAAACGTCTTCGAGAAGGTGCGGCGCATCCGGCCACTCGTCGCGCGCAAGGATGTCCTTGTCCTGCTGGTTTGAATGATACCAGACGTTCCACTCGTCGAAGGAAATGCCGATCGTCTTCTTCGAGCGCTTCTTTGCCTTGATATAGTCGATCACACCACCGATCGTGCCGATATAGCGGTCGAGCTTTTCCGCCTTGGCGAGATAATTCAGCGTGTTCTTCTCACGATTGGCGAAATACATGTGCAGCGAGATATGGTCCGCGCTGTCGTAGCATTGCTCCAAAACCTGCGCTTCCCAATCGGGATAGGTCTTCATTTCCGAATTGGAGGAACCGCAGACGACCAGCTCCAGCGACTTGTCGAAACCGCGCATGGCCTTGGCCGTCTCGTCGGCCAGCCGGCCATATTCGTAAGCCGACTTGTGACCAACCTGCCACGGACCGTCCATCTCGTTGCCGAGGCACCACAGCTTCACGCCATGGGGATCGGCCCAGCCATGCTTGCGGCGCAGGTCCGACCAATAGGTGCCGCTTGGATGATTGCAATATTCAAGGAAGTTGCGTGCGTCATCAAGACCGCGCGAACCCAGGTTGACGGCCAGCATCGGCTTGGTGTTGGCCTTCTTGCACCAATCGACGAACTCGTTGACGCCGATCTGATTGCTCTCGCGGGTACGCCAGGCGAGATCGAGCCGCACGGGGCGCTCCGAACGGGGGCCGACACCGTCTTCCCAATTGTAGGCGGATACGAAATTACCGCCGGGATAGCGGCAGTAGGGCGAATTCAACTCGCGGACCAGTTCGATAACGTCCTGGCGAAACCCGTCCGCATCCGCAGTCGGATGGCCGGGCTCATAGATGCCCCCGTAAATCGCCCTGCCCAGATGCTCCAGAAACGAGCTGTAGAGCCGATCGTCGATATCGGCAATCCGGAAATCGCGATGGATGACCACTTGCGCCTTCACTGCTATCCTCCCGTATATGTATCAGATATTTCGTTCTTATACCTAGATGCTGATACACTTTTGGCAAGCCGTCAACGCCAATTTATGCGCCGCCCAAGCTAAAAAATCATCTTGCACTGCGGAAAATTTAGACAAAAAATAGCAATTTCAATGAATTATGTGAAAATGACCAGAGACAGCCATTCCATAGGAATGCCGGCTATATATCACAATTTGTGATTTGAACTTACGAGAGATCAATCCGCATCAGGATATCGCGACCGTAATTGCCGAAGCCGCGGCCGAATATGTTCACGCCACCCGTGTGGCGCGCATCCTCGGCGATGCCAATCCTGAGCCGGATCGAGGAATGCTGGCTGATGGCCAGGTCATCGATGGTGACATCCGACGCGGCAACGCCGTCGATGAATGTACCCTTTTTCGAGATCCGCCAAGTCTTGAGCTTACCGTATTGGGAGCCCTCGAGTTTCCACCAGCCCGGCGTGAAGGCACCGCGCTTGTCGCCATAGTCCCCCGGCGACATCCATGTGCCGACGGCAACGCCGTTGACCCAGATGGTGATGTCGGACGGCCAGTCGGGATTGGTACCGGGGACCTCGGAGGAGAGCTCCATCGAGAACTCGATGGCATTGACGCTCTTGTTCAAAATCTTGGCGTTGTTGGGAAATTTATACTCCACATGACCCCGCCCAAACCAGAGCAAACCGGCCTGCATGCGCTGAGGGTCAAGGAAATAGTCGGGAACGTCGAGCAGGCCGATCACGCCCTCGGTCGAGCAGAGACCACAGGGCGCATGGGTCTCGCAGCTCGTATAGAGCCCGATCGGCATCGCCACCTCGATCACATCTTCATCGTGCTTCGGGGCGGCGTCCTCGAAGCTGACAAGGATCTCATCGTAAAGCGCGGAGCAGATCTTCTGGTATCCCTTGCGGGCTTTGGCTGCCTTGGTTTCAACCAGCCCGGCCTCTTCCAGGATCATGATTCCGGTCGCAACCGTCGACTGCGGCAGGTCCAAAGCCCGCGCAATTTCATTCACATTCAGCGGCCCCTTGGAGCATAGCAACCTGAGCATGTCCACGCGCGCGGGCACGGAAAGCGCCCGCAACGCCGCAGCGTTCTCACCGGCATAGATTGTTAGAAAGCCGCGCTTCATCGTTTCCCGAGTGCCCCATCAACTACCTTCATTTATATCAGCATTCCTGATTTAACAAGGCCGTCGACGAACAGGGAAGATTTCGAGCCTAATGGATTAATCTTCTGCGCGTGGCTGCTGCTGCGGCCTCGCCGACTGTGAGTTACTCGGCGTGCGCAATGTCGGCGTCTTGGATCAAGTCAAAATTCTGGATCGCATCCGCGCCAGTGTCTGTTTCCTTCGCCCAGGCTTCCGCTTGGCTCATCAGGGAGACCATTTCCTTTTTCAACACATGCGATCGCAGGATATCGATCGCGTAGTTGGGGTTGGTACGTGGATTGTAAAAGGTCTCGATATCCGCGCCAGCCTCATGCCTTGCCGTTTCCAGGCGCGCTTTCAATTCGCGCACATCGGCTTTCACCGCAAAGTACCGTCTCATCGCTTCGATAAGGCTCCGGTCGCTCTCATTCGGCGTCATCAATTTTCCGTCTCGTTATTGTCGATCCGGCGCACTGATCTGATTCGAATGGCTAAATCTGGATGACGATGTCGCCTGCAGGAAAGCAGCCATGGATAGAGCCCAGACGGCGGCCGGCATTTATAAGATTTTTATATCTTTTCCCTTCCCGCCGTCTCGAACCTTAATGCGGTTTGGTTGCATATTGACATTAGAGACATCTAAAGGATGATCTCCATACCGGGAAGAAACAAAAGGCGCCTTCTTTGAAGGTGCCTTCGGTCCATTTCGGTGTTCAACAAGAACAGTCAAGGATCAACGATCGATGATGGACATTCTTCTTATCGGGATCGGCGCGTTATTTTTCATTCTGTGCATCGCTTATACCAAAGCCTGCGACAGCCTCTGATCGGAGAGACACCAATGCTCCTGGATTATATTCTCGGCGGCGGCGTGACGCTCTTTCTCACCGCTTACCTGATCTACGCCCTCATTCGCCCTGAGCGCTTTTAATTCTAGCGCCAGATAGGGAAAGTTACCCCCATGACCTTTAATGGATGGCTTCAGATTCTGATCTATATCGGGATCCTCCTTGTGCTCGTCAAACCGCTCGGCGGTTACATGACGCGTGTCTTCACGGGCGAGCGCACACTTCTCTCCTACGTCCTCGGTCCGCTGGAACGGGGGCTTTATCGCATCGCTGGAACGGATGAGCGCGAGGAGCAGCACTGGACGACCTATGCGATCTCCATGCTGCTGTTCAGCCTTGCCGGCTTCTTCGTGCTTTATGTCCTGCAGCGGTTCCAGGCGAGCCTGCCTTACAACCCGGCGGGCATGAGTTCGATCGGCCCTGAGCTTTCGTTCAACAACGCCGCAAGCTTCGTGACCAACACCAACTGGCAGAACTACGGCGGCGAAAGCACGATGTCCTATCTCGTGCAGATGGCCGGCTTCACCGTCCAGAACTTCGCCTCCGCCGCAACCGGCGTCGCGCTTGCCATTGCACTGATCCGCGCCTTTTCGCGCGCCTCCGGCAAGGCCATCGGCAACTTCTGGGTCGATCTGACCCGGGCGACGCTCTATATTCTGCTCCCTGCCTGCATCGTCATGACGCTGGTCTTCGTCTATCTCGGCGTGCCGCAGACGCTCGGCCCCTATGTCAACGCCGCGACCCTCGAGGGCGCGCAGCAGACGATTGCCGTCGGCCCGGTTGCCTCGCAGCTTGCAATCAAGATGCTTGGCACCAATGGCGGTGGCTTTTTCAACGCCAACTCCGCCCATCCCTTCGAAAATCCGGATGCGATCTCCAACCTGATCCAGATGCTGGCAATCTTCGCCATCGGCGCGTCGCTCACCAACGTCTTCGGACGCATGGTCGGCAACCAGCGTCAGGGCTGGGCCATCCTCGCGGCCATGGGCACGCTGTTCATCGCCGGCGTCATCGTCACCTATTGGGCTGAAGCCGCCGGCAATCCGCTGGTTCATGCGCTCGGCGTCCAGGGCGGCAATATGGAAGGCAAGGAAGTTCGTTTCGGCATCACCATGTCATCGCTCTTCGCGGTCATCACCACGGCGGCCTCCTGCGGCGCGGTCAACGGCATGCTCGGCAGCTTTACGGCGATCGGCGGCATGATCCCCCTGATCAACCTGCAGCTCGGCGAAGTCATCGTCGGCGGTGTCGGCGCCGGTTTCTATGGCATCCTGATGTTCGTCATCATCGCCATCTTCGTCGCCGGCCTGATGGTCGGGCGCACACCGGAATATCTCGGCAAGAAGATCGAGGCCAAGGAAGTGAAGATGGCAATGCTCGCCGTACTTTGCCTGCCGGCCGGTATGCTGATCTTCACGGCGATCTCCGTCGTCCTGCCCAGCGCCGTCGCTTCGATCGGCAACCCCGGTCCGCACGGCTTCTCGGAGATCCTCTACGCCTACAGCTCAGCGGCGGCCAATAACGGCTCGGCCTTCGCCGGTCTCTCCGCCAACACGACCTGGTACAACATCACACTTGGTGTCGTCATGCTGATCGGTCGGTTCCTGGTCATCATACCGGCGCTTGCCATTGCCGGCTCGCTGATCGCCAAGAAGACGGTTCCGGCCTCTGCCGGCACCTTCCCGACGGATGGTCCGCTGTTCGTCGGCCTGCTGGTCGGCACGATCCTGATCGTCGGCGGTTTGACCTTCTTCCCGGCGCTCGCGCTCGGCCCCATCGTTGAGCATCTGGCGATGATCTCCGGCCAGGCCTTCTGAGGAACAACCGCAATGACGCAGCCACTCATGCTCAAGCTTCGAAAGCTCATCGATCCACGCCCCTTAGACAGGGGGCGTGGCCCGGCCCGAACGGCCTGTGCTTCCGATGTCATTCTGGTGGCGATGGTCACGCTGTTCCTCGGCCTTGTCGTCTTCGGCTTCTTACTTGGCTGACCGGGCAATCCCGGTCTCCGTTTCCCTCTTCACGCTGGAGTCTCTTATGAGCCAGTTAAAATCCGCGAGTATTTTGGATTCTCGCATTCTCCTTCCGGCCGTGGGCGGCGCTTTCCAAAAGCTGAACCCACGGACGCTTGCCAAGAACCCCGTCATGTTCGTGGTTGCCGTCGTCTCGATGCTGACCACCGTGCTCTTCCTGCGCGATCTTCTGACTGGTGGCGGCAATCTCGCCTTCTCTCTCCAGATCAACATCTGGCTTTGGTTCACCGTGCTGTTCGCCAACTTCGCTGAAGCCGTCGCCGAAGGCCGCGGCAAGGCGCAGGCCGAGTCGCTGCGCAAGTCGCGCACCGAGACCCAGGCCAAGCTTCTCTCCGGCAACAGCCGCACCGACTACAAGATGGTGCCCGGCACCAGCCTCAAGGTCGGCGATGTCGTGCTGGTCGAAGCCGGCGACATCATCCCTTCCGATGGCGAAGTCATCGAAGGCGTGGCCTCGGTCAACGAAGCCGCGATCACCGGTGAATCGGCACCCGTCATCCGCGAATCCGGCGGCGACCGTTCCGCCGTCACTGGCGGCACGCAGGTGCTCTCCGATGAAATCCGCGTTCGCATCACGGCGGCTGCCGGCTCGACCTTTATCGACCGCATGATCGCACTCGTCGAAGGTGCTGAACGTCAGAAAACGCCGAACGAGATCGCGCTCAACATCCTGCTCGCAGGCATGACGCTGATCTTCGTGCTGGCCACGGTGACAATCCCGAGCTTTGCTGCCTATGCCGGCGGCTCGATCCCCACCGTCGTACTTGTCGCTCTGTTCGTGACGCTGATCCCGACCACCATCGGCGCGCTCCTCTCCGCCATCGGCATTGCCGGCATGGACCGCCTGGTGCGCTTCAACGTGCTCGCCATGTCCGGTCGCGCCGTCGAAGCTGCCGGCGACGTCGACACGCTGCTGCTCGACAAGACCGGCACGATCACCCTCGGCAACCGCCAGGCCACCTCCTTCCGCCCGGTCAAGGGCGTGACGGAGCAGGATCTGGCCGATGCGGCACAGCTCGCTTCGCTTGCCGACGAAACGCCTGAGGGACGCTCCATCGTGGTCCTCGCCAAGGAAAAGTACGCGATCCGTGGTCGCGACATGGCCAGCCTGAAGGCCACCTTCGTGCCCTTCACCGCCCAGACCCGCATGAGCGGCGTCGATGTCGAAGGCTCTTCCATCCGCAAGGGTGCGGTGGACGCTGTATTGGCCTATGTCAGCGGCAGCGCCACTGCTACCTCCGGCGCCGGCGCGACGGTGATTTCGCGCACCAGCAGCGAGACCGTCCGCGAGTTGCAGGCGATTGCGGATGATATCTCCAAGGCCGGCGGGACGCCGCTTGCGGTCGCCCGCGACGGCCGCCTTCTCGGCGTCATCCAGCTCAAGGACATCGTCAAGGGTGGTATCCGCGAACGTTTCGCCGAACTGCGCCGCATGGGCATCCGCACCGTGATGATCACCGGCGACAACCCGCTGACGGCAGCCGCCATTGCCGCCGAAGCCGGCGTGGACGATTTCCTCGCCCAGGCAACGCCGGAAATGAAACTGGCGCTGATGCGCGAGGAGCAAGCCAAGGGCAAGCTCGTCGCCATGTGCGGTGACGGCACCAACGACGCCCCGGCGCTTGCCCAGGCAGACGTTGGCGTCGCCATGAACACCGGCACGGTGGCCGCCCGCGAGGCCGGCAACATGGTCGACCTCGACAGCGACCCGACGAAGCTCATCGAGATCGTCGAGATCGGCAAGCAGTTGCTGATGACCCGCGGCGCGCTCACCACCTTCTCGATCGCCAACGACATCGCCAAGTATTTCGCCATCATCCCGGCGATGTTCATCGCCTTCTATCCGCAGCTGAAGATGCTGAACGTCATGGGGCTGGCAACACCGCAGAGCGCCATCCTCTCGGCCATCATCTTCAACGCGTTGATCATCATTGCCCTGATCCCGCTATCGCTGAAGGGCGTTCGCTATCGCCCGATCGGCGCCGGCGCCCTGCTCAGCCGCAATCTGTTGATCTACGGCCTAGGCGGCATCATCGTGCCCTTCATCGGCATCAAGGCCATCGACATGGCGATCACCGCCATTGGCCTGGTCTAAGGAGTCTTTCCCATGCTGAAACTAATCAGACCGGCCATCGTCATGATCGTGGCCACCACCGCCGTCACCGGCCTTGCCTATCCGCTTGCCATGACAGGGATTGCCCAGGCGCTCTTCCCGCATCAGGCAAACGGCAGCCTGGTGGAGAAGGACGGCAAGGTCATCGGCTCCAGCCTCATCGGCCAGAGCTTCACCACCGACCGCTACTTCCACGGCCGCCTGTCGGCGACAACCGGCACAGACCCGAATGACGCAACCAAAACAGTTGCCGCCCCCTACAACGCGTCCAACTCCATGGGCTCCAATCTCGGTCCGACCAGTTCGAGCCTGATGACCCGTATCAAGGGCGATGTCGCAACCTTGCAGGCGGAGAATCCGAATGCGCCGGTTCCGATCGATCTGGTCACCACATCGGGCAGCGGTCTCGATCCGCATATCTCGCCTGATGACGCCTATTTCCAGATCCCGCGCGTCGCCAAGGCGCGCGGACTGGATGAGACCAAGCTCCGCGCGGTCGTCGACGCCGCTGTCGAGCCCCGCGAGCTCGGTGTTCTCGGCGAGCCCGTCGTCAACGTCCTGGCATTGAACCAGGCGTTGGATGCTTCTATGACTCAATAAGACCAAGAGGTTGAGGCGGCCATCACCGCCTCGACCATCGCCCGTCGAGAAAGACCATTCAATGCCAGATGATAGCCGCGACACGTTGAACAGGCCCTCTCCCGACGCGCTTCTGGAGAAGGCTCGGCAGGAAACGCGTGGCCGTCTGAAGATATTTCTGGGCGCCGCACCCGGCGTCGGCAAGACCTACGAAATGCTGCTCTCCGGTAAGGCCAAGATCGCCGACGGTGTCGACGTCGTCGTCGGCGTGGTCGAGACCCACGGACGGCGCGAGACGCAGGCCTTGCTCGAAGGCTACGAGATCATTCCCCGCGTCAACGTCGACTACAAGGGCCGCGCGCTCGACGAGATGGACCTTGATGCCATTCTCACACGCCGTCCCGGCCTCGTGCTGGTTGACGAACTCGCCCACTCCAATGCCCATGGCAGCCGCCATCCGAAGCGCTATCTCGACGTCAAGGAGCTGCTCGATCGCGGCATCGACGTCTATACGACGCTGAACATCCAGCATGTCGAAAGCCTGAACGATGTCGTGTCGCAGATCACCCGCGTGCGTGTCCGCGAAACCGTGCCGGATTCGATCATCGATCTGGCCGACGATGTCGAGATCATCGATCTGACACCCGATGACCTGATCAAGCGCCTGCATGACGGCAAGGTCTACACATCGAGGACCGCCGAGCGGGCGCTGACCAATTACTTCACACCCGGCAACCTGACGGCGCTGCGCGAGTTGGCGCTGAGGCGCACGGCACAGCGGGTCGACGATCAGCTTCTGACACATATGCAGGCGCACGCGATCCCCGGCCCCTGGGCGGCCAGTGAACGCGTGCTGGTCTCCATCGATCATCATCCGCGTTCCGCTTCGCTGGTGCGCTATGCGGCCCGTATGGCCTCGCGCCTGCGCGCGCCCTGGGCCGCCGTCTATGTCGAGACCAACCGGTCGATCAGCCTGACCGAGGCGCAGCGCGACACCATCGCCGCGACGCTGCGGCTTGCCGAGCAGCTCGGTGGCGAGGCCATCACCATTCCCGGCCGCGAAGTCGCCGAAGAGCTGCTCCGGCATTCCGCCAGCAACAATGTCACCCATATCGTCATCGGGTCGCCAAAGGTCGGCACCTGGCGGGATTGGTCCCGAGCTTCTGTCTCCTATGAACTGATCCGCAAGGCTGGCGACATCAGCGTTCACGTTATCTCCGGCACTGACGCCGAGGCGTCGACGGCGAGCCGCGGCGTGAAGTCGGCGCCTGCACCGACCCCGTTCCAGCTTCGTGGCTATATCCTGGCGACATTCTATGTCGCCGTTGCGCTCGGCTTCTGCGTCATTCTCGACCAAGTACTCGATGTCCGAAACCTGGCGCTGGTATTCCTGATGGCGGTGCTGGCCACCGCCGTCACCCAAGGCTTGCGACCAGCGCTTTACTCTTGCCTGCTGGGCGCGCTCTGCTTCAACTTCTTCTTCCTGCCGCCGCGCTATACGCTGACGATCAGCGATCCTGAAAGCGTGCTTGCCTTCTTCTTCTTCCTCGGCGTCGCCATCATCGCCAGCAATCTGACCGCAACCGTGCAGCGGCAGGCGGCATCGGCGCGACAGCGGGCGCGAACGACGGAAGATCTTTATCTTTTCTCGAAGAAGCTTGCCGGCACCGGCACGCTTGATGACGTGCTTTGGGCGACGGCCTTTCAGCTCGCATCGATGCTGAAGGTGCGCGTGGTGCTGCTGCTACCGGAGGACGGTACCATCGCGGTCAAGGCCGGCTATCCACCGGATGATACGCTCGACGATGCCGATATCGCCGCCGCGCGCTGGGCCTGGGAGCACAATCACGCCGCCGGCCGTGGCGCCGATACGCTGCCGGGCGCCAAGCGTCTCTATGTACCGCTACGCACTGGCCGTACCGCCGTCGGTGTCATCGGCCTCGACAGCGACCGTCGCGACGGGCCGCTTCTGACGCCGGAGCAGCAGCGGCTTCTCGATGCGCTCGCCGATCAGGCCGCCCTTGCCATCGAGCGCGTGCAGCTTGTTGCCGATGTCGACCGCGCCAAGCTGGCCGTCGAGGCCGACCGGCTGCGTTCGGCCTTGCTGACGTCGATCTCGCATGACCTGAAAACACCTCTTGCCGCCATCCTCGGAGCCGCCGGCACCTTGCGCGATTATCTGGAAACCATGTCGCATGAGGATCGCGTCGATCTGCTGTCGACGGTGGTCGACGAATCCGAGCGGCTGAACCGCTTCATCGCCAATCTGCTCGACATGACCAAGATCGAGTCCGGCGCGATGGAGCCGAATTATGCCCTGCACTATGGCGGCGATATCGTCGGCAGTGCGCTCCGGCGCGGCGCGAAGATCCTCGCCCGGCATCGCGTCGAGACACAAATGCCGGCCGATCTGCCGATGGTGAAGGTCGATCCCGTGCTGTTCGAGCAGGTGCTGTTCAACCTGCTCGACAATGCCGCCAAATATGCGCCCGAAGAGTCCACCATTCGCCTGGAGGCGTGGGCCGATGTCGACAATGTCGTCTTCCGGATTATGGACGAAGGCCTCGGCATTCCACCCGCCGATCTCGAACGGGTCTTCAACACCTTCTATCGCGTACGCAAGGGCGATCAGGTGCGCGCCGGCACCGGCCTCGGGCTTTCCATCTGCCGTGGCTTCATCGAGGCCATGGCCGGTACGATTACCGCCGGCAACCGCACGGACCGTCAGGGTGCGGTTTTCACCATTCGCCTGCCGAAACCAACAGACCTCCCCAAGCTGGATGAATTGAAATGAACACGACCGCCGTCAAGATACTCGTTGTCGATGACGAGCCGCCGATCCGCAAATTGCTGCGTGTTGGCTTGAGCGCCCAGGGCTATCTGGTGAACGAAGCCCCCAATGCAGCAGCGGCAAAGCTGTCGGTACAGGAAGATCGGCCCGACCTGATCATTCTCGACCTCGGCCTGCCCGACAAGCCCGGCCATGACCTGCTGCAGGAATGGCGCGAGGACGGATTGGAGATACCCGTCGTCATTCTCTCGAGCCGAACCGACGAAGCCGGCATCGTCAAGGCGTTGGAAAGCGGTGCTGACGACTACGTCACCAAGCCTTTCGGCGTGAATGAGCTCGCCGCGCGCATCCGCGTCGCTCTGCGCCACCGCCTGCAGCAGCAGGGCGAAAAGGCGATCTTCCAGACCGGCGGCCTGTCGCTTGATCTCGTCAAGCGCATCGTCAAGGTCGACGGCAAGGAGGTAAAGCTCTCGCCGAAGGAATACGACATCCTGCGGGTGCTGGCGCAGCATGCGGGCAAGGTGCTGACGCATCAATTCCTGTTGAAGCAGGTCTGGGGACCGGCGGCAGACGTGCAATATCTACGCGTCTATGTCCGCCAGCTCCGGCAGAAGATCGAACAGATTCCGGATCAACCGCAATATATCACCACGGAGACAGGCGTCGGCTACCGCTTGCGCGAGCCGGAATGAAGCCGTGATCCCCTGGCTGCGTGCTAAACAGCGCCTCGTCGCAAAAACCGACGAGGCCAAGTCATGTCCGAATTATCGATGCCCGAGCCCGAGAGTGACCATGGACCTTTCCACCATCATCCTGCCCGAACATGTCTTCGTCGGCCTTTCGGCGCCGACGAAGTGGCGGGCACTGCAGCTTCTTTCGTCAAAAGCTGCCCATTGCCTTGGCCTGGATGAAGCCACAGTCCTCCAGGCATTGGAAGGACGGGAAAATCTGGGAACGACCGGGATCGGCAACGGCATCGCCGTTCCGCATGCGGCGATCGCCGGAATGACACGACCGCGCGGATTGATGGTTCGTTTCGGCCAGCCCGTCGACTTTCAGGCGATCGACGATGTTCCAACGGACCTGGCCTTCGTTCTGCTCTTTGGTGAAAACGGCCGCAGCGAATATCTGAACGTACTCGCCGCCATCGCCAGGCGGCTGAGAGCCGAAGGCGTGCTGACGGCGATGCGACGGGCAAAAACCGCCGATGAACTCTACTCGGTTTTCATGTCTGACTCGATTTGATAGGATACTAACTGCCAGCTGTAGCCAAAGCGCAGGAATGTGATTTCACATTCCTTGATTATATGGGATTCCGTTCTATGTATGCGCGCTACGCGGGAACAATCTTCGTTACTTTATACGACCAAGTTGATAGGGTTTAGTAACAACGAAGGAGGTCACCCATGCAGACGATAAAGCTTTCCCGGCTTCTCGCCACCGCAGTTCTCATTGGCAGTTTCTCGCTGGCAGGCGCCGTGGCGCCGACATGGGCCGCGGACAAGACGCTTCTCAATGTTTCCTACGATCCGACCCGCGAACTGTACAAGGACTTCAACGCAGCCTTCGCCGCGAAGTGGAAGAAGGATACGGGTGAAACCATCAATATCAAGGCGTCGCATGGCGGCTCGGGCGCGCAGGCCCGCTCGGTCATCGATGGCCTTGATGCCGATGTCGTGACGCTGGCGCTCGAGGGCGACATCGACGCCATCGCCAAGGCCACAAAAAAGATCCCGGCCGACTGGAAGACCAAGTTCCCGAACAACAGCGTTCCCTACACGTCGACGATCGTCTTCCTGGTGCGCAAGGGCAATCCCAAGGGCATCAAGGACTGGTCTGATCTGGTCAAGGACGGCGTCGAAGTCATCACGCCGAACCCGAAGACCTCGGGCGGTGCTCGTTGGAATATCCTCGCGGCATGGGCATGGGCCAAGCAGGCAAACGGTGGCGATGACGCCAAGGCGCAGGAATATGTCGGTCAGCTTCTGAAGCATGTGCCAGTGCTCGACACAGGCGCTCGCGGCGCGACCACGACCTTCGTCCAGCGTGGCCTCGGCGACGTTCTGCTTGCCTGGGAAAACGAGGCCTATCTGTCGCTCGAAGAGCTCGGCCCGGATAAGTTCGAGATCGTGACACCTACCGTTTCGATCCGCGCAGACCCGCCGGTTGCTGTCGTTGATGGCAATGTCGATGCCAAGGGCACCCGCAAGGAGGCCGAGGCTTACCTCAACTACCTCTATTCCGACGAGGGACAGAAGATCGCCGCCAAGCATTACTACCGGCCGATCAAGCCGGAAGCGGCCGATCCCAAGGATATTGCCCGATTCCCCGCATTGAAGCTTGCAACCATTGACGATTTCGGTGGATGGTCTCAAGCTCAGCCGAAGTTCTTCGCCGATGGCGGCGTCTTCGACCAGATTTACAAGCCGGGACAATAATTCTGAATGCATGCAATAACCCGCAAACGGTGGCGGTTTCGGCAGCCGAGTGTCATTCCGGGATTCGGATTGGCGCTCGGCGTTACCTTGACCTGGCTCATCCTGATCGTTCTCATCCCGCTCTCGGGATTGCTGTGGAAGAGCAGTTCTCTCGGCTGGTCTCAATTCTGGTCGATCGCGCTTGATCAGCGCACGCTGAATGCCTTGCGCATGAGCTTTGGCGGCGCCTTCATCGCGGCGATCGTCAATGCCGTCTTCGGGCTGATCATGGCTTGGGTGCTGGTGCGCTACCGCTTTCCCGGCAAGCGTATCATCGACGCCATGGTCGATCTGCCCTTCGCACTGCCGACCGCGGTTGCCGGTATCGCGCTGACGACGCTTTATGCGCCGAACGGCTGGATCGGACAGTTCTTGGCTCCGCTCGGCATCAAGATCGCCTTCACACCCATCGGCATCGTCATCGCGCTGATCTTCGTTGGCCTGCCCTTCGTGGTGCGTACGGCACAGCCGGTCATGGAGGAGATCGACCGCGAGGTCGAAGAGGCCGCGGCAACACTTGGCGCAAGCCGTTTCCAGACGATCACCCGCGTTCTGCTGCCCGGCCTGGCGCCGGCGGCCCTCACCGGCTTTGCGCTCGCGTTCGCGCGTGCGGCCGGCGAATACGGCTCGGTGATCTTCATTGCCGGCAACCGACCCTATGTTTCCGAGATCGCGCCATTGCTCATCGTCATCAAGCTCGAGGAGTATAATTACGCCGCAGCCACGGCGATCGCGACGATGATGCTGATCATCTCTTTCATCATGTTGCTGATCATCAACCTCATTCAATCCTGGAGCAGAAGGAGATACGGCTATGGTGCATGATGCCTCCGCCTCCTCAGCCGATGCGGTTCATTCGGTCATCACCGAGAGCCGGTTTGCCCGCTGGATTTTCATAGCGATCACCCTCGCCTTCCTGACGCTGATGGTGATGATGCCGCTGGCCGCCGTCTTCGTCGAAGCCTTTCGCAAGGGTGTCGAACAGTTCTTCAGCTCCCTGGTGGATGAAGAGACTTTCGCCGCCATCCGGCTGTCCTTGATCGTTGCCGGCATCAGCGTGCCGCTCAATCTCGTCTGCGGTGTCGCCGCCGCCTGGGCAATCGCCAAGTTCGAATTCAAGGGCAAGGCGTTCCTGACAACGTTGATCGACCTGCCGTTCTCGGTGTCGCCGGTTATCTCGGGCCTGGTCTTCGTGCTGCTGTTCAGCGCGAACAGCACGCTCGGCCCCTGGCTGCAGAGCCACGGCATCCAGATCCTGTTCGCAGTTCCAGCCCTGGTCCTGGCGACGATGTTCGTCACCTTCCCCTTTGTTGCCCGCGAATTGATCCCGCTGATGCAGGAGCAGGGAAATGCCGACGAAGAGGCGGCCCTGTCGCTTGGAGCCAATGGCTGGCAGACCTTCTGGCATGTGACGCTGCCCAACATCAAATGGGGGCTGCTTTACGGCGTTCTGCTCTGCAACGCTCGCGCCATGGGTGAGTTCGGCGCCGTGTCGGTCGTTTCCGGCCATATCCGCGGCGAGACCAACACCATGCCGTTGCAGGTCGAAATTCTCTATAATGAATATAATTTCTCGGGGGCCTTCGCGGTAGCCACGCTTCTCGCCCTGCTCGCCCTTGTCACACTTATACTGAAGACGCTGCTCGAATTGCGCTATAGCGATGAGATCGCAGGCAGCCGGCGTCACTGAGGGAATTGTTAATGGAAGTTCGCGTTCAAAACCTCCGCAAGGAATTCGGTCGTTTCCCGGCGCTGCATGATGTCTCACTGGATATCCGATCCAGCGAACTGATCGCGCTGCTCGGTCCTTCCGGTTCCGGCAAGACGACGCTTTTGCGCTTGATTGCCGGACTGGAATCGCCGACCGAAGGCCAGATCTTCTTCGGCGATGAAGATGCTTCGAGAAAGACCGTGCAGCAGCGCAATATCGGCTTCGTATTTCAGCACTATGCGCTGTTTCGCCATATGACGGTGCTGGACAATATCGCCTTCGGCCTGAAGGTCCGTTCGGCATCGCGCCGCCCTCCCCGCGCCGAAATCAATCGCCGCGCCGTCGAACTGCTGGAACTGGTGCAGCTCAACGGCCTTGAGAAGCGCTATCCTGCGCAGTTATCCGGTGGCCAGCGGCAGCGTGTCGCGCTTGCCCGCGCCATGGCGGTCGAACCGAACGTGCTGCTTCTGGACGAACCTTTCGGCGCGCTGGACGCGCAGGTGCGCAAGGATCTGCGCAAATGGCTGCGAGAGATCCACGACCGCACCGGCCACACCACCGTTTTCGTGACCCATGACCAGGAAGAGGCGCTGGAACTGGCCGACCGCGTCGTCGTGCTCAACAAGGGCGCGATCGAGCAGGTGGGCACGCCGGACGAGATCTACGACACGCCGAATTCACCCTTCGTCTACGGCTTCATCGGCCAGTCCAACCGCGTGAAAGTACGCGTCACCAATGGCGAGATCTGGTTTGAGGAACGTCCGCTGGGCTTGAGCACGCCGCACGAGCCCGATGGCGAGGCCTATCTCTATTTCCGCCCTCACGATATCGAGCTTCATGAGGGCGACGGCGGCTGTATCGCCGGTCTATTGACCTCCAGCCGCCGCGTTGCCGGCACTCGGCACATCGAGATGAATATCGGCGCCCAGCACGAGACCATCGAAATCGAGCTCTCACCGGACAAGGCCGATGCGCTCGACCGAAATCGCATCGCCTTCAAACCGACACGCTGGAAATTGTTCCGCAACGTTGATTGAGGTTTTCTAGCCCCTCAATCCTCCGGGTGTCCCGCTGCCGCAAAGCCGCCGCCCTGATAGATGACGGCTGGATCGGTCGGGTCTTCCGGAGCGGTGTTTGCCGATATCTGCTCGCGCCAGGCCGCGGCACTGTCCTGCGGCTTCCAGCCGAGGAATGCGGCGTTACGGTTGTCCCACCACTGCTCGTCATTGTTGGAGGCGCCGTAGACGATCGTGTGCCCGAGGCGGGGTGTCTCGAAGGCGCGGCCGCAGAGCGACAGAAAATCGCGAACGCTGAACCACGTCGCCAGCATGCGCGAATTGCGCGGCTCGGGAAAGCACGAGCCGATACGCACCGACAGCGTCTCCTGCCCAAACTTATCGAAATAGAGGCTCGCCACCGCTTCGCCATAGACTTTGGAGACGCCGTAGAGCGAATCCGGACGCGTCGGCACGGTGCTATCGATGCGCTCGTCGCGGCGGTAGTAGCCGATCGTATGGTTGGAACTGGCAAAGATGATGCGTGGCTTGCCGGCATGCCGCGCAGCCTCATAGAGATTGTAAAGCCCGATAATATTACCCTGCAGGATGAGATCGAAGCCTTTCTCGGTGGAGACACCGCCGAGATGGATGATGCCGTCGACGCCTTGGAGCAGCGCATCGACGCCGGCACGGTCGGCAAGATCGCAGGCGACGAAACGCTCGTTCGAGCGCAAATCATCGACCGCGACAATGTCGGAGAGCACGATGGTCTCGGCGATCTGAGAAAGAAGCGGTCTCAGCGCTTGACCGACGCCTCCGGCGGCTCCGGTTATCAACAGGGTCTTCAGCATGGGGTTCCTCCCTTATCGGTCTCGTCGAAGCGGAACCTATAAGATGGGCTTTCGCTCGTCATCAACTATCCGTATCGTCCGCGCCTGAAATATGGGGATGCGGAATGCCGCGAGGCGCTCAAGCAATACCGACTGAGGGATTGAGGTGGATAGATCTATTGCCCCGCCTTCGGGGCCACTGTCAGCTCGGAACCATAGGCTTCGCGCAATTCGGTCTGTCCGACTATTCGATCAACCGCCTTATGAAGCAGGATTGACGTGTAACCTTCCTCAAGACTTCCCTCGATCAGGGTGACATCAGCATTTCCCGGATTGTCCGAGCGCTCGAACCAATCGACGGAGTGGTGCAGGAAATTCATTTCGAACGCCCTGTTGGTAACGCCGTGGCCGACGATGATGACGTTACTCTTGCCATTCTTCGCGTCGTGCATGACCGTCTGAAGGAACAGACGGACCCGCTGCGCCACATCGGCCCTGCTCTCGCCATCCGGCGGCCGTGCGTAGAACTTCCCGCTATTATTCCGCAGTCTCGCCCACTTTTCGAACTCCTCGGGAAACTTCCGTTTCTGTTCGGCATGATCGTAGATTTCGGTAAAGAGGCCGAAATCCTGTTCCCGCAACAGGTAATCCTCTCGAACATCCTCGACCAATGCGTTCGGCAAGGCTTGAAGCAGGGCATCCTTGCTCTGTTGCGTCCTTAAGTAGGGCGAATACCAGATGCTCTGTTTCCGCAATTCAGTAGCCGGCAATCCCTGCAGATAGGACGCGATCACCCGCCCTGCCTCCAGCGCCTGGCGATAGCCCCATTGCGTCAGCGGAACATTATGATCACCGAACTGCCGATAGGCCTGATCACTGATGTTGCCAAGGGATTCGCCGTGTCGAACGAGAAAGATACGCATCAGCAGTCCGCATTGTCGGATGAGGATTCGAGACCATCATGAATGGGAAGTGCATAGCGCGCAACGTGTTAGCCTGCCCGCACCCAGATGATTGCGCGGGACTTCCCGTTTCAAGCCGTTGCGGCATGCCCCTCGGTTTCCGCACGCAATGTCTCCAGGCTGACCACGGCCTTGATCGGCAGGTGATCGGAGGCGACGCGCGCCAGAGGTGAATCATGCACCTCGACGGTCGAGATCAGGCCACTTCGGTTGGCCATGATGCGGTCCAGCGCCAGCAACGGCAGAGTGGAGGGGAAGCTCGGCACGGCCGGCGGCAACGGGCCGAAGGCGGCCTGAAAGGTATTGAGCGACGAGCGATCGCCGAGCCGCCATTCGTTGAGATCGCCAAGCAGAATGGTTGGCGTGTCGTTATCCCTACTCATCAGCTCGACGATCAGGCGCGCCTGTTGGGCGCGCGATCGAAGCAGCAGCCCGAGATGGGCGGCGATGATCCTAAGCGTCCCGCCTCGGGCCAACTCGATTTCGGCCAGCAGCGCCCCGCGCGGCTCCAGCCCCGGCAGATTGATCTGGTGCACGTCACGCACCGTGCCCTGCTTGAACAGCACGACATTGCCGTGCCAGCCATGCGCCTTGCTGGCGCCCGCCACCGGCACGGGAATAAGCCCGGTCTCGCGCTCCAGTCGGCGCAAATCGAGCAGGCCGGTGCGCTCGCCGAAGCGGGTGTCGGCCTCCTGCAGGCCGATGACATCGGCGTCGATTTCATGAATGACCCGGCTGATCCGTTCTGGATCGAAGCGGCGGTCGGCGCCGACGCATTTGTGGACATTGTAGGAGGCAATCAACGTGCCCTCCGGACGCGTGCGATCGCCAGCCTGCTTTACCCGCGACTTCTTTCGGTTCTTCAGGGATTCGAAAATGCTTGTACGGAGATTTTCGTTGTTTTTTCGCATCTGTCCGTTGGCCGTTTCCGTTCTCAAAGCCTCCCGAGCCGCCTCTTTGGGAGTATATGAACCGATTGCCGGCCTTGTCATGTGAAAAGGCTCACTACAAGGAAAGACGGACTGCGTCATTTTGTTCAAAGATAAGGCGAACCGAGCCACAGAATCTTTTCGATCAGCCGGACGACGAAGGGGCGTGCCCTCAGCTTGGCTAGTTCAACCGGCGTCGCCGTTTTCAGGATCGTGCCGATATGCGTGTGGATCGCGCCGCCAAAGCCTTGATCCATGACTTCCAGATCGACCTCGAAGTTCAGCCGCAGGGAGCGCGGATCGAGATTGGATGAGCCAACATAGGCCCAAGTGCCGTCGACCGCCATCAGCTTCGAATGGTCGAAGGGGCCGGTGGCGCGCCAGATGCGGCAATAGTCCTTCAGCATCTGGTCAAACTGCGCCGTCATGGCGCGATCGACCAGCACGAGATTATTGGCGGCCGGTACGACGATATCCACCTCGACGCCGCGTCTTGCCGCCGTCACCAGGGCGCTGATCAGCTCGCGATCCGGAAGAAAATAGGGCGACATAATACGGATGGAGGTGCGGGCGATCGACAGCGCGCCGATGAGCATCTTGTGGTTCGTCTCGAGGCTACGGTCAGGTCCGGAGACGATGACGCGCATGAAGACCGGCGCACCGGGCTCGCTCGCGGGCGTCGCAATCCGCCAATGGTCGCCGCTCAGCGCTTCGCCGGTCACAAAACGCCAGTCTTCGGCGGCGGTGTTGAAAAGATCGGCCACAGCTGGGCCTGTGATGCTGAAATGCGTGTCATGAGCGCAATGATCGGCGGCAAATTCCCGGGTGAAACCCTGGCGGATATTCATGCCGCCGGTAAGCGCGATGCGGCCGTCGACGACCAGGATCTTGCGGTGGGTGCGCAGGTTTGCATAGGGCAATCGGAGGCCGATGATGACGTTGCCGTTGAAGACGTACACCTCAACGCCGCCCTTAGTGAGATAGCCCATGATGCTCGGGACCGAATAGCGGGCGCCGACGGCATCGATCAGTACGCGCACGCTGACACCACGCTTGACGGCCGCGATCAGAGCGTCAGCGATGCGCAGGCCGATGGGATCACGATCGAAAATATAGGTCTCCAGCAGGATGCTGCGCTCGGCGCCGTCGATGGCCGCTTTCATCGCCGCATAGGCGGCATCGCCGCTTTCCAGCAACTCGATGGTGTTGCCGGTGCTCATCGGATAGCGCGACACGCGGTCGCCAAGCGTCTTCATGGATCCAAAGCGTTCGCCAAAGGTCCGGCGCACGATGTCGCCCTGCGCGTCGAAACTGGCGAGTTCGCCCGCGGCATCTTTCTGGAAAAGAACGCTGCGTTGCGAGATCAGCGATGCCCGGCGGATGCGGTTGATGCCGGCAACGGCATAGAGCAGTGCCCCGACGACGGGCGACAGGATGATGACACCGACCCAGCCGATCGCGGCGCGAACATCCTCCTTGGTCATGGCCGCATGAATGGCGGCGGCCGCTCCCATGGCGATGGACAGGACGGCAAGGAATTGGCCCCAATGGGCAATCAGCAAATCGAACATGCGCGGAGTATAACTTTGCGCACGAAAGCTGCAATCAGCCGTATGCCTCATCCGCACCGCTCGACCGGTAGCAGTGCGGATGAGGATAGGTTGTGCATTAGATATTTTTCATTGAACGATGGTCGCGCTGTCGTCATATTGATGGTTCGGCCGCTTCGCTACCGTCCATTGCGGGACATCTTATTGCTGGTGCGGAGCGCCCGCCGTGGTTCGAGAGTCGAGACTTATGGAATTTCTCCATGGCTCATCAGAGCCAGTGTCTCGGATGCTCGGGGGAGGCATGCAAGCCCGCGTTTCAAGAACGGGTATTTTTCATCAACCAATGTTCAATGATGCGAATGGAGATCGGCAATGTTGGAATCGCGGGATGAATGGATCGAGAAACGTGCCTACGCCATATGGGAGGCCGAGGGTTACCCTTCCGGCCGTGATGAGGTTCACTGGGAGCAGGCAAGCCAGGAGCGCATCGCTCTAGAGAAAAGCACAGGCAAGGACAAAAAGAGCACCGCCAAGCCCAAGGCGAAGATCGACGTCAAACCCAAGACAACACCTAAGGTGAAGGCTACCGTGGCAGCAACGACCAGTGACGTCGTCGCCAAGACCGCACCAAAACGGGCATCGAAAAAAATCGTTGAAGCGAAGGTTTGAAGCGGGTTTTGCTTTTGATGATCAGTCAATGAAGTGAGCGGCCCGGCATTAAGCACCGGGCCGTTTTCTTGACGCTCCCGACCATTGAAATTCGTAGCAATTTCGTCCAGTTGCCTGCCGGGCACAAACAGATGTCATACATCGATGCTATCAGGTGAAGAGGGAGCTTCACCATGAATGATAGGTGTTTGGATTACATGGAGCATGTCTGTTCCGATCACTGTTGCGGCCGGGCGCCATGTCATGGCTGCACTGATGTGATGCCATGACATCACTCCTCATTCTCGCAACCCTCTATCTTCTGGCAACGCTTGTGGTGATCCTCATCATCGACCGATCCGTCGGCATCATGTTTCCCGCATCGGGCAAGGTAAGGCGCGTAGCCGATCACCGGCCGCTTCCGGATGTGCCGAAGCAATCACCAGCGCCCCACTAAGATCGGAACTTTTTCCATGGCGACGGGTTCGTCTCCTCATCTGCAAAGAGGAGAAAGACCATGCCAAGAGGAGACAAATCCGCTTACACCGACAAGCAGAAGCGCAAGGCCGAACACATCGAGGAAAGCTACGAAAGCCGTGGCGTTTCCGAGGATGAGGCCGAACGCCGCGCCTGGGCGACCGTCAACAAGGAAAGCGGCGGCGGCAAGAAATCCGGTTCGGGCCGGGGCCATCCTGAAAACCATGCATCGTCCGAGAAAGGCGGCCTGATCGGCGGAAAAGCCTCCGCGAACCGCTCCGCTGCCGAGCGTTCGGCATCCGCGAAGAAGGCGGCCGCGACCCGCAAGCGCAATGAGCAACAGGCTCACCAATAAGCCTGGCATTTGCGGAAAGCAGCCATGCGGTCGGAGCAGAGAAGAAATGGTCGCAGGTCCAGCCCCTTCCGTTCGGCCATGTCGATGCTAAGCTGATGCCAGGAACGGGAGGAGCTTTAAATGCCCTACGCGCTTTATTACTGGGACGGCATCCAGGGCCGTGGCGAATTCGTACGGCTGGCGCTTGAGGAAGCTGGCGCAGACTATATCGACGTCACCCGTGGTCCGACGAGCGAGGGCCAAGGTGTACGGGCGATGTTTGCCGTGATGGAGAGCAAGTCGCAGGCACATATACCCCTTGCCCCACCCTTTCTGAAGGATGGCGATCTCCTCATCTCGCATGTCGCCAACATCCTGATGTATCTCGGTCCGAAACTCCGCCTCGCGCCGGAGAATGAGGGCGAACGCCATTTGGTCAACGGCCTGCAACTGACGATCACCGATCTGGTCGCCGAGGTGCACGACACGCACCATCCGATCGCAACCTCGCGATATTACGAGGAGCAAAAAGAAGAGGCCAAGGCCCGCGCCGACGAGTTTCTCGACAATCGCATGCCGAAATTCCTCGGTTATTTCGAGCGCGTCCTAGAGCAGAATCCGAAAGGCCCGATGCACATATTCGGCAACCGGCTGACCTATGTCGATCTGTCATTGTTCCAGGTGTTCGAAGGTCTACGCTATGCCTTCCCACGCGCGACGGCTCATCTGACCGACGAGTATCCGCATCTGGCGGCTTTGCGTGAGACCGTAGCGAAACTCCCGAACATCGCCCGCTACCTCACATCCGAGCGCCGCATTCCCTTCAACGAAAGTGGGATCTTCCGGCATTATCCCGAGCTGGACAGGAGCGTGGCATGAGCGAAGCAAGGTTGCTGGCAGTATTCTTTCCGACCTGCTGGGGCATCTGGGGACTGATCTGGATCGTCGCATCGTTTGGCGTCAAGAAAACGACGCGGAGGGAGGATCCAGTATCGCGGTTTTCGAATACCGCCCCGATCTGGATATGCGCCATTCTGCTGCTGGCGCCCCCATCCAGGCTCGGTCCCTTGTCGTTCCAGCTGGTTCCGCAAAATCTGATCTACTACGGCATCGGCGCGGTGCTGACCGTCGCGGGCCTCGGCTTTGCCGTCTGGGCGCGCTATCATCTCGGCCGCAACTGGAGCGGCGTGATTACGGTCAAGGAGGATCACGCGCTGATCCGCACCGGCCCCTACGCCATCGTCCGTCATCCGATTTATACCGGCCTGCTGCTTGCCATCATCGGCTCAGCGCTTGCGCGTGGCGATATCGCTGCCTTGCTGGCGATCGCCTTCATGCTCTACGCCGTCCTGCGCCGCGTCGGCACCGAGGAACGCTGGATGAGTGAGACGTTCGGTCAAGCCTATGTGGACTACAAGGCCACGACGCCAGCGCTGGTGCCATTCGTTCGATAAAGGCTAGCCGTTTAGAGGGTTCGCGGCTTCGAAGAAATCAGCCCACGGATCGGCCGAGCGCTCGTCCAGTCGCGAAACCGCATTCTTGACGGTGAAGGACGCCGGGCCAATCTTCCCGGTCAACTCCTCCCAGGCAAGCGGCATCGAAACTGCTGCACCCGGTCTCGCGCGTGTCGAATAAGGCGCGACGGCGGTATTCCCACGGCCGTTGCGCAGATAGTCGATGAAAATGTGGCCGGTTCGTTTCGCTTTCGCGGCGACCGAGAGATATTTTTCCTGGCTGTCGGCGCTCATGCCGTGCGCCATCGCTTCGGCTGCGGCCTTGACCTCCGGCCACGTTGCCTTCGGTTTGAGGGGTGCCACGACATGCAATCCCTTGCCGCCCGACGTCTTGGCGAAGGAAGCAAGCCCCATCTCCGCAAACCGCGCCTTTATCTCCTGCGCACCTGCAATGACCGCACTCCAGGCGACGTCATCGCCGGGGTCAAGGTCCATGATGATCATATCGGGCTTTTCCCAATAAGCCGTCGTCGTGCCCCAGGGATGGACTTCCAGTGTGGCGGATTGAACGAGCGCGGCAAGTCCGTCGAAACCCCTGATCCGCAACAGTTTTTCACCGTCCTTGTCCTCGGGATCGGCGATTTCCTCGATATGCGGATTGATGCCTTTCCAGGCATGCTTCTGGAAGAAACGCGGACCCTTGATACCATCAGGGCAGCGCAGCAGCGCCAGAGGCCGGTCGACGATGAAGGGAGCCATGCGCGCCCAGGCAAGCGCATAGTAGTTGACAAGATCCTGTTTGCTGACGCCGTCGTCGGGCCAGTAGATCCGCTCCGGATGCGTCAGTTGCACGGAGGTCTTTGCAATAACCTGAGAAGGATTTGCCATGCCGCATGCGCTCCATCGTCAAGTTGACCTGACCTTGAAACGATCGCGCCGGGCATAGAGTTGCATTGCCCGGCGAGAAAGGTCGATTGTCGACCAGCGTTTCAGGGCATTAGCTGGCCACCGTTCACCTCGATGATCTGGCCAGTGATATAGCCGGAAAGGGTCGGCGAAGCGAGGAAGAGGTAGGCGCCGACGCAATCTTCCGAGGTGCCGACGAAGCCCATCGGGATAGACTTACGCTGCAATTCCATCTGCTCGTCATTGGTATAGCGCTCATGGAACGGTGTCGCGATGACACCCGGCGCCACGGCATTGACGCGGATTTTGTCGGCGACGAATTCCTTGGCGTGGCCATGGGTAATGGTCGAGACGAAGCCCTTGGAGGCTGCATAGAGGATCGCACCATTGCCGCCGCCGTTGCGAGCGGCGATCGAGGTGGTGTTGATGATGAAGCCGCCCTGTTTCCTGAGATGCGGGTGTGCTGCGCGAGTTGCAGCCAGCACCGAGCGAGCGTTGAGGTTCATCACCCGCTCGTAATGTGCGTCGGTCATCTCGGAGGTCGGAACGCGGCCGAGCATCCCGCCGGCATTGTTGATCAGGCCATCGAGCCCGCCGAAAGCCTCCGCCGTCTCGTTGACGACACGCTCGGTCTCGCCATCCTGTGACACATCGCCCTGAACGAGATGCACCTGCCCGCCCGCTGCGGTGATCTCCAAGGCAAGCTTTTCGGCCGGCTCGCGGCTGGCGTTGAAGTGGATGCCGACCTTCATGCCCTGCTGCGCAAAAGCGCGGGCGAGAGCCGCGCCGATGCCGGTCGAGGCGCCTGTGATCAACACCCGCTTGCCGGCGAGATCGGGAATACGAATAGACGCGAGGGATTGCGCGAGTTCTGTCATGACGGCTCCTCCTGAAAGTCGACAATAAATCATACGATGAAATCGCGACTGTAATATCAGGCGGAAGCGCGGCGAAGCAATGCGCGAGAGGCAAACAAAAACGGTCCGCCCGGAACACTCCACGCGGACCTGTAACCCGCAATAACAGATGGCACAGACCGGGATTAAGTGGGATTTACCGAGAAGGAACGGGATAAGCCTTTATTTACAGGGCGTTCCGAGGACCGGGCGGGATTAGTTGCCCGCAGAGGGCGCGCAAGATCAAATGGCAAAAGCGCGCCCCGTTTAAGACCGGCGAAGCAATTATATTGACCGACCAAACCACATTACGCGCCCGGCAATATGGAGGTCGAGCACCTCGCTCTCCGGCACTTCTTCCGGCGCATGCCGATCGTTGTCAGAGATCAGCACAAGCGAGCCGTTCCGGCGCAAATTGACCCGTTTTACAAGGACATGGCCACCGTAGACGACGATATAGATGGCGTTGTCACGCACGCTGGTGATCGACGTATCGACGAGCAGGATATCGCCATCGCGGATTGTCGGCTCCATCGAATCGCCCTTGGCCGTCAAAACTCTGGCAGAAGTCGGGTTAATATGGCGGGATTTCAGCCAGTCGGATTGAAAGGCAAGAAGCTCAACGGCGTCCTCGTTGATCGTTATAGCGCCACTTCCGGCGGAAGCCTGCACGTCCAGGCGCTGAATAAAAGCAAAATCATCCATAATACGGCCACGAATATCAATCGAACGCCCACTAATGCTTGGCTCTGTTGGAGCTTTGCCTTGCGGGCCACGACCTGAGATTAGCCATTCCAGGTTAACATTAGCCGTATCAGCTATTTTCAATGCCACGTCAGATGGCGGAAACTTTCCGTTTACATAGCCACGCATCGTGGCTTCAGGGATCTCGCATCTTTTCGCGAATGCATTAACCGATTCGCCAATCGCGTCGCGAAGGCGTTTAGCGAAGCTCGAAGCGTCACTTTCCATTCACAAGCCCTTTAACTCTGACCCATGGTCAGAGTTTGGTTTGTCACATCGGCCAAATCTCATCTCATTGATATCGTTAAATATTGCGAGCTGCTCGCAGCATTTTGCGCATCATGTAACTCTGACCGTGGATATTCGCGAATACTCATTGTCTAGTTCGCGAATTTATGCGACATTAGTTGCAACAACTGTTTGAACACCTACCCCCACACCAACCGACCTTCGGAAGAGGTCGATCAGCAGGGAGCAATCATGACCGCCACCAAAAAGTGGGATCGGATAGAAATCAGGGCGGAGCTTGCCAAGCGCGGCCTCACCCTTACCGGCATCGCACGCGACGCCGGCCTTTACGACAGTGCGTGCAGGCAGGGGATCATCGGCGCAAGCAGAGCAGGAGCAGAGGCGATTGCTCGCGCCTGCCAAGTCCCCTTTCGCGAAATGTTCCCCGACAGCTACACGCGTGGCCGTCATGACGAAGGGAAGAGTAGCAGCAACAAGAGTTGCAACGGAAGTGCAAAAACGTCGTCTGCCGCTGACCGCGTGCGGAGCGTCGCATGACAGTCAAGTCAAATCGCTCCGTCATCGCTGACAACGAGTTTGACTCCGATGGGCGTCAGCTCGTCGAGATCAGCAAGATCCGCCGCTCGGCCGACCATCGCAAGCATGAACGTGCGACCGTCCAGGCCTTCGCCGAGAACGTCGATATCTTCGGCCTGAAGCAGGCGATCGAAGTTGTCGTCGAGCCTGACGGCCTCTATCGGCTGGCCTTCGGTGCCTTGCGCGTCGACGCCTACCAATATCTGAACCGGGCCAAGATCCCGGCGATCGTGAAGCGTGCCGAAGAGTTCTCATCCGAGGCGACCATCCGTCTCAGCTCCATCGTCGAGAACATGGCGCGCCGCGACCTCACCGTGCTGGAAAAGAGCGCCGCGATCGCCGACTGGTGCGGCATCTACCGTGCCGCTCATCCAGGCATCAAACCGGGTCGGAAACCAGCCGGAGCCGAGCGGGTCGAATTGAGTCTCAACTTGATACTCAATTCATCTGATACCGATTTACAGGAGGCCAGCGGTCAGTTTGCCGCCAGCTTCTCGGAAGCGGCGCAGACATTCCTCGGCGTGTCCCGTGCCGGCGTCTTTCGTGCCCTGAAGATCGCCTCCATCACCTCTCTGCAGCGTGAGCGCATCACCTTTCATCCCTTGGCCGAAAACCAGGCGGAGTTGATGGCGCTCGCGGCGCAGGGCTCAGAGCGGCAGGCCGCGATCATCGATCTGATCCTCGGCAACAAGGCAGCCAGTGTCGAAGACGCCATGGCGATCCTCGACCAGCGGCCCCGCGATATCGTTGCCGCCTGGGAGAAGTTCGCGGGCAAGTTTTCCCGCCTTGTCGAGGCCGAGCAGGATCGCTTCTTCGATCTCAATGAGCCGGCGATCGTGCGCTGGCAGGCGAAGCGGAAACAGAAATGACCCGCAAGCGCGACACCTTCACCGCCGACCTGTTCCGGGACTACGAGCCGCAGCCTGTCGTCGAGCGTTTCGACGCCGACGAGGTCAAGGCGTGGTCTCTCGCGGGCCGGCTGTCGAAGGCCGTCGCTCTTACGATGGAAGAAAGCGGCATGACGCGCGATGCGATCGCGTCTGCCATGTCCGATATCACGAAGGCCTCGGTCTCCAAGGCGATGCTGGACGCATATGCGAGCCAGGCGCGCGAGCAGCATTCGATCCCCGCCATCCGCCTTGCCGCCCTCGTGGCAATCACCGGCGATGTGAGGGCTTTGAATGTCCTGCTCGAAGAGGCCGGCATGATCGTGATCCCCAAAAAATATGAGGCGCTGCTGCGCCGCGAACGGGCACGCGAACTCCGCGCCTTGCTCGATCGCGAAGAACAGGCGGCCGACCTCGAATGGAGGACAAAAAGATGATTTCCACAGAGATAGTGTCGACCTTATTGCAGCTTCTTCTCCTGATGATCATGGCGACGGGCTTTGCCTTCTTCGCGGGCTTGGCGATCGGCGTCATCATTTGGGGACCGTCCTCCCGCAGCGACCAGCGGAAGGACGGCCGCAAATGAAGGATTGGCTGACCGCACGCGAAATTGCCGAGGAACGGCTGCCACATCTGCCAACCGCCGAGAGTTCCGTTATCCGTCTCGCCAAGAGGGAAAACTGGGACCAGCACCCGACCTTCGCCCGTCGACGGAGCGGTCTCGGTGGCGGATTGGAATACCATTTTCGCCTGCTGCCTTCGCTGGCGCAGATCGCCTATTTTCAGAAGTATAAGGTCGTCGGGGATGACGTCCCCGAACTGGATGTCCGCCTCAAGGGCAAGGCTGAACTCACCGACCGCGAAACGAAGGAACGGGATGCCCGCTTGGCTGTCCTTTCCGCCTATGAGCTGTTCTCTCGCGGCTTGAAGCTCAATCAGCAGGCCTGCATTCAGGTATTTTGCGACCGCTACCAGATGGGTTCCATTCGTGTCGACGAGTGGGTGAAGTCGGTCATTCCGGCGACCTCCAGGCGGACGCTGTTGCGGTGGCTGTCGGCAAAGCGAAGCGGTACCGCCGATGCTCTTGGCGTCGATCGCAGTAAAGCACGCGCCGGTACCGGATTGTTGGAAACCGCCAATAACGGCGCGGTGCGGGCCTTCGTCCTCGCATGGATTGCCAGAAGTCCGCATCTTTCCGCCGATATCATACGCGGCTACTGCGAAGATCATTTCGGCGCGGAACTGACGGACCGCAATGGCGAGCTGAAACCGCTGCCACCACCGCGCACCTTCCAGCATTTCATCAAGGCTTTAAAGGCCTCTGAAAACGTCGTTCTGACCAAGATTACGGACCCCGACAAGTTCCGCTCGACGATGAAGCTGTCGGGCACAGGCACCTATCGTTATATCGACGAGCCGAATGCGCTCTGGATGATCGATGCTTCGCCGGTCGATGCGCTCTGCGTTGATGGTCGCTATTCGATGTATGCCTGCATCGACATTGCCACGCGCCGGCTGATCATCACCCTATCGAAGACACCGCGCGCCTCGTCCGTTGGCCTGCTGATCCGCAAGTCCATCCTCAAATGGGGCGTGGCCCGCGTCATCAAGACGGACAACGGCTCGGATTTCGTTGCCATCGCCACGAAGCGGCTGTTCAGCAATCTCGATACCGAGGCAGACGTTTCCGACGCCTACAGCCCAGAACAGAAGGGCCATGTCGAGCGCGTCATCAAAACCTTTCAGCATGAGGTATGCCCGCAGTTGCCCGGCTACATCGGCCACAATGTCGCCGACCGCAAGGCGATCGAAGGACGCAAGAGCTTTGCGCAACGCCTGGGCGCGGACGAAAATGACCTGTTCGAAGTCTCGCTCACCGCCGAGCAGCTGCAGCGTCACATCGACGATTGGGTGGAGTACGTCTATGCCACGCGCGTGCATAGCGCGCTGAACGGCCGGTCACCGGAGCAAGTCGTGGCGGCCTCCATGACACCGATCCGCCGCGTCGATGAACGCGCACTCGACGCTCTGTTGATGCCGGTCGCCGGAAAGAACGGCATTCGCACGGTTGGCAAGCAAGGCATCAAACACGACAACGCGCAGTATCTTATCGGCTCGGTCATGGTCGGTACGGACGTTTTTTGCCGCCTCGATCCGATCGACATGGGGCGCCTGTATGCCTTTTCCGCCGATGATGGCCGGTATCTCGATGTGGCGATCTGCCCGGAACGGGCGGGCATCAATCCGCAGACATTCGTCAAGGCTCAGAAGGAACTTGCCGCCGAACTCATCCGCGAGAAGGAGCGCGAGATCAAGGCGGATATCCGCGAGCTGAAGAGAGGCCCTTCCGGCATCGAGCGTACCATACGGCTTGCCAAGAAGAAGGCCGCAGAGCGCGAAGCCGCGAAGGACAACGTCATCCAGCTGCCGAAGCGCGAAGAGCAGCACACGACACCCGCGATCGCCGCCGCCATCGATGCCATGACGATCCCGCAGAACTCATCCACACCCAAGCCGCTGAACGATCAGGCCGCCAAGCTTCACGAGGCGATCGTTCGCGAGAGCGCGCAGCGCGTCAGCGCCAAGGTCGTTCACCTCGATCCCGACGCCGGTCTTAGCGAGACCGCGCGCCGCGTCAAATGGGCGCTCGCGATCGACGACCAGATCGCTGCCGGTGCTGTGATCGACGACGAAACCGCCATCCAGCTCGCCCGGTTCAAGAGCACGCCTCAGTACCGGACGGCCATGGATTGCATGAAGGATTTTGGCCTGGAGAACGCGTTGCGAATGCTCTGAGCCGGAAAAAGAAAGGCTCCGTTGCACCGGAGCCCTGCATTTCAATGAACTTATGAGGGCAAAATGACTGCAAATCCTAGAACTGTCAACAACGGTGAAGCCGCGCCGATCAAGAACGTCGCCGCTTGCCTGACCCTTGTCCGGTCCCTACAGAACCGCCATCCGCTGCAGCCGAACCTTGGTGTGTTCGCCGGCTTTTCCGGCTACGGCAAGTCGGTCGCCGCGCTCTATGCGCAGAACAAGACGGATGCAGCCTATGTCGAGGTGTCCGACACCTGGACGCGTAAGAAGTTGCTGTCGTCGATCCTGAGCGAGCTTGGCCAGCACAAGCCGACCGGCACGCTGTCCGACCTGGAAGACGAGATCATCGCCATTCTGGCGCGAGATCCGCATCGGCCGTTGCTCATCGACGAGGCGGACAAGCTGGTCGACAAGAACATGATCGAGCTTGTCCGCATGATCGCCAAGAAGTCCAACGTTCCGGTGCTCTTGATCGGTGAAGAGCTGTTCCCCCGGAAGCTGGACAATGTCGACCGCTTTCGCGACCTCGTGCTGGTGATGGACTATGCCCAGCCCTGCGATCTAGACGACACGCGCACGCTTGCACGCACATTCTATCCCGGCCTGCGCATAAACGACGATCTGCTGGAGATGGTGCGAGCCAAGGGCGACGGCCGCGTCCGCCGCATCGGCAACAGCCTGCACGACATTGCCGGCTTCGCGACCTTTCGCGGACTGGATGAGATCTCAGCATCTCAGTACAGCGGCCATTTCTCAGGTGGCAAGCTGCCCTCCAGGCGGGAGGCAGCCTGATGCCGCTCGTCCTTAAGCTCACTGCCAAGAAGGGCAAGCCCGTCATTCGCGGTTCGGATCATTTCTGGTCGGTCATGATGGATCACGCCGTCGCGGATGATTCCTTCAGCATCGCCGATATCTTTGGCGGCTCGAATACCTGGAAAGAGGATGTCAAAGATTTCGTCCGGCGGCTGGAGAAGGCGGGCTTCATTGAGCGTGTGCCACTTATGTCGCCCATTCGCTGGAAGGTCCAGATCAAGCAGCGCACCACGCCGAAAGTGCGGCGTGACGGCACGATCGTTGCCGGGGCGAGCAGACTGCAAGCCATGTGGAATACCATGCGCTCGCCTGTCAGCCGCTCTGGTTTCACCGCCCAGGATATCGTCGCCTGGGGATCAACCGATGAACTGAAGATCGTCAAGGGAACGGCGCTCAACTACATCACCACGCTGGCGAGCGCCGGCTATCTGATCCAGTTGGCACCGGGCAATCGGCACAAGCTGGCCATATGGCGCCTGTCTCCCGGTATGAACACCGGCCCGCTGCCGCCGATGGTCCTGCGCACGAAGGTCGTGTTCGACCAGAACCGGCATGAAGTGGTCGGCGAAAGCATTGCCGAGGAGGAACGCGTATGAACCGTGGACCTATCCCCGGCCGCGCGGCCGTCGACCACATTGCCAAAGTGAAGATCGCCTGGGGCGACGATACTCCTGAATGGATCGTCGCCCTGGCCGAAGCCTGCAACCGATCCAGTCAGTCGGCAGTTGCGAAGGACCTCGGCTATTCCGGCCCGGTGATCAGCCAGGTGCTCAGCAACAAGTATCAGAACGGCGACCTGACGCGTGTCGAACAGATGGTTCGTGGCGCGCTCATGGCCGAAACCATCATCTGCCCGATCATGGGCGAGATGGCCCGCGACGTATGCCAGTCCTGGCAGAAGAAGCCGTTCGGCACGGCATCGTCGCACCGGGTCCGGATGTACACGGCATGCCGTTCAGGCTGCCCGCATAGCCGAATTTCCACCAACAGAAGCGAGGTTGACGATGCTCTCTGATGCTATTCGTGAATTGCGTGAACGCGTGAAGGTCGGAGCCGTCCCGGACAGTGTTGCCGGCCTCCTGCTGACCTTCCGCGCCTTCGAGCTGGAGGCGCGGAACATGGAGGAGCGGATCGAGCTTCTCACCGGCCGGCCGCATGTCGCGCTCGACGGACACCTGGTCTCAGCACCGGTCACCATCTTCGGCTTCGATATGGGGCGGGAGGTGCATCATGGTTCTTGAGACCCTGCGCCTGATGTGCGTCCGGCTTGAGCCTTACCGGGATAGCGGCACTGTCCTCGATGCCGACGGCGTCTCGGCGCTGATCACCATGCTTCAGCTCTACGAGATCGAATACAGGCTGCTCGCATTGCGCGCCCTGGGCGCCGATCCGGCCGATATCCCGACCGACACCAACATCATCTCCATCAAGCCTTATCTGGAGGGCCGCAATCATGCGTGACCTGGAATATTTGTCCGATCAGTTGATCGCCACCCGCAACCGCTTGGCCGAGTTTCGTCACGGCGGCATCTTCCTGAACGACGAGGAACTGGAGGGCTTCATCAAGCGCTTCGACCGGTTCACCGAGATCGCCCGCAAGCTCGAAGCCGAGATCTCTCGTCGCGAGTGGAATGACCGCGCGGCCCGCGACGGCAAGGTGCTCGACATCGACGAGTTGCCGATCGGCAGCAACGTCGTCGCCTTTCCAGGCCGCGCTCCGGATCATCGTCCGACCGGGGGTAACGCGGCATGACGATCACCTGCAGGCTCATCAGCGAGACCGTGGCCAAGTCCTATGGTGTCACGGTGCGCGATCTGAATTCCCGTCGCAAGGGAGATGGCGTCGTTCTGCCGCGCCATATGTCCTGGACCCTGGCGAGAAGGCTCACTGAGCGTTCGTTTCCGGAGATCGGGCGCTTCATGGGCGGGCGTGATCACACCACGATAATTCATGGTGTGCGCAGGATCGAGGAGGCCCTCGGCAGCGATCCGCAGATAGCTGCGAACTATATGCAGCTCGTCGAGGTCATCACCGTCCTGGGCGAGGCGTCGGACAAAGCCGACCGCACTGCCGTTCGCTTCCACGACATCGATCCGCTCGAAACCGCCGAAGCCTTCCTGGAAGCGAAGTTCCGGGACTTTATGCCATCGCTGGAGGCCATCCGAGCATTGTGTATGGGCGTCCTGCATTACGTGACCGAACTGGATCACGCCAACGCGATGCTTGCCCAGGCAGAGACCGAACTGGAGCGCCACCAGGATATCCTGAATACCCAAACGGATCTTTGGCATCGGGAGCGCTCGACGCTTGAGGACCGGCTGGCGAATCTCGCCCTCGGCACCGTGAGAACTGACGCAGCACTTGCTGCCGCAGCCACCGTGGTCACCAAGCTCAAGGCGTTGAACTCAGCCCAAATGACCATCAACGAGCGCCCGGCCCGCAAGGCGCTCGAAGCCTCCCTGAAAACTCTTCAAACCACCTTTGAAAGGATCTGAACATGGCCGCTAAGGCAAAGACGAAATCGAAAGCCATCTCCCGCGTGCCGCAGTCTCGCGAAGACGCCGTGTGGTCAGTCGGCCGCATTGGTACGCTGCGCCGGATGATCGCGCAGAATCAGGCGACGGCGGAAGAAGCCGTTCGGGTTGCTGGAGAGAAGCTTGAGCGTGACACCGCCGATTTAGCAACAGAGTTGGCAGAGCATGAGCGCGGCGTTCAGACGTGGTGCGAGGCGAACCGGAATTCGCTTACCAATGACGGCAAGGTCAAGTTCCATGACTTCGGTACCGGTCAGATCAAATGGCGGTCGCGGCCTGCCAGCGTCACTGTGCGCGGCATGGAGACCATTATCGAGGCGTTCAAAAAGCTTGGTTTCAAAGACTTCGTCCGCACCAAGGAAGAGCTGAACAAGGAGGCCATGCTCGCGGACCCTGACAAGGCCCGCTTGGCGGCGGGCGTCACCATCAAATCGGCCGGCGAAGATTTCGAGATTGCGCCGACGGAAATGACCCCTCCAAGCGTAACGGCGTGAGGTGCGTCAATGCGGTACTTCCCCCAAGTCGTCAAGGAATTGCACGTACCACTTGTCCAGCACGGCCAAGACAGTTTCCGCTTGACCGATCACCGAGACCATGATGGCGGCGGCTTCTCCGTCATACGTCAGCGGCGGATGTTCGCCCTCGATGTAATTGCCCCACGACTTTTTCACCTCGGTGATTGCCTTCGCATGATCCAGGATATCACGAAGCTGTTCGATACTTTCCTCGGCCTGATGGGGCAAGAAGTCCATTTCCGCGCTGGTTTTGTCGGATATAATCTCTCGCAGCTTTTTTACCTCGAAGAGCAGCTGCAGGAAATTGTTCCTCCGAGCTACCGTCCAGCCTGTTTTCAGATGTTGGCCGCCGTTAGCGTGGACAAAGGCGTCGTATTCCATCCTGGATTGGATATCCCGAGAAGAAACCTTCAACGCCCACAGTCGCGGCCTGAGACGTTCCACGAACCGCTCCGCCGCGATTTTTTCTCGCCAACGATCGCTCTGCAACTGGCGCTTTTGTCGAGCGTCCTCCCGGCGGTCGCTCTCCTGCATTTGCCTGATAGTAAGATAAGCCGCTCCGACGGCTATAATGCCGGTGATCAGGGTCTGATAATTGTAAACGAAGTTCGCCCAACGATCACCGAGATCACTCCAGTTGGTCGGCGGTTGCGGCTTCCCGATTATCGCTACCGAGGCGACGGCAGCAAAAGCGATCACGCCAGCCGCTCCCAAAATCGCTTTCCGAATGCGCTCAGACATGCTGCGCTCAGCCCTTCTTCCCAAAGTGGTTCGCGCAATTACCACCACAATGCCCAGCGCGCTGCAAGCACGCCGCGAGGTGCAGCATGACAGGCATTTACTGGACGCCCGACGAAGCCCAACTCAAAGCCTTCTCCTCGTCTTCGAAGAGCACAACAAAGGGTGTCGAAACTCTCATCAAGATCGAGATTTCGGTGAAAGACCCTTGGGCGATCTCTTCGATCCTTCGCCAGCTCGACGAAGTCTCACGCGAGCAGACATCGGTCAAGCCGGCCACCCAGAAAACTCCAACCACCAAGACTAAGCCTCTGGCGCTGCCGGCACCGCTGCTGCAGCTGCCGTATTTGGGAGACGAGAAATGACCTCTTCGACCGCCATCATCAATATCGCCAAGACAACGCTCGGTCTCGACGAAGAGACCTACCGAGCCAAGCTGAAGAACATCACCGGCGAAACCTCGCTGCGGAAGATGACGGAAGCGCAGATGCGCCAGGTCATCACCGTATTCGAGAAAGAGGGCTTTCGTCGCGGCCCGAAGAAGAGCCGCAACGACGGACGCCGCGAGCTGACCGGCCCGTATCTCGGCAAGCTGCGGGCGCTCTGGATCGCCGGCTATAACCTCGGGATTATCCGCAACCGCGACGATCGCGCCATGATCGCCTGGATCGAGGATCAGACCGGCATTCCGGACACGCGGTTCCTGCGGGCGCACGCCGATGCCAAAGCCGCGATCGAGGGGCTGAAAGGCTGGCTCACGCGCGAGGGCCGCGTCGGATTCGGAAACACCAACGGCCAGGAGTGGCTTGGCAGCGATCCGGCCAAGGTCGCCTGGGCACAGTGGAAGATCTTGCATCCGGACGCCGGCCTGATCGTCCGCAAGGGTTTCGATGAGGAGGTCGCCAAGCTTCTCAAGATCAAGTTCGTCTGGCTTGCCGATCTGAAGCCGCGTGATTGGCAGGCGGTCATGAACGGCTTTGGTGCCCGCGTCCGCGCTGCCAGAAAGGCAGGCCCGGCATGACGCGCGTTCCCGTCTACGGCCAACCGAAGGATCAATGGGGGCGTGTCATGGGCATGATTAGCGTTGATAGCCCGCGACAGGCCATGCTGATGGAAGCGGTCCTGGTCGAAGCCATGAAGCGTTATGCCGGCCGGTCCGAGGAAACGCTTCTCGCCAAGTGGCACGGCGAACTCGTTCATATGCGGGAGCGGGCCGCGAAAGCCGAATGGCGAGGATGGGAGGATGACTATCCAGTCGAGCCTCGCGCTTCCGGGAAGGGAGCCGCCCGTGGATAACGTTTATCCTCTCCTCGGCGTCCAACGCCCGCAGCCGCTGCTAATCGATCACAATGGCCGTGAGATGAAGCTCTTTGTCTATTCCTATCGCTATGCCGACAAGGAATGGAGCATCGAGCTTTGGGCCTGGTCGCGCCGTGATGCGAAACGTCGGGTGCGTGCCATGCGTCGTAGTTTGCGACTGGATGGCATGGTTCATTGCAACGATGTTCCGCTCGCAGCGGTGGTTCATCCATGACGGCGCTCCCGCTCTTAAATTGGCGCGAACTGTCGGAGCTGGAAAAGCTCCGGGAGGATCGCGAGGCGCTCCTGAGCCGCATCAGGACGTTGCGCCCACACGCTCATAAGCGGGTCGCGCTGGAAGAGCGGGCTCGCCTTATCACCCTTCAGGCAATCGAGCTGGAAGCCAAGCTCTTCGGCGGGACCTTTCATGACTGATCCTATCGTTGTTTCCGATCACGCGATCCTGCGCTACCTGGAGCGCGCCCATGGTCTCGATATCGAGGCAGTGCGCCGGCACATCGCGGCTCGTTGCGAGACCGGTGTAAGGCTCGGCGCTGCCGGCGTGGTGATCGAGAAGGTGAAGTTCATCATCGAGGACGGCGTTGTCGTGACGACGCTGAAGGCACGTTGGCCGACGAAGGGCGGTGCTGGATGACGGACGTCAAGGTTCCCGCACATCTTCAGCCCTATGTTCATGCCCTCGGCGAAGATCTGGCCATCAGGTTCTTTCTGCGGTTCGGTGGAGCGCCTCTATATCTGGCGGGACGGCCGCAAGATCGATCGCAACTTATCGAGTTCATGAGCGCCGAACATGTCGCGGCTCTTGCCAAGGCGCTCGGTCCCGGTCATATCTTCCGCGTGCCGATCAATCGTGAATGGATCGCGAACCGTTTATCGGCCAAAGGCTGGAAGACCCTCGCCATAGCGCGGGAACTGCACGTCACCGATGTGACGGTGCGCAAGTGGCTAAAGCCGAAAGACCAGCGGCAGCTCTCATTTTTCAGCAAGCTTTGAGCGGACTTACAATACGCTTGTGAGAAGTATTATTGCCGCCAATCCCCCAAGGTCCTCGCAGATAGTTGCACTTGGACTTGGGGCAGAAAATGACTTTCGACGAATGGCTGGTGGCGCGCTTGACGGCGCGCGGTTTTTATTCCGGCACCGCTAAACAGGCGACCGCACGCGATATCAGCATCGCAGTTTCCGCTTTCCAGCAAGCCAATGGCATCAAGGCGACCGGCACCGCCACCCCTGAGACCGTCGCCGCTCTGCGCCAGTCGGGAACCTCTTCCGTTTCCCCAGCCGCACCGACCGCCCCCGCTGAACCGACTTGGATGCGTGAGGCCCGCCGTTTCATGGGCCTGAAGGAGATCGCGGGCGCGAAGTCCAACAGCACCATTATCGGTTGGGCCAAGGCGCTCGGCGGCTGGATCGCCACCTTCTACACCAACGACGACACGCCCTGGTGTGGCCTCTTCATCGGTCATTGCATCAGCGCCAGCCTGCCGTCGGAACGACTGCCCGCCAATCCGCTCGGCGCGCTCAACTGGTCCGACTTCGGCAAGTCCGTCAAGACCCCGGCACGCGGCGCGATCCTGACCTTCCATCGTGATGGCGGCGGTCATGTCGGCCTCTACGTCGGCGAAGATAGCACCGCCTATCACGTCCTCGGGGGCAATCAGTCCAACAGCGTTTCCATCACCCGCGTCGATAAGGGGCGGCTCGACGACATCCGTTGGCCGCTCACTGGCGAAGAACCGGTCGGTGGCCGCGTGCTTATGGCCGTGAACGGCACTCTCTCCAAGAACGAAGCCTGAAGGAACCGCTATGCGCCGCATGATCCTCGTTACCGCCGCCGCCTCGATGCTGGCCCTGACGCTTTCCAGCTGCGTCACCAGCAAGGTCGACGATGTCAACGCCACCGTCCAGGAGAAGCTGGAAGCGTACTGCCCGAAGGTCGAGCAGGCGCACACGACTTTCGTCCTGATCACCTGGGTCGTCGATGTCCCGCAGTCGGTGAAGGACGCTGAGAAGGTTGCCTATGAAACGGCGGAAACCTTCTGTGCCGATCCCGCATCCGTCACCGTCCAGACGGCGCCGCAAAAGGTCATCGACGCGCTCGATGCAATCAATCGGGCCAAGGCCAAGACCGGCTCATAGGCCTGTTCATCCCTCTTTGAAGCAACTTTGAAGGAACCCGTGACATGAGAACTTCCAGATACCGCCTGCTCGGCGCCGATTTGGCCGACATCTTTCCCTGGCATCTCCTCGGCCTACTGGTAGCTGCCGCCTCCTTCCTGCTGATTGGCGCGATTTGCGTCTATGCCCAGGATGCAACGCCGGTGGCCACCAGCTCCGGCCTTCTCGACCTGGTGCTTTCACATGTGGTCGATGTCGTCTACGCGGCGATCGCCGCCGTCGTTGGTTGGCTGATCAGCAAGATCGTCGCCTTGCTCGGCATTACCGATCAGGCCACCCGCCTCAAGGTCGAGGGCCAGCTGCGGGACGCTCTCCACTTCTGTGCCGAGAACGCCTTGAAATATGCCTTCGCGAAACTCGGCCTGCCGCCTTCGCTGACGCCGTCGCCGGAGGTGCTCGCCGATGCGATCGCCTATGTTCAGTCGAACAATCCCGACACGATCAAGGCTCTCGGCGTCACCGAGCAGGCGCTGAAGCAGATCATCCTTTCCAAGGTGCCGACCATCGCCAGTTGGACGGCCTTGGCGACGCCGCTGATCGGGGAAGCGTCGGCCACCACCACGGCCCCGGCCGCAGCCCAGGCGTCGCCGTGAACTCTGGATCTGTCAATTTCGACCTCGCCGACCAGCGAGCTGAGGAAGAGCGGGAGGCGCAGATTGCTGCGGCCTCCCGTGCGCTACGCAGCCAGGGCACGATCTATTGCCAGGACTGTCCCGCAGAAATACCCGCCGATCGGCGTGCCGCCTGCCCATCCGCGCGCCGCTGCATCAAATGCCAAGGTCTCTACGAGCGTCAGATGAAGGGCCGCTGATGGATATCAATAATTTTGCCATTTGGTCGGCCGCGATCCTGTCAGTGATCGCGATCCTCGGGCACCTGAAAACCTTCTTCGGTAGCGGCGAGGCTGCAAACGCCAAGAAGCTCGACGCCATCGAGAAGAAGCTGATCGACCACGATCGCCGCATCCAGACCGTCGAGGGAGAAATGAAGCACATGCCGAGTAAGGACATGGTCAACGATATCAGGCTCGCCATGGCCGACATGAAAGGCACTGTCGGCACGCTGACCGAAACCTTGGCGAGCGTGTCGCGTACCGTCCACCGCATTGACGATTATCTGAGGGAAGAAGCGAAGTGAGCCAGCTCCATATCAGCTTTGAAGAGCATGCAGCGCGTGACGCGCGTCTTATCATCCTTCGCGGTTTGAATGGTCAGCTCGACGGCCGACTGAATGAAATCATGTTGACCGCGCTACTGGAGACGTTCGGCCACAACCGTTCGCGCGATTGGGTTCGCACCCAGCTCCGCAAGCTCCATGAACTCGGCGCGGTCGCTCTTGCCGAGGCCGGCACGGTGCTGATTGCTTCCATCACCCGCGCCGGGGTGGATCATGTCGAGCGCCGCAGCTTGATCGAAGGTGTCAATCGTCCTTCGCCAGAGGTGTGAGATGGGGATCGGCCGCAGCCGGCTCTCCGGCATTGAGCTACTTCCCGAGGAATGTGCGCCGATCGTCGCCTGGGCGGCTTCCGAGCTACAGAACCGTGATCGGACCCAGACGGGCATTTACGAGGAGTTTCACGGGAAGCTTGAAGGTCTACTGAGAGAGCATCATGGCGAGATCGACTTCGCCATCCCAAGCTTCTCGGCCTTTAACCGCTATTCCCTAAGGCTCGCGACCTTGTCGTCCCGCCTCAATCAAACACGCGAGATCGCCACCACGCTCGCTGAGAAGTTCGATGCTCAGGCCTCGGATGATCTGACACTCATTGCGGCAGAAGCTCTCAAGACTCTCATCTTCGAGATCCTGACGGTCGGCGGTGAAGCCGGCATTGATCCTAAGGGTGCAATGGCGCTCGCCAACGCACTCCGGAGCGCGACCCAGGCCCAGAGCGTCTCGCTCTCCACGCGTCAGAAGGCACAGGCCGAGTTCGAAGCCAAGGCCACCGAGGCCGTCAAGGCGGTCGCCAAGACGCGCGGCATTTCCGACGAGGGCGCGGAAGAGATCCTCGATCGCATTTTGGGAGTGACAAAATGAAGCCAATCGAGCTGAAAATAGACCGTGACGTCAGGATCAGCGCAAACCGGAATGACACGAACTTCTGGCGACTTTTCTTCGATAAACCTCCCGTCATCCGCCTGGACGGCGAAATCATTGAACAAGTCTACGAGGCCCGCTCTGGCGATTTAGGATTTGTGACCTACTACCTCAACGATGAGGCTGGCAAACCGTTGCTCGCAGATGTCGTCCTGCGCTCAGGCGAGATCATTGATACGATCCACGCGCGTAAGACCATGCATGGCACTGTCACAATTACATCGACTGAGGCCAAGGGCTGATGACCGCGCCTCTTTCCAAAGAGCAATGGGCCGAGATCCGCCGCCAATCGACTGACGCTGTTATCGACTTGGTCCAGAAGGTAGGTCAACGGCGCGCGCTGTTGACCTACCAGGCCAAAACCATCGCGCTCCTCGAAAGCACCGCCTGTCGCGTGCTGTTCATCGAAAAGAGCCGACGTATCGGTCTGACATGGGGTTTTGCCTCCTATGCGGTGCTGCGCGCAGCGCGTGCCAAATCGGCGGGTGGCATGGACGTGATGTATATCTCCTATTCGCAGGAGATGACGCGCGAGTTCATCGACGCTTGCGCCATGTGGGCCCGCGCCTTTTCCAGCGCTGCCATGCAGATGGACGAATTCCTCTTCGACGACAGCGACGACGAAGGCACCCGTTCAATCCAGGCGTTCCGCATTCGCTTTGCTTCCGGCTTCGAAATCATCGGCCTGTCCTCGGCTCCGCGATCGTTGCGCGGCAAGCAGGGCGTCGTGATGATCGACGAGGCCGCATTCGTCGACAATCTCAAAGAGCTTTTGAAGGCAGCTCTAGCCTTCCTTATGTGGGGCGGACAGGTCGTTGTCTGCTCGACCCACAATGGAGCCGAGAACGAATTCAATCTGCAGATCCAGGACATCCTCTCCGGGCGATCGGGTTACGACTATCTGCATATCGATTTCGACGAAGCGCTGGAGCAAGGTCTCTATCAGCGCATCTGCCTTGTTACTGGCAAGGAATGGACGCCAGAAGCCGAGGCCGATTGGCGAGAGGACATCATCAAGTTTTACGGTGATGGCGCCGATGAAGAGCTGTTCTGTGTCCCGACGATGGGCACCGGCGCTTGGTTGCCCGGTCCTCTGATTGAAGCGCGTATGACGTCCGATGCGCCGGTGTTGTCTCTCGATCTGCCTCAGGACTTCCTTCATCTGCCGGAGCTGAAGCGCCAGAGCCTGCTTGCTCCGTTCCTGGAAGAGCTTAAAGCCGCCCTGGCGACGCTCGACCCTTTGCGCATACATGCCTTCGGCTTCGACTTTGCTCGCGTCGCGGATTTGTCGGTCGGCAAGCTGCTGTCGATCGACAAGACTCTGCGCCGCGAAAGTGCTCTGACAATCGAGCTGCGCGGTGTTCCTGGCGACGAGCAGAAGATGATCGTCCGTATGATCCTGGAAGCAGCGCCGCGCCTGGTTGGAGCTGCTTTCGATGCTACCGGTATGGGCTGGATCGTCGCTGAAGATATGGGCCGCTTGTTCGGCCTGCGCGACAACGATCATCCGGCCGGCCTCGTCCATGCGATCAAGTTTTCGCAGGAATGGTATCGGCTGAACATGCCGCCGCTGAAGGTGGCCTTCGAAGACGATGCGATCTCGCTGTCGAAGAATGCCGATCATCTCGGCGATCTGCGCCTCGTCAAAGTCATCCGCGGAATTCCGATGATTCCGGATGCCCGGACAGGAGAAGGTAACAAGAAGCGCCACGGCGACTACGCGATCGCCCTGGCGCTGGCGCACTACGCCAGCCGGATGGAATGGCACGAATATGCCTATACCCCCGCGCCACCGAAGCCCGATCGCTTTTCCGAAACAGCTGGCAGCGACGATAAGCCCTTCCGCATGGGCAGCTTGCGCCGCAAACGAGGGTATTACTGATGGCCATCGCCCCGACCATTCTCGATCAATACGGCCGGCCGATCCAGCGCGCCCAACTTACCCAGGAGCAAGGTGGCCCGACCACGCGCGGCGTTCGCCAGCCATTCGGTCAGCATCAGGCCAACAACCTCACACCTGCCAAGCTCGGCCGCATATTGCGCGAGTCGATCGACGGAGATCCGCAAGCCTATCTTGAGCTTGCCGAGGACATGGAGGAGCGCGACAATCATTATGCGGCGGTGCTCTCCACCAGAAAGCGCCAAGTCGCCGGCCTGGACATCAGTGTCGTCGCCGCTTCGGACGATCCGGAAGATGTTGCCGCCGCCGATCTCGTTCGGGCTGTGATCGATCGTGATTGCTTCCAGGATGAGCTGATCGACATGCTCGATGCGCTCGGGAAGAGCTTCTCGGCGACCGAGATCATTTGGGATACGTCCGAAGGTCAATGGATGCCTGACCGGCTGGAATGGAACGATCCGCGCTTCTTCAACTTCGACCGCAACGACCTTAAAACTCTGCTTCTGCGGGGAGAGAATGGCGACGAACCGTTGAAGCCCTACGGCTGGATCGTTCATCGCGCCAAGGTCAAATCCGGCCTGACCATTCGCGGTGGCCTCGCGCGCGCCGTCGCATGGACCTATCTCTTCAAGTCCTTCACCATGAAGGATTGGGCGGTGTTCTGCGAAGCCTATGGCCAGCCGCTGCGCGTCGGCAAGTTCGGTCCGGATGCGACGCCGGAGCAAAAGGATGTCCTCCTGCAGGCGGTCGCCAATATCGGCGTCGACTTCGCCGCAATCATTCCGTCCTCAATGATCATCGACTTCGTGAAGGCCGATATCTCCGGGTCGCATGATCTCTATGAATCCCGGCTCGAATTCCTGGACAAGCAGACATCCAAGCTTGTGCTCGGTCAGACGTCGACCACCGACGCGCAGAGCGGAACCTATGCGGTCGGCAAGGTGCATGACGGCGTGCGCGACGACATCAAGGTGGCGGATGCTCGCCAGCTTGCCGCAACGCTCAACCGCGATCTGGTCCGGCCGCTGGTCGATCTCAATCGCGGGCCTCGGAAGGCCTATCCGAAAATCAAGATCGGCCTGCCGGACGAAGAGGACGTTACGGCGCTGATAAAAAATGTCGTCGCGCTCGTGCCGCTCGGTCTGAAGGTCGGCATGTCGACGATGCGCGACAAGATCGGCCTGCCGGAACCCGGCAAGGATGAGGAACTGCTCCAGGCATCGCAAGCCCCAGCGCCAGCTGCTGTTGGCGGTCAAGTGGGGCAGATACCCAACGACCTGGCGGCACAGATGGCGGCCATGACTGCCGCCACGCAAGCCCGCCTCGATGCCGTCGACCGCGCGGTTTCTTCCGCCCTGGATGACAATGGCTATGAGCCGCTGGTCGGGCCGATGATCGACGGGCTTGGCGACAAGCTGGCAGAGGCCGGGTCGATCGAGGATGCGCGGCGGATCCTCGCCGATCATTTCGAGAATATGGATACGGCTGCGTTGGCCGATCTTCTTGCCCGCTTGGCGTTCAACGCGCGGCTGGCGGGCGAGAGTGGCGAGGATCTGTAATTGACCGAGGCCATCATCAAACCGCTGGCGCCGGCTGAAGCGATCAGGGCGCTGCGGTCGCGAGGCCAGAGGCTCGATCCTTCTTTTTCATGGCAGGACGCCTTTGGTGATGAGCACGCCTCGATGTTCACCGTCGCCAAGTCGGCCGGCTTCGACATCCTTCAAGACATTCATGACGGGCTTTTAAACGCCCTTCAAAACGGCACGACGTTTCGCGACTTCGCCAAGGATCTGACGCCGGTTCTTCAGGCGAAGGGATGGTGGGGCCGCCAGATCGTCACGGATCCGCTGACCGGCGACAAGGTCGTGGCGCAGCTCGGCTCGGCCCGTCGCCTGCAGACGATCTTCGACACGAACATGCGCGTCTCCTACGCGGCCGGTCATTGGGCGAACTTCCAGCGCAACAAGAGGGCACGGCCCTTTCTGCGCTATGTCGCCATCCTGGACGAGCGCACACGGCCATCGCATCGTGCCCGGCATAATCTCTGCCTTCCCGTTGACGATCCCTATTGGGACAGCTGGGCACCGCCTTGCGGCTGGAATTGCCGCTGCACCCTGCAGAGCCTGTCGCAACGTGACGTCGACCAGATGCGCGACGTGCTTAAGTTTGAGCCGCCGGCTGACACCTTTCGAAACTTCGTCAACAAGCGCACGGGCGAGATCATCAGGGTGCCCGACGGCATCGATCCTGGCTGGGGCCATAATCCCGGCAAGACCGGACACCAGGCATTGCCGGCAGCCGAGAAGCTGATTACCGCGCCGCCAGAACTTGCAGCCGCGTACGACACCGTCCCGGACTGGCTGCTGAAACCATCGGCGAAGGAATTCGCCGATTGGTTCGATCAGGCTTCCGAGGGCGGCCGCAGCGATCCGTCGATGGTTGTGGCCGGCGCGCTCAATCGAGATGTGCTCGACAGCCTCGCTGAACGAAGCATAACTCCGGACAGCGGCGCGATCACGCTCACCCAGAGCACGGTCGGGCATATGCTTCGGGATTTCAAAGCCGGGAACAACGCCGGTGCCTCGGCCGGCATGCTGCGACGGCTACCCGAGATCCTGGCCAATCCCCAAGCCGTCCTCAGAGACAACCGCAATGGAGCACTGATCTATGTCTTTGATCCAGGCGATGGCCGCAGCGGCAAGATCGTCGTTCGAATGGACTTTGCGGAGAAGGCGCGGCCGCCCGGTGGCAAGCCGGCGACGATCATCACCAATTCGATCCGAACGGCCGGCGTCGTCGACACGCATCAGTTCGCGGCAAGCTTCTACGATCTGCTATGGGGAAACTGTGATCGCCAAGGGGGTACGCCACTTTCCCCGTAAGAGTGATGTGCCTTTCGGCAAACACCCAACCGGACGTGCGATTTCCCGGCTGTCATGGCGATCACGAAATCAATTTACCACTCCCAACCCTCGGCCGCAACAGACGGCCACAGGAGCGCCGCAGGGAGCGTTTGTGGGGCGATGGGCCGCGCGCGCCCCGAAAACGCGCCAGCGGCCTTCAAAACCACTTCAAAAACGAAGCTTGATTGCTTTCCGGCCCGTGGTATGTCTTCACCGGCGCTAGCGTCGAGCTAAGCGACTTTGGTCGCAATATGCTTGTGAATAGTTGAGCCTTCCGGTGTCGGGCAATGTGCCCCTCATGAACACCGCCATCAAATCAAATTTTCCGGCCCTGGTTGCCGCACATTCCGTCGAGCTGCCGCCGATCGTCGACGGCAAGATTCCCGAATGGGTCATGCTGCTTCCGACAGGCGCCTTCTCCGGACGTGACGGTCGCGGACCGTATGATGCTGGCGACGAGGCATACCTACAGAAGGTAGTTGCCGCGACACAGAAGCGCGCCGGTAAGACGGATGTCGTCTTCGACTACGATCATCAGACCGTCTTCTCGGCTGTGCCCGGCGTCGGTGGCCGCGCTCCCGCGTCAGGCTGGATCAAGGAATACCAGGTCCGACCCGATGGCCTTTGGGGCCGGATCGATTGGACCGTACCGGCCGCGCGAGCGATCGCAAGGAAAGAGTATCGCTACGTTTCTCCGGTCTACCAGCACACCAAATCCGGCAAGGTTACCGCGTTGCTTTCGGCTGCGCTGACCAACACGCCGAATCTCGACCTGCCCGCAGTCGCGGCCAGTGCACACCTCACCAACCAGGAAGAAAACATGGACAAGATTGCGCTTGCCCTGGGCCTTGCCCAGGGGGCGAGTGAGGATGACGTCCTCACCGCCATCAATGCAGTCTTGACCGGCTCGGCCGCGATCGCGACTGCTGCCGGTCTCGACAAGGCGGCCAAGCCCGGCGACGTCGCCACCACCGTAACCGCCATGCGCACCGATCTCAACAAGATCGCAACCGCAGCCGGCCTCTCCGCTGGTGCAAAGGTCGGCGACATCACCGTCGCCGTCCAGTCGGCTCGCACCGGCACGATCGATCCGGCCAAGTATGTGCCGATCGAACAGGTCACCGCCATGCAGGCGGACCTGACCGCGCTGAAGCAGTCGGTTCAGACCGACAAGGCCGCTGAAGCCGTCGACAAGGCCATTACCGACGGCAAGCTCGCGCCGGCCCTGAAGGATTGGGGCTTGGCTCTGCACACGGCCAATCCCACCGAGTTCGAGGCTTTCGTTGCCAAGGCCCCCGTGCTGACCGCAACCCAGCGGACCACCACCACGGCGGCCACGGTCGTCGCGGACCTCGACGACACGGACATCGCCGTCATGACCCAGCTGGGCCTGACACGCGAGCAATTCCTCAAGGCCAAGAAAGGCGGTGACGCATGACTGCCCTGACTGTTGATCGTCCGACGCCCGAGCGCTCCGGCGATACGCGTGGCATCCCTGCTGCGGCTGGCGCTGTTCTCCATGCCGGCGCCATGGGTGCCATCAATGCGGCCGGCACGGCAGTGCCGATGTCCACCGCCCTCAATCTCAAGGGCGTTGGTCGGGTCGAAAAGCCCGTCGACAATACGAGCGGTGCTGCCGGTGATCTTGTCGCCGAAATCCGCCGTGGCGTCTTTCGCTTCAACAATTCGGCTTCCACGGACGCCATCACCCAGGCCGATATCGGGTCCGATTGCTACGGCGTCGATGACCAGACGGTCGCAAAAACCAACGGAACCAACACTCGCTCTGTCGCCGGCAAGGTCTTTGACGTCGACACTCAGGGTGTGTGGGTCCAGTTCTTCTGAGGACCGGTTCATGATCATTAATACGACTTCCCTTCGATCGGCCTTCATTGGCTTCAATGCGGCCTTCCAGGCCGGTCTTGCCACGACAACCAGCATGTATGGCCGGATCGCAACAACTGTTCCATCGACCACGAAGGAACAGGAATATGGCTGGCTCGGTCAGTTTCCGGGCTTCCGCGAGTGGATCGGCGATCGCGTCGTCAACGGCCTCGCAAGCCATGGCTACACGCTGAAGAACAAGTCCTACGAGAACACGATCGGCGTCAATCGCGACGACTTCGATGACGACAATCTCGGCATCTATGCGCCGATGTTCCAGCAGCTCGGGGCGACGGCGACAAACTTCCCCGATACGCTCATCTGGGCGTTGCTCAAAAACGGCTTCACTAGCAAATGCTACGACGGCCAGTTTTTCTTCGACGTGGATCATCCGGTTCTCGATGCGGCCGGCAACACCGTCTCCGTCGCCAACACAGACGGCGGCAGCGGTACGGCATGGTTCCTCATGGACGTATCCCAGCCCCTGAAGCCGATCATCTTCCAGTCTCGCAAGCCGTTCACCAACCTCGTCCGGATGGACAAGGAGGACGATCAGAACGTCTTCGACAAGAAGGAATACCGGTACGGCCTCGATGGCCGCTGCTCGGCCGGGTTCGGCTTCTGGCAGATGGCCTGGGGTTCGAAGCAGCCGCTCGACGCCACGCATTACGAGGCCGCGCGTGTCGCACTCAGCAGCATGAAAGCGGATTACGGCCAGCCGTTGGCGATCCAGCCGAAGCTACTGGTCGTTCCTTCGACGCTCGAAGGTGCTGCGCGTCGTCTGATCGGCAATCAGCTCAACCCCGATGGCGGCACCAACGAATGGTTCGGTACCGCCGAGGTCCTGGTTGTTCCCTGGCTGAATTGATGGCTCAGCCAGGTTGAGCGCGCCAGCCGGGTGTATTCCCACCCGGCTGGCGGTTTTCCAGCCAACGCCGCCCTTTGTGCGGCGCTGTCTTGAGAACCGAGAGGAAGCATCATGGCATCGAGATCCAACAATTCCAGCAAGACATCCGAACCGGCAGGCAACAAAGCGCCTGACGGGATCAATACTCCCGAGAGCGAGGCTGCGGGCGGGGATGGCAATTCGGCCATCCCCGCACTCAAGTCCGCGTTCGAGGCAATCGCCGCCGAGCATGGCACATATCTGCCGATCGGCGAGGAGCAGCTCGATGAATTCGCGGCACGGTACCCGCTGATCACTGCCGCCATGACCAAGTGGCAGAAAAATGCAGAGGGCGGCAATCCGCACCTTCGCGTGACGGCACGCCAGCATGGCTTTCGACGCGGCGGCATCGCCCACTCGGCCGAGCCGACCGATCACCTGCTCTATGGCATGAACCCCGACCAGGTCGAGGCGATCCTCGGGGATCCCGAACTCTTCGCCGAAATCGTCTGATCGGGGAAACGCCATCGTGACCTACTGCACCAAACAGGACCTGATCGACCGTTTTACGGAGCTGGAGCTGATCCAGTTGACCGATAAGGCGAACATGCCGCCGTCGTTGATCGACGACGTGCCGGTCGATCGCGCCCTGTCGGATGCCGCAGCGCTCATCGATGGCTACCTCGGCAAGCTCTACCGACTGCCGCTTTCGGTCGTGCCGCCGATCCTGACGAAGATGTCGGCCGATATCTCCCGATACTTCCTCTACGGCAAATCCGCCGAGAAGGACGATGCGGTCCAACGAGCCTATGCGGACGCCATCACCTGGCTGACGAACGTCTCGAAGGGATTGATCACGATCGACGCGGAAGGTGTTGCGCCGGCACAGGCCGGTGGAGGCCAGGTGCAGATGAAAGCACCGTCGCGTGTCTTCAGCCGCGACAGCCTGAGGAACGCGTGATGACTGACAAGGGAATTCGACTCGAGGTCCGTGAAGACCAGATCATTGCCGGCCTGGAAAAGCTCGACGCGGCCAACGGCTCCCTGTCGGACGCGAACAATGCGATCGGCGCGTACCTCGTCACTTCGACCCAGCGCCGCTTCGAGCGGGAGACCGGTCCGGATGGCAAGCCTTGGCAGCGCCTGAAGCCGCGCACGGCCGCACGTCGCATAAAGGGTCGCCCACGCGGCTACGCCAATATCCTGCGCGTCAGCCGCCGCCTGGAGCAGAGCATCGTCTATGAGGCCGACGACGAAGGTATCGCCGTCGGCACCAACGTCATCTATGCGGCCATTCAGCATCTCGGCGGCACGATCGCGATGCCCGAACGCCAGCAGACGATCTACCAGAACTATGACGCCAAGACCGACACTCTGGATCAGACATTCCGGACCAGGGGACGATCCAATTTCGCGCGTGACGTCACCGTCGGCGCGCATGAGATCAAGATACCGGGCCGTCCCTATCTCGGCATCGATGACGCCGATCGTACTGAGATCGCGGCGATCATCGAAGATCATTATCTCGGGGAGGACGCGCGATGATCCCCGAGATGCAGGCTCGCTTGCGCACCGCGCCCGATACTCCGTTTCGTCTGGTCGCCGGCGCCACCGCGCTCGCCCAGGTGAAAGACCGGCCCGTCACCATGCCGGCCGCCTTCGTCATTCCGTTGGAAGATGCTTCCGAACCGAACAGCCGAATGGCGGGTCCGGTGCTCCAGCGCACACAGGCCGACGTCGGCGTGATCATCATTTGCGAAAACATGTCCGATCCGCTCGGCCAAGCCGTCACCGACGATCTGACCGAGCTGAAGAAGTTCGTTCGACGCAATTTCATCGGCTTTGTTCCGAACGAGCGCTGCGATCCTGTCGAGCACGTCAGCGGCTCGATCCTGCGCGCCCGCAGCGGCACGGTCTGGTTCCAGGACATCTTCGCCACCGCTTACTACCAGGAAGAGGACAGCACCCCATGACAGAGCATCCGTCATCCGGCGGCCGTTACTACCGCGATCCCAAGACGGGCGTCCTGACGAAGGACGAGGTGGCGACCGAGCTGCCGGATAGCGGCGCGGTTTCCGTGAAGTCCGTATCCGGCCTCACGCCGATCGGCGGCGGCGAACCGGTCGATCCGCCGATCGACATCGTGACCGAAACACTCACTGAAACTCCGGCCGCTCCTGCTGGCGCCGACAACCCGAAGAAAGGCAAGTAACATGGCCGGACAGCGCTTCTATCGAAAGAAGGCGATCCTTTTCAAGATCGAGACCACCTACGGCACGGACCCTGTTCCGGCCGGCGCGACCGACGCGCTGCTGATGACCGACGTCACCTTCACGCCGCTTGCCGGCACGGACGTTTCCCGCGACCTGCTGCTTCCCTGGCTTGGCAATCAGGGCATCATTACCACCGGGCTTTATGCGACGCTGCAGGGATCGATCGAGATCGCTGGCGCCGGAACTCCCGGCGACGTTCCGGGCTACGGCTCGCTGCTTCGTGCCTGCGGCCTGTCCGAGACGATCGTGGCGGATACGTCTGTCACCTACCTGCCGGTTTCGAGTGGCTTCGAAAGCGGCTCTCTGTACTTCGTCAATGACGGCGTGAAGCATGTGCTGCTTGGTGCGCGTGGTACCGTCACCGGCAATGTCGTGCCAAAGCAGATCGGCAAGTTCCAGTTCACCATGACGGGCCTGCTCGGCACGATCACGGACGCGGCAATGCCGACCGTGGATGTCACCAAGTTCATGACGCCGGTGGCTGTCTCGAAAGCCAATACCACCATGTCGCTTCATGGCTGGTCTTCGGTTGCTGAAAGCCTGTCCTTCGATCTCGGCAATACTGTTACGCCGCGCTTCCTGATCGGCGACGAGGTTGTGATCATCAGCGATCGCAGCGTCACGGGCACCGCCGTCGTCGAGGCCCGGTCGCTCGCAACGGTGGATTGGTTCGCCAAGGCCATCAGCCGCGCACGCGGTCCCCTCGCACTTCAGCATGGCGTGACGGACGGCAACATCGTCGAGATCAACCAGCCCGCTGTCGAAATAGGCCGACCGACCGAGGGGCAGACGGACGGCATCATCAACTATTCGCTGTCTCTCAGCTCCGTTCCGGTCCTGGGCAACGATGAACTGGAGATCGTCGTCCGTTAGGCGGCGATCTCATCCCTTCAAACCCTCTTTAAAGCACCAAGGAAGCCATCATGAATTTCGTGCGTTCCACTTCTCATAAATACTGGTGGCCGGTCACTGTCCGGCTGCCGAATCCAGATCCGGACAAAGCCGGCGATTTTCTTGAACAGACGTTCAAGATGCAGTTCGAGCCGGAAGGCAGCGACGCCGCCGAGGAACGCCAGAAGGCCTATGACACGGCCAAGACCGTGGCTGAGTATTCGGCGGCCGAATTCGATCACCTTCGCGCCATCTGCAAGAACTGGTCGGATATTGTCGAGGAGGACGAGGTCACACCCGTTCCATTCACCCCGGAAAACTTTGACGGCTCCCTGAAGCAGGTCTGGTTCCGACGCGGTGTGTTCGCCGCTTACCAGGAAAGCCTTTCCGGCGAAAAAGCCCGCCTGGGAAACTGAAGGCGGCGGCGCGGGCCTGGGCTCTTGCCCGCCTCGGCAAGTCCGACCCGCGCCAGCCGGTAGCGATCGACCAGGAGACCGCGAAAGAGTTCGCGGAGCTTGGTCACCGAATAGCAACAGACGACATCAGCGAAGAGGGTAGTTTCGAAGTGTTCCAGAGCAACTGGCAAAGCTTGGCGGCGTTCATGGCGTGCGGAACGCAATGGAATGTCGTGGGCACCTTTGCCAGCCTCGTGTGGATCGGCCTCAACTATGTCGCTGTCGATATCGTCCTGCGCCGCCATGGCTACCCTGACAGCGTCTTTGCCGATCTGCAGGTGATGGAGAAGGAAGCAATCGCCACCTTTGTCGAGGTGGGCGAATGACGACACCCAACCAGCTCAGATTTTCGCTCCTCATTACCGGCGACAACAAGTCCGCCAAGGAAGCGACGCGCGAGACGAAAGAGGGCCTGGAGCAGGCCGCGACCGCAGCCGATCAGGCCTCCCAGGCGCTCGACAAGCACTCGGCCGCGCTGGATCGGGAAGCTGCAGCCGCCAAGAAGACGGCCGATGCGCTGCGCGACCAGGCACAAGCCGAAAAGGAAGTCCGCGATCAGGCCAGCAAGCCGACGCCATCGGCGCCGTCGACCACCAGGCCGAACCCGGCAGCCCCATCCAGCCCGTCCGGTGGCAGCACGCCGCCACGGCAGCCAGGTGGTCAGCCAAGGTCACCGCAGTCGGGACCTGGAGAGCAGACGCCCGCCGATCTCGAAAGGCTGAAGGTCGCCTATCTGCCGCTCTATGCCGCACAGCGCGATTATGAAAAGGCGCTTGCCGATATTCAGGAGCTGCAGAAGGCGAACGTCATCAGCGCCGATGACAGCACCGTCGCGCTGGCGAAGGCGAAGAAGAGCTATGATCAGCAGGCGGAATCGGCCACGCGCGCCGCCTCGGCCGTTCTAGGCCATAACAATGCGATCAAGCTATCGTCGAATGAGCTGAAGCAGCTCGCCTTCCAGACGAATGATACCGTTCAGTCGCTGGCGCTGGGCATGCCGCCGCTCCAGGTGTTTCTGCAGCAAGGTCCGCAGGCCGTGCAGGCGGTCGGTGGCGTCAGCAATGCCGTCAAGCTGCTCGGCAGTGTGTTCACGGTCACCAACGTGGCGATCGGCGGGACGATCGGCGCCGTGGCGGTAGCGGGTGCTGCCTGGAACAGCTACCTCAACTCGATCAAGCCCGTTGAGACCGCTGCGGCTGGCCTCGGCCGCGCCGTCGCCGGCAGCGCCGGTTCCATGGAAGCCGCTGCCCAGGCTGGTGCTGCTACGGCGAATATCACCGTCAAGTCCGCCCGCTCCATGGAGGCGCAGTTCCTTTCGACCGGCAAGATCGGTTCGGAGAATTTTGAGCGGCTGATCGCCAATTCATCGGATTTCGCGGCGACGATCGGAATCACGGCCGATCAGGCCGGCCCTGCGCTTGCCGAGATGTTCTCCGATCCGGCCAAAGCCGCGCAGGTGCTTTATCGTCAATACGGGCTGATCGATGGTGCGACGGCCGACTATGCGACGCGGCTCGCCAACCAGAACAAGCTTTCCGAAGCACAATCGGTCCTGCTCGATGCCCTCCCTGGTCGTCTTGCCCATGCCACCGAGGCAACGACAGCGCTCGGCAGAGCATGGAATACCGTGGCTTCCGGTGCCAGCAATGCCTACGACTGGCTCGGCCGGGTAACCGACCGGCAATTCTCTGGGCCGTCACTGGATGAACAAGTTGAGGAGTCTCGCAAGAGGCTAGAAGAAGAAAAGCGGACGCGCGATCGGACAGCGAATAGCCTGGCCACACGGATTGGTCGGGCTTTTACCGGTCGGCCGGACTACAACCCAGCGCAAGCGGACGTCGATGCGGCGCAAAAGGATTTTGACAGGCGTTCAGCCGAACTCCAGGAGCGTAATAGGAAAGCGGAACAGGATCGGCTCGATGCCGAGAAGCGAGCAGCCGGCGCGACTGCCACCGGCATCGCCGCACAGTCGCCTGCCAATTCTAACCGGCTTCAGACACAGCAGTTGCAGGATCAGATTGCCGCGCTGGAAAAGGGTGCGAGCGCACCGGGTCTGAGCCTCGATCAGCAACGGCAGATCAACGACGCATTGGTGGCAAAGCGCGCGGCTCTCGATGGGCTGATCAACAAGCAGGCGACGCTTACCCAGATCGATCGGCTGGACATCCAGATCCAGAATGAGCGTAATCCGGTCACCCGTGCCGATCTCACCCAGCGCCGCGAGCGGCTGCAGCTCACCCTCCAGGAGGTGAATGCCGGCGAGGCCGCCGCGCAAGCAGAGCGCGCCCGCAACCAGGTGATCGAGGAGACGATTGGCAGCAACGCCGCCCAGGCGTCCGATATGCGGGCTGAGATCGATATCCGCAATCGGTTGAATGCACAGGTTGCCGCTGGCACGATCACGACGGATGATGCGCAGCGCGCCCTCCAGGAGGAACTGCAGCTCCGGCCGCTGATCATCGCCGCCGCCACGGCCGAGGGCGATGCTAAGGTTCGTCTGAACAAGGTATTGGCGGATCTCCGGTCGGGCTATGCCGGCCTTGCCGCCGCCGAGAAAGAAGCGTCCGCCAACGACTATCTCCGATCGCAGGATGAGCAGCTCGAAAAGCTCCGGCTGCAGCAGCGGTTGATCGGGGAAAACTCGACCGTCCAGGCAAAGGCGAACGCACTCCTGGACGCCGAGCAGAAAATCCGGACGCTCGGCATCAACAGCGATAGCGACCAGGCGCAGAAGATCCGCGCCAAGGCTTCCGCCGTCGCCGACCTCAATACCCAGATCAAGAAGCAATCCGATGCCTGGGGCGAGGTGCAGAAGACGTCGGAAGGTGCAATCGACAGCGCAGTCGAAGGTCTGGCCAATGGCAAGTTCGGCGATGCGCTCGACAGCATCTCGAAGGATATCCAGAAAACCGCGCTCACCCTTGCCGTCTCCAATCCGCTGAAGAACTCTCTACTCGGGACTGACTACGGCACGATTTCCGACGTCGGTGGGATCGGTGGGATAGCCAGCCGTCTATTCGGCGGTAAGAAGGATGATCCAGCCTCGATGGTCGCTTCCGCAATGGGCGGTAAGTCCGTCGCGGCGATGACGGTCACAGCCGGCACGGTCATGGTCAACGGCGGCGTCAGCGGTGGCGTCAGCAGCCTGCTTGGCGGTGGTGCTGCCGCTGCCAACAGCAATATGGCTGTCGGCGATATCGGCAAATATGCTGCTGCGATCCGTTCGGTCGAGAGCGCCGGCAGCGGCGGCTACAATGCCCTTGGTCCCCTGACGAAGAGCGGGGACAGGGCTTACGGCGCCTATCAGGTCATGGGCGCTAATATCCCGAGCTGGACCAAGGAGACCCTGGGCCAGTCGCTCTCTCCGTCGCAATTCCTGGCGGATCCGAAGGCGCAGGACAGCGTCTTCAATCGCTTCTTTGGCAAGTCGCTCGCGAAGTACGGTAACGCGAACGACGCGGCCAGCGTCTGGTTTACCGGCCGGCCGCAGTCGCAGGGCGCAGGCGCCGCGGATATTCTTGGCACGACCGGTAGCGGCTATGTTGCCAAGTTCAATACCGCACTTGGAAAGCTCGGTGACACGACCGCCGCCACAACGCAGAACCTCGTGGGATTCGGAACCGGCCTTGGTCAGATCGGCCAATCGCTGACCGGTCTATTTCCAGCAGCACCTTCCGCGTCCGGAAGCAGCAGCGGCGGACTGTTCGGGTGGATATCAAACCTCTTCACACCAAGCTCGAGTTCGATCCTTGCGGGCTCAGCCCAGGCACGCGCCGCTGTCGCCAGCGGCAACGGCGGTCTGTTCGCAGCCGGCGGCGTTGCCAATCAGCCCTCGATCTTCGCCGAGGCTGGTCCGGAGGCTGCGATCCCGCTTCCGGACGGCCGCTCGGTTCCGGTGACCCTCAGTGTCAACCAGGCCGTGCCGCGCAACTACGGCGGCAACGCGTCGGCTGGCGGCGGCGACGTCAAGATCGAGACACATAACTACTCGTCAGCTTCGGTCAGGACTGAACAGTCAACCGATCAGCGCGGTGGTCGCCAGATCCGCTTCATCATCGCCGATCAGGCCGGAGACGCCATGACGACCAAGGGTGGCGGAGCACAGCGCGCCCTGGCGCAGCAATATGGCGTAAAAACCGTGGGGGTTCGCCGATGACCATCCCCACCTGGCCCACGACGCTTCCTCGGCCGGACCGCGATAGCTGGCAGAAATCGCCGCAAGACGCTCGCCTGAAGAGGCAGAACGACGCCGGACCGCCGAGCTACCGTCGCCGCTATTCATCTGTCGCTCAGGCCGTCACCCTGTCAATCATGGTCGACCGGGACGGCAAGGCCGTATTCGATAAGTTTCGTGAAACGACGACGTCCGAGGGCTCTCTGCCATTCTACATGCCTGATCCCACGACCGATGGTTGGGGCCTATTTACTGCCGACGGACAGCCGCTTTTGACCAACGACGATCAACCGCTCCTGCTGGCTGCGCAGTGGCTCTGCCTCTTCGGCGACACCATGCCGGCCGAGGCCGTCGTGGGTGTCGAGTTTCGGATAACCTTCTCCGTTTCGGTGATGCCATGAGACGTGTTTCCCTCAATGCCCGTCTTGCCCAGGACGCTCAAAACACGTCGGAGATCTACGTCGCTCTCTTCTGCATCGAGCATTCGATGCTCGATAGTCCGGTGCGGCTGTCGACGGACCCGACCGAGCGCCTGCAGAATGAGCCGCTGATGTATGGAACCCGCTCGACCTGGCTGGATGCGAACACGGTCACGGATCCATACCTGTTCGTGCTTGCCTCGACCGTGCTGCCGTCGGATCTCGACGATGCGCCGGCCGAGGGCAATATCGTCCTGGAGAATGTCGACAACGATATCGCCAAGCTACTGCGTTCGTTCTCGGATCTCGCGACCATCCATATCGCCGTCGTTCTCGCCTCCTCTCCATCGCTGGTCGAGGCTGAATATCAGAACCTGAAGATCACCTCGGCCACGATCAATGCCGGCGAGGTCACCCTCAGCTTCAGTCGCGAAAACGTCGAGGAGGAATATGTGCCGGCCGGCCGCATGACCAAGAACCGCTTCCCAGGATTGCACCGATGAACGCGGGCTGGAGCAATGAGTTCGTTGGCATCCCCTATGTCGCGTTCGGCCGCGATCGAGCCGGCGTCGACTGCTGGGGCTTGGCAAAGCTCGTTTTCGCCGAAATCCTTGGTATCGAGCTGCCAAGCTATATCGAGCAGTACACTTCGCAGGAAGAGCGGAGCGAGTTGGATGCATTGATCGGCTCGGCTGCTGGTAGCGAAATCTGGGTGGGAACAGTCCAGGCGGCAACCTTTGACATTGTTGTTTTCAGGCGTGGCCATATGGAGGCGCATGTTGGAATCGTCGTTTCGCCCGGCCTGATGCTGCACACCTCGGCCGACGATCATTCTCGCCTGGAGCATTACAGTTCCGGCCGTTGGGCGCATCGCCTGACGGGTATTTATCGGCATTTCGAGATGCATTTGAGGGCGGCTCAATGACCGTTCAAATGGGCATCATACCCGTTCTCGCAGCGCCGCTCCTCGATCCCGGCTCGGCCCGTGTCAATATCGAGCTGCCTGCCGGCTTGACGGTAGCGGAGATCGTCAGCGTCGCGTTGCCACGAGCAACGGGTCAGGACCTCGCGCATGCCCGTGTTGCGCTCGTATCCGATCGTGGCAGCGTGATCATTTCGCGCGAGGATTGGGCTCGTGTCCGGCCACATCCTGGCGTCCATGTTGTCATTCGGATCATACCCGGCAACGGCGCTCTACGGTCGATCCTCTCTGTCGTTGTGTCGATCGCGGCCATTGCCCTCGGGCAGGTATGGGCGCCGGCTCTCGCCAGCACGCTCGGCATTTCCCAAGGCCTTGCCTCGGGCTTGGTCGGGCTCGGCGTCACTGTGCTCGGCAACCTGCTCATCAATGCGCTGATCCCGCCGACATCGACCAGCAACGACAAGAATACGAGCTACCAGATCACTGGATGGCAGAACAAAATGGACCCTGACGGGGTCGTGCCTGATCTGATGGGCAAGGTCCGCTACGCGCCGCCTTTCGCTGCTGGCTCCTACACCGAGATCGTTGGCGACCTGCAATACATCCGCGCGATCTTCAACTTCGGCTACGGTCCCGTGACCTTTTCCGAATACCGGATCGGCGAGACCTCGACTGGCGACTACGACGAAATCGAGATGGAAGTTCGCGAGGGATTGCCGACCGACGAACCGGTGACGCTCTATCCGACACAGATCTTCGAGGAGAGCGTCGGCGCGGAATTGGCACGTCCGGAGCATCGCGACGACCAGGGCGACGAGATCGACGGTCCTGGGATCGACAGCCCTATCATTCGCACGACCGGCGAGGATGCATCCGGAGCCTCCATAATCATCGGCCTTCCGGCCGGTCTCGGCAAGGTCGATGACAAGGGTAAGCAGAAGTCGGTCACCGTGCAGATCCGCATCCGCCAGCGGCCAACCGGCACAGAGGACTGGACCGAAGTCGTCACACTCGACATTTCCGCCAAGAAGTTCGAGGGCTTCTATCGGCAATATACCTGGAACTTTGCGACGCGTGCCCGGTATGACATCGAGGTCAATCGCCTGACCGACGAATTCACCAGCCAGCAGACGCAAGGCCGCACGACATGGGTGGCGCTGCAGACTCTGCGGCCGGAATATCCCCTGAACTTCCCGGCTCCCCTGGCATTGGTGGCCGTGCGCGTAAAGGCGACCTATCAGCTCAATGGTGCGCTCGATAATTTCAATGCGCTCTGCAGCCGGCGCTGCCTGGATTGGGATAGTGCCTCGCAGTCCTGGATCGTCCGAGAAACCAGAAATCCCGCTTCGCTCTACCGTCGCGCTCTCCAGTCGGCCGCCAATCCGAAACCGGCCGCCGATTCGGAAATCGATCTGGCGGTTCTCCAAGACTGGCATGTGTTCTGCACGTCGAAGGGGCTTGAGTACAACAAAGTCCTGGAAGACGAGAGCAAGCTGCGCGATATCCTCCCCGAGATCGCAGCCGCAGGCCGCGCGACGCCACGTCACGACGGCCTTCGCTGGGGCGTCGTCATCGACCGGCCGCAAGAGCTGGTGATCGACCACATCAACCCGCGCAATAGCTGGGGCTTTCAGTCGGTCCGGACCTATACCGAAGCGCCGCACGGTTTCCGCGTCCAGTTCTACGACGAGACCAACGACTACAAGCAAGCTGAGCGGCTTGTTCCATGGCCGGGTTACTCGGGCGAGATCTTGCTGACCGAGCAGCTCGAACTACCGGGAAAGACCAATCCCGACGAGATCTGGCGCGAAGCGCGGCGGCGGATGTACGAGGCGCAATATCGGCCGGACGTTCACACCGCCACTCTGGATGGCCCAGCTCGGGTCGCCACGCGCGGCGATCTCGTCATGGCCAGCTTTGACGTGCTGGAGCGCACACAGGTCGCCAGCCGTGTGAAATCGATCACCGGCCGGCTCATCGAACTGGAGGACGAGATCATAATGATCTCGGGCCACGACTACGCTATCCGCTTTCGCACCTTTGCCGACGATGAAGACACGATCGGCAACAGCGTCCTTCGCCAGCTCCGGACGGCTGCGGGCTCGTCCACGGTGGTGCAGCTCTCCGGCGACGGTGCCATTCCTCAGGTTGGTGACCTTATTCATTTCGGGGAAGCTCTGACGGAGAGCTTCCCGGTGTTCGTCACCCGTGTCGAAGCCGGCCAAGACATGGCGAGCATTTACACGATGGTCGATGCATCTCCGATCATCGACGAGCTGACCGACGCCGAAGTGCCGCCGCCCTGGTCCGGCCGCGTTGGCGACGAAATCGGCAATGATACCGGCCTGCCGCCAGCGCCGGTGATCGTCTCGATCAGAACCGGCATATCCGGCACCGACGTCGTCGGCGGCCTGGAGGTCAATCTCACGCCCGGTAGCGGGGCCGTCACTAGCGTGACGTTCCGTGTCCAGCACCGCCTCAACGGCGCCACGACCTGGAACAGCGTCGATTTCCCGGCTGCCAATGGCGGTTGCTCGATCGCAGGCTACTCGTCTGGGCAAGTGGTGCAGATCCGCGCAGCCGCGCTCAACGCTGCCGGCGCCGTCGGGGATTTCTCGCTCGTCGTCAACGTCACGATTGGCGGCCAGGACGCCGCTCTACCACTCGCTCTCGACAGCAGCATGATCTCGGTCGGCGCACTGCTGGGCGGTGGCTCTGTCATGTTCTCGACCACGGCCGACGCTGCCACCGTCCAGGTGCAGATCTACCGGTCGATGTCATCGACCATCAACCGCGCCACAGACGCGGCCGGCGATCCTGTCGCCGTCCAGCCGTCGCGGGGCTACAGCACGCCGATCGGCGACACGACGCGTTCGAACCTTGCCACGAATGGCGGCTTCGACACCGATAGCGGCTGGACGAAGGGAACCGGCTGGACGATTGCTTCCGGTCTCGCCACCCACGCGTCGGGCACAGCCAGCGTCCTATCGCAGGCCCGCGCCACGACGGTCGGCATCTACTACCGCATTGCCTTCACGCTCTCCGGTGTCACGGCGGGCACACTGACGCCGCAGCTGACTGGGGGCACGACGCAAGGCGGCACAGCGCGGTCGGCGAACGGCAACTTTTCCGATCGCATCCAGGCCGTTGCCGGCAACAACACGCTCGCTCTGGCCGCCGCTTCGGCGTTCGTCGGCTCGGTCGACAATGCCATGATCTTCGAGGAGACGGCGACCTGCCTGGCTGCCGGCATTCATTACATCTGGCTTGAACCTCAAAACTCAGACGGCGTCGCCGGCCCATTGGCTGGCCCGTTCACCGTCACTATTCGATAGGGGCAATAAATGACCATTGCAGGCGTCAGAACAACCAATCTTACCGGCGTTCCGATCTCTGATGAGGTCCTCGTCAATCGTGACGGCGTTACGACCGTGCAGGCGATCGCTGATCTGGCCACTCAGCTTGCCGGCACCGGCGCGATTGCCGACATGATCGAAGGGGCCACGCTGGGCAGCAAGAATGCCAGAACATGGACTGAACTTTCGGTCATCGTCGGCACAGCGTTGCAGCGCGGAACAGTGCCGGAGAGCGACACGGGATCGCATACCGATCCCGTGACCAGCTCGACCGTCAAGAACAGCGGCACATTCACCTACGTCGCCTCGCCGGCCGGCTGGACGCGAACGGGGGACTATTCGGATCTGACATCCCTGCGGGTGTCGGTCAGCAATCTCGCGGCGCTCATCGCCAATATCGACAACACCCGGGACGCTGATAAGCCGGTTTCGAAGGCCGCCTATGCCCTCATCGGCACGGCGGACGATCTCATCAACGCACGTCCGGGCGATATGCCGCAGCACTTCGTCGATACGCTCAACGGCGGTGTGCCGGCATTGCTGCCGCTTCTTGCGACAGGCGAGCAGAAGTATGACGAGAACGGCCGCGTTCTTCGGGTCGCCGGTCCCGCAATTATCGGTACACGCACGCTCTATTCCCTCGAACCGGCAAAGGTCTATGCCGTCGAATTCGTCGTGCAGCGCCGGGTCAATTCCCCCGATCCATCGAATGATGCGGTACGTTGCGCGCTCGCCTGGTACGATCAGGGCGCAAATCGAAGCGCCGTACCACTGACGATAATCCAGGATCTGACCTCACTTTCGGTTGGCTCGGGTAGAACGCTGGTCTCCGCAACAGTCTCCCGATCGGCGGGGGACGATATAGATCTCGTCGCGCCGACCGATGCGCGTTACGTGCGGCCCTACGTCCAAACTTATGGCGTGACGCCGGTCACTGACATCGAGATTATCAGGTGGGAGGATATCACTCACGCGACGACCTATGCTCCGGATGTTGACGCTCTTGAGGCCCGAATCGCGGCACAGGAAGCCATCGACGCCGATTCACGCTTGGATACGCTGGAGAGCCAGGTCACGGCGCCCGACGCTGTCCGGTTCAAGTCCGTTGCGGATTTGGCCGCTGCCAACGTCCCCGAATCTGCTGATGTCGTCGAGCTGCTTGGCTATTATGAGGCTGGAGATGGCGGTGCGGTTCAATGCCGGCGTATGGCAGCCATCGAGGCGGCGCAGCCTGGAGAGCACCCATCCAATAGCGGCAGCAAGCGGTGGGGCCTTGTAGGCTCTCGTTTGTCGGCGCTAGTATTCGGCGTGAAGGGCGACGGCACGACGGATGATGCCGCGACCGCGCTGGTCGCTTTCAACTGGTTCAAGAGCGCTTCGAACCTGACGCTCGTCTTCCCGGGGAACCGAAGCTATCGCTTGGCGTCCGGTATCCTCTGTGATCTGAGCGGCATTCCGTCTGTCGGTTCCGTTGTCTTCGAAGGCTCTATCAAGCCGGATGCCGGGATCGGCAGAGCAATCACCACCCGAAACGCTCGCGGCGGCCAGTTTACTTGTCGCGTTAGCGGCGGTGGTCAGACTGCGGATTATTCCGTAGCAAATCCGATCGGAGCAGATGAATCTTTTGCTTTTGTGAACGCCTATGGGTCCGTTATCGATCTTAAATATGGCGCCAACTATTTAGGTAGATGTGTTCGCATTACCAGCGACTCTGGCAATCTCGGTCCAGATGGATTTAAAACCCAATGGATTTCATTCAGAGCATATTGCAACTCTACTGCGGCAATTACAGATCCGGAGGCGACCCGTTCGGCTCAGGGGGTAGGACAGATCTATTATGTCGATACCGGAACAAATGCTTTCGGGACAATTTCTAATGAGTATCGTGCTTGGAGCAGATACGGAGCGGTCATCGAAAACACATCAGATGTAACTCACGTCAGCGTCGAAACAATCGACCGTGGGTCCATGGGATTGGAACTTCGTGGCGTCATTAGTTACCACGGCATGACCTTGAAGCTTGGAAGTGAGATGGGCGTCGGTGCGCCAAACCTTCTAACAATCAAGAGCAGTACGGTCACGACAGATACTGCGGTTGCGCGCGCTTCTCAGAACATTCACATTACTGAAGTCTTCGCGGTCGGCGGCACAAAAAATGTGGTTCTCGAAAACATAGGTACTGTCGGTGGACAGGGCGTCACTATCCTCGCGCTTCACAGCCGCACAGCTATCGAGCACGGCTTGTATCTGAACAACACCAGGAAGGCTAACATCAACTATGACAGTTACGCCGACAAGGTTGGGTTGGAGACGACGTCAACTGTTTCAGGTGGGTTTATAACCTGCGATATCCGGTCCAGTAAGGCCCAGGCAATCATCCTCGGATCGGGGACATCCGACTCCACGTTTCTTGGTGGAGCTCGAGACGGTAACACTGACGGTGCCGCTGGTGTTTCTCTGATCGACGTCAACACGACAGGGGTACTCGACTTCGTTGGCTTCAAGGCATCCTCGGCAAATGTAGACTATCTATACGATTTCGCTGCTTCTAGCGGGACGCGCCTGACCGGCGGTAGTGTCGCTGTTTCTGGATCTTCTGCGAAGATTAATGGTCAACCAAACCGCGCAAGTAATGTCACTGGTCTTGTCGAAAAGGCGAGAGGACAAGTCAGCGTCACAGCAGGTGCGACGTCCGTCACTATCCCCCACGGCCTTTATAAAATACCGGTTTGGTGGGATGGGAGGGGCAATACTTTAGAAGCAGCCGCGCCGCGTATCACCGCCGATGCAACAAACCTGATAGTGACCTTCCCAGCAGCGCTTGCGGCATCGTCCCTTGTCGTCTGGAAGGCCGAGATAGACTTCGCAGGCTAACCCGCCCCAGCTTGGGCATCCGTAGTAGGAGAGCAATCTATGACAACTGAACAGACAACCGAAACGACGCCGGAAGAGAAATTGTTGGAAGCCGCAAACGCAATTCTTGCCTATCCCGGTATGACTGAATTCATCAATAACGATGATCCGACAGCAGCCTATGGCATCATGACTGGCGCTTTGGCTGAACTCCGGAATGCTGTCGCTGCCTTGGAAGCTTCATCTTAGTCGCGGCCTTAGTCCTCGATAGCTGCATGGCTTCGGGGAGCCGGCGTGCAACTTTAGATACGATTGCCCAAAAGTCGCCTTGCCTCAAAGATTGCCGCAACGCATATTGTGGCAATCTTTATTAACGGGTGGAAACATAAGTGGGCTATCGAGATACAATCAGAAACGCGATCCAGAAGGACAAGGTTTGCTTGGAGATTGGGCCATCCTATAACCCCATCGTGCCCAAGGCGGACGGATACAAGACGGTCGTTTTTGACCACCTCACCAAGGAGCAGCTTCGAGAGAAGTACAAAGGCCACTCGGCGAACATCAACCTCATCGAGGACGTCGATATTCTCGGCAGCACTCTGGCCGATGTTCACGGAACCTTCGATTGCATCGTTGGTGCCCATCTGATTGAGCACACTCCGGATATGATCGGGTTCCTCAAGGATTGCTCTCGTCTGATGCATGACGGGTCGAGCCTCTATCTGATCGTGCCAGACAAGCGGCATGTATTCGACGCACTTCGCCCACTGACGTCCACCGGCAACGTCATCGACGCTCATCTTCTCGGCCGAACGAGACACGTCGGCGCGCTCTTTGATACGAAGATCAATGCATCGTCTCGCGGGAAGAGAAACCTTTGGGGGCCTCGGGAAGAAGCTCCAATCGATCATATCCATAACTTTGCCGAGGCTAAGAAGCTCGTTTCGAACGCTCTCAATTCAACGAAATATGTCGATACCCACGCTTGGTGCTTCACCCCGGAATCTTTCAGGCTCATCATGTTCGATTTGGGGGCGCTCGGCCTGATTGATCTGGTCGAAGAGCGGTTCCATACCAACAACGGATCCGAATTCTATTTCGTGATGCGCAAAGGAAAGATCGATGAGCAGGTAGCATCGCAGGAGCGGGCGGCGCTTGCTATAGAGGCCTTGGAAGTAGAGCGGGCGTTCAATCGGAGCCTTGCCACCACGCAAATCAACTTCAGGCAGTGACGGACATACAATTTCCGATAAGTCGCCCTAGCTTCGTAAGCTGATCTTAGTTCGGCTGCATAAGGATAGTGGCGATGAAGCGGAGAATGTTCATTCAGGGCTTGGCTCTTTCGGTGGTGGCATCGAGGGCCTTTGGCCAAGATAATTCACTGGTCGCCCCTTCCGTTCGCACCGACCAGAAAACAAGCTGGTCGGTGCTGGATTTTCAGGGGGGGTCATTCAGGGCCAAGCTTGAAAACGCCGTTAGAGAAGCGGCTGGATCAGGTATCAACATCCAATTGCCGGGAGGAGCGCCGCACGATCTCGATGCGCCAATCGACGTTTCCTCTCAGGACGTCGTGCGTGTCGCCATATCTGGCGAAGGGATGGCCTCCACCGCGATTCGCTGTGACGGCGTTGGGATCTCCCTAAACGGCGCGCCTGGCTCTCAGTATTCCTTTAAGGGGATATCGTTCCTGCCGCAGCGGGAGAACCAGGGGACGGCGCTCAAGCTAGAATGGGCAAAGGCTGCGGTCGGGAAAGGCTTCGCCATCGACGATGTCGGGTTTGGCTCCAATTCGTTAGGTGATAAGAATTTCTTTGCTCGCGGGCTTGAGATCCGGAACAAAGGCACCGGCCAGATCATCGGATGCTGGTTCAACGGGCTTGCCGATACCGATCCGCAGGGCGAGGGATTGGTGCTCGCTGCGGCAAACGATGTCACGATGACCGACACTTACATGTACAATCTGGCTTACGCATGCCGGTCAGATGGCGCTACCAGTCTGGAAGGCTTCAGACTTCACGGCGGCTCGTTCGTTCGGGTCGGTCATGGTGTGTATTTTCAGGCCGCGCCCGTGGGGCTTCCTCATATCGAGGTGGCGCTGACGCATATCAACGCCTGCTACGAAGCAATTCACGTCGAGGGTTACAGTCAAGTCAACGTGGTCGATAACCTTCTCTACGGGCGCAAGGACGTCAAGGCCGGGTCTGATCAAACCGACATCTTCATAGGAACGTGCCCGGCTGCGACCATCGCACGCAACAAGTTCTACAGCGGCATGGATAGATCGAAGGTCACAAAGACCGCCATCAAGGCGGTGGGTTCGATCCGCAACAGCAATATTTCAGACAATCTCGCAAGCGAAAGGACGATCTTTCTCGATATCGCCGATAACGGGGTCAGTGGTGCCGAAGATATCGTGATCTCGAAGAATCGACCCGAGAGGGACTTAAAGGGCAAATCGACCGTGTCGGAGATGTATCGCTTCACCAATAGCCCTTTGCACAAGCGGATCACCTGGGAGGCTTTCGACACCGAGCTTTCCACGATCGGCTCTGTTGACGGACAGACACAAGCCGGCGCCGGCAAGTGGCAAGTCGTGCCGTTCGTGCCTGATCAGAACGCCGCAGGTTTAGGGATCGATTTCAAACCGTCCGATCAGCCAGGAGAATTCACTGTCCCGGCCGGCGTGACCGAGGTCGATATCGAGAGCCGCGTTCATCTCAAGGCCTCGCAGCAAGGCGGCTGTGACCTGAGGATCATGGTCGACGGCGGTGGCGGCTTCAAGGAAGTCGCGTTCGGCTCCACGTTTGGAGACGAGGTCAGCGTGAGCGCTGAAACCGATGCTCTGCCTGTTGCTATCGGAAGCCGTATTCGCGTTGAAATGAAGGCTGGGGCCGGTGGCATTGTGGATGCATCGCCGCAAATGACGAGAGTCGTGTTTTCGCCAAAATAGGGAAGCAGGCGGGCAACTGGATTACGCCACTTTTTTGGACGTTTAAAGGCCTCTCAAATAATAGATTTCTGTTGCCATCTGATCTTGCGCGCGGTGCCACGCGATTTTGCGCGCTACAGGACCGCCGTCAATTCATCGTGAAGGGGTCAGACCCGCTCGAGCGCGATGGCGATGCCCTGCCCGACGCCGATGCACATGGTCGACAGCGAGTAGCGCCCGCCGGTTTCCTTCAGCTCCAGCGCCGCCGTGCCGGTGATACGGGCGCCTGACATGCCGAGCGGATGGCCGAGCGCGATGGCGCCGCCGTTGCGGTTGACGCGGGCATCGTCGCCGGCAATGCCGAGTTCGCGCAAAACGGCCAGCCCCTGCGAGGCAAAGGCTTCGTTGAGCTCGATGACGTCGAACTGTTCCTGGCGCATACCGAGACGGGCCATCAGCTTGCGCGACGCCGGCACCGGGCCGATGCCCATCACACGCGGCGGCACGCCGGCGGCAGCGCCGCCGAGGATGCGGGCGATCGGCGTCAGACCATATTTCTTCACCGCCGCTTCCGAAGCGATGATCAGCGCAGCGGCACCATCATTGACGCCCGAAGCGTTACCGGCAGTCACAGTGCCCCCTTCCTTCTTGAAGGGCGTGCCCAGCTTCGCCAATGTTTCGACTGTTGTGGCGCGCGGATGCTCGTCCTTGCCAACCACGATGGCATCGCCCTGGCGCTGTGGGATCGTGACCGGTGTAATCTCCTTGGCGAGGCGGCCATTCTCCTGGGCGGCGGCGGCCTTGGCCTGCGAGCGAACGGCGAAGGCGTCCTGATCCTCGCGGCTGACCTTATAGTCCTCGGCAACGTTCTCGCCGGTCTCCGGCATGGAATCGACGCCATATTGCTTCTTCATCAGAGGATTGATGAAACGCCAGCCGATGGTGGTGTCGTAGATCTCGGCGTTGCGCGAAAAGGCGCTCTCGGCCTTGGGAATAACGAAGGGTGCACGCGACATGCTCTCGACACCGCCGGCGATCATCAGTTCGGCTTCGCCCGCGCGGATGGCGCGCGCAACGGTGATGACGGCATCCATGCCGGAGCCGCAAAGACGGTTGATTGTCGTGCCCGAAACGGAAATGGGAAAGCCGGCGAGCAGAAGCGACATGCGCGCGACGTTGCGGTTGTCCTCGCCTGCCTGGTTGGCGCAGCCATAGATCACGTCGTCGACGGCTTCCCAATCGACGGAACCGTTGCGCTCGATGAGTGCCTTCAAGGGCACCGCACCGAGATCGTCGGCGCGCACGGAGGAAAGCGAACCGCCGAAGCGGCCGATGGGCGTGCGGATATAGTCACAGATGAAGGCTTCGGTCATGGTCTTCTCCCTAGAGCGCCGGCACGACAAGGTCAGCAACGGAGCCGTTGGCATGGAGCGGAGCGCCGGTCATCGCCTGCAGCTCATCCATGGTCATGGCAGCTAGCTTTTCACGCACGACGAAACCTCCATCGGCGATATCGATGACGGCATGGCTCGTATAGACGCGGGTGATGCAGCCAACGCCGGTGAGCGGGAAGGTACAGGCGTCGACCAGTTTCGGCTTTCCGTCCTTCGTCACATGTTCGGTGATGACGAAAACCTGCTTGGCGCCGTGCACCAGATCCATGGCGCCACCAACGGCCGGCACCCCCCGGGAGCCGACGCGCCAGTTGGCGAGGTCACCATTTTGCGCCACCTGATAGGCCCCGAGGATCGCCACATCCAGATGGCCACCGCGCACCATGGCAAAGCTATCGGCGTGGTGGAAGAAGGCAGCGCCGGGCTTCAGCGTAACGGCCTTCTTGCCGGCGTTAATCAGGTCCCAATCTTCTTCACCCTCCGCCGGCGGCTCGCCGAAATCCAGGATGCCGTTTTCCGTGTGGAAGATCGCCTGGCGTCCCGGAGGCTGGTAGCGGGCGACCATTTCCGGAAAGCCGATGCCGAGATTCACATAGGCGCCGTCTTCGATATCCTGAGCCGCACGCCAGGCGATCTGGGCGTTGGAGAGCTTGATGTCGTCGCGTGTGTCGATGGTCATGCGTATGCCACTCCGGCTCGAATGAGAGTTTCTTCCTGTTGCGGATCGGCGACTTCGACGACGCCGTTGACGAAGATGCCGGGGGTAACGATATGCTCGGGGTCGAGCCCCCCGGCCGCGACGATTTTCGAGACTTGTGCAATCGTCTTGGCGGCAGCCATGCACATCAGCGGATTAAAATTGCGGCCGGCCTTGTTGTAGATGAGGTTGCCATGTTCATCGCCGACCTGGGCTTTGACGATGGCGAAATCGGCCTTGAGCCAGCGCTCCTGGACATAGTTGCGGCCATCGAATTCGGCGACGACCTTGCCGTTTGCAAGCTCGGTGCCGTAGGCGGTTGGCGTGTAGAAGGCCGGGATGCCGGCACCGCCGGCGCGAATGCGTTCGGCCAGAGTACCCTGTGGCACCAGTTCCAGCTCGATTTCGCCCGCCAGATAGCGGTCCGTGAAGGCGCGTGGATCGGATGAGCGCGGGAAAGAGCAGATCATTTTCTTGACCATGCCCGCATCAATCATCGCCGCGATGCCAATACGCCCGTTGCCGGCATTGTTGTTGATGACGGTCAGGTTCTTGGGGCCCTTGTCGATCAGCGCATGGATGAGCTCGATCGGCGCACCGGAGCCGCCGAAACCGCCGATCATGACGGTCGCGCCGTCGCCGATATCCGAGACGGCAGCCGCCGTACTCGCAATTGTCTTGTCCATGCGGAAACTCCCGTTAGCCATTGCGGGCGGATAAAGACGGCCCGTCCTCTCCCTTCGAAATAGATCAGCATGGGCTGGACGGCAATTAATTTGTGCGTTATTTTATTTTTGTTCATATATCGCACAAATTCAGATGCGTGATCGGAGGATGCAATGCGCGAAACGGATTTCGTCAGCGGCTTTGCCAGGGGCCTGAAGGTCATCGAGGCTTTCGGCGAGACCCAGCAGCGCCTGTCGATTGCCGAAGCGTCGAAGCTGACTGGGCTCGACCGTGCCACGGTGCGCCGCTCGCTGCTGACGCTGGCCGAGCTTGGCTATGCCGACTATGACGGGAAATTCTTCACGCTGACGCCGAAGATCCTGCGGCTTGGCCATGCCTATCTCGCCGCCACGCCGCTGCCGACGATCATCCAGCCCTATCTCGATCAACTTGCAGAACAGGCCGGCCACAATGCCTCGGCCTCGGTGCTCGATGGCACAGAGGTCGTCTATATCGCCCGGGCGTCGCAGCGCCGGGTGATGTCGATCAATCTGACGCCGGGCAGCCGCCTGCCCGCCTTCTGCGCCTCCATGGGCCGCGTCCTGCTTGCTTCCTTGTCGGAGAACGAAGCGCGCGCCGTTCTGGCCCGAACGGAACTCAAGGCAAATACGCCGAATACAAAGACGGACCCGGATGAGCTGATGGCCGAGTTTCGTCGGGTGCGGGCTGAGGGGCTACGCCGTCATCGACCAGGAACTGGAAATCGGCCTTTGCTCCATCGCTGTTCCCGTGGAGAACGATCGCGGCCAGACGGTCGCGGCCATCAACATCGGCGCCCCAGCCGCCTATGTCGCCGCCGCCGAAATGGCCGAACGGTTTCTGCCGCTATTGCGGGAGACGCAAAAGGCGTTGCGATTGGTTTTGCGCTGAGAAACCCTACACCCCAAGCCTATCCCGCTCGGCAATGCGCCAGGCGCGCGGCGTCTCGCCGGTCTGCTTCAGGAAGAAACGTGAGAAATAGGCGGGATCGGCAAAACCCAGGCGATAGCCGATCTCCTGCACCGAACCGAAGGTGAAGACCAATTCGCGCCTGGCTTCATCGATCAGTTTGCGGGCGATCAGTTCATGTGCGCCATAGCCGGTTTTTCCGCGCACGATGCGGTTCAGATGCGTTGGCGAGATGCCGAGTGCTTCTGCGTAGAAGGCTGCCGGCTTATGCGAGCGGAAATGTCGCTGGATCAGGCCATACAGTATTTCCATCCGCCGCTCGCTTTCGTCGGAAGCGCCCTGCCCTTCGCCCTCCCGCTGAGACAGCCGGGCGGTCAGAAGCAGCGACGATGTCAGATAGGCTTCGAGCAGATCGTTGCGGCCACCACGCCGGTTGGCGAATTCGCTACCGAGGCGCCTCAGTGTCCCAGCGACATACGTCGCATCCTCATTCTCCATATCGAGCCGCGTCAGGTGCGGCTTGGCCAGCCATTCGCCGAGCCGGCTGCGGTCGCCGGGTGAGGTCTTGAGGTGCGAGATCAGCACGGTGATGACGAAGCCGTCTATATCGCGGGAAAAGCGGAAGCCGTGGTTGAGGCGCGGAGGCACAGTGATGACGGTGGGCGGCATGATCGCATGGCTTTCGCCGTCGAAGACCGCGTCGCCCGAGCCGGCGTCTATGTACAAGATCTGAAAGAAACTCTCGTGGCGATGTGGCCGGATTTCCCAATGATGCAGACTGCTACGCGAGGGTATGGTTTCGCAATGCAGCCAGAAATCAGGCTTCCGGCCGGTATTTTCACCATAGAGCTCATAGGTTGGCACAGGTCTCGACATGGCTCTCTCCCTTCGCCATGTTCGATTTGTGCAATTTTTCGGGTAAAATGTCCATTGTTACCACCCTCTTTCCCGCGCAAAATTCGACGAAAGACGAAGCGCGGGAGGAGACCATGCGTACTCAGGTTGCCATTATCGGTTCGGGTCCATCCGGTCTGCTGCTTGGCCAATTGCTGACGGAAGCAGGCATCGACAACGTCATTCTCGACCGCGTCGGCAAGGACTATATCCTCGGCCGCGTGCGCGCCGGCGTGCTGGAGGAAGGCACGGTCTGGCTGATGGACAAGGCCAAGTCCGCTGCGCGGCTGCACGCCGAAGGCCTACCGCATGACGGTTTTTCGCTGGCTTTCGACGGCCGTGATCACCGTATCGATCTTCATGGACTGACCGGCGGCAAGCGCGTCATGGTCTATGGCCAGACAGAACTGACCCGTGATCTGATGGCACGCCGCGAACAAAGCGGGGGACTGACGATCTATGACGCCGCCAATGTTTGCCCGCATGATTTCGACATGGCCGCACCCTATCTTACTTATGAGAAGGGCGGCGTCACCCACCGCATCGACTGCGATTTCATCGCCGGTTGCGACGGCTTTCATGGCGTCAGCCGCAAATCGGTTCCGGAAAAATCGATCCGAAGCTTCGAGAAGATCTATCCCTTCGGCTGGCTCGGCCTGCTCGCCGACGCCCCGCCCGTCAATCATGAATTGATCTATGCCAACCATCCGCGCGGCTTTGCGCTCTGCTCGATGCGGTCGATGACACGCAGCCGCTATTACATCCAGTGCCCGCTGGATGAGAAGATAGAGAACTGGAGCGACGACCGCTTCTGGGACGAACTGCGCCACCGCCTGCCCGCACACCATGCCGAGGCCCTAATCACCGCGCCGTCATTCGAGAAGTCGATCGCGCCGCTGCGCTCCTTTGTCGCCGAGCCCATGCGCTTCGGACGCCTGTTCCTCGTCGGCGATGCCGCCCATATCGTTCCACCGACGGGCGCCAAGGGCTTGAACCTTGCGGCAAGCGATGTCTACTATCTCTTCTCGGGCCTTGCCGAACACTATCAGGAACGCTCCAACGCCGGCCTGGACGCCTATTCCGCTCATGCGCTTGCTCGCGTCTGGAAGGCGGTGCGCTTTTCCTGGTGGATGACGACGATGATGCATCGCTTTCCCGATACCGGCGATTTCGACCAGAAGATCCAGGAGGCGGAACTGGACTATCTCACGCGTTCCCGCGCTGCCTCGACAGCCCTTGCGGAAAATTATGTCGGCTTGCCCTATTGAGATTGAAGCGGCTTAACGCTTCTTCGCAACCTCGTCGGCCGCCTCACGGATCGTCTGCATCAGGATCGACAAGGGCATGCTGGGGATGGCGTCAGTACGCATGGTCAGCCCAACCGGCCCCTTCGTCTCGCTGGTGTCGATCGGTAGCAGACTGAGCAGACCATCCTCGACGTCGCCGGCGACGACGCCGGTCGAAATGATCCAGACGGCGTCGCTGGAGCGAACGAAGGCGCGGCCAAAAGAGTCCGATACCGTCTCGATCTGGCTTGGCAGGCTGGCAACGCCGTTGGCGATCAGGAAGCTCTCGACAGAGGGCCGGATGATCGAGCCGCGCGAGGGCATCAGGATCGTGTATTTGCCGAGATTGGAAAACAGCGATTGTCTGCCCTTCAGCAACGGATGCCCTGCCCGCACCACGAAGACGACCTGTTCGGAATAAAGGTGTTCGAAGGAGAAGCCCGTCATCTTGTCAGCACTGCTCAGGCGTCCGACGACGAGATCGAGGTCGCCAACGCGGAGCTGCTCGAGAAGAACGGCATTCTCGCCGGTGACGATCTTGATGCGGCTCCAGGTCTCTTCCTTCAGGAACAGTTCCATCGCCCGCGGCATGATCCGCGTCGACACCGTCGGCAGCGCGCCAATCCGGACCGGTGGCGCTTCGCCGGATCGCTCCTGCGAAACGGAATCGATGCCCTGCCTCAGTGCCGTCAGCGCCGCCCCCGCATGACGCAAGAAGACTTCGCCGTAGCGGGTGATCTTGATGCCGCGCCCGTCGCGCTCGAACACCGCAACGCCCAGCGCCTCCTCCAATTCACGGATGGTCTTGGTCACCGCCGGCTGGCTGACATGCAGGAGCCCAGCTGCCTTGACCACGCTTTTCTGTCGCGCGACCTCGACAAAAGTCTGGAGATGGCGGAATTTGACGCGCGTGTCGATCATGCCGATAATAACCTTTTGGTTATCGGAAAGCCATAAAATATCATTTTACTTAACCAAATTAAACCTACAATCTCGCTGTCGAGGAGATTTCCAGTGCAGTTCGCCCGTATCAACGACGTCACGATCCACTATCAGATCATCGGCGCTGCCGGTGACAAGCCGGTGCTTGTCTTTGCCAATTCGCTCGGCACGGACTTCCGTATCTGGCGCGACGTCATTGTGCGGCTCGCCGGCGATTTCGCCATCGTTCTCTACGACAAGCGCGGCCATGGCCTCTCCGATATCGGCCAGGTGCCCTATGCCATCGAGGATCATGCCACAGATCTCGCCGGGCTGCTTGATCTGCTCAATGTGAAGAATGCCATCATTTGCGGCCTTTCCGTTGGCGGGCTGATCGCCCAGTCGCTCTATCAGCGCCGGCCGGATCTGGTGCGGGCGCTCATCCTCTGCGACACGGCTCACAAGATCGGCACCGCCGACAGCTGGAATGCCCGCATCGCGCAGGTCGAAGCGCATGGCATCGAATCGATTGTCGACACGGTGATGGAGCGCTGGTTCACGCCGGCTTTCCGCCGCCCGGAAAACACCGCCTTCGCCGGCTATTCCAACATGCTGACCCGCCAGCCGGCGGCTGGCTACGCGGCGACCTGCGCTGCGCTGCGCGATGCCGATTTTACCGATGCAGCGAAGAAGATCGCGGTGCCGACCATCTGCATCGTCGGCGATCAAGACGGCTCGACACCGCCGGACCTGGTGTTGTCGACCGCCAAGCTCATTCCGAACGCGCGCTATGAGGTGATCAAGGACGCGGGTCATATCCCTTGCGTCGAACAGCCCGAGGCGCTGACCGCCGTCATCCGCGCCTTCATCGATTTCGCCTTGCATGGAGAAAAGCCCCATGAATGAACCCAACGCCCCGTCCGAGCGCTACCGCCAGGGCATGGCGACGCGGCGCGCCGTTCTCGGCGACAGCCATGTCGACCGCGCCCAATCGGCATCGACCGAGTTCGACCAGCCGTTCCAGGAGCTGATCACCGAAGCCGCCTGGGGCCATGTCTGGTCGCGTCCGGCGCTCAGCAAGCGCGAGCGCTCGATCGTCACGATCGCGTTGCTGGCGGCGCTCGGCCAGGACGACGAGGTGGCGATGCATGTCCGCGCGACTGCCAATACCGGCGCGACACGCGACGATGTCAGCGAAGCGCTGCTGCATGTGGCAATCTATGCCGGCGTGCCGGCCGCCAATCACGCGATCAAGATCGCCAAGAAGGTTTTCGAACAGATGGACGCCGAGAAGGCGGCTTGAAGCGAGGCAAAGATGTCTGACAAAAGCAATAGCAGGCCCGAAACCGGCGCCTTTTTCGCCCGCGACCGCGCCTGGCATGCGCCAGCCTTGACGCCGGGCTACAAGACCTCGGTGCTGCGCTCGCCGCAACGGGCGCTCCTGTCGCTGGACAGCACGATCTCCGAAATCACCGGTCCGGTCTTTGGGCACTCCATTCTCGGCGAGCACGATAACGACCTGATCCACAACTTCGCCAAATCAGGCGAAAGTGCCATCGGCGAACGCATCATCGTGCATGGGCGCGTGCTGGATGAGCGCAACCGGCCAGTTCCGGGCGCTCTGCTCGAATTCTGGCAGGCCAATGCCGGCGGGCGTTATCGCCACAAGAAGGAGACCTATCTTGCCGCCCTCGATCCGAATTTCGGCGGTTGCGGTCGCGCCATCACCGACGAGGACGGCCATTATGCCTTCCGCACGGTTCGGCCAGGTGCCTATCCCTGGCCGAACGGCGTCAACGACTGGCGGCCGGCACATATTCACTTCTCTGTCTTCGGCCATGGCTTCGCGCAGCGACTGATCACACAAATGTATTTCGAGGGCGATCCGATGATCTGGAAATGTCCGATCGTCGGCACGATCCCCGACAAAAAAGCGATCGAGCAACTGATCGCGCCGCTCGACTGGGGCAATACGATCCCGATGGACGCGCGCGCCTATAAATTCGACATCGTACTGCGCGGACGCCGCTCGACGCTGTTCGAAAACCGACTGGAGGGCAACTGATGGTGCAGGAACTCGGCTACCTCAAGGAAACGCCGTCGCAGACAGCCGGCCCCTATGTCCATATCGGCCTGACGCCGAACTTTTGCGACATTGGCGGCGTCTATGACGTCGATCTCGGCACATCCATGGTCAATGACAAGACGCTTGGTGAGCGCATCACGGTCAAGGGCCGGATTTTCGACGGCGCCGATACTTTGGTGAAGGATGCTGTCGTCGAGATCTGGCAGGCCGACAGTGCCGGGCTCTACAACAGCCCTTCGGAAATGCGTGGCGCGGCCGATCCCAATTTCACCGGTTGGGGCCGCTGCCCGACCAGCGCCGAAGACGGCGTCTTCTCCTTCGAGACGGTGAAGCCCGGCCGCGCTCCCTATAAGGACGGGCGCAAGATGGCACCGCATATCACGCTCTGGATCGTGGCGCGCGGCATCAATATCGGCTTGCATACGCGCCTGTATTTCCCGGATGAAGCCAAGGCCAATGCCGAGGATCCTCTGCTCGCCCGCATTGAGCATCGCCAGCGTGTCGCCACCCTGATCGCCAGCCAGGAGGGATCGGTCTATACACTCGACGTGCATTTGCAGGGCGACAAGGAAACGGTTTTCCTCGATATATAGACCATGAGCATTTCCGCCTTCGACCACCCGTTTCTCTCCGGCCTCCTCGGTGACGAGGAGATTTCCGCTTATTTTTCAGTGGAAGCCGATATCCGCGCCATGCTCGCTTTCGAGGCAGCGCTCGCCAAAGCCGAGGCGCGGCATGGCGTCATTCCGCAGGAGGCGGCGCAACGGATCGCCGAGGTCTGCGGCACGTTCCAGCCCGACATCGCCAGCCTGAAATCCGCGACGGCCACGGATGGCGTCGTCATTCCCGATCTCGTCAAGCAGTTGCGCAAGGCGGTGGGCGGCGATGCTGCGCAGCATGTGCATTTCGGCGCCACCAGCCAGGATGTCATCGATACCAGCCTGATGATCCGCCTCAAGGCGGTCGCTTTCCTGTTCACCGGTCGTCTTTACGCCATCACGGCCGGGCTCGAAAAACTCGACAGGCAATGTGGCGAGAACCGGCTAATGGGCCGTACCCGCATGCAGGCCGCCATTCCGATGACGGTCTCCGACCGGTTGCGCGCCTGGCGCGATCCGCTCGACAAATATCGCGATCGGCTAACGCAGGAGACCTTTCCCCTCCAGTTCGGCGGCGCGGTCGGCACACTGGAAAAGCTTGGACCGAAAGCCGCCGACATCAGGACGTCGCTGGCGCAGGAGCTTGATCTGACGGACGAGCCGCAATGGCAGAGCCAGCGGGCAAGGATAGCCGAGCTTGCCGGCCTGCTCTCGCTGATTTCAGGCAGCCTCGGCAAGATCGGCCAGGACATCGCCCTCCTCGCGCAGGCCGGTGACGAAATCGAACTTACCGGCAGCGGCGGCTCCTCGGCCATGCCACACAAGCAGAACCCGGTTGCCGCCGAGACGCTGGTCACGCTCGCCCGCTTCAACGCCGTTCAGCTCTCCGGCATTCATCAATCGCTAGTGCACGAACAGGAGCGCTCGGGCGCCGCCTGGACGCTGGAATGGCTGTTAATGCCACAGATGGTGATGGCAACCGCTGCGTCACTTCGATCGGCGCGGGAATTGATCGGGAACGTGAAGCGGCTCGGGGCAACTTCTCCAGCCTGAATTCAGCGCTAGGCAATCCCGCACGCATTATCGTCCACCCGCTTTTGTGACCCTCCTCATCCGCACAGGATTGCGCCGTCAAACGCACCTTGGTCAAAACTAACTGTTGACGATAAAACATCGACGATTTATCGATATTTTATCAGTAAGCATTTTAGCGGTTTTGATGGAGGCGGTCTTGTCAGGCAGCGTAGCGGGTCATTGGGATTTCTGGATCGATCGTGGCGGCACTTTCACCGATATCGTCGGGCGTGACCCCTCGGGAGAATTGCACGCCCGCAAGGTCCTGTCGGAAAATCCCGAGGCCTATCGCGATGCTGCCGTCTATGGCATTCGCCTGCATCTGGGTCTGGCAAACGGCGAGCCGATCCCCGCCGGTCTGATCGGCGAGGTGCGCATGGGCACGACGGTCGCCACCAACGCGCTTCTGGAGCGCAAGGGCGAGCGGCTGGCGCTGGTGACCACCAAGGGCTTCCGCGACGCACTGCGCATCGGCTATCAGGAGCGCAAGAAGATCTTCGCGACCGAGATCATCAAGCCCGAAGCACTCTATGACGATGTCGTGGAGCTTGATGAGCGTGTGCTGGCGGACGGCACGGTAGAACTTGCCCTCGACGAGCAGGTGACAGAGGCCGCCCTGCGGGACCTGCGCGCCAAGGGCTACCGAGCCGTCGCGATCGTCTTCATGCATGCCTATAAATTCCCCGCCCATGAGGCGGCCGTTGCCAGGATCGCCCGCACTATCGGCTTCGAACAAGTCTCCGTCAGCCATGAGGTTTCGCCGCTGATCAAGCTGGTCGGTCGTGGCGATACGACCGTGGTCGATGCCTATCTCTCGCCTGTGCTCGGCCGTTACATCGGTCAGGTTTCCGACGAACTCGATATCGCCCGCACGGGCGCGCGCGTCATGTTCATGATGTCCTCGGGCGGATTGACGGCCGCCGATATGTTCCAGGGCAAGGATGCCATTCTCTCCGGCCCTGCCGGCGGCGTGGTCGGCCTTGCCAAGACCGGAGAACAGGCCGGCTTCGCCAATGTCATCGGTTTCGACATGGGGGGGGACATCGACAGACGTGGCGCATTTCGACGGCGAATATGAGCGCGCTTTCGAAACGGAAGTCGCCGGTGTCCGCGTCCGCGCGCCGATGATGCTGATCCATACGGTCGCCGCCGGTGGCGGCTCGATCCTGCATTTCGATGGCGACCGTTTCCGCGTCGGCCCGGATTCCGCCGGCGCCTTTCCCGGCCCAGCTTGTTACCGCAATGGCGGCCCACTGGCCGTCACCGACGGCAATGTCATGACTGGCAAGCTCCTGCCGGAATTCTTCCCGGCCATCTTCGGCCCGAACCAGGATCGGCCGCTGGATGTCGAGACGGTACGTGGCAAGTTCGCCGACCTTGCAGCCAGGATCGGTGACGGCCGCAGCCCGGAAGAGGTGGCGGACGGCTTCATTCGCATTGCCGTCGCCAACATGGTCGAGGCGATCAAAAAGATTTCAGTGCAGCGCGGCTATGACGTGACACGCTATGCCCTCAACTGCTTTGGTGGTGCGGGCGGGCAGCATGCCTGCCTGGTCGCCGATGCGCTGGGCATGAAAAGCATCCTTCTGCACCCGATGTCGGGCCTGCTTTCCGCCTATGGCATGGGCCTCGCCGATATCAGGGCGACACGCCAGAAGGCGCTCGGCGTGCCACTCGATGCAGCTGCACCTGCCGCCATCGCAGCGCTCGGCAAGGAGCTGCAGGGCGAATGCCTGCCTGAGCTGGAAACGCAAGGCGTAGCGACGGCCGACATCCGCACCGTCCTGCGCGCCCATATCCGCTATGCTGGCACGGATACGATGCTGACGGTCGAAGTGACCTTCCCCGAACTCGATCATCCCACGCGACTGCGCAGCGAGTTCGAAGTGCTACATAAGCGACGCTTCGGTTTCATCGCCGAGGATAAGCCGCTGGTGGTCGAGGCTGTCGAAGTCGAGACCATCGGGGGTGCCGTGGCAGAGATCGATCTCGAACGGAAAGAAGCGGGCAAGGGCGAAGCCGATGCGGCTCGCCACACCGCCTTCCACTCCCAGGGGGAGAGCCATGACGCCGCCGTCGTGCTGCGCGAGGCGATCTTGCCCGGCCAAACCGTCACCGGACCGGCCATCATCATCGAGCCGAACCAGACCATCGTCATCGAAGACGGCTGGCAGGCGAAGCTGACGGCGAAGGACCACGTCGTTCTCACCCGTATCAAGGCGCTGCCGCAGCGCACCGCCATCGGCACCAGGGCCGATCCGGTGATGCTGGAGATCTTCAACAATCTCTTCATGTCGATCGCCGAACAGATGGGCGTGACGCTGCAAAACACTGCCTATTCCGTCAACATCAAGGAGCGGCTGGACTTCTCCTGCGCCGTCTTCGACGCCGAGGGCAATCTCGTTGCCAACGCGCCGCATATGCCGGTGCATCTCGGTTCCATGGACGCCTCGGTCGCGACCGCCATCCGTGAGAACCCGGTCATCCACCCCGGCGACGTCTTCCTGATCAATGCGCCTTACAACGGCGGCACGCACCTGCCCGACCTCACCGTCTGCACGCCGGTCTTCGACGATGCCGGCAAGGAGATCCGCTTCTGGGTCGCCAGCCGTGGCCATCACGCCGATATCGGCGGCATCTCGCCGGGCTCGATGTCACCGCTTGCCACCCATATCGAGGAGGAAGGCGTTTATATCGACAATTTCAAGCTGCTCGACCGTGGCCGTTTCCGCGAGGAGGAATTGTCGTCGCTCTTGCTTGGCGCGCGCTATCCCGTGCGGCAGCTGGCGCAGAACGTCAACGATCTGAAAGCGCAGGTCGCCGCTAATGAGAAGGGCGTCGCCGAACTGAAGAAGATGATCGTCCACTTCGGCGAAGACGTGGTCGATGCCTATATGGGCCATGTCCAGGACAACGCCGCCGAAAGTGTGCGCCGCGTTCTCGACCGCCTGCCCGATGGCGAATTCAGCTATGAGATGGATCAGGGCTGCAAGATCGTCGTCAAGATTTCGATCGACCGGGACAAGCGCGAGGCGACGGTGGATTTTACCGGCACGTCCGAGCAACGCGCCGACAATTTCAACGCGCCGCAGCCGGTGACCCGCGCCGCCGTGCTCTATGTCTTCCGCGTTCTGGTCGAGGCCGATATCCCGATGAACGCCGGGTGCCTGCGGCCGGTCCGCATCGTCATTCCGGAAGGCACGATGCTGACACCGAAATATCCAGCCGCCGTCGTTGCCGGCAATGTCGAAGTCAGCCAGGCCGTCACCAACTGCCTGTTCGGCGCGGTCGGCACGCTTGCCGCCGCGCAAGGGACTATGAACAACCTCACCTTCGGCAATGAAGTCTACCAATATTACGAGACGATCTGCTCCGGCGCTCCCGCCGGCCCCGGCTTCAGCGGCGCCGATGCGGTTCACACCCACATGACCAATTCGCGTCTGACCGACCCGGAAATCCTCGAGACCCGCTTCCCTGTGGTGCTGGAAGATTTCCATATCCGACCGAACTCCGGCGGACGCGGCAAATGGAACGCCGGCAACGGTACACAGCGCACCATCCGCACCCGCGAAAAACTGGAATTCGCCGTGCTGTCAGGCCATCGCCGCATCGCGCCCTTCGGCGTCAAGGGCGGCGAGCCGGGTCAGACCGGGCGCAACTATGTCCGGCGCAATGACGGCGAGATCGAGGAGTTGATCGGCTCCGCCCATACGGTGCTCGATACGGGCGAGGCCTTTACCGTGGTCACGCCGACCGGCGGCGGCTACGGCAAGAAAGAGAGATAGGAGCGCTCTTTGGACAAGTCGAAGGAAGCAAAATCTCCGCGTGACCTGATCGTGTCGTCCGCCCATCTGGCGGTCGGCACCTCTCCGGCCCTCTCCGAACTCGAATACGGATCGATCCTGTTTTCGCACGCGTTCAATCGCTGGATGGTACGCTGCATGGCAGCCGCCGGCGCGCCCGGCCTCTCGCCGATCGAGATACTGATCATTCATTCCGTTCGGCACAGGGACCGGCCGAAGACGCTCTCCGATCTCTGCCTCGTGCTCGACATTGAAGACACGCATGTCGCCAATTATGCCGTGAAGAAGCTGGGGGCTGCCGGCCTCGTCAAGACCGGCAAGAGCGGCAAGGAAAAGCTGATCCAGGTGACCGACAAGGGCCTGGAGGCACTGACGCGCTATTCCGAGATCCGCGAGCGATTGTTGGTAGAGGCGACCAAGGTCTCTGGCTTGTCGCAGGACGATCTTTCCGGGATCGCATCGCATCTGAGGACGCTGTCGGGTTATTACGAACAGGCAGCCCGGTCGGCCGCGACCCTGTGATCGTTTTTTCAAGCACATGATGCTCTTTTCTTCGAGGCCATACTTGGTTCTCGAAAGATTATCTATTCCGCCACTGCGTACCTATATTAGATCAGTGCGATCTTTTGTTGAACGTCAGCCGAGCACTCGCTCTCATGAAGCGACGGGATTTTGTTTTCGCAGAAGTATGACTTTTGTGAAAATTGCTGGCTTCGCACGGTAGGAAAAGTGTGCTTACGTTGACGGAAAGGGGAATGGTGTCAAAACTTCTATGAAAAACGATAGTTTCGAGCTTAGATTCTGGGGTGTGCGGGGAAGTATCCCCGTATCAGGACCGGAATTCGAGCGTTACGGCGGGAATACGTCCTGCATCGAGTTACGGCATGACGGCAGGCGCATTATTTTTGACGCCGGAACCGGAGCGCGGGAAGCGGCGTTGTCGCTCGCCAAAGATGGCGTGCACGCGGTCGATGTCTTCTTCACCCACTCGCACTACGACCACATGATCGGCTTGCCCTTCTTCAAGGCCATCTACGATCCCGGGGTCAGCGTCGATCTCTGGTCGGGCCATCTCGCAGGCAAAACGACGACGCGGCAACTGATCGGCCAGTTCATGCGTCCGCCCTGGTTTCCGGTGGAACCGGATATCTGTCGCGCCACCATGGGTTTCCGTGATTTTGCGCCCGGCGACACGCTGAAGCCACATCCGGGCATCGTCATCCACACCGCCAAGCTCAACCATCCGGGCGGTTGCGTCGGCTACCGTATCGAATGGGCTGGCCGGATCATCGCGCTGGTCTACGATACCGAGCATGTGAACGGCCATATGGACGAAGCCGCCCTTTCACTGATGGCCGGAGCCGATCTCGCGATCTATGATACGACTTACACCGAGGCGGAGATGTCGAAGTATCAGGGCTTCGGACATTCCACCTGGCAGGAAGGCGTCAAATTGGCGAAAGAGGCGGGTGCGAAGCGCCTTGCGCTTTTCCACCATGCGCAATGGCGCACGGACAAGGACCTGGACGATATGCAGCGCGATGCGCGCGAAAGCTTCCCCGGCGCCTTTGCCGCTTTCGACCGCCAACTCCTCGAGCTTTAAGCCATGAAATCGCCGACCGGGCGCCAGTCGATGGCGGCATGGCCGGCCGTTTCCTGAAATAGCGTATCGACGAAATCCCAGGCGAGCGCATCGTGGACGAGATGATGCGTCAGAATGCCGATCGGCTCGTCATTGCCGTCGAAGCGGTTTTTGAGCTCGCCAACCAAAACCTCCACCAGTTCTCCATGTGGACGCCCCCCGTACGTGCCGTGCCAGTCCATGATGTCCACATGGGTATTGACCAGGGCGATCGGCCTTGGTTTCGCCAGACCGTAGACGGAGACGGCGCGATAGCCGAAGGGGGCAAGCTCGGGCAGCAGCGCCTTGTCGATGCGGTTCCACGGCGGCACCAGCATCGGCGCGAATTGTCGGGGGTAGAGCTCTCTGAGCTTGTCGAAACCCTGGCGGAGTTCATAGAGCACAATCGCCTGCGGGCGGTGCAGGCCTAGCTCCTGCTTCTTCGCCTCATCCGGCGCATAGTTGCGATGCGTCCAGCCATGGACCGTGACAGTCACCGCTTCCTGACGTGCCAGGCGCTCGGCGAGCAGCTCGCCGGTGGGGCCGGGAATGACCGCCAGAGCCATGGGGACGGCATAACGATCCGAGAGCGTCAGTAACTGATCGAGGGCCGCAGTCGGCTCGATGGCATCATCATCGCGAAACCATAGCGTCGCCTTTCGCCCGGCCTCGACCCAGCGCTGCAATTCATCGCGCAGGGGCTGCCATTCGGCTCTATCGGTCATAATAGGTGTCTCCCAGATGTTTCCGCAGAATGGCCTCAAGTCGTCTCGAGGCCGCAATCAAGGACCGTTCTTCATGAACGAAGCGATAGGCGGCCTTGGCCATCGCTAGCCGCTCCCCGTCGTCGCCCAGCAATCGTGCGATCGCGTCAGCATAGGTTTTCAGATCGCCATCAGGCGTCAATATTCCCGTTACCCCGTTCATCACCACTTCCGGCACACCGGCGGTTGCCTGCGCCACGACCGGCAAGCCCGCCGCTTGCGCTTCGAGATAGGCAAGGCCATAGGCCTCGCCGCAACCGGGCCAGACATAGACGCCCCCTGCCCGCAACTCCTCCGCGATCTCCGGCGCCGTGCGTTCTCCGAGCCAGGTGATGCGGTCGCTCTGGAAACCGGAAAACAGGGCTCGCACCTCTGCCCGCATCGGTCCATCGCCGATAATGGTCAGCGTCCAGTCCCGATCGGAAATCAGCTCCAGTGCTCTGGCAAGCATCACGTAACTGTCGAATTTGTCGCCGCGACGCGTCATCGCAACGGTGATCAACCGATGTGGCGCATGCTCGCTGGCCAGAGGTTCGAAATGAGCAGCGTCGATAAATGGCAGGAAGCGCTCATATCGGCCTTCGGGGATGGCGTCGATAAGGCCGATCCGATCGCGCTCTGTAAAGCATAGATTGACGGCCGCCTGCCGCACGGCGTCGGCGACGAGGCGCTGGTTGTCGCTCCAGCCGCTGTCGTCATGCCGCCTGCCATAGGATGCCTCGGCGGTGACATAGGCGATCCCGAGGCTGGCCGCGATCTTGGGACCGATCATGTCGGGCGTCTTGTAGTAGGGATGGTAGGTAAACCAGAGGTCGGGCGCACTCTCGCCGCGCCATTTTTCCAGCAGCCTTTCGATTTCCTCCTCCGCTTTCCGGGCGATTTCGGCACGCGGCCCAGCCTCCGGCGTCGGCGTGAAACTGCGCAGTTCCGAGGCCAGTTCGACCCTGTGCCCAGCCATCTCGAAGGCGGCAATGATCAGCCGTGCCATCAGCCGGTCACCAGACGGAACGGGATGGTTGGGCGATTTCAGAGGGGCGTAGAAGGCGATCTTCATGGCGCGGGCCAATAGTTGACGATTAAGTGATAGTTCCGCGCGGAAATGTGACAGGAAATGCCCGAATTCCGACGGGTTGCGTGACGATTAAGGCCCCAGCTTCAACGCTCGCATTCTCGACAGCATGCGGCATTGCAGCTAGATGATTAGGCGATAACTGTTTTCCGTTCCCTTGTGAACGGGCAATGTAAATTGGATTTGATGACCACAGAGGCAAGAAAACCCATCATATCCGATCGCCTCGTGCGCAAATTCCGGCTTGGTTCCGGTTTGATCATCTTCGTTTTCGTGATCATGCATCTAGCCAATCACTCCCTCGGATTGATCTCGCTCAGCGCTGCCACCGAGGCGCAGCATTGGTTCATGGCGGTCTGGCGCAACCCGGTTGGCACCGTTCTTTTCTACGGTGCTTTAATCGTCCATATCCTCCTCGTCCTGCGCATGCTCTACAAGCGCCGCACCCTGGTCATGCCGGCGGGGGAAGCCTTCCAGATCGTTACCGGCTTGCTGGTGCCTCTGCTGTTGATCGACCACATCATCGCCACCCGCGTTGTTCACGAGATCTACGGCTATCACGACAATTACCGCGCCATCGTTCGCGGCCTCTGGGTCACTTCGCCGCTCAATGGCTTGCGTCAGTCGATCGTGCTGCTACTCGTCTGGCTCCATGGCTGCATCGGCATTCATTTCTGGCTGCGCTATCGCGCCTGGTACACGGCCATCGCACCGGTCATGTTGTCCTTCGCCATCACCCTGCCGGTTCTCGCCCTGCTGGGTTTTGCAGCCATGGGAAAGGTGGTATCGCACGAGGCGGCGCAGGAGGACGAGCGCGGTCTTCGGGGCGGTTATTACAGCGACTTGCGCAGCCTTGGCGAAACCGGCTCCTTACCGGGCAGCCAGGTAAGCATTACCCTGTGGCCGTATCGCGCCGGCTTTTATGGTGCTTTCAGCATGTCGATCCTCAGCCTCTTCGCCTTCCGCACCCATCGAAGACTGCGCGAACGGCAATATCAGGTGGCGATCCGCTATGCGGGCGGCGAAGTCGTGCATGCGCCGCGCGGCTTCACCGTACTCGAAGCGAGCCGTCTCGGCGGCATCCCGCATTATTCCGTCTGCGGCGGCAAGGGGCAATGTTCCACCTGCCGCGTCCAGGTTATCGAGGGCGCCGACAATCTGCCGCCGCCCGAGGGGCTGGAGCAGAAGACCCTGAACCGGATCGGCGCCACGCCGGATGTCCGCCTCGCCTGCCAATTGCGCCCGACGGGAAATATCAGTGTCGTGCCGCTTCTAACGCCGATGGCGGAAACGGCCATTCCCGTCTACAGCCAGACGGCAAGTCCGGGCCGCGAGCGCGAGATCGTTGTCTTCTTTTGCGACCTGCGCCACTTCACGGCGCTCACCGAGGCACGCCTGCCCTTCGACATTGTCTTCCTGCTCAACCGCTATTTTGCCATTGTCGGCCGCATCGTCGAGGAGAATGGCGGCCGGATGGACAAGTTCATCGGTGACGGCGCCATGGCGCTGTTCGGCCTGCGCACCACGCCAAAGGAAGCCAACCGTCAGGCGCTGAAAGCGGCTGCCGAGATCGTCCGGGAAATCGACAAGCTGAGCGCGGAACTCGCCGACGACCTGAGAGCTCCGCTCGAAATCGCCATTGGCCTGCATACTGGCTCGGCGGTGGTCGGCTCGATGGGCTATGGCAATGTCAAGAACGTGACGGCGATCGGCGATACGGTCAACGTCGCAAGCCGTCTCGAAAGCGTCGCCAAGGAATTCAACCGCACGCTCGTCTTTTCCGAACCGGTGGCGAGCCTTTCCGGCGTCGATATCGCCGGTATCGAAAGCCGCGAGATCGCCGTTCGCGGCCGTGGCGAACCTCTACGCGTCTATATCGTGCGGAAGGAAGAGAGTACCCGCTTTGCATAGACCCTTCAGGCGTATATGGATGGCGCCCGATGTTCGACACTAAGATTCTGACCACTAAATTCTGGAAGCGCGCCCTCCGAAAGAACAGGGATCGCCTTGCTACGCACCTGTTCGACACCCGCCTTGGCCGCGATATCCTCATCAGCGCTATCGGCCCCCGCGTGAAGACCATGACGGTGGATTGCGGCGATCACCTTATGAGCTTTTCGCCGGCCGACTACATTGGCCGTAAAGTGTTCCGCAAGGGGCATTTCGAGCGTGACCATGTCGACCGGCTGCTGACGGTGCTGCGCGAGCGCGGCCTGCTGCGCAAGGGAACCGTGCTGCTCGAACTCGGCGGCAATATCGGCACGCAGACCTGCTACTTCGCGCTCAGCGGCGCCTATCGGCGGATCGTCACCGTCGAGCCCGACCCGCGCAATTTCCGGCTTCTGTCGGTCAATATCGCCGATAACGGCTTTCAGGATCTGGTGACCGCCGTCAATTGCGCCGCCGGCGACCGCGATGGGGAGCTCGATTTCTACCTGAACCACAAGAACCATGGCAAAAGCAGCGCCTTGCGCCAAAGCCCGAACGACGAGAAGATTTCCGTGCCGGTCCGGCCTGTCGCCGATATTCTCGGTCAGGCTGGCGTCGAGGCCGCAGATATCGGGCTGATCTGGATGGATATCGAAGGCTACGAGCCTGTCGCTGTCAGATCCATGCGGGCGCTTATGGCCCTCAAGGTGCCGCTTTATATGGAGTTCACACCGGCCTTCTACGGCAAGGAGCAGACGACGGCTTTCATCGCCGATCTCACTGCCTACTATACAGAATGCCTCGCTTTTTTCGAGGACCGTACCGTGCCGATGAAGGTCGCCGACCTGCCGACCGAGGGCGAGCAGTTCGACGTCCTCTTCCTGCGCTAGAGCAATTCCAGGAAAAGTGCGAAGCGGTTTTCCGCCCGGAATTGCGTAAAAACAAAAAGTTGGAACGTTTCAGCGATTCTAGGAAGCGCTGAAACGTTCCGACGCCTATCGGCGCCGATAGATGAAATAGCGGCCCGCCTTCACACCCGGCGGCAAAGGCAATGGCTCGAGATCGGGATGATCGAGCGAGAGACCGCTGATCGCGAGACCGCGCGAGGCCAGCACGCCCACCATGATCTCGGGCAGCCAGGTCAGGGTCACCGCATCCTTTTCCTCATAACCGGTGCCGATATCGGCATGGGCAAGCGACGCGCCGATGCCGATGAAATCTCGGGCGGTGTCCTTGATCTCGCCGAGTACCAGATTGCCTGCTTCAGGCATCGACGGACCATAAGCGTTGGCGGCGCGGTCGAAGGCGACGATCCGGCGGTCGGGGAAAAGCTCGCGCAGGTGATCGAACGTGCGGCCGTTGCCAAGCCCAAGCTCCAGCACGGGACCGTCGAGCATTTTGACCTTGTCGGCAGTGGCGTTGAGAATGTCGCGCTGTGCGGTCAGGCGACGGATGAAACTATCCAGGCGGCTCATCGTATCTGTCTTGTCCTTGACGTCGTGGTATCTCTCTGCGAGCCGGAGTAGCATGGCAAATGTCGCCGCGTCGACCGCTTGCTGGTTTTTCGACGCGGTTACTGTAGGGATAGATTGTTGCGGCGCGCATAGAAGGGAGATGTGTCATGGCCGATCCGAACGACGATTTCTTCCGTGCATTGCCGGTTTTTACCCATTTTGAGGGCGTGGCGGACATCGACAACTACCAGCCGCTTCCCGATGACTGGTTGCTGGCGGTGGCCGATATCGTCAGCTCGACCAATGCGATCGCCTCTGGTCACTACAAATCCGTCAACATGGCTGGCGCCAGCGTAATTTCCGCCGTGCTCAACGCGCTGGACAAGGGCGATTACCCCTTCGTCTTCGGCGGAGACGGCGCTCTTGTGGCTATCCCTCCTTCCGGTGAAGTGCGCGTGCGGGAAGCGCTCTCAGCCGTGCGGACCTGGGCGACGGAAGAGTTGCAGCTCAGCCTGCGCACCGCGCTGGTACCCATGGCGGACGTTCGCGCCGAAGGACTGGATGTACGCGTTGCCCGCTTCAGCCCCAGCGATTTCGTGTCCTACGCCATGTTCGCCGGCGGTGGTGCGAGCTGGGCGGAAAGCCAGATGAAGGCAGGACGCTTTGTCGTCGAGGCGGCAGCACCGGAGACGCGGCCGGACCTGACCGGCCTCTCCTGCCGATGGAACCCGATCAAGGCGCAGAATGGCGAGATCGTCTCGATCATCGCCGTTCCTGACGCTGCGGGCAGCGGCCCGGAATTTCGGCGCCTGGTGACCGATGTTATCGCCATTTCCGTGGGGCAGGACCGCGACGGCCATCCCGTCCCCGTCGAAGGCCCTACACTGGCGCTTGTCTTCAAAGGTACCGAGATCGAAGCCCGCGCCACCGCGCTGGCGGCCAATCGCTGGCGGCGCAAGCTTGCGATCGCCGCCCAGATCGTTTTCGTCTACATTCTCGACAAATTCGGCATCCGCCTGGCAAACTTCGACGCCAAGATCTATCGACGTGACCTCGCCGCAAATTCCGATTTCCGCAAATTCGACGATGGGCTGAAGATGACCATCGATGTCGATGCGGCGCATCTCGGGCGCATTGAGGCGCGGCTGCGCGCGGCCGAGGCCGAAGGCGTCTGCCGTTATGGCCTGCATCGGCAGGACAGCGCGCTCATGACCTGTTTCGTGCCGACACCGCTGATGCGCGACCATATGCATTTCATCGACGGCGCCAGCGGCGGCTATGCGATGGCGGCTATGGCATTGCGTAAAAAACTGCACGCCGGCGAAACCACGGCGGCGGCCCTGCCTTCGCCCGGCATGCCATGACGATTTTCATCGCGGGCGGATTTTTATTACGCCCCGTCGTTTTCAACCATTGTTTCAGCGAGATGAGAACCTTATTTGAGGAGAACAAAACGAGAGCCGGTAGATCTGTCGGCCTATTTTCCAATGCGTCATATGTTCGCCTGGAGGCGGCAAAGGCGCGTTGAAATCTTTTCAGGGCGTCGGCGCGATTCTGAGTTTCGGAGGAAGTGTGCCGTCGCTTGTCGGGTATTTCTCTCATCCGACCTATGCCAATAGGCCTGGAGACGATGGTGCCGAGCCCACATCATGTGATCGGTAGCGCGTTGCCGAGGATGAGCAGTTCTTTTGATTGCAAGGATAGGCCGTGGCGGCGATGACAGTTCATTCGAGTGTTTCCGATATTTTTCTGGACAAGGTCGCGGAATGGCTAACCCAGGCGGCACTGACCGGCGAAGACCTGGAGACCATCGTTCGCGGTTTCTGCGAGCGGATGGCGGCTTCCGGCCTGCCGATCGCCCGCGTGCACCTGACCTTTTCGATGCTGCATCCGCTCTATGACGCGCTCGGCTTCACCTGGCGGCGCGCCGGTGGGTTAACGATCGAAGGCTACCGGCATACGGACGACAAGCCGGACCGCTTCGTGCAAAGCCCCTATTATTATCTGCTTTCCAACAATCTCCTGCATCTGCGCCGCCGGATCGACGTCGATGGGCCGCTGGAATTTCCGGTCTTCGGGGACCTGCGCGGAGAAAAGATTACCGACTACATAGCCTTCGTACAGACCTTTGGCGCCGGCTCGACCCAGGGGATGATGGGCTCCTGGTCGACCGACAGCATCAGCGGCTTTAGCGAGGAAATGATCGGCGCGCTGATGCGCATGCAGAACCACCTTGCCATGGCGGCCAAGGTGGCGGTTCTCGGCAAGCTCGCCAACAACATGCTGACAACCTATCTCGGCGGCGACGCCGGCAAGCGCGTCCTGAACGGCCAGGTCCGCCGCGGCGACGGTGAGACTATTCGCGCGGCCCTCGTCATGGGCGACATGCGGGAATCGACCGTTTACGCCGAGAAAGAAGGGCGCCAAGCCTATATCGATACGCTGAACGAGTTCTTCGACGCCATCGCCGCGCCATTCAACCGCAACGGCGGCGAGATTTTGAGTTTCCTGGGCGATGGCTTTCTCGCCGTCTATCCCTGCGGCCGGCACAAGGATCCCTCCAAGGTCGCCTGTGAGGCGGCACTATCCGCCGTTTTCCAGGCGCAGAACCGGGTCACCGCGCTGAACAAGGATCGTCAGAGCCGTGGCCTCAGCGAAGTGCGCTACGGCATAGGGCTGCATGTCGGCAACGTCATGTTCGGCAATGTCGGGCTGAAGGACCGCTTGACCTTCTCGGCCTTCGGCGCCGCCGTCAACGAGGTGCAGCGGCTACAGTCGCTGACCAAGAAATATTCGACGGAAGTGATCGCGAGCCAGGCTTTTTCCGGTTACACCGACAGCGAATGGGTGACGCTTGGCGAAGAGCGGCTGCGCGGCGTGCGGCAGCGTTTCACGGTCGTCCATCCAAAGGCCAATGCCGCGCAGAACGGTACTTCCGAAGTCTTTCACGATACAGCGATCGACGCTCTGTCGGAGGCTGAGCAGGTTATTCTGCTGCACCGGGACGCCAAGAAGTTCGAGAACCGCCCGCAAGTCGAAAAGTTCATTCAATGATAATAAGGCATGCTTAGTTAAGCATTTCCCGATAGATCATTGGAAAAATGACAGTTTTTTTACTGTTCAAGTCCTGCTTTGACCAACTGGACACCCGTTATGGCCTACGTTAGTGTGCCAAATGGGACCGTATAAGGTCGTGCAATTGGGACTACACAGGCATGGCGTCAGGGACTGATTTATTGCGTATCGAGAACCTCGACGTCTCGTTCTCGATTTACGGGGACAAGTTGCGCGTGGTGAAAAACGCCAACTTGCGGGTTCTCCCCGGCAAGGTGACGGCGCTGGTCGGCGAGTCCGGTTCCGGCAAGTCGATCATCAGCCAGTCGATCATGGGCATCCTGCCGACGCCCGCGCAGGCGAGCGGCCGTATTCTGTTTACCGATCCGCTCGACGGTCAGACCACCGACATTCTGCAACTGCCGCGTGACGGCATCGCGATCCGCCAGATGCGCGGCGCGCGCATGGCCAACATTTTTCAGGAGCCGATGACCTCGCTGTCGCCGCTGCATACGGTTGGCGACCAGGTCAGCGAGGCGCTGCGCATCCACAACCCTGCTCTCAGCAAGGCCGAGCAGCGCGAACAGACCGAGGAGATGCTCAGTCTCGTCGGTTTTCAGAATCCACACCGTACCTTCGACATGTATCCGTTCGAGCTGTCGGGCGGCATGCGTCAGCGCGCGATGATCGCGATGGCGCTGATCTGCAATCCGGCGCTGTTGATCGCCGACGAGCCGACGACGGCGCTCGACGTCACCATCCAGGCGCAGATCCTCGGCTTGCTGCGCAGCCTGCAGCAGAAATTCAACATGGCCATGCTGCTGATCACCCATGATCTCGGTGTCGTTGCCAACATGGCCGACGAAGTCGTGGTGATCTATCACGGCGAGATCATGGAGGCCGGGCCGGTCGAGACCATCTTCCGCCAGCCGCAGCATCGCTATCTAAAGGCGCTGATGTCAGCGGTGCCACATTTCGACATGAAACCAGGCGAGCGGCTGAAATCGCTGCGCGACGTGCCGGTCAATCTCGGCACCTTCTCCGGCAAGAAGAAAATCGCCAAAGACAATGCCGGCGGCAAGGCCGCGCCAGAAGTACTGCTTTCGGTGCGTAACCTCGTCAAGACCTATACGTCCAAGGGAGGCGGCCTGTTCGGTCGTCGGGAGGGAACGAGGTTTCGAGCGGTCGACGATGTCAGTTTCGATATCCGCCGTGGCGAGTGTCTGGGGCTCGTCGGTGAAAGCGGTTGCGGCAAGACGACAGTCAGCAAGATCCTGATGCGTGCCGTCAGCGCCGACAGCGGCTCGGTGAGCTTCAACGACAGCGACGGCAAGATCGACGTGCTGGCGGTCAAGGGCGACGCGCTCATGGATTTGCGCACGAAGATCCAGATGGTGTTCCAGGACCCGGTTTCCTCCCTGTCGCCGCGCATGACGATCCGCAACATCCTGAGCGAGCCACTGGAAATCCACCGGCACGGCGACAGCGCCGAGCGCACGGAAAAGGTCAAGGGGCTGATGCAGGCGATCGGGCTCGATCAGCACTATCTGAGCCGCTACCCTCACAGCTTTTCCGGCGGCCAGCGCCAGCGCATCGGCATTGCCCGCGCTCTTGCTCTCGGGCCGAAGCTCTTGATCCTCGACGAGCCCGTCTCGGCGCTCGATGTCTCGGTACAAGCACAAATCCTCAATCTTCTCAAGGATTTGCAGAAAGAGCTTGGCCTTACCTACCTCTTTATTTCGCACAACCTCGCCGTCGTCGACTACATGGCGGACCGTATCGCCGTCATGGCGCGCGGCCGCATCGTCGAGATCGCTCCGCGCGAGATCATCCTTCGCGATCCGGTCCATCCCTATACCCGCTCGCTGCTGGCCGCCGTCCCCTTCCCCGACCTTGATCGGCCGCTTGATTTCTCGGCGCTGAACAGCGAAGGTCCGGCCGCCAAGCAGAATTGGGGGCCGCATTTTGCGGAAGAAGACGGCGGGGATCTCGCCTATGCCGATCTTGGCGGCGGTCATTTCGTGCGCGCTCGCCGCGGCGCCGATGTTCAGGAATTGCGCGCGTGGTAAGCCGTCGAACCTTCCTTGGCCTGATGGCCTCCAGCGTCCTGCCGCTGCCTGCTATGGCGGCGGAGGTCGACAACGAACCGGATTACCTGGCGGATTGGCTCCGCTCCGGCCAGATGCCGCCGCTCGTCAAGCGCCTGCCGAAATTTCCACGTGTCGTCAACATCAAGGCCCTGGGCCATGCACCCGGCCATTATGGCGGCACGGTTCGCACGATCATCGGCAGCCAGAACGATATCCGATTCATGACGATCTATGGCTATGCCCGCCTTGTCGGCTATGATCGAACCTTGACGCTGCAGCCCGATATTCTCGAATCCTACTCCGCGCTCAATGATTGCGTTTTCACCTTCAAGCTGCGCAAGGGGCATAAGTGGTCGGACGGCCACCCCTTCACCTCGGATGATTTCCGCTATTGGTGGGAAGACGTCATCCTCAACAAGGAACTGACGCCGGGTGGCGGCGCACTGGAGCTGCGCCCGCATGGCAGCCTGCCACGTTTCGAAGTGCTGGACGAGCTGACGGTGCGCTATTCCTGGGATCAGCCCAATCCGGATTTCCTGCCGAGCCTGGCCGCGCCCCAGCCGTTGGTGATCTCCGGCCCCGGCCATTATCTGAAGCAGTTTCATAAGAAATATCAGGACAGTATCCGGCTTGCTGCGCTGATGCAGGAAGCCCGTGTGCGCAAATGGCAGGATATGCACATCAAGAAGGGCCGTGCCTATAGGCCGGAGAACCCCAAGCTGCCCGTGCTCGATCCCTGGCGCAACACGACCGCGCCGCCGGCCGAACAATTCGTTTTCGAGCGCAACCCCTATTTCCACCGCGTCGACGAAAATGGCCGGCAGCTGCCCTATGTCGACCGTTTTGTTCTGAGTATCAGCTCGGCAGCAATCATCACGGCAAAAACCGGCGCCGGTGAAAGCGACCTGCAGGCGACAGGCCTCGACTTCAACGACTACACCCTCCTAAAGGACGCTGAGAAGCACTATCCGGTGAAGGTCAATCTCTGGAAATCGACGCGCGGTTCACGCGTCGCTTTGCTGCCGAACCTCAACAGTGCCGATCCAGTCTGGCGCGACGTCTTGCGCGACGTGCGCGTGCGCCGGGCGCTGTCGCTGGCAATCGATCGGCACGAGATCAACATGGCAGTCTTCTACGGTCTGGGCACCGAAAGCGCCGACACCGTGCTGCCGGAAAGCCCGCTCTACAAGCCGGAATACGCCGCCGCATGGATTGCTCACGATACGGCTCAAGCCAATGCACTGCTGGATGCCGCCGGCCTCGACAAGCGCGACGAGGACGGTATTCGCCTGCTGCCGGATGGCAGACGCGCGGAAATTACGGTCGAGACCCCCGGCGAAAGCACGCTCGATACCGACGTATTGGAATTGATCACCGATCATTGGCGCAAGGTCGGCATCGCACTCTTCACCCGCGTCTCGCAACGCGACATCTTTCGCAGCCGCGCCATGGGCGGCCGCATCATGATGTCGATCTGGTACGGCCTCGACAATGGGGTGGCGACCGCGGACATGAACCCCGGCCAACTTGCACCGACGATGGACGATCAGATGCAATGGCCGCTTTGGGGCATGTACTATCTTTCCCGCCAAACCCAGGGCGTCGCGCCGGATGTACCGGAGGCGGCGGAACTGGTCAGGCTTCTCGGCGAATGGGGAAAAGCGGCCTCCTCCTTCGAGCGCGCCGAGATATGGCATAAGATGCTGTCGATCTATTCCGAACAAGTCTTCTCCATCGGGCTGATCAACGGCACGATGCAGCCGATCCTGCACTCGTCACGCCTGCAGAATGTGCCCGAGAAGGCACTCTATGGCTTCGATCCGACCTGCTATCTCGGCATCTATATGCCCGATACCTTTTGGCTGAAGGAGGATCAGGCACATGCTTAAATATATCCTCTGGCGCATCGTGGTGATGGTTCCGACGCTGATCGTCATTTCGATGCTGGTCTTCACCATCATCCAGTTGCCGCCCGGCGACTTCTTCGAAAGCCAGATCGCCGAACTTCGCGCGCAGGGCGAGACTGCCAACCTGCAGGAAATCACTGACCTTCGCCACGAATACGGGCTCGATAAGCCCATGGCCCTGCAATATGTCTATTGGGCCGCCGGAATGCTGCATGGCGATTATGGATATTCCTTTGAATATCAGTTGCCGGTGTCCGAAGTCGTCGGCGACAGAGTATGGCTGACGATCCTCGTCTCGATGACGACGATCCTGCTGACCTGGCTGATCGCCTTCCCCATCGGCATCTATTCCGCCACTCATCAGTATAGTTGGGGCGATTACGGCCTGACCTTTTTCGGCCTGCTCGGCATCGCCATCCCGAACTTCATGCTGGCGCTGATCCTGATGTATTTCGCCAATGTCTGGTTCGGCGTCTCGATCGGCCATCTGATGGATCAGAAATACCTATCGCAGCCGATGAGCTGGGAAAAGGCGCGCTCGATCCTGTCGCATCTATGGATTCCGGTCATCATCGTCGGCACGGCGGGCACGGCCGGCATGATCCGACGCCTGCGCGCCAATCTGCTCGATGAGATGCAGAAGCAATATGTCATCACCGCTCGCGCCAAGGGGCTGCATCCCCTCAAAGCGCTGGTGAAATATCCGCTGCGCATGGCGCTGAACTTTTTCGTCGCCGACATCGGCTCCATCCTGCCGTCGATCATTTCCGGCGCGGAAATCACCGCCATCGTACTGTCGCTGGAAACGACCGGGCCGATGCTGATCAAGGCGTTACAGAGCCAGGACATGTATCTCGCCGGCTCGTTCCTGATGTTCCTCGCCTTCCTGAACGTCATCGGCGTACTGATCTCCGATATCGCCCTCGGCTTCCTCGATCCACGTATCCGCTTGCAAGGCAGGAGCACAAAGTGACCGCATCCCTGCCGCGCCCCGGCGCCCCATTGGAGCATTACGTCTCTACCGCCGCCTTCGATCCGGATCAGTTCGAAGCCATGTCCGCCGGTCAGGCGCGTTATTACCAGGCCTCGCAGAAGCGGCTGATGTGGTGGAAGTTCAAGCGGCACAAGCTCGCTCTCGCGTCCGGCATCTTCCTGATCCTGCTCTACGGCACGATCCTGATTTCGGAGTTTCTGGCGCCGTACGGGCTGCACACCCGGAATGTCGAATATATCCACTCGCCGCCACAGGCGATCCATCTCTTCGACCAGGGCAAGTTCGTCGGCCCCTTCGTCTATGGCCGCACGATGACGCTCGATCTCGACACATTGCGGCGGGTCTATACCGAAAATTCCACCGATGTTCAGCCGATCCGCTTCCTCTGCCATGGCGATCCCTATCGCTTCTGGGGCATGGTAGATTCGGACATCCATCTGGTCTGCCCCGCCGTCGGTGGCCAGATGTACCTGCTCGGCACCGACCGCCTGGGCCGCGACGTATTGTCTCGGATCATCTACGGCGCGCGCATCTCGCTGACGATCGGATTGATCGGCATCGCCATCAGCTTCGTGCTCGGGATCGTCATCGGCGGCCTCGCCGGATATCATGGCGGTATCTTCGATCTTCTGGTCCAGCGCGTTATCGAAGTGCTGCAATCGCTGCCGAGCCTGCCGCTGTGGATGGCGCTTGCAGCGATCATGCCGGTGAGCTGGAGCCCCATCCTGATCTACTTCGGCATCACCATCATTCTCGGCATTCTCGATTGGACGGGGCTTGCACGAGCCGTTCGCTCCAAGCTCTTGTCTTTGCGTGAAGAAGACTATGTTCTTGCTGCACAGTTGATGGGTGCGAGCTCGCCCCGCGTCATCGGCAGGCATCTCGTGCCCGGATTCATGTCGCATCTGATCGCGACGGCGACGATTTCGATCCCCAGCATGATTCTCGGCGAAACCGCGCTGAGCTTTCTGGGCCTCGGCCTTCGCCCGCCGATCACCAGTTGGGGTATTCTGCTGACCGAAGCTCGCGGCGCCAGCGTTATTGCGTTTTATCCCTGGCTTCTTTTTCCGATGGTGCCGGTGATTTTGGTCATTCTGGCGTTCAACTTTTTAGGAGACGGCTTGCGCGACGCGGCCGATCCCTACAAATAGCGGAAAGCGTGGCCCGAAAATGGATTGCAATTCGAAGAGCGGCCGCGGACGTCGTTTGCAGAGAACCCGCGAAAATGACTTTCAGTCCTGAGGTTTTGCCCATGAAGCGGCGCTTAGAAGATGCTCGAATCCTCATGTATAGCCACGACACGTTTGGTCTGGGGCATCTCAGACGGTGCCGGACCATCGCGCATGCGCTTGTCGAGAACTATCGTGGACTGAAGGTCCTGATCATTTCCGGCGCGACGATCGCCGGCGCTTTCGATTATCGAGCACGAGTGGATTTCGTGAAGGTGCCGAGCGTGATCAAGCTGCGCGACGGCGAGTATACGTCGATGGCAAGCCATGTCGATCTTCAGGAAACGCTGAAGATGCGCCAGTCGATCATCCGCCACACAGCGGAGACCTTCCAGCCAGATATCTTCATCGTCGACAAGGAGCCGATGGGCCTGAAGGGCGAGGTCGAGGAGACCCTGCACTATCTGAAGGCGCGCGGCACGACGCTCGTGCTCGGCATGCGCGACGTCATGGATGCCCCCCATCTGCTCGAGGCCGAATGGAAGAAGAACAACGTGCTCCAGAAGATCGATCAGTTCTATGATCGCGTCTGGGTCTACGGCCCGCCGGATTTTCACGACCCGCTGGTCGGTCTCGACGTGCCGCCAGGCGTGCGCCGGAAAATGGAATTCGTCGGATTTCTGCAGCGCAGCGTCTCCACGCAAGGCGCGAAATCAGAACATGTGCCGGATGAAGACTATCTTCTCGTCACCACCGGCGGCGGCGGCGACGGCGCCGATCTCGTCAACGATGTCGTCAGCGCCTTCGAGCAAGACCATACGCTGCAACACAAGACGCTGATCGTGCTTGGCCCCTATATGCCCGCCAAGGAGCGCATTCAGCTTCTGAAGCGCGCAAGCAAGATTGCCTGTCTGCAGGTGATCGAGTTCGACAACAAGATGGAGGAGCTGATCGCCGGCGCCAAAGGCGTGGTCGCCATGGGTGGCTACAACACCTATTGCGAAATCCTGTCCTTCGACAAGCCGGCGCTGATCATCCCGCGCACAAAGCCACGGGAGGAGCAGCTGATCCGCGCCCAGCGTGCGAGCGAACTCGGTCTCGTCGACATGCTGCTGCCGGAGGAGTCTGCGGATCCGAAGCAGCTCGCTGCCGCGCTGAAACGCCTGCCGACACGCGCGCCGCCATCGGCGAGCAGCGAGATCATGCGGCTGGAAGGGCTGGTGCATATCTCCCGCATCGTCGGCGAATGGTTCGACGATCGCGAGCAGTATCCTCCCCTGTCCGTCGTCGCCGAATAAAGCATCGGAACCCATCGATGCGCAAAAAGATCCTGGTGGTCCTCAAGGGCTATCCCCGCCTGTCCGAGACCTTCATCGCGCAGGAGCTGCTCGGTCTCGAGAGGGCCGGCTTCGACCTGACATTGATTTCGATGCGCAGGCCGACGGACAAGAAGCGTCACCCCGTCCATGACGAGATCAAGGCGCGGGTCGTCTACCTGCCGGAATATCTCCACGACGAGCCGCTGCGCGTGCTGCGTGCTTTCTTTGCCGGCATCCGGAAGCCCGGCTTCAAGCCGTTGCTGAAACAGTTCTGGGCCGATCTCAAGCGGGACATCACGCCGAACCGCTTTCGCCGTTTTGGCCAGGCGCTGGTGCTGGCGCATGAGTGGCCCGACAATGGCGAATGGCTGCACGCGCATTTCATCCATACACCCGCCTCGGTGACGGCCTATGCCAGCATCATGACCGGCATTCCCTGGACCTGTTCGGCGCATGCCAAGGATATCTGGACCTCGCCGGACTGGGAGCTATCGGAAAAGCTCGGACGCGCCCGCTGGACGGTGACCTGCACCCGCAGCGGTTATGAACACATGCGCGAACTGACGTCGATGCCCGACCATGTGCATCTCAGTTATCATGGCCTTGATCTCGACCGCTTTGGCCGCTTTGCGGGCGAACATTCCGACCGCGACGGCTCGCAGGCCTCCGATCCCGCCTTTCTCCTCAGCGTCGGCCGTGCCGTGGAGAAAAAGGGTTATGATGTGCTCCTGAGGGCGCTGGCGCTGCTGCCCGCCGACCTTCATTGGCGCTTTACCCATATTGGCGGCGGCGACGGCCTGACGAAGCTGAAGTCGCTTGCCGACACGCTCGGGATTGCCGATCGCATCACCTGGAAAGGCGCACTGGCGCAGGAAGACGTACTGGCGCATTACCGCCAGGCGGATCTCTTCGCGCTTGCCTGCCGCGTGGCCGCCGACGGCGACCGCGACGGCCTGCCGAACGTGCTGGTCGAGGCATCCAGCCAGCGCCTCCCCTGTCTTTCCACCAATATTTCCGGCGTGCCGGAACTGCTGACAGACGGCGAAAACGGTTTCGTCGTGCCGCCGGAAGACCCGCAAGCGCTGGCGGCGGCATTGGAACGGGCGATCCGCGATCCGGCGCTACGCCACCGGCTCGGCGACGCTGCCGAAAAGCGTGTCCGCGAGCATTTCGATCATCATTCCAGCATTCGGCAGTTGACGCGGCTGTTCGAGGAGCAGTGGCAACAAGAAGAGCAATGGCGGAAATCGGCATGACAGCCCCCCGTACCTCGTCCCCACGCGTGTTCTTTTACGTGCAGCATCTGCTCGGCATCGGCCATCTTGCCCGCGCTAGCCGCATCGCCAGCGCGATGGCAAAGGACGGCTGTGAGGTGACGGTCGTCACCGGCGGCGTGCCGGTGAGCGGCTTCCCCGGCCCAGATGTTATTTCCATCATTCTCCCGCCGGTCGTTGCCAGCAGCGCCGGGTTCTCTGGCCTTGCCGATCAATCGGGAAATGCCGTCGGCGAGGAATTCCTATCCGCCCGCCGCGATGGGTTGCTGGAAGCCTTCCGCACCGCTGCGCCCGATGTCGTCATCATCGAGGCCTTTCCGTTCGGGCGGCGCCAAATGCGCTTCGAACTGTTGCCGCTGCTCGATGCCATCGCATCGGCCAATCCGAAGCCGAAACTCTACAGTTCGGTGCGCGATATCCTGCAGCAACAGAAAAAGCCGGGACGTGACGAGGAGACGGTAAACCTGCTGCGGGATCATTTCGACGGCGTTCTCGTCCATGGCGATCCGAGCTTCGTGCGGCTGGAAGAGACATTTCCGCTGACAGCGGCCATTTCCGACAAGATCACCTATACCGGCATTGTCGCGCCGCCTTTGCCGCCAGAGTCGACCGAGACCTTCGACGTCGTGGTTTCCGCCGGCGGTGGCGCAGTTGGGCGCGACCTGATCCGCGCTTGCCTGGAAGCGGCAAGCCGAACCGCGATCGACCGCCGTTGGCTGCTGGTGACCGGGCCGAACCTGCCGGAGCAGGATTTTATCGCTTTGACCAAGGACGCGCCGGGCAATGTCACTGTCGTCCGTTTTCGCAAGGATTTCCCGTCTCTGCTGCGCGGCGCGGAACTGTCGATTTCGCAGGCGGGCTACAACACGGTCGGCGATCTCCTCGTCACCGGTTGCCGCTCCATCCTGGTTCCTTTTACCGCCGGCGGCGAGACGGAGCAGTCCGTCCGCGCCGAACGGCTGGAAAAGCTCGGGCTGGCGTTGGCCCTGCCGGAGGCGGGACTGACAACGGATCTGCTCGTCGGGGCCATCGACAATGCCCTGTCGCGGCCAAAGCCGTCCAACCCCGATATCGACCTTTCCGGCGCCGAACGGACCGCAGCCATCATCCGTGATTTCTCCTGAAATCACAGTGACGGTCTGTCACCTTCTCGTCATTTTTGCCCCCCTCGTTTTCCGCAATGTTGTGATATAAAATAGAAATAAATGAATCGGGGGAGCCTGGGCGAAAGACCGGGTGCGTCCCGTTTTCGATATGGGGCCGCGCATCCACAATGAAATCCTCCCGCACCTCTACAACATCGGCGTCCGCATTCGCGGCGAAGACTGTTGAATTTGGAAGCATGCAATAAGCGATGGAAAAAAGCCTAGCGCGTTACATCTGGTCGAATACCCGACTGGAGCAGATTTGGATCCTGACGATCGTCGCAGCTTCGATGATCCCTTACTTTCTGTCCTTCGATTTGCCGAAGCAGATCGTCAACGGGCCCATTCAAGGCAAGGGTTTCGAACATCCCGGTGACACCCAGACCTTTATGCATATTGCCTTCGACCTGCCGCTGATCGGGCATGTCGAAGTATTTGAGGGCCTGCACCTCACACGCTTTTGGATGCTGATCGCGCTCAGCCTGGTGTTCCTGGCGCTCGTCGTCCTCAACGGCCTCTTCAAGCTCTACATCAACACCTATAAGGGTCGTCTCGGCGAGCGCATGCTGCGCCGCATCCGTTTCGAGCTGATCGACCGCGTGCTGCGTTTCCCGCCGGCGCATTTCAAGCGGGTGAAGCCGGCCGAGATCGCCACCATGATCAAGGACGAGGTGGAGCCCATGGGCGGCTTCACCGGCGACGCTTTCGTGCAGCCGGCTTTGCTCGGCGGCCAGGCGCTCACAGCGCTCATCTTCATCATCATGCAGAATTTCTGGCTGGGCATGATCGCCGCCGCCATCGTCGCGGTGCAGGCGATCGTCATTCCGCGCATGCGCAAGCGGCTGCTCGAGCTTGGCCGCCAACGGCAATTGACGGCGCGCGAATTGTCCGGCCGCGTCGGCGAGATCGTCGAGGGTATCGGCACGATCCATGCCAACGACACCTCCAACCTGGAGCGTGCCGACATCGCGGCTCGTCTCGGGCTGATCTTCTCGATCCGCTACGATCTCTATCAGTGGAAGTTCATGGTGAAATTCATCAACAACTTCCTCGCCCAGGTGACCCCCTTCCTGTTTTATTCGATCGGCGGGTTTCTGGCCCTGCAGGGGCGGCTCGATATCGGCCAGCTCGTTGCCGTCATCAACGCTTACAAGGACCTGCCGGGGCCGCTGAAGGAGCTCATCGACTGGGATCAGTCGCGCCAGGATGTTCAGGTCAAATACAATCAGGTGGTCGAACAGTTCAGCGTCGACGGCATGATCGATCCGAAGACCCAGCTTGTCTCGCTCGCCCCCGCCGGCCGCATTACCCATCCGCTGGTCGCCACCAACCTCACCGTCGTCGATGATAGCGGCGCCCGCGTGCTGGATCACGTCTCCGTCGAGATCAACCCCGGCGAAACGCTGGCGATTGTCGGCGAAAGCGGTGCTGGGGGCGAATATCTTGCCGAAGCGTTGGGCCGGCTGATCTGGCCGGATACCGGCCGTATCACCATTGATGGTAACGACCTGCTGGAACTGCCGGAATCGCTGACGGGGCGGCGCATCGCCTATGCCTCCTCGGATACATTCTTCTTCCACGGCACACTGCGCAGCAATCTCCTCTATGGCCTGAAGCACGCACCATTGACCACAGTGGCTTATGACGAGAAGGCAGCCAACAAGCTCAAATGGCAGATGATCGAGGCACGTCGCGCCGGCAATCCGGAAATGGATCTTAACAGCGACTGGGTGGACTATGCCGCTGCCGGCGCCACCGGCCCGAACGATATTTACGCTGCCATTCGTCCCGTTCTCGATATCGTGGCCATGTCCCAGGACATTCTCGACATGGCGCTGCGCTCGACCGTCGATACGGAGGCGCATGAGGATCTCGCCTCACGCATCGTCGAGCTTCGCCAGGCGCTGCGGCTCGGGCTGAAGGAGGAGAGTCTCGAAGGGCTTGTCGTGCCGTTTGAGTTTGATGCCTATAATCCGCAGGCAACAGTCGGCGAAAACCTGCTATTCGGCACGCTGAAGCGTCCGCAGATGACCAACCGGAAGCTTGCCGCACACCCCTATTTCCAACAACTGTTCACCGAGACCGGCCTCAATACCGACCTCTACGACATGGGACTGGAAATTGCCGAGAACGCTGTCGAACTCTTTACCGATCTGCCGCCGGACCACCCCTTCTTCCAGCAGCTTACCTTCATGACGCCGGAAGATATTCCGACCTACGAGGCACTGCTGCAAAAATTGAACGGCAAGGGTTTCTCGGCCGCGTCGTCAGACGAACGGACAGCGATCATCCGCCTCAGCTTCTCTTATATCGAGCCTCGCCACCGCTTCGGTCTGCTGACCCAGACGCTGATGGAAAAGATCGTGGGGACGCGCGCCAAGTTCTACGAGCATATCCCCGCCGATCTCGCCGAGGGAATCGAGCGCTACGATCCAGAGCGCTTTACCGCCTCGGCAACATTGATGGACAACGTGCTGTTCGGCAGGATCGCGCACCAGCAGGCGAATGCTCCCGAGCGTATTCACTCCATCATGTATGACGTGTTCGAACGGCTTGGTATGCAGGACAGTGTGTTGTCGATCGGGCTGGATTTCGACGTCGGGTCCGGCGGCAAGCGGCTGACCAACGTGCAGCGGCAAAAGCTCAATCTTGGCCGCAGTTTGCTAAAGCAAGCAGATTACCTCATCTGCAATCGCCCGCTGCCCGCGCTCGACCACCGCGTTCAGGATCAGATCCTGCGGGCCATCCTGAGCGAATTCGACAATAGAGCAGATAAGCCGGCGCTCATCTGGGTACTGACCAATCCGAGTTTTGCCGAGTTGTTCGATCGCGTTCTGGTTTTCAACCATGGCAGCCTGGTTGAAAGCGGTACAACGACCGATCTTTTAGAAAAAAACGGGATGTTCAAAGAACTGTTATCGTAATATCCTATTGCGCGGGGATATCTGGGGCCTGAAACTGGGGATTTGAAGCTCATGCTTCTGAAGGACGAAGTTGAAATGCTGAAACGGGTGCCGATTTTCGCGCGCATCGCACCCGCGAAATTGAAGTTGTTGGCATTTACCTCGGATCGCGTCAGCTACAATGCCGGCCAGGCGTTGTTTCATCAGGGCGATCAGGGCGACGCCGCCTATGTTGTTCTTTCAGGAACTGCTGATATTCTTGTCGACAGCCCTTCTGGCGAGATCAAGGTCGCCGAAGTCGACATCAACTCCATCGTCGGCGAGATTGCAATTCTCTGCGACGTCTCCCGCACAGCTACCGTCAAGGCGACCTCGCGGCTGGAAGCGCTGAAGATCAGCAAGGAACACTTCCTGAAGTTGCTCAGCGATTTTCCCGAAATGGCCGTCGAAATCATGCGTGTCCTCGCCGACCGCCTCAATCACACCACCTCCGAACTCACCGCCGCCCGCAGCCGTCAGCAGCAACCGCAATCGATGTCGACCCATTGAGATTAAATTCTCCCCTCGCCGTTTGAGGTTGCGTTAAATCCTTATGCGAAGAACGGATCTATGCTGCACGTCCCATACCGGCTCTATGGGACGTGGCTCTTCGCGCCTGCCATGGATCTCCAATGCCCGATCAAGACTCAGTCGATGTTTTGTCTCCGAGTCTCCTCCACGCAAAGGCGTGGGCCGAGGTGTATGAGCTCATTGACCTCCAGCTTTGTCCCTTGGGACTGCGAGCCATCGAAATGCTGGATCCGAGTGCGGGAGACGTCGTTCTCGATATAGGATGCGGCACCGGACAGACGCTTCTCCAACTCGCAGAGCGTGTTGGAACGGAAGGCCAGGTGATCGGGGTGGACGTGGCGCCTTTGCTCCTGGAAATCGCCAGGCAAAGAACCGGGCCGCTTAGCCAGGTGAGGTTGATCCAGGCAGACGCTCAGTCTCTGGATTTACTGTCAGAGAGTGCGGATGCCGTATTCTCTCGATTCGGCGTCATGAGCTTCAACGATCCGGTCGCCGCCTTTGCCAATTTCCGTCGAGTTCTCAGGCCATCAGGAGTGCTGGCATTTACTTGCTGGCGCTCCCTCAAGCACAATGAATTGGATCATCTCCCGCTCTCAGCGGCGGGGTTGCAGTCGCCTGTCGATGAGCGTCCCTTCAGCTTTGCCGACCCCGAATATATCCGCCGCACCCTTGAGGCTGCCGGGTTCGGAGAGATCATCATCCAATCGCACGATGAGAAGGTGTCCAGCGGAGATCTGGACGCGATGACGAGGGTGCTTCTGAAAGTGGGGCCGCTCGGAAAAATCGTTCGTGAAAATCCCGCTCTTCGGACAACTGCCGAACCTCTCTTGCGGAAGACCCTGGCCGCACTGGGAGACCCTTCCAAGGTAGAGCTTTTGGCTTCCGTCTGGATCGTGACTGCGCGAGCTGGAGCAGCACCCCGGTAGTCGATCCTATCGGCGTCCGTAAAGACCCCAGCAACGAAGGGCGCATTTCGCAGCCGATTGCGCCGTTCAGTAGCCTATCTCTCCGCCGATGCTGCAGGCCCCGGTATGATTTGATGATCTCGACGTTCTATCCGGAATGCATCTTGCAAGGTTATCAAAGTATGTGTGCTTTGGAGGTAATGCGTTTTGAAACGAGACACTTTGCGGCTTTTCCCTGCCGTGACATTGGTGATGGAGGGCACCGGAGAATATCGGCGCGTCAATTCGGTACAGGCTGCCACCGAGACGTTGCTGGAACATTGGCCAATTGAAGACGGCGAAGAGTATCTGTCAGCAATACGGGTATGCCTCGACGCGATGATGGGCGTCGTCCACCCGGACGCAGCGCGCGAGGCGCTGATCAAGGCAGCGGCGGAAGCCGGAGTGCCTGTGATGCAGTGAGACTGCTATGGCCGATCTTGCCGCCCATAGCGCATTCGATAGAACAAAGCGGTCAACGGACGAAAAATTCGCCCGCGAAATCCCTCTTTATATCCCCGTCAAATCAGCCCGCGCCCTGCCAGATTGCGCATCAGATGCGAGACACCGAAAGTCCAGGGCGCGCATTCCGTCGATAGAAGCACGCGGTTCCTCAAGAAACCGAGTCTGTCGTTGGAGATGGTGACGATGTCGCCGATCTTGTGGGTGAAGCCTTGGCCCGGCGTATCACGGTCCTCCACCGGGGCGAAAAGGGTCCCCATGAACAGCATGAAGCCATCAGGATATTGATGATGGCGGCCGATGGTCTGAGAGACCAGCTCGAGCGGATCGCGGCTAATCTCCTTCATCGACGAACGGCCGTGCAGGACATAGCCGTCTTCGCCTTCCACCTTGAGGTCGAGATCGGCGTTGCGCACGTCATCGAGCGTATAGGTTTCGTCGAACAGGCGAATGAAGGGACCGATCGAGCAGGAGGCGTTATTGTCTTTCGCCTTGCCAAGCAGCAGCGCCGAGCGTCCTTCGACATCGCGCAGGTTGACGTCATTGCCGAGCGTCGCGCCCCTGACGCGGCCCTTGCTATCGACAGCGAGCACGATTTCTGGCTCGGGATTGTTCCACTTCGAAATCGGATGCAGGCCGACATCGGCGCCCGGCCCCATCGAGGACATAACCTGCGACTTAGAGAAGACTTCGGCATCCGGGCCGATGCCGACTTCGAGATATTGCGACCAGACACCCTCTTCGATCAGCGCCGCCTTGACCTTGGCCGCTTCCGGCGAACCGGCCTTCAGGTTGCGCAGGCTGTCGCCGATGAGCGCCGTGACCTTACCGCGGATCGATTCCGCCAGATCCGGATTGCCGGCGGCACGCTCCTCGATGACACGTTCAAGCATCGAGCGGGCGAAGGTGACGCCGCAGGCCTTGATCGCCTGCAGGTCGATAGGAGCGAGGAGATGGATAGCTGATGCATCAGCCTTAGCTGCGAGCAGGTCATCAAGCCTGGCGACGGCCTCACCCTTTTGCGCGCGGACAAAGCTGACTGGGTCGTCCTTTTCCAACAGGTCGCGCATGGTCGGCGCGTCCCTTGAGGTAATGTCGTAAAGTGCACCGTCACGGACGACGACAACGGCCGGTCCCTTCAAATCGGGTCGCCAAACGCGCCCGACAAAGGTACCGGCGCTGAAAATGTCTGAATTGGTCATGTCTTTGATCTCTCCCAAACTCCGCTCCGTTTCTAGCGCAGTCCGATCGGCTTTTCCATTCGATAGTGGCTTGGAAAATAGAGGCTTTTGGATTTTCATCTTCTTCGCAAAGGCTAAAAAGGCAAGGCCCCGCAGCGATGCTGCGGGGCCCTTCCGGCCGCAAAAACCGGGAGAGAGTGGTTTCAGGCGGCCTGAACCTTGCGGGCGCCGCGCGCCCATTCCGGCAACCAGTCGCCGTGCGCAGCCAGGAGATCGTCGGTGAGCGACCAGATCTGGTCGAGATCGAGTTCGGCGGCGGTATGCGGGTCCATCATTGCCGCGTGGTAAATGTGCTCACGGTTCTCAGTCATCAAGGCCTGAACCGTCAATTCCTGCACATTAATGTTGGTACGCATCAAAGCGGTCAGCTGCGGCGGCAGATCGCCGATGAATGTCGGCTGGATACCGGAGGCATCGACCAGGCAGGGAACCTCGGCGGCGCAATTATAGGGCAGCGAGGTGATGCAGCCATTGTTGCGGACGTTGCCATAGATCACCGAGGGCTCGCCGGTCCAGACCGAGTTGATGATCGAGGAGGCGTATTCCTTTGATTGCGTGACCTCAATCTTGTCGGCGTTGCGATACTCGTCAGCCTGGCTCTTCCAGCGGGCGATCTGCTCGATGCAACGCTTCGGATATTCGTCGAGCGGAATGCCGAACTTCTCGATCAGGTCCTCACGGCCTTCCTTGATGAAATAGGGCGTGTATTCTGCGAAATGCTCCGAGCTCTCGGTGACGAAATAGCCAAGCCGCGTCAGCATCTCATAGCGCACCTTGTTCGGGCAGCGCGGATTCCAGCCGGGCTTCGGCGCGCGTCCCTCGCGATAGCCACGCACGAGATCGGGATAGAGATCGCGGTAGGACCCATCCGGCTGGCGATGCTCGAATTTCAGGTAGAAGGCCATATGGTTGATACCGGCCGAGCGATAGCGAATTTCCTCATAGGGAATGTCGAGATCGTGGGCCAGTTCCATCGCCGTGCCCTGTACTGAGTGGCAGAGGCCAACCTGCTTGATGGTCGGGTATTTCTCAGCGATCGCCCAGGTGTTGATCGCCATCGGGTTGACATATTGCAGTATCACCGCCTCGGGGCAGACGGCGAGCATGTCCTCGCAGATCTTCCAGAGATGCGGCACGGTGCGCAGACCGCGCATGATACCGCCAACGCCGAGCGTGTCGGCAATCGTCTGGCGTAGGCCGTATTTCTTCGGCACTTCGAAATCGGTCACCGTGCAGGGCTCATAGCCGCCGATCTGGAAGGCGACGACGACGAAATGAGCGCCGTCCAGCGCCTTGCGCTGATCGGTGAAGGTCTCAACCGTGGCCGATGCGCCAAGCGTCGAGGCAAGCTTGCGCACGACGATAGCGCTTTCTTCCAGCCGCTGCGGGTTCAAATCCATCAGCGCGAATCTTGCGCCCGAAAGTGCCGGCCGCTGCAAAACGTCGCCGATGATATTCTTCATGAAGACGGTCGAACCGGCGCCGATAAAGGTGATCTTGGGATTGCCTGTCATGTAAAATCTCCTGAATGCTAGGAAGCTACCTCGAACGCCGCCTTAACAAGGCGTTCGGTGTAAGCGGTCTTGGGATGGGAAAGAACGTCTTCGACCGGCCCCTCTTCCACGATCTTGCCATGCTGCATGACGATGACGCGATGGCAAAGGGCGCGGACAACCTTGAGGTCGTGCGAGATGAATAGGTAGCTCAGGCCCCGCTCATCCTGCAGCTTGCGCAGAAGGTCGATGATCTGTGCCTGGACGGAGAGGTCGAGTGCCGAGGTCGGCTCGTCGAGCAGAATGAACTCCGGCTCGAGCGCTATGGCCCGCGCAATGGCGATACGCTGGCGCTGGCCACCAGAAAATTCATGCGGGAAGCGCGACAGGATGTTCGCAGGCATGCCGGCGCTCACCAGTGCCTCTTTCACCCGCTCCAGCCGTTCGGCCTTGTTGGCGCCGATATTATTGACCACCAGCCCCTCGGAAATGATCTGACCGATGGTCATGCGCGGGTTGAGCGAAGAGAAAGGGTCCTGAAAGACGACCTGCATGCGCGAGCGCAACGGCCGCATCTCGGCACGCGAATGGCCCTGGATCGCCTGACCATCGAAATAGATCTCGCCACTATCGGCATCGATCAACCGCAGCAGCGCTTGTCCGAATGTGGTCTTTCCAGAACCGGATTCGCCGACAAGGCCAAGCGTTTCATGGCGGCGAAGCTCCAGGCTCAGACCACCGACGGCGACAAGCTCGCGCAGGTCGGGCTTGAACAGGCCGCCGTGGCGCAGCATGAAGGCGACCTTGACGGATTTACCTTCGAGGATGGTGCCGCAGCCCGGCGGCAGAGGCTTCGCCTGCCCCCGCGGCTCGGAAGCGAGCAGATGCTGCGTATAGGGATGCTGCGGATGGGCGAAGAGCTCCTCCGTCGTATTATGCTCGCGCATCTCGCCATGCTGCATGACATAGACATAGTCGGAGAACTGCCGGACGACCGTCAGATCGTGAGTGATTAGGATCACCGCCATGCCGAGCTGCGTTTGCAGGTTGCGGATCAGATTGAGGATCTGTGCTTGCACGGTTACGTCGAGTGCGGTTGTCGGCTCATCGGCGATCAGCACGTCCGGATCATTGGCGAGCGCCATCGCGATCATCACGCGCTGACGCTGGCCGCCGGAAAGCTGGTGCGGATATTGCTTCAGCCGCGCCTCCGGATCGGGGATCTGCACCTGCTTGAGCAGGTCTAGCGCCCGTTTCTCCGCCTCGCGCCGGCTAACCTTGCGGTGGACACGGATCGCTTCGATGATCTGACCACCGATCGTATAGATCGGGTTGAGCGAACTCATCGGCTCCTGGAATATCATCGAGATGCGGTCACCACGCAATTGGCGGCGGGCGCGTTCGGAAAATTTCAGGACGTTCTTGCCGTCATAATTGACGGTGGATTTCTCCGAGACCACGGCGCGCTTGGTGAGCAGCCCCATGATCGTGCGAGCCGTCACCGATTTTCCCGAGCCGGATTCTCCGACGATGGCGATGGTTTCACCACGATAGAGCTGGAAGGAGATATCCTTGACGGCATCGACGATGCCGTCCTCGACCTTGAATTTGACCGCGACGTTACGGGCGTCGATTACGGGCGGCACTGTCTTGCCGGCGGAGTCGAGCCTGGTGTCGGGGGCAAAAGGGTTGACGAGCGTGAGGGTCATGGTTCGTTTCCTCTCAATAGGGATCGATCGCATCGCGCAGACCATCGCCGAGCGCATTGAACGCAAAGACGGTGATGAGCACGAAGGCGACGGGCGAGAGGATCCAGGGATAGGAGCCAATGACCGAATAGGTGGAGGTGTCCTGCAACATCAGCCCCCAGGAGATCAGCGGCGGCTTGACCGCGAAACCAAGGAAACCGAGGAAAGATTCCAGCAGCACCACGCTCGGGATTGCCAGCGTCACCGCGACGATGACGTGGCTCATCACATTCGGAAAAATGTGCTGCAGGATGATGCGCCGGTCGGTCGCCCCGACCGCCATGGCGGCACGGACGTATTCGATCCTCGCCAAAGCCAAAGTCTTGCCGCGCACCTCGCGCGACATCTGCGCCCAGCCGAGCGCCGACATGACGACAACGACGAAGGCGAGGAAGACATTGGTCGGTGCCGTCACCGGGATCAGCGAGGTCAGCGCCAGATAGAGTGGCAATTGCGGAAAGGCGAGCACCAGCTCGACGAAACGCTGGATCCAGGTATCAAGGGTGCCGCCGAAATATCCCGACACCATCCCGACCGTCGTGCCGACGACAGTGACGATGAAGACGACGGTCAAGGCGATCATCAGAGAGATGCGCGAGCCGTAGATAGCACGAGAGAGAACGTCGCGTCCGAACTTGTCGGTGCCAAGGAAATGCACCGGCTGGCCATCGGTCGAGCCGAAGAGATGTCTGTCACCCGGGATCAGGCCGAAGAGCTTGTAGGGGGCTCCTTTGACGAAGAAGCCGAGCAGACGAGGATTGTTGTAGTCCGGCCCGACCACCGGCTGGAAGGTGACGGGATCAAGCTCATCGCTCTCCGCCAGCGCATAGACGCGCGGCTGAAAGACGAAATTGCCGTCCTTGTCGTGAAAGCTGATCACCTGCGGCGGCGCGAAGCCGGTATCGGTCGCCTTGGGATCGTCGGGTGAAACGAACTCGGCGAAGAGCGCCATCAGGAGCAGCAGAACGACGAGGATCAAGCCGCTCATACCGGTCCAGGAACGCTTCAAGCGACGCCAGACGAGCGCGATGTAGCTCTCATTGCCGCCTTTCAACGTTACTTTTTCTTCAAGCGGTGACGGAGATGCGTTGACGGCGAGCATCAGTTGATCCCTCCCTGTTGGCGCACGCGGGGATCAAGCAGGGCAAGCAATACATCCGCAATGATATTGCCGACGATCAGCGTCGCCGACAGCACCAGCATGAAGGTGGCGGTGACATAGACATCGCCGACCGCCATTGAGCCGACGATCGCAGGCCCTACTGTCGGCAGCGCGAAGATGATGGCGGTCTCGATCTCGCCGGTCAGCATGTAAGGCAGCACGACGCCTTGATACATGACGAGCGGATGGAGCGCATTCGGCACGGCGTGCCGCATGACGACGGCGCCGCCAGACAGGCCCTTGGCACGGGCGGTTTCGACATATTGCGCATTCAGCGTGTCGAGCAGATTGCCGCGCATGACGCGCATATTATAGGCGAGCCCGCCGAAGGTAGCGATCGCCACGACCGGCCAGACATGCTTCATGAGATCGACGAACTTGGCCCAGGACCACGGCGCGCCGCCATATTGCGGCGAATAGAAGCTGCCGATCTCCGAGACGTTGAGCTGGAAGACGAGGATATAAACGATGATCAGCGCCATCAGGAAGCGCGGCACCGTCATGCCGAGAAAGGAGATGCCGGAGAGCAGGCTATCGATCCAGCTATATTGCCGCGTCGCCGCCCATATGCCGAAGCCGATGCCGAGGATGGACGCCAGGATATGGCAAACAAGGGCAAGCAGCAAAGTCCGCGGCAGACGTTCACCGACGACATCGGCGACCGGCTTGTTGTAGAACATGCTGTAACCGAAATCGCCCCTGGTAACGATACCGCCGATCCAGTTGAAATATTGCACGACCATCGGCTTATCGAGCCCATGCTCCTGGCGGTAAACCTGTGCCTGCGCGTCGGCCTGGGCAAAGGAGGCGCCGCCCTGGTTCATCAGCTGCGAGCGGATATAATCGGCATAGTCGCCGGGCGGTGCCTGGATGATGGCGAAAGTCACCACGCTCAGGATCATGAGCACCGGTATGGCTGAGGCTATGCGCATGAGCAGGAATCGCAACATGGAACGGTTCGCTCTCTTATTGCCGCCGGTGGTCTGCTTTCCCTCTGGGGGATAGCACGGACCGGCTGGGTTCAACTTTGTCCGGCTGCACCGCGATGCAGCCGGACTTCTTGACGTCTGTCAGACAGCCGGCCTATCGGCCGATCGCCATGATCATTTGACCGGACCGGCGCTGCCAGGTGTGCCCGGCAGTTGTTCAGGGAACAGCTCGTATTTCCCCTGCTTGTCGGCCGCGACCCACATGCGTTCACGGATGATGGAGTCTTCTGCCCAGTTGAACATGAAGATCGGCGTGCCCGGGGGAACGTTCGAGAAGCGCTTGTTGATGATCAGCGCGCCGGGATACTCCGTCAGGCCGATGTTGTAGAGGTGCCCGGTCGAGAGCTTCTGGTACTGCTTCATCAGGGCCACACGCTCGTTGCTATCCTTCGAAGCGGTGAACTTGTTGACGACGTCGACCATTTCCTTCTCAAAGGGCATCAGGTCCACTTCGCCGCTTTCCGGCGCACGGTGGTTCCAACTGGTACGCGGACCGACTGGAGCAAGCTGCTCTGTGTTCTGTACCACCGAGGCCAGCTCCGTGCTGTTGCGCCGGACCATCCAATCGAAGCGGCCACCATAATTGGCATCATCGCGCTTCGGCCCATCGAGTGCGTTGATGATTACCCGAAGCCCGAGCTTCTCCATCTGGCTGACGAGACCTTCGGCAAGGCTCTTGTCCGTGGTGTAGTCGTTGCTGACGAGAAGCACGATCTCGACATTCTTGCCACCGGCGACGCCTGCCGGGAAGTTGACAAAGCCATCACCGTCCGTGTCCTTGAGACCGGCCTTGGCAAGTTCTGCCTTCGCACCGGCGAGGTCGAAAGGATAATAGACGGTGGAGGCGCGATCGTAGAAGCTGGTGCCCGAGGACAGGCCGCCCGGATAGATCGCCGTAAACGGACCCTTGACCAGCGAGTCGCCGATCGCCTTGCGGTCGAGCGCCATGGTCACGGCCTTGCGGAAATCCTCGTTGCGGTTCAACTCGCGGACAGCCTGGCTGCGTGCGTCCGGAGTGCCCCAGCCGTTGGCGGAGAAGTTCATCTGCAGGTTATAGCCGATGAGGCGCGGTCCGAAGGCGAGACGAGCGGGGGCGTCCGGCTGGGCGGCGCGCTTCAGCGAGGCGACGAAGTTTTCCGGCTGCTCCAGGTTGGAAAGGTCGCCGGAGCCGGCAACGGCCTGCACGTCGCGGTCAGCCCAGGTCGAGAGCTTGTAGTCCAGTTCATTGAGATAAGGGAGCTGATTGCCCTTCTCGTCGACCTTCCAATAATAGGGGTTGCGGCGCAGAACGATAATGTCATCGGAACGATACTCGACGGGCACCCAAGCGCCCATGACGGGTATGTTCATGAATTCCGGCGGGAAAGCGTTCTTGAACTGGTCGTAAGTGTTCTTCGAATATTTCGGATGCTGCGGCTTCAGGATGTGCGACGGGCCCGGGCAGAAATTGGGATAGGCCATCGTATAGAGATATTGCTTCGGGAAGGCGTCCTTGAAGGTCCACTCGACCGTATAGTCGTCGATCTTCTTCAGCGACGTCCCTTCGCCGAAAGCTTCGGGCGACGCACCACCGCCAAGCGGCGAGACGTTCGGATCGATGACTTCGTCGTCCCAGTAGAACATGATGTCATCGGCATTGAATGGCACGCCGTCGGACCATTTCGCGCCTTCGATCAAATGCATGGTAAGCTTGTGGCCATCCGCCGACCATTCCCATCCCTTGGCAAGGTTCGGTAGCGGCTCGGTATCCTTGGCCTCGACCTGGAACAGCGGTGCTGTGCGCGTCAGGCACTCGGACAGGGCGATATCGATGCCGCCCCAGCCTTGTGTCTGGCCAGCGCCATAGTTCCAGCCTTCAGGCCGGCCACCGATGACGTGGCGAAGCGTATCGCCATAAACGCCGATACCATCGGGCATGTTGCCGGTCTTGTAGACGAGCGGCTCCTTCGGCAGGCGATCCTTGACCGGCGGCAACTTACCGGTCTTGACGAAGTTGTCAGTAACCCAGGCGGGCTCGTGATATTCCGGCAGCGCCTTGAACTCCAGAATGGAGTCGCGCGCCACATATTTGATCTTGCCTTCAGCCGGAAAGACCGGTGGAACCGGCGGCACGGTCGGTTCGGATGCGTGGGCGCTCATGGCGATTGCCGATGTGGCAATCGTCAGCGCCGCTAGAATGCTGATCGGTCGAAAATGTCTCATCGTTTTCTCTCTCCCCTTATCGCGAGCATCCCCGTGGGAGCACCGCATTCCTCCATCGAGCAGGAAACCATTGGCCGGATGCGGCGGGGTCTGTCCTCCTGACAGCCCCGCCGCAGCCAATATGTCCCGAACGTCAATCCGTTAGCCGGCCTGCTTCATCGCCGCCTTCTCCACTCTCAATTCCTCGATCGAGCGGACGTTGCGGCTGGCCGCGCCCTTCCAGTCACGGGTTTTCACCTTAGCCCGCGACAGGCGATCCTTGGCGCCCTCGACGGCATGCGCATATTGCGGCAGCCAGCGTGCTTGCGCGACGACCATTTCGTCAACCATCTGCCAAACTTCTTCCGGGGTCGAGATGGCACCGACCAGCGGATCATGCAGAACCGCGAGCTTCAGCAGGTCGAGGTCGCCGCTGACGGCGGCATGGACCGACATGCGCTGGACGTTGATCGAGGAAATGCAGGTGGCGGCACAGGCTTCCGGCAGCGTGATGCCCGCCACCATGTTGATGCCGAAGCGATCGACGAAGCCGGGCGATTCGATAATGGCGTCAGCCGGCAGATTGGTGATGACGCCGTTGTTCTTGACGTTGAAATGACCGCGATAGACGCGATTGGTTTCCAATGCCTCGAGAATATGGCTCGCATGTTCGTTCGAGCGCCTGTTAGCATCGATGGGCTGCGAGGCGCTGTCGAGGATCTGCTGGAACTCCGTCTCGAACCAGTTGCGGGTCTCGGTGGAATGGCGGAGATAGCCGCCCGTCTCGCCATGGATCCAGTCGGACATGTCGATCCACTTGTTGATCTCGTCCGGCCGCTTGCGATACCAGGGCAGATATTCCGAGAGATGGCCATTGCTTTCGGTGGAATAGACGCCGAAGCGCTTCAGCACATCGATACGCAGCTTCTCTTGCTGCGAGAAGACCGGATGCGCCTCGAAAGCGGCGATCAGCTCATCCTTGCCGATCTTGCGGCCATTCAGGCGGAGATCGGTGAACCAGGTCTGATGATTGATGCCCGAGCAGATATAGTCGAGCTCCGCCTTGTTCTTGGCGCCGAGAACCTCGGCGATCTGTTCGGCACCATGCTGGACGCCGTGGCAGAGGCCAATCGTATCGACCTTGCCGTATTCGATCGCCGCCCAGGTGTTCATCGCCATCGGGTTGGCATAGTTCAGGAACTTCGCGCCGGGCTCGGCGACTTCTCGGATATCCTTGCAGAAATCAAGAATGACCGGAATGTTGCGCTGACCGTAGAGAATGCCGCCGGCGCAGATCGTATCGCCGACGCATTGGTCGATACCGTATTTCAGGGGAATGCGAATGTCTTCGGCATAGGCTTCCAGCCCGCCGACGCGCACGCAGCTGATAACGTAGCGCGCGCCGGAGATCGCCTCGCGGCGCTCGGTGGTGGCCGTCACCCGTGTTGGCAGCTTGTTCGCCTCGACGATGCGGTCGAGGATCGCCTTGATCATCGTAAGATTATGTTCGCTGACATCGGTCAGCGCGAATTCGACGTCCTGGAACTCCGGCACGCAAAGAATGTCGGTGAACAGCTTTTTCGTGAAGCCGACGCTGCCGGCACCGATAATAGCGATTTTGAAACTCATGATCCTCACCTTGAAGTCGGTCAAACAATCAGCAACGGAGAAGAGAATGGTATTTTCGTCCCATGATCGCACGGTGTCGGGCGAGATGGCGAAACAAGCACTTTCTCCTCCTTCTGCCGGTCCTCATCGGCAGGTATATGCTGTTTTCTGGCGGGATTATGCCTATAATGAACGAGCCGACCAGAGAACAATTATGCTTTCAAGGGTAATTTTGTGCTGCAAGAATTAATCGCCAATGGCCAAACCATGCGGACTGTTTCATTGCCGCGCGGTCGCCATCGGCTGCACGCGATGCCGACCAGCGCCGGCTATGAAATCAGGGACAAGGAGCGTTACGATTGGGATGGACGTCGGCGCGGCCTGACGCCGTTCACAGTGCTGCAGCATACGATCAGTGGCAGTGGCCGGCTGCGCTATGAAAACCGCGACTACCGTGTTGGCCCTGGCGATACGTTGCTGGTGCTGGTGCCGCACAATCATCGCTACTGGCTGGAAAAGGACGAGCGCTGGGAGTATTTCTGGATATCGATGAATGGCGAGGAAGCACTGCGCGTCCATCGCCTGATTCTCGACGCCGCCGGGCCGGTGCTGAAATTACAGCCGGCAACGATCGATCATCTCGCCGATTGCGGCCTGCGACTGGTCCGGGGCGCGACGACACCGGCCTCCGCTTCGGCGGTCGCTTATGAAGCCGCGATGGCGCTTTATGACGATGTCTTCGGCTCGCACGCCATCGCCGCCGACCGTTCCGCGATGCAGGCGGTCATCGACCATGTCGCCGCCAATCTCGATCAGCCCCTCCCCGTCAGCGAACTTGCCAGGGTCAGTGGCCTCAGCCGCGCCCATTTCTCCCGCGTTTTCGCCGATAGCGAAGGCTTGCCGCCGGCCGAGTACGTCCTGCAACAGCGCATGCAGCGAGCGGCCAAGCTTTTGACCAAGGCAGCCTTTATTCCGGTCAAGGAAGTGGCGATCATGTCGGGTTTCGACGACGCCAATTATTTCTCAAAAGCCTTCCGTCGCATCTATGGCATCAACCCCACCGAATTCCGCACCACCGGCATGTATGCAGCCGTGCGCAGTCCCGGGGACGACAGCAGAAGCGCGAGAGGCAAATGACCGAATCACCCATGGCGGACCTGCGGCATGCCGCCGCAGCCTGTCCGCCAACTGGCCCTAAGATCCTAACTTTCTTGACATAACGGCCGCAGAAGTAAGCTCGGAGAAGGTCAGCCGAAAACGTTTTCGGCAGAATTGCCGATCCGGCCTCCGATTGCGTTGCGCCATGGCTGGAGGCCTGTATAGATATCGCCCGCCGCGACCATGATCGCGTCACGGCTGCGCCTCTTTGTCTAAGCAACACTCGTTCGTCCAAGGTACGGCGGGCTCTTCTGATAGGATTGAATATGCGTTCTGTGGTCGCTTTCAACGAATCCTGGACTTTTCACGAAGGCTTTTCGGCCACCGACGCCGACCGCCTACAGGAAGGGCAACCGGTCGCATTGCCGCACACGGCGGTCGAGTTGCCGTTCAATTATTTCGATGAGAAATCCTATCAGCGTGCCTTCACCTATCAGAAGATCCTGCCCTGGAGCGCCGACTTCGCCAAGCGGGAGGTATCGCTCGTTTTCGACGCCGCCATGGCTGATGCGGTCGTCTATCTCAACGGTGAGGAAATCGTTGCGCATCAGGACGGCTACACGCCCTTCGAAGCGCGGCTGACGGGGCGCCTGAAAGACGGTAGCAACCTGATCACTGTCAAGATCGACGGCAGCGAGAACCCCGAGATCCCGCCATTCGGCGGCCGCATCGACTATCTGACCTATGCCGGCATCTATCGCGACGTCTGGCTCAAGGTCGCAGCACCCGTATCGATCGCCAATATCAAGGTCGAGACCGGCAAGGTGCTGGACGACAGCAAATCCGCGACGGTCCGCTGCGACATTGCCAACCCACAAGCCCTTGCCTTCAACGGCGCGGTGACCGCAAACCTCCGCGCGCCGGACGGCAAGGTTCTGGCCTCGGCTGTTGCGGAGACCTCAGGCGGCGCCGCAACCTTCACCTTCGACAATCTGGCCGGCATTTCGCTTTGGGATCTCGACAATCCCGTACTCTACACGCTCGAGGCCGAGCTGAAGACCGATCATGGCTCCGACCGATATGTCGCGACATTCGGTTTCCGCACCGCCGAATTCACCTCTGAAGGCTTCCTGCTGAACGGCAGCAAACTGAAGCTGCGCGGCCTCAACCGCCACCAGGCCTTCCCCTATTCCGGTTACGCCATGGGCCGCTCGGCACAGGAGCGTGATGCCGAGATCATGAAGCAGACATTGAAGTGCAATGTCGTGCGCACCTCGCATTATCCGCAATCGAAATGGTTTCTCGACCATTGCGACCGTATCGGCCTGCTGGTCTTCGAAGAGATCCCCGGCTGGCAGCATATCGGCGGCGAGGAATGGCAGCAGGAATCGATCCGCAACGTCCGCCGCATGATCGAGCGCGACTGGAACCACCCATCCATCATCATCTGGGGCGTGCGCATCAACGAATCGCAGGACTCCCACGATTTCTACGCCGAGACCAACCGGCTGGCGCGCGAGCTCGATCCGACCCGCCAGACAGGCGGCGTGCGCTACATCACCGAGAGCGAAATGCTCGAGGACGTCTATACGATGAACGACTTCATCCTTGGCAACGAGGAACTGCCGGGCGCCAACCGCCCGCGCACTCCGCTGCGGCCGCAACAGGAGAATACCGGCCTGTCGAAGAACGTGCCCTATCTGATCACCGAATTCGGCGGCCATATGTATCCGACGAAGATCTACGATCAGGAACAGCGCCAGGCCGAACATGTGCGCCGGCACCTGGAAGTGCTGAACGCAGCCTATGGCGACCCTTCCATTTCCGGCGCCATCGGCTGGTGCATGTTCGACTACAATACCCATAGCGATTTCGGCTCCGGCGACCGCATCTGCTACCACGGCGTCATGGACATGTTCCGCGAGCCGAAATTCGCGGCCTACGCCTATGCCAGCCAGTGCGAGCCCTCCGAGGACGTCATCATGAAGCCGGTGACGATCTGGGCGCGTGGCGAGCGTAATATTGGCGGTGCACTGCCGTTGATCGTGCTGACCAACTGCGACGAGGTCGAGTTGCGTTACGGTTCGCTCACCAAGCGCCTCGGCCCCGATCGCGAAAGCTTCCCGCATCTGCCGCATCCACCGGTCATTTTCGATCATCGCCATTTCACCAAGGACGAACTGGGTGTCTGGGGCATGGAATGGGAGGATGCGCGCTTCACCGGCTTCGTCAATGGCAAGCCGGTCGCGGAGCTGCATATGGTCGCGGATCCTCTTCCCACGACGCTCGAAGTGCAGCCCGATAGCTTGACGCTACGCGCCGCTGAGCGCGACACCACCCGCGTCATCATCCGCGCGCTCGACCAGGCGGGTACCCGCCTGCCCTTCCTCAACGACATCGCGACCGTCAAGGTCAGCGGCCCCGCCAAGCTGATCGGGCCAGAGGCCATGGCCTTCCAGGGTGGCACGACGGGCTTCTGGCTGCAGACAACCGGCGAGACCGGCGCGATCACGATCGAGGTGTCTTCGGCCCGCTTTGCGCGCCAGGCCGTGACATTGACAGCCGAGTAATACGTCGAAGGAGCGACTGCGATGCGGAATATCCGCGCAATCCTCAGCCGCTCCGACGCGACCTATGGTCCTAGTAAATCCGGCGTGACCGTCAGACGCTGACACGGTCGATCACAGCCCCTCTCTTCCAAGACTAGAGCCTTCAAAGCCGCAAACGTGACATCCCGCATGTCCGATTTTGGAACACTTCCCGGTGAAAACCGTAAAGGTTGCATAATTTTAATACTTATACGCAAGATTGAAAAAACGCTTGCGTTCCGGCGTCGGCGTTGCTTAACTCCACTTATGGATGCGGCATCGCCAACAACATAGATGCATACGTGTCCTGTCGTGTGCACGCGACCAAAGAATCATCATCGATCTGGTTTCTCCGTCACCCCGGGCGGAAAACTTGATGGCGCCGATGTGCTGTCAATGTCGCCGAGCGACCGTTCGCGCGATCGATTATTCATGCGGCCAATTTTTGAAACAGCAGGCGAATTAACGCCGTTGGCCTGATCGAAAGGGACTAAAGTCGTGGCTCTCGTCGCAATCGAACTTTTGCAAGATCAAACCACAACGCTAGACGCAAGTAACTGGACCTCATCCAACACTTTACAATTGAGCGTGATCGCCAGCTCCACATTGATAATCGACAATATCGACGTCAATCTTACCAATATCATCGGTGGAGGCGTCCTCTCGAACACCGTCATTCAATTGGTCAATGCTGGCAATGTCACGGTTAATCCAAGCCTTTTGACCCTGGGTGTGGGATCCGTCATCACCTATCAGATTGGCTTCAACTCGACGCTGACGATCAATTCGGGGCTTCTCAGCGTGGGCCTTCTCCAGGCGACGACCGTTGATTTCGCCAACTCGGGTGGAGGCGGACATTTCATCTTCACGCCGCCGGTGATCGGCCTCTCGGTTAGCGGCCCGCCGACGGTCACCAATGTCCGCATTGGCGATCGCATCACCGTGGTGGGCTCGACCTCCATCGGGCAATCGGGGAACGTGATCTCGTTCTATGCCCCGGCACTCCTCGGGCTTCCCGTCCATCTGATATCCTATATGATTCCGGAGGGTGTGCAGTATCTTTACCGCCCCGGCGACGAGACGCTGACGTTTACCTCCAACTGCTTTTTGCAAGGCACGCGGATTGCAACGCCCACCGGCGAGGTCCTGGTGGACAGCCTGCGCGAAGGCGACGAGGTCCTCACCCTGGAGAATGTGGCTGCACCGGTGAAGTGGATCGGGCGCCGAACGATCGATCCGAAAATGGTGGACAAACCGCGGAATCACCTGCCGGTACGCATCATAGCCGGCGCCTTGGGAGATAACGTTCCGCACCGCGATCTCTTTGTTTCGCCTGACCATTGCATCTATGTGGCCGATACGCTGATACCCGCAAAACTGCTCATCAACGGAACGACCATCTCGCAGATACTCACCCTGCAGCCCGTCACCTATTTTCATATCGAGCTCGAAGCTCATGATATCGTCTGGGCCGAAGGCGCTCCGGCGGAGACCTATCTTGATCTTGGCAATCGGCACACATTTCTCGAGCCCGGTGTTCTCCTCTTCACATCGCCTGCAAGGAAACACGCCTCATCGCGCTATCCCATCGCCTATGAGGGCTTGGCGATCGATCAGGCAAGGATGTTCGTTGAAAGCCGCGGGCAGGCGCTTGGGATCGCCGAGGAAGAAACCACGGCGGCTTAACCCGCAACCTCCTATGACGAGTTGCCGAAAGCTTTTCAAGCCGCCGGCCCCTCAATCTCGCTCGCATTCTGCGGAATGGATTGCAGCAGTGTTTGCCGTGCTGACGCCAAATGCTTGCGGCAGGCGATGTCGATCCGCTTCGGATCGCGCGATTGCAGCGCTTCGATATAGTCGAGATGTTCGGCGATGGCGCGTGAATTGCGCACGCGGGCAAAAGCCTTGTTCCACTGGTAGTGATAGTGGAAGACGATGGAAATCGCGTCATAGAAATCAGCGATGAAGCGGTTCTTCGAGGCGCGATGGATGAGAAGATGGAACCGTTCGTCAAGCTGCGAAAAATCGCGGTAGCGCTCGTCGAAATCCTCAAGCAAATCATAGTGTTCCTGCTGGATAGCGGCCAGACTTGTCCAGCCCGGATGTTCCGGTGGCATCCGCCCGAATTCGGCCGCCGAATGCAGTTCGAACATCTCGCGCACATCTGCTAGTTCCAGCGCGAATTCGCTGGTGAAGCCCTTCAGGATCCAATGGCTGTTCGGCCGCTTCTCGATCAGTCCGAAACGGCTGAAGCGGATGAGAAATTCGCGCACGACCGACGTCCCCGTGCCGATTTCGCGCGCCAGTTCCAACTCGTTGATCTGCATGCCCGGCTGTGCTTCGTCGGAGAGAATGCGCAGCATGAAACTGCGCTCGATGATATCGTGCAGCGAATTGGTTTCTTCCTGCGGAAAGAAGTCCGCCTCGGTCGGCTGGCGCAGCACGGTCTTCTGCCGCTTGTTCCAGCGGATGATACCAGCGTCACTTAGACGCATCAGGATGGCGCGCGCCGTGCTGCGGCTGACGCCGAGTTCGGCCGCAATCTCAGGCTCGGTCGGCAAGGCGGCATCTGGCTTCAGGCCGGCGACGTAGCGGTTATACGCATCTTTGAAGAGCGTGTTTTGTCTCGCCATTTCCTCCCTCGCTTATAATTCACCACTCTTTGTCGGCGGTGATGTCTTTGCCATTCTGGAATGGCGGTCAAGTGCGAGGACTGCCGTTGCATGCGTCCGGTGCTAGGTTGGGCCGGCAGACGATTTCCTCGTTGACTCCAAAATGTTTATTGTAGATAAAAAACAAAATCAATCGGCAATGGCCCGGGAGAGGCCCGCCGAACTGCACGATTGTTCTGGGAGAGAACTTTGAACAGCCAGCCTTGGATCCTTCTGTCGGAAGGCGACAATGTCGCCGTGGCGACGTCGGCGATTGCGCCCGGCGCTGCGGTTGCCAGCGGTGTCGTAGCGCGAGAGAAGATCGACCCCGGCCACAAATTTGCCATCCGCGATATCCCCCTGGGCACGGCTGTGGTGAAATACGGTCAGGCCATCGGCCGCACGACTGCCGAGGTCAAGGCGGGCGATCATGTCCATAGCCACAACCTGCATTTCGAAAACGATCGCCTGGCGGCAACGGCCAATGCGGCGCCGGAAGTGGCGACCGAGGCCGACAAGGCCCGCACCTTCATGGGCTATCGCCGTGCCGATGGCCGGGCCGCCACCCGCAACTATATCGGCATCATCGCCAGCGTGAACTGTTCCACCACGGTTTGCCGCGCCATCGCGGAAGAGGCAAACCGGACGCTCCTTCCGCAGTATGACAGCATCGATGGTTTCGTGCCGATCGTGCACGATCAGGGCTGCGGCATGAGCTCGACCGGCGACGGCATGCTGACGTTGCATCGCACGCTTGCCGGCTATACCCGCCATGTGAATTTCGGCGGGGTGCTGATGATCGGCCTCGGCTGCGAGGTCAACCAGCTGACGCTCTATGGCCAGAGCGGCGCTGGCGCCAGCAAGCGGCACTTCAATATCCAGGATGCAGGTGGCTCACGTCGCGCCGTGGCGCTTGCCATGGGTGTCCTGAAGGAGATTTCAGACGAGGTCGGCCAGGCCCGCCGCGAGCCGATCTCGATCAGCGAGATTATCGTCGGCCTGCAATGTGGCGGCTCGGACGGCTTTTCCGGCATCACCGCCAACCCGGCGTTGGGTGCAGCCGCCGACCTGCTGGCCGCCGCCGGTGGCACGACGATCCTGTCGGAAACTTCGGAGATCTACGGCGCCGAGCATTTGCTGCGCAGCCGCGCGGTCAATGACGAGGTCGCCGCCAAGCTCGACGCGAAAATCGACTGGTGGGAAAAATACGTCGCTCTGCACGGCGCCTCGCTGGACAACAACCCATCGCCCGGCAACAAGCGCGGCGGGCTGACCACCATTCTGGAGAAGTCGCTCGGCGCTGTCGCCAAGGGCGGCCGGTCGCCACTGACCGCTGTCTATGGCTACGCCGAACGGGTAACGGAACATGGGCTCGTTTTCATGGATACGCCCGGCTATGATCCGGTTTCCGCAACCGGTCAGGTGGCCGGAGGCGCCAATATGATCGCGTTTACGACCGGTCGCGGCAGCTGTTTCGGCTCCCGTCCGGCACCATCGTTCAAGCTGTCGAGCAATTCGGCGCTTTATCAGTCGATGGAAGAGGACATGGACATCGATTGCGGTACGATTGCCACCGGCGAAGCGACGATATCGGGCAAGGGCCGCGAGATCTTCGAACTGATCATCGAGATCGCATCCGGCAAGAAGACCAAAAGCGAAGCCTTCGGCTATGGCGACAATGAATTCGTGCCCTGGCATCTCGGGGCAACGCTTTAGAGACTGATATTCACACCACCATGCCCCGCTCCTGATGAGCCAAGCATGGCGGAAACTGATCGAAGTCATCACAAGGGAGAGGTGATGAAGAGAAGAAAAATCGGCAGGACGGACCTGGAGGTCACCGAGATCAGTTTCGGTGCCGCAGCGCTCGGCGGTCTTTACCGCGCCTGCCCTCGCGACCAGGCCATGGAAACCCTGCAGGCGGCATGGGATAGCGGCATCCGCTATTTCGACGTCGCGCCCTGGTATGGCTTCGGCCTCGCCGAGCGCCGCGTCGGCGACTTCCTGCGCGACCAGCCGGAAGACAGCTATGTGCTCTCGACCAAGGTCGGACGCTTGATGCGGCCTGTTCCGACCAACAAGATCCCGAATTACGGCTATGTCGATCCCCTGCCCTTCGATGCGGATTACGACTATTCCTATGACGGCATCATGCGGTCGGTGGAGTTCAGCTATGCCCGCCTCGGCCTCAACCGCATCGATATTCTCTACGTTCACGATATCGGCGGTTATACCCATGGCAAGGCGCTGAATGATCACTATCTCGGCCAGTTGCTCGGCTCCGGCCTGAAGGCGCTGGAGGAGCTGAAGTCGTCGGGCGCGATCAAGGCATATGGCCTTGGCGTCAACGAAGTACCGGTCTGCCTCGATGTCATGCATGCGGCCGATATCGACTGCATTCTGCTTGCCGGCCGCTATACGCTGCTCGACCGTTCGGCGGTCGCGGAGTTGCTGCCGCTCTGCGAAAAGAAGGGCATGTCGCTCGTTGTCGGCGGTGTCTTCAACTCCGGCATTCTGGCGACCGGCCCCATACCTGGCGCGAACTTCGACTATCTTCCGGCGACACCGGATATTCTGGCTAAGGTCGGAGAGATGGAAGAGATTGCCCGCCGTCATGGCCTGCCGCTTGCGGCACCGGCCATCCAGTTTCCGCTACATCAGCCGTCCGTGGCTTCAGTCCTGATCGGCACGGCGAAAGCATCAAGTCTTACCCGCAACATGCAGCTCGTGGAGCCTGAGCTTCCGGCGAGCCTTTATGCGGAATTTGAAGGATTGACCCTGGTTGCGCCGCCGTTGGGCGACGGCGCCGTTCGGGTTTGACAGCATGATCCCGGAAAAGTGTGAAGCGGTTTTTGGATAAGATCATGCAAAGCAAATAAAGAGCTATCGAGCCGCCGGGAGAGGCGACTTGAAAGAGGAGGAAAGCCTGTTTTGGCGTGGTGGCTTCGTGCTGCTACGCGATGCGTGAGCCATCTGGTGTTCACGGTACCGAGCCGCAAGCGTTCAACGGCCGGTGTGCAGGAGAAGAGCGTGTTGAGAGGAGAAACCAATGAATATCACCAAATCCCTTCTGTCCCGCCGCACCTTTGCCGGTCTTGCCGGCGCGGCCATGATCGCCGTCGCCATGCCGGCGCAATCCTTCGCGGCCGAAGTGACGATCCCGATCATCGTCAAGGACACGACATCCTTCTACTGGCAGATCGTTCTCGCCGGCGCACGCAAGGCCGGCAAGGATCTCGGTGTCAAGGTGCCGGAGCTGGGTGCCCAGGCTGAAACCGACGTCAACGGTCAGATCAGCATTCTTGAAAACGCTGTCGCCGGCAAGCCGGCCGCAATCGTCATCTCGCCGACCGAGTTCAAGGCGCTTGGCAAGCCGGTGGACGAAGCAGCGAAGTCCGTTCCGATTATCGGTATCGACTCCGGTGCCGACTCCAAGGCTTTCAAGTCATTCCTGACGACCGACAACGTGCAGGGCGGCCGTATTGCTGCTGATGGCCTTGCTGCTGCGATCAAGGCAATGACCGGTAAGGATGAAGGCGATGTCGTCATCATTACCAACACGCCCGGCGCCGGTTCTCTCGAACAGCGCCGCACGGGTTTCCTGGATCAGGTCAAGACCAAATATCCGGGCCTGAAGGTTGTCGCCGACAAGTATGCTGACGGTCAGGCGACGACCGGCCTCAACATCATGACTGACCTGATCACGGCAAACCCGAAGATCGTTGGCGTCTTTGCCTCCAATCTGATCATGGCGCAGGGCGTCGGCCAGGCCATTGCTGAAAACAAGCTCAGTGACAAGGTCAAGGTCATTGGCTTCGACAGCGACGACAAGACCCTCGGCTTCCTCAAGAGCGGCGCTATTGCCGGCCTCGTCGTTCAGGACCCGTACCGCATGGGTTACGACGGCATCAAGACCGCTCTCGCCGTCTCCAAGGGCGAAAAGGTTGAAGCCAATGTCGACACCGGCGCCAACCTCGTGACCAAGGCCAACATGAGCGAGCCGAAGATCGAAGCCCTGATCAACCCGAAGGTCAAGTAAAGCTTAAAGGCTGCGCCCGACAAGTCGGGCGCAGCCTTTTCGTCTAGAGCCGGATGATTTCAGGTCTATTCGACCCAAAATCTGAACCCGCTCTGGAATGAAAAATGGAGCGTGATGCGAGAGGAAGGAGACCCATGACGAGCCTCGAAGAAATCAGCCATCGGCACGATGACAAGGTCAAGACGGAAGCAAGTCGCGTTCCGGCCGGCTCGCCTATCCTCGAACTCAAGGGATTGCAGAAGCGCTATGGCTATGTCGAGGCGCTGAAACCTGCGACGATCACATTTCTGGCCGGCGAAATCCACGCCATTGTCGGCGAAAACGGAGCCGGAAAATCGACGCTCATCAAGCTTTTGACCGGCGTCATCACCAGGACGGACGGCGAGATATTCTGGTGCGGCCATCCTGTCGCGCTTGCCAATCCCAATGAAGCGATCGCGCGCGGTATCAACGCCGTGCATCAGGAGGTCGTCCTTTGCCCGCATCTGACGGTCGCCGCCAATCTCTTTCTCGGCGACGAAGTCAATCGCTTCGGCCTGATGCGCAAGAAGCAGATGGTCGCTATGGCCCAGACGGTGCTTGACGACCTCGGCTTCGGACTGCCGGCCGCCGACCTCCTTAGCTCTCTCACCATTGGTCAGCAGCAGCTGGTCGCAACAGCAAGAGCCGCCATGCGCGGCACGCAATTCCTGATCTTCGACGAGCCAACCGCCTATTTGACGCGCAAGGAATCGGCGCAGTTGTTCAAGCTGATCCGCCGGTTGCAAAGCGAAGGCGTGACGATCGTCTATATCAGCCACCGCATGGAGGAGGTCTTCGAGCTGGCCGACCGCGTGTCCGTGCTGCGCGACGGCACGCATGTCGGCACTCGCATGATTGCCGAGACCAACGATGACGAACTGATCAAGCTGATGATCAATCGCTCGATCGAACAGATCTACCACAAGGAAGAGATCCCGATCGGTGAGCCCATCCTTGAGACGCGCGGCCTTTCCGGTCCTGGTTTCGAGGATGTTTCGCTAACCGTACGGGCCGGCGAGATCGTCGGGCTTTATGGGCTGATCGGCGCCGGCCGCAGCGAATTCGCGCTCGGCCTCTATGGCCGTCAGCCGGTCTCTGCGGGGGAAATATACTGGCAGGGGCGCAAGGTCCAAATCCGCAACGAACGCGACGCGATGGAACTCGGCATCGCGCTCGCGCCGGAAAGCCGTCGCGATCAGGGGCTCTGCCTCAACCTGCCGATCGGCCTCAACATTAACTTGCCTGTGTTTAAGCGGCTAAGCCGCGGTCCGATCATCAACAACAAGAGCGAGGCCGCCAATGCCGACAGGCAAATTCGCGATCTCAGCATAAAGACGCCCAGCCGACGGGTTCTGGTTTCCGCCATGTCCGGCGGCAATCAGCAGAAGGTGGTCATCGGCAAATGGCTGAGCCATGGCGCCAAGCTTTTCATCTTCGACGAGCCGACGGTGGGCGTCGATGTCGGCACCAAGGCGGAAATCTATCGGCTTTTCGCCAAGCTACTTCGCGACGGCGCGGGCATCATCGTCATATCCTCGTACCTGCCCGAGGTTTACGAGCTTGCCGATCGTCTGCATGTGTTTCGCCACGGCCAGCTGGTCGCCAGCCATGATTTTCACGCCGCCACGCACGAGGAAGTCCTCGGCGAGGCCATCGGCGTCTGAACGATAAAAAATCGAAAGAGGAGAACAAGAATGGTCGCGAACACGACAGAAGGCCCCGCCGTTGCACCGCGGCGTAAGATGAGCATCCTCTTCAGCCTGACGCTGATCCTGCTCTTGATTGCGCTATGGGTTGTGCTCGGCTTCTCGACAGACGTGTTCTGGACGCAGCTCAACATCACCAACCTGGCACGCCAGGGGTCGATGACGGCCATCCTTGCACTTGGACAAACCTTCGTCATCATCACCGGCGGCATCGATCTTTCCGTTGGCGCAATCGTCGGCTTCTGCACCGTAGTCGTCGCCTGGCTGCTCCAGGCGGGCGTTCCGATCTGGGCCGCTATCCTCATAACCTTGCTCTTCGGGGTTCTTATTGGGGCATTCCATGGCTTCGGCATCGTGCGCATGGGCTTGCCGCCCTTCATCATCACGCTGGCGACGCTGACCTCTCTGCGCGGCATCGGCCTGCTCATCACCAACGGCTCGAGCATCAACATCGTCAACGACGCTTTCACAAATTTCTCGGTCGCGGATTTTCTCGGTATTCCGAGCCTATTCTGGATGGTGATCGTGGTGGCGATTCCAGCCGTCGTCTTCCTGCATTTGAGCCGTTGGGGTCGTTATCTTTTCGCCGTCGGCTCAAACCGCGAGGCGGCGCGCCTCTCCGGCGTCAACGTCAACGGAATGATCTATTTCGCCTATATACTGTCTGGAACCTGCGCCGCCTTGGTCGGTGTTCTGCTTGCCTCGCGCATTGCCATCGGCAATGCGACCCAGGGCGATGGCTGGGAACTGCAGGCGATCGCATCGTCGGTTATCGGCGGCACCAGCCTCTTCGGCGCAGTCGGCTCTGTTTACGGCCCGCTGATCGGCGCCTTTATCCTCGCCACCATCAACAACGGTGCCAACCTCCTGAACCTGAATTCCTTCTGGCAGCGCATCATCACCGGCGTGCTGATCATCGTGATCGTCTACTTCGATCAGTTGCGGCGCCGACGTCTCTGAAGATATTCGACACCGGCTATCGTTGAGGTGGGCGGCAATCCGGGTGAGATCGTCTCGCCTCGATTGCCGCCCACTCAATTTTGTTAGTTGCTGGTTATTTCTCGGGTCAGTCTGGAATCCCAGGGGCACCAATGACTTCCAGGGAGGAAGGCGCCGCCCGCTTCATCGAGATGATCCTCGACATAGACCATGTTCGCATCGCAGACTTCGATGGCCATGTCGAAGAAGTTGATCGTTGCCGGGTCCAGGTAGAAGCTGAACCTTGGATTATATGGCTGAGTTCTCTTGATGATCCTGCCATGGACATGAACCCGGCTCTGTTCCTCGCCGGAAAGAATCTTCAGGGCATGGTCGATCGTCTGTTCATCCGTCAACTCGATGATGAATTCCTGACCTGGTGACGAGGGTTGTTCAAAGGCAAAATAACGGGGCACGGTGTTTCCTCCATATCGAGTTGAAAGGATGTTGGATCAAGCTGCTTCCGTCTATGGAAGCCCCCGTTAATTAGTTGATCCTAAATTAACTTCAACCCACAGATTTTATTGGGTTTTGTGTGATTTTGACAGCAATCGTCGTAAGGAATTGGTCGTATCGAACGGCCTATGGCCACACCGCGCGCAACAAATGCGCTCCGCGACGCCGGCAATCCGATCAAATCATCAGGGGGATCGCTTTTCCGCGCGAGTTTTATCGCTCCAAAGCCAAGCCAAAGGCGCCGTTAGACGGAAAGTTGCGGAGAATGACGCCCCGCTCGCCCAGCAAATGACAGCCGGCTTCGGTTCGACAGAGTTGCGCTACCCATCACACCGGTGAAGGGCGTGATCTTTGCCAACTCAGGCCCTTCAATAGACCACGCAATGGTTTCTCGACCAGTTCATAGGCACCGATGCCCAGCAGCACGCCTGAGACAAGACAGAGGAACGTCTTGACGTCGGAAGGCATTTCCGTGCGCGCCAGCAATTTCATAAGCACCGAAACTGCCAGCGTGTGCCAGAGATAGATCGAGTAGGAGGCGTTGCCGAGATAGGTCAGTATCGGAATATCCGGTAGCTTTCCGCTACGCTCCAACGATATCGTTCCAAGTACCAATGCCACGGCGAGCGGTCCGCAGGTCAGTTCGTTGAATTCGAGATGCAGGAGCTGGACAGCGGCAAAACCCGAAAGAGCGACGACGATCAGGGCGAGTCCGGGGCCGGCGCTCGGTATTTTCCCGCATAGCCATAGCTCAGCAAGGAGGATGCCTGCCACGAACTCCAGAATGATCGGCCGCGTGTAGGTGAGGAGCAACGGCGATTGCGGGCTGAAAATGACGCCGGCAATGACGAAGGCAACGAAGACACTGGCTATGCTGACCAGTCGTATGCGGCGCGACAGGAGCAGCGCTGCACCGAATATGACGTAGAAGAACATCTCGTAGTTAAGTGTCCATCCCTGCACCAGAACCGGCCAGATCACGCCATTGCTCGGCGAGCGCACGGGAATGAAAATCATCGAGCCAAGAATATGACCGGCCGTCAGCTTCATGTTCGGAAACAGACCGGCTACTGCCCCCGCGATCATGATGGCGGTAACGATCCAGTAGGACGGCGCGATGCGCTGCAGACGATCAAACAAGAACCGCCAGGGCGTCACGGGCCGGCGCTCGCTTATTGTCCACATGATGAAGCCGCTGATGACGAAGAAGACATCGACACCAGCCGCGCCGATCTGGAAATGGCCGCCGCTGCGTTCCGCCGCATGGAAAAGGACGACCGCGAGCGCGGCAACGGCGCGAAGATATTGGATGCTATAAAGAGTTTTCATCTGCTGACCTGAGCTTCCCAGTTTGCAGGCGGCCCAAGTTCCATCCGATCATCGGAGACCGATGGAACCATCCGTGGCGCTTGCGCCTTCATCGTCAGCTTTCCCGCTATGAAATACAGCAGGAACGAGCCGACCTGGTAGGGGTTGAGAATATCGATCTCGACGAAAGCGCGGATCAGAAGCAGCGTCGCCAGACCGAACAGAACATAGGATTCATCGTTTCTGAGGTCGTTGAGAAACCGCTTGAGATGGCCAATCACCGCCGTCAGCAATATCGACACCAGCAGGAAGACGCCGATCAGGCCGGTTTCCACTGTCGTTTCGATGAAGGTATTGTGGAAATGGAAGCCGGCGCGGGAGGTGATGTAGAATTCTTCCCACAGGCGTTCCGGTTCGGAGAAGCCTTGCACCCAATAGGCCTGATAGCCGATCCCGAAGAAGGGATGCAACATGGCTGCGGCTATTCCCTGCTGCCAGAGATAGGTACGACCGGTCAGCGTTGAGTCCTTGCCGAAGGCGCCGAGCACGAGATCGACCGCCCCGAGATAAACGCCAGCGACCACCAGAATGATCCCCGATATGGCTGCGGTGGCAAACAGCTTTTTACGCTGCTTTGGCGACAGGAACAGGATGACGCGCATGCCGATGCTGAGCATCACGACCAGACCGGTGACCAACACCGACGTCGCCGATTGCGAGGCAAGAAGACAGTAGGCAGCCAAGAGGCCGACAACGCCTGCTCCAAGCAACCAGATACGACGCTCGCCAAGAATGAAGACCGCGGCGAAAGCGAAATAGATCCCGAGCGAGGCATAGAAGCCCAGCTGGTTCTTCGAGTCGAAAGCACCGACGAAGCTATAGGTGCCGTCGATCGCGTCGAGAGCATAATAGCCGAACAGCACCGAATAAAGCAGCACGATACTGGTGCCGGCAATCGCGCCGCGTGTCAGCGTGCGGATATCGAGCGTACGCACGGCGATCAGCGCACAGATGATATGCGTCATGTACTGAATTGCGGCGCGGGCGGTCACCGGCGGCACCACCGACCAGAAGATCGAAAGACAGGTGAAAATGCCGAATGCAAAGATCCAGAGCTGCTTCGAGTAGCTACCGAGCACGCTGCGATAGTCGATCAGCACCAGCGGAAACCACACTGCGTAATAGACGAGAATGGCAGCCTGCCCGAGGCGGGCGGAATAGGCGAAGGCAAAGAAAGAAAGCGCAATCGCCACCATTCCATAGGTGGCGTTGCTGCCCGGACGAATAAAGGTCGATTTGCGAATCCGCATCGACTCTCCTTATCGCATCGCTAGACCGGCACTCACCTTGATGAGATCACCGGGCAGCACCAGGGTATTCTCCTGGGCCGGAATTTCCTTCGCCTGACCATTCTCGTCCCGTATAATGGTATAGACGACATTCACGCCCTGCCCGCCGGCATCGATATTGCTGGCATCGGCCGATTGCGCGACCGCCTCCTGCATCAACGCCTGGCTGGTGGAGAGCTTGAGTTGCAGGGTTTCCAACTGGGTGTCGGTATCCTGCAGATCCTGCGCAAGCGAATTCTGCCAATCGTTACGCACCGTATTCTCGTCCTGACCGGCCTTGCTGATGCTCTGCTTGGCGTTCAGCGATGCCGTATCGGTATCCAGCAGATTGGTCTCGACGTCGGAAGCGCGCTGTTCGGCTGAGATCCTGCGCGAGGCAAGTTCCAGTCCTCTTTCAGCCAGGCTCTCGACCTTGTCGCGGTCCGCCTTGGCGAGATCGAGTTGACGGCTGAGCGTATCGGTCTTCTTCGCCAGCGCCTCGACTTCGCTTTGCAGCAGCACCTTGAGATCCGCCAGCGCTTGCAATTGCGTTTTCATACGCACGCTACGCGTCTTCATCAGGGCCTCTTCGCTGGCCAGCAGGTCGGTCGATTGCGGCAGCTTTTGAAGGTCCGGCGAAATATCGATCTGATCCTTACCGGCGACTTCGGCCAAAAGACGCGCCTGGCGCATCAGCAACCGGCCGCGTTCGGCCATGAGGACGACGGCATCGCCCTTGGCATTGATGAAATCGCGCGCAAAGCGCTGACCGGCTTCGGCGCGGTGCATGCCGCCACCCAGGCTCACCGCCTTAAGAACGGTCAGGTTGGGCACAAAAGGATATGAACCCGGATTTTGGACCTCGCCGGAGAGATAGATCGGCCGAAATTGCGAAAGCTCCACGGAAGCCGAGGGCCGATCGCGCAGACCGAACTGCTTCTGCAATCCGAGGCCAATCGCTTCCGCGATCTCATCCGTCGTCTTGCCGGCGGCTGGCATGTCCCCGATGAAAGGAATGGAAACCGAGCCGGAAGGACCGACCGTGTAGTCACCCGACACCACCGACCAGTCGCGGATCGTGCCTTCTGCTGTCTGCCATTCGGCGACGCGAATGCTCAGTTTGTCCATGACGCCCAGGTGATATCCGGGAAGGTTATCGGCGCGGGCATTGCCTGACACCACGCAGAGGCTGAAAAGGACGAGAGCGGCGCAACGAAAAGATGTGGTTGCGCCAACGAGCCTACCAGAAGGCTTAATTTCAATCATGCAGGATCTTCCCTGTTATTAGATCGCAGCCCCGCATGCGCGGGGAAACCGCAGGAACCTTCCCCGCGGTATCTGCTTCGTCGTCAGTAGCTGCCGCGCGAGAGGCAAACCGCGGGAATGGTTTTGGCGATAATCATCATGTCGCTGCCAAGTGACCAGTTTTTGACATAATGCGTATCGAAGGCGACGCGGCTCTCATAGGAGACGTCGTTGCGGCCGCTGACCTGCCACAGACCGGTAAGGCCGGGGCGAGACTGGAGATAGTAGATCGCGGAAGTTTCGTAACGCTCAAGCTCGTCCTCGACGACAGGACGGGGGCCGACGACACTCATTTCGCCGCGGATGATATTGATGAGTTGCGGCAGTTCGTCGAGGCTCAGTTTACGAAGCACCGCGCCGATAAGCGTAACGCGGGGGTCGTTTTGCAGCTTGCGCGTTGCGCGCCACTCGTCCATCGCCCGGGGATTGGCCTTCAGGTAAGCCTGCAGCACCCTATCGCCATCGACGACCATGGTGCGGAACTTCAGGCAACCGAAGGTCTTGCCATTGTGACCGATGCGGCGATGACCGTAAAAGATCGGGCCACGGTCCGAGAGCTTCACCAGGAGCATGAGCATGAGCATGAGGAAGAGGGGGCTGATGAAAATCAGTCCCATCAGGGCGGATGTGACGTCGAATCCTCTCTTTAGGATTCCACCCGTTGGCGGAAAAACGTCGCTTTCCGTGGCGCTGAAAAAAGCCGTTGCGGCCGATCTCGTCGCAGACTTCATAGAGATGACTCCATTCATGTTGGCGAATTGGTCGGAAATGTCTCAGACGCGTAACTAGTGCGGTGCAGCGAGGAGTGTAGGATGAGATTGTGATTTTTTAAGCTAATTTTTTGTGGCAATGCCGATTCACGGTATGCTTTTACCGCCAACGTGGCCGGAGCCGTAAGTTCAGTCACCTCCAAGACGACCGGAACACAGATTACATACCGTATAAATCCGGGAAGAATTAACTTCTTACGTTTTGATTTATAGTGTAATAGGGTAAGAAAGGTCGAATTAGTAGATTTTTTTCTCTGATTTATCCAAGATAGGCTTTAAACACTCTTGAATACCCCTGACAAACCCCGATTTTCGGTCAAAAATATTGCACTGCAACAAGATATTGCGACGCACATATTGATGAAAGCAACGGCCAGACTTTGTAATAAAAGTTGATTGAATTGTTAAAATCAGAATCGATTGCACTAATCGATTAGCAGTACGAAATTGTATGTGAAATTTTTGCGAACAACCTTTGGGAGAGTGTCGAGAGGCGAAAAAAGATAATGAATGCAATTGTATTCATTGTGGAGGAGTAGTTTTAACGAGCGCGACGTAGGATCCGTATCAATTCGTAACGTATTGCCGTCGCTTGGTTGAATCTAAATGAATCATAAAATATATTTGAGTTCTGGGTCTACTGAGGGAGGAAAGACCTTGATTACTTTTATGCAGATATTCCTGGGGAGGAGGTAATGTCCATGTATGCACCTCGCGTCTTCATCAGCATGGCGGGCACTCTGGCCGTATTCGCCATTGCGACTTATTTCCTGACGCATTCACTTTCGGTCACCTTGATCGAAACTGCAATTTGCGCAGTCCTGCTACAGATCGGTTACTTCGCGGGCGTTCTTTTCCTGGTGTGGAAAGAACGCAATGCGAGGAATGCGTTGTTGAATGAAGGCTCGGCTGCAATGCCGGTGCGTGAAGGTGACAAGGTTAGCGGCCTGCCCGCTGCCAACCTCAATCGTTCCGAACCCTTCAACCCCTGACGCCGCCATTTGGCGCATCTTTTGGTGACCATGTGGTTGCCGGATGGCTGTTGTCGTCCTAAGTCTCCAACAGAACCATGGAGGCTGACTTGATCGACAGTGCCGAAAACAATGTCTGCGTAATCATTGCCGCGAAGAATGCCAGCGATACCATCGGTCTCGCTGTGGCTTCGGCGTTGCGCGAGCCGGAAGTGGCCGAGGTCGTCGTTATCGACGATGGCTCGACCGACGGCACGGCTGCCGCCGCGCGTCAGGCCGATGATGGCAGCGGCCGCCTGATCATCCAGGAATTCGAGAAAAATCGCGGGCCAGCCGCGGCACGCAATCATGCGATCGAGATTTCGCGCGCGCCGCTAATCAGCATCCTCGACGCCGATGACTTCTTTTTCCCGGGGCGCTTCAAGCCGCTGCTTGCCAGTAACGATTGGGATTTCGTCGCCGACAATATCGCCTTCGTCGATGCCGATACGGTTTCAAATGCCTATACCATGCTCGATCATTTCGATCCGAAACCGCGCTTCCTGGATCTGGTCGCCTTTGTCGAGGGCAATATTTCCAAGCGCGGCGTCCGGCGCGGCGAGATCGGCTTCCTGAAGCCGCTGATGCGCCGGTCGTTTCTGGACAAGCATGGCCTGCGCTATGACGAGGCCCTGCGTCTCGGTGAGGATTACGACCTCTATGTGCGGGCGCTTGCCAAGGCTGCGCGCTACAAGATCATCCATAGCTGCGGCTACGGCGCCGTGGTGCGCAGCAATTCCCTGAGCGGCCAGCATCGCACCGACGATTTGCGCCGACTTTACGAGGCGGATCGGGCGATCCTTGCGGCCGGCGGGCTCTCACCGATCGATGCAGCAGTCATCCGCCGCCACGAGGAGCATATTCGCGGACGGTACGAGCTGCGGCATTTTCTCGATATCAAATCGAAATCGGGCATGGGGGCAGCGGCCTCCTACGCCCTGGGCAAGCCAGGTGCCATTCCAGCCATAGCCGGCGGTATTTTCGCCGATAAGACCGAGCGTTTTCGCAAGGGCGGCAGCGCGCCAATCGCCCATTCGGGCGCAAACGGCCTGCGTTATCTCCTGCAGGCCGTTCCCGAATAATTCGCAGGCGCGTCAGATGTAGTCGCGCTTGACGCTTTCAATCACCGACATGAAGCGCTCCTTGCGACCGGCAAGGGCCGCGTCGGTGCTGAGCTGCGGCTTTGCCTTGCTGGCCTGCCAAAGCGCCAGCGCCGAGGGTACGGCAAGTGCCTGTTTTGCCATCACGCGCAGCGTGGTCTGTTGCGGATCAGCAAGCACGGTCTCGCCATATCGCTGCTTTTCCAGTTCTCCGGCCGCCTGTTCATCGCGTTCGAAGCCAACACCCCAGAAGCGGGCGCCCTTGGCGATCGCTTCGGCGCGGGTGGAAACGGGAATATGTTTCGGCGCATAGGTGACGCCGAGAGAATGCGCCCAATCGTTCCATTTGAAGCTGTTGATCGCCCGCGAGGTGCTGACGGCAATCCACGGCACGCGGAAGGCATCGGCAAGGATCGCGCCATGCATGGATTCGGCGACGATCAACTCGGATGTGGCGATCTCGCGGATCACGGCCTTCGCCTCGCCGCGCGGATCGAGATAGGAAAGACCAACTGTCTTGCAGATATCCTGCCAGAGCCCGGCGCCTGCCGACTCCCAATGCGGCACGAACGTGTGGCGCTTGGTCTTCGGCAGATTTTTGAATTCCGGCATCTCGGTGACCATGACGGCCGGATCGATGATGCCCATATCCGTGGGAACGCCAACTTTTTCAGCCGTCAGCGGGCCACGAACGCAGCGAATATCCCATTTGCTCCTGTCGCTCATGTCAGGAAGCGTGCCATAGCCGAAGCCACTGCCGATCACGAGCTTCTGGCCGTCAGGCGGCAATAGCGACGTGTTCAGGACGGTGCCGACACCGACCAGCAGTGTTTCCTCATGAACGTCGCGCAGGCCAGGGAGTAGAAAATCCCAGAGCCAGAGATTGAGATCGTCACCGAAATTGCCATGGGTGGATTCCCAGTGGAACGGCTTCATACAGAACTCCTTGCTGATCTAGACCGTAGCTGCACATGCATTGGCTCTAGAATGGGGCATGAACAGCTTTGCTGCACTGCGAAAACTAGGGCGTAAACTTGCCCGCGGCAAGCTGCATCGCACTCTGCAATATGCCGGGGTCGCGCCAGGCCCATTTCGCGAGTAGCCCAAGTTGTGGCAATCGGTGACGGCGCAACTGCCGCGCCTGGCTCCACAGCGCCTGCTGGCGGGCGCGGTTTTTGCAGGCGCGAATGGTCTCGATGTCCTGCGGCCGGCGCGAAAATCTCTGTTCCAGCGTGTTGAGCGCCGTCCAGGTGTTGAACTGCTGGCGCAGGAACTGCGGTGAATCATTGTCGATGCTGTGGAAGATATTCATGCCCTCGCCGCGCAGCGCGCCGGCGTCTTCGCAGAGCAGCACGCGCTTGGCCGCCAGGATGCAGTCACAGAAGAACAGCACGTCTTCGGCCGCCAGTCGCAGTGAGGCTTCGAAGCGGATCTTTTCGAACAACGGCCGGCCGATCACCATGCAGGAGAGGTGCAGAAAGCCCCAGTCCTTCAGCATGACGCTGGCAATATCGGGGATTTCGATGATGGAGGGTGCGTCGGAGAGGCGTACGGCGTCGGGCGATTTCGCCAGTTCGTCTATACCGAAATGATAGGAAAAACCCTCGCCGCCGCTGATCGAGTCCCAATAACAATCCGCATCGTGGCGCGTCAGCGCCTCGAAAGCGTTGCTCAGATGCTCCGGCGCCCATTCGTCATCGGAATCGAGGAAGGCGACAAAGCGGCTTGCGGCCGGCACATTATCGAGGCCAGTATTGCGCGCGCCGCCCGGGCCGGCATTGGCTTGGCGGATGACTGTAATGCGCGCACGCTCGTCGTCTGCGAGCGATTGAAGTTCACTTTCCGCCGGGAGCGGCGATTCATCATCGACGACAAGGATATCGAAATCCTGAAACACCTGCCTAGATATCGACCTCAATGCGCGCTGCAGAATGCCTGTCTGTTTTTGGTAGAAGGGAATAACAATCGTAATCGACGCCATTTTTTCGCCTTACGTTTTTCAACAAAGAGTTTGCGACCTCCTCCCAGGGTCGCGACCATACATTTTTTCGACAATCTCCATCGCTGATTACAGCCGCTCCCAAGAGATAGGATGTCGCAATGACCTCAACAGTTAGTGTCCGTTCGATAACGAACAATGTCGGATGGAGCGTTTTATCGAAGACAAGTACATTTGGATTGAAATTTATTACCGTGCCCATCCTGGCGCGCATCCTTACTCCCGAGGAATTCGGCGTCGTCGCCGTGGCGCTGACGGTTGTGCAATTCCTCGCCATGATCGGCGGCGCCGGGCTCACCTCCTCTCTCGTCATCCAGGAGAAGGAGGATATGCTGACTATTCACTCCGTCTTCTGGGTGAATCTCGCGGTGTCGACGTTGATGGCCGTGGTTCTTTATGTCTTCGCCGACTTCTTCGCAACATTGTTGGGCGCCAAAGAGGCAGCCTACCTGTTGCGCATTATGGCATTCATGATTCCCATCCAGCTCGCCGCCGATGTCGCCTATTCGATCCTGGCGCGGCGGATGAATTTCAGCAAGGATGCGGTCTGGAGCATGATTTCGGAGTCCTCCGGCGCGCTGGTCGCGGTCGGTTTGGCCTGGTTCGGATTTGGCGTCTGGTCGCTCGTTGCCCAGCTTTTTGTCTCCGGCACCGTTCGCCTTGTCGGTCTCTATGCCGTCTCCGGCTACTTCCCCCGGTTCGCCTTCTCCTTCAGCCGCATCAAGGGGCTGACGAAGTTCTCCTTCGGCATGATGGGATCGGAAATCGCCAATTTCGTTACCTTCCAGTCGCCGATGGTGATCATCGCCCGCTACCTCGGTCTGGCCGATGCCGGCGCCTATTCCGCCGGCAATCGTTTTGCCAGCATCCCGAACCAGGTCGTGCTCTCGGCAGTTATGGGCGTCTTGTTTCCGGCCTTCAGCCACATGATGCATGACCGCAAGCGCCGGTCGGACGCGCTGATGCTGAGCACGCAGGTCACAACGGTGCTTCTGGCGCCGATGATGTTCGGCCTGTGGGCCATCGCCGAGCCGGCCATGCTGGTGCTGTTCGGACAGAAATGGGCCTATGCCTGGCCGGTGCTCGGCCTGCTGGCACTCTCCAAGGCGATCCTGACGCCCTGCAGCACCTTCATCCCCTATCTCAAGGGCGTCGGCCGCGGCAATGTCCTGTTCTGGTCGGCAATCATCCGCGCCGTCGTCACTACAGCTGCCGTCGCCTATGGAGCCATGACCGGCGATTTGATCAACGCCATGGTCTGGCTCTGCATCGTCAGCGTCATCACCTTGATCTTTTATTCCTGGGCGGTCTTTCGCGCCGACGGCATGCCGTTCTTTCAAGGGTTCTATATCAGCAACCGGCCGATGATCACCGCGCTCATCATGGCACTCATCGTTCGCTTCATGCTGGACCATCTGAAGGTAGCGATGCCGAGCGCTGTTCTGCAGATCGTCGTGGGCTCGGTGGTGGGCGGCGCAATATACCTCGCTTTCGTCCTGCTGACTGAGAGAGCGCTTGTGCGCAAAATACTGGAACTCGTTCGTTCACGCAGAAAGCCGAATGCGGAAGCGCAACCTGTGGCTGAATGATTCTGCAGAACTTTCTTAGGGAACTTGCATCGCCGCCCCATTCTGTCCATGTTTGACCACGGATTATGCGGCGGTGCAAAAAATGTTCACCTAATGCGAAAAAAATGATGATGATGCCTCGTAGGGCCGCAGATCGTTTCACGAATTATTTCAGCGTACTTAAATCCTTTTAATACCAGGGACTTCCACCGATATCGGCCGTCTCCATCACCTGTTTCACCGGCCTTTTTGCCGCGGAGTTGCGGCAGTTGGCGCCCCTTCATTCTCGTTTTTTGCTGCACCGCCATATTTCTTTTCGTAAGATCGCCCTAGGTTATGCGTTGTAGGCTCTAGTCTGCTCTGGTTGAAACGGTCGCAAGGGGGGAGCGATCTGGAAAAGGGGTGACGGACATCGTGAATGTGACTGCCAACGTGTCTTCGCGGATAAATCTCATGCGTATAGTGCTCATTTCGGGCATCATATTTGTGCATATCCCGTTCGATACGGATTCCAGCCCGTTCAATGGTGATTATGGGCTCTTCGATTGGCTGCGGGTCTTTCTGCGCGATAGTCTCTTTCGCGTTGGGGTGCCCTGCCTCAGTGCCATTTCCGGTTATCTTCTTTTCCGGCATGGCACGGCAAAGCTTGACTACGGCAAGACCATTCGCCGCAAGGCGAAGACCGTTCTCCTGCCCTTCCTGTTGTGGAACAGCGCCTTCTTCCTTTTGGTGCTGATCCTGCAGAGCTTCGGTGTCGGCGACGGTTTTCTGCCCGATCTTTCGAACGCCAGCCCGCGCACGCTTTCAACGCTTCTTTTCGCCATCGAGGGCACGCCTATCAACCTGCCCCTTTATTTCCTGCGCGATCTCTTCGTCTGCATCCTGCTGTCGCCATTGCTGGCGTTGCTGATCAGCCGCTTTCCCTTATCGACGCTGGTGGGCTTGCTGCTGCTGGCGGCGTTACCGATCCCGCTCGGCATCGTGCTTCGAAACTCCATCCTCTTCAGCTTTGGCTTCGGCATCTATCTCAGCCTCTATCGTGTCGACCTGACGATTATCGATCGCTATGCCACGCTAATTGGACCGGCCTTCGTCGCCCTGGCGGCACTCTTGGCCACGGCGACTTACCTCACAGGCCCCACGCTGCCCTTGTGGCTCGAAATAGGCCGCAACCTTATGGTGCTCGTCGGCATTCCCGGTTTCTGGGCGCTGTCGGCGATCTTCATCAGGAGCCGGCTAGGCCAGAGCCTGGCGGGAACCGGCGGCCTGAGCTTCTGGGTGTTCTGCGCCCATTACCCGCTGCTGTTCTGCCTCTGGGTTCTCTGGAACCGCGGCGGCAGCGAGATCTATCCGATCTTCTATCTGCTGGCCTCTGCCATCGCCCTGATGGCGCTGCCGCTGACCAACGGCATGGCGCGCTCCGCCCTGCCCTCCATCTACAACCTGCTGACTGGTAGCCGTGCGTGTTCGCGTACGAAAGCACCGGCAACGCCGACCGCCGGCAGGCGACTTCAGAGCAAAGGTGACACATGACGAAACCGACCACCCATGCGCGCAGACTCAGCCTTGTTTCACTGGCCATCTTGAGCGCCGGCCTGTTTCCAAGTGTAGCTTCCGCGCTGGAAGATCAGCCGAACGGCACATCCTTCGTTGACAATTTCGACAGGATCGACAGAAGCCGCTGGTACATTTCCGATGGCTGGAACAACGGCCCGCACCAGAACTGCACCTGGTCGAAGAAGCAGGTCAGCCGCGAAGACGGCATGCTGCAACTTCAATTCACTCAGGGCAAGACCGGTGAGCGCGACTATGCCTGCGGCGAGATCCAGACCACCAAGCGTTTTGGCTACGGCACCTATGAGGCGCGCTATCGCACCGCCAGCGGCCCCGGCCTCAACTCGGCGTTCTTTACCTATATCGGGCCGACCGACAAGAGGCCGCATGACGAGATCGATTTCGAAGTTCTCGGCAAGAATGCAGGGCAGGTTCAGGTCAACCAGTATATCGCCGCCAAGGGTGGCAACGAGAAACTGGTTCCGGTCCCCGGCGGCGCTGATCAGGGCTTCAACGACTATGCCTTCGTCTGGGAGAAGGATCGGCTTCGCTATTATGTGAACGGCCAGCTGATCCAGGACGTGACCGACCCTTCGAAGATCCCGACGAATGCCCAGAAGATCTTCTTCAGCCTTTGGGGCACCGACACGCTGAGCGGCTGGATGGGCAAGTTCGCCTATGGCGGCGGCCCGGCAACCATGCAGATCAAGCGCGTGGCTTTCACCGCGGAAGGCGACAAGTGCCAGTTCCCGGAATCGATTGCCTGCAAGCTGAACTAAGACATTCCGGCTGCGAAACAAATGTCGCGGCCGGGTAAGACATGATGCGACACCAACGAAACGAGACCCCTGGCTTCGACCGGGCACGAAAACGGAAGTTTTAATGCTGCATATTCTCTACTTCGTCCACGATCTAGCTGACCCCGCCGTCCGTCGGCGGGTGCTGATGCTGCAGGCGGGTGGAGCACGGGTGTCACTGGCAGGCTTCCGGCGCGACGACAATGCGCTCGCGGCCGTGCACGGCATTGAGCCGATCGAGCTCGGGAAGACGCGCGATGCGCAGTTCACACATCGTATTGCAGCCGTTTTCACATCCGCGCTGAAACTGCGCGGCTCATTGCGTTCGGTCCAGAAGCCGGACGTCATCATCGGCCGCAATCTCGAAATGCTGGCCTTGGCCAATCGGGCGAGATCGATCTTCGGCGGCGATATGCCGGTCGTCTACGAGTGTCTCGATATTCACCGGCTGCTGCTGCGCAAGGATACGCTTGGCGCCGCCCTTCGCGGGGTGGAGCGTCATTTCGGTGCGGACGCCGCTTTACTGCTGACCAGTTCGCCCGCTTTCGTCGAGCGCTATTTCCGCCCTCGCTCCGGCCTCGATCTTCCGATTGTCCTTCTGGAGAACAAGGTTCTGGCGCTCGATGGCGTTGGTGACATGGCTGTTGCCTCTCCCCGGTTGCCGGCCAAGGGCGAGCCCTGGAAAATCGGCTGGTTCGGCGCGCTTCGCTGCCGCAAGTCGCTGGCGCTGCTCGACGAATTTTCGCGCCGGATGGACGGACGTTTCGAGATCATCCTGCGCGGCCGGCCGGCCCATTCGGAGTTCGACGACTTCGATGGCATCGTGCGCGATGCGCCTTTCATGCATTTTGGCGGTCCCTACAAGAACCCGGAGGACCTCTCGGCCATCTATGGCGAGGTACAGTTCTCCTGGGCGATCGATTTCTTCGAAGAGGGTATGAATTCGAGCTGGCTGCTGCCGAACCGGCTCTACGAGGGTGGCCTTTACGGCGCCGTTCCGATCGCCATGGATGGCACCGAGACCTCACGCTTCCTGACAAGCCGGAAAATCGGCCTCACGCTCGACAAGGCTAACCCCGCTCATCTCGTCACGCTCATGAGCGACATGAACGAAGAACGCTATCTCGCCGCTTTCGACGCCGTGGCCGCACAGGACCGCAGGCAATGGATGACCGATCGCGCTGATTGCCAAGGCCTGGTGCAGCGACTGGCTTCCCTCACCCGCGCCAACGAACAAACCGCCGATTTACAGGCCCTCCCCCAACTGCATCGCAATAGAGGTGGATTGCAATGAAAACTGGAGATCCCAAGCATATGCGTTGCCTGATCGTCATCCCCTGCCTCAATGAAGAGAAGCATATCGAGCCGCTGATCGCCAAGCTCGGTGGCGCTCTGAACGAACTTGACGCCAGGATCGTGGTTGCCGATGGCGGCAGCACGGACAGGACGCGGGATATTGTCAAGGAAATCGCCGGGGCCGACCCGCGCATTCTGCTGCTCGACAACCCGAAACGGCTGCAAAGTGCCGCAATCAATCTTGCCGTCGAAACCTTCGGCAATGACTACGACTATCTCATTCGCATCGACGCCCATGGCGACTACCCGGATGATTATTGCCAAAGACTGGTCGAGGAGGCAGACGCGACCGAGACAGATTCGGTCGTCGTCGCTATGCGCACCCAGGGTTTCAGTGCCTTCCAGAAGGCGACGGCGGTGGCGCAGAACTCGAAGCTCGGCAATGGCGGCTCGAAGCATCGCGAAGGCGCCAAGGGACATTGGGCCGATCACGGCCACCACGCGCTGATGCGCATTACCGCTTTCCGCGCCGTCGGCGGCTACGACGAAACCTTCAGTCACAATGAGGATGCCGAGCTGGATTATCGCCTGCGCAAGGCCGGTTATCGCATCTGGCTCACCGACAAGACAACGATGACCTATTATCCGCGTGCCAGCATCCCGACGCTTTTCCGACAGTATCTCGGCTATGGCGCGCGCCGCGCTCGGAATATCCTGAAGCATCGCAGCATGCCAAGCGTCCGCCAGATGCTGCCGCTTGCCGTGGTGCCGATCTTCGTCGGCGCTTTCCTAGCCGTCCTCAACTGGATCGCGGTTATTCCGATTGGCCTGTGGGCCTTTGCTTGCCTCGCCTACGGTTTCTGGATCGCGCTCGGTCAGAAGAACCCATACGGGCCACTTGCCGCCATCTCCGCCATGGTCATGCATTTCGCCTGGTCGATGGGCTTCTGGATGGAAGTTCTCAAATTTCGCGGGCGCAGGGTGGTGTCATGACGCAAAGCCCCGAGAGCCCCCGCGTGAAAATTGATATCGCCGTCTGCACCTATCGCCGCGCCGAGCTGGACCAGACCCTGCTGTCGCTGGCGGTCCTGACCGTGCCGACCGGCGCCCTCGTTCGCATTATCGTTGCCGACAACGACGTGACGCCGAGCGCGCTTGATCGCGTCGAAGCCATGCGCTCGGCCGTGCCCTTCGAGATTGCCTATGTGCATTGCCCGGCATCGAACATTTCCATTGCCCGCAATGCATGCCTGGAGCACGCCACCGGAGATTTTGTCGCCTTCATCGACGACGACGAGACGGCATCGGAAGATTGGCTGGCGGAATTGCTGGTAACCGCCGATACGACCGGGGCTGACGCTGTTTTGGGGCCGGTGCGAGCCGTCTATCCGAATGTGGCGCCGGGCTGGATGAGCCGTGGCGATTTCCATTCGACCCTGCCCGTCTGGGTCGCGGGCGATATCCGCACCGGCTATACCTGCAACGTGCTTTTGCGACGCAAGGCGCCTTCGCTCGCCGGTCGCCGCTTCAACCTCGCGCTCGGACGCAGCGGCGGTGAGGACACAGAATTTTTTGCCCATATGCACCAGGCGGGCGGGCGCATCGCCTTCGCCGAAGATGCCATGGTTTATGAGCCCGTGCCGAGCGGGCGTGCCAAACTGTCATGGCTTTCGAAGCGGCGCTACCGCATGGGGCAGACCCATGGGCGAATGCTGCTAGAGGGGGCGGCCGGTTTCGGTCGCTGGAAGGCAATTGCAGTTGCTGGCACCAAGTCCGCATACTGCTTTGCTGCCGCCACGCTTCTTTCTCCTTTGCCGATAAAGCGCCATCGCTACGGCCTGCGCGGCATCATGCATGCAGGCGTCGTCAGCGGCCTGTTCGGCGTTCGTGAAATCGTGCAATACGGAAATCTGGAGAACGCGCCGCAATGACGGATTTCATCCCTGATGTCAGCTTCGTCATCGCAGCCTACAACGCCGAGGAGACGCTGGAGTCCGCCATCGGCAGCGCACTTGCTCAGGGCGCGGTCAGCATGGAGGTCATCGTCGTCGACGATTGCTCCAGCGACAGCACTCGGGACATCGTCAGCAATCACCCCGACCCCCGGGTGCGCTTGGTCGCCATGCCGCATAACGGAGGCCCAGGTGCTGCGCGCAATGCCGGACTGGATGCGGCGCGCGGCCGCTGGGTGGCAGTGCTCGATTCCGATGATGAACTCCGTCCAGACCGCATGGCACGACTGATCGCCCGGGCCGAAAAAGCCGAGGCGCAGATCGTGATCGACAATCTCGACGTCATCCGGGGCGAGAACGAGGCCGTTGGCGCCATGTTCCCCGAAGCCATGCTCGCCCGCATGCCCCTGCTGACGCTCGCGAAATTCATCTCGTCGAACATGATTTTCCAATCCGAGCACAATCTCGGCTACACAAAGCCGGTCTTTGAGCGGGCCTTCCTGGAAAAGCATAACCTGCGCTTCGACGAGGCCCTCAGGATCGGCGAGGATTACATCTTCCTTGCCTCAGCCCTTGCCTGGGGCGGCGTTTGCGCGGTCGAGCCGACAGCTGGCTACCTCTATTATATTCGCGAGGGTTCGATCTCGCGGGTGCTGAAGCGGCAACATGTCGAAGCGATGATCGCCGCCGATGCCAAGTTTTTTGCCGAACATCCTTTTGGTGCCGCCGCCCTCGCCGCACAGCGGAGACGGACGCGGAACCTGAAGGACGTATTGTCCTTCCTGATGCTGATCGACAGCCTCAAGGATGGCGCCCTACCGACCGCGCTGAAGATTGCATGCCGCAATCCACGCGCGCTCCGCCACCTGCGCATGCCGATTGCAGCTCGCTTTCGTCGTCTCGCCGCCTCTCTTCGGGGTAGCGGCGAAACGACCGTCCTCACGGGCGGTGAAGTGGCTGCGGCCCCGCAAATCTCCTCCTCCCTCCCCAGTTTGGGCGCAGGCCCTCACTCTAACAAAGGATAGAGCCATGGACCGTAAGCTTCGTGTGAGAAAAGCAGTCATTCCTGTTGCCGGCAACGGAACCCGTTTCCTGCCCGCCACCAAGGCAATGCCGAAGGAAATGCTAACGATCGTCGATCGTCCGGTGGTGCAATATGCCGTCGACGAAGCCATTGAAGCCGGCATCGAGCACATCGTTTTCATCACCAGCCGCAACAAGACGTCGATCGAAGATCACTTCGACGATACGCCGGAGCTGATTTCCTCGCTGAACAGGGCAGGCAAGACAAAACAGGTTTCCGAACTGGAACGTCTTCTGCCGCGCGCCGGCTCCGTCAGCTTTATCCGTCAGCAGGCGCCGCTTGGCCTCGGTCATGCCGTCTGGTGCGCCCGCGACGTGATCGGTGACGAACCCTTCGCGCTGCTGCTGCCCGACATGGTCTGCCATGGCCTGCGAGGCTGCACCGCCGGGTTGATGGACCTCTATAACGAAGTCGGCGGCAATGTCGTCGGTGTCGAGGAATGCTCACCGGAAGAAACGTCAAGTTACGGCATTATCGGCAGGGGAGCGCCGGTTCGCCATGGCTTCGGCGTGACCAAAATGGTTGAAAAGCCGCATCCTTCGGAGGCGCCTTCCAACTTTTACCTTAATGGTCGTTATATTCTGCAGCCCGAAATCTTCGATATTCTGGCCCGGCAAGAGCGCGGCGCCGGTAACGAGATCCAACTCACCGATGGCATGCGTCGCCTGTCCGAAACACAGGGGTTCCATGCTCAGGCCTATAATGGACGGACTTACGATTGCGGATCGAAGCAAGGCTTCATCGAGGCCAACGTCGCCTTCGCGCTCGCGCGTGCCGATATTGGCGGTCTCGTCTATGATTCGATCCGGAACCTGGTTCTCTCGCACGAAGCGCAGATGAACGCAGCTTAAACCAACACACTTTCCGCCTGCGGCCCTGGTGGCCGCAGGTCACGAGCCGTTATTCAATTGGGCTTCTCCGACGAGGTGGTCGCCATGCATCAGAAAAATTTCACCTTCCATAGCGCTACCCCCAAAGCGGAGGAGCAGGATGGCTTCATTGACCTCGATCGCCTGATGGCGGTGGTAATCCGCCGTGTCCGCACCATTATGCTCGGTGTGGCCGTCTTCGTTGCGCTTGCGCTCGCCTATCTGTTGTTCGCCACCCCGAATTACACGTCGGCAACGCAGATATTGCTCGATGAAAACATGACCAAATATGCGGAGGACCAGCCGCCGCCGGCCAGCAGCCAGCAGGCCGACATGGATATTGCCAGCGCCGTCGAAATCCTGAAGTCCAACGAGATGGCTTTGCGGGTTGTCGATACTGCCGGGCTCGTTGACAATGACGCGTTCGCCAATCCGCCGCAGTCGCCGGTCGCATTGATCAAGTCTGGCGTGAAGCTGATTGCCAGCGTCTTCAAACCTGCCAAGCCACCCCTGTCGCCTGCGGAAGCGCGAGAGGCAAAACGTCAGCAGGTCGCGGCCATATTGCAGGACGCTCTCAAGGTCGAGCGCGTCACCCGCAGTTCCGTCGTTTCCGTATCCTTCGTTTCGACCGATCCGCAATTGGCGGCGAAAATCACCAGCGCCTATGCCGACTCCTATCTGACCGACCAGCTCAACGCCAATTTCGACGCGACCGAGCGCGCATCCGTCTGGCTGCAGGAGCGGCTGAACGATCTGCGTCAGAGGGCGCAGATGGCATCGCTCGAGGTCGAGAAGTACAAGGCGGATAATGGCTTGACTTCGACCGGCGGCGAGCTGATGTCGGAGCAGCAGATCTCCGATCTGAACAAGCAGTTGATCATCGCACAGGCCGATACCGCCAGCGCCTCCGCTCGCTATAACCAGTACAAGTCGATTATCGACCAGGGGCCGGACAATGCGGTGAAGAACGCGACGATCTCGTCCAGCCAATCCGGTAACAGTGGCTTGCAGGACCTGAAGACCCGCTATCTTGCAGTGCAGAAGCGCGAGCAGGACGTGACGCAGAATTTCGGCGCCGACCATCCTCAGGCCGTGGCTTTGAAGGCGGAACGCCAAGACATTACCCGTCAGATCTATGAGGAGCTCCAGCAACTAACGGCGAGCTACAAAAATGAGTTTGACGTGGCACAATCGCGCGCGACATCGCTGCGTGGCAGCATCGAGGGCATGGTCGGCAAGAATTCCGAAGCCAACAAATCCCTCGTGCAGTTGAACGAGCTGAACCAGAAGGCGACGGCGCTGAAGACGCTGTACGAATCCTATCTGGGCCGCTTCGAGGCTGCGGCACAACAGCGGTCCTTCCCGATCGCCAAAGCGCGCGTCATATCGGCGGCCGGTGTTCCCACGGCCCCGTCGAGCCCGAAGAAGACGCTTGTCATGGCGCTTTCGGTCATCCTCGGCTTGATGGCCGGCGGTGCCTTTGCCGCGTTCCAGGAATTCCGGGATCGCTTCTTCCGCGTCGAAGCCGATGTGCGTGCAGTGCTCGGGCTCAAATTCCTGGGCTATCTGCCGCTCCTTGGCCAACAGGGCTTCCCGAAGAAGAAGAACAGTCGCAAGCGCAAGATTGGTCCCGTGCCGGCAATGGCGACGGCAGCGGTCGAAGAGGGCGAAAACGGCGTTGCGTTCGAACGCATCATGCGTGTTTCGGTCGAGGCGCCGCGCTCGATTTTCGCCGAGACCCTGCGAAACGCCAAGCTTGCCAGCGATATCATGCTGCAGGGACGTTCCGACCGGGTGATCGGCGTCGTCTCGGCGCTGCCTGGCGAAGGCAAGTCAACGACAGCCGCCAATTTTGCCGCCCTGCTCGCCAGCAGCGGCAAGCGCACGCTGCTGATCGACGCCGACTTGCGCAATCCGGGTCTGAGCCGGACGCTGAGGACACCTCCGCAGGTCGGTCTTATCGAGGCCGCTCTCGGCGAAGTCCCCTGGGCAAGCGCTGTCAAGGTCGATCCGCGCACCAAGCTTGCCATCCTGCCAGTGGTGATACGCGACCATCTGCTCCATACCAGCGAGCTTCTGTCCTCGCAGGGCATGATGAACCTGATGGAGAATGCGCGGAAGATGTTCGACTATATCGTCGTCGACCTTGCGCCACTCGGACCTGTCATCGACGCCAAGGCATTTGCGCCGCAGGTGGATGCCTTCCTGTTCGTTGCCGAATGGGGCGCGACGCCGACCAGTCTCGTCAAGGACATTCTGGAGCAGGAGCCGCAGATCAACTCGCGCATCCTCGGCGTCATTCTCAACAAGACCGACATGTCGGAACTGTCACGCTACAGCGATTTTGGCGGCACCGAGCGCTATCGGCAGAAGTATGTCAGCTACTATACCGAAGACCATCCAAAAACCGAGGTAGAGGCGTAAAAGCCTCTACCCTCCGGCGCCCCTCGACCGAGACTTGGCCAGGGCATTTTCACGCCAGATCGTGAAAATGCCCGCGCCGACGACAATAACGGCACCGATGATCATATTGATGCCGAGCGTCTCGCCGAAGATCGCAACACCGATGACGGCGGAGAAGACAAGCTGCAGGTAGGTGAGCGGCTGGATGACCACCGCGTCGAGAAGATCATAGGCGCGGATGAGGAAATAATGGCTCGTCATGCCGGTGAGGCAAAGCAGGCCCATGAAGACCCAGTCATGCGGTAGCATCGGTGTCCAGAAAAACGGCCCGACAGTGCTCATCGCGATCGCGCCCACAACCCCGGTATAAAAGAAGCTCGTCATCGATGAATCCACCCTGCTGACATATCGGGTGATGACGACGTAGAGCGAAAACACCAGGGCGCCCGCCAGCGGCACCAGGAAGCGGATATCAAAGACACCGCTTTCCGGCTTCAGGATCAACAGCACCCCGACGAAGCCGACCGAGATCGCCAACCATCGCCGCCAGCCGACCCTTTCGCCGAGGATAGGCACGGAGAGCAGCGCAACCATCAGCGGGCCGGACGAGAAGATTGCCTGCGAATGCGCAAGACCGACCATGACGAAGGACGAAATGGCGATGACGATCTGCAGGGCGAGCAGGAGCCCGCGAACGATCTGCAGGCCAGGCTTTCTGGTGTGGACGACAACCCGCAATCCGCCCGGCGAGCGCGCTGCCAGCGCGATCGCAAACAGCATGAAACCCCAATAGCGTATCATCGCCACGAAAAGCGGCGGATAGGCGCTGACCAGATGTTTGGAGATCCCGTCCTGTATGGCGAAAATACTGATCGCCAACAGCGTGAAGACATAACCGGCAGTGTTGGATTTCATTTCGGCTCAAAGGAAGATTGTATGCGGCCCCGGAAGGGCCGGCTGACTCGACGCTGCTTATCACAATAGGTCATGCGGTCTTTCAATCATAGGCTTCAGGAAAACTCTCCGCGCGCGAAATGCGCGGATCAGTTCTTTTTCGCGCCCTCGACAAAGGCCGCAAATCCTTCGATGAAGGCGGCAAGGTTGTGCTTAACCTTCTCGTCGATGATTTTACCTTCCGCATCGAAAACGCTTCCCGAGCGCGAGACCATCAGCCGCCCGCCGAACCACGGATTTGTGCCAAGCGTTCGCAGCACCGGCAGCCAGGCATTCTGGCTGAGGATCGTCCCGAAATTACCGGGCGACGCCCCGAGGATGGCGACGGGCTTTGCCCCGAAGACGCGGGCGATATCGTCCGACGGACGGCTCATCCAGTCGATGGCATTCTTGAAGACGCCGGGAAGCGAATTGTTGTACTCCGGCGTGAACAGGATCAGGCCATCAGCGGCAACCGTTAGTTCCTTTAGTTCCGTCACCTTCTCCGGAATGCCGTCTGCCGCCTCGAGATCGGCATCATAAAGCGGCACGCCATGAATAGTCGCGGCGATGAGCTCGACACCCGGCGGCGCCAGTTCGACAGCGGCATGCAGCAGTGCCGTGTTGAAGGAACCTTTGCGGAGGCTGCCCGATATGCCCAGAATTTTCATCGTATCCCCCTGATGACCAAATGGAGAGAGTTTGCCGTTCAGGGCCATTCGTCAAGGGTAAGCCTGGGCGCTTGGACGTGGATCATGCCGCAAGAAGCGATTTCAGTTTGACATGACTTGCCGTCAGCGCCTCTGGATCGGGGTGCGCATGGGCGGCGATCAACATTTCGGCAAGGCGGATATCACGGGCGACAGCATTGCCTTGGCCGATGCCGCTGGCTGCGAGAAGCCGCCCGGCATCATCGAGATGAAAGAGGATGAAGGCCCCGTCGGAAAGATCGCGCCTGAGCGTTGTCGTTGCACCATCGGCAAGGCCGGCGATCTGCAGCGTCAGATCATATTGATCGGACCAGAACCACGGCACGGCGGAAATGCTGTTCCCTTCGCCGAGCATGTTGCCCGCTGCCAATGTTCCCTGTTCCTGTGCATTGCGCCAGGACTCCAGCCGAACCCGCCGCCCGCCATAAAGCGCCAGCGGGAATGAGCAGCAATCTCCGGCCGCGAAAATATCGGCCCTGGAGGTCTCCAGCCGCTCGTTCACCGCGATGCCGTTGTCGATCGCAAGGCCCGCCTTCTCTGCCAATGCGACGTTCGGAAGAGCGCCGATGCCGATCAGGACGAGATCGGCGGAGATGATCTCGCCGCTCCCCAGGCGAATAACAGTGCTATCCGCCCCCTCCTCGACGGCGACGATAGTCTCGCCGCAGCGGATATCGACGCCTTCCTGCCGATGGCGCCCTGCCATAACCTCGGCAATCTCCTCCGGCACGCCTCGCTTCAGAACGCGCGGCAAGCCCTCGATAATGGTCACCTCCGCGCCAAGCTTGCGCGCCGTGGCCGCCAGTTCGAGACCGATGAAGCCGCCACCGATAATCGCGATGTGCTGGCCGGGATGAAGGACTGCCCGCAAAGCGCAAGCATCGGCATGGGTGCGAAGCAGGCGAATGCGCTCGCCAGTTCCGGCAAGGCCTGGAAAGGGACGCGCGGATGCGCCGGTTGCCAATAGCAATTTGTCGTAGCCGAGCTTTTCTCCGCCTGAGAGCGTGACCGCCTTGGTAGCCGGATCGATATCAATCACATCAATGCCCAGTCGCAAGTCGATACGCTGTTCCGTGTAACGCTCCAATGCCGTCACGAACTTCGGTTCAGCCGCATGGACAAGCCCTTCCTTCGAGAGCGGCGGGCGCTCATAGGGTGCGACCGGCTCGGCGCCGATCAAAGTGATGTCGCCATCAAAGCCCTTCTCCCTCAGCGCAAAGGCAGCGCGCGCGCCGCATTCCCCTGCCCCGACGATGATAAAATGCGGCATGACTTTCTCCCTACACCGCAATGAAGACGGTGCCGCCTTCGACTTTGACCGGATAGGTCTGGAGGTTGACGCAGACGGGTGCACCCTTGGCCTCGCCGGTCCGGTAATCGAAACGGCCGTTGTGCTTCGGACATTCGATGATGTGGTCCATGACCAGCCCATCGGCGAGATGGATCTGCTCATGTGTGCAGAGACCGTCGGTGGCGAAGTATTCATCGTCCGGACTGCGATAAATCGCGAAGGTCCGTCCGCCGTGGTCGAAGCGCATCACATCTTCTTCGTCTATCGCATCGGCTGCGCAGACCTCGATCCAATTGCCGCTCATTCTTGCCTCCCTGATTTCAGTTTTTAGCTGTTATTGTGCCGCTTCGGGCAATGCGCCGTGGAATTCTTCCCGATAGGGCCGCGCCGTCGGCGGCAGCTCACGCTTCAGGAAATAATCCTCGTTCTTGAGCTGACGGAGAAAGGCCGGGATCATCTCGCGATAACCCGACCAGATGGACGGATTGGGCTGCGGAAGGTCGTGCTTGATCATCGCATGCAGCTTTGGCAGCGCATGGTAGGGCACCATCGGGAACATGTGATGCTCGACATGATAGTTCATGTTCCAATAGATGAAGCGGCTGATCGGGTTCATCAGCACCGAGCGGCTGTTCAGCCGGTGGTCGATGACATTGTCGGCAAGGCCGCCATGCTGCAGCAGGCCGGTCAACACATGATGCCAGGCGCCATAGAGCCGCGGCAGGCCAATCAGCACCAGTGGTAGGATCGAGCCCATGTAAATAGTCGCAGCAATGGTCACCACGTAGATCGCTGTCCAGATGCGGGCGATGCGGATCGCCTTCGGCTGCTCCTGCTCCGGGATGAAGGTCTTTTCCTCGGCGCTGACGATGCCGGCGGCATTGCGGATCATATCCAGCATGCCATAGGCAGCATCGAGAATACCGAAGAAATTCAGAACAAGGCGCAGGAGATCCGGCGGCCGCATGACAGCGATTTCCGGGTCGCGGCCGACGATGACGGTATCGGTGTGGTGGCGGGTATGGCTCCAGCGCCAAGTCACCGGATTGCGCATGATCATGAAACAGGCGATCTGATAGACCGCGTCGTTCATCCAACGGGTCTTGAAAGCCGTGCCGTGGCCGCATTCGTGCCAGCGGCTGTCGGAGGCGGAACCGTAGAGCACGCCATAGGCCAGGAAGAAGGGAACCGAGAGCCACGAGCCCCAGAAATAGACGCCAAGCCCGGCGAAGATGACCATGCTGCCCAGCCAAATGATCGTGTCGCGAATGGCGGCCTTGTCGGAGCGCTGCATCAGCGCCTTCATCTCCTTGCGGGGAATATCCGTGTGATACCACTCCGCCGCCGCCAGCCCCGTTTCGACCGCCCGCTTGCTGCTCGGGCCGAGCAGGCTGTAATCGCGTTTGATTGTCTCAATCATCTCTTCCTCCCGCGATGCGCCAAAAAAAGCGCACCGCACCTCATGCCGAGAAGGATAGGCCGAGTTTTTGCTTGCCTCAATGCGTGAATGATGGAATCTATCAAAAGCTATCATCACTGCACTATCATTACTGATAGAACACATCAGGAGCCGATATGCGCCGCCCGACGATTTCCGACCTCGCAAAAGCATCCGGCGTCAGCGTGGCAACCATTGATCGCGTGCTCAACGGGCGGCATCGCGTCCGCGAGGAAACGGCCCGGCGCGTCTATGAGGCCGCGCAGTCGATCGGCTATCATGCAGTGGGCCTGCTGCGGCAGCGCGTTTTCGAGGACCTGCCGCAATACCGGCTGGGCTTCGTGCTGCAGAAGCCATCGCAACCCTTCTATCAGGCCTTCGCCAAGGAGATTACGGCGACGGCGCAGACAGTCGCCACCGCACGTATCCATGCGCAGGTCGATTTTGTCGCCGCATCCACACCGACGGCGATCGTCGAAAAGCTGAAAGCCATGGCGGCGCGGACCCAGGCCGTTGCGCTTGTCGCACCCGATTATCCGGCGGTAACCACGGCAATTGAAGAGTTGAAGGAAAAGGGGATCCCCGTCTTTTCGCTCCTATCCGACTTCGCGACGGGCGTGCGCGAAACCTATATCGGCGTCGACAATCGCAAAGTCGGGCGCACAGCCGCCTGGACCATCGCCAAGTCGGCGCATCGCCCAGGCAAGGTCGCCTGCTTCGTCGGCAGCCATCGTTTTCACGGCCATGAACTGCGCGAGATCGGCTTTCGCTCCTATTTCCGCGAGAATGCACCCGATTTCGAGGTGCTGGATACGCTTATCAATCTGGACACCGCGGAGATCACCCACGAGGCGACGCTGAACCTCTTGCAGAAACATCCGGATCTCATCGGTTTCTACGTCTGCGGTGGCGGCATGGAGGGTGCGATCTCCGCTATCCGTGAGGAAGGGCTTGCCGGAAAACTGGTCGTCGTCGTCAACGAGCTGACGCCGGAATCGAAGGCGGCGCTTGCCGATGATGTCGTCTCCATGGTCATCGGCACCCCGCTCCCCTCGCTCTGCAAGGAGCTGTTTGGCTTGATGATCGGCGCCGTTGAGCGCGGCGAGGCGACCATGCCGGGCCAATCCTTCTTGCCATTCGACATTTTCATCTCGGAAAACATCTAGTCGGGAATGATGGAATCCCATCATTACGCGGATATTTCTATCATCGATGATAGCCGATGCAATAGGTCGAGGATGGATCGGCAGTGCGATTCTGGATAGTCATCTTGGCATGTACGGCCGAGTAATTGTCCCGCCGGCCGACGAGGAGGAATACCCGCATGAGTTCCATTCGTTTCGCGCTCAATCACATGTGCGCGCCGTCCCTGCCCCTTGAGACCTTCTTCTCCACGGCGAAGAGCCTCGGCATCGACAGCGTCGAAATCCGCAACGACTTGGCCGGCAACGCCATCATCGATGGTACGGCGGCGGCGGCCGTCAAGGCGCTTGCGGCACAGCATGGGCTGACGATCATTTCGATCAACGCGCTACAGCGCTTCAACGAGTGGAATGAGGTCCGCGCCAAGGAGGCTGCCGAACTCATCGGCTATGCACGCGATTGCGGCGCCAAGGCGCTGGTGCTCGTTCCCGTCAACGACGGTAGCGGCCGTGAGCCGGATGCCCGCCGGCACAATCTCCTGACAGCGCTAACGGCGCTAAAGCCGATATTGGACGAGGCTGGGATCATCGGCCTGGTCGAGCCGCTCGGTTTCGAGATCTGCTCGCTAAGCTCGAAGACGGAAGCAGCGGCCGCGATCAAATCCCTCGACGCCCAATCCACCTTCCGCCTCGTCCACGACACGTTCCATCATCACCTTGCCGGCGAGACGGCCACTTTCCCCGAGCTTACCGGCCTGGTTCATATCTCCGGCGTCAGCGATACGAATGTTACGGTCTCCGATATGCGCGACCCGCATCGCGTCCTGGTCGACGCCAGTGATCGTCTCGACAATGCGGGCCAGATGCGGGCGCTGTTGTCCGCCGGCTATGCCGGTCCCTTCTCCTTCGAGCCCTTTGCGCCGGACGTGCATGCGCTGAAGGAGCCGGCGGAGGCATTGAAGCAAAGCATGGCCTATTTGTCCGCGCAGGTTTGATGGCGGCGATGCGAGATTCCAAGCTGATCTCGCGGATCAATCGTGTGAATGTGGCCCATGATCGTGTGGGCCATGTTCCGACGGAATGAGATGCAAATTCCCGAAACGAACACCGCGTTGGGTGACCACGCTGTCGGCGAAGGATTTGATCTCTCCGACCGTGCCTTTCAGCACGGAGACTTCCAGGCAATCGTGCCCGTCGACGTGAACGTGCAGTGTCGAGACAGAGAGATCATGGTGATGATGCTGCGTTGTCGTCAGGCGGCGTGAGAGATCGCGGGTCTCGTGTTCGTAGACATAAGTAAGCGTGGCGTAACACTTCGTTTCGCTGTTGACGGCCGCCTGCTCGCGGGTGACAGCGTCGCGCACGAGATCGCGCAGCGTTTCCGAGCGGCTGGCATAGCCGCGCAGTTCGCTGATCTTGTCGATCGTCTCCAGAAGATCATCATCGATGGTAATGGTGATGCGCTGCATCTCTTTCCCCTTTTGCGAATGGTCCGACTAGAGGAAATTTCAGCGGGAATTGCAACGGCATCCGCTGCCTGTCATTCCCTGCCCCGGAAACGGCGCTGATAGGCAGGATCGTAAAGCGAACTCTCGCGGAAATCGTCGGCGGTGAGCGACGGGCCGACGAAGATCAGTGCGGTACGCTCGATCGGCTCGGCCGCGACTTGTGCTTCAATCGTGCCCAGTGTGCCGCGAAGAATGCGCTCGTCCGGCCAGGAGGCCTTGACGACGATCGCGACCGGGCAATCAGCGCCATAAAGCGGCGTCAATTCCTCGACCACCTGCCCGAGCGCATGGATCGCCAGGTGAATGGCGAGCGTCGCGCCCGTGGCGCCGAATTTTGCCAACGTCTCATCGTTCGGCATCGGCGAGGCGCGGCCGGAAACCCGCGTGAGAACAAGGCTTTGAGCGACGGCGGGAATGGTCAACTCGCGTCCAAGGGCGGAGGCCGCCGCCGCAAAGGCGGGAACGCCGGGGGTCAGCGTGTAGGGGATATCGTGCTTTTCCAGGCGACGGATCTGCTCGGCGACAGCGCTCCAGACCGAGAGATCGCCGGAATGCAGGCGCGCGACATCCTTACCCGATGCAGCCGCTTTCAGATATTCGGCCTCGATCTCGTCCAGGGACATTGGCGCGGTATCGACGATGCGAGCGCCCGGCGGGCAATATTGCAGAAGCTCCGGCGAGACGATCGAGCCGGCATAGAGGCAGACCGGGCATTTGCCGATCAGGTCCCTGCCGCGGACGGTGATCAGGTCAGCCGCACCCGGTCCCGCTCCGATGAAATGCACCGTCATTCAGCTACCCCACTTCTCATTCTTTAACCCATGACCACTGCGTCACCGGCATCGCCGGCCGCCAGCCGGTCATGCTGCCGATGGGCGCGGCGCGGGCGATATCGATACGGATCAGCGAGCCGCCGCGACGGGCATGCTCAGTGAGCAGGATCGCTTCCATTTCGGTCGTCACCGCATTGGCAACCAACCGCCCACCCTTCTTCAATTCGCCGACGGCCGCATCCATGACGCCGGCATCGCTGCCACCGCCGCCGATGAAGATCGCGTCGGGCGTGGGCAATCCGGTAAGTGCATGCGGTGCCTGCGCTTCAACGACGGCAAGCCCCGGGACACCGAAGCTCGCTGCATTACGGCGAATGCGGGCAGCACGGTCACTGTTGGATTCGATGGCGATGGCGCGCATCGAGGGATCGGCGAGCATCCATTCGATGGCGATAGAGCCGGAACCGGCTCCGATATCCCATAGCAATTCACCCCGGCGCGGTGCAAGCGCCGACAAGGTCATTGCCCGAATCTCCCGCTTGGTGATCTGGCCGTCATGTTCAAACAGGTGATCGTCAAGCCCCGCGGCGAGCGGCAGGATGCGCGCGCCCTCACCCGCCACGACGTCGATGCCGCATACGTTCAAATCATTGATGCCGGAGAGCGCAAAATTGGCGGCTTGCTGTCTGGAAACGCGCTCATTCGGCCCACCCAGCGCTTCAAGAACCGTCAGCATCGATTGGCCGAACCCGTTTTCCTGCAAAAGGCGGGCGAGATCGGCCGGCCCCTGCCCATCCGAGGTCAGGGCCAGGATCTTGCGGCCCGGATGCAGATGTGGGCGGACAAGATCGAGCGGTCGGCCATGCAGCGAGAGGACAGTGACATCCTGCAACGGCCAGCCGAGACGCGAGGCGGCAAGGCTGAAGGAGGACGGCGCTGCGATGACGGTCATTTCCGAGATGGGGACATGTCGTGAAAGCGTCGCGCCGACGCCATAGAAAAAGGGATCCCCGGAAGCAAGCACGACGATCGGTGTCCCGCGCCGCGCCAGCACGGCCTCGATGGATTTTTCGAAGGGGCTCAGCCAGGCATGCGCTTCGCCCTTGATCAAAGGCCGCGTGAGCTCGATATGCCGCGCGCCGCCGAAGACGACCGGGGCATATGCTATCAAACGCTTGGCCTCGTCGCCGAGCCCGGCTGGACCGTCTTCGCCGATGCCGATAAGAGTGAGCCAGCGTTGAGCGGAAGGTATCTCAGACATGGGCGGAACCCGCATTCTGATCTTGGGTGGCACGACGGAAGCTCGCCGGCTGGCGGCATCGCTGGCTACCCGCGCCGATCTCGATGTCATACTGTCGCTGGCCGGCAGAACCACCGATCCGGCTCCGCAGCCGGTTCCCGTTCGCACCGGCGGCTTTGGTGGCGCCGAGGGGCTTGCGCGCTATTTGAAGGATGAGGCTATCGATCTGCTGATCGACGCGACCCATCCTTTCGCCGCACGCATTTCCGCCAATGCCGTTGACGCCGCCGGTCGCAGGGGTATTGCCGCTTTTGCACTCCGTCGGCCCGCCTGGTTGCCGGTCGAGGGTGATCGCTGGCGCACGGTGCGCAGCGTTTCCGAGGCGATTGCCGCACTCGGCACCTCCCCTCTCCGCATCTTCCTGGCGATCGGCCGGCAAGAGGCTCATCACGCCAATGCCGCGCCCATCCATCATTATTGGGTGCGCAGCGTTGATCCGGTCGAGCCGGTGCTGACGGCGCCTGATGTCACCTATATCCACGCCAAGGGTCCGTTCCACCTGGACGACGAACTGGCGATGCTGCGGGAATATCGTATCGATGCGGTGGTCGCCAAGAACAGCGGTGGCGATGCCACCTATGCGAAGATCGAGGCTGCGCGGCAATTGGGTATCGAGGTGATCATGGTCGAGCGCGCGCATGCCGCCAGCCTGCCGGCTGTCGAAACTATCGAGGCTGCGCTGCTTCGTATCGATCATCTCGCCTCTTCCTTGATGAAGCGTGGCGTATAGACCAGATCGGGTTTTCCGTTCCGGGCGATAACGCGCGTTTCGGCGGAGCCGATGATCACGCAAGTGGCCATATCGGCATATGATGCCTCTGCCTCCGCCAGCCTTGCAATCGCGATGTTTTCATCCGGCCGTCCGGCGGCGCGGCCGAAAATAACCGGTGTTGCCGCCGGCAACAGGTCGCGTAATATCTCGAAAGCCTTGCTGAGCTGCCAGGGACGCGCCTTGCTGATCGGATTGTAAAGAGCGATCACCAGCCCTGCCTGCGCAACAGAGCGAAGCCTGTTTTCAATGATAGTCCAAGGCTTCAGATTGTCGGACAGCGAAATGGCACAGAAATCATGCCCAAGCGGCGCGCCGATGCGCGCGGCAACCGCAAGCATGGCGGTAATGCCGGGCACCACAACGAGATCGACACCGCGCCACGCGTCCGGCCCGTTGTCGATCGCCTCACACACTGCCGCCGCCATGGCGAAGACACCGGGATCGCCGCCGGAGACGACGCAGACATTCGCACCCGCAACGGCACGCTCCAGCGCTGCTTTGGCACGGTCCAGTTCCTCGCGATTGTCCGAGGCATGGCGGATCTGATCCGCGCGCAGCGACAGGCGATCGAGATAGGGACCATAGCCAAAGAATTCGACAGCATCAGCCGCAACGGCCAGCGCCTCCGGCGTCATCTGCTCCGGATTGCCAGGGCCTGTGCCGATGATCGAGAGACGTCCGCTCATGGCTTTCCTTCCCAACCGGGAACGAGGATCAGCGAGAAGTAGGGAGCTTCGATATCTCCTCGGCTGGCGAGCGGCGTCATCGCGCCGTTCGTCATCGTGCCACGTTCGACATAGATGGCCTCGTCGAGCCGTCCAGCAGTCACGAGTGCACGACGAATTTTCGGTAAGTTACGGCCGACCTTCATGATCACGGCGGCCTGCGTATCGCCAAGACGGCGGGCCAGCTCGCCTTCCGCCATGGTGCCCGGAAGTACAGAAAGCACGTCGTCCCCCTGCACCATCGGCAGGCCGGCGAGCGACCAGCAGCCGGACATGGCCGTCACGCCCGGAATGACCTCGGTCGGGAAACGGTCGGCAAGACGCACATGCAGATGCATATAGGAGCCATAGAAAAGCGGGTCGCCTTCACTGAGCACCGCGACGGTTTTCCCAGCCTTTAGATGCGCGGCAACAATTTCTGCGGAGACGTCGTAAAAGGATGTGATCTGACGATTGTATTCCGGCGCGTCCTTGTCGATTTCCGTGGTCACCGGATAATAGAGCGGCAGGAGCGTTACATCAGCTCGCAGCAAATCCTCGACGATGGCGCGGCCATTGCCGCCTCGTCCCTGCTTGGCGAAATAGGCGACGACGTCAGCTGTCTCCAGCGCCTTCACAGCCTTGACGGTCAAGAGATCCGGATCGCCGGGGCCTGTGCCGACACCGATCAGCCGGCCGGTGGAGTGCGCGTTCATAGGCCGGGCCTCGCCAATGCATTGAGAGTTGCCGCAGTAATGGCGCTGCCGCCAAGCCGGCCACGGACGATGGCATAGGGAACGCCATAGGAATTCTCCGCCAGCGCATCCTTGGATTCCGCCGCCCCCACGAAACCAACAGGCATACCGATAATGGCGGCTGGCTTCGGCGCGCCGTCGCGCAGCATTTCAAGAAGATGGAACAGCGCCGTCGGCGCATTGCCGATGGCGACGACGGAGCCGGCCAGGCGATCGCCCCAAAGATGCATCGCGGCGGCCGAACGAGTGTTGCCCGTCGCCTTTGCCAGCTCCAGCGTGCGCGGATCGTGCAGCGTGCAGATCACCTCGTTGGCGGCCGGCAGCCGAGCGCGGGTGACGCCATGGACGACCATCTCGGCATCGCAAAAGATCGGTGCGCCACGCGAAAGTGCCGCGCGCGCAGCGGCGACAAAATCGGAAGAGAACACGAAATGCTCGGAAGCCTCGACCAAGCCGCAGGCATGGATCATGCGAACGGCGACATCGGCCTCCGCGTCTGAAAAGCGTGACAGATCGGCTTCACTGCGGATGATCGCGAAGGAGCGCTCGTAGATCGCATTCCCCTCGCGGATATAATCATAGTCTGGCATTCCTACCCCTGTCGTAGCGCTGTAACGACCGCATCGGTGCCAAGCCGTGTAAGACACTCCTCCGCCGATTCGCCAGCAACTTTATTATTCCGTACCAGCCGGTTCATCCGCGCGAGTACCGATTTCAGTTCTTGTTTTCCGATGTAGGCCACGGGCTCGCTCGATGCGGACCCATTTACGACAATCCCGTAGCCCGTTGGCGCACCGACAATGGCAAGAGCTGCCTCGCCCGGATGGGCGCAGCCTTTGCGGCAGCCGGAGAGATGAACCTCGAGCGAGCCGTCAAGCAACTCCGGTGCCTCGTCGAGCAAGTCTGAAGCCACCGATTTTGTGGGATAAAAAGCCGAAGCACAGGCTCCCGCCCCGGAACAGACATCTATGTGGTTCGACGGATCATCCGCGCGCGTTCGAAAGCCATGGTTGGCCGCCGCCAGCTCAACATCCCGAACTGCTCTCTCGGCAAGGCCGAGCACCAGCAGGGCATGCTCCGGCGCGGTCCGGATTTCATTTGCTCCGGCAGCTTCAGCGATGTCGAGGAAATTCAGAATATCTCTGGCATGGATCTGTCCGAAGGACGGACGCAGGCCAAGAACGAGGCTGTTGTCGCCAAGACGATGAATGCCGATCGGCGAAATGGGCCGGTCGGCGTCGCCGAATGCACCATCTTGCATCGAAGGCAACCTTAACGGGAGACTGACGGCGTCGAGATCACGGCCGCGTGCATTCGGTCCAAGATGTGCCAGTGTTTTCAGCAGCTCGATAACAGCCGGGACGGACTGTTCGGCGGTCAGAGATGCGAGAACCCTCGCTGTCTGAGCGGTTCCACCTACCGCAAGGCTCCATACGATCGAACCGCTATCAGCTTTTGTGGCCATCAACCTGATATCCGCCGACATCGCATCCAGCGTCAGCCGCCCACCGCCATCGACGGTGATGGTCAGCTTGGGAGCCAATATGGGCTGAGGATCGAGCGCGGCGATCTCCCGGCGAAGCCGCGCGGCCAGATCCCGAGCGTCGGCAATCTCCAGCCGGTCCAGCCCACTCAGCGGAGGAACCTCGATGGCAATCCCAGTCTCCGGCACGATGCCCGCACGATCGATGTCCGCTGCCAGACCGGCCATGCTGTCCGTCGTCATGCCGCGCAGTTGAAGATTGCCGCGTGCCGTGATCTCGATCAGACCGTTGCCGTGCTTCGCAGCCGCCTCGCCGAGCGCACGAAATTGCGCGATGGGCAGGCCCGGCGTCATAGGGCGCAGCCGCACGAGCAACCCGTCGCCGGTGACCATCGGGGCGCTGAGTGAAGGGCAGGCGCCGCGGGCCATAGACGGTGCATCCGGAGCACAGGCAAGGGTATCCATCTCCCGCCGCGAGGAGACGTCCTGCCTTTCCATCCTGTACCTGTCGGCCACCGCCATGAGACAATCCTTATGAAGGACATGTCCTGACATAATCCGCATCGGCGGGCAAATAATTTGGCGGCGGGGGCGCCTCAGGCCTGATCGTCGAAATCCTGGCCCTTGCGGAGCAGATAGATATCCATGATCCAGCCATGCCTTGCCCGCGCTTCCGCCCGGGTCGCCACGATACGATCCGACACATCGGCGAGCCGGCCGGCGATGGTGATCTCATCCTCGGTGCCGAGATAGGCGCCCCAATAGATATAGGCATCGGGATCGTCGATCTTGCTGAAGGCCTGCTCGCCATCCAGCATGACGACGGCGGTTTCGACCATGCCCGGGAAACTCTCGGCCAGCCGGCGACCGGTGGTGATCTGAACCGGCTTTCCAACGAGATTGAGCGGAATGCGATGGCTCGCCGTCAGCGCCTGGATACTGGTGATGCCGGGAATGACGCTATAGTCGAGGGCAATGCGTTTGCGCGCACTCACCCGCTCGATGATGCGGATTGTGCTGTCATAAAGGCTCGGATCGCCCCAGACGAGGAAAGCGGCGCTGCCATTCTCCGGGACATGATCCTGGAACAGCCGTTCATAGGTTGCCGAGAGGTCCGCGTGCCAGTCATCGACGCTCTGAACATAGCTACGGTCCGCCGTCTGGCGCACCGGCACAGCATAGTCGACGACGCGGATGGTCTCGTTCGTGACATAGCGCTGGCAGATATCCTTGCGCACCTCGGCAAGTTCGGCCTTGGCCGCGCCCTTGCTGGGAATGAAGATAACATCAACCTTGTTCAGGGTATTGATCGCCTGCACGGTCAGGTGCTCGGGATTTCCCGTTCCGATACCGACAATATAGATGTGCCGCATGTCCACGCCCTCGTTCCATGGGCTGTGTGCCGGAAGCCGGGGGCTAATTCAAGTGCGGCGATAGAACCCGCCCTTCAAGCGACCCCGATCTTTACATGGGTATAGGCCTCGGGAAAATCGCCATCCGTCACCCAATGCGCTCCATCGTAGTAGAAACCGCACTTCTGAAAGAGATCACGAACGATCAAATTGGCTTCCGTTTCAACAATATGACCGCTCTTCAGGCCCCCATGATGATAAAGAAAACGAATGACCGCGCTTTCAACCCCAAGCCCAACAACCCGGCAGCTCATGACAAACTGAACCAGATACGGCCCGTTCAATATGGCAACGCCGACCAGCCCATAGGAAGAGTAATTGTCCTGAACTTCAAACGTCGAGAATTTCCAACCATGGGCAAACGCTTGACTGCATGCTTCCATGCTCCATCGCTGGCCGGTCGTATTGAACTGGTTGGATTTATTGATCAACTCGAATGCCCGCGGAAAGCTGCTATGGGAGATATCCGTTATCTCTCGGACAGCAACCTTCACACCCAGGGATGCAAGGAAGTCATTGCGGCTCATCTCAGATCTTGCCGTCTCACGCTTGACTTGATCCTGGATCATCTCCGTACGTCGGCTCGACTCCTGACTGATATAAGGCACCTGTAACTCGGGCGCCCACAGAAGAATTCGCCGGATCGAGTATAGCTCCTCTCCCAATGTGCGGATTGTCGGGAAAGCCGCTTGGACAAACTGCCGTTCGGCGGGGTTGTCATCGATGAAGAGAACATTCTTTGGCAGGAGGTTCGTATAAGCAAGAATTTCCTGGATGTTTTCGACCTTTGACCGCCAGTTGATCTTCCGGATCGCAAAATCATCAAGATCAAGCCTGCCACCAAGAATATCTGGCCAAAGTTCGTTTATATTTCCTTCTTCGTTTTTGCTGACGATTGCCAGAATGATACCCCTGTGCTTGAGATACTTCAGGGCCTCGACCATTCCAAGCGGCCAACCTTCAAGGATTTGAGGGTGAATGCCCTCTTCAGCCACGACACCGCGCCAAAGGGTGTCATCAAGATCCAGAATGACCAGCTTTACGCTGTCTTTCTGCCTGATCGATCGATACATGGCATCCATCTCGCCCCACAATGCGAGGGTGAAGTCGTCTATATTGAACGGATAGAGATCCAAAAGCTTGGTGGGAATAGCGATACGTCTCGTATCGTACTCACTGTCCCAGTCCGTGGCATAGGACGCATGGCTCCACGGCCAAACAAAATCTTCCTGAATATACTTTTTGCCAAAGGTCGATGCTATCGCATCAGTTTGAACGATATGAGTATTGATCCTTTCACCCGCAATCTGATGAAGGACTTTATTGATCTGCTCGACAAAATAGGTCGGATTGCGAAAATCATGGCGAGGCAAAAGCCGCCCTATCAAGTTCTGTTGAGGCGTTAGGAATTCCGATATGAATGTCATCAGATTGGAGTTTTCAGTATACTGCAATGCGCCGTTCAGCGTTTGAAGAAGTCTATCTTTTGCTTCTTCAAATTTCTCGATGAAAGGCTCCTCACTTTCGTGGGATAAATCTGCGAGCATCGTTTCGGGTATGACGGTTCGCAAGGGAAGATAGATAAACTGAAAGTCATATTCGCCAGCGGGCCTCGGCAGAGAGCATTCGGAGACCCCAGGGAAATTGTAAAGAATGTGGTCTACTTGAACATCTGGGAAAACTCTGTGCGCATAGTCCGAGACGCCCTGCGAAGTGCATGAGCCGATAACAAGAATTCGTTTGATTTCGGAATCGAGAACAGCCAGATCTCGCGGCACCCGAAACTGGAATTCCGGGGTTGGTCTCTTCACGGATTGGTTACTTTCGAGCATCTTTTGCTCCCGACTGAGCGATGAATCATTCTCCGACAAGCACTCACTCATTTCGGCGAAATAAACGTGCCGTAGCCGACAAGGCATCGGCGCCACATTTCAGGTATCGTGGAATGAATAATACGGCCAGAGATCCGCATTATTCATTTGTCACGTCACGACGGTGCCAGCGAGACTCGGAATTTTCAGACGTCACGCAAAAGAAAGAACTTTGTGTTCGCCCACTGTTGCGTAACGCCAGCGCCCGGAATGGATTTCCTTCGGCAAGGTTCGATCCAGAAATCCCCGCAGTTTGGTCAATGTTGCGGGCTGGTCCGAAAACGTCGTCAGGAACAGTTTATTCTGAAAGATCAGAAATGGGGCCAAGCGACGATTTGCAACCTCCATGTATTTGTAAAAGCCCTCGGTCACGGTCGGCCAATGCACTCCCAGGAAGTCATCCAGAAGCACAACACCACCGGAGACAAGGAGTTCCTGAGCGATCTCCATGTCGTTGACGACATGCGCGACCGTGTGTCCGCCATCCACGGACATCAATCTGACGCCCTTTGTGCCGAGCCGCTCGCGCGCCGTTGCCGGCGTAAGCGACATGCTGTCAGCCGAAATTGCCGTCACACGCGGGACAAGTTCCGGGAAAAAATTCTGCAGATGCTGCTCGAAAATCGTGAGCGAGCCCTTGCCGCTATGATCTAGGTTCTTTTGTTGATCTTCGAAAAGGTCGACGGCGACGCAGTGCTCGGTATCTCTCGACGCTGCCGCAAGCAGGAAGAACAGCTTACCATGATGGACGCCGATCTCGAGAATGTCGCCCTCCACCTTGTCGGCCTCGTGCAGCTCGCGAACAAATTTCAGAATATGCGGAATTCTATCGCCGACCCACCCATGAACATCCTTCCATATTAGCCGGAGTGCTGCATCCAAGACGTCAGTCTGGCCATCACTAGCCGTTATCAACATGTATCATCCCCCACATGTGCTTGTGCAAACCGCCCGATCCGCACAAACCATTCTTGTCGAGCATCATCGTTTCAAAGTGACGATTGACGCAGCGACGGAGATGGCAATATCGCCACAGCGTGACATGAGTGCCAGCCGGAAACCGTCTAATCTATACGCATTCCGAATGTATATTCGTCACATTTCCTTGAGTAATTTCATTGTAATTGAGGTATATGCCGCCTTATTCTTCAATATTTCTGGTCGCCTCGCATTTATTATAAAATCTCGTTCACCGCCTCGTTTGGAGCAACAGTCCGATCGCTCGCTTGCCGGACGAAGCTTAAGCCCCCTGCCGAGCAACGGCCTGTCCCGCCGCACGTCCGGAAAAGAGGCAGCCACCCAGGAAAGTCCCCTCCAGCGCGCGATAGCCGTGCATGCCGCCGCCGCCAAATCCTGCGGCTTCCCCGACCGCATACAGGCCCGGAATGATGTCTCCGCGACCGTCTAAAACGCGGCTTTCAAGATCCGTTTCCAGACCACCCAGAGTTTTGCGGGTGAGAATACTGAGACGCACCGCGATGAGCGGACCATGGGCAGGATCGAGGATTGGATGCGGCTTGGCGGTGCGCCCGATCTTGTCGCCCAGATAGCTACGGGAATTGTGAATGCCCATGATCTGGGCATCCTTGGAAAAGCGGTTCTCGATCTGTCCGTCGCGCGCGCGTATCTCGCGATCTATCTTTTCCAGCTGCAGCAACTCCGATTTTACCAGGCGGTTCATACCGGCCACGAGCTCCGGCAGGCTGTTGGCGACCACAAAGTCCTCACCGTGCTGCTTGAACGCCTCCACCGGTGCGGGCGCCGTCTTGCCGAGGGCGCGGCGTATCACCAGCTTCCAGCTTTTGCCGGTGAAATCGGGATTCTGCTCGGATCCGGAAAGAGCGAATTCCTTGCGGATGATGCTCTGGTTCAGGACGAACCAGCTATAGTCATAGCCGGTGGACATGATGTGCTGCAGGCTGGTCAGGGTATCGTAGCCGGGATAGTTGGGCTGGGGCAGCCGGTTGCCCTTGGCATCAAACCACATCGACGATGGGCCGGGGAGAATTCTGATCCCGTGGTTCGGCCAGATCGGCGCCCAGTTCTTGAGGCCCTCGGTATAGTGCCACATCCGGTCGCGGTTGATGAGACGCCCGCCGGCTTCCTCGGAAATTCCGATCATCCTGCCGTCGACATGCTTCGGAACGCCTGAGACCATGGTCTGCGGCGGCTTGCCCAATCTTTCCGGCCAGTTCTGGCGCACGAGGTCGAGATTGCCGCCGATGCCGCCGGACGCCACAATCACCGCGTTGCCGGACAACTCGAAATCGCCGACTTCCACGCGCGAGGTTTCCATGCCCCGGCTTGCGTCGCTATCCTCCAGAACGGCTCCTGAAACGCCGGTGACAGCGCCGTTGGCGACAGTCAGCCTGTCGACGCGATGCCGCCATAAAAAGCGGATCAGACCTTTCTCCTCGGCCGCTCTGGCGCGTCGTTCGAACGGTTCGACAACCCCGGGTCCGGTTCCCCATGTGATATGAAAACGCGGAACGGAGTTGCCGTGGGAGGTTGCGCTGGCCCCTCCACGCTCCGCCCATCCGACGATCGGAAAGATGCGATGGCCCATGGCGCGCAGCCAGCTGCGCTTTTCGCCGGCCGCGAAGTCGACATAGGCCTCCGCCCAGCGTCTTGGCCAATAGTCCTCACTGCGATCGAAGCCCGCGGTGCCCTGCCAATCCTGCCATGCGAGATCGTGCGAATCCTTGATGCCTAACCGGCGCTGCTCCGGCGAATCGACAAGAAACAATCCCCCCAGCGACCAGAAAGCCTGCCCCCCGAAATTCTGCTCTGGTTCCTGATCCACGACGATCACTTTGCTGCCCGCATCCGCAAGCTCCGTCGCGGCGACGAGTCCCGACAGGCCGGCCCCCACAACAATGGCATCGGCAGACAATTTTTCCATCGCATCCTCCCAAAACGCGAATTTCTCTTACTATAGTTGTATCGTGCGGAGAACTCCGCGAAAGCAAGATCGACGGCCGATATGTTCGATTAAAGGATGTTCTCTTCAACGATAATCCGTGACGCCCTAGGACCAACTTTCCTTGACCGCCTGCATGACGACATTGGTCGAGGTGCTCGCCACGAATGGCAGGCTTGAGATCTTCTCACCGAGCACGATCCGGTATCGGCGGATATCCGACGTCCTGATCTTGAGAAGATAATCGAAGCGGCCGGCGATCATGTGGCACTCTTCTATTTCCTTGATCTTTTTGACGGCATTGTTGAAGCTGAGAAGAGCTTGCTCACGCGTATCCGTCAATTTCACTTCGGCGAAGGCGACATGATCGAGGCCGAACTTGGCGGGGTTCAGGATTGCCTTGAAGCCATCGATGTAGCCCGTGTCGATCAGCTTTCTCAATCGCGCCTGGCAGGGCGTCTTGGAAAGGCCGACACGCTCGGAAAGGTCGGTTATCGACATGCGCCCGTCTTCCACTAGCGCGTCGAGGATCTTCTGATCGAACTGGTCTATTTCACTGGATTTTGTCATTTCTATAGGTAATCCTATTTGAAATCGCGGATATTGAAGTTCAATATGACTACAAATTTTCAAATTCAAGGCAGAACGCCCTTTGGGGCTAAGATATAATCTCTCGAAGCAACCGGAGCATCCTTCCGGCCAGGCAACAGACGCCTAACAGGCGATCGGCATTTCAGACCATTGCACCTCGAGGTTACCATGACAGCTAACGCCAAACTCGCCGATCAGCCGACACCGCCGCCCGCCCCGCCATTCGCGCAATTCGCGCCACCGATCCGCGAACAAGGTCCTCTTCGCCGGGCAATCACCGATGCTTATCGGCGCCCGGAAACGGAATGCCTTCCACCCCTGCTTGAAGCTGCGACCCTGCCTGAGGCCGAGCGCGATGCCGTCAAGGCGACCGCCCGGATATTGATCGAGGCTCTTCGCGCCAAGCACAAGGGAACCGGCGTCGAGGGTCTGGTGCATGAATATTCGCTGTCGAGCCAGGAAGGCGTAGCGCTGATGTGTCTCGCCGAAGCCCTGCTTCGCATCCCAGACACCGCCACGCGCGACGCCCTGATCCGCGACAAGATTGCCGACGGCGACTGGAAGTCGCATCTGGGCGGCGGTCGTTCTCTGTTCGTCAACGCCGCCACCTGGGGGCTGGTCGTTACCGGCAAGCTCACTTCAACGGTGAACGACAAGGGGCTATCCGCCGCGCTAACGCGATTGATTGCGCGCTGTGGAGAGCCGGTCGTTCGTCGTGGCGTCGATATGGCCATGCGGATGATGGGCGAGCAATTCGTCACCGGCGAGACGATCGACGAAGCGCTGCGGCGCGCCCGCACGCTCGAAGCCAAGGGCTTCCGCTATTCTTACGACATGCTGGGCGAAGCCGCGACAACGCAGGCCGACGCCGAGCGTTATTATCGCGACTACGAAGCCGCGATCCACGCAATCGGCAAGGCCTCGGCGGGCCGTGGCATTTACGAAGGCCCTGGCATCTCCATCAAGCTTTCCGCCCTGCATCCTCGATATGTGCGCGCGCAGACCGAAAGGGTTATGGGTGAACTGCTGCCGAAGGTGAAGGCGCTGGCTCTTCTCTCAAAGAGATACAATATCGGTCTCAACATCGATGCCGAGGAGGCCGACCGGCTTGAGCTGTCGCTCGATCTTCTGGAAGAGCTCTGCCTCGACCCCGATCTTGCCGGCTGGAACGGCATGGGCTTCGTGGTCCAGGCCTATGGTAAGCGCTGCCCCTATGTCCTCGACCTCATCATCGATCTCGCCCGCCGCTCGGGGCACCGGCTGATGGTCCGTCTGGTGAAAGGCGCCTATTGGGATGCCGAGATCAAGCGCGCCCAGGTCGACGGCCTCGATGGTTTCCCCGTCTACACCCGCAAGGTCTATACCGATGTTTCCTATATCGCCTGCGCCAAGAAGCTGCTGGCGGCGACCGATCTGATCTTCCCGCAATTTGCCACGCATAATGCGCAGACGCTGGCGACGATCTATCACATGGCCGGCAGTGACTTTTCCGTCGGCAAGTATGAATTCCAGTGCCTGCATGGCATGGGTGAGCCGCTCTATGAAGAGGTCGTCGGCCGCAGCAATCTCGATCGCCCTTGCCGGATCTACGCGCCCGTCGGCACGCATGAAACGCTGCTTGCCTATCTCGTCAGGCGCCTGCTTGAAAACGGCGCCAACTCCTCCTTCGTCAACAAGATCGCCGACCCCGCCGTTCCGGTCGCAGACCTGATTGCCGACCCGGTCGAGGTGGTGCGCGCGATGAAAGTCGTTGGCGCCCAGCACGACAAGATCGCCCTTCCAGCCGATCTGTTCCATGACGTCCGCAGGAACTCGGCCGGCATCGATCTGTCAAACGAAACGTCACTGGTGGGTCTTGCCGAGCGCTTGCGGGCGTCGGCGGCGATGGAATGGGTCGCCAAGCCCCTGCTCGCCGACGGGTCCGAACGGGGCGAAGCCCGGCCGGTTCTCAATCCCGCTGATCATTCCGATCTCGTCGGTCATGTCACCGAATTGGGCACAGACGACGCGGCCATCGTGATGCGTCTCGCCGCCGAAGCGGCTCCGGAATGGGCGGCCGTCAGCCCGTCCGACAGGGCCGACCGGCTGGAACGGGCCGCGGACCTGATGCAGGCGGAGATGGAGACACTGATCGGCCTGGTGATGCGGGAGGCCGGAAAATCGGCCGCCAACGCCATCGGCGAAGTCAGGGAGGCCATCGACTTCCTGCGCTATTATGCCGAGCAGGCACGCAAGGTGCTGAAGCCTGACAGCGTTCCGCTCGGTCCGATCGTCTGCATCAGCCCATGGAATTTTCCGCTGGCGATTTTCACCGGCCAGATCGCAGCCGCGCTCGTCGCCGGCAACCCGGTCGTCGCCAAGCCGGCCGGCGTCACGCCGCTGATTGCGGCACAAGGCGTTCGCATCCTTCATGAAGCGGGAATTCCGCGGGGCGCGCTGCAGTTCGTGCCCGGCAGCGGCAGAACCGGTGCTGCCCTTGTCGGCGCCCCGGAAACATCGGGCGTGATGTTCACCGGGTCGACCGAAGTGGCCCGGCTCATCCAGGCGCAGCTTGCGGAGAGACTGTCGAAATTCAACAGGCCGATCCCGCTGATCGCCGAGACCGGCGGGCAGAACGGCATGATCGTCGACTCCTCGGCACTCGCCGAGCAGGTCGTCGGCGACGTCATTGCGTCGGCTTTCGACAGCGCTGGGCAACGCTGCTCGGCGCTTCGCGTCCTCTGCTTGCAGGAGGAGATCGCCGACAGGACATTGACCATGCTGCGGGGTGCGCTCGGCGAATTGTCGGTCGGCCGCACCGATCGGCTGGCGATCGATATCGGCCCCGTCATCGACGACAACGCCAAGCGCGGCATCGACGGGCATATTGAAAGCATGCGCGAACTGGGCTGCAAGGTACAGCAACTCGATCTTCCGCCCGCCGCCGCAAAGGGGACATTTGTCGCTCCGACGATTATCGAACTGAAGAACCTGGCCGATCTCAAGAGAGAAGTCTTCGGGCCGGTTCTCCACATCATCCGCTACCAGCGCAAGAAGCTCGACAAGCTGATAGATGCCGTCAATGCATCGGGTTACGGGTTGACCTTCGGGCTGCACACGCGGCTCGACGGGACCATCGCGCATGTCACCGGGCGCGTGAAGGCAGGCAATCTCTACGTCAATCGAAACATCATCGGCGCCGTGGTGGGTGTCCAGCCATTCGGCGGGCGCGGTCTTTCCGGCACCGGGCCAAAGGCCGGCGGCCCCCTCTATCTTCGCCGGCTGGTCGCCTCCTCGACCGAGCCGCTTCGGGATGCGAGCGTCAAGACGGATCAGGCCGCAAGTGACTTCCTCACCTGGCTCGACAGCAAGGGAGTGCCGCAGGCAGCCGAGCGCGCGCGCACTATCGCCAGCGGGTCATCGCTGGGCCTTAACATCGAACTGCCCGGGCCCGTCGGCGAGCTGAACCTCTATCAACTGCATCCTCGCGGGAAAGTATTGCTCGTGCCGCAGACGGCGCTCGGTCTCTACGTTCAGCTTGCGGCAGCGCTTGCCACGGGCAATTCCATCGTTGTGGATGCCTCGTCCGCACTTCAGGACGAGCTTCGCGGCCTGCCGGAGAGGGTCGCAAGCCGTATCGCTTGGTCGAACGACTGGGCTGCGGATGGCCCCTTTGCGGGCGCGCTGATCGAAGGAAATGCGGACCGGATAAAGACGGCGGTTCAGGCGATCGCCGCTCTTCCGGGGCCGCTGGTCCTCGTTCAAGGCGCATCGAGCGACGAGATCGCGAAGGGGGCGGATGCTTATTGCCTGAATTGGCTGCTGGAAGAGGTTACGACCTCCATCAACACAGCAGCAGCGGGCGGAAATGCGAGCCTGATGTCGATCGGATAGCACGTACCGATCGAGCAAGGCGATCACGGACATCGAAATGGTCCGTGATCGTGTTCGCTAGCGGAGCCTCAGCCCTCGACCGTCTCGAAGCGGATCGACTGTGCGCCTTCCCAGAGGGTCAGGCGGCCAAGTTCCGGCAGCTTGTCGAGGTTAGACGTCACGGTGATGAAGTGATTGCCGGCGAGCTGGCCCATTTTCGAAGAGAAATCGACGCCGCCATAGGCAAGCAGGATTTCGGTTTCGCTGATGCCGCCCGGATAGAGGATGATATGCCCCGGTGCCGGATGGCTGGTGTGGTTTTCATATCCGACGCCGAAGTCGAGATCGCCAAGCGGGATCCAAACGCCCTCGCCCGACCAGCGGACATGCACGATCTTTCCTTCGAACGGCATCTGCTTCAGGAAGGCCTCCGAGGTCTTGGGGGCTTTCGCGGTTTCAAGCACGGCATCGAATTCGAAGGGGCCGGCGGTGATTTTCAATTTCATCGGATGTCTTTCCTTGCGTTGGTAATGTCGTTTGTCGGCCCCGTTTTAGCGGGGCAATATCTGCCGTGTCCCTTCGACCCGACCAGCACGCTGTCATCGACCATGATCTTGCCGGCGACGATGGTGGTGACCGGCCAGCCGTTTATCTCCATCCCCTCATAGGGCGAGTAATCGGCACCGTCATGCAGGTCCGCGTGACGGATCGTACGGGTGATGGCCGGATCCCATATGGCGATGTCGGCATCGGCGCCGATGGCGATCGTGCCCTTTTGCGGATAGAGGCCATAGGTCTTGGCATGGTTCGTGGAGGTCAGCGCCACGAAGCGCGGAAGGTCGATGCGGCCCGTCATCACGCCCTGCGAGAACAGGATCGGAAGCCGCGTTTCGACACCGGGAATGCCGTTCGGAATATGCCGGAAGTTGGTGCTGCCTTTCGGGTTCAGCTTGCCGCGCTCATCCTCATAGCGAAAAGGGCAATGATCCGATGAGAAGAGTTCAAAGACCCCCGTCTCGATCCCGCGCCAGCAATCGGCCTGCGCCGCCTCATCGCGCGGCGGTGGCGAGCAGACGAATTTCGCGCCTTCCCAGTCCATTCCGTCGAGATCCTTGGCGGTTAGCGTCAGATATTGCGGGCAGGTTTCGCCGATCACCTTGATGCCGCGCGCCCGCGCCCGCATGATCTCTTCCATCGCCTCACCGTTCGAAACATGGACGATGACGATCGGGATATCGACGATCTCGGCGAGAGACAGAGCGCGGTGCGTGGCCTCGCGCTCAACGGCGATCGGTCGCGTCGAGGCATGGGCGCGCGGCGCGACATCGCCCGCCAGCTCGTGCTTGTCGATCAAGAAGCGTATCGCATCCTCGTTTTCGCAATGGACCATGACGGTAGCGCCGGTGCGCCGGGCTACGTCGAGCGTCTTCAGAATTTCCCCGTCGCTCAGCCGCAGACCCTCATAGGTCATGAAGACCTTCAGCGACGTGTAGCCATCCGCCACCAGCGCCGGGATCTCCTGACCGAGAACCGCTTCCGTCGGATCCGAGACGATCAGATGGAAGCTGATGTCAGTATAGCATTCGCCGTCCGCGAGCTTGTGATAGGCCGTCAGGGCTTCACGCAGCGACATGTCCTTCTGCTGCAGGCAGAACGGCATGAGGGTCGTGTTTCCGCCGAAGACCGCCGACAGCGTGCCGCTGGCAAAGTCATCGGCCATGACGATGCCGTCGCCGGATGGCTGCGAAATATGCACATGGCTGTCGATACCACCCGGAAGCACGTACTTGCCCGCCGCGTCGATCACGCGCACGCCACCCGAAAGGTTCTCGCCGATCTGGACGATCTTGCCGTTCCTGATGCCGATATCGGCCTTAAATACGTCGGAGGCGGTCGCAACAGTGCCGTTCTGAATAATGAGATCGAAGTCGGACATGATTGCTTCCTCAGTGTTGCAGGATCTTTCCGAGGAACGCTTCCGTCCTCGGATTATGCTTGCCGGCGAAGAAATCTTCGCTCGGACGGTCCTCGACGATCTCGCCCTGGTCGATGAAGATCACGCGAGTGGCGACGCGGCGGGCAAAGCCCATCTCGTGGGTGACGACCATCATCGTCATGCCGTCTTTCGCAAGGCCCGTCATGACGTCAAGCACTTCGGAAATCATCTCCGGATCGAGCGCCGAGGTCGGCTCGTCGAAGAGCATCGCCAAGGGGTCCATGGCGAGCGCCCGCGCAATGGCGACACGCTGCTGCTGGCCGCCGGAAAGCTGGCTCGGATATTTGTTGGCGTGGTCGACAAGCTCGACGCGATCGAGAAGCTGCATGGCCTTGGTCTTGGCGATCGTCTCGCTGCGCCCGAGCACGATCTTCTGCGCCAGCATCAGATTGTCGATGATAGTCAGATGCGCGAAGAGCTCGAAATTTTGGAAGACCATGCCGATGCGGGTGCGCAGGTTCGGCAGATCCGTCTTCGGATCGCCCACCTCGATCCCGTGGACGCGGATAGAGCCCTTCTGGAAAGGCTCCAGACCGTTCACGCATTTGATCAGCGTCGATTTGCCGGAGCCCGACGGACCGCACACGACAACGACTTCGCCGCGATCAACCTTGACGGAGCAGTTTTTCAGAACTTCGTAGGTACCGTAGAATTTGGAGACGCCACTGATTTCGATCATGAGCGGCCTTTCGCGAAACGAGTGATGGAAAAGGGTTGCAGCGCCCTGCCGGTCTCCCGACCAAGGACGAGCTGCGCGGTGAGCTGGCCGACGATCGGGCCGAGCGTATAGCCGTTCGATGTCACGGCGCTGAAATAGCCTGGCTGTTGCGGATGCTCGCCGAGGATCGGCGCTCCGTCGATATTGATATTCATCGCCGCCCAGCTGCGGATGACATGCAGCTTGCGCAAGGCCGGGACCACATGCTGGGCGACCCAGAGATTGCCCTCGAGGCTCGACAGCAGCGGCCTTGGATGCTGATGAACCGGATCGAGGCCGGCCGTCCAGCCGCCGCCGATGATGAAATTGCCGTTCGCGGCCTGCTTCAAGGTCAGGTGACGGTCGGCATGGGCAATGAGGCAGGAAATCAGCGGCGCGGCCGCTTCCGTCACCACCATCTGCAACGGCGCACCGAAGACCGGAATATTGAGGCCGAGCATCGATCCGATGCGCGACGAGAAGGCGCCGGCCGCATTGACAATCCGTTTTGCCCGGATCGTGCCGCGCGAGGTGGTGACGTCGAAGCCAGCCGGACCGCGCACGATGCCGAGGACCTCGCATGTCTCGAAGATGCGCGCGCCCTTCGCCCGTGCGGCTTCGAGAATGTGCTGGGTGGCGACGAGCGGATTGATCTTGCCTTCCTGCGAGCAATAGGCCGCACCCACGAACTGAGGCGACAGGGCCGGTTCCAGCGCCCGTAATTCCTCTTGGCCAATCAGCCTGCAATCGATGCCTGCCCGCTGCTCGACGCCGACTTTCTCGGCAAGGAACCGCATATGCGCCTCGGTCTCGGCGACCATCAGGCCGCCCGTCACCTTCATCTCGAAATCACAACCAAGCTCATTCTGGAGTGCCGCCCAGAGAGCAATGGAATCGCGCTGCAGCGGCAGCGTCTGCGCCGCCGCACTGCCACCACCTTCGGCGCGCGCGCCGTGATCGAAGGACAGGAGCTGCGCATGCAGGCTGCCGGCATTGCCGCCCGAGGCCAGCGAGTTCGGAAAGGCGCGCTCCAAGACGGTGACCTCTTCGCCTTCGCGGGCGAGAAAGAGGGCCGTCGACAAACCAGCGATCCCTGCCCCGATCACCAGAGTCGAGGTCTGCGACAGTGGCAACGGTTCGCGATTCTCCAGCGGCGACTTCTCGGGCAACAGCGCCCGCTTGTGACCGCCCCATTCCGGCTTTTCGACCGCGAGTGCCGCCAGCGGCACCGGCCGCAGCGGCATTTGCGGCGCCAAAAAGCCGCGTGTCTCTCCGGCTGTGCGTTTCTCTCCCGCGACGGCCGCGATCGCGTGGCCGCAATAACGGCTCTGGCAGCGCCCCATCCCGGCACGCGACAACCGCTTCAGCGTCGCAAGGTCCTTGGCGCTATGCTCGCCAAGCGCCCTCAGCGTGCCGTAGGTGACGCCTTCGCAGCGACAGATAACGGTATCGTCAGGCGGCAGTTTGTCGCCAATCGGGCGAGCCGACTTGAATACGCTCCAAAGCATCGCCTGAAAGGTCCGATGCCGCGCAAACCTGCGTTCGGCGCCTGCGTCGGGCGTGACGTCGAAGCCCAATTTGCGCGCCACGGCAATCCCGGCAAGCCGGCCTTGCGCCATGGCAATATGCGCGCCACCAAAGCGGGCGGCTTCTCCGACCACATGGATATGGGCAAGCGTGGTCTCGCCATCATCCCTAGTGATGGCAACGAGATCGCCATCGATGACCTCATGGCCGCAACCGAGCAATCTGGAAAGTTCGTTCGAGGACGCAAAGCTGCCACCGATCAGAACGGTATCGGCCTCAAGTCTCGCTTCGCCGTCCGGTCCGTTGACCGTGACGGCCTCGACGCCGGCTTGCCCATCCATCGATGCAATCCGGCTTTCCCACAGAATCGGAATACCGGCCGTCCGCAAAGCGGCGACCTGCTGCAACCCGCCGATCGCAAGCGCTTTGTCCGCCGCCAGAAGCTTGAGCGCCGCCAGCGGTTGTTTCCACGGCGCGGGAGCGGTTTCCACCAGCGCGACGACGGAGCCGCCGGCCTTCCGGATCTCATTGGCGACTTGGATATTAAGGGGACCGTTGCCGGCAACGACAATCCGTCCGCCGGGCACCGTGCCGTAGCTTCTCAGCAACGTCTGCGCCGCGCCCGCAGTCATAACGCCAGGGCGTGTCCAGCCGGGAATGGCCGGCGGCCGCTCATAGGCCCCCGTCGCGATCACGATCATTCTGGGCTTACAGTAAAAGGCGCCTTGCAGACCGTAGCAGGCAATCCTTGGGCCGCTCTCGCCATTCTCCGCGCCCCAGACGAGTGTTCCGTCGATCATCGACACCCCGGCGGCTTGAGCGCGCCGGATCAGCTCCGCGCCCGACCGGGCCTGCTCATCACCGCCGAGACGCAATGCCGCCTTCGACGTCGAGGGCTGCTTGAAATACTGGCCGCCAGCGATGGCGCGCTCATCGACAAGCGTTACGCTGGCCCCAGCGGCTGCGGCGACTTCGGCGGCAGCCAAACCAGCAGGCCCTGCGCCGATCACCAGCAGGTCCATCTCAAGACAAGGGATCGCAGCCGGCACCTCACAGAGGTCGGCATGGTCCGCCGTGGGCGCCGGCTTTGAAGCCGGTCGACGCACCTGCATTCCTTCTGCGACCGATGTCATGCAGGCACGCTGGCTGACCCTGCCATCAACCGTGACAAGGCAGTCCTGACATGCGCCCATGCCGCAAAAGAGGCCACGCGCCTCGCCCTTGAGGCCTCGCGAAAAATCATGCCGTCCGCCCGCCTCGATCGCCGCGGCGATCGTCATCCCACGTTCGGCATGCAGAGCCACACCGTCGACGAAGAACTCGACGGGTGGTTCCGATCCGGAATGCGGGTTGGCAAGGGAGGCGGACATTGCTCGATCCTCAGGCGCTGAACGTCAGACCAAAGTCCGAAACCAGCTTTTTCATGGCGGCATCCTGCTCGGGCGGCAGCGGCAGGCGCGGCGGCCGTGGCGTTCCGGCGGCAAAGCCCATATGCGTCAGCAGAGCCTTCGACCCGGCGACATAGGCCTGCCCGCCAACCGCCTGGATGACCGGCAGCCACTTCAGATAAAGAGCGCGCGCCTCATCGGTCTTCTTCTCATCGGCAGCGAGTTCGAAAATGCGGACCATCGGCCCCGGCGCCACGTTCGAAGCAACGGCCACCCAGCCTTCCGCTCCCATCACGAAGGATTCAAAGCCGAGAATGCCGCCGAAGACAGTCATATTTTCGCCCGCCAGACGAATGATATCACGCACCCGCGTCACTTCGAGGGTCGATTCCTTGATATAATCGCAACCCTTGATCTCCGCGATACGCTTCACCAGCTCCGGCTTCAGATCCACATTGGCCGTCGCCGGGTTGTTATAGACCATGATCGGAATGGAAATCGCCGATGCAATAGTGCGGTAATGATGAACGAGTTCGTCATCCGTCGGCGTGGAATAGAAGGGCGGAATGATCATGACGCCATCGGCGCCCATGGCTTCCGCCTTTTGGCTCAGACGGACGCATTCGCGCGTATCCTCCGCGCCGGTGCCGATCAGTACCGGAACACGGCCGGCAACGGTCTCGATGACCGTCCTTGCCACGCCATCGCGTTCCTCTTCGCTCAGCGACAGGAACTCGCCGGTCGACCCAAGCGGGATGAGGCCGTGAATGCCCTCGCGCACCTGCCAGTCGGTGAAGGCAGCCAGCGCCTTCAGGTCCACGGCGCCGTCTGCATCCAACGGCGTGATCATCACGGTATAGACACCGCGAAACTTCCTAGTCATGTCAGATATCCTGGTTCTAGCGCTTCTCGGTGATGGAAAGCCGGGAGTTGGTGGCTTGACCGAAGCGCTTCTCGATATGGTTCTGGACGAAATCCCAGAGCGTGGTCAGAAGAAGGTAGTAAATGGCGGCCACCGCGAAGAGCTCCAGCACCATGAAATGTTCCTGGATGAGCACCTGGGTGCGCCGCAGAAGCTCCTCCATGGAAATGACCGAGGTCACGGAGGTCGTCTTCAACAGGCCGTTGACGGAGTTTCCGAGCGGCGGAATGATCACCTTGAAGGCTTGCGGCATGACGATGTGGCGCATGATCTGCCGTTCCGTCATCCCCAGCGCCCGGGCGGCGCGGGCCTGCCCTTCCGGAACAGCCTCGATGCCGGCCCGGATGATTTCCGCAAGATAGGCAGCTTCGTTGAGCGCGAGCCCGATCAAGGCCGCCTCGATCACAGTGAAGCGAATGCCGAACTGCGGCAGCGCCGTGTAGAGGGCGATAAGCTGGACGAGCAACGGCGTGCCGCGAAACAGCCAGATATAGATCTTGGCGAGGATCTTGGCCAAGCGGAACGGTGATCGCCGCATCAGGGCAAGGACAAATCCGAGGATAAGGCCCGCCGTCAGCGACACGACGGTCAGCCAGATGGTCGTGAAGACCCCACCGAGGATGAAGGGATTAAACAGGTATCCGAAGAAACCCGGCCAGCTCCAAAGCGTCATGAACGTAACTTTCTGCTCAAGACGAGCGCGGCGGCGCCGCGCATCGCCATTCCGATGGACCGATCAAGCCGATCAGCGGCCGGGACCCTTCACGGAATAATCTCCGGACACCATAGGCAATCCGTACTTGTCGAACAGCGCCTTCAGCGATCCGTCGGCCTTCATCTCCTTGAGCGTCGCCGATACCGCGTCAGCAAGCGCCGGGCTCTTGAAGGCAACGGCGACCGGTGCGGGATAGAGACCGCTCAGAGCACGCTTGAAGTCGCCACGCGCATCATAGTCCTTGGCGACGGCATCGATCGACACCACGCCGTCGACTTGGCCGGCACGCAGGGCCTGATAGGCAAGCGCGAAATTGTCGAAGGTCTGGATCGTCAGGCCCTTCTTGCCGGCATCGCGCAATTCCTTGTCGAGCAGGCGTGTCTTGGTTTCTTCGAAGCCGCCAATCTCGACGCCGATCGTCATGCCATCCAGATCGTCTTTACTGGCAACCTTCTTGTCGGATTTCGGCGCGATCGAAACGCTGATCGCCTGATCCTCATAGGGGATCATCTGCATGATCTTGGCGCGTTCCTCGGTGAAGAAGATGCCGGTGTTGATCATGTCCCAACGGCCGGCCTGCAGGCCCGGCACCATCGCGGAGAACTCGATGCGAATATATTCCGGCTCAAGGCAGAGACGCTTGGCGATCTCCGTACCGAGCTCGACGCGCATGCCCTTCAGGTCACCGCTGGAGTCGATGAACTGCAAGGGCGGCAATGTCGGATTGGTCGACATGGTGAGCTTGCCGGGCGTGATCAATTCGCCGGCAGCGACCTTTGGCGTGCAGGATTGAGCGAGAGCGAAGGATGTTGTCAGGGCTAGGAACGATGCGGCGAGGACGCCGCGGGACAATTGAATTCGGAGCATGATGACCTCTGGAGCTGGTTTTCTTATTGGCGTCCCAAAGTTTGCATTCATCTGGGATCCCACTTTTATACAAAATTTTATCCCTGATGCAAGAGCTGCTGCGACGGCCCCTCAGTAATTCGTCAGAACGCCCTGTCGAACGGCTTCAAGATGGCGGGCCATGGCCTGGCGCGCAGCATCGGATTCATGGGCCGAAAGCGCGACCAGGATTGCCCGATGCTCGGCAACGCCGGGCTTTGCGCGGACCACGGCCATCTGTCTTTCGAAGATCGTCGTATAACGCCGCATCTCACCGATCGTCGCTGCCATGAAGGAATTGCCGCTCGCTGCGGCGATGAGTGTATGCAGCGCATCGTCAAACTGCCAAACGAGTTCCGGGTCCGGATCCGGCTCGGCCTCGATCGCATCGAGCGTTGCCGACAGCGACATCAATTCGTCCTCGGCCATATGCGGAGCCGCCAAAGCAGCGGCGCTCGGCTCAAGCAATAGCCTCATCGCCAGACTGTCGAGATAATCCTTCAGCGTTATGACCCGGACGCAAAGCACTCCCTTATCGTTGCGGACCAGCAGCCCCTCCCCTTCAAGGCGGCCGAGTGCATGGCGCATCGGAGAACGAGACACCGCATGCTTGGTTGCCAGTCGTCTCTGCTGCACCACAGATCCACCGGCAAGCCGGGCGGACAGGATATCGGCCAGGAGAAACCGATAGGTTTCCTCGGCAAGACTTGCATCCCCAGCATCATTCAAGCGATCGTCCATAGGCCCTCTTTCAGGTTCTTTACGAGATCGGCTATCATATGTAGCAGCGGCGTGTATGAAGAAAGTGCGTTGTCGCGCGGGATACGGGCAGCACGGGAAATGAGGTAAGGGTGACAGATATTTCAATCATGCCGGCTACGTCATCGTCCACGGGGGGGCAGCACAATCTTGCCTCGCTGACCTACAAAGCCGTTTCCGACATGATTCGCCATCGCAGGCTGAAAGGCGGACAGGTCATCGTCGAGGCAAGGCTCGCCGAAACCCTCGGCATTTCCCGCACCCCGTTGCGGGAGGCCCTGCAGCGGCTGGAAGGCGAAGGCCTGGTGCGCAAGGGCGATGGCCGCAACTACGTCGTGCGCCAGGTGGATATCGGTGAATATCTGCAAAGCCTGCGGCTGCGACTGCTGATCGAGCCCGAGGCCGCCGTGCTGGCGATCCCCAATATTCCGCGCCGGCAATTGATCGCCGTGCGGCGCGAAATTCACGAGCTTCTCGACGCGACCGCCTATCACACCGACGCGCACTGGGTATCCGACGACAACCTGCATAATCTGATCATCGATCACTGCGGAAATGCGGTGATGGCGAAGGTGCTGCGAGAGCTGCGCGCCACCACGCGCCTGTTCGAGATCGACCGCCTGAAGGACCGCCTGAAACCCGATTCCACCGAGCATCTTGTCATCATCGAGGCCGTGGAACGCGCCGACGCGGGGCAGACCCGCGACGCCGTCGCTCTGCATATAGAAAGCCTGATCGCCTTCACCCGCCAACATCTGGGCGTCGCCTGAGCGTGGTGATGATCGACGTGCCTAGCCGCCGATCATCAGCTTGACGACTTCCTCATGCGTGGTTTCGCTGATCTTACGCTCTCCCGCAACGATGCCTCGGCGAAGGACGACGATGCGGTCGGAGACGGCGAAGATGTCCTGCAGATTATGCGAGATGAAGACCACCCCGCGTCCCTGTGCTTTCAGCGACTTGATCAGCGCCACGACCTTGCGCTGCTCCGGAACGCCAAGGGCTGCGGTCGGCTCGTCCATGATCAGGATACGGGCGTTCCAATAAACCGCGCGTCCGATCGCCACCGCCTGACGCTGGCCGCCGGAGAAGTTGCTGACCGGCGCGTCGAGCCTTTTCACATGGAAATCGAGCTGCGCCATCGTCGCCCGCGCAGCCTCCGCCATCGCCTTCCGGTCGATGACCGGCAAAAAGCCGAAGAGCTTCTTCATCGGCTCGCGGCCAAGGAAGATATTGGCGCCGATCGTCAGATTGTCGGCAAGCGCCAGATCCTGATAGATCGTCTCGATCCCCTTTTCCCGCGCATCCTGCGGCGAGGAGAAGGTAACGGGCTTTCCTTCGATCAAGATTTCGCCTGATGTCGGCGGATAGACGCCCGAGATCGCCTTGATCATCGTCGTCTTGCCCGCGCCATTGTCTCCGGCCAGCGCGACGACTTCGCCGGGATGGACGACCAGGGAGCAATTGTCCAGGGCATGGACGGCACCGAAATAGCGCGAGAGGTTGCGGACTTCGAGAAGGGGCGTTGCGCTATTCATCCTGTTTTGCTCCGCTGAACCGGCGCTGCGCCTGATCGATAAGCACCGAAATGATGATGACGACGCCGACGGCAATGAACTGCCAGAAGGGCTCGACATTCATGAAAACCAAACCGTACTGGATGACGGCAATGACGAGCGCCCCGGCGACCGTGCCGATGATCGTTCCCGAACCGCCGAACAGGCTGGCGCCGCCGATGACCACCGCAGCGACGCTATCGAGCAGCAACGGCTCACCCGCCTGGGCAGCACCGGCCGTGAAGCGGGCGGCATAGAGCGCGCCGCCGAGACCGGCGCAGACCGCCGAGAGCATGTAGAGCCGCAGCAGATGGGACTTGATGTTGATGCCGGCGCGGCGCGCCGCCTGTGCATTGGCGCCGATTGCATAATTGTGCTGACCGAAGCGTGTCTGGCTCAGCAGGTAGTGCATGATCAGCACGAAGATAAAGGCGACAATGACGAGATAGGGCACGCCATAAAAGCGGCCATTGCCAAGCTCCGCGAAATAGGAATTCTTGACCGGAACGGTGGTGCCTCCCGCAAGCAGAAAGGCCGTGCCACGGGCGACGCCGAACATGCCGAGCGTACCGATGAAGGGCGGAACCTTGAGGCGGGAAATCAAGAGGCCGTTGATGAAGCCGGGCACGGTGGCGGCAAGCATCGCGACGAGAATGCCGAGCACCATCGCCATCGGCAGCGGCATGTAGAGACCGGCGATATTGGTGATATGGGCCGCGACGACCGCCGCAAGACCCATGATGAAGCCGGTCGAAAGGTCGATGCCGCCGGATATGATGACGAAGGTCTGGCCGATCGCCAGCAAAAGCGGCGCCACGGCAAAGACCGCGACCGACTGCCAGTTGAAGGATGAGCCGATAAAGGTGCCACCGAAATCGATGCGCGCCCAGATCTCGAACGTCACGATCAGCGCGGCAAGGAACAGCCACGCGCGCAATTGTGCGATATAGTTGACGATGGTTTTTGCCTGATCGCCGTGGTCCGCCTGTGGCGCCACATGCTGGTCCGCCTTGCGGACCTCGGTATCTTCGATAGCCATGGATGAATCCAAACCCGAGCGAGGACGTACAGAAGTCGTCACGCCATTCCCTCCATTATGATCAGAGACGTGCCCCGTCCCTTGGACGAGGCACGGACTTCATCCGATTAGTCGGAGTAGATGAACTTTGCGACGTTCTTGTCGGCGACGTTCGATTTGTCGATGACCGTAAAGCCGGTGCCGATCGCAGTCGGGATCGAGTTGCCAGTCAGATGGGCATAGGCCGCCATCACGCCGAAATAACCGATTTCGGCCGGGTGCTGGGCAATCGCCAGATCAACGAGTCCGGAATTGATGTTGTCGACGATCGTGGTCGGCGCATCGAAGGCGACGACGCGGATCTTCCCCGTCTGGCCCGCTTGCTGGACGCCGTTCGCGGCACCGAGAGCGGAAAACAGGTTGGCGCCGAAAACGCCGTCGAGGTCCGAGTTGCGGGCAAAGACAGCCTGCAGCTGCGACGCCGCCTTGTTGGCATCGTCGTCATTATACTGCGTGTCGAGAACGGTGATGTTCGGAAATTTCTTCATCTCTTCCTTGAAACCCTGCTCGCGCTGGTCGGTGGTCGAGATGCCGGGCTTGACGTTCGAAACGTAAACCTTGCCCTTTTCGCCGACGGCCTTGGCCAGCGCGCGAGCGGCAATTGCGCCACCGAGCAGGTTATCCGAGGCGATGTAGGAAAGCGGAAAATCGGCATCGCCGCTGCCGGTCTGGTAGACGCCGCTTCCGATGAATGTATCGACGGTGATGACCGGGATACCCGCATCCGCCGCCTTCTTCAGCGGCTGGACCAATTGATCCTTGTCGGTCGGCGCAATCAGGATCGCGTCAGGCTTCTTGGCAATGATCGCGTCGAGAACCGGAACCTGCGTGACCGGATTGAAATCCGGTGCGCCCTGAAACACCAGCGTCGCGCCCACAGCCTTGGCCGCAGCCTCGGCGCCCTTGCGCATGGTGATGTAGAAAGCATCCGTCGTCAGACCCGGAATGAGGGCGATGGTAAACTTCTTGTCCTGCGCCTTGGCGCCGCCGGCAACGGCTGCAACGCCGGTGGCAAGCGTCGCCACGGCACTCGCCTTTAGAAATGAACGTCGTTCCATAATTTCCTCCCTTGAAAGCCGAACATCTCCCTTGTCCGGCGGAATGGATAATCAGTGGCTTATAGCGGGCCGTCAAGTAATATTTTTCTGCAACGAATTTCCGTCATCTATTTGAAATACTTTACCAATCTGGAGGATCGGCAAAGCGATACACTTCGCCGCCAACACTGCGTTGGGCGACGGTTTGAAGTCATATCAAGCTTTCATCTGCCGCCGGGGCGGCGGCTACTTTCATGCCTGGCCAAACACCTCTGAAATCCAGGCCATTATGCTGTCCATGTCCGGTTCCTTTGTCTGGTCGACCGTCCTCAGCGCGCCGCACGCCATAGGCTCGGCGCGATCGGCAAGCACCGCCAACTCCGCGACATATTCGGCTCCCGGATGACCCGGCAGCCTGTCTTTGAGCCGGCTGGCGTAGCGTTCCGCGGCAACCGCGCCGGGCACCTTGCACCAAAGCTCCACGACACGATCGACACCGGCGTCTCGGATATAGGTTTCAAGCAACGCCTTTGGCTGAAAGCCGAACCATGCGTCGACGATAAAAGTGGACCCGGCCGGTGCCTCGCGGATGAACGACCAGATCGCCTGGTAGCTCGCCTTTCCCAAGGTCCGGTTGAAATCCCGGTCGACGGGGCCGATGTGCTCTAGGAAAGGATTCTTGATGCCGTCGAGGGAAAGGATCGGCCAACCGGTGCGTTGCGACAGCGATTTTGCGAGCCGGCTCTTTCCCGAAGCCGGAACGCCGTTGACGAGCACGACACGTTTTTCTGCGGCCGCGCCCACATCGAAAGTCGACAAGGCCGCGCCGATGACGCCGGCGTCGTCCCCGAGTTTCGCGGGCAGGATCGTCGGCCGGAACCATGGCGCCACCGCCGGAAGATCGGCAAGGGCGCGCGCCGCGTCGCAGCCGAGCCCCCCTCCCAACAAGATGACGTCCGGATCCATCGTGGCCGCGATATTGTCGAGCGCCGTGCGCAGGGGGATGCCCATGCGCGCAAGACCGCCATCGCCGTGCCATTTCCCTCGGCGGCCATTTCGAAAATCTCGCTGATGGACGTGGCCGAGAGGCCGGCCTCGTTCATGTGACGACGCAGTGCCGTTCCCGAGCTAAAGGTCTCCACGCAGCCGCGCCGCCCGCATGCACAAAGCGGACCATCCTGCAGCACGGAGATATGGCCCAGCTGCCCGGCCGTCATATGGCCGTGATAGATGCTGCCATTATGGGCGACGGCGCCGCCGATACCCGTTCCGATCGTCAGCATCGCGACGCTCTGGTATCCCTTGGCGCCGCCGACGCGCATTTCGGCGATGAGCGCCATGTTGCAATCATTCTCGATGACGACCCGCTTGCCGAGGCGCGTCTCCAGTCGATCGGCAAAGTCGATGCCGGCCAGATTGAGGATACCGCCCGAAAGGATCGTGCGGCTGGCCGCATCGACACGACCGGGAATGCCAACACCGATACCGGCTGCTCCCGTCACATCAAGCGCTTCGACCATCGCCACGACGCGTTCGACCACCTGCAAGGGCTCGGTGGGTGTCCGATCCGATAGCTTCTTCAGAATCTCGCCTCGATCGGAGACGAGAGCGGCACGAATATTCGTGCCGCCAATGTCCACGCCGATAGCTGTCTCAGGCATGTTCTTTCTGTCCCCGGCCGACGGTCTCAGACCTGCTACCCTTGAAATGGGTGGCGATCACAGCCTGAATTTCGCGAAGACGCGGAACCGCGACGGTTTCCAGTCTATCTTTCGTGACGGCGCGGTCGAGCGAAATGCAATCTTTCCACAGCGAACGGCCGGCGATGACGCCGGAAGCTCCATTGCGCATGGCATCTTCGACCTGCGTCAGGAAGGTCGAATGGTCGACGCCGGCGGACAGGACCGCCCAGGGAACGTCTCCCGCAAGCTTGGTGACTTCTGCACAGGCCTGCGGGCTTCCCGGGTACGGAATCTTCAGAACCTTTGCTCCGTAATCCAGGCAAATCCGGCTTCCGCCGACGATCAGGGACGGGATCTTCGCCTTGTACTCGGCTTCATCCTCGTCATCGAACCTGTATGTCAGGAACTCAACGACAAGCAGCAGGTCCTCGCGGGCGAAATCCTCGATGCATTGGTGCAGGATCTTGATGTTATGAACATTGGCTTGATCCCGGTCCGAGCGCAGATAGACCATGATCTTGCCGCCGGTCGCCCCGAGCTGGCGCACGCGACGAGCCGTGATGCCGGGAACCAGCTTGGACAGGCGATATCCTTCCGGCGATGTATCCCAGCCGGATGCATCGAGGCCGATCAGAAGTGCCGTATCGCGCTGAATGATACGGTCGTCGACCAGAGCCGGAACGGCGCAGATCGGATCGACCAGCACGCAGGATGCCTTGCTGGCAAGAAACCGGGCAATATCGGCCTTGGTGTCGCCGAGGGTCTTGTCGGAGATCGCTGCCTGCGCCTCCGGTTCCTTGGCAAGCAAGCTGCGCATGCCGCCGCGCTGATCGCAGGCGATCACCATCATGGCGCCATCGCTCCCGCAAATCTGCTGGTAGCCGCGCATTTCGGCTGTGGTTAATCTGGACATATATGCTCCTCCCTATAGCGTGCCCGAAACGGGTTGCTGAAAGCGCATCCCGCTCCAAGGTTTGGAAGGGATGCCAATGAATGTTGAGAGTTCTCCTCCGCCGCATAACCGTTGCGAAATCGGCTATTTTGAGCGATAACTCCCTCAGCGTTCGAACATGTAACACATTGCAGAAAGGAATTTCAACCTGAATTCGTCACAGCCGCAGGAGCCTGCAACAAACCGTGCATTGCTGCATATGGTTGCAAAGTTGCACTACCAATCCGATATGTCGCAGGTCGACATCGCTAAAAAGCTAGGATTATCAACGGCTACGGTTTCACGCCTGCTCCAGAAGGCTCGGCTGGCCGGCATCGTGCGAATTGAGGTGATTGATCTTTCCCCGTCGGAAGACCTGAGTGCGGCATTGATCGACGGTTTGAAACTGCGCAACGCCGCCGTGATCGATACGCCGTCCTCCAACGTTCTCAGCGCACTTGCCCCTCCGGTCGGCTCCATGCTGCAGCAGGCGGGCCTGCACTCCGGCTCGACGCTTGGCATAGGCTGGGGACGCGCCGTCCGGGAGGTTACGCTTGCCGGCCTGCCGCAACTACCCGGCATCGTCACCATTGCGCTCAACGGCGGCATGCAGCAGGCGGCGGCGCACTTCCAGACCAACGAATTCGTGCGCCAGGCAGCAGAGCAAATGGGCGGATTGCCGCATTTCCTGCACGCGCCATACATCTCGTCCTCCGAGCTGCGCGACGCCTTCCTCGCCGATCCCACGGTCCAGCAGGTCAGCTCGCTCTGGAACAAGCTCGATGCCGCGATCGTCGGCGTCGGCCTGACACACGCAGCCAATCCCTCCGAAGCGACGGCGGCGCTTCCGGGAGAGAAAGCCCTCAGCCAAGCGGCGGGTGACGTGCTGCGACACTACGTCACCGAAGCCGGCGAGATCCTGCATTGGGACGGCGAAGAGCGCATGATCGCCGCCTCTCCCGAGCAGCTCCAACGGGTTCCCCTGTGTATCGCGGTTGCCGCAACACCAGCCAAGGCGCCCGGCATCATCGGCGCGGCGCAGTCGGGCATGATCAATGCCCTCGTGACGGACGCCAATACGGCGCAGGCGATCCTCGATCGCCTGTCCGCCGCCGCCCAGAAAAGCTAAGGAAGAAATTCTAGAGATGGCCCTGCCCTTGCACCCCGACCGCTTCTTCGGCGCCTTCCTGTTCGATATGGATGGAACCGTGCTGAACTCCATTGCAGTCGGCGAGAGGGTCTGGACGGCCTGGGCCTTGCAGCACAATGTCGATGTCGAGAGCCTTCTGGCGATTGTGCATGGACGCAAGGCAATCGAAACGATCACACGGCTTGGCCTTTCCGGAATAGATCCGGCCGAAGAGGCCCGACTTCTGACACTCGCGGAGATCGCCGATGTTGCTGGTGTCGTACCGATCCCGGGCGCAGTCGATTTCCTGAATGCCCTGCCAAGGGATCGCTGGGCGATCGTCACTTCCGCGCCACGGGATCTGGCGGCTGTCCGCCTCAGGGCCGCCGGCATTCCCTGGCCGCCGCTGCTGATCACCGGCGAGGATGTGCAAAACGGCAAACCCGCGCCGGACTGCTTTCTGCTGGCCGCGAAAACCCTGGGCCAGCCCATAGAGGAATGCCTGGTCTTCGAAGACGCTCCGGCCGGGATAGAAGCGGCTGAAGCAGCAGGCGCCGCGGTAGCCGTGATCAGTGCGACCCACAAGACCGTGCTGCCGACACGGCATGCGAGCGTTGCGAGCTATGACGATCTCGTCGTGAATATCACGCCCGCCGGATCCCTTCGGATATCCGCCAAGCAAGGCTAAAGTCCACGCTCCAGCCTCATCAAGCATATTTCCAGCCGTTGGACTATGGCGTATAATTTTATGCGCTAATTAATAAATTTGCGCATGTAATATTTTTTCGTAACATGAGGTGCGGAAGAACTTCGCCGGTTGTGCTTCACGTCCTGTGGACGCATAACAATCGCAGGTGGGCGGATCGGCTCGAGAGATGGTCGACTTTTGATGGAAAAAATGACGCATAAGACAATGGAGGATTTCGCGAAGTCCTGCGGCGTCTCCCGCCCGACCCTCTCGAAATATTTCGATGACCCGACGAGCGTAAAGCCGGTGACGCGCGCGCTGATCGAGGCCGCTTTGCGCTCGTCCGACTATCAGCCCAATATCTATGCGCGAAACCTCAATCGCAAGAGAACCCGCAATATCGGCATCCTGGTTCCGGCCCTGACCGACCCTTTCTACGCAGAAATGGTCAACCGCCTGGAATTGCGGCTGCGCTACGAAGGCTATTGGCCGATCGTATTTTCCTCGCACGGGCTAACGGAGCTGGAAATCGAAGCCGTCAACACGATGCTGTCGCTAAAGGTGGCGGGCGCGATCGCAGCGCCACTGGGGCAGAAGTCCGATCCGCGCGCATTCGAAAAACTCGCGCAGAACGCGCCTGTCGTCTATTTCGATACCTTCATCGAGGGAAACACGCCGTTCATTGGCAACAACAACTACCAGAGCATCGCGACCATCGTCGAATATCTCTGCCGATCCGGAGAGGCGCCGGTCTATCTCGACATTCCACATGTCAACCACAACTCGCCGGAGCGACTGGCAAGCTATATCGCTACGATGGAGGCTTCGGGTTGCGAGCCGGTAGTGATCAAGACAAATGCAGCCTATACTTGGGAATTCGAGCACATCGGATATCAGCAGATGGACGAGATGCTCAACGCAAAGGCACTTCCAGGCAAGACCATACTCTGCGCCAACGACCGCCTCGCCTTCGGCGTTATGGCGGCGGCCTTTGCGCATGGGCTGAAGGTCGGGCGCAAGAAGGGTGACCTGCGTGTGGCCGCCCATGACGACCATCCGCTCAGCCGCTACACCTGCCCGCCGCTGACGACGATGGCGCAGGATTTCGCCGCGATGACGGCAAATAGCGTGGACACGCTTTTGACGCTGCTCGGCGACACCGACGCGCCGGTTCAGAAGATTGCCCACAAAGTCAGACTCGATGGCACGCTGGTCATGCGGCAGTCGGCATAAGACGGCGTCGCGCTCAACTCAATCCGGAGCGCCTTCAAAGTCTCGCCATGCCTCCACGGCTTCCTCCACTGCCTGCCGTGCGACGTGTATGTATCGTCCCATCGACACAAAACCGTGGATCTGCCCCGGCCAGTGGCGGGGTACCACGCGAACCCCATCCTCTTGCAGCCGCTCGGCATAGGCCATGCCTTCATCGGCGAGGATATCGTACCCAGCGGTGATCACGAAGGCCGGCGCCACTCCCGCGACGCTTTCAACCCGCAACGGCGAAACCCGCCAGTCGGAGATATCGGCATCGGTGCGGATATAGTGATCGCGAAACCACTTCATCACCGATGTGGTCAAGCCATAACCTTCGCCATAGCGACGATAACTATCGGACGTCTGCGCGGCGTCCGTGTTCGGATAGATAAGCAATTGGGCCACAAGCCGGGGGGCGTCACCGGAGCGCGCCATCAGTGCCAGCACGGCAGCAAGATTGCCGCCAGCGCTATCGCCGGCAACAGCGATCCGCCTGGGATCGATGCAGAGATCGGCGGCGGAATCCACCATGAAGGCGAGCGTAGCGGCACAATCCGTCAGCCCGGCCGGAAACTTGTGTTCCGGCGCCAGTCGGTAGTCCGGGCAGACCACGGTGCATTGCGCGAGATTGGCGAACCAGCGGCAGATCTCATCGTGAGAATCGAGATTGCCGATCACCCAGCCGCCGCCGTGAAAATAAAGGAGACTGGGACCATTCTTCAATCGTGCACCGATGCCGCGATAGATGCGCAAGGTGATCGGGCCGTTCGGACCGTCGATCTGACGATCCTCCACCGAAGCGACCGTCTCGCGGGTGCCCTGAACTGTCGGGCAGCCCGCATTATAGTCAATGCGAGCCTCCAGAGGCGTGCCGGTTTCAAACGGCCGAGGCTTCGACCGATTGCTCATATCGAGAAGGCGTCGAGCACTCTCATCGAGTTGTTCTGTCATGTCGGCTCTCCCTTCGGCAATCAGGCAAGCAGGCTGCGCGCTTCGTCTTCGCCAAGAAGCGGCGGCCGCACCAGATCTCCGCCAATCTTGACAGACTGCCCGCTTTCGCCGGAGGCGAGAATAGCCTCCATGATCTCAAGTACATGCAGGGCGAGCTCCCCGGATGCACGCGGTGGTCTCTTCTCCTCCAGCGACCGTGCAAGATCGGCGACGCCAAGCATGCGGTAATTCGCCCGATCCGGGGCTGCGAACGGCCAGTTCCTTTTGCCGTAAAGCTCGCCGTCGCTGTCGAAATCGCGCCAGTCGGCGCCGCGCTCTGACAGCGAGACAGTTCCGCCGAACGTATCGGGATCCGGCAGGCGCAGGGAGCCTTCGGTGCCGTGCAGTTCGATCGGATGGTTGGAGTGGCGGAAGACATCCCAGGACGCGCCGAAATTGACGGTCGCGCCGGACTGGAATTCCAGGAGCGACAGCACGTTGGTCGGCGTACCGACCTTGAAGGTCGTGTTCTTGAACGGGCCGTCCGCAGTGATCAGGCGCTCCTCCTGGCCCTTCGTCGCCATCGCCATGACGCGCACCACCGGACCGAGCAGGTTCACCATCATGGTCAGGTAATAAGGCCCCATATCGAAAACCGGGCCGCCGCCCGGTTGATAATAGAATTGCGGATTGGGGTGCCAATGCTCCATGCCGCGTCCCATCATGAAGGCGGTGCCGCTGACCGGACGGCCGATTGCGCCTTCCTCCATCAGACGACGGGCGCGCCTGCCGGCCGCACCGAGGAACGTGTCGGGTGCCGAGCCCAAAAGCAGGCCGCGTGCCTTCGCCTCGGCCACAAGGATCCGTCCTTCGGCGGCTGAAGTCGCAAGCGGCTTCTCCGTGAAGACGTGCTTGCCCGCAGATAGCGCCGACATGGTGACATCGAAGTGCACCGCCGGAATGGTGAGGTTGAGAACAAGGTCGACTTCGGGATCTACGAGCAGTTGATCGACGCTCAGCGGCCGAATACCATATTCGCGGGCGCGAAGAGCCGCAGCGTCGGCGGAAATATCGGCGCAAGCACGCAACTCGACCCCGGAAAATAGCGCGGCATTGCGCAGATAAGTCATTGAAATGTTGCCGCAGCCGACGATGCCAATGCCCAGCTTTGCCTTGGTGTTCCCAGTCATATTCCTCAATCCTCCCTGGACCCGATAACCCGCACGTCACCGATAGCCATATCAGCCCGACGCGCTTTAAAGTGAGTTAAAGCATCTTATTTCTTGACGCGCGACAATTTTTTATGAAACATACGACAATACTGGCGCGGAGATTTTTGAGGTCGCCAGTTTTCCTGGGAGGGAAATCATGTCTGATGTCAAGAAGACGCCGGCCGGCTCAAACCTGGCCGGATTTGCCACAATGCTCGACCGCCGCCAGATGCTTATGGGTGCCGCAAGCGCCGCAGTCGGCGCGGCGACCCTTGCCGCCACAACGGGACTTGGCATGCGCCCCGCGCGCGCTGCCGATCGCACCGAAATCAGCTTTGCCAGCGCCAGTTTCTTTGGCAAGGAAGGCCTCGGCGATCTCGTCAAGGCCTATAACGAATCGCAGGACCGGATCACGGTCAAGTTCATCGAACTGCCGCCACCGAGCTCGTCGACCGAGGTCTATCAGGGCCTTGTCCAGCAACTGGCGCGCCGCAACGGAACCCCCGACGTCTTCACCCAGGACGTGGTCTGGATCGCCGGATTCGCGGCGGCAGGCTGGGCCTTGCCGCTCGACGAATATTTCCCGAAAGAAAAGCGCGCCGATTATTTCCCTGGAACGGTCGCTGCCTGCACCTACAATGAAAAGCTGACTGCGCTTCCGTGGTTCGTCGATTCCGGCATGTTTTACTACCGCAAGGATCTGGTGGAAAAGCACGGCGGCAAGGTTCCAGAGACCTGGGAAGACATGGCGACCATGGCAGCAGCCGCGCAGAAGGCCGGTGACGCCAAGTTCGGCTATCTCTGGCAGGGTAAGCAGGCCGAAGTCCTGATCTGCGATGCCGTGGAAATTATCACCTCGAATGGCGGCTCTATCCTCGCGCCCGACGGCAAATCCTCCGTCATCGGCGACAAGGCGGCAGTCGAAGCGATCCAGTTCCTCTACGATACGATCAACAAGACGAAGATCAGCCCACAGAACGTTCTCTCATGGGATGAAGAGCCGTCGCGCCAGCCCTTCACCTCCGGCGAAGCGATGTTCATGCGCAACTGGTCCTATGTCTATCCGATCGCGCAAGACCCTAAAGCCTCGCATGTGGTCGATAAGGTCGCCGTTGCGCCGCTGCCGCATTTTGCCGGCGGGAAGAGCGCTGCCTGTCTCGGCGGCTACCAGCTTGGCGTCAATGCCAACTCGAAGAAGCGCGAAGCGGCGATTGAGTTCCTGACCTGGATGTCGTCTCCGGAAACGCAGACCCGCCTCGCCCTGAATTTCGGCCTTGCGCCCTCGCGTCCGGCGATCTTCCAGGACGCAAAACTGAAGGCCGAACAGCCGTTCATGGCGAGCCTGCAAAGCGTCTTCACCGGCGCCACGCCCCGGCCGATCACGCCGCAATATGCCAAGGTGACGCTGGCGCTACAGTCGAGCATTTCCAAGGCACTGGTCAGCGGCAATGTTCAGGCCGAGCTGAAGGCCGCCGCCGACCAGATCAACAAGATCGTTGCCTGATATGGCAGTCACGGTCCCGGTATCCGACCGAACCCCGAAAACGAGGAGGGCGCTCCCAAGCGCCCTCTGGCCCTGGCTCCTGCTATTGCCGGCCTTCCTGTCGCTGGCATCTGTGTCCTTCTATCCGATCGTCAATGGCGTCTATCTCTCCTTCACCAATCGCTCCCTGATCACGCAGGACAATGATTTCGTCGGTATTGCCAACTATGTGCAACTGCTGGCCGATCCGCCGTTCTGGAATGCGTGGTGGCATACGATCTGGTTCACCATCGCCTCGACTACGCTCGAAACCCTGATCGGTCTCGCCATGGCTTTGATCCTTTGCGAAGCCTTCGCCGGCCGCGGTGTGATCCGCGCGGCGATGCTGGTTCCCTGGGCAATGCCGACGGTGGTCACCTCGAAAATGTTCGGATGGCTGTTCGACGGGCAGCACGGCATCATCAACTTCATCCTCCTCCATCTCGGGCTGATTGATCAGAATGTGAACTGGTATGGCTCGCCCGATACCGCGCTGACGACGATCATTCTCGCCGATGTCTGGAAGACCACGCCCTTCATGGCGCTGCTTCTGCTGACAGGCCTTCAGACCGTACCGAAATCACTGATCGAGGCAGCGCGCATGGATGGCGCCAGGGCCTGGACGATCTTCTGGAACATCCGCCTGCCGCTGCTGCTGCCGACACTGCTGATCGCCGGCCTCTTCCGGGCCCTGGACGCATTCCGCGTCTTCGATCTGGTCTATGTACTGACCGGCGGCGGCCCGGCAGATTCCACTGAAACGCTGTCGACACTGTCCTACAAGGTTCTCTTCTCGACGCTGCAGTTCGGCTACGGCTCGGCCGTCTCGACCGCAATGTTCATCACCGAAGGGCTGATCGCCGTGGTGTTCTGCCTCTTCCTCGTCCGGCAGATCAGGAAGACGACATGAACGACACCCGCTCCCCTTTTCAAAGCGTGATGATCTATCTCGGCGCGCTCCTCATTCTCATTTGGTCCGCCGGCCCGTTCCTGTGGCAGTTCTCGACATCGTTCCAGCTTGACAGGGCACTGACTGAGGGAACGCCGTCTCTGATCCCGAGCCCGTTCACGCTGGAGCATTACTACAATGCCTTCGTGGAAAAGGGCCTGCATCATTACCTATGGAATTCGCTGGTCGTCTCGCTGGCGACCACGGCCCTCTGCCTGATTGTCGGTTCGCTCGCCGCTTTTGCGCTGTCGCGTCTCGATGTGAAGGGACGCTTCGGGATCCTGACAGTGATCCTCTCGGTCTCGATGTTCCCGCAGATCGCGCTCGTCGGCCCGCTCTACCTGCTCGCCTCCGACCTCGGGCTACTGGACACCTACACTGCGCTCATCATCACCTATCTGGCACTCGGGCTGCCGCTGGTGACCTGGGTCCTGTTCGGCTATTTCGAGACGCTGCCGCGCGAGATCGACGAGGCCGCGCGCATGGATGGCGTCGGCGTTATCGGCCTGCTCTGGCATATCATCCTGCCGATGTCGCTGCCGAGCCTGGTGACGACGGGCCTGCTCGCCTTCATCACCGCCTGGAACGAGTTTCTGTTCGCGCTCGCCTTCACATCGGATAGCGGCACCCAGACCATACCTGTGGGCATCGCCAATTTCACCAACCAATACTACGTGCCCTGGGGAGACATCGCCGCAGCTTCGGCGGTCGTCACCGTGCCGCTGATCGTGTTGGTCCTCTTCTTCCAACGACACATTATCGAAGGCCTGACACAGGGCGGAATCAAGGAATAGTGACATGACTAGCGATCTGAAGGTCGGCTGCCAGACGTTTACATGGGAGATGCTCGGCAAGGCCTGGACCGGAACACCCGACGACCTGCTTTCGGCAATTTCCGCCGGCGGTTATTCGGGCATCGAAATCACCGACACGATGATCGGCCACTATGCTGCAAAGCCGGGCGACTTCGCCCGAGCCCTGAAGGATAGCGGCTTGCAGCTGGTCTCCTTCGCCTTCGGTTCCAAAAGCGGCTTCACGGTTGCCGAGGCAATCAACGATGATCTGGCGACGACGCAGCGCTGGATCGACTATGCCGCACAGTTTCCCAGCGCGCTCGTGTCGATCGGATCGGCAACGGTTGTCTCGGAAGGACCGCGTGACGACAAGTTTGCCATTGCTGCCGAATTCTACAACCGCGCCGGCGCGCTCGGAAAGGCATCCGGCGTCGATATCGCCGTCCATCCAAGTTCGCACCACAATACCCTGCTCTTCGACCGCGCCGACTACGACCGGATCTTCGCGCTTCTCGATCCCGCTCTGGTCGGCTGGGTTCCCGATACCGGCCATATCCTGCGCGGGCACGAGGACATCCTAGATACGATGCGCACCTATCAGGATCGCATCCGCTATCTGCACCTCAAGGATGTCGATGCCAATGACCGCTGGGCGATGCTCGGCAAGGGCGTCCTCGATACGCCGTCGGTGATCGATCTCGTGGCGAAGGCGCCACGCTTCAACGGCTGGCTGGTGCTGGAAGAGGAATCCGATGCGGCTGGCGCCGATCCCGTCACCGCAGTGAAGACCAACCGCGACACCATGCGCAGCTACGGAGCTTGACATGATCCAGAAGGAAAATCGCCGTCTCCGCGTGGGTGTGCTCGGCTGCGGGCCGATTGCCCAATTCGCGCATCTGGAATCCTGCGTGAAGGCCAGGAATGCGGATCTCTATGCGATCTGCGACGCAGCGCCCGATCTGCTGGCACGCATGGGCGCTACCTACGAGCCGCAGAAGATGTTCAGCGACTACGACGCCATGCTCGCCGACCCAGAGCTGGAGGCCGTGATCGTCGCCACTTCCGACGCCTATCATGTGCCGATGTCCATCAAGGCGCTTGAGGCTGGCAAGCATGTGCTCTGCGAAAAGCCGATCGGCGTGTCCGTTGAGGAAGGGCAACAGCTTGCCGATGCCGTCAAGCGCTCCGGCAAGATCCTGCAGGTCGGGCATATGAAGCGTTTCGATCCGGCGCTGGAGGCCGCGCGCGACTTCGTGCGCGACGATATCGGTGAGATTTTCGCGCTGAAGGCATGGTATTGCGACTCCACACACCGCTACACCAACACCGACGCAGTACAGCCGCTGCCAGTAACCAGCAAGCTTGCGCGCAAGCCGGGCGGCAATCCGAAGGCCGATCTCAGGCAATATTTCATGCTGGCGCATGGTTCGCATCTGGTCGACACCGCCCGCTTCTTCTGCGGCGATATCGTTGCCGTCCGCGCGCGCCTGCTGGAGCGTGCCGGGGCCTATTGCTGGTTCGTGGAAACTGAATTTACCAATGGTGCCCTCGGCCATCTAGACCTGACAGTCGCCGTCCGCATGGATTGGCACGAGGGCTTCCAGCTTTATGGCGAGAATGGCTCCGTGCTCGCGAAGACCTTCAATCCCTGGTATTTCCGATCCAGCGAAGTCGAGATCTTCCATGAGAAGGATGCGACGAGCCGGAAGCCGCTTGGCGCGGACGGGCACTTCTTCCGCCGCCAGCTCGAGGGTCTCGCCGATACCGCATTGAACGGCGCTCCGATGCGCGGCGCCAATGTCGAGGACGGCATTGCTTCCATCCGTGCCATGGTCGCAATCGCCCGGTCGGTGGAGACCGGCGAGCGGGTCGAGCTGACATCCGTGACGGGGGCTGTCTGATGCAGCTCGGGATCTTCGCCAAGACCTTTCCGGGAACCGATCCCCTAAGCGTCCTGTCGGCAGTGCGCGACAGCGGCTACGCGGCCACCCAGTTTAACCTCGCATGCTGCGGACTGCCATCCATGCCCGACGCCGTGCCGGGCTCCGTCATAAAAGCGATCGAAGCAGCAGCTGAAACGACAGGCATTTCGCTGGTCGCCCTGTCCGGAACCTACAATATGGCTCATCCGGATATCTCGGTGCGGCAAGCAGGGCTCCGCCAGCTTGCCGTCGTGATTGAGACGGCGGCCGCCCTTTCTATTCCGCTCGTCACGCTCTGCACCGGTACGCGCAACCCACAAGACCAATGGGCGCATCACCCAGACAATACCGATCCCTCGGCCTGGGCTGACATGGCGACGGAAATGGCGAAAGCCTTGGCACTGGCGGAAAAGCATGGTGTCGATCTCGGTATTGAACCGGAACAGGCCAACATCGTGACCTCAGCCGAGGACGCCAAGCGGCTGATCGTCGAGATGGGATCGAAAAGATTGCGGATTGTCCTCGACCCGGCCAATCTTTTCGAAAGCGCCACACCGCCGGAAGCCCGAGATATCGTCGAGCGTGCGATTGAAACCGCCGCCGGGCATATCGCCATGGCCCATGCCAAGGATCGCTATGCCGATGGGCGTTTGGCAACTGCCGGCCAGGGCGTCGTGGATTTTCCCGATTTCATCGCACGACTGAAAGCCGTTGGCTTCGACGGTCCGCTCGTCACCCACGGCCTGTCCGCATCGGAAGCGCCTCAGGTCGCCGCCTTTCTCAAGGACTTGGTTTGATGGGCGGAACGGCAACTCTCATCCGTGGCGATGCCAGCCTGGCCGTCTTCGATGGCGGCCAAGGGCTGCCAGTCGTCTTTCAGCATGGCTTGGGCGGGGATGAGGCGCAAGTCGCACAAACCTTTCCGCCAGGTGGAGACTTCCGGCGGATCACGGTGGAATGCCGTGGACATGGCGGGTCGTCGCTTGGTTCAGCGCGCCCCTTCTCACTCCAGATGTTTGCCGAGGATGTGCTGGCTGCGGCGACCGTGCGCGGGCTTGATCGCTTTGTCGTCGGCGGCATTTCCATGGGCGCGGCGCTTGCCCTGCATCTCGCCCATTACCACCCGAAGCGCGTCGCCGCGCTCGTTCTTGTCCGCCCCGCCTGGACCTTTGCCACATCGCCCGACAATCTCGAGCCGATCCGCGCCGTTGCGGCTTTGCTCCGCTCACATCCGATCGATGAGGCACGGGCACTGTTTGCAGGCTCCGAAATCGGCCTGCGGATAAAGGCGGATGCGCCCGATAATTTCACCTCCCTGCTCGGCTATTTCGACCGGCCGGATGCTGTCGCTTTCGCGGACGTGCTGGCCGACATCGCGGCTGACGGGCCGGACGTGTCGCAGACGGCTGCAACGGCTATTGCCATTCCCACCATGATCGTCGGCAACCAGCAGGACGCGATCCATCCGCTCTCCCATGCGCAGACGCTCGCCGACACCATTCCCGGCGCAAGCTTCGTCGAAGTCACCCCCAAGGCCACCGACAAGCTACAGCATTTCGCCGAAGTCCAAGACGCCATCACTCGTTTCCTCGCATCCAAGACAATCCGGAGCCTCGTCCCATCATGACGTCCAAAACCCTTTCAGGCCTGGCGGCCATCGCCGCTCTGCCCCACAACCGGCTGCTGGGCGAATTCTCGCTCTGGTCGGCTGATCTGGCCAATATGGAAACCGATCTGAAGCGCATTGAGCCCTATGTCGACCTGCATCACATCGACGTCGCCGATGCGCGCTTTACGCCTGGCTTCCTGTTCTTTCCGGATTTTGTCGCGCGCATCGCCAAATCGACCACCAAGCCGATCCATGTTCATCTGATGGTCGAAGCGGAGATCGTCGAAGAGCAGACGCGTCAGTTCATCGAAGCGGGCGCCGATCTGATCAGCGTCCATGCCGAAAACGGCGAGGCCGGTTTGCGCGCGGCAGCACTTGCCAAGGAACTCGGCGCCGAAGCCGGCGTCGTGCTGCGGCTGGAAACACCCGTCTCAGCGATCAAGCCGTTCATCGACCATGTTGCGTTCGTAACCCTGCTCGGCACCTCGATCGGTGTCAAAGGACAAAGCCTTTCCGAAAAGGCATGTGACCGGCTGATCGAAGCGCGTGCCCTGTTGAGAGAGGCAGGCCGGGAGGATCAGGTGATCCTGGCCGCCGATGGCGGCATTCGCGAGCAGACGGTGCCGGAACTGCGTGCAGCCGGGGCGCAGACGGTCGTTCTCGGGTCGCTCGCCTTCGGCGACAAGGACCTGGGCAAGCGGATAGAATGGCTGCATGGACTGGAGAGCCGGCTTCCGTGAAAAAGGTCGCTCTTGCCTTCGATCTCGGCGGAACCGAGCTTCGCGCCGCACTGGTGGACGAGGAGGGAACCCTTCTGTCGTTTTCCGCCGTGCCGACGCAGGCGGCCGGAGGGCCGGATGCGGTGATCCGGCAGATCGAGTTGCTGGCGGCGGCGGTGCTGGCGGAAACGCCTGATCTTGTCCCCGTCGGCATCGGGATCGGCGCCCCCGGCCCTCTCGATCCGGAAGCCGGCGTCGTCATTGCGGCGCCGACCCTGACCGGATGGCACGAGGTTCCGCTGGCCGACATTCTTTCCAGCCGTTTCCAATTGCCGGTGCGGCTGGAAAACGATGCGAACGCGGCGGCAGTGGGCGAATGGCGATATGGCGCCGGCCGTGGTGCAAGATCGATCGTGTTCGTAACCGTCTCGACCGGCATCGGCGGCGGCGTAGTCGCCGATGGCCGAATCCTGCATGGCAGGCGTGGCTTGGCAGCGGAAATCGGCCACATGACGATTACCAACGAGGGCGAGCGATGCTTTTGCGGCGCAGTCGGCTGCTTCGAAGCCGTCGCCTCCGGCACGGCGCTTGGCAGGCGAGCAACGGCGCGCACCCGGCGATCCGACGGCTCGATGCTGCGCGCACTATCGGCCGACGCCGATGTGACCGGACGCCACGTCGTCGACGCGGCACGAAACGGCGATGCCCTGGCGCTGGAGTTGCTGAATGCCGAGGCGCGATGGCTGGGGATCGGCTTCACCAACCTGCTTCACCTCTACTCCCCCGATGTTCTGGTGATGGGCGGCGGCATATCCCATGGGTTCGATCTTCTCTACGACACCATGATGGCGACAATTCACGACCGCGCCATGCCGGCCTATCGCGACGTTCCGATCGTTGCCGCACAGCTCGGACGACATGCGGGCCTGATCGGCGCAGCCAGCCTCATTCTCGGAAGCGAGGCGCAAGCCGGCCCCGAGCCATCGAACCTTCCGGGCTCGAACAATCTTGGCGCGGATACCTCCGCCGGCACAAAGGAGGCCAGCAATGGCTAATCTCACACTCCGCGACGCCCGTAAGACCTACGGCGTCCTCGAAGTCATCAAGGGCATCGATCTGGATGTGGAGGACCGCGAATTCGTTGTCTTTGTTGGCCCTTCCGGCTGCGGCAAGTCCACGCTTCTGCGCATGATCGCCGGTCTGGAGAAAATCAACAGCGGCGATCTGGTGATCGACGGCACTCGCTCCAACGACATCGATCCGTCGCAGCGCGGCCTGGCGATGGTGTTTCAATCCTACGCGCTCTATCCGCATATGACGGTCGCCGAGAATATGGGTTTCGCGCTCAGAATTGCCGGCATTCCATTGGCCGAGCGCGACCAAAAGGTTAAAGACGCGGCCCAGATTCTGGAACTGTCGCATCTGCTCGACCGCCGGCCGAAGGATCTGTCGGGCGGCCAGCGCCAGCGCGTCGCCATTGGCCGGGCAATCGTGCGCAATCCGAAAATCTTCCTGTTCGACGAACCGCTTTCCAATCTCGACGCGGCGCTACGCGTCAACATGCGGCTGGAACTGATGCGCCTGCACGAAAGACTGGCCGCGACGATGATCTACGTCACCCATGACCAGATCGAAGCCATGACCATGGCCGACAAGATCGTCGTCCTCAACAGCGGTCGCATCGAGCAGGTCGGCTCGCCGCTCGAGCTTTACAATCGCCCCGCAAACATCTTCGTCGCCGGTTTCATCGGTTCGCCGAAAATGAATCTTCTACCGATAACCGTCGAGAGTACCGGCCCGAGCGGCATATCCGTCGCACTTCCCGGTGGCAGCTCGATCACCGTTCCGGTCGCCGATGGAACGGTGAAAGCCGGATCTAAGCTGACACTGGGCGTACGCCCCGAACATATCCGCATCGGCCAGGGCGGCCAGTTCACTGGGGAAGCGATCCTTGCCGAACGGCTCGGTGGCCTGACGGTTCTTCACATCGACATTGCCTCCGACCAATCCCTCGTCGTGCAGACGGAAGGCACCGACACGACCCCGCTGCACACGCAGATCTCCCTCCAGATCGACCCGGCCGCCTGTCATCTCTTCGACCAAGAGGGAAGAACGCTTGCCAGGCTGAACTGAACGGTGAATTGTATGCGGGCACGGACCGGCACGCTTCTTGCGTTTTAGTTCGCGCCCGCAATCGGCCGCTCAGGCCGATCTGGAGCACAGGCAGACATTCCATGCAAAGGAAGGCTCCCCATGACGCAGATCGATGCCGTTCAACCCGCAAATGTCGAGGCCGTTCTCTCGGTCAAGAACCTGACGATCAGCCTGCCGAGAGCCATGGAGCGCGCGCATGCGGTGAATGATGTCTCCTTCGATCTGATGGATGGCGAAATCCTTTGCATCATCGGGGAATCGGGCTCGGGGAAATCGGTGACCGCCAGCGCGGTCATGGGCCTGCTGCCGTCGATTATCCAGGTGACGGCGGGCTCGATCTGGTTCAGAGGCGTGGATCTGGTGAGCGCGGACGACGTGACGCTCCAAGGACTGAGAGGCCGGGCCGTCTCGATCATCTTTCAAGACCCGCTATCGGCACTGAACCCACTGATGACGATCGGAGACCAGATTATCGAGGTTCTGGATGCCCATAAAGTCGGCACGTCCGAGAGCCGGCGGCAGAAGGTGAAGGAATTGCTTAACGAAGTCGGCCTGCCGGATCCCGATCTCCTGCAGTATCAATATCCCTTCCGGTTGTCCGGCGGGCAGCGACAGCGCGTGATGATTGCCATGGCCTTGGCGCTCGATCCTGACGTGCTGATCGCCGACGAGCCGACCACCGCCCTGGACGTCACCACGCAGGCCCAGATTCTAGAACTGATCCGCAAGATCCAGCGGCGCAAGAAGATGAGCGTGATGTTCATCACCCATGATTTCGGGGTGGTGGCGGAGATTGCCGACCGGGTGATAGTCATGGAGAAGGGCCATCTCGTCGAGCAGGGAACGGCAGCACAGGTGCTGAACGCGCCCGTCCATCCCTATACGCAGCGCCTGATTGCCGCCGTTCCACGTATGACGACGATGGACCGCAAAGCCATGACCGATACGCCCGTCGTGCTGGAAGTGGAGAAGCTCAACAAGACCTACCGCTCCGGTGGCGGCTTCCTGTCCAAGGGGCGGACGGTTCAAGCGGTGAACGATGTCAGCTTTTCGATCCGCAAGGGACGCACGCTCGGCGTCGTCGGCGAATCCGGTTCCGGCAAATCATCCCTCGGCCGGGTGCTGCTGAAACTTCTAAAGTCTGACAGCGGCAGGATCCTGTTCGATGGCCGCGACATCGCAGCGCTAACGGACGAGCAGTTTCGGCCGCTGCGCCCTTATATCCAGATGATCTTTCAGGACCCGTTCGCCTCGCTCAATCCGCGTCACACGATCGGCCGCATCTTGACAGTTGGGCCGATCGCGCATGGCTTGCCGATGCACGAGGCAAAGGCAAAGGCGCTCCGGCTTCTCAAGCGCGTCGGGCTTGACGAAGGCGCGTTCGACCGTTTCCCGCATGAGTTCTCAGGAGGCCAGCGCCAGCGTGTCGGCATCGCCCGGGCCTTGATGTTCGATCCCGTGTTGCTGGTGGCGGATGAGGCGGTTTCCGCGCTCGACGTTTCGATCCAGGCGCAGATCCTCAAGCTTCTCGCGGAGATCCAGCAGGACACGAAAGTGGCGATGATCTTCATCACCCACGACCTGCGCGTTGCAAGCCAGATCTGCGACGAGGTCGCCGTCATGTACAAGGGCGAGATCGTCGAATGCGGCCCACCCTCGCAAATCTTCCGCGCGCCGGAGCACGCCTATACGCAACGCCTGCTCGCCGCCATTCCCGGCAGTGATTGGGAAGCGACGGGCTAACCCGCAAAATCCGCCACCGGCTATGTGGATGATGCACAATTACTGTCGCCAATGCCTGCGTCGAGAGAGCTGCTTGTCTTAGAAATAGGCACCTTTTCTTCCTGCCTAAAAACTTGTCGCGTCACGAAAGAAAATAGTTGCATTTGTCCACTATCCGTCCTTTCATACGATCATAAGTTCCTGCGACGATCCGCCGCCGACAATGATGAGCCTGCTGCCCTGACGGGCCTGCGGGAACGGTGTTTTGTTGCCTTCTGAAGGTTCCAAGCCATGCCGCCGACCAAAGTCCCACCGGCTTCCGTAAAGGACATCGATATCGACGTCCTTGAGGATACGCTGAGCTTTTACATCCGCAGCATCAACCTAGCGGTTTCGCGCGACCTGGACGAAAAGCTCGAAGGCCTGGACGTTGCCCGTGGAACGGGGAAAATCACCACCCTTCTACTCGTTGACGGCAACCCCGGCATCCGGCCCTCCATCATCGCGAAGCTCATCATCAAGGACCGCTCCGCGACCGGCCGGCTGATCGACCAGATGGAGGAGCACGAGCTTCTTTTCCGCGAGACGTCAGCGGACGACAGCCGAGCGCAGGAACTCTACATCACCGAAAAAGGACACGAACTGGCCGAGCGCGTGCGCGGCATCGTCACCCGGCAATCGCGCGAGTTTTTTTCCGACATCAGCGACGAGGAACACAAGCTCCTCATCGACATCCTGCGCCGCACCTATCGGCGTGTCGCTGCTCAATCATGAACGGCCAGGCATGAACGGCCAGGCCATGGAGAACGGCATGAATGAAGAACGAGTTGCAATGATATCGGGAGCCAGCCGAGGGATCGGCGCGGCACTTGCCGAGGAGCTTGCAGCCAAAGGCTGGCGGTTGTCGCTCGGCATGCGCCAACCAGTCATGCCCGCCTGGGCCGACCCCGCCCGCGTCGCCGTCTTTGCCTATGATGCCGTCGATCCCGATGCGTCGTCATCATGGACCGAAGAGACGCTGCGCGCCTTTGGCCGCATCGACGCGGTCGTCGCCAATGCCGGCATCATCATCGCGAAAAACGTGATCGAGGCCGACGATGCGGATCTGGACGATCTGCTCGAGGTGAACGTCAAGGCGCCGAGAAGGCTTGCAAAAGCCGCGTGGAGCGCGCTTGCTTCAAGCGGTCGCGGCCGGGTCATCATCGTCGCTTCGCTTTCGGGAAAGCGGGTGAAGTCAGCGAACTCCGGGCTCTATGCCGTTTCCAAATTTGCGGCCGTCGCGCTTACCCATGCCATACGCCACACCGGCTTCGATCTCGGCATCCGCGCCACAGCTATCTGCCCCGGTTTCGTGGCGACGGACATGGCGCGCGGCGTCTCGAGCAAGGCAGACAGCGAAATGACCGATCCGCGCGATCTTGCCCGCGTCATTTCCATGCTGATCGAGCTCCCGAACGAGGCGAGCGTTGCGGAATTTTCTATCAATTGCCAGCTAGAGGAGTCTTTCTGACCATGCCCGGCCCCTATGTGGTCCCCGTTCACGGGGACGCTGAACTGCCCAAGGAAGTCGACGTCGTCGTTATCGGCGGCGGTATCATCGGCACGTCGACCGCCCTGGAACTGGCCGAGCAAGGCCTGCGCGTCGCATTGTGCGAGAAAGGCGGCATCGGCCAGGAGCAATCGAGCCGCAACTGGGGTTGGGTCCGCATATCACGACGCGATCCGCGCGAAGTGCCGCTGATGGCGGAAGCCCTGCGCATCTGGAGCACGCTCGACACCCGCATCGGCCGCGACACTGGATACAAGCGCGCCGGCATCATCTTCACCTGCGCCAACGACAAGGAATATGCCGACCACGAACGCTGGAACCGCAATCTCGAGGGCTATCAGTTCGAAAGCCGCATGGTCAGCGGCGCCGAGTTCAGGAACCTCGTTCCCGGCTCACAGATGGACATCAAGGGCGCGCTCTACACCGCCGCCGATGGCCGTGCCGAGCCGCAACGGGCAGCACCGGCGATTGCCGAAGCCGCCCGCGACAAGGGCGCCTCCATCCTCACCGAATGCGCCGTGCGCGGCATCGAGACGGCGGCTGGCCGGATCTCCGGCGTGATCACCGAGCGCGGCCCGATCGCCTGCAAGGCCGTCGTTCTCGCCGGCGGCGCCTGGTCGAGCCTGTTTGCCGGCATGTTCGGGCTCGATCTGCCGCAATTGAAGGTGATGAACTCCGTGCTACGCACCAAGCCGCTGGAAGGCGGCCCCGAGCAGGCGATCTGGGCCAACGGCTTTGCCCTGCGCAAGCGCCAGGACGGTGGCTACACGATTGCCTCGGGTCACGAGAACATAGTCGACATCGTGCCGAAATCCTTCCGCTATGCCAGCAAGTTCTTCCCGGCGCTGTCCAAGGAATGGCGCTCGTTGAACTTCCGCCTCTCCGGTCGCTTTCTCGACGAGGCCCGCATTCCCGACCACTGGGCGATGGATGAGGCTAGTCCCTTCGAATATTGCCGCGTCCTCGATCCGAAGCCTTCGACCAAGCTTTCAAACACCGCACTTGCCAATCTCAAGAAAGCCTTCCCGGCATTCGAAAAGGCCGAGATCGCCCAGCGCTGGGCCGGCTATATCGACGTCACCCCGGATGCCGTGCCGGTGATCGACGCGATCGACAGCATTCCCGGCTTCCACATCGCCACCGGCTTTTCCGGCCACGGCTTCGGCATCGGCCCGGCCGCCGGGCGATTGATGGCCGATATCGTCACCGGCAAGCCGCCGATCGTCGATCGCAAGAATTTCCGTTTCTCCCGCTTCCACGACGGTTCAAAGATCGAACTGATCAGCGGTTTCTGACCTGCCCGCCAAAAGAAGGCAGTAAAAACAACAAGAGAGAAGAACAGCCAACGTCCTACCAACAAAAAGGGGAACCAACATGTCCGACGCAAACGACACTATCCTCCTGAAACCCACCCGCCGCCAGGCACTGACCATGATGGCGCTCGGCGCCTCCGGGCTGATCATGCCCAACATTCTCGGTCGCAGCGAAGCGTTCGCGGCACCGCCCGCCAAGCCGACCGGCCAGCTCGTCATCGGCTTTTCGCAGGAGCCGACCGTCTTCAATCCGCATCTGATCCACATCGAAGTCGATGAAGGCATCCATTTCAGCGTTTTCGACCCGCTCTTCATCGTCACCCCGGAGGGCAAATTCTCCCCTTCGCTTGCGACAGAAGTCCCGAGCGTCGAAAACGGCGGCATCTCGGCCGACGGCCTTAACTGGAAGATCAAGCTGCGCGATGGTGTGAAGTGGCATGACGGCAAGCCGTTTACCGCCGAAGACGTCAAGTTCACGCTCGAACTCATGGTCGATCCGGATTTCCGCAGCTGGCGCAAGACCGGCCACGAACTGGTGCGCGATCTGACCGTGGTCTCGCCGACGGAAATTACCTGGAGGATGGAAAAGCCGTTTGCGCCCTACCCGTCGATCCTCGCCATGACCTTCATCGTGCCAAAGCATATCCTCGGCGCGGAGAAGGACAAGAATACCGCCCCCTTCAACAATGCGCCGGTCGGCACCGGCCCGTTCAAATGGGTCGAGCGCATCCCTGGCGATCACATCACGCTTGCGGCCAACACCGACTATTTCGGCGATGGCCCCTATCTCGAAACCTTGGTCTACAAATATGTTCCCGACCTGACGGTGCTCTACACGCAGTTCAAGACCGGTGATATCGATGTCGTCGGCCTGCAATGGATCACGCCGGACCACTATGAGGAGGCCAAGGCGCTGGATGGCAAGGTCGTCGCCGTCGTTCCGGCCGCCACCGTCGAATCCATTGGCTTCAACATGGAGCGGCCGCAGTTCAAGGATCCGGCGGTGCGCGAGGCGCTCTACCACGCGATCGACAAGCAGACGATTATCGACGCGCTCTATTACGGCCTGCCGACGCCGACCGAGAGCTACATACCGCAGCAGTCCTTCTACTATAATCCGGACCTGCCGAAGCAGGAGTTCAGCCCCGACAAGGCCAAGAAGATCCTCGACGATGCCGGTTGGAAGCCCGGTGCCGACGGCATTCGCGCGAAGGACGGCGTCAGGCTTGCCTTCACAAACTCCACCACCGCCGGCAACCATATTCGCGAGCAGGTGCAGCAGTTCATGCAGCAGACCTTCAAGGATATCGGCGTGGAGCTCACCATCTCCAACCTGCCGCCGGCGGTGATGTGGGGCGATTATTGGACAATGTCGAAGTTCGATTCCGTGGTCGTCGGCATCAACTTCCAGACCGGTTCCGATCCCGACACATCGGATTACTTCCGCTCCACCGCGATTACCGCCAAGGGTGGCGCGGGTCAGAACTCCTGGCAATATGCCAATCCGGAAGTCGACAAACTCCTGGCTGAAGGCGGCCAGATCTTCGTGCCGGAGGAACGTAAGAAGGTCTACCAGAAGATCCAGGAGGTCATGCGCCACGACCTGCCCTTCCTGCCGCTGTTCCAGTATGCGACCGTGCGCGGCCACAAGGTGGGAGTCGAGAACGTCACCCCCAACATCAACGTGCGCATCGACACATGGAACGTCGGCACCTGGTACTGGGCGAAGGCCTGATCGTCCAGTTCCAGCCCTCCGGCCTATAGTGAGCCGGAGGGCTGGCTGCTTCCCATCTCGCAACCATCGGAGACGAAAGCCATGCTGCGCTATCTCCTCAGTCGACTGTGGCAGAGCCTGATACTGCTGCTGCTCGTATCGATGATCGGCTTTGCCGTTCTCACTCTCGCACCCGGCGGTCCGCTGTCGCAATTCACCCTGACGCCGGGCATGACCAAGGAGGCGCTCGACCGGATCGCCGCGCAGATGGGCCTCGACCGGCCGTTGCCCATCCAGTATCTCGACTGGCTGCGGCACATGCTGATGGGCGACTGGGGTCACTCCTATCGCGATAACCAGCCGGTGCTGTCGATCATTCTCGGTCACCTATTCGCGACGCTGCTCCTGATGGGCACCTCTATGGTGATCTCGATCGTGCTCGGCACCTGGATCGGTATCAGAGGCGCGACCAAGCGCTATTCGATCTTCGACTACAGCGCCACCATCGGCGCCATGGTGGCGCTGTCGATCCCGACCTTCTGGTTCGGCCTTATCGCCATCTATATCTTCTCGCTGAAGCTGAAATGGCTGCCAGCCGGCAATATGTACACGGTCGGCAACGGCTCGTTCGGCGACTATGCGATCCATCTGATCATGCCGAGCCTGGTGCTTGCTCTCGTCAACATCGCCGTGTGGAGCCGGTACATGCGCACTGCCACGCTCGATGTCATCAACCAGGATTTCGTGCGCACCGCCAAGGCCAAGGGCCTGTCGCCCCGGCGCGTCCTGATGCGCCATGTCGTCGGCAACGCGCTGCTACCGATGATCACGCTTGCCGGCGTGCAATTGCCGACTGTCCTCGGGGGCGCGCTGGTCGCCGAAACGGTCTTCACCTGGCCGGGAATGGGGCGGCTCTTTCTCGATAGCCTCGGCTACAGCGACTACCCTGTGGTCATGGGCCTTTTGATGTTCTCGGCGATCTTCGTGCTGATCGGCAATCTGCTCGCGGATCTGCTGGTCGCCTTCGTCGATCCGCGCGTCCGGCTCGGTTAGGAGAAACACCATGTCTTCCTCTCCCCCCACAAGTCTCGCCCCGCCGCTGTTCGCGCATACCCGCTGGTGGCAAAACCGCACGCTGCGTCGCTTTGTCCGCCACAAGCTCGCCCTCCTTGGCGTCGCCATGATCACGGCCATCATACTTGCCTGCCTGATCGGGCCATCGCTGCTTCCCTATGATGAACTCTTCATCGACCTGCGCGCCCGTTTCGCACCACCCTTCACGGCCGGTTACCATATTTTCGGGACAGATCCGCTTGGACGCGACGTTGCGGTGCGCCTTTTCATGGCGGGCCGCATCTCGCTTCTGGTCGGCTTCTTCGCCATGGTGCTCAGCACCCTGATCGGCACCACGATCGGCGTGGTCGCGGGCTATTATGGCGGCCGCGTCGGCATGCTTCTGATGCGCTTCGTCGATGCCTTCCTGTCGTTTCCCGGCATCTTCCTGCTGCTGGCGCTCGCCGCCTTCATCAAGCCGAGCCCCTTCATGATCACCGTCATCATCGCGGTGACGAGCTGGATGGAAACCGCGCGCATCGTCGAGGCGGAGGTGCGCTCGCTGCGGGAACGCGACTTCGTGCTTGCCGCGCGCATGCTCGGCCTCACCAACAGATGGATCATGTTCCGCGAGCTCTTGCCGAACGCCAGCGGCCCGATCATCGTCGCCGCCACGCTGACGGTTGCGCGCGCCATCCTGCTGGAAGCCTATGTCAGCTTCCTCGGCTATGGCATCCAGCCGCCGCTGCCGAGCTGGGGCAACATGCTGAACGGCGCCCAGCAATATCTCGCAAGCGCGCCCTGGCTCGCCATCGTCCCCGGCGTCGCCATCACGCTTGCGGTTACTAGCTTCAACTTCATCGGCGACGGCCTGCGCGACGCGCTGGACGCGCGCAGCGACCTCAACTGAGAAAGGCGATAGCGGTGACGGTCTTCTCTCCTTTCGCAACGTCGCTCTGGTATGCGACCGCGACCGCAGCTCCGACAACGACGCCGCTCGAAGGCCGCGTGGAGGCCGATGTCTGCGTGGTGGGCGGCGGCTATACCGGCCTCACCACCGCGCTCGCCCTGGCCAAGGACGGCGTACGTGTTGTGCTGCTCGAGGCGCAGGAGATCGGCTTCGGTGGTTCGGGCCGCAATGCCGGCCACTGCACGCCGACCTTCACCCATTACAGCCTGCCGGAGCTTCGCCGCATGCTGGGCGAGCCCTGGGCCGAGCGACTGATCGCCCGCCAGACGAGAGCCAACGATCAGGTCTCCGACATGATCCAGCGCTACCAGATCGAATGCGAGTGGCAGCAGAACGGCTACGTCATGGGCGCCCATACGCCCAGGGCTGTGAAAACGCTCGAAGCAAAAGCCCGCGACTACAATTCTGTCGGCGCCCGCACGCGGGTTATCGACAAGGCCGAGACAGAGGCGATCACAGGCAGTCCGCGCTTTTACGGCGGTTGGCTGCACGAAGAGGGTGGCCATCTCAATCCGCTCGGTTATGCGCGCGGCCTGGCGCGCGCCGTCATTCAGGAAGGCGGCCACGTCTACACGCGCTCGCCGGTCACCGGCTGCGAACGCGAAGGTGCTGGCTGGGCGGTGAAAACCGAAAAAGGCTCCGTGCTTGCGGACAAGGTCATCTTCGCCACCGGAGCCTACACTGTCGGCGGCTGGCCCAGGCTCGACCGCACCTTCAAGATCCAGCGGGTTTTCGTCGCGGCGACCCAGCCGCTTTCCGAGGACGAGCGGCTGAGCGTCCTGCCGAAAAACACCACGATCCATGACGGGCGCGGCGATATCTATGTCTACAAATACAATGCCGAAGGCCGGATCGTCGCCTCGATGTTCCCGATGGGCCGGCGCGGACGCGACCTCGCCTATACCCATCAGGTGATGTCGGACCGGCTGCGATGGCTGCATCCGCAGATCAAGCGGGATATCCGCTGGGACTATCTCTGGTACGGCGAGCTGGACATGCAATACAGGACCGTGCCGCGACTTTACGACCTCGCACCGGGCGTCGTTGCCTTGACCGGTCTTTCGGGCCGTGGCGTCCCGACCGGCAGCATGCTGGGCGGCATTCTTGCCGAATGGGCCAAGGGTGTTCCCGACAAGGATCTCGCGCTGAAGATCGAGCCGCTCTCGGCGGCACCCTTTTACATGGGTTTCGCGCCGCAGATGACGCTGCGCTACTACCGCGTTGCCGACTGGGTCAGGACGAAGCTTGCCGGCGCGGCTTTGCCGCCGCATGCCTGACCCGGAACATTCGCATTATCCAGCGGATGCAGTCTCGGCGAAGAGCGCCCGCACCTCTCTCTCGGCGCGCTGCAATCGTTCGAACGCCTTGTAGCGCTTCCCATGAAGAGAAGCCGCCGCACCTCCGGCAGGCTCGAAAACCTGCGAAAATCGCGACATCGCCTGCATGGCAGCATCCAGCGACTGGTATTGCCCGGAGGCAAGAGCGCCCAGCATTGCCGCGCCGAGAAGCACCGGCTCGTCCGTATCGGTCACGGCAACGGGGATATGTGTCGTGTCGGCGAGAAGCTGGCGCACCAGATTGCTTTGCGCCGCCCCGCCGCTGGCGACGATGGTGTCGATGCGGATGCCGTTGGCGGCAAGCGTTTCGATAAGCTGCCTGAGTCCGTAACCAATGCCGCAAAGGCCGGCGATATAGAGCGAGACGAGGTCAGAAATATCGTCCTCCAGCCCAAGCCCGGCGATGACGGCACGCGCATCGGGATCGGCATGGGGAGACCGGTTGCCCAGAAACTCCGGAACGACATGGATCGATTTCGCAAGCGTCACCGCCTCTTTTGCATCCGGGCAGGCTTCGCTTGCCCGACGGTCGAGCCAGGCGACCAGCGACAGGCCGGCGGCCTCAGCCTTGGACTGCGCCTCGGCGGAAGCCGGGTGCATGGTGACGAGATGATCGATGGCGGCACCCGCTGCCGATTGGCCACCCTCGGTGAGCCACAAGCCCGGCACCATGGCCGAGTAATAAGGCCCCCAGACACCATCGACGAAGATCGGGGTCTGGTTCGAAGCCATTGAGCAGGCCGACGTTCCAAAGATGTAGGCAAGACGGCTTTCAAGATTGACTTTACCGTCCGCGCCCCGCGCGCCAAGCGTCCCGATCCCGCCGGCATGGGCATCGATCAGCGAGGCAGCAACCGGCGTGCCGGCCACAAGGCCGAGGTCGCGGGCGGCACTTTCGATGAGGCCACCGCCAAGGGCAGAGCCCGGATCGACAATGTCCGTACCGATCCTTGAGAATCCTTCGTCGGCAAGCTCGGAGAGGCCGATATCCCTGAAATAGGTCGCGTCCCAACGCTTCTCATGCGCGAGATAGGTCCATTTGCAGGTGACGGTGCAGACCGAGCGGCTGAGAGAGCCCGTGGAGCGCCATGTCAGATAGTCGGCAAGATCGAAGAAATGGTCAGTGGCAGCGAAGGATTGCGGCAGGTTCCGCTTCAGCCACAGGAGTTTTGGCGTCTCCATCTCCGGCGAGATACGGCCGCCGACATAGCGCAGCACCTCATGATCTCCAGCATTGATCTCCGCCGCCTCACCGGCGGCGCGGTGATCCATCCAGACGATGATGTTGCGGGCGGGATCACCAGAAGGACCGACCGCGACCGGCGACCCATCGGCCTTGACGGCGACCAGCGAGCAGGTCGCATCGAAGCCGATGCCCGCCACGTGGGAGACCACGATCCCGGCTTCAGCGACGGCATCGCGAACGCTGCCGCAGATGGCTTGCCAGATCTGTTCGCTTGATTGCTCGACGATATGGCCGGCCTCGTGCCAGATGGTGATTTGCCGTTTCGCGGAGCCGAACAGCTTACCGCTGCCATCGAAGACCCCTGCCCTTGCGCTGCCGGTGCCCACGTCGATGCCGATAAAATACGATGTCATTGTCAAAGATCCGTGCTGAGCGGCAGGATGACGAGGTCGCGAATGACGATGTTGCGCGGCCTCGACAGCATGAAGATCACCGCTTCGGCAACCTCGGTTGCCTCCATCAATCCACCAGCCGCAATGGCTTCGTCAAGCTTCGCCTGCGGCCAATCGCTGATCAGTGCGGTGACGACCGGCCCCGGCGCCACGGCGCCAACGCGGATGCCATGCTTGGCGACCTGCCGGCGCACCGTATGGGTGAATGCCTGCACGGCATGTTTCGAGGCGGTGTAGATCGGCTCCCACACCACCGGAACCAGCCCGGCGATGGAGCTGGTCATGATGATATCCCCCGTCTGCCGCTCCACCATATGCGGCAGCACGGCTTGCACCGAGCGGAAGGCGGCGTTGATGTTGAGGTTGAGCATCCGGTCCCAGGCATCCGGATCGCCGTCCACCACTTCGCCGCCGATATAGGAGCCGGCATTGGCATGGAAAATATCCAGCTTGCCGAACTTGTCGAGGATCTGCGGCAGCATCGTTGCAACACTTGCCGGATCGGTGACGTCAATGACGACGGGAAAGGCGCGCGGCCCCAATTCGGCGCAAAGCTCCTTCAGCCTGTCTTCGGCCCTATCGACAAGGGCGACGCTTGCGCCCTCGCTCAGCAGTGCTTTGGCGCATTCGAGGCCGATGCCGGAGGCGGCGCCGGTGATCGCTGCGACTTTACCGGAAAGATCCTGTCTCATGATGGTCCTACTTTTCTTGATGTATCAGGCTCGCCCGTGCGAGGCGCGGGAGCGGCGAGCGACGGAATCGACGATGACGGCGATGGCGAGAACCGCGCCGGTGATCATGTAGCGAAGTGCGGATGACAGATCCAACATGGTCAACCCGCTGGCGATCGACTGGATGACGATGATACCCAGCAGCGAGGAATAGGCGCTGCCGCGTCCGCCGAAGAGGCTGGTTCCGCCAATCACGGCAGCCGCGATCGCATTCAGGTTGACGTCGCCGGTGCCCGCCTGCTGGCTTGCCGCGGCAAGACGCGCGGCGGCCATCACGCCCCCAAGTGCGGCAAACATCGCGCAGAGGACGAAGGCGCTCGCATAGATGCGCCGGACGTTGATACCCGCGCGCCGCGCCGCCTCGCGATTGCCGCCAACCGCGGCCATTGACCGGCCCCATTGGGTGCGGGTCAACGCATAGTTCATGATCATGGCGAGTGCGACGAAGAATGCGAACATCCAGGGAATGCCGCGTTCCTGGTTGAGGTAGAAGGCGACGAATTCGAGGGCCGCCGTCAGCGCGACCGATCGCGCCACCAGGCCGCCGATGGAGCGCGCCGACAGATTGGCTTTGCGGCGGCGCTCCGCAACACGATAGCCCGTCCACAGCATCGCAATGCCCGGAAGCAGCGCAAGCAAGTAAGCCAACGGTTTCGGAATGACCAGTAACTGACCGAAGTTCACAACCGCCGAGCCGTAGGGCAGGTTGATGGAGCCGGTATTGCCGAGCAGATAGAGCTGCATGCCGAGTACGGCGAGCAACCCTGCGAGGGTCGAGACGAAGCTCGGCATGCCCAGCCGGTTGAAGAGCAAGGCGTACAGCGATCCGATGACGCCGCCGACGACCAGGGCAGCGAGGATGGCGGCGGCCACCGGCCAGCCTTCGTTGACCCAGAGCATACCGACCATGGCAGAGGCGAAGCCGCTGATCGAGCCGACGGAAAGATCGATCTCGCCGACCATCAGCACGCAGACGATGCCAAGCGAAATCACGCCCACGGTCGAAGCGTCGAACAGCAGATTGGCGAGGTTGCTGCTGGAAAGGAACGTCGGGTTGAGCGTGCCGAAGACTGTCCAGATGATGACGAGGCCGACAACGACCGGCAGTGATCCGAGGTCGCCGGAGCGTACCTTGTCGATCGACGAACGGATTGTTGCCGCCAGCCCGGCATCATGATTGACGCGGATATCGCTGCGGTCGAGCAGCGTCGCAGTCTGTTTTGCATTACCGGTCATATCTGACCCTCCTGGCTGATGTCTTGCTGCGCCTGGCGGCGGCTGGCGCGGCGCGAAACGGCATTCTCCGTCGCGCCGGTAATGGCGCTGACGAGTTCCTGGTTCGACGTGTCGGGGTAGAAGACCCCATTGTTGCGTCCGAGCCGGAGCACGACGATACGATCGGCGACCGCGCGAACGTCCTCCATGTTGTGACTGATCATCACGACGCCGAGGCCGCGATCGCGCACGCGCTCGATGAGGTTCAGCACCTCCGCCGTCTGAGCGACGCCGAGCGCGGCCGTCGGCTCGTCGAGCAGGATGATCTTCGGTTCCAGAAGCAACGAGCGCGCGATTGCCACCGTCTGGCGCTGTCCGCCCGAAAGCGAGGCGATCGGGATGCGCACGCTTGGAATGCGGGCCGAAAGCTCGTTCAGCAGCGTCCAGGCGCGGACTTCCATCGCCGTCTCGTCGAGCTTCAGCGGAGCAAGCTCGCGGCCGAGAAAGATATTGGCGACGACATCGAGGTTCTCGCAAAGCGCCAGGTCCTGGAAGACGGTCGCAATCCCCAGCGACAGGGCTGCGCTCGGATCGTCGAGCGTGACCGTCTTGCCGCCGAAGGTGATCGTGCCCGCGCTCGGCTGGTGCACACCGGCCAGAACCTTGACGAGCGTCGACTTACCGGCGCCGTTGTCGCCGACCAGGGCGACCACTTCGCCCGCATGGACGTCGAGATCGATGTCGGTGAGCGCGGAAACCGCGCCGAAATGTTTGGAGATGCCCTTGAGGCTGAGAATGAGCTCGCCGGTCGGGGTTATCTGATCGCTAGCGCCAGTCATGTGTCGCGAGCCTTTCCTTGATTGGGTCTGTTCCCGCATGGTCCCCGGCCGCCGCGCTGGACGGCCGGGGTTTGGCTTGGGAGGGTGTTACTTGATGATCCCGAGCGTCTTGCAGCCTTCGGCGTAACGATCGCCGCACAGTTGCTCTGGCGTCTGGATCGGCTTGCCGTTGACCTGCTTGTCGATGATCTCAACCTTCAGATTTTCCGCCGTTACCAGCGCTGGGGTGAAGAGCTGCGTCGGCGTATCGAAGAGCTTGGTGTCAGCCTTCGGCGTTTGGCCGGAGAGCAGCTGGATAGCGATGTTGGCCGCTGCCGCCGCCACGATCTCGCTCGGCTTGGAAATGGTGTTGTACTGATCGCCGGCGATGATCAATTGCAGGCCAGCAATCGTCGCGTCATTGCCGGTCACCGGCGGAACCGGATCCACGCCGGCCGCCTTGAAGGCTGCGACGGCAGCACCACCCGTACCGTCATTGGCCGCGACGACGCCGAGGATCTTCTTGCCGAAGCGGGTGATCTGGCCGCTTGCCCATTGCTGTGCCTTCGGCGGCGCCCAATCCGGCGTGTCGAATTCGGCCAGCACCGGATAGCCGCCCTCGGCGAGACCGGCATGGATGCCCTTCTTGATGAGACCCGCGGCAGCATCGGTCGGAGAGCCGTTGATTTCGAGCAAACCGCCATCACCTGCCTTCACGCCTTTCGATTTCAGGTGATCGACGAGCGACTTGGCGATCGCCTTGCCGATTTCCTCATTGTTGAAAGACACATAGTAGTCAGCAGGGACCGAGGGGATCGGCCGGTCGTAGGCGATGACCTTGACACCCTGGCTCTGCGCGAGCTTGACCAGCGATGCTGCCGCCGTGGAATCGACCGGATCGAGGACGATCGCCTTGGCGCCCTGCGAGATCACCGAGTTGAATTGCTGCTGCTGGCGCGAGGCATCGCCATTGGCGTTCTGGTAGATCACCTTGCAGCCGGCGCAGAGTTTCTTCATCTCGGCCTGAAAGCCCGGATAGTCGTGCTCTTCGTAACGGGTCGAGCTCTGGTCGGGCATCAGGAAAGCAACGGTCGCGTCCGTCGCTTTTGCCGATTGCGCGAAGGCGGACGTGCCGCTCAGAAGGCCAGCAGCAAGCACCGCAGCACCTGTTAGTCTCCATGCGAACTTGGTCATTAGATATCTCCATCCCTATTGGTAACGTTTTCAATGAAGCCTCGCGCTCGTCGGTCGAGCCCGGGGCCTTGTGAGTGTCCTGGCCCGAGGCGGGCTCTGCGGCCGGCGCCCAAGGGCTAATTTTCAGACAAGATTTCTCCTTCAGGCGCCTTGCTGGTCGCCCGTCTCATCCTGCCCGGATTTTTGGTTTCTCCTCCCTGTCCTCCCCTTTTTTAAGCGGCCTCCACCGCTCCTATGTTCTGCGCCAGCAAAGCTCTGAACCGCGAGGGCGCCATGCCCTTCTGCTCCAGAAAACGGCGATTGAAATTCGAGATATTGTTGAAGCCGGTCGCAAAGCAGATGTCGGTGATCGACATGTCCGACTGGCTCATCAGCAGATGGCTGGCAAAGTTGACGCGCAGGCGATTGACATATTGCACCAGCGCCATACCGGTATGCCGGCGGAAGCTGCGGGAAAACGAACTCGGGCTCTGCCCGGTAAGCTCGGCAAGATCGCTTTCGCTAAACGGCTCAGTCAGATGCGTGTTGATATAGGAAAGCGCCTTGTTGACGCCCGCCGACATGAAGCCGGATGGATCGGGATGATAAAGCGCGCTCGCGAGTGTCCGGGTGCCTTGTGCCGAGCTCAGCGCATCCAGCACATTCATGAAAAGCTCGATGCGGCGGATACCCTGCGCCCCGACCAAATCACCCAGGATCGGGCCAACTATAGCGGCGGTCTCGGGGGTGAAGAGCGCGCCGCGGCGGCTCATCTCCAGAATGCCGGCGCAAGCGGAAAGCTCCGGAAAGATCTTGGTCGCATCCGCCAGGAAGAATTCGGAAAACTGCAGCACACGGCAACGCAACGGCAGGCAGGTGCCGGGCGGCACGTCGCTGACCCAATTGTGCGGCAGGTTCGGTCCCGTCAGGATCAGATTGCCGGGCTCGAACTCACCAATAAAATCACCGACAAAATATTTCCCCGTGGTGGCGACCACATGATGGATCTCGTATTCGGGATGAAAATGCCAGCGGACGGTGCGGTAGGGATAGCCATGCTCCCAGGCCTTGAAGGATTCGCCGCTGCCGATGGCGACCACTTCCAAATCGGGGTTCATCCTGCACACCTCCCTTCGCCTTCGATCATTGTCTCGTCGCACCTCCTCCCAGAGACGCTGCTTGATCTGATAATCAGAAGTTACGCGTGGAAGTCACAAACCGCTACTACGCCCTGCACCAAGAACTGATACTTTTTTGACATCCGAAGGGACTTTTGGGGTCACAGCCTCCATATCAAAGGATGATATGGAGGCTTTGTCCAGATCGTTTACAGTCTTATCCGTATAGCCGGGTAGTTCCGTAACTCGCCTTGACCGAACGATCCGGAGCTGCCAATCGGTTTTCCGTCGCCCGCAGCGCGGCCACCTGGTTCTGATGTGCCGTGCCGCTTTCCAGCATGAACTGGGCCACGAGACTACGCAGATTAACCGCTTCCGCAGCGAGGGTGGCGCTGGCGGCGGTCGTCTCTTCGACCATCGCCGCATTCTGCTGCGTCACCTGATCCATCTGGTTGACGGCGATATTGACCTCCGAAAGTCCGATCGACTGTTCCTTGGCGGAAAGGGCGATCGCTTCCATATGGCGGTTAATGGTCTCGACATGCGCCTCGATGATCCGGAGCGCGTCGCCGGTCTCGCTGACGAGGCGAACGCCGCCTGCAACCTCGACCGAGGACGAGCGGATCAGAGCCTTGATCTCCTTGGCCGCCTGAGCCGAGCGTTGCGCCAGTTCACGCACTTCCTGGGCGACAACCGCAAAGCCCTTGCCGGCATCACCGGCACGCGCTGCTTCGACGCCGGCATTGAGCGCCAGGAGATTGGTCTGGAAGGCGATCTCGTCGATAACACCGATGATGTTGGAGATCTGGTTTGACGATTGCTCAATGCGGCTCATGGCGTCAACGGCGTTCGCCACTACCTCTCCGGACCGCTTCGCACTGACATTGGCTTCGTTGGCGACGGCGCGCGCCTCGTCGGCCCGATGGGCGGAGTTGCCGACATTGTTTGTGATCTGGTCAAGCGCCGCCGCCGTTTCTTCGAGCGAGGCGGCCTGTTGCTCCGTGCGTCGGGAGAGATCGCTCGCTCCCTGGCTGATTTCGAGCGAATTGCCGTCGATCGTTGCCGTCGTCTGCGAAATAGCTGTGAGTGTCTCGTTCAACTGCCGAACCGACGCATTGAAGTCATGCCGCAGCGCCTCGAAATCGGTCGCAAACGCATCGGTAAGCTGGAAGGCGAGGTCACCGGCTGCAAGACGCTTTAGCCCCGCGGCGAGACCGGACGTTGCAACTTTGAGCCGCGCGGCGGCGTCCGCCTCTGCCATCTCCTGCGCGGAAATTCGATCCTGTTCAGCCCGGCGACGGTTTGCCTCGGCCTCTTCTTCAAGCCGCTTGTTTTCGATTGCCGCCTGACGAAACACCTCTATGGCACCGGCCATCTCGCCGATCTCGTCCAGTCGGTCACGATCCGGCACGGCATCCGCCGTATTGCCGTTGCTAAGCCGGTTCATATAGCCGGTGATCCGGGCAAGAGGAGAAATCACGCGCCGTAATGTCAGGATCATGGCACCGGCAGCACCGACAATGGCAATGCAAAGGGCGATATAGGCAGCACTCAGGCTTGATGCGACAGCAGCATTCGTCGTGTCAAGATTACCGTTATTGTCTGCGACGTTCTGGTCCACGTCCTCCTGGATCGTATCGCCAGCCTTGTCATACGCCTTCTTGCCTTCACCCAGCAGCAGAGCACTGGCTCCGTCGTCATTTCCGCTGTCCTTCAGGGCCTTGGCTTGCTCCCAGATCCGCTGATACTCCGTATCCGCATCCAGGAACTTCTGATAGATGGCGCGCTCTTTGTCACCCGCAATCATGGGCAGATAAACCTTCATGTCCTTGGCAATTTCCGCCTTCGTCTCCGCCATCGCCGCGAGAACGGACTGCCGGTCATCAGCGCGCGCGAGCAGATAACCCTCATGGGCGACGCGTAAATCGCCGTAGTCCGTATTCAACTGGCCAAGCACCAGCACGGAGGGGACTGTATTATCGGCGATCGAGCGTGTTGCTTCGCTGATCAGAGACAACCGGTTCACGGAGACGAGGCCCTGCACAACAGAAATAGTAGCAAGCACTCCAAACAGACTAAGAAGGGTAGCTTTAATCGTAAGTCGCATCGGAAAAATACCTTTATGAAATTGCAGCCAGAACAATAACTCGCTGGATTGACTGAACAATCAGCGGCGATATGGCTAAGGATTATTTAAGACGCATTCCGCCGCTCCAGGAACGCGAATTTGCATTCGCGTTTAGGATGTAGATAGCGCCATATGGATAGGGTGACCGCACGATGGCAGCTTGACCCTCCCTCCCTGCCTCGCAAAATCGAGGGTGGGGAAGAGCGCTAGCGCCTTGCAAAGGCTGCTTTGTAAAGTCTGGGAGGTATGTCTTAAGGCTCGAGCTTTGCAAACCAGCAACGGTCGCTGAGCGCGGAAGACGACAGCCTGATAAGCAAATCCCGCCCATCGAAGTTGGGGTGCCGACGGGCGGGTGATGCTGTCGTTGGGAGCAGTAGCTACCGACCACAGCATCCACTGCATAGAATGCGCACCGCGCGGCAAACTTCAATGCAATCATGGGATCGCAACTACGCGCAGTCCTCTTTCCTGCGTGTTCGGTATAAAATTTGCGTTTGTTGAATATTGCCTCGGAATTCGAGCCGATGATCAAATCCTCGCCGCACCGCTTCGGTAGGGCGATCGCGACGCGAACGGCATGGGCTTAAGCCGAATGATTGTAAGGCAATCGGGAATGTTATTCTTGATACATGGCAGAGCTGCCTAGAGCGCCAAAACCCGCAGGTTTTCCAGGCTCCGGCATCGCAACTCGCTACTTGCCGCCGCTTCTTCCCATCTTCGCCGTGTTCGACGGCATTTCACCGAAGGATTGGTGATATAGCGCAGCGAAACGTCCCATATGGGAAAACCCCCAGTTCCGAGCCACTTCAGCGACCGACAGGGATATGGCCGGATCCGTCAGGACCTTGCGAGCGCCTTCCAAGCGGATCGTTCGCAGATAATTCAGGGGCGTAGTGTCCTTGAACTGCTGGAAGGCGGCCTGCAATGCGCGCACGCTTGTGCCGGCTTCCCGTGCGATATCGGCGACACCCATCGGCGACGAGATATTGTTGTGCATGTATTCGATCGCTCTCTTCAGGCGCTTGGGGATCGCTGGAGAGATCGGCTTGGTCAGCCGCGCGGAATAATTGTTGGGGACGGTCTCCAACAGCGCAATCATCATCGCCTGCAAAAGGCGCTCGACGAATGCCGACGAGGGCTGGTCTGCCTCTTCGACGTTCAGACAGTTCCAGACAAGATGGCTGATCGCCGCTATCCGCGCGCCTTTTGCCGTCGCCAGGTCGATCGTGTCGGCAAAATCGACGCCGCCAATGACGGGGGCATCCAGCAATTCGCTCAATTGCTGGATCATTGCGGACTTTTCGAAGGCCACGCCCATATGGCTGCGTCCCTCATGGAGCGTCAGCTTCTCAAAACACGACATGTCACCGAGAAGAGCGGTCGTCGGCTTGGAAATGAGCCGCTTGCTACCCGTGTCTATCTCCATCAACCCGGAGAACGGCAGGTAAAGAGCATAGGCATCTGGCGCCCGCGAAAGCGTCACCTGCATTCCGGATTGGCATGTTCCGTTCCAGATGCTGTAGCGCCCGACAGAAAAATGGCGGTCCTCCACCGAGATCAGCGAATGTTGCCGAAGGGGCTCCACCTTTGCGGGCGACAAGGTCCTGGCATAGTGCTCCGACATTTCATCGGCATCGGCTTTCACAATCTTGAAAACGGATTGAGTAGCGTACCTCATCAAAGCTCCTGGACCGGCAATTCTCTAGAGCGGACCCGAAGGGCCACCAAACGACGAAAAAATAGACCGCAAATCGCGGCTTCCCAATAAATAGTACTAAACCATAGACAGCGTGAATGCACGATCGATTTAAACATCATCCAATCTATCGCAGTATTGGCAACAATGAGGCGCTACCCCCTAAAAATCATTCAGAAAATTTAGTCGATCGGCCCAATCATTTTCCGGGCGGTTCTTGCCAATTTCATCGTAAGACGATGGCATCTCCATGATTTCATTCATAGTATGTAAGAAATATGTATTTAAGCTCCATCAATGCTTTAAGACGAAAGTATATCCTTCAGCGGATATTATTTATCCGATATACGAATTCTATAGCCTCCATACGCAGCAAAGAACGGCGAACAATCGCCTCGGCGGCAAAGTTGAAGCCATCCCGTCGATGAAACTCCGTTGTCTATCGGAGCCTCTTGACGGAATGTTATCGATAACATAGCTTCCTTTCATCGAAGCTTTGGGAGGAGCAGAATGGACGACGGAAAGCTGCTCGAGTTTTGCGACATCACCAAGGAATTTGGTGGAACGCGCGCCCTGTCGAACGTCTCGCTGGATCTCAAGCCCGGAGAAATCCTGGCGCTTCTCGGCGAGAACGGCGCGGGCAAATCGACCCTCATCAAGACACTCGCGGGTATCTACAAGCCGGATGGCGGACAGATCCTGTTTCGTGGCAAGCCATATCAACACCGCCCGCCGAAGCCCAACCAGCGCCAGCCGGTCGCCTTCATCCATCAGGATCTCGGGCTGATCGAATGGATGACCGTGGGCGAGAATGTCGGTTTGGCGCAGGGCTATTCGCTGCGCGGCAAGCTGATCGACTGGCGGGCTACCGAGCGCCGCACGGCGGAGGCCCTGAAGCTCGTTGGATGTGATTTCGATCCGTCGACGCGGGTCCAGGAGCTGACACGAACCGAAAAATCTCTCGTGGCGATTGCCCGTGCGCTCGCCGTTGAAGCCGACGTTCTCGTTCTCGACGAACCCACAGCGAGTTTGCCTGCCGATGAGGTTGAGAAGCTGTTTGCCGCCATCCGCCCGCTCAAGGAGCGTGGTGTGGCGATGATCTACGTTTCGCACCGGTTGGATGAGATCTTCAGGATCGCCGACCGTGTCGCCGTGCTGCGCGACGGAATGCTCGTGGGACAGAAGCCGGTTTCCGACACGACGCCGGACGAGCTGATCCGCATGATCGTCGGGCGCAAGGCCGACCAGCTCTTCGTCAAGGCCGAGCAGACCGCCGGTCCGGCCATCGTCTCCGTCAAAGATCTCGCCTGCCGTGGCGCCGGTCCCGTATCCTTCGACATCAGGCAAGGAGAGCTGCTCGGCCTCGTCGGGCTCCGAGGCGCCGGCCAGGAATTAATCGGGCGCGCACTGTTCGGTTGCGAGCCATCGAGCGGAACCGTCCGGCTAAATGGTGCGGAGCCCGATCTTTCGAGCCCCGTCTCCGCCATGGCTGCGGGCATCGGCCTGATCGCAAGGGACCGGACCGAGGAGTCGGTCGCCATGTCGCTCAGTCTACGGGAAAACACATTCCTCAATCCCGGCGCGTCTGGGCGGGGATTGATGTCCTTCCTGCGGCCGCAGCGCGAGGCCGAAATGGCCTATTCGCTCGGCAGCCGGGTTGGCCTCAGACCCAATGACCAAAGCCTTGCAATCGAAGCCTTGTCCGGCGGCAATCAGCAGAAGGTCGTGGTCGGCCGGTGGCTTGCCACGGGCCGCAAACTGCTGATCGCAGAGGATCCGACAGCCGGCGTCGATGTCGGCGCCAAGGCGGACATCTACAAGCTGATCGCCGAGGCAGTGGAGGACGGGCTCGCCGTGCTCGTCGTCTCCACCGATTTCGAGGAAATCGCCCATATCTGCCATCGCGCCCTGGTATTTTCACGCGGTCAAATCGTGCGTGAACTGAGCGGCGCGGAACTGACAACCCCGGCGGTTATCGCCGCCGCATCTGCATCCGAAGCCGCCTAGATCGGAGAGGAACCCCCATGCAATCGATCGAATCCAATGCGCTCGAACCAACCCGGGCCGAACTGGCGGGAATGAGCTTCGGCCAGAAAATCCAAAGGCTGCTGCCGGTCTACGGCCTCGTCATCCTGACCGCTTTCCTGATCCTGCTGTTTTCCATCCTGCTGCCGCAGACCTTTCCGACGCTGCTGAACCTGCGTTCGATCATCTCGGACAAGACCATCATCGCCATCCTGTCGCTCGCGGCGATGATCCCGATGGCGGCTGGGCGTATCGACTTGACGATCGGCTATGGCATCGTGCTCTGGCATGTGCTGGCGATCAGCCTGCAGACGATGTTCGGCCTGCCATGGCCAGTCGCCGTCCTGATCGTCCTCCTGCTTGGTGCGTTCACCGGCTTCCTCAACGGGCTGCTGGTCGAGATCGCAAAGATCGACAGCTTCATCGCGACGCTCGGCACCGGCACAGTCCTTTACGCCATCGCCCTTTGGCACACCGGCGGACGACAAGTGGTCGGCATGTTGCCGCAGGGCTTCTATGCGCTCAACGGAACGATGATCTTCGGGCTGCCGATTACCGGGCTCTATGTCCTGGTTCTGGCTTTCGTGATGTGGATCGTGCTCGAATACACACCGATGGGCCGCTACGTCTATGCCATCGGCGCCAATCCGAAGGCTGCTGCCCTCAACGGCATCCCCGTCCGTCGTTTTGTCATCGGCGCCTTCGTGACATCAGGTACGCTTGCCGCCGTGGCTGGTGTATTGCTCGCCTCGAAACTCAGGATCGGCCAGGCCAGCGTCGGCCTGGAATATCTACTGCCGGCGCTCGTCGGAGCCTTCCTCGGCTCCACCACCATCAAGCCCGGCCGCGTCAATGTCTGGGGAACCATGATCGGCGTCATCATTCTGGCCGTCGGCATTGCCGGCATCCAGCAGATCGGCGGCTCCTTCTATGTGGAACCGCTGTTCAACGGCGTGACCCTGCTCGTCGCCATCGGAATTGCTGGCTATGCCCAGCGCCGACGCAGCCTTGCCGGCCGAATGGCGCCGGCGCAAAAGCCGCAACTGCCCGCCAAGGCAGCCGATTAGTGAAGATCATATTGTTTTAATTACCAAAGGGAGGAGACAGACAATGAAACGCAGATATTTCCTGCAGGCAACCACGGGCCTGTTGATGCTATGCGCAAGCCACGCCTATGCGGATCCACTGGCCGACGCGAAGGCCGTCGTCGATAAATATGCCTCGCCGGTCACCAAATGGGATGGCCCCACCACCGGTCCCAAGGCGCAACCCGGCAAGACAATCGTCGTGCTGGCCGGCGACCTGAAGAATGGCGGCATTCTCGGCGTCAGCAACGGGGTTGAGGAAGCAGCCAAGGCGATTGGCTGGCAGGTCAAGGTTCTGGATGGCGCGGGCTCGATCGGGGGACGAACCGCAGCCTTTGGCCAGGCCATGGCTTTGAAGCCAGACGGCATCATCATCGACGGCTTCGATGCGATCGAACAGGCACCGGCGTTGGAGCAGGCGCAGGCTGCAAAGATCCCGCTGGTCGCCTGGCATGCCGGACCCGTCATAGGCCCGGATGAGAAGAGCGGGCTGTTCGCTAATGTCAGCACCGATGCGATGGAAGTGTCGACGGCCGCCGCCGACTGGGCCTTCGTCGATGCCAAGGGCAAGCCCGGCGTCATCATCTTCACCGACTCGACCTATGCGATCGCCATTGCCAAGGCCGACAAGATGAAGGCCGAGATCGAGCGTCTTGGCGGCAAGGTGCTGGAATATGTCGACACCCCCATTGCCGAGACCTCGCAGCGTATGCCGCAGCTCACCACCTCGCTGCTGCAGAAGTACGGCGATAGCTGGACCCATTCGCTGGCTATCAACGACCTCTATTTCGACTTCATGGGACCGTCGCTTGCATCCGCCGGCAAGGGCGGCACGGACGCGCCGATCAATGTGGCCGCCGGTGATGGTTCGGAATCCGCATACGCGCGAATCCGCGCCGGCCAGTATCAGAAGGTGACGGTCGCCGAGCCTCTCAACCTGCAGGGCTGGCAGCTGGTCGACGAGCTCAACCGAGCTTTTTCGGGAGAGAAATGGTCCGGCTACCTGTCGCCGTTACATGTCGTGACGGCAGACAATGTGGAAACGGACGGAGGCCCGAAAAACACATTCGATCCCGGCAATGGCTACAAGGATCAGTACCAGAAGATCTGGGGCAAGTGATCCCGCCTCGAATATGACAATGGCGCGGCCTTCAGGCCGCGCTTTTGCATTCGGGCGACAGGCAAAGCCTAGCGGCTGCTGTCGCGCACGATCAGTTCGGGGGTGATTCTGACATCCTCGACCGGCAGTCCATCATCCAGGATATCGAGGATTAGCCTGGCGGTCTTTTCGCCGATCTCGCGCGCAAAAGCGTTGATCGTTGTCAGCGTCGGCACGCAGACCTCGCCGATTTCATAGTTGCCGAAACCACCAATCGCAAAACGCTCTGGTACGGCAACGTTCAACCGGCGACATTCCGTCAGCGCGCCATAGGCCGCGAGATCCGATACGCAGACAACTGCCTGTGTATCCGGATAGATTTCGATCAGCCTTGCCATCGCATTGGCGCCTTCGCGCATCGAAATGGGCGGCGCTCCGGCCGCGATCAGCCGTGAGGCATCCAGCCCATGCGCCTCCATTGCGGCAATGAAGCCAGTCCGGCGCTCGCTGCCACGCGTATCGCGCCCGACATCGCCGCCGATGAAGGCAATGCGGCGATGGCCGGCGCTGACGAAGTGATCCACCATCTGGCGAACGGCGCCGGCATTGGAAAAGCCAACATAGTGCCCGATCGGCTCGGTCGGAATGTCCCAGGTCTCGATCACCGGGATATTGACCGTCTCCAGCAGACGGCGCGCGCGCGGCGTATGCCTGCCGCCGGTCACGACGATCGCCTGCGGCTTGCGGCGCAGAAGCTGCTCGATCAGCCGCTCCTCCTCCTGCATGTCGTAATTGGTGTAACCCAGCAGGATCTGCATGTTGCGGGTGGCAAGCGTATCGGCGAGCCCGCCGACGGTATCCGCGAAATTGGCGTTGTTGATGGAGGGAATGGTGACAGCGACGAAATCGGACTTCTGTGAGCGCAGATTGGACGCCGTGCTGTCGAAGACATAGCCCAGATCCTCGGCGGCCTTGAGAATGGCCTCCCTGGTCTCCGTGCTGACCAGACTGTCCGCCTTGAATGCACGCGACACGGTCATGGGGGAAACCCCCATGACCCGGGCGATGTCAGCCATGGTCGGTGGCTTGCGTATATTGCTCATCAACTGCCTATGTTATCGTTACCATGACAGTAATATACATCGCCTTAAAATAGCAAGTGCGCACCCTTTGCTCATCCTGAGACGAGAAGACCGGGTCTTCCGCTCCGCATCGTGCAGCCGTCATGGCAGAACAGATTCAAAGCACGAATTCATTGGCCAGCGTTACATGATGATGGATGCGGCCTTCGAAGAACCTCGAGAGCACCGCTTCCGTCGCAGCTCGCGCTTCGGTTCGCACCGGGCTTGCAAGAGCAGCCTCGACTGCGGCGGTATCTGGATAATTGATGGCAAGGATCATCGGATATTCCGGAGCGCCTTCGTCCCGGGCCTCCGCGAAGGATACGCGAACATCGAGAGCACCGGGGAATTGCTTCCATTTCGGCAAAATGGTCTCTATGACCGCGGCGCGAAACGCCTCCGTCTCACCTTCCCTGACCTTGCCTTCGAATAGTGCGTAGCGGGTAATCATTCGGCGATCTCCTTGTTCGGTCCCTTGAAGAATTCCATCAGCGCCGCCTGGTCCTCGCCGCCAAGGCCCGCAGCCGTCAGCATGCGATGCACTTCGGCGCAGACGGCAGTCAGCGGCATGGCGGTGTTGGTGCGTCGGGCAAGGTCCTGCGCGCCGTTCAGGTCCTTGACCATGTTGTCGATCCGGCCGGTACGGCGATAATCCTTGGTCACGTAGCGCGGCATGTATTCCTGCAGGAGCGCGCTATCAGCCCGCCCGCCCTTCAGCGCCTGCGGGATCTTGGCCGCATCCACGCCGGCGTCGAGCGCCAGTTGGGTCGCTTCCGCAACGGCAAGGAAGTTCAGTGCGCATAGCACCTGATTGATCAGCTTCGTGGTCTGCCCGGCGCCCGATGGCCCCATATGGGTATAATTCGAGGCGACATGCTTGAGCACCTGATGCGCATCCGCGACATCCTGCTCGCTGCCGCCAGCCATCAACGTCAACTGGCCGATCAGCGCCTTGGGAGCGCCACCAGACAGCGGGCTGTCCACCCAGCGCAGCCCCTTTGCCGCGGCGTCGGAGGCAAGTGCCTTGGTGGCGTCCGGATCGATCGAGGACATATCGATGATCAATGTGCCGGGTCTGGCGCCTTCCGCGACACCGCCGGCGCCGAACACAGCGGCACGCACGATGTTCGGAGAATTCAGGCTGAGAATGACATAGTCGGACACGGCAGCCGCCTGCGCGGCGCTGGGTGCTGCACTCGCGCCCTTGGCCGTCAGCACCGCCACCTTCTCCTTGTCGAGGTCGAAGACTGTCAGGCTGTTGCCGGTCTCGGCCAGGCGCGTGCCGATGGCTCCGCCCATTGCGCCCGCGCCGATCAGCGCCACCTTGTTGCTCATGGCTGTTCCTCCTCCAATGTCGCGAGGGATCATCGCGACGTCCGTTTCGAACGGTGATCCATATCCGCTATCATGGCCTGCGCGTCCTCATCGCGCCGACAAAAAAACTTGCCGCAGCCGCAACCGCCTGCGGCATCCCCTTAAAGCGACGCCGTGATCCCGCCATCTACGTAAAGCACATGCCCGTTGACGAAGGAGGAAGCATCGGAGGCCAGGAAGATGCAGGCGCCGACCAGTTCCTCGACACGTCCCCAACGACCAGCCGGAGTGCGCTTCTCAAGCCATGCGGAGAAATCGGCATCAGCAACCAGCGCGGCATTCAGCGGTGTATCGAAATAGCCCGGCGCGATGGCATTGCACTGTAGCCCATACTTGGCCCAATCCGTCGCCATGCCCTTGGTGAGATTGCCGACGGCGCCCTTGGTCGCGGTGTAGGGAGCAATCGAGGGGCGTGCCAGTGCGGTCTGGACGCTGGCGATGTTGATGATCTTGCCGGCACCGCGCTTGATCATATGGCGGGCAGCAGCCTGACCAACGTTGAAAACGCTCGATATGTTGGTGCGAAGAAGCCGCTCGAACGCATCCGCGGGAAACTCTTCCAGCGGCGAGCGGAATTGCATGCCGGCATTGTTGACGAGAATGTCGATGGCGCCGGTCCCGGCTTCGAACGCGTCTACCGCGCTGCGGACAGCCTCATGATCGGTCGCGTCGAAAGGCAATGTGTGAACCTTGCCCTCGAACAGGGCCGCAGTCCTGGCAAGTTTTTCCGCGTCGCGACCGTTGAGCACCAGTTCGGCGCCTGCTGCCGCCAATCCCTTGGCGAGAGCAAGCCCGATGCCTTGGGACGAACCCGTTACAAGAGCACGCCGCCCTTTCAGATCGAAGAGGCCAAGAGACATCGTTTCCTCCGTTTTTTATCTCGACAAATGCTGTTGCCCTTGTTTATGTTATCGATAACATTCGATGTCAAGGGAGGATGTAAAAAGATGGACAAGCCGATAATTCTACAAGTTGGACCCTATCCGCAATGGGATCAGGAGCCTTTGGACGCGGCGTTTCGCGTTCATCGTTATTTCGAGTCCGAGGATAAGACGGCTCTTTTGGCAGATGTCGGCCCCTCGGTGAAGGCGATCGCCACACGCGGCGAACTCGGGGCCAATCGCGCCATGATCGAGGCCTGCCCCAAGCTGGAAGTGATCTCGGTCTACGGTGTCGGCTTCGATGCGGTCGATCTCCAGGCCTGCCGCGAACGCGGTATCCGCGTGACGAATACGCCAGACGTGCTCACCAATGATGTCGCCGATCTGGGTATCGCCATGATGCTCTGCCAGTCGCGTGGCATGCTCGGCGCCGAAACATGGGTGCGCGACGGAAGCTGGGCGGAAAAGGGCCTCTATCCGCTGAAGCGCCGCATCTGGGGACGTCGCGCCGGCGTGCTTGGCCTTGGCCGCATCGGCTTCGAGGTTGCCAAGCGGCTGAAGGGCTTCGACATGAAGATCGCCTATTCCGACGTCGAGGCAAAGAGCTACGCGACCGATATGGAATTCGTGGCCGATCCCGTGGCGCTGGCCGAGCAATCCGATTTTCTGTTCGTGACACTCGCCGCCTCTGCCGCAACCCGCCACATCGTCGGGAAAGAAGTGATCCAGGCGCTCGGTCCGGATGGCATGCTGATCAACATATCGCGCGCCTCCAACATCGACGAGGATGCGCTGCTGGAAGCTCTTGAAACGGCTGAGCTCGGATCGGCGGCGCTCGATGTCTTCGAAGGCGAGCCGAAGCTCAATCCGCGCTTTCTGGCGCTGGACAATGTTCTTTTGCAGCCCCACCACGCCTCGGGTACTATTGAGACCCGCAAGGCCATGGGACAGCTCGTCCGCGACAATCTCGCCGCCCATTTTGCCGGCCAGCCGTTGCTGACACCCGTTCTGTAAGGAGAAAGACATGAAAGCCATCGTCGCTCACGCCGCCAAGGATTTGCGGATCGAGGACTATCCGGAGGAAGAGCCGGGTGCGGGTGAGGTCAAGCTGAAGCTCGCCACTGGCGGGGTCTGCGGCAGCGACCTGCATTATTACAATCACGGCGGCTTCGGCGCGGTCCGCCTGAAGCAGCCGATGATCCTCGGACACGAAGTCAGCGCAACGGTTACGGCCCTTGGGCCTGGTGTCCAAGGGCTCGAGGTCGGCCAGCTCGTCGCCGTTTCCCCATCACGTCCCTGCCGGACGTGCCGCTATTGCCAGCAAGGCCTGCACAATCAGTGCCTGAACATGCGCTTCTATGGCAGCGCCATGCCCTTCCCGCATATTCAGGGCGCGTTCCGCGAAACGCTGGTCGCCGATGCCATTCAATGCGTTCCCGCCGACGGCCTGACGTCCGGTGAAGCCGCGATGGCCGAACCACTGGCCGTGACCCTGCACGCGACAAAGCGCGCTGGCGAGCTGCTCGGCAAGCGCGTTCTCGTCACCGGGTGCGGACCGATCGGCGTGCTGTCGATTCTGGCCGCACGCCGCGCCGGTGCCGTGGAAATCGTCGCGACCGATCTGTCGGATTTCACGCTTTCCGTTGCAAAACAGGCTGGCGCGGACAGGGTCATCAACACCAAGGAAGACCCCGAGGCACTCGCCGCCTATTCGGCCGACAAGGGCACCTTCGATGTGCTCTATGAATGCTCCGGCGCTGCCCCTGCCCTCGTCGGCGGCATCGCCGCGCTCCGACCGCGCGGTATCATCGTGCAATTGGGCCTTGGCGGCGACATGACGCTGCCGATGATGGCGATTACGGCGAAGGAACTGGATCTGCGCGGCTCGTTCCGCTTCCACGAGGAATTCCGCCTTCGGCGTCGACCTGATGCGCAAGGGCCTGATCGACGTAAAGCCGTTGATCACCCATTCCGTGCCGCTGATTGACGCCATCAGCGCCTTCGAGATCGCCTCGGATCGCAGCCGCGCCATGAAGGCTCAGATCGTCTTCGCCTGACGCATCAAAAAAACAGGGCCTGCCGGCAAGGATGATTTACCGGCAGGTCCTGTTCGCGAGTGATCAGGCCTTTCAGTCCAGATCCGCCCCAATAGCCTTCAGCGCAACAAGGGCAACCGCCTCGTCCTGTTCTCCCGAGCCGGACCCAACGCCGATCCCGCCGACAAGCACGCCGGCGATGCGGATGGGAAGACCGCCCCTGAGACCCGTTGCCTCACCTTGCGTGGCAGCCGCCAGCAGGAGCTTTGCATGTTCGGGAACGGAATGGCTCGGCGCTCCAATGGATGCTGCCGTGCGAGCCTTGGCGAGCGCACTTTTCAACGACAGGAAACGCGATCCGCGCATGCGGAAAGAGGCAAGCAACACGCCGCTTGCATCAACAATGGCGATGCATTGCGGCTGCCCCATCGCGGCGGCCTCGCCGATCGCCGCTGTCAACAGCTTGATCACTCCCTCGTCGCTCAAGACACTCGACGCCACAATATGGCTCATGCATTATCCTCCCGCTTGCGGACGCATCCGATTATGTTATCGATAACAGGATGCAGCATTATGGGAGGTAATGTCAAAATGTCGTTCTTCGAAATCGTGGATCCGGTCTTCGGTCGCTTCGTCCTCGGCAACGCACCCGTGAAGCAGATTGCCACCGGCTTCGATTGGGTTGAGGGACCCGTCTGGTTCGGCGATCAGAACTGCCTTCTGTTTTCTGACATCCCCAACAACCGCATCATGCGCTGGATACCCGGCCTCGGCACGAGCATTTATCGCGAACCGTCGAACTTCTCCAACGGCCACACCCGCGACCGGCAGGGTCGTCTTGTGAGCTGCGAGCATGGTGGCCGGCGCGTGACCCGGACGGAATATGATGGTTCGATCACGGTCATTGCCGACAGCTATCAGGGCAAGCGACTGAATTCGCCCAACGATGTCATCGTCGCCTCAGATGGTGCCATCTGGTTCACCGACCCGCATTACGGCATCGCCACCGATTACGAAGGCTATAAAAGCGAGCAGGAATCGCCCTGCAACGTCTATCGTGTCGATGCCTCAGGTTCGATGTCGGCCGTGCTCACCGACTTCAATTGCCCGAACGGACTTGCCTTCAGCCCCGACGAGAAGAAGCTGTATGTCGCCGATACCGGCCGCATGCACAGCAACGATCCACAACATATCCGCGTCTTCAATGTCGGCGAAAACTGGCGACTGACCGGCGGCGAGGTCTTTCATGTGATCTCGCCGGGCTGTGCCGACGGAATGCGGCTGGATAGCGACGGCAATCTCTGGTCCTCCGCGCGCGACGGGGTCCATTGTATCGCGCCGGATGGTCACCTCATGGGTAAGCTGCTGGTTCCCGAGACCGTGTCCAACCTCTGCTTCGGCGGACGCGGCAAGCACAAGCTCTTCATCACCGCGACCACCAGCGTCTACGCGATCTCGCTCAACAGAAGCGGCGCGCTTTAAGACTTGGCCGGTCGGACCGGGCTTGCCTCATCACGCCCGCATGGAAGATCGACTGCTCAGATGCAGCGATAGCGGCCCGACAGCGCGTGGATGTGATCCACGCCGATACCGCAGCAGCCGCCGATGATGCTGGCGCCGGAGGCGGCCCAGCGCCCGGCCCACTGGCCGTAGCTGTCGGGATCGAGATCGTTGCGGATTTCGCTCAGTGTGGCATTCGCCTCCTCATCGCCCTGCTGCGAGCCAAACGCGTTGGCATAGACTCCGACCTGAATGTCTGCGCCGAGGGCAGCGAAGGTGGCGCGCGCCGTTTCGATCGCCGCTTCCATGACTTCCGGCATGCTGCAATTGAACAGCATGGCCTCGCCGCCGAAGGAAGCAACGAGTTCGGCGGCGGCCTTGACGGTCTCGTTCGAGCGCAGCAGCGGTTCCGGCATGTCCGAGGGAGCGAGATCGTCGCGCAAGGTGAAGGAGACCCAGAGGGGCTTGCCGGTCGAAAGCGTCGCCTCACGGGCGGCGCGCGCCTCAGCCAGGCTGCTCTGGGTTTCGGCGAGCCACAAATCCACGTAGGGTGTCATGCCGCCGACCAACGTATCGAGATAGTGCCCTGCCCGCTTGGGGTCGAAAAGATCCGGCTGGTAGGAACCGAAGACCGGCGGCAGCGAACCGGCAACGAGGATCTTGCGATCCGTCGATGCATCCGCCGCCTCGCGCGCAATGCGCCCGGCGCGTGCGGCCAACATGGCGCCATCAGCTTCAAAACGCTCGTCACCGATATGGAACGGTACCACGGCGTAGCTATTGGTCGTGATGACGTCGGTGCCGGCCTCGATGTAATTGTCATGGACCTTGCGGACGAATTCAGGCGCTTCCATCAAGGCCAGCGCCGACCATTCCGGCTGACGGAAAGGCGCGCCGATACGTTCGAGTTCGCGGCCGGTGCCACCATCCAGAATAAGTCCGCGCTTTGTCATCGTGTCATTCCTTGTTTCTACTAAATCGTAATTTCGGCAGCAGTCAGCGGGCGGCTTTTTCCGGGCGTGCGCCGGGCGATGGCCTCGTCCAGCCAGCCAGGGCGCATTTCCGGGACCGATGCGATCAGCTTTTCCGTATAAGGGTCGAAGGGCGGTGCCAGCACGTCGCTCTTGCGGCCATAGCGCACTATTTTACCATCCAGCATGACCGCAACCGTATCAGCTATGGCACGCACGATGGCGAGATCGTGCGTGATGAACAGATAGGATGTGCCGCTCTCGTTTTGTAGCCGTGTCAGAAGACCAAGAATGCCTTCGGCCACCAGCGGATCGAGCGCCGATGTCGGCTCGTCGCAAATGATCAACTTAGGCGCGGCAGCCAGCGCACGCGCAATGCAGATGCGCTGCTTCTGGCCGCCGGAGAGTTCCGAGGGATAGCGCCCGCGCATGGTCTGCGCAAGTTCGACCTGATCGAGCAGCGCTGTCACGCGCCGGTCGAGTTCCGCACCGCCAAGACCGAAATAGAAGGCAAGCGGTCGGGCGAGGATCGCCTCGACGGTCTGGCGCGGGTTGAGCGCAAGATCAGGGATCTGGTTGATGATCTGTATATCACGCAGGATCTCGCGTCCGCGTGAGGCAAGATCGGTCGGCAAGGTCTGTCCGTTGAAGCGCAGGCTGCCCTTGTCGGCCGGCAGCAGGCCGGTGACGACACGCGCCAGCGTCGATTTGCCCGAACCGGATTCGCCCACAACCGCCAACGTTTCGCCGCGACCAATCTCAAGGCTGATGCCTTTGAGCACGGTCGTCCCTGGCGTGTACCCCGCCTCTATGTCCTTGATGCTGAGAAGGGCATCTGCATCCGCCACCGGCTTGGCCAGTTTTTCGGACTGACGCATGGAGACGAGTTGCTTGGTATAATCTTCCTGCGGCGCATTGAAGATACGATCGACCGGCCCCTGCTCGACCATCCGACCATGGCGCAACACGAGAATTTCGTCGGCCACCTGCGCCACCACGGCAAGATCGTGGGAGATGTAGAGCGCGGAGGTCCCGGTCTTCTCGATCGCCTGCTTGATGGCGGCGAGGACTTCGATCTGGGTGGTCACGTCGAGCGCGGTCGTCGGCTCGTCAAAGACGATCAGTTCGGGATGCGGGCACAGCGCCATCGCCGTCATGGCACGCTGCAACTGGCCGCCGGACGCCTGATGCGGATAGCGATCGCCGAAATTCTGGGGATCGGGAAGACCGAGTAGGGCAAAGAGTTCCTTTGCCCGGGCTATGGCGTCGCTGCGGTTCATGAGACCGTGCCAGAGCGTGGCTTCGATCACCTGTTCGATGAGCGGATAGGCCGGATTGAAGGCTGCAGCGGCCGACTGCGCGACATAGGTGACCGCCGCGCCGCGCAGGCGCCTGGAATCGCGACCGCGCAGGGCTAGGATGTCAGTGCCGTTCAGATCCGCGCGACCACCGGTGATGCGCAACCCGTCGCGGCTATAGCCGAGCGAGGCAAGCCCGATCGTGGATTTTCCCGCTCCGGATTCACCGATCAGGCCGAGAACACGTCCCTTTTCCAGCGTGAACGACACCTTGTCGACGATGATCTGATCGCCGGCCTTGATCTCCAGATCGGTAACTTTGAGCAAGGTCTCAGCCATGGCGGCGAACGCCTTTCAGGCTGGTCGTCTTCTGGAGCATCCAGTCCACGACGAGATTGACGCAGATGACGAGGATCGCGATCGCAGCGCCCGGAATGAGGGCGGCGAAGACACCGAACACCAGCCCGTCCTTGTTCTCCTTCACCAGGCTGCCCCAATCGGCAATCGGCGGCTGGACGCCGAGGCCGAGGAAGGAGAGCGTCGACAAGAAGAGAATGGCAAAGGCGAAGCGCAAGCCGAATTCGGCGAGCAGCGGTGACAGTGCGTTCGGCAGGATTTCCTTGAAGATGATCCAGCCCCAGCCCTCGCCGCGAAGGCGCGCCACTTCGACATAATCCAGGGTGACCAGATCGCTGGCAAGCGCCCGACTGACGCGGAAGACCCGCGTCGCATCAAGCCCGGCCATGACGAGAATGAGCACGATCATGGTTTTCGGCAGAACGGCGAGCACGACCAGCGCCAGGATCAGCGTCGGGATCGCCATCGCCAGATCGTTCAACCGCGACAGCACCTGATCGATGATCCCGCGCCGGACGGCAGCGTATAAACCGAGCGAGACGCCAATGACGAAAGCAAGGATGGTCGCAAGTGCCGCAATGACGAAAGTGATGCGCGCGCCCCAGAGCAGCCGCGAAAAGAGATCGCGGCCGATATTATCCGTGCCGAGCAGCGCGTTGGCGGATGGCATGTCCCAAACGCCGCCGACCACTTGCGATACCGGATGCGGTGCGATCCATGGCGCCAGCAGCGCCATAACGAGAAAAATCACCAGGCCCGCAAGACCGAGCACCGCCAGGGGCGTCAAACGCGGCAGATTTCTCATCGCGGATGCCTCAATCGGGGATTGGCAAGAATGGCGACCATGTCGGCGACGATATTGAGCAGGATATAGACGGCGGCGAATATCAGGCCGGCGGCCTGCACGACCGGCACGTCACGCTTGGCTACGTGGTCAACGAGATACTGCCCCATGCCGGGATAGACGAAGATCACCTCGACCACGACGACGCCGACGATGAGATAGGCGAGATTGAGGGCCACGACATTGACGATCGGCGACACCGCATTCGGCAGCGCATGTTTCCAGATGATACGCCAGCCCGGCAGCCCCTTCAGGAACGCCGTCTCGATATAAGGAGACGCCATGACGTTCAGAAGCGCTACCCGCGTCATCCGCATCATGTGTCCGACGACGGCCAGAACCAGCGTCAGGCAGGGAAGCAGCATGGTGATGAGGCGTTGCCCCAGGGGCATGGCGTCGGAGACCGTGGCGCTGCTTGGAAGCCAGAAATGGCTCACGGAAAAATAGGCGATCAGCAGGTAGCCCGCGAAAAACTCCGGTAGCGATATGGCGCTGAGCGTGACGATGCCGATGGTCCGGTCGACCCAGGTCCCAACGTAAAGCACGCAGAGGATTCCAAGCAGGATGGACAAAGGCACAGCAATGATCGCCGCCATCGCCGCCAGATAAAGCGTGTTCTTCAGGCGTGGCGCGATACTTTTGGCGATATCCTGGCGGTTACTGGAGCTGCGCCCAAAATCGCCGCGCACGGCGCCGCCTAGCCATTCGACGTAACGTTGTGGCGCGGGCTTTTCGAGCCCGAGTTCCTTGCGGATGCTGGCGACCGCCTCCGGCGTTGCCTGCTGGCCGAGCATCGCGGTTGCGACATCGCCGGGGAGAATCTGGGTGCCGGCAAAGATGACCAGCGAGACCGCCCATAACAGCACGAGACCGAGAGCCAGACGCTTGATAAGCAGGCGCAAGAGATGACCGCCGGCCGATTTGCGTGCCGGTGGCGCCAATGCCTGCGTTTCGAGCTGGATCTCCTCAGCCAGAGGCTGGTTGTTCATCTGTCTGTTCCGAAAAATTCCACGCATGGCCGCTATCGCGAATGACAGCCTAGCGCAACGGTTTAGCGGCCCTATCTGGAAAAAAGAGCCCCCGGATAACAATCCGGGGACCGATAGGCGTTCTGTTGCGAGATGTTTTAGGCCTTGAGCCAGGCACGCTCGGCGATGCGGTAGCCGCTGAGATCGCCGCCGCCCGGCACAGGAACATAGCCGCCGACCTTGTCGCTGGCAGCCGCCAGATTGTCGACGAAGAGCGGGATGATCTCGCCGCCTTCGTTCACCAGCTTGAGCTGCAGGTCATGATAGATCTGCTTGCGCTTGGTCTCGTCCAGCTCGACACGCGCCGCTGCCAGCAGCTTGTCGAAGGACTCGTCGCGCCAGGCGGTTTCGTTCCAAGGCGCGTCGGACTGGAGGATCAGCGACAGCATGGCGTCGGCCGTCGGGCGTACCGACCAGTTGGAGGCGACGAACGGCTTCTTCAGCCAGACCTCGTCCCAATATCCGTCGGAGGGCACGCGGTCGACATCGATGGTGATGCCGGCCTTGGCGGCGGACGCCTGATAGAGCTGTGCCGCGTCGACCGAGCCGGGGAAGCCGTTGTCGGAGGCGCTGATCTGGATACCGCTCGGCGAACCCGCCTTCTTGAAGTGGAAGGCCGCCTTCTCGGGGTCATAGGCGCGCTGCGGAATGTCCTTGGCGAAATAGGGGTTCCAGGAAGCGATTGGATTATCGTTGCCGATGGCGCCCGTACCAACGAGCAGGCTCTTCTGCAACTCCTCGCGGTCGATCGCATATTTCAGCGCCAGCCGCAGGTCGAGATTGTTGTAGGGAGCAGTGTCGACCCGCATCGGGAAGCAGTACATCGTGTTTTCCTGAGAGCGCAGGATCTGCACGCCCGGCCGTGCCGTGAGCCGGCTGACGGCACGCGGCTCGACGCGGTTGATGATGTGAACCTGTCCGCTCAGAAGCGCCGCCATGCGGGCCGTCGCATCGCTCATGGCGATAGTTTCGACGGAATCGACGAAGGCGCGGTCCGATGCCCAGTAATTCGGGTTGCGCTTGGTCAGCGCGCGAACGCCAGGCTGGAAGTCTTCGAGAATGAAGGCGCCGGTGCCGACACCCTTGTCGAAATCGCCGCCGTCGGGGCCGATGCCGAGGTGGTAGTCGACGAGAGCGGCCGGGAAATCGGCATTGCCGGAGTTCAGCGTGACGGTGACTTCATGCGTGTCGCTGGCGCTGATGTCGGTGACCGACAGAAGCTGGCCCTTGCCGCCGGAATTGCTCTTTTCGCCGCGGTGATGATTGAGCGAGTAGACAACGTCCTGCGCGGTCAGTTCCTTGCCATTATGGAACTGGATGCCCTTCTTCAGCTTGAAGACCCACTTGCTGCCATCGGGCGTTGCCGGTTCCCAGCTTTCGGCGAGCGCGCCGATCAGCTTACCGTCCGGGCCGAGTTCGACGACGGTGTTGAAGAGCTGGAAGCCGACCGTGTACATATAGGCTTCGGTATAGAAGGCAGGATCGAGCCTGTCCGAGCTCGAGGCCGTGTCCAGCCCGAGCACGAGATGCCCGCCCCGGACCGGCGTTTCCGCCTGCGCCGCAGCGCTGCCGGGAAGTAAAAGCCCGCCTGCCGAAAGCGTCGCCGACAAGGCGCCCGCGGTTTGCAGGAACCGGCGCCGTGTCGGCTGCAGGATGTTCGAAATCGTCTTTTCGCCCGGCATTAAAATCTGTCCCTCTTCATCTTGTCGCTTCCGGCTCCGCGTTGCAGCAGCCGCGTGGCACATTTCCTATGGTATCGGCTAACATCAAGCGCGCAATTTCCTCCTAAAAATCGATGATCCGGAAGAAACAAAATGCAAAACCGGCTTAGTGGCCGGTCCCGTGTCGCAAAAGGAAGCCCTCCCGGCTAAGCCAGGAGCTTTACGGCCGCCAGCGACAGCGCCACCACACCGTTTGCAATGCAGCGCTCATCGGGCTGATAATCGGAATTGTGGAGGCGATCATCGCGGCCTTCCTGGGACGCGCCGACCCCAAGCTGGAAAGCCGGGACCTTGGCACCAACCAGGGCGAAATCCTCCGCCCCGAGACCGGCCTCGCGTTCCACAATGACGTCGCCGTAATGCTCCCGGATCGCCGCCATGGTCGTCGTCAAAAGATGCTCGTCATTGATCAGCGACGGCACGCCGCGCACGTAGTTGATCTCGCAGCGAACGCGCATGGATGCTTCCAGCCCGTCGCAGATACGCCGGATGGCAGCTTCGATTGCATCGCGCGATTGCGCGTCCTGGCAGCGAACCGTTCCCATAAGGACAACGGAGTCCGGAATGATGTTGTGGGTGTTGCCGCCGTGGATGGAGCCTATCGTCAGCACGGCCGGACGCATCGGATCGACCTCGCGTGAAACGATCGCCTGCAACTGCGTAATGAGATGCGCTGTCGCAACGACTGGATCGACGGCCATATGCGGTCGCGCGGCATGGCCGGATTTGGCATGGATGGTGATGTCGAACTCGTCCGACGAGCCCGTCGATATGCCACCGACGAAACTGAAGGTCCCAAGCGGCTCGTCCGGGTGATTATGAAAGCCAAGCGCATAATCGACGCCATCCAGCACGCCGTCGACGATCATCGCCGCAGCACCACTCTCCTGGGTTTCCTCGGCCGGCTGGAACATCAGCTTGATGTTGCCGCTGAGCCGCGGCGCGATGTCCTTGAGAACCGCGCCGACGCCGATCAACGTCGCCGTATGCAGATCGTGGCCGCAAGCATGCATCTTGCCCTCAATCCGGCTGGCAAACGGCAGGCCGGTCTGCTCCTGGATCGGCAGCGCGTCCATGTCCGCGCGAATGAGAAGCGTTGGGCCGGGGCGCCCACCTTTGATGAAGCCGACCACGCCGGTGCGGCCGATGCCGGTCTGATGTTCGATCCCAAGGCTCGCGAGCTCGCGCGCGACCACGCCGCTTGTTCTGACGACATCGAAACCGGTCTCGGGATGGGCGTGGATATCACGGCGGACCTCGATCAAATGCTCCTCTTGCTGCGATGAAAGCTGCTGTACGAGCGCGTTGAGATCATTGACGTGCGAATTCATCTTGCTGGTATCCCGGAGAGCCTGTGGAGAAGAACGCTTTGCCTTCATTCGGTGCGGCAAGCGGCCTGACGGAAACTGAGTACTCAATGATTAGCGTTGAGCGGCTTGGAGAGCAACATTTCCAAGCCTTGGTCCGTCAATTCCCATCATCCGAGGAACCCGCAAGGTCAAGGCACCCGGATCTTCGCGCATTCCCCACTTTTTTCGCAGCGTTCACTCGCAAAAAGCGATCAGCACCGGCTCAAGAGTGTCGCACACCAGCAAAGCCGGGCCATCAATGCACTGACCCCCAAGGATGCTTGACGCCCCTCCTAATGAAGGCGCGGGCTCTCAGGACCTATTGGCGTAGGGATATCGGCCTCTCACGCGCGAATACGCGCGCCGTCAGTTTTTGGAAGCAGGCTTCGGCGAAAGCGATCATCAGCGGCCGCATAATTGATGTGGCCACCACGTCTCATTGCCGGCAGCGCTGGCCACGATCGCGTTCACGCCACCCGGCAAGCCGATCTCCGCCTTGCCGCGCAATGTCTTCACGCTATTAAGTCTATGCGCTGCATCTTGCAGCAGGTTCGTCATCCCGCTCAGGGATACCTGATCCGCGCGCATTACCTGCCGGATCAACGGATCGTTGAGAACATCGGCTATCGTCAATTCTTTATAGGTCATGGCTACCTCCTGTTCGCTAGAGACAGAGATAACCGGACTAGTTAGCGGCGTGATGTCAAAAGCCGGACCAAAACAAGGCAATCGGTTCGTTTTTGTTACAGTTTGTCGCGAGCGGCCGTCTTGGTGATACATCGATACATTCAGTCGACGGTTTAGCGTGCATCCTTCGTCGGAGCTGCTCAAGCTGACGAACCGCCCCGCAAGACGCAACATATCGCAACAAATCAGAACAAAACTTTGCAGCCGGTGCGTGTATCGTCGGAGAACAATGGACTTTCCACCAGCCCCTCCGATTCGTTATTAACAATCGATCATTTTATGTATTCAGATCACGCAACACGAGATCAACGCCTATCATGGCATGCAGATCTTCTCAGCCAGCTAGCCAACCCGAGCAGGCTACAAGTTTGCGTTTTCCTGTCGGACCACGAACAGGACGTAAACGGCCTCGCCAGAAAAATCGGCATATCTCAGCCGGCCTTGAGCCGGCATCTCGCACGTCTTCATCGATCGGGAATCATAAAATTTCGCAGCGAGGCGCAATTCAGATATTATTCTTGCGATCATCCGGACGTGCTTCGGCTTCTCAAGGTTTTGACGGAGATTTTTGACGCCGATTGAGATCACGCCACGCGCAGTTAAAGGCGCCCGGTCAATCTCGACAATGTCCGACATCGATTGAACGACAAGGGTCACCCGATATGTGTCGGGAAACGCAAAGCAATGCGTTCCCCGACACATATCGGTAGTGCGTTTGCCTGCATCAGGGCCAGCCGATGTGCTTTCCACTGCAGCTGTTCAAGAAGTGCGTTCGCGCCCTTCTCGATCCCGATCTTGGAGCCCTTCAAGCGGGAGAAGGTCGCACCAGCGTTCATTGCATTCGGATATTGCTTGGCCACATAGGCGGAGAGCAGGCGATTGCTCGGCGCATCGTAGATTTCGACGGCATAGTTCACCGAGCCCGCCATCGTCCCTTCGCGACCGCGAACGGCCTGAACGGCATTGATAGCGTTGCCACCAACATCAAGATGCGAGAAGGGTCCGAGGACCGGAGTGGTATCCTTGGCACCTGTCAGCGTCAGATGGAGCCGGAGCGTGCCGGGGCCGGGGCCGGGGCCGGGATTATTGACGACGGCAAAGCGCGTCCGCAGCTTTTGCGTGAATTGGTCCTGCATGTAGCTGGCAAGGACCGATTTGTCTTCGTCGGCGATCTTCACGAACTGGTTGTCCGGACCGTTATAGACAGTGACGGGATCGACGATGATCTTGTTGTACTGCCTCCAGTCGACATTGCCCTTGTACCGATAGGGTACGCGGCCGCCTTTATCGTCCGGATTCGGTTGAAGCTGCGGTGCCGAAGCCAGACCCGCGTAGACGGTGGGATCGGCAGTGGTGCATCCCGCGACGGTCGCGCACAGGGCGATCAGCGCGACACTGATGGTGGGTGTTCTCAGCAAAGATTTGGCTCCTGGAAAATATGGCAGAGTGTTGCCGGAGCCAGTTCTAGTGAAACGGTGTGTTGCGGTGTTTTCTTTAATATATGGAAATGTTCGCGAAGATGGTGGCGGGACTTAAAGGGTCTGTCACCGCCAGATGAAGAGCATAAAGAGCCGCAACGGCCAATCCGGACATTCGGTAGCCTTCGACGGCTCGCAAAGAGTGGAAGCTCAGCTTGCCGACGGAATCTTCTTCGGATCACCCGCAAGACGCCCCATCGCCTCGTGCTGGGTTGGCGGCAGAGCGATCTCGACGATCAGACCGTTGGGCTTGAGGTCTAGCAGCTTGAGCGTCCCGCCATGCCCTTTTCTGACGATACCCTCGGCGGTCGGAAGGCCAAGGCCGAAGCCGCCGCCCATGCCCGTCGTCCGGGCTTTGTCCGCTTTGAAGAAGGGTTCCAGAGCCCGTACTTTGAGCGCATCCGTCAAGCCGGGGCCATTATCGCTCACCCTGATCAAAACCCCGCCATTGCTGGCGCTTTGCAACTCGATCTCAATCTCGGTCGCATAGCGGGAGGCGTTCTCGACGACATTGGTAATTGCCCTGGTGATGGCTTGCGGCTTGCAAATGCAGGTCAGCCGGCGTGGGCCCCTGAAGCCCACCTCGATGCCGGTGTCCGAAAAGTCGGTCGCGATCGTCTGAAGCAGGCTTGAAATATCCACCTTCCGGGAAGGCACGCTATGAGAGGCGTCCGTGAGGAACGTCAGGCTCTCGTCGATCATCGAACCTAGGGTGGCGATATCGGCGAGCATCTGCCGTTGAAGCTCCGGCTGCTCGCAGCGCTCGGCGCGCATCCGCAAACGGGTCAGCGGCGTTCTCAGATCATGGCTGATGGAACTGAGCATGCGCGTGCGACTGTCGACCATCTCCAATATTCGGCTTCGCATTACGTTGAGCGAGGCGGCCAGGCTTCTGATTTCCGAGGCGCCGTCAGCCACAAACGGCTTTTCCAGGCTGTCATCCATGCTCGCGCGCTCGGCCGCCGCCGCGAACCGCACCACCGGCCGAGTAATGAGCCAGCTACTGAAATAGGCCATGAGCGCCAGTGGAATGACGATCTTCAAAATCCCGCTCGCCATGGCCGGGAAAAGCCACAGATAGTTGGGGAAGACAGGCAAGTGAAAAACAAGCGCACGATCGGCATCGACTTTGACGATCAGAATATTCCCCGCCGACCGATCGGCAAAGACGTTCTCAATTGCCTTGAAAACACCGATTTCGAGCACGGCTCTTACCCGCTCGACGATGTCATTCGACGCAGGATCAGCTTGATCTTGCGGTGGGATCTGATTTGCCGACATTTTGTCCGCTGAGATCCCGAGTGTTGCGGCAAATTTTAAAGCGGCCTCTTCCTCGACAGGCGAGTGCGCCTGTCGATACTGGTCCAACACCCTCTCGATTCGTCCCGCCAGCAGGCCGATCGCAACGCCCTTGTCGTGCCGACCATAGATAAAAGGCTCGGAAAGCGTCGCCACGACAGAAACGAGGATGATGAGCAGCGTCGCCAATACGAGTATCTGTATCCGTATGGAGGCGGTGCGAAGCCCCTTCACGGCAGGCGCTCCACCTTGGAGGCAAACAGATAGCCTCCCAGACGCACGGTCTTGATGAAGGTCGGATCCTTGAGATTGGGCTCGATCTTCTGCCGGACGCGGCTGATATGGGCGTCGATGCTGCGCTCGACCGGCCCTGCCGATCCGGCATGCGTCATGGACAGAAGCTGCTCGCGCGTCAGCACCTTGTTCGGATTGCTGCAAAACGCCCAAAGCAGGTCGAATTCCGCCGTCGTCATGGAAACCTCGGCGCCTTCGGCGTCGAAGAGCTGCCGACTTTTCGGATCGATGCGCCAGCCCGCGAACATCATCGGCGCGACGTCCTCTTCCGGCTGCTGGGAAAACGACGCTCGGCGCAGAATGCTCTTGATGCGGGCCATCAGTTCACGGGAGTTGAACGGCTTGGTAACATAATCGTCGGCCCCGAGCTCAAGGCCCAGGATGCGGTCGATATCTTCCCGCAACGCGGTCAGCATCAGAATCGGAATCGATCGGGACGAGCGCAGCCGCCGGCAGATGCTGAAGCCGTCCTCGCCCGGAAGCATTCCGTCCAGAACGATCAGATCAAACTTGTGGCGCGCCAGCAGGCGATCCATCTCGCCGCCGCTTGCCGCCGACGTCGCCTCGAAACCATTGCTCTTCACCAGTTCGACCAGCATATGCGCTATGTCGGTATCGTCTTCGACAATCAGAATGTGGGGTTGGTCGAACATTGCCATTTCGGAGGCCATTGCCTTCGTTTGAGTGCCCATCGCACGGTCTATCGCGCGCGAAATTATCTCACCTGGATACTGATATGTCACGCTGATGCTTCCGTAATCTGTACCGATCGAAAAGCCGTTGCCGCGAAGCGATAGAATTCGAGAGCAGCATTGAAGGTGGAGCCTGCGTCGATACCGGGCAGGCTGAGCAGGAGCCAGGTCCTGCCATCGGATTTTTGTGACACAGTCGTCTTCCAGAGATTGAGGCTCCCCTAGAATAACAAGCGCACCTGTAATGCTGTGTTCGATAATGTTGAGATATGTTGCGATGGGATTATAGAATATCCGCGCGATGATTAGAGAATGGGGAGGACAGAAAATGGCATTCCAGGGAAGTTGTCACTGTGGGAAGGTGGCGTTCACCGTCGACGCCGAACTGCCGAGCCAGGCGCTTAGCTGCAATTGCTCATATTGCCGGCGCAAGGGCATGTTGCTTGCCTTCTTTCCGACGGAGAAATTCACGCTGGACAACGGCGCGGATTCACTACGCAGCTACAAATTCAACACTCACCGGATCGATCATCAATTTTGTGCTGATTGCGGCACGCAGCCGTTCTCAATGGCCACCAACCCCGACGGCACACCCACGCGGGCTGTAAACCTGCGCTGCGTCCCGGCTCTCGACTTGGGCGCCCTGGAAATCCAGTACTATAACGGCGCCGACAAGTAGCTGGCCGATATGCCTGCTGCCTCCTAGGTCGCCTTACAGGAAGCTCGCCTCGAACAGCTCGCGCGTATAGGCGTCGTGCGCTATCCCTGCTCGCAGATCGGCCTTGGTCAGCTCGTCCACGAAGGTGCCGCCCTTCATGATCAGCACCCGGTCGCACATATGCGCGATGACAGCGAGATCGTGGCTGACGAGGACATAGGTCAGGGAGCGCTCGTCGCGCTGGTCGGCAAGGAGATTGAGGATTTCGGCCTGGATCGACACATCAAGCGCCGAAGTCGGTTCGTCGAGCAGCAGAATCGGCGGTGAGAGGATCAGCGCGCGAGCGATCGCCACGCGCTGACGCTGGCCGCCGGAAAGTTCGTGCGGATAGCGGTTGGCGAAGGCCGGCGGCAGGCCGACCTGGCGCAATGCCTTGTCCACCTTCGTCCAGATATCGTCATGCCCCATGGCCCGCAATGGCTCAGAGAGAGCGGTACCAATGCGATGCCGGGGATGCAGCGAGCCGTAGGGATCCTGAAACACCATCTGGGCATGTCGTAGCTCATCACGCGACCGGACTTTCCCGACAGGTTTTCCGGCGAGCTTTATTTCACCGGACCAGCCTTTTTCCATGCCGGAGAGGCAGCGCAGCACCGTCGACTTGCCGCACCCGGACTCGCCAACAATGCCGAGGGTCTCACCCTTGCCAACGTCGAAGCTCACCCGCCGGACGACATGGTTCTCCGTCTTGCCGGAGGTAAAGACGACGTCAAGATCACGCACGCTAATCATCGGTTGGTCTCCAGATCGAGCTTCGCCCTGTCGAGCACCGCGAGGCGCCGCACCGGCTTGTGCGGGTCCGGCAGTGCCGCCATAAGGCCGCGCGTATAGGGATGCTGCGCATCTTCCAGGCGTGTCAGAGTTTCGACGATCCGGCCGGAATACATGACGATGATGCGTTCGCAGAAGGCTGCGACCATGCGGATGTCATGGCTGATGAGCAGCAGTCCGGAATTGTTCTCACGGACAAGTTCGTCGAGCAGGGTGAGCACGTCCCTGCGGACGCTGACATCGAGCGCGGACGTCGGTTCGTCGGCGATTACCAGCTTCGGCTTTGCCAGGAGCATCATCGCGATCATGACGCGCTGGCCCATGCCGCCCGAGACCTGATGCGGGTAAAGCGCCATGACGCGCTCCGGATCACTGATGCGGACGCGTTCGAGCATGGCCCGCGCCGCATCCTTCGCCTTGCTGCCGCGCAATCCCATGTGCAGCCGCGCCGCCTCGGCGATCTGTTTGCCGACGGTCAGCACCGGATTGAGGGAATAGCGCGGGTCCTGCATGATCAGCGCAATATCCTTGCCGCGCAGGGCGCCCATCTGGCGCTCCGTCCTGTCAAGCAGGGAGACGCCGTCCAAATCCATGCGCTCGGCCGCAACGCTCGCGATCGGCGGCAGCAGGCGCATGATTGCGCGGCCCGTCGTCGATTTGCCGGAACCGGATTCGCCGACGATCCCGACGCGTTCGCGCCCGACATCGAAGCTGACATTGGAGACGGCCGCCAGGGAATTGCGTCCGAACCGGACGTTCAGCCCTTTGACCGAGAGGACGGGATGGAGATCACGATCTTGCATGGCGGGGATCCAGAATATCACGCAGGGTGTCACCGACGATGTTGAAGGCGAGGCTTGCCAGAAGGATCGCGACGCCGGGCATGACGGCGACCCACCAGAAATCGAGCATGTATTTGCGCCCGTTGGAAATCATCGCACCCCATTCCGGCGCGGGCGGCTGGGCACCGAGCCCGAGGAAGCCGAGCGACGCCGCCGTCAGGATGATGCCTGCCATGTTGAGCGTCAGGCGCACGATGACCGAGGGGATGCACATCGGCGCGATATAGAAGAACAGGATACGCAGCCGGGAGGCGCCATAGAGTCTAGCGGCGGCGACATAGTCGGTGTTCCTGACGACCAGCGCCTCGGCGCGCGCCAATCTTGCAATCGGCGGCCAAGCCGTCAGCGAGATGGCGATGATCGCAGTCGTGAGGCCAGCACCAAGCGCCGCGGCAAAGGCCAGCGCCAAGATCAGCGACGGAAAGGACAGTACGATATCGGTGGCGCGCATCAGGAGCGCGTCGATGCGACCGCCGAAGAAGCCAGCGACCACGCCGATCGCAAGGCCGATCGGCCCGACGATCACGGAAATCGATAGCACCGTCTGGATGGTGATGCGCGTGCCGAAGATCAGCCGGCTGAGGATATCGCGGCCGAATTCGTCTGTGCCGGCCGGATGCGCAAGGTTCGGCGGCTGCAAAGCGTTGGCGAGCACCTGCACGTTTGGATCATAGGGTGCCAGGAGCGGTGCGAAGATCGCGATCACGCATAAAAGGCCAAGGATGATGAAGCCCACAAGACCGAGCGGCTCGTGCGTCAGCTTGCCTCCGGCGCTTTTCAGCGACGTTGCCACACGGCTCATCAAATTTGGCGGACGGACAGTTACGTCCACATGGATCGCATCACTCATCGAGCGGCCTCCCTGGTGCGCGGATCGAAGACCGCATAGGCGATATCCGCTAGGAAATTCAGGAACATGAAGAAGAATCCAACAATGATGGTCGCGGCAAGGATGGCGTTCATGTCGCCGATCATCAGCGCATTGGTCATGTACTGGCCGATACCCGGCCACGAGAAGACGATTTCCGTGACCACCGCCCCCTCAAGGAGCCCACCATAGGAGATCGCGAGAATGGTGATCAGCTGCACAGCGATATTCGGCAGAACATGGCCGATGATTGTCCCAGCCGGGCTGACGCCCTTGGCGCGGGCCGCAATCACATAGTCCTGGCTGAGCTGCTCCAGGGTGAAGCTGCGGGTCATGCGGGTGATATAGGCGACCGCCGCATAGGCCAGGATGAAGGCCGGCAGGATGATGTGGCTGAGCGCGTTCCAGAAAATATCCGTCTCGCCCTGCAGGAGGCTGTCCACCAGCAACAGGCCGGTTCGCGGCGTCACGATGCCCTCATAATAAACGTCGACCCGGCCAGGGCCGCCGACCCAGTTCAAGCCCGCATAGAAAACGACAAGCCCGACGATCCCGAACCAGAAGACCGGAATGGAGTGACCGACGAGGGCGACGACACGAGCGATCTTGTCGATCAGCCGGTCCCGGAACAGCGCCGCGACCAGGCCGAGCGGCACGCCAACGAAGGTCGAGATAATGACGGCGAAGGTTGCAAGCTCGAATGTCGCGGGAAAGGCTTGCGCGAGATCCGCGGAGACCGGATTTCCCGTCAGGATCGCCGTGCCAAAATCGCCGTGGACGAAGCCCTTCAGGTAGATGAAGAATTGCTCGTAAAGGGGAAGATCCAGTCCAAGCCGCTGGCGCATCGCCGCATAGGCGGCGGGATCGGCCAGTTCGCCGACAATCGCCCCCACCGGATCGGCTGGCAGGACGCGACCGATCACGAAGGTGACACATAGGAGGATGAACAGGCTGACGATCAGATGCGCGATGCGGCGGCCGAATTCGGCTACGGATAGTTCCTTCATGTTCGGCTGCTTTCGATTGCTTATTCGGCCTCAGCCTTGGTCACATTTTCAAGACGGGTCATCTGGTTGGGATGGCCGAGATAGCCTTTGACCCTGCCGGAGAGAACGAGCGGCTCGAACCGCTCGAAGAGCGGCAGCAGAGCCGGCTTCAGGTCGACGAACATCTGCTGCATCTGCGCATAGAGTTCCGCGCGCTTCTTGGCATCGGGCTCAACGGAGGTTTTCTGAGCCAGTGCCGTGAGCCCCGGGATGTCCCAAGCCGAGCGCCAGGCGAAATTACCGGCATTGTTGGCCTCGAGCCTGTTGTCCGGATTATTGGCAAAATCATCCATGGAGCCGAGAACGTTCGGCATCAGCGCGCTCGTCTGCGGCAGCAACAGGTCGAAGTTGCGCGAGCGGTGGGCGGCAATGATTTCGGAACCATTGCCCTGCTGGATTTCGACCTTGATGCCGATCTGGCCGAGCGATGCCTGAATGGCGGTCGCCAGATCGATGCGCGGCGTCTGCGAGATCGTCTTCAGCGTCAGCGAAAAGCCGTCCTTGAAACCCGCTTCGGCGAGCAATTGCTTCGCCTTCTCGACATCGAGGTGCCAATCCGGGTTCGGTAGTGCGTATTCGAAGTTTTCCGGAACGGGAATGTTTCTAGCCCGCCCGTAAGGCCCCATGATAGTCTTTTCGATGCCCTTGTAGTCAATGCCATAGGCAATGGCTTCGCGAACCTTCGGGTTGGCGAGATACTGATTGCCGGCATTCATCGCCAACACATAGAAGCCGCCCGTCGGCACGCGCTGGATGACGAAATTGCTCTTGGTCTCGAAGGTTTCGAGGTCGGATTTCGAGAGCGCATTGCCGATATCGATATCGCCTCGGTCCAGCATCAACCGTTCGACCTGGCTTTCCGGCACATGGCGGATGATGACACGGCGCATCTTCGGCGCTCCGCCGACATAGGCCTTGTTGGCATCCAGGAGGACGATCTCGTTCGGGGTCCACTTGTTCAACGTAAATGGTCCGGAACCGGCCGAATGAGTGCGCAGCCAGGCGTTTCCGGAATCACCGTCTACAATATGCTTCTGCACCTCGACGCTATCGACGATGCTCGAAACGCCCAGCGCCAGCCGATAGAGGAGCCCTTCGGTCGTCACCTTGTCCGTCAGATCGATGCGCACCGTCTTTGGGTCGACCACATGGATTTGATCGGCGATCGTCTCGGTGGAATAGCCGATACGCTTGAAGTAGGAGGAGCCGGACTGATTGAGCTTCAGCAGCCGGGTGAGCGAGAAGACGACATCGTTGGCGGTGACCGGATTGCCGGATACGAAGGAGGCATCGCGCAATTTAAGGGTCAGCGACTTGCCGTCATCCGTCCAGCCTTCCGCCAGCTGCGGCACGATCTTGCCGTCCGCCGTCGTCGCGACAAGGCGATCGTAGAGGTTGGCGAGGATTTCGAGCGCCTTGGGCTCGGTCGCCTGCTGCGGATCGAGGGAAAGCACCTGCGCGAGCGACGTTCCGATCACCAATTGATCTTTAGGCGTGGCAGCCTGAAGCTGCGGCGCCGTCAGCGTCAGCATGCCGATTGCAGCGCCAATAAACATAGCCTTCGAAAAGTGCTTCATTATACCTCCTCCCTCGATTAGTATAGAATACGTATGATGTCGTCCGTATGTCGTATGATGATTTAACGAAGATCGACAGGGTTTGCAAGACCGCACGGACGGCCTGATGCAAATGAACCGGGGGAACAAGAATGACGATACTCAGCCGGGGCCGGCAAAGGCTGGCACAACAGGTCATCGATCAGCTGCGCGATCAGATCGAGACCGGCAAGCTTCGCACGGGCGATCAACTGCCGACCGAGCCGCAGCTCGAGGCGACATTCGGCGTCAGCCGCACAGTCGTGCGCGAGGCGATCGCCGATCTTCGCGCCGCCGGCCTCGTCAAGCCGATCCAGGGCAAGGGCGTGTTTGTCGCAGATCTCGCTGAACGCCCCGGATTATCGCTGACCCCGGTCGAAATCAAGAGCATCCCGGAAACCCTGGAATTGCTGGAGTTTCGCATGGCCGCCGAAGGCGAAGCGGCCGCAATCGCCGCCTATCGCCGCACCGCCGAGCAGGAGGCAGCGATTCGCACCGCCAACCGGAAAATGGCCACTCTGATCGAATTGGGCCAGCCGACCGTGGAGGCGGATTACGAATTCCATATGGCAATCGCAGCGGCCACGAACAACCGGTTCTACGTCGACGTTCTCAGGCATTTCGGCGCGCGAACCATTCCGCGCAGGCAGTTCCCAAACCTGCCGGAGGCCAATGATCCCGCCTATCTCGCCAAGGTCCACGCCGAGCACGGCGAGATCCTGGCGGCGATCGCCGAACAGGATCCGGAACGCGCGCGACAGGCAATGCGGGCGCATATGCTCGCGAGCCAAAGACGCTATCGGATGCTTGCCGAACAGCAATAGCTCTCGACACCCCATGAAATTCATATTATGTCATATGACATCTATCAATCTCATGGGAGAGACGCTCGGTGTATGTAGGAACACAGGTCGGCGCGCGGGACGATGATGACTACCGCATTTTCGCGCAATTGGGGCTGAAGCACATTTGTGCTGACCCGCCCGGAAAGCCCGAGAGCTGGACGCTCTCCGATCTGGAACGTCTCCGCGACAAGGTCGAAAGCTATGGGCTCATCCTGGATATGATCCAGCTACCCCTGCCTTCCAACCCGATCGAGCAGGCCTCCTATCCCGACATCCTTCTGGCAGGTCCTAATCGCGACCGGCAGATCGACGCTGTCTGCAAGCTGATCGAGGATGTTGCCACCGCCGGCATCCCTGCTGCGAAATACAATCTCAACCTAATCGGTATCCCCCGCACACCGGAGGAACTGGGACGCGGCGGCTCGCACAATGCCAGCTTTCGCTGGGACAAGGCCGATCATCAGGCAGCGCCCGGCCTTGCCGGTGTCCTATCGGAAGACGAGAACTGGGAGCGGATCGACTATTTCCTTGAGCGCGTCGTTCCCGTCGCAGAAAGCAATCGCGTCCGCCTCGCCTGCCATCCGCATGACCCTTATACGCCGCCGGGTTACCGCGGCGTGACGCGTGTCCTCGGCACGGTGGAAGGCCTGAAGAAATTCGTGCTGATGCGCGAAAGCCCCTATCACGGCCTGAACTTCTGCCAAGGCTCGATCGGCGAGATGCTCGACAATCCGCGCGAAGAGATCGACGACATCATCCGCTGGTTCGGAACGCGCGGCAAGATCTTCAACGTCCACTTCCGCAATATCCGTGGCGGCAAGCTGTCCTTCATGGAGACCTTCCCGGACGAGGGCGACATGGACATGGTCCGCTCCACCCGGATCTACAAGGAGGTCGGCTATCAATACATGCTGATGCCCGATCACGTACCGACGATCAGCGGCCGCGACCCGACCGGCGTCGCCTTCGCCTACTGCTACGGCTACATCGCCGCCCTCGTTCAGTCGCTTCAAAACGCCTGAGAACCATTGCCATACCAATCGATAACAGGATTCCAAGATGAACCCGCTTGAACTGAAAAAGGCTGTCGGCAGCGGTCTGCTGTCCTTCCCTGTCACCCATTTTGACAACGACCTGAAATTCGACGAGGCCAAATATCGCCGCCATGTCGAATGGCTGTCCGGCTATGATGCCGCCGCCCTGTTCGCCGCCGGCGGCACCGGGGAGTTCTTCTCCCTTAGTCCCGCCGAAGTCCCGCAGGTCGTCCACGCTGCAAAAGCGGTCGCCGGCAATACGCCGATCATTTCGGGAACCGGATATGGTACCTCGATCGCCGTCGAGATCGCCAAGGCAGCCGAGAAAGCAGGCGCTGACGGCCTGCTCCTCCTGCCGCCTTACCTGATGTTTGCAGAACAGGAAGGCCTGATCGCCCACGTCAAGGCGGTCTGCCAGTCCGTCGGCATCGGCGTCATCGTCTACAATCGCGACAATGCCGTCTTGAACGCCGACAGCATCGCGCGGCTCGCCGACGCATGCCCGAACCTCATCGGCTTCAAGGACGGCGTTGGCGATGTCGACAAGGTGATCGAGATCACCACCAAGCTCCAGGATCGTCTGGTCTATGTCGGCGGCATGCCGACGCATGAGGTCTACGCCCAAGCCTATTTCGCCGCCGGCGTCACGACCTACTCCTCCGCCGTCTTCAACTTCGTGCCCGCGCTTGCCCAGCGCTTCTATGGCGCACTGCGGACTGGAGACCAAGCAACCGTCAATGAAATCCTCAAGGGCTTCTTCTTCCCGTTCGTGGCCCTGCGCAATCGGAAGAAGGGCTATGCGGTCTCGATCATCAAGGCTGGCCTGCGCGTGCTCGGACAGGATCCCGGCCCCGTGCGCCCGCCATTGACCGACCTGACGCCTGAGGAACTGGCTGCACTCGCAAAGATCATCGAGACAGCCAAGGCCGCGTAAATCATAGTCGCGTAGGAAATGATCGTCGGCGAAGCCGGCGATCACCCTTTGGTAGGAGGAGGAACACTCGTGGTTAGGTTATCATCTGGAATTTTTGCCTCGGTCATTGCCGCTTCAGCGATACTGACGGCGACCGACAGCGCACTTGCCCGGACATTCGTCTACGTTTCTGCCGCGACCGACGGAAAGATCGACGGCTACAGCATGGACGAAAAAGCCGGCACCCTTACCCCGATCGAAACGGTCGATGCGGGCAAGATGGTCATGCCGATGACGGTCAGCCCCGATAAAAAGCATCTCTACGCGGTCGTTCGCTCGCAGCCCTACCGGGTGTTGACGCTGGCGATCGATCCTGCGACCGGCAAGCTGACGCAAGAAGCGGTCGCAGCCCTGCCCGACAGCATGCCCTATGTGTCGACCGATCCATCCGGACGTCTGCTCTTCACCTCGGCCTATGGCGGAAACAAGATCGCCGTACTGCCGATCGGCACGGATGGCCGCGTGACGGACGGCGCCCGCCAGATGATCCTGACCGGACGCAACGCTCACTCGATCGTCAGCGACCCCTCCGGCAAATATGTCTTCGCGACCAATCTCGGCTCCGATGTCGTGCTTCAGTTCGTGCTCAATCCCGAGACCGGCATGCTGGAGCCGAACAATCCCGCGCAGGTCGCCACCAAGCCGGGCTTCGGGCCGCGCCACATCATTTTCTCGCCGGACGGAAAAATGGTCTATGTCCTCACCGAACTGACCGGCCATGTCATCCACTATGCGCTCGACCCCGCCAAGGGGACGCTGAGCGAAGTCGAAAGCGTCGCCTCGGTTCCCGACGATGCGGGATTGTCTCCGGGCATTGCCCCGCCGGCCCCGCCGGCATTCAATGCCACGACGCCGGCGGCCGCACCTGTCGATGATGGCAAGCCGAAAGTCTGGGCCGCCGATATCGGCATCACCCCGAACGGCAAGTTCCTCTACACGACCGAGCGAACCACCAGCAAGATCGCCCTCTTCCATGTCGCGGATGGCAGCGGAAACCTACGCTATGTCACCAATTATCCGACCGAAAAGCAGCCGCGCGGCATCCGCATCGATCCGTCGGGCCGCTTCCTGGTCGCGACCGGCGAAAAATCCGACAAGATCGCCGTCTATGTCATCGATCAGGTCAACGGCGCGCTCACACCGATCGACCGCTATCCGGTCAGTGCCGGCGCGAACTGGGTCGAAATCGTCACCCTGCCCTGACGACAAGCAAAAATCGCAACCGGGCGATCCGGCTGCGAGCATAGCGATGATCCCGGCCACTCCGCCTCACGACGAGACGGAGTGGCCGTCCCGCATCAGCTCCAGGCGTGGAGCGGCGGTTTCTCACCATTCAGGAAGAATTTTCCGAGGATCGAATATTTCCACCGCACCGGATCGTGCAGCGTGTGGGTACGTGCGTTGCGCCAATGGCGGTCGAGATTGTGTTCGGCAAGCGTCGAGCGGGTGCCCGCCAGCTCGAACAGCTTGTTGGTGGCCGCGATTGCGATTTCGGTCGAGAGCACCTTGGCTTCCGCCGTCGCGATCTGCGCTTCGGCGACGGTATCGGCCGTCGGGTTCAGCACTGCCCGGTCGATCGCATAGCCTGCTTTTTCCAGAAGAGCTTGTGCGGCATGCAGGCGCAGCGTCAGGTCACCAACGGCCTGGATCGTATAGGGGTCGTCCCAGGCGTTCTCGACGCCGCTATCCACCCAGGCGCGGCTCTTGGTGCGCACGAAGTCGACAGTCTCGTCGATAGCTGCCTGCGCGATGCCGGTATCGACCGCGACCTGAATGATCTGGAAGATCGCGCCATCGGCCGTCGGCACCTCGTATCCCTTGTATCCCGGCACGAGATGCGTCTTCGGCACCTTGACGTTGTCGAGCAGAACCGTACCGGAGAGCGTCGTGCGCTGACCGAAGGAGGACCAGTCGTCGATGACGGTGAGGCCCGGCGCATCGCGCTGCGCAATCGCATACCAGGCCCGCCCCTCGTCATCGAGCGCCACGATCGGCACGAGATGGGCAAGCAGTGCGCCGGAGGAATAGAACTTGCGCCCGTTGACGACGACATGATCGCCGGCATCGGTGAAGCGGGTCTCGAAATCCACCGCCCGCTTTGAGCCGAACTCCGAGAAGGCATTGCCGAAGCGCGTGCCCTTCAGAACCTCGGCGAAAAGAAGCTTCTGCTGCTCGGGATCCGACACGGTCCGTATCGCAGCGACCACGCCCAGATGGTTCTGGGCGATCTGGCCGATCGAGGAATCCGCCGCCGATATGATCTCGATCACCTTGGCGAGTGTTGCGTAGGAGACCTCCGGGCCACCGAACGCCTTCGGCACATTGATGGACCAGAGGCCGCTTTGAGAGAAGGCATCCAGCTCGGCAACCGGCCAGATCCGCTCGCGGTCGCGCTTGGCCGACTCCTTGACGAACTCGGTGGCGAGCCCCCTGGCGACCGCGATCGCTTCGGCATCATCCTTGATGACATGGGCGGGCGCGGTCGGGCGGGGTATGGCCGGCACGGCTTGGACGGCGTTTTCTGTATTAACCTGTGAAAGCGTCATGCTGATTTCTCCTCGTTGAAGATGGTCGGTCAGGCTAGTGGAGGACTTACTGTCGCGACGGCAGGTACCGGAGCGGATTTCTGGCCCAGATAGAACGCCTTGACATCATCGCGCTGGCGCAGTTCGGCTGCCTCTCCGGAAAGCACGGCGACGCCGTTTTCAAGGACGGTCGCCCGGTCGGCATAGCGTAGCGCGATCGCAGAATTCTGTTCCGCGACCAGAATGGAAAGGCCGGTTTCAACGTTTAACCGCCGCAGCGTCTTGAAAATGTCCTGCACGACGATCGGCGCGAGCCCCATGGAAGGCTCGTCGAGGACCAGCAGGGCCGGGCGTGACATCAGCGCGCGGCCGATCGCCGTCATTTGCTGTTCGCCGCCGGAGGTGAGGCCAGCCAGAGCGCGGCGCTTCTCCTTCAGCCGAGGGAAAAGCGCGTAGACTTTCTCCAGATCGAAGGCGATCTCCGCACGCGAACCGCTGCGGCCGAGGCCGCCGGAAACGAGGTTTTCCTCGATGGTCAGATTGCGAAAGCAATGCCGGCCTTCCAGCACTTGCACCAGGCCGGCACGCACGAGCTGGGCAGGTGTTGCCGTCGTGACATCCCGGCCTTCGTAAAGGATGCTGCCGGCGGTGATTTCGCCACGTTCGGCTGGAAGCAGGTTCGAAATGGCTTTCAGCGTCGTCGTCTTGCCGGCACCGTTGGCGCCGAGCAGGGCAAGGATCTCGCCGCGATGCAGCGTGAAGCTGACGCCGTGGAGCGCGGTGATCGCTCCATTATAGGTCGCCTTGATACCATCAACGCTCAAAAGGACGTCTTTTCCAGCCATGGTCCACCCGATCTCAGTGTGGTTTTGCGGGAGAGGTAGCCGGGCCGGGACAGGGAGCGAGAGAACCCACCACCTGCCGAGGCCCGGTCACCGGACTCAGTTCGTCACGGCCTGCGCGTCTTCAGAGGTGCGCAACTTGATGCCCTTTTCCTTGGCATAGGCCTCGGAGGACTTTTCGATGATCGGACGCAGCAATGCCCAATCCGGCGCGATCCAATCGGAGACGACGTTCCATTTCTTGCCGTCCCACTGCTGGAAGGTCACGTAGCCATTGCCCTCGTGATTGTCCCAGGTGACGTTGATCGAGTGAAAGAGGCCCTTGGCGCCCAGCGCCTCGACGCGAGCAGGATCAAGCTGCAGATGCTCGAAGCCCCAACGAACCTCGTCGCCGGTCAGCGTGCGATGTCCGAATTTCTCCTGAGCAATACGGATCGCCTCGACGTTCAGGATGCCGTTGACGATACCGAGATTGTGGTAGACCGAGCCGATGCGCTTCTTGTCCTCGAGATTACCCTTGCCGTTGTCATAGAGCGTCTTCACGATTTCCTGGACGATCGGATATTCCGTGCCGGACGCCTGTGTGGTGATGGCGGTGTATCCCTTGGCCGCATCGCCCGCCGGGATCGCGTCTTCCTCGGAGTTCGACCAGACGTTGCCGATGATATGGTCGACGGGGAATCCGGTCTTGGCCGCCGTCTTCAGGGCGACCGGGTTCATGACACCCCAGCCGCGCAGCACCACGTAATCCGGCTTGGCGCGGCGGATCGTCAGCCATTGCGCCTGCTGCTCGTTGCCGGGATGCGGCACTTCAATCTGCTGCAGGTCGAAGCCGTATTTTTGCGACAGCAGTTCGTAGATCGGAATGGTTTCCTTGCCGTAAGGCGAACCGTGATAGAGCACGACGATCTTCTTGCCCTTCAGCTTATCGACGCCGCCGAGCTTCGAGGCGATGTAGTTCACGATGCCCGAGGTCTCGCTATAAGGATTGAGGAGCAGCGGAAAGACATAGGGGAAGACGCGGCCGTCGGTGGAGTCCGTGCGGCCGTGGTTGATGGTGATCAGCGGCACCTTGTCCTGGGTGATGCGGTCGATCATCGCATAGGCGATGCCGACGGAAAGCGGGTTCCAGGCGGCGATGTTCGGGTTGCTCTTCAAGCGTTCATAGGCCTCGACGCCACGCTCGACCTCATACTGGGTTTCCGCTTCCGACCAGGTGAGCTTGACGCCGTTGACGCCGCCGTCACGCGTGTTGATGAGGTTGAGATAGTCGATGAAGCCGCCGAAGAAGCCGGTGCCGCCAGCCGCATAGGGTCCGACGCGGTAGCTCTGCAGCGGGAAATATTGTTCGTCCGCATGTGCCGCCGGTATGGCGGCCGAGACGGCCAGACCGGCCGCAATGACTGCGGCTTTCAGTTTCGTAAGCATGGTCATATCTGGATACACTCCGGGTGTTGTCCGGCGCCAAGACCGGATCTGGTTTGAATGAATGATGCGATTGCTGGTCTTCGGAGCTTGCGCTCCGCCTTGTTCAGGTTCGCCCGGCGACAGCCGAGCCGAGCCGCCTTCGGATCTTGCCCCAGAGCGAGGAAAGCCCGTCCGGTTCGAGGATCAGAAACAGGATGATCAGGGCGCCGAGCACGATGCGCTGGCTCATATCGAGCACACCGGAATCGAACAGGTCGCCAAGCAGGAATGAACCGAGGCGCGACAGGACAAGCGGGAAGACGACAATCAGCGCTGCCCCGAAAAAGGCGCCCCGCGTCGAGGCGAGCCCGCCGATGATGATGATGAAAAGGATCTGGAAAGACCGGTCGAGATTGAAACCGGCCGGCTCCACGGTCCTCAGATAGGCGAAGGCCCAGAGAACGCCCGCGACAGCAATGATGAAGGAGGAAATGGCAAAGGCCAGCAGCTTGGTCTTCAGCACGGGTACGCCGATGATCCGCGCCGCCGTCTCATTGTCTCTGACCGCAATGAAGTTGCGGCCGGTCTGCGAGGTCGCCAGCCGGTGGGCAAAGAAGGTCAACACGACAACGACCGTGAGCGAAAAGAGATAGCGACCGACCGGACCGGTGAACTCCACGCCCACCAGCGTCAGCGGTGGCGCGTCGATGACACCGGAGGCCGAGTCGTTGGAAAACCAGCTGAACTTGGTCAGCGCCCATTGCACGAAGAACTGCGCGGCGAGCGTCGAGACGGCGAGATAGAAGCCTCTCAACCGGAGGCTTGGCAGGCCGAAGACGATGCCGACCGCCGCAGCGCAGAGACCAGCCAACAGAATGCTAACGATCAGCGGCAGGCCATCGACGCGCAGATTGAAATTATAAGCGGCGAAAGCGCCGACGGCCATGAAGGCGGCACTTCCGAGCGAGACCTGACCGGCATAGCCGGTGAGCAGGTTCAAGCCGACGCCCGCCAGGCTGAGCGCCAGGAACGGCACGAGGATCGCCTCGTAGAGATAGGTCGAGCCGATGAACGGGACGACGAGATAGGCAACAGCTAACAGGGCTGCCGGAGCCAACCAGCGATAGGATGGCTGCGTGGAGTGAAGATCGGCGGTGACGACGGCCATGATCAGACCCTTTCCACGAGCTTTTGCCCGAAAAGACCGGAGGGGCGGATGAGCAGAAAGGCGAGCGCCACAACATAGGCAAACCAGCTTTCGATGCCGCCGCCGAAATATTCGCCGATATAGACTTCCGCGAGCTTCTCGGTCGCCCCGATCAGCAGGCCGCCGACGATTGCGCCCAAAATGGAATCGAAGCCGCCGAGCACGAGGACGGGTAGCGCCTTCAGCACCACCAGCGACAGCGAGAACTGCACGCCGAGCCGCGCGCCCCACAGCAGACCCGCAACGAGCGCCACCACACCGGCGGCGGCCCAGACCGTCGCCCAGATCCAGGGCAATTTCAGCCCTACGGCAAGGGCTGCGAACTGATCATCCGCCACGGCCCTGAATGCCAGACCGACCCGCGTGTAGCGGAAGAAGATCGATAGCAGCGCCACCATTCCCGCAGCAACGGCGGCGGCAAAGATGTCGAACTGGCTGACAAGCACACCGCCAAAATCGAGAGGAAGATCCTCGATCCCGAGGTCAAGCCCGTGGACCTGCGTGCCCCAGATCAATTGGGCAGCGCCCTCGATGATGTAGGAAAGCCCGAGTGTTGCCATGAACAGGGTGATCGGCGGCTTGTTGGTCAGCGGGCGCAGTACTGTGCGTTCGATGGCAATGCCGATCAGCACCATGACCGCGAAGGTGAGGGCGAAGGCCAATGCGAAGGGTACGCCTCGTTCGACAAGGCTGACGAAGGTCAGCGCCGCAAACAGCAGCATCGACCCTTGAGCGAAATTGAGTACGCCCGAAGTCTTGTAGATCAGCACGAAGCCGATCGCGACAAGCGAATACATGACGCCCGACAGCAAGCCGCCAACCAGCACCTCGATGAAAAACGACCAGTCGAAATCCGCCATCAGATGCCCTCCCCGTCTTCATTTTCCGGCGCAACGCCGAGATAGGCATCGATGACGCTCTGGTCGGTACGGATCTCGTCCGGCGTCCCGTCGGCAATCTTGCGACCGTAATCCAGCACGGCGATCCGGTCGGATAGCTGCATGACCACGCCGATATCGTGCTCGATGAGGATCACCGTCGTTTCGTATTGATCGCGGGCGGCCCGGATAAAATCCGCCATGTCGTTCTTTTCCGTCGCCGTCATGCCCGCCATGGGCTCGTCCAGAAGCAAGATCTTCGGCTCGGCCACCAGGGCGCGGGCAAGCTCGACGCGTTTTTGCAGGCCATAGGGCAGCGTCCCCGCCAAGCGGTTGCCGACATGGTTGAGATGGAGGAATTCAAGGATGCGAACTGCACGCTCACGCGTATCCGCCTCTTCCCGTCGCGCGCGGGGAAGACCCAGAACCTGTTCGGCAAAGGTCGAGCGCACCCGATGCGCCAGACCGGCGACAACATTGTCGATGACGCTCAAGCCTTTGAACAAGGCCAGGTTCTGGAAGGTTCGGCTCACGCCGAGGGATGCCAGTCTTTCGGTCGGCACATGCCGATACGAGGTGGAGCCGATACGCACATGACCACGGTCCGAACGATAGACACCGCTGATAACGTTGATCAGCGAGCTCTTGCCGGCCCCATTTGGCCCGATGATCGCGCGGATTTCACCGGGTTTGACCGAGAGATCAACGTCAACGAGAGCCGCAACACCACCAAACGACAGGCTGATCCCGTGCAATGCGAGACCATTCACATCCTCGGACGCATCCGGCACGCTCTTTTCGTCCACGGGCGATGAAGAGCTGCGGCCAACCTGTTCTATGGCATCCTGTAGTAACGCACCGGTTGCCAGTGCGTCGAAGGAATAACTTGCGGCGGGCATTTGCTGTCCTCCATACAGCGTCCGGGTCGGCGCGAATGCGGCGCGCACTTTCCCCGTTGCGTGGACCGCTTCCGGTCCACGCTCTAGTGATCGGTCTCTTGCGAGATATGAGGGTCTAACCGGCCTTATTCGGCCGCGACGGCCTGCGCGCTAGCGGCCTCTTCGAGTTCGCGAACCAGCGGGATCACATGCTTGCCGAAATATTCGACCTCTTCCTGAAAGTGCAGGAAGCCGAGCAGGATCAGGTCTGCTCCCGCCCGCTTCAGCTCGACGACCCGCTCCGCGACCTGTTGCGGCGTGCCGATGAGGTTCGAACGGAAACCATCATTGTACTGAACGAGATCCTCGAAGGAGGATTTTGCCCAATTGCCTTCGCCTTCCGGCGATGACTTGCCGGCATTCTTCACCTCATGCCCGAAGGCCTTCACCGCTTCCGGATTGGCTTTCTCGATGATCTCGGCAAGAACGGCCTTGGCTTCCTCCTCCGTCTCGCGGACGATCGCAAAGGCATTGACGCCGACGCGAACGGAATGGCCGTTCTCGCGCGCCTTCGACTTGAGGTCATCGACCTGCTTGCGGATCTCGGCCGGTGTATTGCCGTTGGTGAAATACCAGTCGGACACGCGCGCCGCCATGTCGCGGGCCGCCCGTGAAGAGCCGCCCTGGAAGATTTCCGGCTGCGGGTCGATCGGCTTCGGCTTCAGCGAATATTCGTTGAAGCGATAGAAGTCGCCACGGAAGGTGAAGCTCTCTTCGGTCCAGATACCGCGCAGCGCCCGGATGAATTCTTCCGACCGGCGATAGCGCTCATCATGATCGAGCCAGTGCTCGCCGATTGCCGCGAACTCGCCGCGGAACCAGCCGCTGACGATGTTGACGGCAACACGCCCATTGGTCAGGTGATTGATGGTCGCGATCTGCTTTGCCGCAAGGGCCGGGTTCCACGGTCCGGGAAGGAGCGCCGCGATAACTTTGAGTGTGGTCGTCGATTCAAGCAATGCATGGCTAAAGGCAACGGATTCATGCTGGAATTCCGCGCCGTAGCCGGCGGTGAAGCGGATCTGGCTCAGGGCATATTCGAAACCGCTGGCTTCCGCGATCTGCGCGAGTTTTCTGTTATACTCGATCGTCCAGCTCGTGCGCTGCTCGATGTTCGAGATCACCAGGCCGCCCGAAACATTCGGCACCCAATAGGCGAATTTGAGCGCTTCGTTTGTGGTGTTGGACAATGTCATGTCGGTCTCTCTCCTCAAATTATTCCAATACCCTATAGATTTAATGGTCTTTTGAAAGGCAAAGACGTCCTAATGTTGGGGCCGCTAGAGATCGATCGAACGCTTTAAAGTCAGTTTCGGCGGAAGAATTTACTCGTCGAAGACACGTCGCAGCGTATGGTAATATACGAAAACGACACGTAGCGTCTTCCTGGCGATACCGGAATCTACGTCCACACCGATGGCAATGGAGCGATGGCCGTCCGGGTTATGTGGCCTGCTTTTCGATAACCCAGAGTTTATAATTTGCCCAAACGCTGCGGGCGACCTCTTCTTGCGTCGCCCATTCGGCGTCCGCATCATCAAGCAAGGTCAGAAACCCTCCTTGCTCCGCCACAAGATCATCTGGTGAAAGGTATCCCTGCTCACATTCTTCACAGTGGCCATAGATATCCCCCGTCTCGACATTCCGAAACAGGAAGAGGCGCCCTTGCCGGCATTGTGGGCATTGGCCGATATGGAACTCATTGGACACAGGCGCAGAATAGCAAGATGGATGGCGTGACACCATCACCTCATCTCCCGCGAAAGGATAGCCGCCGCCACGCCTCAATCGCGACCGTCAGCAGAACACATGTGCGGCGTCGGGATCAAATTCGAGATGCACACGGTCACCCCGGCTCAGGCCCGAGATTGCTTCATGGCCGAACGGCAATCGCACCGACAAGGCTTCACCAGCCGCCGTTTGCGTTGCCACATGGACATTGTTGCCAAGGAAGGTGATATCGCTGACCGTTGCGCTAAACCCATCGCTCGTGTCGTTCCCACGCCCCAGCCGGATGCGTTCCGGCCGCAGCATCAGGGCCGCCTTGCCGGCGGCGGGTGCCTTGCCATGGACGGGGATCCGCTCAAAGACCGTCTTACCGCCGAGCGAGATCGTCGCCTGACCATTGTCGGACGACAGGAGATCGCAGGAAATGAAATCGCTGTCACCGATAAACTCGGCAACGAAACGGGTGCGCGGATTGGCATAGAGCTCCGGCCCGGTGCCGATCTGGTCGATGATGCCCTTGGAGAAAACGGCGATGCGATCGGAAAGCCGCAGCGCCTCTTCCTGGTCATGCGTCACATAGAGGATCGTCACCTCGGTCTGCTGGTGGATGCGCCGTATCTCGTGCTGGATTTCCTCGCGCAGCTTCTTGTCGAGCGCCGACAGCGGCTCGTCCATCAGAAGCACCGGCGGATCGTAGGACAGTGCCCTGGCGAGCGCGACGCGCTGCTGCTGGCCGCCCGACATCTGCGAAGGCTTGCGATCCTCGAAGCCTTCGAGCCTGACGAGCCGGAGCATCTCCTTCACCTTGGCATCGACTTCAGCCTTGGACTTGCGCCTCACCTTCAGGGGAAAGGCAATGTTCTCGCCGACAGTCAGATGCGGAAACAGGGTGTAGCGCTGAAAGACCATGCCGATGTTGCGCTTGTGCGACGGGGTCGACAGCAGCGTCTGCCCGTCGAGGGTGATGTCACCCTTGGTCGGGTTTTCGAAGCCCGCCAATATATATAGCGTCGTGCTCTTGCCCGAGCCGGATGGCCCGAGAAAGGTCAGGAACTCGCCGCGCCGAACCTCGAGATTGACATCGTGCACGGCGACGACAGGACCGTATTCCTTGCGGATGCCTTTGATCTTCAGGAAGGGTTCACTCATGATTTCAGTACCTTGCGTGCGACTGCGACAAGCGCCATCAACGTGATCGTCAAAAGGATGAGAAGGGACGAAGCCGCAGCCACGACCGGCGTCAGATCCTGCCGCAGAGTGGCCCAGACTTTCACCGGCAGCGTCTGCAGCGTCGGGCTCGCCATGAAGATCGCCACCACCACCTCGTCCCAGGAGGTCAGGAACGAGAAGACCGCGGCCGAAAACAGCCCATGGCTGATCGCCGGTAGTGTTACCCTGATCTTCGCCTCAAGCGGTGAAGCACCGCACAACACCGCCGCATCCTCGATGGATTTATCGAAGCCTTCGAGCGCATTGGAAATAGAAAGGATGGAAAAGGGCAGCGCCAGAACCAGATGCGAGATAACGAACCCCACCAGGGTTCCGCCGAGCCCAATTCTCAGGAAAAAGGCGTAAAGCGCCACCGCGAGAACAACGACGGGCAGGATCATCGGCGTCAGGAAAAGCGCTTTTAGCGTATTGCGAAACAGGAAGGTGCCACGCACCAGCCCGAAGGAGGTCACGAGCCCGAGCAGTACCGAGAGAACCGTGACGATCGAGGCGATCTTGAAGCTTGTCCAGGCCGATGCCAGCCACTGGGGATCGGAAAAGAGCTCGCCATACCATTTCAACGTCCAGCCGGGCGGCGGAAAGATCAGCCATTGCGACGATCCGAAGGAAAGCGCTGCAATGAAGAGAATGGGCAGCAGCAGAAAGGCCGCCGTCAGGAGGGTTATCGCCAGAAGTGCATATTTCCACCAGCCGAGACGGTCGAAATTGAGCAACATGTTAGCGCCCTCCCGTATTCTGGGTACCGAACAGCCGCAACTGCACCGCATAGAGCGAAAGCGTGACGACGAGGAGAACAAGGGCCGCGGCCCCTCCCATACCCCAATTGACGAGGGACTGCACGAACTGGGCGATCAGTTCCGCCAGCATCATATTCGCCGTGCCGCCGAGAAGAGACGGGGTGACGTAATAGCCAAGCGACATGACGAAGACCATCAGCGCGCCCGCCACCATGCCTGGCGCGGCCAACGGCAGGAGAACACGGGTCAGGCATTGCCAGCGGCTTGCGCCGCAAAGGGCAGCGGCCTGCAGGATGGCCGGATCGATCTTGCGGATGACGCCAAAGAGCGGCAGGATGATGAAGGGCAGCATGATGTAGGTCATGCCGATCGTCACACCGGTCAGGTTGTTGACCAGCGCCAGCGGCTTGTCGATCAGCCCGGTTGCCATCAGCATCTTGTTGATCAGCCCGGTGCGCTGAAGCAGCACCATCCAGGCATAGGTCCGGGCGAGCAGATTGGTCCACATCGACAGAAGCAGGACCGCGAAAATCAGCGAGGCCAGTTTCGTCGGCATGATCGCCAGCGTCCAGGCGACGGGAAAGCCGATCAGCAGCGAAATCACAGTGACGAGGCCGGAGACGATGAAGGTATTGGCGAATATCTTGAGATAGGTCGTCGAGCCCAGCAGTTCGGCATAATTGCCGAAGCCCGGAGTTGGCTCCATCACGCTGCGCAGCAGAAGGGCGATGACGGGAACCACGAAGAAAATAGCAACGAAGATCAGCGCCGGCATGACCCCGCCGAAGCCATTGGGTCTAGCCGCCCTCGACGTGGGCGCAGTCTCGCTGGCGACGTCAGTATATGTCGACATGGCATTCCTTTCCCGCCTTGGGCCTTTCCCGCCTTGGGCGCAGATGAACGGCCGGCTCCCATGCAGGCGCCAGACCCGCTCTCCTGCTCCGCGGGCAAGATGCCCGCGGCGCTCCTTTCGGTATTCTTCAGCCTATTGGGCCTGCCAGGCATACCACCGCTTGCCGATGGCATCACGGTTCTCGGCCCAATATGACATGTCGGCATTGACCTGGCTGGCGGTCTGCTGGTCCGGCAGGGTCTTGGCCGTTGCCGGATCCATCAGCTTTGCCGACTCGATGTTGATGGGCGCATAGCCGGTCGCCTTCGCCAGATCGGCTTGTGGCTGGGCTGATGCTGCCAGAGCGATGAACTTCATCGCCGCTTCCAGGTTCGGCGCGCCCTTGGGCACGACGAGGGAATCGGCGGCGGTGATGTTCTGGTTCCAGGACGTGTCCGTCTTGACGCCGCTGGCGGCAAGCGCGGTCATGCGGCCGTTCCAGATGCTGCCGAACGGGGCTTCGGCGGATGCGAGAAGCTGCTGCGACTGCGCACCGCTCGACCACCAGACGATGTCCGACTTGATCGTATCCAGCTTCTTGAATGCCCGCTCGAGATCGAGCGGATAAAGCTTGTCGGCAGGGACGCCGTCGGCCAGCAAAGCCGCCTCGATCACGCCCGGCGCGGACCATTTATAGAAGGTGCGCTTGCCGGGAAATTTTGCCGTGTCGAACAGATCCGCCCAGCTTTTCGGGCAGGCGCTGACCGCATCCGCATTGCAACCGATCACGAAGGAATAATAGAAGCTGCCGACCGAATAGTCCGTCACGAAACGCGGATCGAGCTTGGACTTGTCGATGACGGAGAAATCGAGCTTCTCCAGCAGCCCGGTCTTGCCCGCCTGCGCGGCATAGTCACCCTCAACGTCGACAACGTCCCAGGTCACCTGACCTGCCTCGACCATGGCTTTCAGCTTGCCGTAGTCGGTCGGACCATCCTGCGCAACGGCAACACCGGTTTTGTCGGTGAACGGGTTCACCCAGGCGGCCTTCTGCGCGTCCTGTGTCGTTCCTCCCCAGCTCGTGAAGACGAGCGTGTCGGCCTTGGCCGCCCCGGACACTGCCATTATTGCGGCAAAGGCCGCGAGTGCAATTCTTGCTTTCATGTTCCCTTGTCCTTATTTTTTGATGTCTTACAGGCATGCCTTATGCGGCGGGCAGGCTTACCCCTTGAGGAGAGAAGCTCGCCGGCTTCATAATCTTGTTCTCGGCCACGTCGATCAGGTCGCGAATCCTGGGCAGGAAGGCCTGCCATTGCGGATCGGCAGCCAGTCTCTGCCGCCGCGCCTCGCGATCGTCGAGGCTCGTAAAGGCCCAGATATGAACGATCTCGTTGATGGTCCCGATCTCGGAAAAGAAATAACCGACCAGATTGCCGAGATGGGCTTTCTGGATGGCGATCCCCTCCTCCTCGACGACCTTCAGATATTGCGGGATCGTCCCGTTCTTCAGCCGATAGGTCCGGATTTCGTAGAACATCGGCGTCACCTCATCACGAACGGATCGGGGATCGGATCGTCCGATGTCCTGAGCCAGATCGTCTTTGTGCGGGTATAGTCGAGGGCCGCCGCCAGCCCACCTTCCCGGCCATGGCCGGAGAGCCCGAAGCCGCCAAAGGGCGCGATCGGCGACACGGCGCGATAGGTATTGACCCAGACGACACCGGCGCGCAGACCCTTCATCAGGCGGTGGGCGCGTGTTAGATTCTGGGTGAAGACACCGGATGCAAGGCCGTACTGAGTATCATTGGCAAGCTGCAACGCTTCGGCTTCGGTTTCGAACGAAACGACCGACAGGACCGGGCCGAAAAACTCTTCGGCGAGCGACGGCGAGGCAACACCGTCGCAGTCAAGAATTGTCGGCGGGAAGTAGAAGCCGTCGCCATCCGGTCTTCGTCCACCCGTCACAAGACGGGCGCCGCTCTCAACGGACCTGTCGATGAGGGCCGCGACGTGGTCCTGCTGCCGCTTCGTTGCGAGCGGACCAACTTCGGTCGCCATGTCCGAGGGAATGCCGACACGGATCGCCTCGGCCTTTGCCTTCAGCATGGCTAAAAACTTGTCCTTGACGCTCCGCTCGACAATCAGCCGCGAGCCGGCGACACAGCTTTGGCCGGTGGCGGCAAAGATGCCAGCAACCTGCGCATTGGCGGCACTTTCGAGATCGGCATCGGCAAAGACGATGAAGGGCGACTTGCCGCCGAGTTCGAGCGAGGTGGAGGCAAGATTTTCTGCGGAATTGCGCACAACATGACGCGCCGTTTCCGGCCCACCGGTGAAGGCGATATGTGCAACCTTCGGATGCCGGCTGAGGGCCGAACCGCAGGAAGGACCAAAGCCGGTGATGATGTTAACGACGCCGGCGGGAAAGCCTGCCTCGTGAATGAGGCGGGCGAATTCCAGAAGCGGCGCAGGCCCATCCTCGGAAGCCTTGACGACCATCGTGCAGCCCGCCGCCAGCGCCGGACCGATCTTGACGGCGGAGAGAAACAACTGGCTGTTCCAGGGCACGACCATGGCAACGACGCCGATCGGTTCGCGCCGCAGCCAGACATCCATGTCCGGCTTGTCGATCGGGAGGTAAGCTCCTTCGATCTTGTCGGCGAGACCAGCGTAATAACGATAATAGTCGGCGACATAGGCGATCTGCGCTGACGTCTCGCGGATGATCTTGCCGGTATCACGGGTTTCAAGCTCGGCAAGCTTTTGCGCATTGGCCGCAACCAGATCGGCAAGCTTATAAAGCAGTTTGCCGCGCTGCGTGGCCGTCAACTTCGACCAGAGACCGTCATACAGCGCTGTTTCAGCCGCGCTAACCGCGCGATCGACATCGCTCTCGCGCGCTTCCGGCATCTCGGCCCAGACCTTGCCCGTGGCCGGATCGACGCTCGGGAACCGTGCCTCTCCGTCCACAAATTCGCCGTCGATGTAAGACTGGAAACGCTGCATGGGCTTCACTCCGCAAATGCCGGCATGACCTCGGCGATAAAGCGCTCGAGCGAGGCTTTCTTTCGTTCGAAGGACATGCCCGTATCGATCCAGAAGGAATATTCGTCATACCCCAGGGCTTCATAGGTCTTGAGGCGGGCAATGACGGTCTCGGCATTGCCGACGACGTTATTGCTGCGCATAACCGCGTCGGAAAGCATCGCGTTTGCGTTGATCTCCTCCTCGGGTATCCGCTCGATCAGGCCCTGCTTGACCGGCTTCTCGTTTTTGAACCAGGCGAAGAAGTAATTGTAGTAGACGCTCAGCTCATGCGCGGCCTGCGCGATGTCTGCTTCCGTTGAGCCGACATAGGTGTGACGCAGCAGCATGATTTTCGGACGCTCGATCTGCGGATGCTTGGCGCAGGCATCGTTGAAGCGCCCCATCAGCCCTTCGACCTCGTCATCGCCCTGCCAGAGCGGCGTCACCTGAACATTGCAGCCATTGGCGACGGCGAACTCATGCGAGTTCGGGTCGCGGGCGGCCACCCAGATCGGCGGGTTCGGCTCCTGCAGCGGCTTCGGTGCCGAGGTGGTCGAGGGGAACTTGAAGAACTCGCCGTCATGGGCGTAGTCGCCCTTCCAGATACCCTTGATCGCCGGGATAAGCTCGCGCATCCGCTGGCCGGCGCCCCAAGCGTCGAGTCCCGGCAGCAGGCGCTCATACTCGAAGGAATAGGCGCCGCGCGCAATGCCGATATCAAGCCTGCCGTCGCAGATGATATCGGCTATGGCCGCCTCGCCGGCGAGCTTGATCGGATGCCAGAAGGGCGCGATTACCGTCCCCGTCCCGAGCCTTGCCCGCGATGTCCGGCGCGCCAGATCGGCGATGGTCACGAAGGGATTGGGGGCGATGGTGAAATCCATACCGTGATGTTCGCCCGTCCAGATGGCGTGCATGCCGCCCTTGTCGGCAATCTCACACAGCGCGACGAACTCCTCATAGAGGCTCTTGTGGCTCTGGCTGGCGTCAAGGCGTTCCATATGAACGAAGAGAGAGAATTTCATGCGCGTGCCGCCTTTGCTGGAACCGGGCGGACCGTGCCGACGGTCTCGTCGCCGAAATAAACGCCGAAATTGCCGATCTGGCTCTCGACCGCGAAACGCGAGACGATATCGGCTGTCGAACTCGTCTTGAAACGGGCCTTGGTCAAGGTGTCTGGCTTCAGGAATTGGCCATTGCGTGGTGTGCCATCCGAAGCGAAGGCACGATAGACGATGTGCTGTCTCCCGTCGCTCTTGCCCTCATAGACCGAATAGAGAAAGCCGATCGTCACTGAGAGACCGGTGAGCTCTTCCAGATAATCTCGCAGTAGGTCGGCCGCGCTGCCATCCTTGCCGTCACAGCCCGGCAGCGAAAGAACATCATCGCCGAGGAGAAGCACTTCGCCATGGCGTTCCAGAACGGCTCCGAGCTCGATATTGCCCTCCGCCGCCGCTGAAACGGCCTTGCTGGCGAGGATCGGCGTGAAATAGCCGCCGCGGGCATAGCCCAATCCATTGCGGCCGCTGTTCTCGAAAGACATAATCCGGCCCATCAGGATGACATGGTCGCCGGCTTCGATGACCTGCTCGAGGCTGCATTCGAACCAGGCCGCGACATCGGCCAGGATCGGACAGCCGGCAGTGCTCGATGCCCATTCCACAGTGGCGAACCTGTCTTCGACCGGCCGCGCAAAAGTGTTAGATATATGCTTCTGCGTCTCGGACAGCACATTGATCGCAAAGGAGGTCGCACTCGTCATCGCCGTGAAGTTGCGCGATGTCTTTGCCAGGCACACCAGCAGAAGCGGCGGATCGAGCGACACCGAGGTAAATGAGTTCGCCGTGAAGCCGATCGGCATTCCGGCCTGATCGCGCGTGGTCACCACCGTGACCCCTGTCGGAAAGGCACCGAAGGCATCGCGCAGCGCCCTGGGATCCAACTGCTCCGTCGTCATCCTGCATCCTCCCCGCTTAGCAGCCACTCGGCGAGCAATCCGTTGACGATCTCCGGCGCCGTCAAATTCACCATATGGCGATGGCCCTCGACGATCCTGGCCCAGCCTTTCGGCGTAATGGAAGCCATCTGCTCGGCCATTTGCGGTGTCGAGTTGGGATCATCCGAGCCGGTCAGGAACAGCGACGGCACATGCACATCCGGCCAGCGATCCGCATAGGTCTCGTCGCCACCGGCAAAGGCGGCATAGGCCGTTGCATAGCCTTGCGGATCGACGAGGCTCAGCCAGTTGCGCGTCAAGTCGCGCGCGACCACACTTTGCCTGTCATCGCCGAACCACCTCAAGAGCGGCCCCTCCTTGTCGACGCCGTCAAGCGGGATTGCCGCCGCACGCGCAAGAACCGCCGCCTTCGCATCAGGGTCGCGGCGGTAGACGCCGTTCAGATAGGCAACACGCTTGATCCGACGACCGAAGGAGGCAGCACTGCCGCCGGCCACCAGCGCGCCCATCGAATGCCCGGCGACATTTGCGCCGTCGAGCGCCATTTCATCCAGAAACCCGCCAAACCAATCGACAAACGCCTCGAGGGGGCTGGCGGCCGGCAGCTTGCTGCTTTCGCCATGGCCGGGCATATCGACGGCGATAACGCGATGCGTCCGCGCAAAGGCTGATATCTGCGGCGCCCAGGCTTCAAGCCGCATGCCAACGCCGTGGATGAGGACCAACGGCTCGCCGCTGCCGGCCTCATGATAGGCCGTGCCACCTGCCGTCCTAAGACGGGGCAAGCCCTTCACTGTGGCTTCATTGGCATTGTGTTGCGCTATGGTTTCCACTGTCGACATCCCGACCCCGTCAAACGCCGGCGGGATTGGCGACGTCCTGCCCCAGATCCCTCAGATCCTGGTAACGGTCGCCGATGCGGTGATGCGGCCGGCCTCCGACGGAGGCGCCAAGCGCCACGACGATCTCGTCGGCAGCCGGAGCATCTGGAATGGACGTCTGGATCGTCAGGTAATGCGAGCGACGACCCTCATCATTCTTGTCCATCAGCGGGATCATGATCGGCGCACTGGCCGGGCCGCGAGTGTTACTGAAGGCGAGGTATGACTTGGCGCCGACCGCCTGGCGATAATGATTGCCGAAGCGGAGCGTATGGATGAGCGCCGAGGCATGCTCAATCTCGCCGTCAACACCGACGACCGCCGCCTTGCCATAAGCTTCGACCGCCTCGCCAGAACCGACCGCTTCAATGATCATCTTGGTCAGCAGTTCGCCAAGAACCGGAGCGACCGCATGGATCTCGGGCTTCAGATCCTCGACAAAACCACGCCCTGCCCAGGGATTCTTGACGACCGCCAATGCGGAAAACAGCTTCAGCGGAACGGCCGCCGCTTTGCCGCCCTCAATCAGCGTCGTTTCAATCTGCAGCAGGGTCTTTCGGATTTGAAGGGTCATCGGCCATCTCGCTTTTAAGATTACATATTATGGTATGCCATCATACAAAACTGTCAAGCTGGTTTCTGAGGATCGCGAAAAGTCCGCGATTTCCTTTCAATAAAGGTAACAATAGCAATGCGTTGACGCTAAAATAGACCCGCCGATCGCTCAAGAGCGAGGGCGCAACCTCACAGCGACATCCCAGTTCATTGACGTTCCATTTTGGTATTCTTGATTATGGCATACCGTCACATTGATCAAAGTACGGTGTCAAGCTGGCAGCGCGTTTTCGGACGCAATTTCGCGTGGCGAGTCGGCTCGCTGAGCCCGCCTACTTTCCGGATTCAAAGGAAGTGTCTTGCGGGAACAGCCCGCGACAGGTCAGCCGACCGATTGCTGCCCGGACAAAACCGCCTCGGCGATCGCGCTGGCGCTGGCGACATGATCCATTGCCGCCTGATAGGCCCCTGGCCCATCACCGCGCCGGATGGCATCGACGATACGGGCCATTTGCGCCGGACCCTGGACGCCGCGGTTCTCCGTCTTGATCGTCATCGAGCGCAGATGATTGATGCGGACGGTCAAAAGGTTGACGATCCCCCAGGCGACGTGGCGATCGACCATGCTGAACAGCGTCTGGTAGAAGGAGGAAGTATGCGCGAGCACGCCCGGCATATCCTTGTCCCGATAGCTGTTGCGGATGTCCTGCAACGATTTGTCCAGGGCATCGGCGATCGCGGGATTGCCTTGTTCGGCGCAAAGGCGCGCGGCCATGCCTTCAAGCGCACCGCGAATCTCATAGATCTGCTTCGCCTCGCCATGGTCGAGCAACGCGACAATCGGCCCCTTGTTCGGCAGATTGGCAACCAGACCTTCCGACTCGAGATGACGCAGAACTTCGCGCACGATCGTACGGCTGACGCCCAGCTGAGCACAGAGATCACGCTCCACCAGACGATGGCCGGGGCGAAAATACCCGTTGACTATTGCTTCGCGCACCTTGTCGAGCGCCAGCTCGCGCAAGGTTTTCGCCGGACGCTCCACCCGAATTGCCGCGCCCCGCAAATCATCATTCATCCCTGCACCCCGGTCTCGAAGACATCACCTTTTGTCACGAACATCGGCCGTTTTTCTCAGACCATCGTTCGCAAGCCGTATTATGGCGTACCAAGATACTTAGCCGTGAGATGCCGCCAATGCAACTGCGGCCCTCGCCGACGCGATCGGTGACACTGCAAGCGGGACATCGGTGCTAGACGCCACGCTTGTTGCCCCAGAGCAGGACGTGCAACTGTGGCAGAACACGCGCTTCGAACCATCCGTCGGCCATGACCTTGTCCACGAGCCAAAGCATCCTGTCCATGATCCCGTCAATGTCGATTGTCGCGTCGTCCGCATCGGGCGGCGGCGGCGTATGGTTGCCGGGCTGAAGATAGACCGGCAGATGCGGATAACGGGCGGCGGCTTCGCGCGCATAGGCATAGTCGCGGTCGTCGAAGACGACGATCTTCAGCGCGATCTGCGGCTTGTCCGCCGCCAAGCGCAGACAGTCGTCGAACGCGGCCCAATCCGTCACCATACCGCTCGACGGCGGTTTTGGGCTCAGCACGAGAGTATCGAGATCGGCGAACCAGTCCTTGGCGACGCTCCCCTGTGTCTCCAGTGCGAAGCTGTAGCCCTCTCCATGACCACGAGCGATCAACAGCCCAAGCGGCTGGATCGCCGGGTTTCCGCCAGACAGCGAGACCGTCAGCGGCTTGCCGCCGGAAAGCTTCGTTACATCCTGCCAGATCTCATCGACCGACATCGGCCGCCATTGATCGCGGTAGTCGCTATCTACCGCATGCAGCGTATCGCACCAGGAACAGCGGTAGTCACAGCCACCGGTGCGCACGAAGATGGTCGGCAGGCCGATCAATATGCCCTCGCCCTGGATCGTCGGCCCGAATATCTCGCTGATGCGGATCCGGGCCTCGCGTACCTCGCTCATGGCCGGTATTCCGCCCAGGTCTTCGGCGTCTCGCTGACACGGACCGCGGATGTCTCGGGCAGAAGCGCTTTGCACCAGTCGTAGAAATGCTTGGCAAGACATTCAGAGGTGACCCGGCCGTGTCCGAGAACTTCATTGAGATGGCGATGATCGAAATTGTCATCGATATAGCGTTTCAGGGGGCCAAGCTCATGATAGTCGCGGACGAAACCATTGGCATCGAGCTCGGCGGCAGAAAGCTCGACCTCGACGATATAATTGTGCCCATGCATCCGGGCACATTGATGGTCGTCGGCCAGATGGGTGAGCTGATGCGAGGCGGAGAAGTGGAATTCCTTGGTGATGCGGAACATCACTTCACCTCTTGGGCCGAAAAGCCCGACGTCGCCGTCACCCAGAAATCCGGATCCTCGTAGTCCGTCGGATCCTCGACGCCGGCGAGATGGAAGGCCTCGCGCCGTTCGACACAGGTGCCGCAGCGGCCGCAATGGCGCTCTCCACCCTTGTAGCAGGACCATGTCTCGGCAAAAGGCGTCTTGTGGCGAGCGCCATCCGTTACGATGTCAGCCTTGGAGGTCATAACAAAGGGCGCGTAGAGCGAAACGCTGGCATAGCCGTCGAGCGCCTGGTTCTGCATTTGCTGAAAGGCGTCGATAAAACCGGGCCGGCAATCCGGATAGATGAAATGGTCGCCGCCATGAACGGCAACCGCGACCGCATCGGCCTTCTGCGCCGCAGCCAGACCGAAGGCGATCGCCAGCATGATGGCGTTGCGGTTGGGAACAACCGTCGCCTTCATCGTGTCCTCGGCATAGTGTCCATCGGGCACATCAATGTCGTCGGTGAGCGCCGATCCGGTCAGATGCTTGCCGATGGTGGTGATATCGATGATCTCATGCGGCACGCCAAGGCGCTTGGCACAGGCGGCGGCGAAATCCAGCTCCTTACGGTGCCGTTGGCCGTAGTCGAAAGAGACGAGGCCGATAAGCTGTTGTTCCGCGGCGACCTTGTGGGCGAGCGAAACGGAGTCCAATCCGCCGGAGCAGACGACGATGGTCTTCATAATCTATGATCCCTTGTTTTGACCGGGTGGGCTGCGACCGGATACCTGAGCTATTCAAAAGCTGCGGGAGCGCTCACTACCAGCAGAATCCCCACGAGGCAAGCAGATCGATCATTCGGAGGGAATGCGCAGGCGCTATTGTCGCCGCCGAAGCGTCGGCAATAGGGATATGAGATGGCTCAGCCTTTGCTCAACCCTTCGCGACCGTCCGCCGGTCGCGGTGAACATAATTCTGTGATTGCCTGCTGCATCTGTTCGGCATCGACTGGCTTGTGCAGCAGCAGGTGGCCGCTTTCTGTGACCTGCCGCAGGCGAGCCGGCGATGTATCCCCGGTCAAGATGATCGCCGGCAAGCTGCGCCCGGCATGGGTGCGCACCTCTTCGATCGCCTCCAGGCCGGTCGTGCCGGCTTCCAGCCGATAATCGGTGATGACGAGATCGATAGGGGCTGTGCCATCCAGCGACGCCTCGGCATGAGCATGGCATGCCTCCGCCGCCGAACGCCCGGCATAGACCCGATAACCGAGGGTTTCCAGCAGCAGGGTGATCGCATCGAGCACATCGCGTTCGTCGTCGATCACCGCGATCGCAAGCGTGCCCTCGGTTACAATCTTGCTGCTCTCGGTCCTTGCCTCAGGGGCAGCGGAAGTGGCCATGGGTACGGTGAGGGCGAACATGGAGCCACGCCCTTCCTTCGAGACCAGACGCAATGGATGACCGAGAAGCTGGGCGGTTCGCCGCACGATCGCCAGACCTAGCCCAAGGCCCTGCGTGCGGTCGCGCGCCGGATTGTGCAACTGCACGAACTCCTCGAAGATCGCCTTCTGCTGATCCGTTGGGATGCCGGCGCCGGTATCCCAGACCTGGATTTCGATCGAAGCGCCACGGCGGCGGCCGCCGAGCAGAACCCGCCCCTTTGTGCTGTATCGAAATGCGTTCGAAACCAGGTTGTCGAGGATACGCTTGAGCATGATAGGGTCGCTGTCGACCCAGAGCGCGCTGTCCACCACTCGCCATCCAAGGCCGCGCTCGCCGGCGGCGCTTGCAAATTCATCGTGGAGTTCGGCGAAGAGTCTCTTCAGCGAGACCGGCTCTTTCGTCACCGTGACGACGCCGGCATCGAGGCGGGAAATATCGAGCAGGGCATTCAGCAGGCCGCTGAGGTTGCCGACGATGGCTTTCGCCTTGGCCGCCAGTTCACGAGCGGTGCGAGAGGCCACATCGCCACGCTGCCCGAGGATCGCCAGCGTCGACACCAGCAGGCTCAAGGCATGGGTCGGCTGGCGCAGATCGTGGCTGGCCGCCGCCAGGAAGCGGGTTTTCGACCGATCGGCCGTCTGCGCGCGGTCGCGTTCCTCCTGCAGGCTTACGACCAGTTCCTCGTTTTCAAGCCGCAGCGCCACGGTCTCGCGGAGCATGCGGTAGGTGATGCGGCAATAATAGATGTTGATGGCCACCATGGAGACGAGCAGAAACAGGAAGGCGCCGGACATGTCGCTACCACTGAGGATGCAACGCAGGCCGATCGGTATCACCGTGATGATGATCGAGCCAATCAACGCCGGCGGAAAGGCCGAAAGCGACGGCACCGTGCCGCAAACCAGCCCCGTCAGCACGATGACGGTAAAGGAAAGCACGACGGGCTCTTCGGGAAGGAAGCCGACCCAACCCATCGCGCCCCACAAGAGAGCCGAGATCCAGGAAAACGTCGCCGCGAGCCAAGCCCACCGCGCGATCGACCCCGGCTCTCGCTTACGGCTGAAGAAGCGGCGGGAGGCAAGCACGCGTATCGCGGTCAGCAGATACAGGCCACCAAGCCAGCCGAGAAGCCAATTCGAGGAAACGGCGGCCCTCAGAATATAGGCCGCCGCAAGCGAGATGGCGATGTTGGAGACGACCACGCCATAGGAGTTGCGATACAGGAGCTCGACCAAAGCCTGGCGTATCTTGCCGTCCTGCATGCGATCCCTCCAGTTTGCCGAACGAAGTCTCAAAAACGACCTTTCCCGGCAGGGTTGATTTATCGGTAACCTGTTTCAAATAAATTAGCGATTAAAGAATTTAAGCCGCACATCCATAAGTGGTAACCAGATGAATCGCCCCTATACCGCCATCATAGCCGACGACCACGCCATCGTGCGCGAAGGGTTGAAGCTGCTGATCTCGGCCATGACGAACGTGTCGATCATTGCCGAGGCGGCCAATGGCGACACGTTGCTCGATCTCGTGCGCAGCACCCGCGCCGACCTGCTGATCCTCGACCTTGGCATGCCGGGCGTAGCCGGGATCCAGTTCATCTCCGACATACGGGCGCTGGCGCCGCGCATGCGGATCCTCGTGCTGACGGCGAATATCGAACCGAGAACGGTGCGGGCAGCACTTGAGGCCGGCGCCGATGGCTACCTGACCAAAGACGGCGATCCCGAGGAACTCGATGCGGCCATTGAGGCGGTGAAGAGCGGCAAGACCTATCTGGCGAAATCGATCAGGTTCGCAATCGCCGATCCCGAACGGCAGGGCAAGACGCCCGTAACGGGAGAAATCGTTTCGCCCATTCCACTGACATTGCGGGAGCGCCAGATCCTGCTTCTGTCCGCCCAGGGGCAGACTGCTCGGCAGATGGCGGAACGGCTCGGCATCAGCCCGCTGACGGCCCGCAAGCACCGGGAAAACCTGATGCGCAAGCTCAATCTTCACAGCACGGCCGAGGTCACGGCCTATGCCGTCCGCCTTGGATTGCCCGCTGGTTAGAGCATGCATGCGTGCCTCCCTGGACGGCTCGCGCCTGAATATCGTTCCCTTGACCAGCCCACCACAATCAGCCCCCAGCTGCGCTGAAATACGACAGGCGTCGTATATGTCCCGGCACGCACAAGGCGTACGTCTTCCGGCGAGCGGCAACCCATACGGGTCTGTCCGCTTCGAACCGTTCCATGTGAGGAGAGCGGTCTTCAAAAAACGGAGGATACGCCATGCTTTCATTGGAACACTGGACTTCGTTCGCCTTCCTCATCCTCGGCGTCACGCTCGTGCAGCAGCATGGCTAATCAACAACAAGGAGGAAGGGTCATGACCCGATGGCAAGACTTTTTCCGGTCGGGGACCACAAGCTCGCCCGCCATTGATGCAAGACACAACCGCCGGCGACGGCGACTGTCGGCTCTTGCCGGCACATTGGCTCTGCTTATTCCCACCGCATCCTCTTTCGCCACCAGTCCTGATCCGGAAACAGTCGATGCGGCCATCGTGCTTGCCGTCGACAAGTCCTCCTCGATCGATCCGGTCACCGCCGATTTTCAGCGCAACGGCCATGCCGCCGCCCTTCGCTCCAAGGAGGTCCTGTCCGCGATCGAGGGCGGGATGACGGGTTGTATAGCGGTCACCTATGTCGAATGGGCAAGCGTCGGTGACCTGGATACGGTGCTGCCATGGACGAAACTATGTAGCCGCCAGGATCTGGAGGCTGCAGCGGAGGCTATCCTCCATCACGGCAATACCGGCTTCGAACGCCGAGGCCGTGGCGGGACCTCGCTGTCCTTTGCCATCGACATCAGCAGCTTCCTGCTCGAGCGCTGGCCGGGTCACGCCACACGGAAGATCATCGACATATCCTCGAACGGCACCAACAATGACGGCCTGCCGGTCGAACGAAGCCGCGACGAGGCCATGAAAAAGGGCCATGTGATCAATGTCATCGCCGTTGCTGGCAGTGAACCGGGAATTACTGCGGATCTCCCCGGCTATTTTCGGCAACAGGTCATGGGCGGCCCCAGATCCTTCGTGATCGCACCAGACAGTATCGAGGACTATGCAGTCGCGATCCGCCGGAAGCTCATGCTGGAGATTGCCGGCATCATGCCTCAGCGGATCGGTGTGGATGCACAGCCCGGTCTCACTGGAAACGAGAATAAAGTCCATTAGACCGGCGGGGTGACCCCGTTTCCTGTGTGCGTCCGACCTCTTGAAGCGCCCGTGGAACTCGACGATCGATGGCGTCTCCTTCCCTGCTGGCAGCCCAATCGGTAGCCGTCACGAGCAGAAAATACTAGAAATGTCGAAAAATGAGAGGAAGAACGCCAAAACTTTCAGCTGAGCAAATATAAAAGCAAACAAATGCCACTCGATTTAGGCTAAACCAGCCTTCAGGAGCGAGCGGGGAATCGGCCCGCCACGAAAGAGGAATAGACAGGAATAGACGATGAGTGACAGCGGCCCGCAGACCCTGGTATTTGAGAGAAATTCGAACCCCGTTCCAGCCAGCGAGCGCGAAGCGCTGCTTCAGAACCCCGGTTTCGGTCGTGTCTTCACCGATCACATGGCGACTATCCGCTATTCCGAGGGGCGCGGCTGGTATGACGGGAAGATCGAGGCACGCAAGCCGTTCAATCTCGACCCGGCAACGCTTGTGCTTCACTATGCCCAGGAGATCTTCGAGGGCATGAAGGCCTATCGTCTGCCCGATGGCGGCGCCACGCTCTTCCGTCCTGACGCCAATGCGCGGCGGTTTCGTAATTCCGCCACGCGGCTGGCAATGGCGCCGCTGCCGGAGGAACTCTTTGTCGAGTCCGTACGCGCGCTGGTCAAGGTCGATCGCGACTGGATACCGACAGCCGACGGAGCAGCGCTCTATCTCCGGCCCTTCATGATCGCGACCGAAAGCCTACTCGGCGTAAAGCCGTCGGCCGACTATCTCTATTGCGTCATCGCCTCCTCCGTCGGTGCCTACTTCAAGGGCGGCGCCTCGGCCGTGACGATCTGGCTGTCCGAGAATTATACCCGCGCCGCGCCCGGCGGCACCGGCGAAGCCAAATGCGGCGGTAACTATGCGGCAAGCCTTTCGGCGCAGGCCGAAGCAACCCGCGAAGGCTGCGATCAGGTCGTCTTCCTCGATGCGGTGGAACGTCGTTTCGTCGAGGAACTCGGTGGCATGAACGTCTTCTTCGTCTTCGATGACGGCTCGCTCCAGACGCCGCCGCTGACCGGCACAATCCTGCCGGGCATCACCCGCGATTCCCTGATCATACTGGCGCGCGAGCTCGGTCTCACCGTGCGCGAGGAGCCCTATGCGATCGACCAATGGCAGGCAGATGCCGCCAGCGGCCGGCTACGCGAAGCCTTTGCCTGCGGCACGGCTGCGGTGGTGACACCGATCGGCAAGCTCAAGGGCAGCAAGCACAGCTTCACGATTGGCGACGGCGGCGCCGGCCCGGTAACGACGCGCCTGAAATCGGCGCTACTCGACATTCAAAACGGACGGGCGCCCGACCAGCATGGCTGGCTGGATCGCCTGTTCTAGGCGATCTGCCTCGGAGCTTTCGTTCAACGTTATTTGCAGTTTGCGCCGCCCGGATAAATCCGCGGCGGCGCAAACTTATTATACAGTCGAGCCTATGGCTCCATCGTATGATCGACCGGTAGATGAATGCTCACCTTTGCCCGGATGTCCGTCGCACTGGCGGCGATGATCAGCTTGTATTCGCCCGCATCGGCTCGGAAACGCCCCAAATCGACATCGAAATAAGCCAGATCGCGGGGAATGACCTTCAGCTCCGCCGTACCGGTCGCACCCGGCTCCAGCTTCAGCTTCGCAAAGGCACGCAGCTCTTTGAATGGCCGTTCGACCCTGGAATTGGGAGAACGAACATAGAGCTGCACCACGTCTGACCCCGCCCTGTCACCGATATTGGTGACATCGACCGTCAATGTGAGACCGTCCGGCCCCATTTCAGCTGCCGATAGCTGCGGGGCATCCCAGGCAAAGCGGGTGTAGCCAAGACCGAAGCCGAAGGGGAAGAGTGGTTCTATCTCTCTTGTATCGTGATGACGATAGCCGACGAAAATCCCTTCTGCGTATCGTACATGGCCGTCCCGGCCGGGATAGATCGACGGATCTCCGGTGATGGCGGAATTATCAGCGAGCGCCTTCGGGAAAGTCTGCGGCAAGCGGCCAGCAGGTTCGACGTCACCAAAGAGAACATCCGCGAGCGCGTTGCCAAGCTCCTGACCGGGATACCACATCTGCAGCACCGCACGCACCTTGCCAAGCCATGGCATTTCGATGGGGCCACCTGTCTGCAATACCACGACCACGTTGGGATTGGCCTCGGCGACCATCTCAATCAGCTCTTCCTGGCGACCCGGCAGACGCATGTCCGGTAGATCAAGACCTTCGGTGTCCCACTCGCCTTCGCGACCGACGAGAAGCAGCACGACGTCGGACTTGCGGGCGGTTTCCACCGCCTCCGCGATCCCGGCATCCCCGAGCGGCTTTTCGACACCGAAACGGAGCGCGCATATGTTGATACCGTCCAGACTTGCCTTCGGCGCCTCGTACTCGACCACGACCCTATAGCGGCGCCCCGCCTCAAGTGTTACCGCCCGACGCTGCTCGTTGTTCGCGGTGCCAAAAAAGTTCTCGCCCTTCGTCCAGCCGTCATAGCCGTCGACCGCCAGTTCGCCGTCCACCAACAGCCGGGCCAGCCCGGCATTGGTCATCCCGAAGACGTGCTCACCGGTCTCCTGCGGCACGAATGTCGCAGTCATGCGGGCCGAGAAATCGGCGATATCAAGGTCGCTGGACGGAAGATCGAACCAGAAGAATTCACCCTTTTCGACGGTCTCGACATGGACCGGACTGCCCTCGAATCCGCGTCCCTTGAAATATTCCACCGTCATCTCGCCACTGAAGACGTCGATCAAGCGGTTATTGTTGCAGCCAGCCGCATGGCGGAGGCTGTTGGCGTTGGACAGCGCTGTACGAATGCCCTCAAGCGGGCTCACCGTATAATGCGCGGCAATCCGCGCGCTTCCCCCGCCCATCACGCGTGCAGAAGCCGCATTGGGGCCGATGACGGCGATCTGGTCGAACGAGGATTTGGCAAGCGGCAGTACACCGTCATTCTTCAGAAGCACCGCGCCTTCCGCACCGAGTTGACGGATCAGCGCGCGATCTTCCGGCAGGTCGAGCGCATGTTCGGTGAGATCAGGTGCTTCTTCGAAGGCCCCGACGCGTTCGAGAAGGAGGAGAATGCGGCGTGCCGAAGCGCGCACCGTCTCCGCCTTTACCTTGCCTTCCCTGACTGCAGCGACCAGCTTTTCGCCGCGATCCCGCGCAGGCCCCGGCATTTCCAGATCAAGCCCGGCATTGATGGTCTCGGCCGTCGAGTGCGAACCGAACCAGTCGGACATGACGATGCCGTCGAAGCCCCATTCCTCGCGCAGGACTTTCGTCAGCAGCCAGGGGTTTTCGCTCGTATAGGTGCCGTTCAGTCTGTTGTAGGAAGACATGACAGCTTTCACACTGGCCTTCTTCACCGCCTCCTCGAAAGGCGGCAGATAGATTTCGCGCAGCGTCCGCTCGTCGACATCGGACGACATCGTCTGCCGCTCGATCTCGGACTCGTTGGCGACAAAGTGCTTGATCGTGGCCGCCACGCCCTGGCTCTGCACGCCATTGATATAGGCGACGGCGCAAGCGGCCGTCAGCGCCGGGTCTTCCGAATAGCATTCGAAGTTACGGCCATTGAGGCCAGAGCGGTGAATGTTGACGGTCGGGGCCAGAAGCACCGACGCGCCCTTGCTCTTGGCTTGTCCGCCGAGCGCCACGGCGGCACGCTCGATGAGCGCCGGATCCCATGTCGCTCCGAGCGCGATCGCCACCGGAAAACAGGCGGATTTGACACCGCCGACAAGCGACCCGCCGCCGCGTGCACCATTGGGTCCGTCAGTCACCTTGATCTTCGGCACGCCCAGCCGCTCAATCGCAACAGTCGTCCAAAAATCCGCGCCCGAGAGCAGCGACACCTGCTCCTCGAGTGTCATCTTGTCGAGAATATCGTCAATCATAGGGGATCCTCCCATGTTAAACGGTCCGATCGGGACCATCAGGCAGGCGTTGCCGCCCGAAATATTGATCTTATCAACGCGCGCCACGAACCGGCACGATCGCCAGCGCGCCGAAGAAGGCGCTGACCGCCGCCAAGGCATAGAGCAACGTGTAATTCTGTCCCGATCCCGAGCCAATAGCGAGCACGATCGGCGCGATGGCCGGCGCGATCGATTGCGGAACAGCATTGGCGATATTGAGCACGCCCAGGTTCTTTGCCGCGTTCGTCTCGCGATCCGGCAGGATATCCACGACGAGCGCCTGGTCGACGGCATAATAGACGCCGAAACCGACCGAGGAGATGGCGACGCCGACGAAAAACATGTTGAGGTCGGGCGCCATCATGATCACGGCAATACCGAGCGCATAGGTGGCGGCAGCGGCGAACACGAAGGGCTTGCGGCGGCCTGTCCTGTCGGAAAGATAGCCGGAGATGATCGAGGAGGCGACGACGCAGCAGGTCGTGATCAAGATCGAGAAGAACATGGTCTGGCCGATGCCAGCCTCTGCCACCCCGAGCTGGTCCGTGAGATAATAAACCTGATAGGAGGTCAGCACTGCAAAGCCGAAGAACACCAGGAAGCGGCTGAGCCAAGCATAACCAAAGTCACGATACTTGACCGGATTGACCCAGAAGCTTGCAGCCAGCTCGCCCAGCAGGTTGCCGCCGGGTGCAGGCTCGCTATGGGTGGGGCGATCGTCCAGTAGCAGAGCAAAGCCCAGGATGGTGACGAGGCCGATCGCGGTCGGCACCAGAAACATGGCGTTGCTGCCCGTCCCCGTCAGCGAAACGACCGCGCTACCGATGAGCAAGGCGACATAGACCGACATGCCGGCCAGTGCCGATATGATGCCCCGCTGCTGTTCCGGCACCTGATCTGGCACGATGGCAACCAGAGCCGCAAGCATCGCATTGTAGGCGACTTGCACAGCGCACCAGGCAATGCCGATCATCAGAAGGTTCGACGAATAGGCAATGACGAGTTGGGCGAAACTGCCCATGATAACGCCGCCGATGAGCCATGGCCTGCGGCGTCCGAAGCGGGAGCGTGTGCGATCTGAAAGCTGGCCGAATATCGGATTGGCGAACAGAGCAAACAGTGCGCCACTACCGAGAATCGCGCCGAGGCTGGCGCCCTTGCCGACCGGATCGAGCGCGCTCACGCGAATGGCAAGCGTGACGGCAATCGGCGTCATCACGGCGATGAAGAAACCGAGATTGGCAAGCGCAAAGCCGACGATAAACGGAATGCTGACAAACTTGGTCGGGGCGCCCGATTGATGGGCATCCGCATTGCCGAAACTGGCATGTGCAATGGTCATGAGATATCCTCCACTCTTAAACCTACCGATTGCTCAGTCTATTTAAAGAGTCAAGAGACATGTACCTGCAGGTTGGCCGGCACATACAAATTGCGCTAGAACAGAACGAAATCCAGGGAAGAGAGAATGACCATCAGGCCGGGCACCGAAATTCAAAGCGAAGGCGTACGGCGGCGCAACTCCGCCAAGGGCGCTTCGCGACGTGAGGCGATCCTCGCCGCCGCCATGCACCGCTTTTCCCGGGAAGGTTACCAGAGCGCCGCCATCGCCGACGTCGCCAAGGATGTCGGCCTGTCCCTTCCCGGCCTGTTGCATCACTTTCCGACCAAGGTGGACCTACTGTTGGCGATCCTCGACAAGCGGGATCTTGAGAGCACCGCCGCGATCGACATCGATCAGGCAACTTGGCGTACCTTCCTGCTCGGCCTGATCCAGGTCGCGAAATACAACACCGGCATTCCGGAGGTCGTGCGTGCCTTTGCGATCCTTAATGCCGAAAGCCTGACACAGAACCATCCTGCAAAGGCCTGGTTCGGCATTCGCGCGCAACAGCTGCAAGCGAATATCGCGGCAAAGCTCCAGGCCGGCGTTCTGCAGGGCGACGTGAAGCGAGATGTCGACTGTTCGGCGATCGCTACCGAGGTGATCGCCATGATGGACGGCTTGCAGATGCTGTGGCTGCGCGAACCAACCTCCTTCGACATGGTCGGCGTTATCGCCGGCTATATCGAGCGCTTGATACTGGACCTCCAGGCCTCACCTGCAAGGCAGGTCTAGATCGAGCGCGCCCAAGGGAAGTCTCTCCCAACCATTTCAAAGCCTGCATTCGCAACCATCCGCCTGGCTGATGGCATCGCTTTTACGGCCTGGGGAATGTTGACAGTCTTGCTTTCATTTCAGCCGTCTATAGTGATGAAATCGGCATCGGGGGAGGCAAAATTGAGTGGAAACGGGATAACGATCAGGCATATCGGCGCCGACGAGTTCGACATTTTCCGGCGCATTCGCCTGGAAGCCCTTCGTGTCGAGCCGTCTTCCTTTGCGAGCAGCGCGGAGGACTGGGAGGTTCTGTCCGACAAGGAATGGCGCCAGCGACTGACTGATCCCGTTTTCGTGGCGTTTCGAGACGATGAGCCCGTCGGGGTGATGGGCTTGCTACGTCAACGATCAAGCAAGATGGCGCATCGCGCCACGCTGATTATGGTGTATGTGCGCAAAGATCTCAGGGGCATGGGCCTTGCGAAAGGTCTCTTGGATACCGTGATTGCCTACGCGCTGAGCGAGGGCATTGTGCAGCTCGAACTGGTCGTCAGCGCGGAAAATCCGAAGGCAATCGGCTTCTATCGCCGGGAAGGCTTCTCGGAATTCGGCAGAATTCCCGGCGGGGTCGTGCATGATGGCAGGGAAATTGACGACATCATGATGGCGCGACGGCTTACTGGATAATCAAGCAATCAGCCCCTTCATTGGGGCCACGAAGCCCGATCCCGGAAAGACGTCGCGGGCCAATGTGGCAGGGGAAGCGCCAAGCAAGTCGACGGCGATGCCCTTTATCACAGCTCGCAGATCTGTCGTGGCGGCAAGATCGCGGCCGTCGCGCAGCTGCGGCTGCTTAAGCCCCGGCCAATCGGCGATGACTCGTCCACCCTTGATCGCACCGCCCGCGAGAAAGGCCGCCGTGCCAGTGCCATGATCGGTACCATCAGTGCCGTTGATCCGCGCGGTACGCCCGAATTCCGTTGCGACGACGATTGCGGTGTCCTTCCAACTTGGCCCGAGTTCCTGTTCGAATGCCGCCAGCGAATTGTCGAGCCCGGTCAGAAGCCGCGTCAGGCGGCCGATCTCTCCGGCATGCGTATCCCATCCTTCGAAGGCGAGTGCGGCGACACGCGGTCCGTCGTCCTGCGCGAGCAGGCGTGCAGCCCCTCTTGCCATCTGCTCCATCCCGGCGGGATCGCCCGGGCCGCCGCGAGCTTTGACATCAACCCCCGCCGCGATCTTGCCGGTGGCAATGCCCTCGGCCAGTATGTTTGCAAAAAGAGGATCGGTATGGGTGTAGAGATCCATCAGCCGGGGCGGAAGATCGGCGCTGACGGGCTGCAGGCTCGACGGCGACCATCCGAGAACTGGCGCCTTGCCGCGAATGACCAGCGGAGCGTTCGCCCCGACGGCAAGCCCGCGAAGATTGCTGCCGCCGGACGCAACCTTGTCGCCTTGCGGAAGACCTTCGAGCATGCGGTTCAGCCAGCCGGAATCCACGCGGCCCGGCGCTTCGTAGCCGGATTCCAGCACATCCTGGCCGTCGAAGTGCGAGCGGTCGCGATAGGACGTGGCATTGGCATGGACGACGGCTGCCTGTCCCGCCCGATAAAGCCGGTTGAAATTGGGCATGGAGGGATGCAGGGCAAAGAAACCGTCCAGCGGAAGGGCCGCATTAGGCCCGTTGGTCGTCATCGCGATCGACTGACGCAGGGATTCATAATCCGGATCGCCGACCGGCGGGACCGCGGTCAAACCATCAAGAGCTCCGCGCAGGATGATGGTGATGAAGCGTGGATCGCGACCGCCGGCCGCATGGGCAAAGCGCGGGATAAATGCCCAGGCGAACAAGGCGCCCGAAGCTCCGAGGACGGCACGGCGGGTGGGAGTTACGAGTTCACAGGTCATGATCAGCGCCTCTGAAATTCGGGGGAGAGATAGGCAATCGCAAGACCCTGGCTACGGGTTTCCGCGCGCGAAACAGCCTGCAAGGTTTCTTCGGAAAGCAGCGGTCCGAGGCTATCGGAGACGAAGCGACGGGGATCGACCTGCGACGGCACCGCGTTGGCGATCATATTGGCGACATCCATCCGTGTGCTAAGGCCCTGCCCGGACGCCCAGGCATCGACCGTGTCGGGAAATCCGTTCGGTCCGGACGGCGCCCAGAACGGCTGTCCCATCGCGGCCAAGGCACTGACGATGACATTGGGTTTCGGCTTCTCGCCGCTGGCGCGCAAAAGCGCGATGACGAATTCGAGCGGCGACCGGATCTTGACCAGTTTCGTGTCCCAGGCTTCGTCGGACCCAAGCAGCGCCAGATAGACCGCCGAGAGATCGCCATCGGTCTTGGTGAATGTCGCGGAAAGCTTTTGAACGAGCGCCGGCGGCGGCATGTCGGAAACGAAATGCCGGACGAGTTTCGTGGCGATATGTCTGGCCGTCGCCGGATGGTGCGAGAGGTCGTGCAACGCCTCCCTGCCCTGCCCGAAGCCATTATCGGCGTAGGTAAGGCCCAGGAGTGTCTGGTCACCCGGCTCGTGGGCATTGGCATTGAAGGCGAAGGTGCCGGAGGCACCAAGTGGCGACTGATCACGTACGACCGTCCAGCCGGTGATGATCCTTGCAAGCGTGGTCACGTCGGCCTGTGTATAACCGCCGTCCACGCCGAGCGTGTGGAGTTCGAGCGTCTCGCGGGCGAGATTTTCGTTCAGCCCGCGCTTTCCCTTCGCATTCGCCTTGGAATCCGGCCCAATCGACTGTCGGTTATCAAGGAAGGTCAGCATGGCCGGATGGGTCTCGACGGCCAGTAGCATGTCTGAAAACCGCCCGAAGACATGGGGCCTAATGGCTTCCCGCTCGAATGCCCCGGCCAGGATATGAACCTCCTCCCCGCTCGATGTCGAAACCGCGAAATGGTTCGCCCAGAACATCGCCAGTCGTTCGCCGAAACCGATCAACGGCTGGTGGATGGTGCCGTTGAAGCGTGCGTCGACCTCGGCCAGGAAAACCTGTTGCGGAAGATAGGGCGCGGCAGCTGGCGGCGGGCTTGCCATGGTTTTTGGCACTGCCGACGGTTGGCCGGCTTTCATGTCGCCACCCGACATCGCCGGTTGCAGACCCGGGTTGGCCGTCACCGGAGGTGCAGCAACTGCGACCGGCTGCGCTCTTAATTCTTTGCGCTGCTCCTGAAAATCATAGAGAGCCACGAGAAGATCGGAAGTGGGCTTCAGTTCCACACCCACAGGCACGGGCGCAAAACGTTCGGTGATCTCTTCCCGCAATGCGCCGCGTGGGTCCGATCCTATGGCGGCAATGCCATTACTGTCGGCACCTAGCCCAAACCGCGAAAGGGCGATTGCGGCATAAACGTCATTTGACGGTTGCGTCATGTCCTTGCCAACTCCTGCGTCAACTATCCGTTTAAACGCAGGCAACCGGCCGATCCGTCGGCCGGCAAGTGTGATCATTTTGCGGCAGCGGGTTTCGGGACGCTGCGGCGGATGAGGCTTTCCGCGAGCGCACGGCGCTCGTCATAGGATAGCGTGGCGGCAAAATCGACGGCCCGTTGCTCGAGCTTCGCACGCAAGCCCATATCGGCGTTGCGGGCTCTCGCCAGTGCCGCGGACAGCGCCTCCGTATCCAGGGTCGGCTGCCCCAGAAGCGAGGCCGCATCTATTTTCGCCTGCTGAGATTCCAACACACTTGACCGCTCAGCCTTGCGCGCGTCGCTCAGCGCCTGACGGAAGGCTTTTTCTGTCCGGCGGGAAGCTGTTCGCCGGCCAACGGCAGCGTCTCGACCCGGGTCTCCGTGCTGCTGATCCAGGTGAGCCCACCACCCGCCAGCGCACCGATCAGGAAGGTGTTCAGCACCAATAGAGATAGGACGAATATCCGAAAGCCGCGTTCTGTCATTGGGTGTCCTGTGTCGCGTTCTCGTCTGTTCCGATATCGCCGAAAACCGTAGCGGTCCGGTCCGTGGCGACGGTCGTGTCGGATGTTACGTTTGGCGCCAGAACGGCGATTGCAATGCTTCCCGCCAAAGCGCCGGCAATGCCCACGCCAACGAGGCCGAGACCGGCGGAGGAGAAGCGAAACCATTTGCGCATCCGGGACCTCCGGGTAAGCCGAGTGAGAATCCGATCTCCGAGACCGTCATTCCTCGCCTTCAGCGCATAGGCATCGAGCAGATGATCCAGGTCGCTGGCGGCCGCGAGTGCGGATGCTCCCGCCGGAGCCTTTGCGAAGATCTCGGCCGAGGCGCGCTCCCCTTCGGGCCACCGATCGATCACGCCGCCATATGCCGCAGCCAGGGCGGCAAATCGCTCGGCACTCATGGCCGTCTCGACAGGTTCAGTCATCGATCCGCTCCTTCAACAAAAGCGTTTGCAGCGAGCGCCTTCCGCGCGCGAGCAGGCTTTCCAATGCGTCCACACTGATCTCCATGATCGCGGCCGCCTCCGCGTTCGACATCGCCTGATAGTAAACCAGAATGATCGCCTCCCGCTGGCGCGGCGCGATCATCTGCATGGCCCGCTCCACGCGCCTGTTCGGATCGTCTTCGCTTAACAGGCCGGCATCCGGCGCGGGACCTTCATAGGGAACATCAGGCGGATCCTCGGCGAGCACATGCTTGCGGCGGCGTAAGCGGTCATAGCAAAGATTGATCGCGACGCGATGGATCCAGGTGCTGAAGCGTGCATTACGCTGCTGCCAGCCGCCGGCGTTGCGCCAGACCCGCAGGAATGTCTCCTGCGCCACATCCTCGGCTTCGCTCGCATCGCCAAGCATGCGCGTTGCGACGGCCAGAATGCGTGGCAACTGCCGTGATATCAGGGCGCGGGTTGCCTTGACATCGCCGGCCGCGACGCGGCCGAGCAGATCCTCGTCCGGATCACCGTTTTTGGGTGAGCGATCCCCAATCATTGCCAATCGCCGCCATCCGGGTTTCTTGCAACGGCCATACAACTCGCCTGTTCCCTGCCGATGACAAGGACTTCGAGCCTGTCGATCAAACCCGGAGACCTCTGGCCATATGCTTGCGATATATCCAATAGGTCTGTCTTTTCCTTCAAAAGCGAATGGACGCATTTCGACTCTAACGGCCGACCGACGGAAATCCGTCGGTCGCTCCCTGTCGATTTTCAGGAAAGTGGCGCCGCGTTTACGAACCGCTCACCGGTATCAAGACGCCGCTTGCTCGATCTCACAAAAGGACGCGAGGATGCGGACCCAGGAGCGAATGCCTTTATGAAAGCTCGAAAGGTCGTATTTCTCGTTCGGGCTGTGGATGCGATTGTCGAAACGGGCAAAGCCGACCAGCAGGGCATCGCAGCCAAGCCGGCGCTTGAACTCACCGATGATCGGGATGGAACCGCCGGTGCCGGCAAGAGCGGCCTCGCGCTGCCATTCGACGGTCAACGCTTCCAACGTCTTGCGCAGAAACGGGCTATCGAGCGGCATGGTGGTAGCCGGCCCCAGACCATACTCCTTGAAGCTGACCGAGCAATCGGACGGAATGCGCGCCCGCACATGCGCCTGGAATGCATCGCGGATGGCAAGCGGATCCTGGCCCTCGACTAGGCGGAAAGAGATCTTGGCACTCGCCTTCGCCGGGATGACCGTCTTGAAGCCCTCGCCGGTATAACCGCCGCTCATGCCGTTGATCTCGCAACTTGGCCGGGCCCAGACCTGTTCGAGGATGGAGCGGTCCTTCTCGCCCGCGGGGATCGACAGGCCGATGTCGCGAAGAAATCCATCCTCATCGAAAGGCAGGCTTTTCCACTGCGCCTTGACGGCCTCGGGCAACTCCTTGACGCCATCATAAAAACCGGCGACCGCCACGCCGCCGTCCCGCGTGCGCAGGCTGGCAACGATATCCGACAGCACCTGCAGCGCATTGCGCGCGGCATTACCGAACATGCCGGAATGGAGGTCGCGATCGGCGCAGGTGATTTCGATTTCCTGACTGACAAGGCCGCGCAGCATGGTCGTCACCGCCGGCGTGTCGTGGTCCCACATATCGGTGTCGCAGACCAGCACCGTATCCGCGGCAAGCTCGGATGCGGTCTTGTCGAGGAAGGGAGCAAGGCTGGGGCTGCCGGCCTCTTCTTCCCCTTCGAAGAGGATGCTGACCTTGATCGGCAGTGTTCCGGTCACGGATTTCCATGCCCGGCAAGCCTCGACAAAGGTCATCAGCTGTCCCTTGTCGTCGGAGGCGCCGCGCGCGACGATTGCCGTATCTCCATTTTCCAATGGCTGCAGGACCGGTTCGAAAGGATCGGTCTTCCAAAGCGGCAGCGGATCGACCGGCTGGACGTCGTAATGGCCATAAAAAGAACATGCGGCCCAACAGCCCGTTTCTCATGGCCGACAACCATTGGATGGCCGGTGGTGTCGCGCACCGATGCATCGAAGCCGATGCTGGCCAGATCGCTCGAAAGCCACTCGGCCGCCCGGCGGCAATGATCACGGTAAGCGGGGTCAGTGGAGACGCTGGGGATGCGGATGAGATCGAAAAGCCGTTGCAGGCTCTGGTCTATCGTCTGATCGACGTGAGAAAGCACGGCGTCGATCTGATCGTTCGTTGGCTTGGGCATTTGGGCATTCCTGGCTGTGGGAAGAGCGGCATTTGCAGGGTTTGAAAGGATGTCGCCGCCGGCTGCGATTTCCCGGCATCGTAACATCAACCCGCCTGTCATCAAGGTGCACGATGACATCAGACCTGTCTTGGGTGGGCTTTCTCCGCGACATTTTTCACGCTTTGGCACGGGCACAAGATTCAGGCTATACAACTAACATGTTAGTCTGTATGTACTAACCACACATTTGGGAGGAATGGAACTTGTCGCAGAAATTTGGCCTTTCGGTCGCGCTCACAACGCCCTTCGACAGCAACGGCGATATCGCCATTGGCCCGATGATCAAGCAGGCCGAATTGAGCCTTGCCTCGGGATGCTCCAGCGTCACCCTGTTCGGCACCACTGGCGAAGGATCCTCCATCGGAACGCAGGAGCGCGAACAGGTGCTCAACGCCTTCTTGGGCGCAGGGATAGCTGCGAACCGCATCATCGTCGGGGTTATGGCGGATTCTGTCGAAGATGCCGCCGCACATGCCGGATCGGCCCTTTCCAAGGGCGTGCGGAATATTCTGCTGGCACCGCCCTTTTACTTCAAGAACGTCAGCGACGAGGGCCTGTTTCGCTGGTTCTCGGCAGTCTTTGCGCGGCTCGCGGACAAGGCGCGTGACATCATCGTCTACAATATTCCCTCCGTCACCATGGTGCCGCTCTCCGTGGCGTTGATCGGCAGGTTGCGCAGCGCCTTTCCCGGCGTTGTCACCGGCGTCAAGGATTCCTCCGGCGATTGGCCTTACACGGAGGCCCTGCTGAAGGAACATAGCGATCTCATCATCCTGATAGGCGACGAGCGCCATTTGGCTCGGGGCGTTCGGCTGGGTGGCCAGGGCGCGATTTCAGGCATGGCGAATTTCTTGCCTAGTGAAGTCCGGCTCATGGCCGAAGAAGGCAAGGATGATCCTCGCGTCGAGGATTTTGTCCTGGAATTGCTGAAGTTTCCGGTGACGGCGGCCGTCAAGGTCATGGTGGCGCAACGCTCTGGAGATGAAATCTGGCTTGCAGTTCGCCCGCCGCTGGTTTCAATATCCGGCGAAGGACGGAATCACCTTGCCGGCGCGTTCAATGCGCTTTTCAGATCCAAGGCAGCCTAATCGAACCGGACAGGGAGGGGGACGAATGGACGGCGTGAACGAGCAGCCGACGTTGCGGGAAAAAGCCTATGCAAGCTTTACCCACCATCTGCTTGCCCGTGATGTAAGGCCCGGTGAATTCGTCTCGCAGCGCAGGCTTGTGGAGCTGACCGGCCTGCCGCTCGGCGCCATCCGTGAGCTTATTCCGCGGCTGGAAGCCGAGGGCCTGATCAAGACCGTGCCGCAGCGCGGTCTGCAGATCGCCCATATCGATCTCAATCTGATCCGCGAGGCGTTCCAGCTCCGCATTTTTTTCGAAAAAGAAGCCGTCGCTCTCTTCACCCATTCGGCTTCTGACGAAACGGTTGCCGGGCTCTTGAAACAGCACCGCGATATCGCCGATGCCATCCAGGCCGGCGATACGTCGCCGGAACTCGAAGTCCATGCGCAATCGGTGGATTGGGGCATGCACGATGCCTTCATCGACGCGCTCGGCAACACCATTATTTCGAACGCCTACCGCGTCAATTCTATCAAGATGCGGCTGATCAGCCAGGATAGATTCCGGATCAACGGACATGTAGGCCCCGTCATGAACGAGCACCTGCAGGTGCTTGAGGCGATCCAAAGACGGTCTGCGGAAGATGCCGTCGCATCTCTCGTTTTGCACATCAACGGGGCAAGAGACCGCGCATTGAAGATTTGAATGAAACAGGCCGCGAATGAGGAGATTTTCGGCCAAAGGAGGAGGAACAACATGTCATCGTCATTCATCAATCCCACACGCCGCCATTTCATGGCGGGCACCGCAGCCTTGGGGGCAGCGGGCCTTCTCGGCGTGCGTACCGCATCCGCAGCCGTCGATTGGAAGCGCTTTTCAGGGACCACGCTGGAGGTCAACCTGGTCAAGAGCCCGCGCAGCGAAATCATCCTCAAGAACCTTGCCGAATTCGAGGCGCTGACCGGCATCAAGGTGAATGCCGAAGCCACGCCGGAACAGCAACAGCGCCAGAAGACGACAATCGAGCTCAGCTCCGGAAAGCCGAGCTTCGACGTGGTGCATCTGAGCTATCACGTTCAGAAGCGGCAGTTCGAAAAGGGCGGCTGGCTCGCTGACATCAGCGGGTTCCTGAAAGATCCTTCCCTGACCGACCCATCGCTGACGGAGAGCGACTTTGCGGAAGCTGGATTGACCTTCGCCAAGGATTCCAACGGCGTTCTTCGTTCGCTGCCGTTCTCGGTCGATTATTGGATCGTCTATTGGAACAAGGCGCTCTTCGAGAAGAAGGGGCTCGCCTATCCGCAGACCTTTGACGACATGGCCAATGCCGCCGAAGCTCTGACCGATCCGTCGACCAAGACCTATGGCTTCGTCGCCCGCGGCCTGAAGAATGCCAATACGCCGGTGTGGACGACACTGATGCTGGGGCATGGCACGACGCCGCTTGGGCCCGATGGGAAATTGCGCACGACGTCCGACGACGCAATTGCGGCAGCCAAGCTCTATCAGCGGCTGATGACCAAGTCGGCACCTCCCGGCATCTCCGGTTTCAACTGGGCCGAATCCCAGTCCGCCTTCCTTCAAGGCAAGATCGGCATGTGGCTCGATGGCGTAGGCTTTGCGCCGCCCATTGAAAATCCTGAAAAATCCCGCGTCGTCGGCCAGGTCGGCTACGGTGTCATGCCAAAAGGCCCGAAAGCGCAAGCCGCCGCAACCACCGGCGACGGTATCGGCGTGGTGGCCGCCAGCAACAAGAAGGAAGCGGCATACCTCTTCTGCCAATGGGTCATATCCCATGACATGGGTGCTCGACTGTTGCAGGCCGGCGCAGGCGTGCCCTTCCGCCAATCCATTCTTGAAGATCAGAAGGTTCGGGCGGGCGTTACCATGCCAAGCGCCTGGCTCGATGCCGTGGTCGGCTCCGGCAAGGTGTCGCAGCTGGCATTGCCCGTCATCATTCCGGTCACCGAGTTCCGCGACATCTACGGCGTCGGTCTCACCAACATGATCGGCGGCGCCGATCCGGCGAGCGAACTGAAGAACGCAACCGCGCAGTTTGAGCCGGTGCTGGCACGAAGCGAGGGGTGATGGCGTCCGTGAGCATCGAAAATACCACGACGACCGACGTCAAGAAGAGGAGTAAGCCCAGAAGAGGGCTTGTTCCCAACTATTGGCCCTTCGTCATCCCGGCACTGGTGGTCATCGCCGCAGTCATCGTTTTTCCGTGGGTCTTCACCCTATGGATGAGCGTGAATAGCTGGACGCTCGGACAATCCCAGAGCTTCGCGGGCTTTGCCAACTACGCCCGTCTGGCGACCGACCTCCGCTTCTGGGAGGCGCTGTGGCATACGGTGTTCTATACCGGCCTCTCCGTCATCGCCCCGGTCTTCCTGGGCATGCTCGCTGCCTTGATATTCGATGCGCAATTCCCGTTGCGTGGCTTGCTGCGCGGAATTTTCGTCATGCCGATGATGGCGACGCCTGTGGCGATCGCACTCGTCTGGACGATGATGTTTCATCCGCAGCTCGGCGTGCTCAACTATCTCCTGTCCTTCATCGGCATCGGCCCGCAGGAATGGATCTATAACCAGATCAGTGTCATCCCGTCGCTGGTGCTGGTGGAAACATGGCAATGGACGCCGCTCGTCATGCTGATCGTGCTCGGCGGTCTCGCCGCCGTCCCGCGCGAACCTTATGAAAGCGCCGAGATTGACGGCGCCAATGTGTGGCAGAAGTTCCGCTATCTCACCCTGCCGATGATCGCGCCCTTCCTGATGATCGCCGTCATCATTCGCAGCATCGATGCGGTCAAGAGCTTCGACATCATCTATGCGATGACGCAGGGCGGGCCGGGAACGGCCTCCGAAACGATCAATATCTACCTCTATAACACCGCTTTTTCCTACTACGACATAGGCTACGGTTCGGCCATGGCGGTCGTCTTCTTCATCCTCATCGTCGCGCTCTCCTTCGTCCTCTTGATGGCGAGACAGCGCGCGAACTGGTCGGACACGGAGACACGATGATGAAACGCAAGACGCTCGACAAAATCGGTCTCTTCTTCGTGGCGCTGGTGATGATTTCGCCGGTGGTCCTGTTCTTCCTGTGGATGATCTCGCTTTCGCTGAAATACGAGATCGATAACGGCGCCTATCCGCCGATCTTCATTCCCGAACGGTTCGCCTGGTCGAACTACGTCAAGGTTTTCGAGGAGAATAATTTCTTCCTCTATTTCTGGAATTCCATTCTTGTGACCGGGGCCGCGACATTACTCGCCCTGCTGATCGGCGTTCCCGCCGGCTACGGCATCGCGCGGCTGAAGGCGGAGAAGTCGGCGGTCGTCATCATGATTGCCCGCATGACGCCCGGCCTCTCCTTCCTCATTCCGCTGTTCCTGCTCTTCCAATGGCTGAACCTTTTGGGCACGCTCTGGCCGCAGATCATTATCCATCTCGTCGTGACGGTCCCGATCGTCGTGTGGATCATGATCGGCTATTTCGAGACGACGCCGATGGAACTGGAAGAGGCCGCCAGCATCGACGGCGCGACGCCGTGGCAGGTCTTCCGGCTGGTGGCCCTGCCGATCGCCAAGCCGGGGATCGTCGTCGCCTTCATCCTCTCGGTCATCTTCTCCTGGAACAATTTCGTCTTCGGCATCGTGCTTGCCAGCCGCGAGACGCGCACCCTGCCGGTTGCCGTCTACAACATGCTGTCCTTCGAACAGGTGAGCTGGGGGCCGCTGGCGGCGGCAGCGCTGATCGTGACGCTGCCGGTGCTGGTTCTCACCATATTTGCCCAGAAACAGATCGTTGCCGGCCTGACCGCCGGCGCCGTCAAGGGCGGCTGAACTCCCTTTCGAACAGGATCCAATCATGGCACCCGTGAACATACAAAACATTCAGAAGCGCTTCGGCCAGGTCAAGGTCATCCATGATATCAGCGTCGATATCGCCGATGGCGAATTCGTGGTTCTCGTCGGCCCGTCGGGCTGCGGCAAATCCACCTTGCTGCGCATGATCGCCGGCCTGGAGGAGGTCAGCGACGGCGAGATCCGTATCGGCGCACGCGAGGTGAGCAATCTGCCCGCACGCGATCGTGACATCGCCATGGTCTTCCAAAACTATGCCCTCTATCCACATATGACCGTTGCCGAAAACCTCGGCTTCGCGCTGAAGCTGAGAAAAGCCAGCCCTTCGGAGATCTCAGCGAAAGTGGAGAAGGCGGCCGGCATTCTCGGTCTCGAGACGCTGCTCGACCGCTTTCCGCGCCAGCTCTCCGGCGGACAGCGCCAGCGTGTCGCGATGGGCCGCGCGCTGGTGCGCGATCCGCAGGTCTTCCTGTTCGACGAGCCGCTCTCCAACCTTGATGCCAAGCTTCGCGTCCAGATGCGCGCCGAGATCAAATCCATGCATCAGCGCGTCGGCACGACGACGATCTATGTAACGCATGACCAGGTCGAGGCGATGACGATGGCCGACAAGATCGTCGTGCTTCACGGTGGCCTGATCGAGCAGATCGGCGCCCCGCTCGACCTTTATGATCGACCCGCCAATCTCTTCGTTGCCGGCTTCATCGGCTCGCCATCGATGAACTTTATCGACGGGAAGATCGAAGAGGGCGTATTCCGCAGCGAAAAGGGACTTATCCTGCCTCTGCCGGAGGGATTGCCGATTTCGCAATATGGCGGGCAACCGCTGGTCTACGGCATCCGGCCGGAACATATCCGCGCGGCAACTGGCGGCATTTCGGGACGGGTCGAGATTGTCGAGGGCACTGGCTCGGAAATTTACGCCAAGCTCGATTGCAGCGGCCAGGAAATATCCTGCCTCTTCCGCGAACGGCTCGACATCCGCTTCGGCGACACGGTCGGTATCGCGATCGATGCAAGCAGTGTGCATCTGTTCGACAAGGTAAGCGGCAAGCGGCTCTGATGTCTTCTTCGATTTTCGATCCGCCGGCAGGCGCGCCAAGACACGTCCTCTGCGTCGGTGCCGCCGTTCTCGACACGCTGTTTCGCGTCCACACACTGCCGTCAGGCCAGGGAAAAGTCCTGCCCTACGAGATGCTGCAGATCGCTGAGGGTATGGCCTCAAGTGCTGCCTTTGCTGTCGCCCGCCTTGGCGGTAAGGCAAGCCTGTGGGGCGCAGTGGGAGACGACGAGACCGGCGAGCGGATTGTCCGCGACCTCGGAGAAGCCGGTATCGTCACCGATGGCATGCTGCGCGTTCAGGGCGCGCGCTCGGCGCTCTCGACGATCCTGGTCGATGACGACGGCGAACGGCTGATCGTGCCCTTTTACGATCCCAAACTGCATGAGACGGTGAAAGCGGTAACTGCGGACGATATCGCGAGCGTTGACGCCGTGCTGGTCGATGTCCGCTGGCCGGCGCTTGCACTGAAGGTCCTGCAAGCGGCAAGGAATGCCGGCAAGCCCGCCATTCTCGACGGCGATGTCGCGCCCGACGGCATTGTCGAACGACTGGCGCCCGCGGCGAGCCATATCGTGTTTTCAGAGCCGGCGGCACAGCGGCTCACAGGCACCACCGATGTCGCGGAGATGGTCCTGCGTCTGAAACAAAGGTTTAGCCATGCCTTCATCAGCGTGACCGCCGGTGCTGCCGGCAGCTACTGGTTCGACGATGAGGGTAGCCAGGTCGAGCACTGGCCTGCCCTCGCCATCAAGGCCGTCGATACGCTTGCGGCCGGCGATATCTTCCACGGTGCCTTCGCCCTTGCCATCGCGGAGGGCAAGGCGCCGAAGGACGCGATCCGCCTTTCCTCTGTCGCCGCCGCGCTCAAATGCGAAGTGTTCGGCGGTCGTTCAGGCGCACCGACACGATCGCAGGTTATTGCTCGAGCAGGTCATCAGTCGAACGGCTAGCTGACGCTTTCCATGGTGGCCTCCAGTAGCAGCCGGGCGCCATTGATGACGTCTACCGGCTCGACATATTCGGCCTCATTGTGACTGATGCCGTCGCGACAAGGCACGAAGATCATCGCCGCGGGCACCACCCGGGCGACGAAAAGGGCATCGTGGAACGCACCAGAAATCATGCGCTTATAGGGTAATTCAAGCGCCCGGGCCGCCGCCTCGATCCGGTCCGTCATGACCTTTGAGAACGAGCCGGGCGGCATGTCAAAGGATGTTGATATCTCGACGCTGCATCGCTGTGACAGCGCCGCCTCTTCGCAGGCTGCGCGAACCCTTGCTTCGATGGCCGTCAAGCTTGCCGCATCCGGATGCCGGATATCGACGGTAAAGGTCACCCGATCCGGAATGGCATTGATCGAACCCGGATGGACTGAAAACCGTCCGACCGTCAGCCGTGCATCTTCGTCCTGCGGCATAACCGAGATTTGCAACTGGTTCAGCGCCGCAGTTGCCGCCACCATCGGATCGCGCCGATAGGCAAGCGAGGTCGTGCCGGCATGGCCAGCACTTCCCGAGAACGTCACGGTCAGCCATCGCGTGCCCTGAACGGCGGTGACGACGCCGGCGGCCAGACCTTCGCGCTCAAGTGAAGGCCCCTGCTCGATATGCAGTTCGAGATAGGCGGAGATAAGCGTGCCGAGCGGGCGCATCTCGGCCTCCGGTAAGGCCGCGAGCGTCGCTGCCAGTTCTTCCCGGAAATTTGCGCCATCGCTTGCGATCACGGACTGAAAATCATCAGGATGCGCCGCGCCGACAAAGGCCATCGACCCCATGACACCGGGCGCAAAGCGGCTGCCCTCTTCATTCGTCCAGGCAACGACTTCGATGGCGGCCTCCGTCTCATGGCCCGCATCCTCCAAAGCCTCCAGCACCTCGAAAGCGGCAAGCGTGCCAAGCGCGCCATCGAAGCGCCCGCCTGTCGGTTGACTGTCGAGATGGCTGCCGATCAGCATCGGTGGCAGCGCCGCATTGCGGCCCTCGCGGCGGATGAAGAGATTGGCGATCGCATCCTGAAAGATCTTGAAGCCGCGTGCTGTCGCAAGATCGGCGAGAAGACGCCGCGCAGCCCGGTCTTCATTGCTCAAAGCCTGCCGGTTGACTCCACCGGCATTTGTCTTGCCGATTTCTGCGAACTCGCTCAACCGGCGAAGCAAGCGCTCGCCGTTGACCTTAGGCCTGCCTTTCATCGGCGCAATCCGGCGATGAAGGCCTCGACCCTTTTCAGATCGACGGCATTCCACCAGACACCATCATGTTTGAGCGAGCTTGCAACGATGACGCCATCGACGATGTCGAGAATGTCATTGGCATTCTCCGGCGTGACACCACTTCCGACAAGCGTCGGCAAGCCCGCCGCTTCCTTGATCATGCGGATATAGCCGAGATCGGCGGCATGGCCGGTGCGCTGGCCGGTTGCAATCACGGCGTCGGCATCGAAGAAGACCAGGTCCTTCACCTGTTCTTCGACTGGCCTATCGGCAACGATGGCATGCGCCCCGTGCTTCACATGCGCATCGGCGAAAATCTTGATGCCGTTCGCCCGCAGTCTGGCGCGAAAGCGCATCGCGCGCGCTGCCTCGCCTTCGATGAAACCTTCATTGGCGACATAGGCATTGGCCCATTGATTGACCCGCACGAAGCCCGCGCCCGATGCACTGGCGATGGACAAGGCAGGAATAGCGGCATTGGCCAGCACGTTAATGCCGATCGGGCGACCGAGCTCACGGCGGATGCGATCGGACACGACCGACATATAGGCTGCGGTCTCCGGCCCGATATCGTCGGGCTTCGAGAAAGGGATATCGCCGTGATTTTCGACGATGACGCTGTCGCAGCCGCCATGCAGATAGGCTTTGGCGTCGTCGAGGCCGCGTTGATAGATCGCTTCCACCGCCTCGCCGTCATAGCGCGGCGCGCCGGGCAAAGGTGCCAGATGGACGACGCCGATCACGACCTTCGTCCGGCCGAAGAGCGAGGTAAGTGCATCGCCAGCTGCTTGACCGACAGGCTTCTGGGAGGGTGTCATAGGCTTTCCGCCTCCATTATGTTCATAAGTTTCAACAGCTTCGCCCGGCTCGGGCAGGCTTCCAAGGTTCCGGGGCGGCCAACCGCCAGAGCGGCAGCGGCGACCGCCAGCCGCGCCGATTGCGCGAGCGTCCACCCCTTCATCAGGCATCCGGCGAGACACCCGCAAAAGACGTCGCCGGCACCGCTGGTATCGACCGCGGCCATCTTGATCGCGGGGATCAGATCGACGGTGTCGCCTTCCAGAAGCAGACATCCTTCGGCACCCAGCGTGACGATCGCAGCCTTTGCGCCGCGCCGAAGAAGATCTCGCGCAGCCCGCTCGGGATCAGGGTCACCGGTGATCTCGAATGCCTCACCCTGATTGACGACGACGATATCGACCGCCGTGAGATCAGGCACTTCACCCGACAAGGGGCTCGGATTGAGGATGGTCGTCGCGCCCGTAACCTTCGCAGCCCGAAGGCACGCATCGGTGACCGTTGCCCTGAGATTACCCTGCATGACCAAACTATCGCCGCTGGTGAGCAACGCAGCAAAACCGGTCTCCCGCAAGGGGTCGAAATCAGCGGCGCAGGCAACGCCGCTGACGATTAGGTTTTCGCCATCCCGGTTGACGACGATCGTCGACCTGTCGCTCGGCAAGGGCTTTTCCGACAACCCGCCCAGATCAAACTCGCCTTTCAACCGCTCCCTGATGAAAGCGGCGGCGAGATCGGTTCCGAGTGCTGCAAAAAACCGGACATCAGCACCGGTCCTTGCGGCCGCAACGGCCTGGTTCACGCCCTTGCCACCGACACCGTCCGAATGATCTCTCGCATTGAGCGTCTCACCTGGCAGCGGAAAGCGATCGACCCGAAACGTGGTATCGATACAGACATTGCCGACGACATGGACCGGCATGGCGCATCAATCCTTGGCGGTGGCGAAGGCGAGCATTTGTTCAAACAGCGTCTTATAGCCACTCCAGGCAATGAAGCCTTGCGGCAGCCAGTGCGGCCCGACGTCCGATGTCCAGGCAATCGTGCGCCCCTTGCCATAGCGCCCCGTGACCAGCAGCGGCAGGGAGCCGTAATCGGAGGAAACAGTCGCCAGGACTTCCGCGTCGTCCTTGACGACAACCTCGTTGAAACCGAGCAGAATCGGCCAGTCCTTGCCGAGCCCTGCCAAGATCGGATGGCTCTCGTCGCCCGTAACGACGGGCGTAAACCCTTCCGGCACCTCGACCCGGTCATCGACGGGAAGGCATTCTACCGGCAGGACATCCTCGACCGGCGTCTTGCGGTAACGCGCACCGCCATTGATGCCCTGGAAGCTGTAGTAGCCACCGAACATCAACAGGCCGCCGCCACCCCGTACATAGTCGCGCAGCAGACGCAGGCGGTTCGGCGTCGTCTTGGAATGGATCCAGGTATCGGGATGCAGCAGCAGCGTGTTCGCGCCGATATCCGACAGGACAACCGCATCATAGGCGGACAGCGCCTCGATAGTCTGCGGGAAATCGCGCTGCGCCTCATGCGCCGGCATGAAGGTGACGTCGAAGTCGCTGTTCTTCAGTGCGGCCAGCAGTTCGTCGGCGCCGGTGTGATAAGTCACGGTTGGAAACTGATCGAAACCCTTGATGTGGGTTGCCGTGGATACCCAGGATTCCCCGGCGAGAAGGATCTTCTTCTTGGACATGTATGCTCCTTGCAATGCAGATTTCTTGGCCGGTCAAGCGGCGGAAAAAACGGATTTCGGATTGTCGGTGAGCATGCGGTCGATGGCCGCCTGCTCGACACCATGGCGCAGCAGCCGTGGCACGAAATGCTTGAGGATGTAGCCGTAGCCAAAGCCGCCATAGCGCGTCAGCATGATCTTCAGGAACACGTCCTGCGACAACAGCAACCGGTCGACAAAGCCCATATCGACCAACGACCGGATGGCACGGGCATTTTCCTCGTCCGACGGTGATTGCGCGTCCTGATCGGCATAATAATAATCCATGCCGATCATGTCGTATTCAAGAAACGCGCCGCGCTCGGCCAGGCTCTTCTGATAGGCGAGGTCGTTGTGGCTCGGGTTCATGTGGCAAAGGACGGTGTGCCTGAGATCGGCCCCCTCCTCCTCGACGACATCGAGCACCTTATGCGCCAACCTCTCCCAGCCGGGAAGATGGATCGTAAGCGGCAAGCGGGTGATACGAGAAGCACGGGCAGAGGCGCGGAGTGACTTCAGCTCCTCGGCAGTAAAATCCTTGCTGACACCGACCTCGCCGATGATACCGGCCATGATATCGGGCTGTTCGGCGCCGCCGCCAACATCATTGACGATGAACTCCGTGACGGCGTCGAGGTCCATACCCTTCAACCATTCCGGATGGGTATGTTCCAGATAGAACCCCGTGCCCATGATGATCTTCATGCCGGACATGCGTGAGATGCGCGCGAGCTTTTCCGGGTCGCGCCCGATGCCGATATTGGTCGCTTCTATGACCGTATGGCCGCCGAGCGCCTGGAATTTCTTCAGCTCGGCCAGCGCCAGATCACTATCGTCCAGCGAGACATTGTCGCGGTTCATATAGGGATTCATCCGCAACTCGCCGACGATCTCGATATTGACCTTCTGCTCGGCAATCAGCCTTTCATCAGGATGGCAGGGGCATTTCCAGGTCCGCGCACCGTCAAGCAGGATATGCTCGTGCATGAGCGTGATGCCGAGATCGTCGACCGAGACCGGCCCCAGAACCGTCATGGCGGTACCGGATGCAATGCCGATCGGCGCCCGCTCCGGCGGTGAAGTTTCAAACAAATGATCCATGCTTCATCGGCTCCTGACGGCACCCTTGAAGATCCGGAAGTTCAGCCAGATCGCAATCAGGATGATGGCACCGGTAACGATCGGCGTGAGAAACGGCGACATATGCGCAAGGATCAGCCCGTTGGCGATGACGGCGACAGTCAGCGCGCCAAGAACCGTGCCCAGGATCGTGCCACGCCCGCCGAACAGGCTCGTGCCACCGAGAACCACCGCAGCGATGACGTCGAGCTCGAAACCCTGTCCGGAGTTGGAGGATCCCGAGCCGAGCCGGGCTGCGAGAATGATGCCCGCAAGGGCCGCCGCCGTACCGGACAGCATATAGACGCAGAGGGGGACGAAGCGGGTGTTGACGCCGGCGCGGCGCACCGCCTCGGCATTGGCACCGACGCCGGTCACATAACGGCCGAACGGCGTCTGATTGAACACGATATAGGCGAGAACCAAGACAAGGAGCGCGATCAACGCCGGAACAGGCACGCCTAGAAACCAGGCCCTGCCAATTGCCGTAAACGGGCTCTCCGCGTCCACGGGGATGGAATAGCCGGCAGTGATCAGCAATGCCAGACCGCGCACGACCGAGAGCCCCGCAAGCGTAACGATAAATGCCGGAATGCGCTCATAAGCGATGAAGAAGCCCTGCAAGGCACCAACGGCTGCGCCGAGAAGCAGCATCAGCACGACGACAAGCGGCCAGGCGATGCCCGCCTGCAGCGCCGCCGCAGAAAGAGTGGCGGCCAAGGCAAGCACCGACCCAACGGAAAGGTCTATTCCGCCCGTGGTGATGACGAATGTCATGGCGGCGGCAACGATCAGCAATGGTGCCGACTGTCGAACGACATTCAACAGATTGGGCGTCGTCAGGAAGGCGCTGGTATAGATGGAAAAGAACACGCAGACGACAAGGAAGAACAGGGCGATCGAAATGATGCTGCCATTGCTCATGACCTTGTCGCGCCATCTGCTTTTATGGATGCGCGAGTGCGGTGCCGCCGCAACGGGCGCATGTGCCGTAGAAGAGGACGTCGTCATGCCTGAGCTCCCTGGTCTTTGCGATGGCCGGCCGAGCGTGCCTGGAATTTGCGGCCGACGATCAGATTGACGACCTCCTCGATGCTGGTGTCTTCAATCCTGCGTTCTGCGACATTGCGCCCTTCGTACATGACCTGGATGCGGTCGCAGACAAGGAATAGATCCTGGAGGCGATGGGTAATGAGAATGACGCTGACGCCACGGGCACTGACCGTCTTGATGAGATCGAGCACCGCCTCGACTTCTGCGACGGCAAGCGCCGCCGTCGGCTCGTCCATGATCAGCACGGAGGGATTGAACGAGGCCGCCCGCCCGATCGCGATCGATTGACGCTGGCCTCCAGACAAGTTTTCCACCTTCAGCCGCGTATCGGCAATGACGATGCCGAGCCGGTCGAGCATGTCACGCGCCTCGTCATGCATCTTCCTGTTGTCGAGAAACGGAAGGCCGAGCAGGCGGCGCCGGGGCTCGCGACCGAGAAAGATATTACCGGCCACATCGACGCTGTCGCAGAGCGAGAGGTCCTGGTAGACCATTTCGATACGAGCTGCGCGTGAATCCGCGGGAGATGCAAAGCTTACGGTCTTTCCATCGATTTCGATGGATCCGGAATCGGGAATGACCGCTCCGGAGAGGACCTTGCTCAAGGTCGACTTACCGGCACCATTATCACCGACGAGGCCGAGAACTTCACCGGGCTTCAAGGTCAGCGATACATTATCGAGTGTCTGGATCGTCTGGTAGCGTTTGGAGATACCGGTCATCTTGACGCGGTAGATGTCGTCGTTCATGGCGTTTCCACCTGAGAAAAAGTCTCTGCTATGCGGATGTGGCGAAAACCGTGGCCGCTCAATGGCCACGGTCGCACATTCGGGCTGCTTACTTGAACATGTCCTTGAACTTATCGACATTGTCCTTGGTGACGATGGTCACCGGAACATTGATGATCTTGTCGATCGTCCCACCCTTTTTGACCTTGTCAAGCGCTTCGACGGCAGCCTTGCCTTCGCCGGCCGGATCCTGTTGGATGACAGCGGTGACCCAGCCCTGCTCGATGCCTTCGATCGCCTGCTTGGTCAGATCCCAGCCGAATACCTTGATGTCGCCGGTCCGGCCCTGGCTTGTGACGGCCGAAACCGCGCCAAGAAGTGCCGGCTCGCCGGTCGCATAGAGCGTCGTCATGTCGGGATTGGCCGTCATCAGGTTTTCGGCGGCGCTGAGCGCCACGTCCTGGACGTTCTGGCCGTCGACCGTGTCGAGAAAGATCACCTTCTCGCCGCTGTCTGCGACTGCCTTCTTGAAGCCGTCGAGACGCTGGTTTTGGATGAAAGAATTGAGCGCGCCGACGACGCCGATCTTGGCCGAGCCGCTCATCTTGCTCTTGACGTAATCGGCGTAAAACTTGCCGATGTCGCCACCAGCCTTGGTGTTGTCGACACCGACGAAGGCGATGTTATCGCCATCTGGGATCTGCGCATCGATGGCGATGACCGGGATGCCGGCCTTCTTGGCCGCCGTGATCGCCGGCTTCACGCCGTTGACGTCGATAGCGACCAGAATAATGCCGTCGACCTTCTGGGTGATGTAATTCTCGATGGCGTCGTTCTGCGCGCTGGGCACGTTATTGGCGTTGAAAATGACGAGATCGGCTCCGACAGCCTTGGCTGCGGCCTTCGCCCCGTCATTGATCTGATTGAAGAAGAGGGCTTGCTGGTTGATGGTCACCAGCGCGAAGGTTTCGGCGGAAGCGGATGCAGAGCCGAAAGCAAGCGTCAAAGCTGCGGCTGCAGCGCAACCGGCTGCATATCTAGAAAGGCGCATATGTGTTCCCCTTGCGGAAAGGCCCGTGACCGGGCTCATTGGCATTATCAGCGGGGGCATAATTCAAGAGACTTGAATGATTGTCAAGTCTCTTGAATTTGACTTCGTGTAGCGCATGCCGGAAAGGCGTAGAGGCTCCGCATCTATCCTATCGGACGATCAGAATGTCGCCGGCGTATTGACCCAAAATATGCTGGCGCGCGTCGTTCCGACGTTTCTGTACCAATGTGGCAGTTCGGACCTGAACACGAAGGAATCGCCGATCGAAAGCTTGAAGGTCTTCTCACCGACCATCAGTTCGATCGAGCCCGCAAGCAGATAGCCGACTTCCTCGCCGGCATGCTGAATCGGCCCGGCACTCTCCCCGCCCGGTTCGATGTGGTGAATGTTGCACTGAAGCAGATGACCTGGCGAATAAGGGATAATGCGCTCAAGCGAGATGCCCTCGCCGCGCCGCAGAGGATCAAGCCCGATCAACGGGCGCGTTCCAGCGCGAAAGACGATCCCCTCCTCGCCATCCGCCTCTTCGAACATCCAGCCGATATTCGTGCCCAGCACCTCCACCAGCCGATGCAGCATCGGCAACGAGGGCGACGCCTTGCCGTTTTCAATCTTCGAAAGCAAACTCTCCGAACAGTCCGCAGCCGTCGCCAGCGCCTTCAACGTCATCCCAAGCGTCTGCCTGGCAAGCCGCAACCGCGTGCCGAGGCGACCATGATTAGTGGCTAAAGGACGATCATCGGTGCCTGGCTGGCTTGGCTGGATGTCGATTTTCATTGGGGTGTTTGTATGTCCGAGATGATTGTGGTCGGGCGGGAGAGTACCGGAAAGTAAGCTGGGGTGTCTAGAATGGGGGTTGACGTGACGTATGCCGTGAATTTTTAAGGGGTGGAACAGTGGCCCAAGCGCACTAACACAGCACTCTACGCAATGTGTGAGAGGGAAATTGGTAACCAGACAGCAGCAAGTAGGAACAACGCTTCTCATACCCGCATTGAGATTAACTTCAACTTCAATTGGTATAGGAGGCATCATCAACGCTCTTGTGGCTTTAAGTCATAGCGGACATATAATCTCCGATAAACTACCCTAGAGCCTAGGTGATTTCATTCAGACGCAATGAAGTGTCTTTGTGGAGATTTTTCGTTGCTCTGGCGGCGGTCTTGCATTGCTGGCATTTTGGGAATCCGAAATTGCGAAAGCAAGACAGAGGTTCCGCACTCAACGTGGCGCGATCCCGGAGGAATATATGGAAGACCTTAGTAAAGAGCAGATTAGCGATTACATCTGGACTTACTCACATGTTGCGGGAAACGTCTACGCGGAAAATCTGAAGCTGATGCCAGACGGAAATATATATGGCTATCAAAGTATTAACCTGTCTGCCTGGGGCTGTGAGAATGCTGAAATTCGATTGTACGATAGCGAGGGCACACTAACCGCGCGCCTAAACCGAAATGTAGAGCCGGAAGTCGTCTTTGAAGGCACATTCATTCCACGACCCAGTATCCGATTGCGCTTTCAAGCAAAAGGAACCGGACCGATAATCGCAATTCGGCCTGGTACGAGCCAACATTTTGCGAGGCAAATTGAACACTTTAGCTGGTCAATCGGCGATCACACCTATGGCGAACCCACCGTGCTTGAGCAAGGTTATGCCCCGCTGGAGATCGGTAGGTTCACTTCGATCGGTCCCGACGTGACGATTATTCTGGCGAACCATTCCTACAATTCGGCCACCACCTACCCCTTTGCCTACTTATCCCCCTATTGGCCAGGGGCGCCACGAGACGCTGAAGATCATACCGCGAAAGGAGCCGTGGTGATCGGTAGTGACGTCTGGATTGGCACCCGATCAATAATCTTATCTGGAGTAACAATTGGTGACGGCGCTATCATCGCAGCCGGATCGGTCGTCACTCGGGATGTGCCTCCCTATGAGATCCACGGCGGAAACCCCGCGAAAATAATCAAACGGCGACATCCCCAGGATATCGCCGCCGCTCTTCAGAAGATCGCCTGGTGGAACTGGACCGATGAAAAAATCGACAGGTTCCTACCGTTAATCCTGAACAACGATGTCCACAAATTCATCTCCCAAGCTCGACTGGCCTGAAATTTTCCTGTGAGCCGGCGGTTTGGCCGAGACTGAAGCACCCTTCCGACATTCAGCATCGGGTTTTGGCATCATTTCGGAGTGAATATCACTCTCGTCATCTGCGGCGATGCATCCACAATGCCACCGGCCCCAGCCTTCATTTCAACGCGAATACGGCTTCCGATAGCAACAGGCAGAACATTGGTTTCAGCGCTCACACTCACCTCGTCGCCGAACGTGGAGCCAAACGCGACTTCCTTGAAGCCGCCACCGCCGTCGACCATGATCCTCAGGTCACAGCCGCCTTGCTGCGAGCCCTTGAGATGAACGCGGCTCTCGATATCGACCTCGGTCACGCCGGCCGGGACAGTGAATTCTCCTGGCTGATCGGACGGTTTGAAATCGATCCCTAAACCTGCGGCGTTCTGATCAGGCACGAACGGCACGACTTGCCACTTGCCGGCGCCGGCTTGTGTCTGTCCATCGACAGAGCCGATCGTGGAAAGCTCGGTGTCGAAAGCCTCCCAGGTGATCCGCTTGTGCAAAGGGCTATTGGTGAAGCGGTACATCTGCGAAACGGTCGATTTGCCCTTCAAGTCCCGCTCTGGGCGGTTCTTCGAGATCACGATATCCTCAGCTCCATTGACCCCATTGTCGGCGATATCGAGGAAGATCGTCCTTTCGCTCGCGAGATTGTCTGAGATGTTGCCGTTGCGGATCGAACCAACCGCCTTAATCGCGGTCTTGGTCACTTTCGCTTTATCCGTGCCGCTATAGAATTTGTTGCGGGCGATGGTTGCTGAAGGGCACGTATCGAGAAAAATGTCGGTCTGTTCTGCGTCAGCTTTTATATCATTCCGGCCATAGATCAGGTTGTCGACAACATTGACCTGGCTATAGCCCTTGACGTGGATGGCCTCATAGCAAGCGTTTATGTGGCTCAACGCCACTTCGATGTACGGCAGGCCAACTGGCTTCGCCTCGAAGAAGACGCCATGCCCAACGCGTACCATATAACAGCCGTGGACCTTGAACCCTTCCAAGCTGGTCGCGCCGTCTGACCGGCACGCGTAGGCAAGATTGTACATATGAGTATCGGTCATCACGACATCGTTCGACGATGCCAACACCAGCCCGTCACCTTGCGGATCTGTGTCCGAGAGGCCATTGAACCAGCACCCAATGATCTGTCCAGTCCCTTTGTTCCGGATCTCAAGTCCGCGAGCGAAGAAATTCTTATCACCTAGAGAATTAGAGCCAAACCCGACATCGTCGATGGCGAATCCTTTCCCGACGACAGCCTTTGCCCATTCCAGCTTGAGAGCGGTCCCCTGGTTCTCCCGCTGCGGCAGGAACGATATCCCCTTGAAGGAATACTGAGAGCCAGGCGCGCCGTTCAGCGAGATCCCAACGCCATCACACCGAATAACGGTAGAGGCCATTCCCTCGCCCGATATAGCGACCCGGACGATATCCTGAGATAAGACATCTATGGGTGCGTCGAGGTCGTGGGGCGCTCCTCCCGGCAATTGGATGTTGATCCCCGATCCAGCCGCTTCCCTAACGGCATTTTCAAGCTTGGCTCTGAATGACTGCCCCTGAAAATCCAGCACCGACCAGCTTGTTTTCTGGTCGGTGCGAACGGGAGGGGCTCCCAATGAGTTATCTTGGCCAAAGGCCCGCGATGCCACCACCGAGAGCGCTAAGCCCTGAACGAACATTCTCCGCTTCATCGCCACTATCCTTATGCGGCCAAACCAAAGGTCAGGTTATGCATCTAGGGCAACTTATCGGAAATTATATGTCCCTCACCGATTGAGCATCATTAGGAAAAATTCAGAAAACTATTTCGACCGCCGCGAGCTTCTGGACAAACCAAACTCAACTACCCATAACAGGCGATCATGTCTTGTGGGGAGGGCAGGCCCTGAACGAAAACTCTACGTTTCATTGAAACCACCCTTGTGCGACTTGCCGAAGGTTAAGCATGTAGGGCAGCTTATCGGGAAGCACATCTTGGCCATCACTACTATTTCAATGCTGGGTTATCAAAGGGTATTCGGAATGTGAGTGAGCTGATTGTACAGCGCCATGACCAGCTCTTCTTACAATACGGTTGGTGCCAAACGGCAGGCATCCGTAACCCCTAGGCAATTTCTTGCCATCAACCTCAGCGCACCTTTCAACCAGATACCAATTTCTAAGAAGTACTTAAAAAACTTTCTCCAAATAACTCCGCAATACCTATTCTCATCCTCGACGCGATTTAAATATTCACACATCACAACCAACGGAACTATTATAACAATTGAATATTAATGGACATTGGAAATCTCTTTTGCATGATGTAAACTCAACCTGGCGCGCGTTCGTAAGCAATTACGAATTGATACTACGGCAATTAATGGTGGCGATTTTTATGCCTAAGATATTTATAAGGTTGGAAGTGACGGGCGACGACCGCTTGTCGGATGGAACCGTGGCGAACGACCTTCTCCTCGCGATCCTTCAAAGAGGCAGAGTCGATTCCAAGGAATATCGGAAAAGCGGCCTCATGCAGTTACTAGAGGTATCTTTGGAAATTCCACCCTTACAAGGATCTTCTGAAAGTGCCTCCCTAGAAAAGAACTCGGGAAGACCGGATCCCGCCGCGTCGACTATCCGAATGCAATCTTAGATCAATACTTTCAGACGATGGATGCCGTTGTAGCCCACCATAGAAGCTTGATCCGATCGGAGCGTTTGCCGCGGACGTCGAAGATCGCGCCAGACTCAGGCGCCTCCTTTATCACCGCTTCGACCAGCGCCGACAGACCATCAATCCCACGCCGCATATTGGTTTGATCTAAATCCTTCAAACTGTGACCTGCCACTGAAATTTCATCCGGCTGCGATTAGAGCCTCGGCATCTTTTGAGGTGACATGGTGAACGTGGTCCAGTTTTTCTGTTAGTTTTTCGGCGGATTTTCCTGTTGAGCGAATGGAGAATTTGTCATGAAGAAGAAGCGTTTTTCGGTCGAGCAGATTGTCGCCATGTTGAAGCAGGCTGAGCTTGGCTTGCCGGGCGCCGACCTGATCCGTCAGGTTGGAACATCGGAACAGACATTTTATCGTTGGAAGAAGCAATACGGGGGACCTCAGTCCGATCAGGTCCGGGAACTGAAACAAGTGCTTGAGGAGAACACGCGGCTGAAGAAGCTGGTGGCGGAACTGAGCCTGGATAAGGCTGTGTTGCAGGATGTGCTGTCAAAAAAGTTTCCCGGCCAGCGCTCATGAAACAGGTTGTTGCCTATGTGACGGCGTGTCACGGCTACAGCGAGCGTCGGCCTGTGCCCTGACACGCCAACATCGTTCAACCCAGCGCAAGCCGATGCGACGGGATCCCCGCACGGAGCTTCGCCAGCGGATGCATGAGATTGTCCGCACCCGCATCCGCTATGGCTATCGAAGGGTTCATATCATGCTGAAGCGTGAGGGCTGGTCTGCCGGCCGCAACCTCGTCTATCGGCTCTATCGCGAGGAAGGCCTTGCTTTGAAAGCGAAACGGCCACGCCGTCGCAGGATGGCGAGCCACCGGGAGAACAAGGTTCTGCCAACCGGCCCCAATCAAGCCTGGGCCCTCGACTTCATCCACGACCAACTGATGAACGGTAAGCGGTGTTTTGACCCCACCTTCCGGATCAGCTTGTGATTGACGATGTTGAGCCTGGAAAGAGGGTTTGGACATATGCCGATTTCAGAGCTTACGCTTAAAACCAAGGATGATGAGCCGGTTCGTCGGTTCGAGGTTTTTACTGGTAGTGGTCGTCGTCGTGAATGGAGCGACGAGCAGAAGGCGCAGATCATTGCGGAAAGCTATGAGCCCGGCGTGACGGTGTGCTCGGTGGCTCGGCTTCATGGGCTGGCATCGCAACAATTGTTCACGTGGCGACGGCTTGCCCGCAGGCCGCTCGATACATTGCCGGACGAAGCACCAATGTTTGCGCCTGCGGTTATCGTCGCGCAGGACATGCCCGCGCCGAAGAAGGTACGGCAAGCGCGTTCACCGAGGAAGGCTCATGGCGACGCGGTGATTGAGCTGGAGATCGGTGGTGCGACAATCAGGATTGCGTCTGGCGCTGACGCCTCGACGATTGCAGCCGTCATTGCGGCCATGAAGGCCTCATCGTGATTGGTCCGTCCGGCGCGGTGAAAGTCATGATCGCCACCAAGCCTGTCGACTTCCGCAAAGGTGCGGAGGGGTTGGCTGCACTGGTTAAGGCCGAGATGGGAGCCGACCCGTTCTCCGGAACGATCTATGTGTTCAGGGCGAAGCGAACCGACCGCATCAAACTGATCTTCTGGGATGGCAGCGGCGTGTGCCTGGTCGCCAAGCGTCTTGAGGATGGCGAGTTCCATTGGCCGCGAATGCAAGACGGCGCGATACATCTGACATCCGCACAATTCTCGGCTTTATTCGAGGGGCTGAACTGGAAACGCGTGCATGCGCCAAGCGAAACGCGCACACCTGTTCAGGCCGGATAGCCGCCGCGACCAATTGAATCAGCTGTATCGAACATCTCGTTTTGGGCGGCAAAATATGCTGTTGTCGATCTATGACGATAAGGGCGGACGAGCTTCCGGATGACCTGAACGCGCTGAAAGCGATGGTGCTTTCGCGCGAGGCAGAGAATGCCCGCCTACGCCAGATCATCAAGGAATTGCAGCGCCACCGCTTTGGTCGCCGCGCCGAAACGCTTCCCGAGGATCAGCTTCTCTTGGGCTTGGAAGAGGCCGAACAGGTCGAGGCGGATGGTCTGGAAGCGAAGGAAGAAGCCTCGGCCGCTGTGCGTCAGGTACGCATTGCTAAACGCCGAACGAACCGGGGTTCGTTACCAGCCCACTTGCCGCGCATAGAGATGATCGTCGATATCGATGATCATGCCTGCCCAGGCTGCCGCCATGACCTACATCGGATCGGCGAAGACGTCAGCGAGAAGCTCGACATCATTCCGGCCCAGTTCCGGGTGCTGGTTGTTCGCCGCCCGAAGTATGCCTGCCGGGCCTGCGAGGATGTTGTCGTCCAGGCTCCGGCTCCCGCCCGGCTGATCGAAGGCGGCATTCCGACCGAAGCAACCGTCGCTCAGGTTCTGGTCTCCAAGTACGCCGATCATTTGCCGCTATATCGCCAAGCGCAAATCTACAAGCGGCAAGGCATAGACCTTGATCGCTCGACGCTCGCTGATTGGGTCGGACGCGCCGCCTGGCATCTGCGGCCCGTTCATCAACGGCTGCTCGACGTGTTGAAGACATCTTCCAAGCTCTTTGCCGATGAGACAACAGCCCCCGTGCTCGATCCGGGACGCGGCAAGACCAAGACCGGGCAACTCTGGGCCTATGCTCGCGATGACCGGCCTTGGCAGGGAGACGATCCGCCAGGTGTCGTCTATGTCTACGCACCGGATCGCAAGGCCGAGCGCCCGATGGCGCACCTCGAAGGCTTCGTCGGCATTCTCCAGGTCGACGGGTACAGCGGCTATCGCCCGTTGGCTGCTAAGAACACCGTCTCTCTGGCTTTCTGCTGGTCGCATGTTCGTCGGCGCTTTTACGAGCTGGCCGCAGCCGGACCCGCACCCATTGCCACCGAGGCGCTGCGCCGCATTGCCGAACTCTACAGAAACGAAGACGAGATACGCGGCCGGACGCAAGATGACCGTCGTGCCATCAGACAGGAGAAGAGCCGTCCGATCACCGACAGCCTTGCACCCTGGTTCACCGAACAGCTCGGCCTCATCAGCCAGAAGACAAAGCTGGCCGAAGCGATCCGGTACACCCTGTCGCGCTGGGATGGGCTGACCAGGTTCATCGACGACGGCCGTATCGAGATCGACTCCAACACAGTCGAGCGATCCATCAGGCCAATTGCCCTCAATCGGAAAAATGCACTCTTCGCGGGCTCCGACGCCGGGGCCGAGCACTGGGCGACCATCGCATCGCTCATCGAGACCGCCAAACTCAATGATGTCGAACCGCTTGGCTATCTCACCGACGTGCTTACCAGGATCGCCAATGGCCACCCCAACAGTCAGATCGACGAGTTATTGCCCTGGTCGTACAGGGTCGATAAGCTTCTCCCGACAATAGAATAGGCGTGGAGTGTGCCGTGACAGAGCAGAGCATCTCATGGGAGCAGGATGGAATCGACTCGGGCTGGTTCTTCGCCAAGAACGTCGGCTCAGTGAGAAGCAGTTTCAGCTATCGCCCTGGAGGCTGGTGGTTCCTTCCAAAGTGGTTGCCTGACACGGCAGAAAACGATGTCGGCCCCTTCAAAACCAAAACTGCCGCGTTGGCAGAAGCAGAGAGCCTAGCTGCCCACCAGCTCACGAAATAGCAGGAAGCATCAACTTCAGCCGCCATGGCCTCAGAACAGCGCTTACGATGAACGGGCAGAAGTTCCGGGCATTGACGGTGGTCGATGTCTATACGCGTGAAGCACTGGCTATCGAGGTCGGCCAGCGATTGCGTGGAGAGCATGTCGTTGATGTTCTCAATCGGTTGGTCCGGCGACGCAATGCTCCGAACCGGCTGTTTGCCGACAACGGCAGCGAATTTACCGGTCACATGGTCGATCTCTGGGCGTATCACCACAAAGTCCGCATCGAGTTCTCTCGACCGGGAAGACCCACGGACAATGCCTTCATCGAAAGCTTCAACGGGTCGTTGCGCGACGAGTGCCTGAACGTGCATTGGTTCGAAACCCTATCCGAGGCCAGGAGGCAGATCGAAGCCTGGCGTAGGGAATACAATGAGAGCCGTCCTCACGCGGCTCTTGGCTATTTGACGCCGTCGGAATATGCTGGCGGCGCAGTTACTTCGGTGGGCCAAAACAGCCTCACCAGCGTCGGAGGCTAACGCTCCAAGCTGGACCACCAACCCCAAGCGCTTCAAGCCCAGTATGCACTAACATTAAACCCGGATCATCCTGCGGGGGCATGCCAGCTACACGAGTAACAATCACGCCTACTAAGTTCAAACGTTAGGAATAATCACGTCATCAACTCGCGCTGGCTGTAAAGCGTTCGCCCAAACAGGAACCCGTCCATGCCACTCCTAAATCACTTCCCCTCAAGCATTGTTCTTCTAAAGCCGCGTTCCAAGCTTAAACCTAACAAAAGAGAAATTGTAGCAAATGAAAGTATATATAAGGGGCTAACTAATTTATCGCTGTAGTTTTCGTAAAACGCAGAGCGCATCCATTCGACGCACTCCAGAACGGGATTAAATGATAGATAGTATGAAAAGCTCCCTGGCAAGTCTGAAGCAACAAATAACGAGCCGGATGTGATATATATAATTATAACGGTCAAGTTATATGCAGTAACTATCATTGGAAAAAACATCGACATAATGCCAACACAATATCCAACGCCAAAGGCCAGCCACAAGGTAGACAGATAACCACAAACTGCCCATTCCATATCATTTGGAAAAGGGTTCTGCCCCATAGCCCATAATACAACGAGTACTAATAAAAGTGTAGCAAACGCCGCTATAATCTCAAGAAATGCACGGCCCATAACAATGTCGGAGACCTGCACAACTGGAAATGCCAGCATTGGTCGATTCTGCATGAGCGAAAAGACCATAAATCGGGAGACATATACGAAGAGTAGCGTAGGGATAAGACCCGTGGCAAAAAAAACGGGAGTACTATCTCCGTATGGGGGAACCCTTCCTGTTACGGAATGAATGATAATAAGTATAGACATATGCACAAAGGGCCAAAGGGGCACTACAAGGAAGCCTAAGCCGTGACCAAAAAACCGTGTCCGCATGTCGCGCAAAATCACAGCGTTCATCACATCTCGTTTGGTAACTAAAGCATTAATGAGCGGATGACGCTTTGGAACGGATACAGATAGAGCCATCTGGCAACAAATCCTCAATAGATGACAGATGCCGATACATTCCCGTCACTTATCTCACGAGAGAACAGCTATCACCACCCTTCATCGGTTCTATGCGTTTATCATTGCTACAATTTGGCTCGCAGGACGCAGCACCATCTAATCTGTCCACGATAGCATCAGTATTAATTTAAGATCCATTGGGTAATTAAGCTGCCCAATGCACCCTAAAACGACAGGGAATTTCTTTTGAAGAAATCCTCAAATCTCTCTCTATATATTCTATAACCATTTGAAAAAGCTTTTAATTTCTTTTCGTTGTAAAAATCTGAAAACGCAATGTCCTTTCGGAGATCGATCTCATCGCCTCGAACAAAGGGGATGTTGAGCACACGTGCTGATTCAAGAGTTCGGGAATCGTGAACAATAAGTGTCGCCGGCGCTCCTGCGAGCAATGACGCAACCGCCCCATGCAATCTTGTACCAACATACATCGATCGAGTGCTCATAAATGCCAGCCACTCCGACACGTCAAAGAAAACATGAGCCTTCTGAGAAAGATACTGAGCGACGCGTCTTTCACTATCGCCATACAATGCCCGCACGACGGTGGAAGACCGAGTTAAAATATCTCGATTGTTCAACCTACCCAATGAAAAATACATATCAGCGAGTTCAGACTGCAGGATTTGATCCAAACCGAACTTTAAAGCCTGACGATACAAATGGAGCTGAAGTAAATCAGTGCTCTCAAATCCGTGACGTGTTGCACCTATCACGATTTGACCACCCAATTCCCTTTTAAATGGCCTCAGAACGGGCGCCTCCGAACCCGAAAGCAACAATGATGGGCATCCGGTAACTGCTATATTCCGAATCCCATATTTCTCGAGCACAGTGGCTGAAAATTCCCCTCGCACGGAAACTAAGGCCGACCTTTCCGCAATCAATTTTAGGAGGTTTACCGTTCCTTCCTTCAAGATAGGAATTTCAGAATTCAGTGAAGACTGCGCGCCCAATCCAACAATAACAATGGGCTTGTTAGTTTTCCTCAGCCTTTCATAAAGCGCACTGAAATCTGTGGTCGAATCCAGCCAGTTCGCTGCAGCGAGGACAATGCAATCTTTGTCTTCTACGTTTGCCTCTGTAAAACCAAGATGCCCCATCGAAGCACCATTCAAGTTACGATATAAACTTTCACTAAAAAAAGATTTCCAGTGTTCTTCCCTGAATTGGAGAACGCCTGCTCGAGACTAATATTACTAATGTTTTTCTGAGAAAAAATACCCAGAACTATTGGCGATTTGAACATGACACACCACACAAAACTTTTTCTACCAACGTGAAAATTCACGTCTCGGTCTATTTTTATGAATCACAGCATATCCAGCGACTCAAGGAATATTTTCCGTCCAACCTTGGACTCTCCCTTTGATCAACAGTTCGTTCGCCTTGAGACGTTGCTTCAGCGCCGACGTGCTAATACCTTTCTCTCTTGCAAACGATCGGTCTCTTTCATTCGCTTGGGTTATAGCCGCCGTCACGTCGCCATAAAGACAAATACCAAACTCCTGTGCCCAGAATTTTCCCTCCGTGATGGCAGTCTTCAAGAGGACTGCACCCGGAAAATCATGTGAATGATAAACAACTGCGTCGTCAACGTATCCCTTTTGGAATCCGGCCTTGAGAGCAAGCGATGCCCATACATAGTCTTCGCCCCACTCAATTTCCGGATAGGGAAGGTGTTTCCAAATAGCTCTGGACATGGCCGAATTGTTATCTGAATAAAAATAGGCAAGCATCCGCCATGTAATACTTCCCGGATAGTAGAAGCTCGGAAGTCCCAGTTTGGAGTCGATTGCCCTTGGTAAAAGCGCCAGACTATCAAAATGTTCTTTGATATCACGTGCTACAAATGGGCCATGTTGTGGATAGGCTTCGTGCCTCCCCGTTACACCAGCAATCCTGGGACCGAAACTAAAGCCATGAATGAGAGAAGCCAGCCAAGTGTCATTTTTTGGCAACGCATCTTGCGTCAGAATCGCAACGTAGTCACCCTCGGTCATGGATATTCCAAGATTCCTTGTTCGGCCATGCTGGAACTCGGCCTTTGGAATCTGAGCGAGCCTCACATTCTTATGACGAAACTGATCCGCTATCTCCAGCGTATTATCCGCAGATTCGCTATCGATAACTAATACATCAAATTTGAAATCACACTTTTGGCGGGATAGCGCAGACAGCACATCGTTAAAAGAGAATCCTGCATTGTACGTAGGGATTATGACGGACACCCGCGGCTTTTCTATCACTGCCGGCGACGCCAACAGCTCCTCACTTATGTCAACAAAACTCAATTCATCGAGCCTCTCCTTCAAAGCCGCCTCAATCTTGCGTGCACTCTGTTCCCAAGAGGCCCCCTTAACAAACTCCAGTCCTCTTTCCAACTGAGCATCAATTTTGTCTGGATTATCAATCAAATCCGCCACCGCTGCAGCTATATCGTAGGGGGTAGGTAAAGCGAATTTAACCTCACCATTATGAAAAATAACTCGTGTACTGGGGACATCAAGCTCTACAACAGGAAGACCACAAGCCATCATTTCGAGCGGTATAAGAGAATAGTTTGTGGCGGAGAATACTAGGCCAAGATCCGAGCGCCGATATAGCTCGGCCAGTTGGTCGTGATTGAGAATCCCATGTTGCTCATATGGAAAATTGTAGGGAACATCGACATTCGCTTCACCAAAGAGATGAACTTTAAAATGTCTCCCAGAGGCATGCAATTGTTCAAGCGCTGCAAAACCCAACTCAACGGCGCGCCGGGGCGTATATGGCCGCGCGTAAAACGCAATTTGTATTTCGCGGCGATGCTTCTTATCAGAACTCAGTGATCTTGTCGTAGGAAAATAGATATCGTGGTCGACAGATAGATCCCATGGGCGCGACCACACACCCTTACTTTTCATTATGTTATCCAGCCACGCCCCCGCGCAAAGAGCTGAGAAACCAAAATTATATGTGCTTTCCGCCACAAGCTGATTTGCACCGGCGGCATGAAAGTCAGGTTCATAATCCTGAACAAAATAAAATCTCTCTTTGAAAGAGGCCGCTTGGCTCACAGGGAATGCAGTCCAGCAATCTGTAGCGATAAGAACATCACCCGAGAGCTGACGAACGTCAGCTGGTAGAAAAAGAACGTTAACGCGAGGACCGATAGGCAGATACCAATCACTGATTCTCTGACGCGCGGACTCCTCGCTTGGCATGTTGGTTGCACCTTGCAGCCAAATTGTTTGCTGATGGCCAAACTGCTCAAGGAACTTGACGATTCGAAAAATCGTCATATGCCCGCCCGCTCCCTTTCCAAAACTCGGAATGACCCAATGGATATCCAACGCATTGCCATTATACACGCTGCCCTTAGGCCCTAAAGGAAGAGCCGGACGCAGAGCTGCCCGAGGCGTATCTCGCGGCCACTTATCCGCCGCAGCAGTGACACTTTGATCGCGAGTTGGGGCAGGCAAGGGGGAACCAAGAGAGGCTCTGACGGGAGTTGAATAAGATTTCACATCGAAACCGGCGAATTTTACTGCTACCGGTATAACGCGCTCCAACGCATGGGCGAATGTATTGTCAACCTGCCCCTCCTCCAATTCAAAAAGATCCAAGCTTTTTATTGATTCAAGCAATAACATTAACGCTTCAGAGCGAAACCAGCACATCGATCCAGCCGCAAACTCTGCAATTTTTGCTTGAGCAACATCCAACCCAAGAAATTTCAAAGTATTAGTGACGTTTTCGATATTTGGATTGGAAAGAGTAAATTTCTTTATCTCGTAATAATTTTCTGGATATAGCGCGCCCAATTTCTTATCGGTAGCAAAATGCTCGATAACAGCGTTAACGACCTCCTCGCTCCCCATAAGTTGATCAAACAGATATCTCCGCCAGATTGATCCCCAACTGATGTGTCGGCTGTCTTTTGTATGGAGATGTAGAACTAGGTCGAATTTTCTCCATATCGAAGCCGACCCAATAAGAAACGGAGCAATATCCCGACCTCTGTTCGGAACAATTACAATATCTACGCCTATTTCACCTAGATATCTCGCAACATAATTCGAAACAAAAACTCTATCCGCTTCACCACAAACAGTGAAAACGACATGGACGCCCGCAGGGAAATTTAGTATTCCTTTGCATATCTCTCCAAGTTGCTCCGGATAATAGCAATGAACGTGAATACAAACGCTTGGTGCCTGGGGGATCCGGATAATACTGGAGACAATATCAGCGCGCTTTCAGGCTGCACTCTTCGCTCACCCTCGCCGATAGTCGATACGAAATGCGCGAGCGGATTTACATGCGGGCTCTCAGACAAGTAAGTTTTCTTATAGAAAAAAGTATCAAAGCTTGCCGACGGGTTGCGATTTTCGCGATGTCCAAAATTCATATAGTGCCAATACGGGTCAGCGCTGGCTCTACCCACATCCGGATACATCGACAAATAAAAGCTGGCATCAAAATACTCAAGGCACCTCGCCTCCACTTCAGGCGCCATTTTCTCCGCTAACACAGCGCTGGAACTAGGGGGCCCGCCTGAAGAAAGTACTAATGTGTTAGTGTTCCATTGATAACTGCCATAGAGCATGAGGCAGCACGCTGCAGGATCCGATTTTGCAGGATCAATGTTCGGATGCGCGGCCAAAAAACCTGCCCTATCAAACAACGGCGATGGCGCCCGCCCCTCACTCCACCCATACAAGACATAATGGAGAAGGGGGTTGGTTCCCTTGACTCTCACGTCCTCATACATGCCTAAATAGAATTTTGAATCAAAAAATCTTGATGGCTCGCCTCCAACCTTATCCCAATTTTTTATATAGTGGATGGCATAGTCACCTTTAATCTCCCCCGTCGTGGATTTTATCCAGAAACCATCATCAAAAAAAGGAGAAACTTTAATTAAATTTGCTTGCCAGCGTACATTTTTATCAGCAAAGATCATCATGACTTATTATCCAGCTACGGCACGTAAGACGTGATAAACTATCTGACGTCGGCGTACCACCTTCAAATGGAAGTATTATATTAAGATAATACCTATATGCCTCACATAACCATTACACCGCATCGTAAATTAGTCTACCGTCACTGCTTCGTGCATAGCATGCCCGTTTAACCCCAACGTGTATTTCAAAGTCGTCATGAAATATCGGCTGCCTCGCACTTGCGCAAGCGCTTTATGAGATATCTTGGTAAGGGACAGAAAATGCGCCGTAATCTGGGATCATCTTTCCTTGGAAGGGCATCGACAATGCCCGTGGTAATTGCGTTCAATTGGATCCAGTGAAACTAACTGAGAATCGCGGCCGTGATTGCTCTCCCCACCCACAACCAAGACAGTTAAACTGAACGACCGTCTTATTGAGGGGCCAGACGTAAGGAGCGCCTTATGAAGTCCCTTTTCCACCTTGCCTATCATGTGACCGACCTTAATGAGGCGCGGGCCTTTTACGGCGGCGTTCTCGGCAACAAGGAGGGTCGCAGCACCGATACCTGGGTAGATTTCGATTTCGTCGGTCATCAAGTCTCGCTGCATCTCGGAAAGCCATTTGACGTCACGCGGACCGGAAAGGTCGGCAATCATATGGTGATGATGCCGCATCTCGGCGTCGTTCTTCCGCTGGAAGACTGGTTCGCGCTGGCCGATCGGCTGGAAGAAGCTGGCGTTGCCTTCGACATACCACCGGTCGTCCGCTTCGAAGGGCAGCCCGGCGAGCAGCGGACCATGTTCTTTTTCGATCCGAGCGGAAATCCGATCGAGGTCAAGGGCTTTAAGGACTTCGACAGCGTTTTCGCGCAGTAGGAGCCTTCGCAATGAGCTGCCGAGTGCAAGGTGCGAGTTAAGTGCCGACAGTCTATCGCGCTTGCAGCAACTTGAAATGCGCGATCATGCGGCTCGAATCCGCCTGGCTACCCGTGAACAGCTCGAAAGCGCCAACAGCCTGGAAAACAGCCATTCCGCCGCCGTCCAGCACTCGACACCCCTTGCTTTTGGCAGCTTTGACAAGCTCGGTCTCAAGCGGGAAATAGACGATGTCGGCGACCCAGAAGCGCGCATCAAGCAGCGCTTCGTCGAGCGGCAATCCGGGATGGCCCAGCATGCCGGTCGGAGTAGCGTGAATCAGCCCGGTCGCCTCCTGTAGCGCGGCGGGCAGATCCCTGCCGGCGACAAAGATGCAATGCGGGTGCGCCGATTGAATTTGCGAGATCAGCGCGCTGGCCTTCGCCGGATCGAGATCATAGATCTCGATAGACTTTGCGCCCATGCCGGCAACAGCATGCGCGACGGCAACGCCCGCTCCGCCCGCTCCGAGCTGGACGACGTGTTCAAGAGAAGCGCCCGGCAGACCACGACGGAAACTCTCGGCAAAGCCCCACCAGTCAGTATTGTGTCCGAACCGCCGCTCATTGCGAAAGACGATCGTATTGATCGAGCGAAGCACGGCGGCATCTGCCGAGAGTTCATCCACAAGCGTCACCGCGGCCTGCTTGCAGGGATGCGTGATGTTGAGCCCGGCAAAGCCGTTCTTCTCGGCATTTTCGATGAGCTTGGGGAGATCCGACACGGTGCAGCCGAGTTCCTGCAGGTCGATGATGTCGTAGGTATAGTCCAGCCCGAGACGTGCGCCTTCCTGCATATGCATGGCCGGCGAAAGCGACGCGCCGATACCCGATCCAATGAGGCCAACATGCAGCACCTGCGGTGCGATCAGTACTTCCGACACGACTATCCTCCAGCTCTCTCCCAGGCATCATCAACAAAATGACGACGACAGAAAAATGTACGAACTAGTTCGTATTGTCAATGCGAGACACGCCAAAGTGAGCGCACTACCCAGGAGAAAGGAAGTCCTACTCGCCGGTTCCAGGCGTTTTCAGAAAGGCGATGATGGCGTCGCAAATCATGGATTTATGGCGCGTTTTTGTGCCCTCTTCGGTGAGGTCGCGATTAAAGATGGCGCCGAACGTATAGCGGTTCGAAACACGAAAGAAGCATTGGGCGCTAATCATCATATGCAGATCGATAGGATCGACCTTCCGCAGGAAACTGCCGTCCTCGTAGCCGCGCCGCAAGATATCGGAGATGATGTCGATGACGACGATATTCATCTCGGACAGAACACTCGAGCGCTTCATATTCTCGGCGCGGTGGATGTTTTCGACGCTGACGAGCCTGACGAAATCAGGGTTCTGATCGTCATGGTCGAAGGTGCTTTCGATCAATTTCCGCATCGCCTGCACGGGCGGCATGCTTTGCAGATCAAGCGCACCTTCCAGGCTGCGGATCTTGGTATAGGCCCGCTCCAGCACGGCAAGATAGAGGCCTTCCTTGCCGCCGAAATAATAGTAGATCATTCGTTTCGAGGTCTTCGTGCGCTCGGCGATCTCATCGACGCGTGCACCCGCAAATCCCGAGGCAACGAACTCTTCCGAGGCTATGCGAAGAATATTTTCCTTGGTGGCATCAGGATCGTTCTTTCTCGATCGGCTTTCAATTTTCACCGATTGGGTCTTGCGCATGCTGAACTCGCCTCAAGGGGTGGAATCGAACCGTTCACACGAGTATCCCCACCATTGGCGACCAGTCAAATAAGGCATGCCACCGCCTCTACATCGGTGTCGGCGCCGTCATCGCGATGAGAACGGCGCCGACAGTTCTGTCATCAGACGGACTGCTTGCCCGCCGACGCTGTCAATCCCTGCTTTTTCTGCCTACCAAGCTGCGCCATCGGGATATTGAAGGTCTCCGATGCTGTCGCGGCGGCAATCGCCGCGATCACCGCTGTGATCGAGGTGAAGGCTGCAACCGGCATCCAGCCGGTCGGACCCGTGCCCAGCAGGGCAGCACTGATGGTCGGTGCGAAACCACCAAGAGCAAAGCCGATCTGCGTGCCAATCGCCATGCCTGACAGGCGCACGCGCGTATCGAACATTTCGCCGTAAAGCGCCGGCCATACGCCGTTCGAGGCGCTATAGATGATGCCTGACAGCAGGATGCCGAGGACAAATATCAGCGTCAGGTCACCCTGGCTGATCGCCCAGATATACGGCCAGATCAAAATGGCACAACCCAGGGCACCGAAAATGAAGACCGGCTTGCGGCCGATCCGGTCCGCCAGCAGCGCCCAGAGAGGAATCGCCACCAGCGCGGCAATGTTCGCAAGAACGAGCACCGTCAGCATCAGCGATCGATCAATGTGCATGGTATTAACGGCATAAGACAGTGTGAAAACACTGAAGATCGTGCTGACAACGGAGATCAGCGCGGCGAAGACGATACGAACAACGTCCACCCAGTAATTGCTGAACAGCGTTATCAGCGGCAAGCCTTCCACTTCGCCCTTCTTGGCCTCATCAACGAAGGCCGGCGTTTCTGCAAGCGTCCGGCGCACCCAGAATCCGACAAAAACGACGACGACGCTCAAGAAGAACGGGATGCGCCACCCCCAGGCCAGAAGGTCTTCTTCCGACAACCTGGAGATCGGTATGAACACCAAGGTCGCAAGGATGAGGCCGGTCTGCGTGCCGCTGAGTGTGAAACTGGTGAAAAATGCTCGTCGATGCTCAGGCGCGTGTTCGAGCGTCATCGAGTTCGCGCCGGCCTGCTCTCCAGCAGCCGAAATCCCCTGCAGCAATCGTGCGAGAACAAGGAGGATCGGAGCGAGGACGCCGACATGATCGTAGGTCGGCAAACAACCGATGATGAAGGTCGAAAAGCCCATCAGCAGCAAAGTGAAGGTCAAAACCTTCTTACGGCCGAACTTGTCACCGACGTGACCCAGGACAACCGCGCCGAGCGGGCGCGTGATATAGGCGACCCCGAAAGTCGCGAACGACGCCATAGCGGCTGCTTGCGGATCCGCGGACGAAAAGAAGATCTTCGGAAAGATCAGGGCCGCCGCGGTGCCGTAAATAAAAAAGTCGTAATATTCCACCGCGCTGCCCAACCAGCTTGCAAGCGCTGCGCGCTTCGGTGTCCTTATTCCCGTTGATGTCTGCATGACGTCTCCTCCCAATGGACTATTGGATAAACCGTCGCGCCAAGCTAGCCGACGGTAAATGGAAGGATTGATTGTGACGCCGGCCCTCCAACGCACGACCGGCCAAGCATCGCTCCTCCCAAGCTCCCCTTGGAATAATGTACGAACTAGTTCGTATTGTAAACTCTCATTTTGCGACCGTTCATCGGTGTTGTGACCGGTCCGTTGAATAGGGCTTTGTTTGCATCTAGAAGTGTAGTATATGAATTAAAAATATTGACCATAGGATGCAGATCGGCGTCTGCACTTCGGCAAAGATGTCGGACCTCGGCCTCCGCTTTTGTGCGTGAGGCCCCGTTCCCCGCCGATCATCAGCAATGCGTTTGACCATTTTTCGTCATTAAACTTCGGCTGCCAAACCGTTCTTGAGCAGCGACTTGTTTGGAACAGTTCTTGCTTAGTTACCAATGTCCTAACGATTCGGAGACCATACGTTATGAAATGGCACACTTCGCATCAGTTTCCCGCACTAAGGCTTATCGTGCGTGGCAGAGAAAAGTACAGGGTCATCAAATCGGTTCGAGATGCGGCAGTGACGCTGATTTCGGATTGGCCGAGCGATGATGGTGAAGAATACGTCGTGGCAGTCAGAACCTGCCTGGATGCCCTACATAATGTTGTCCCTCCCGAAGCGGTCAGGGAAGCGCTTATCCGTGCCGCCAATGAAGAGAGAATCTCGCATATTTCGGTTGTTGCGTCGGCTTATACGAAATAGCTGCCGCACAGCCGCCTCTCTAGAGAAATTGGCGGCGAGGAATTTTGTCATTGCAGCGACATAGCCTTTGATCAGAGAACTTTTCTTTCGAACGCACTCTTTTGGAATGCTGTTCCTCTCAAACCCCATAAATCCATATATTTTGTGGGGTATAAACATGAAGAGGATATTCCATGACAGAACAAGACAGGTCCGGCTTTGGCCGCCGGGAAATCCTGAAGCTCGCAGCCGTTACGGGCGCGACCTTTGCCGGCGCTGGCCTTTTCGCCAGCCAGGTTGCGGCAGCCGACGATGGCCTGTCGCTGAAGGGCAAGCGTATCGCCATCAGCGCGACCGGCACCGATCACTATTTCGATCTGCAGGCCTACAACTCCCAGATCGCGGAGGTCAAACGCCTCGGCGGCGAACCGATCGCTGTCGATGCCGGTCGTAACGACGGCAAGCTGGTTTCGCAGTTGCAGACACTCATCGCCCAGAAGCCCGATGCCATTGTGCAGATCCTTGGCACGCTGAGCGTCATTGATCCCTGGCTCAAGAAGGCCCGCGATGCCGGTATTCCGGTGCTGACGGTGGATGTCGGTTCGACCAACTCGATCAACAACACGACCTCCGACAATTGGGGCATCGGCAAGGATCTCGCCCTGCAGCTGGTTTCCGATATCGGCGGCGAAGGCAATATCCTCGTCTTCAACGGCTTTTACGGCGTCACGCCTTGCGCCATCCGTTATGACCAGCTCGTCAACGTCATCAAGTATTTCCCGAAGGTCAAGATCATCCAGCCGGAACTGCGCGACGTGATCCCGAACACCGTCCAGGATGCCTTCACCCAGGTCACGGCACTCCTGAACAAATATCCGGAGAAGGGTTCGATCAAGGCGATCTGGTCCGCCTGGGACATCCCGCAGCTTGGCGCAACGCAGGCGATCGCCGCCGCCGGCCGCACCGAAATCCGCACCTATGGTGTCGATGGAAGCCCCGAAGTCCTGCAACTGGTCGCCGATCCCAATTCACCGGCGGGCGCAGACGCGGCACAGCAGCCGGCCGAAATCGGCCGCACCGCGATCCGCAATGTCGCCAAGCTTCTGGCTGGCCAGACCTTGCCGCGCGAGACCTATGTGCCGGCGCTTCTGGCCAACAAGGCCAACGTCGCCGAAGTCGTCAAGAAACTCGGCATCGGTTGATCTTTCCCTTGGCGATGCGGCCGTCGGTGGCCGCATCGCCATGATTCCATCGGAGCCTCCCAATGACGGCATCTTCGCCTTCGGCGCCCGCACAGTCGGATGACCATGTCATTCGCTTTGACCGGGTCGTCAAACATTTCGGCGGCGCGCAAGCGCTGGCCGGCGCCTCGCTTGCCGTACGCCGTGGCACGGTCCACGGTCTCGTCGGCCAGAACGGCGCCGGCAAGTCGACGCTGATCAAGCTGCTCGCCGGCCTGCATAGGCCCGACGAAGGCCGGATCGATGTCGAAGGGCAATCCTTCGATCAGCTGACACCACACCTCGCCGAAGCGCTCGGCATCCATTTCATCCATCAGGACCGGTTGCTGGTGCCGACTTTCACCGTCGGAGAAGCACTCTTCCTCGGCCGTGAACCGCGTATCGGCCGAACGCCCTTTCTCGACCGTCGTCACATGCAGCGGCGCGCGGGCGACCTGCTTGCCAACTACTTCGGCGTCACCCTGCCGAACAAGGCCCTGATCAGCGAGCTTTCCACCGCCGAAAAGCAGATCGTGCAGATCACCCGTGCCCTTCTTAACCAGCCGAAGGTGCTGGTCTTCGACGAGCCGACAGCGGCGCTGATCCGGCGCGAGGCCGATATTCTTTTCCGGCTGATCCGGCGCCTGCGCGACGAAGGCGTGACCATCATCTATATCTCGCATTATCTCAACGAGATCGAAGAGCTGTGCGACCATGTGACCGTCATGCGCAACGGCCTCGACGTTGCCTCGCTGCCGATTGCCGAGACCTCGGCCGGGGCCATCGCCCGATTGATGGTCGAGCGCGATATCGCCGACATGTTCCCGAAACGCCAGATCGAACTCGGCGAGGAGATCCTCAAGGTCGAGGGGCTGACGGCGACGAACCGCTTCACCGATATCAATTTCACCCTTCGTCGCGGCGAGATACTCGGCATCACCGGCCTGCTCGGCTCCGGCGCCAAGGACCTCGTCCGCACGCTCTTCGGTCTGGAGAAAGCTTCCTCCGGCCATATCGAAGTCGCCGGCAAACCGGCGCGGTCCGTCAGCCCGACAGAAGCGGTCGACCGGCAGATTGCCCTGGTGCCGGAGGACCGGCGCGGCCAGGGCGTCGCACTCGATCTCAGCGTGGCTGAAAACATCACGCTATCAAGCCTTGCCCGCTACACGCGCTTCGGCTTCCTCGATCGCAAGCGCGAACGCCGCGACACAGACGACCTCATCAAACGCCTTCAAATCAAGGCACCCGGACGCGAAGCGCTGGTACGCACGCTCTCCGGCGGCAACCAGCAGAAGGTGGCGATCGCCAAATGGCTGAGCCGCCATTCGGAGATCTATCTGCTCGATGAGCCGACCGTCGGCGTCGACATCGGCTCCAAGGTGGAAATCTACACACTGATCGGCGAACTCGCTGCCCGCGGCGCGGGCATCATCGTACTCTCCTCGGACCTGCCCGAACTGATCGGCATTACCGATCGTATTCTCGTGCTCTTCCGCGGCCGCGTGACCCGCGAATTCGTCTCGTCGGAAACCACAACGAATGAGGTACTGGCGGAATCGTCCGGCGCCTCGGGAGGATTGCGCCATGTCGGCTGACATTCAATACGCTCCCGTCACCGGCTTTGAGCCCGAGAAAGCGGCGGGTCGGACAGGTGGTAATCTTGCGGCGACGGCCCTGCGCTTCGGCTCGCTGATCACCTTTGCCCTGATCCTCATCGTCTTCTCGCTGACGGCACCCTATTTCCTCAGCATCGGCAATATCGGCAATGTGCTTGGCCAGTCCGCCATTTCGGGCGTGCTGGCGATCGGACTGACCATCGTGCTGATCGCCGGCGGCGCGAATGTCGTCACCGGTGGCATCGATCTATCCCTAGCCGCCAATATGGGCCTTAGCGCCGCCGTCTATGCGACGCTGACGCAACTCGGCTATGGCGATGCCGTGGCGATTGCCGGTACATTGTTGACCGGCCTTGCAATCGGCGCAGTCAATGCCGCAGCCGTCGTGCTCGCCGGCATCGTGCCGCTGCTCGCCACGCTTGCCGTCATGAATATCGTTGCCGGACTGGAACTGGTGCTGACGCAGAACACTGTACTGCCGGCGTCTACCGATTTGCTGACGCTGCTGTCGGCCTCCGACAGTTTCGGCATTCCGGTCCTTGCCTATGTGCTCCTCGGCTTTACCGCGATCGTGACAGCGATCGTGCAATATACGCCGCTCGGCCTGAGGCTCTATGCCGTGGGAGAGTTTCCGGATGCAGCGCGTGCCGCCGGCCTGCCCCTCAAGCGCCTGCTTGCCGGCGCCTTCCTTGCCAGCGGCCTTTGCGGTGGCATCGCCGGCATTCTTTCCGTGTCCTATCTCAGCGGCAGCACCACCGGCTCCGGCGAAATGCTGCTGCCGGTCGTGGCCGCCGCCCTGCTCGGGTCAGTCTTTTCACGACGGCTTGTTCCGACGATTGCCGGCGCGCTGCTTTCCACCCTGCTCGTCGGCTTCCTCGTCAACGGCTTCCAGCTTCTCAATCTGCCAAGCACGCTGGTCAACGGCATTCAGGGCCTTCTCATCCTGAGCGTCGTTTCGGCAACGACCTTGTTGCGCAAACGGGAGATCTGACCATGTCGCTTTCGAATTCTGCTACCCCATCTCAGGCATGGCCGCGTCGCGCGATCGCCGTTCTGGCGCGATATGGCCTGATCCTGGCGCTCCTGTTCGTCTTCGCAATCTTCTCGGTCGCGACGCCGACCTTCCTGACACCGGGCAATCTGCAAAGCATCCTCGTCAACAACTTCACGCTGCTTGCCATCGTCTCGATCGCCATGACCTTTGCGGTCTCCTCCGGTGGGATCGATCTTTCGGTCGGAACGGCGGTCGATTTTGCAAGCTTCGCCTTCGTCTCGTTGGTGCTTGCCGGCCAGCCGGTGGCACTTGCCGTGCTGGCGGGACTGGCGGCCGGCGCCGCGGTCGGCGCGTTCAACGCCGTCCTGATCTCGGGGATCGGCGTGTCACCGTTCCTCGCGACCCTCGGCACGCTTTTCATCGGCCGCAGCCTCCAGCAATTGCTGACGAATGGCGGTAATCCAGTCTACCTACCGCCAACCGGCGTGCCGGAAGCCTTCCGGTTTCTGGGTCATGGCGCAATTGCGGGCGTTCCCGTGCCGCTGATCATCGCGATCGTCATCATCGCGGCGGCCGCCACGCTCTTTGCCCGCACCCGCTTCGGCCGCGTCGTGCTGTCGATCGGCATCCAGCCAAGCGTCGTGCGTTATTCCGGCATCAGGCTTCGCAGCCACGTTGCCATAACCTTGATTCTCGTCGGTTTCATCGCCGCCATTGCCGGCCTGATCCTAACCGCAACGGTCACGGTCTATATCCCCTTCTCGGGCAACGCCTTTCTTCTGAACGCAATCGGAGCGACCTTCATCGGCACGACGCTTTCGCCACTTGGCCGGCCGAATGTCGCGGGAACCGTGCTCGGTGTGCTTCTGCTCAGCATCGTCGCCAACGGCCTGCTTCTGACGGGCCTGAATTTCTACTGGCAGCAGGTTGGCACCGGCGTTCTGATCTTCGCCGTCCTCGCCTTCAGCTTCGTCAACAGAAAGGCCGGCGGGGCGTGAGCAGGCGGCACCGCCGAACCGTGCGAACATGCCCAAAACTCAGGACCTTGGCCAGAATCTTAATGACTTCTGGCTAGTCTGGTTCCGGCTGTATCACCGGAGACATTCATGCTGCGTTTTCTATCGACATCCATCGTGCGCCAGATCGTTGCGATCACCCTCGGTCTGCTTGCCGTCAGTACGGCCGCGATCGTTGCTGTGACCTACTACAATCTCAGCCGTGACGTGATGGACAACGCGGTGGCCGATGCCAGGGATGCAAGTCGCGCGATGGCGATCCTCTATGCAACTGGCGACGACGGCGCGAAAATCGCGCTCAAGGACACGGAGCTAGCCTCCGTCACCGAGGAGAAAATTCCGGCCTTCAGCGATCATGGCCTTGTCGACCGGGTCGCACAGTCGATTGCAGGCGTGGCGACGATCTTCGAGAAGCAGGACAGCGACTATGTTCGCGTCTCCACCAACGTGAAGAAGCAGGATGGCAGCCGCGCCGTTGGCACAAAGCTGGCCGCCGATCATCCCGCCCAGCCCGTGCTTGCCAGGGGCGAAGCCTATTACGGTCCGGCCCAGCTTTTCGGCCGCAATTTCATGACCGGCTACTTCCCGGTCAAGAACGCCACGGGCGCCAATGTCGGCATTCTGTTCATCGGCATTCCGATGGAGGTTTATTTCGCGCGGCTGAACCATCTGCAGCTTCTCGTGCTCACAGCCGGGGGCGCAGTAATGGTGCTCGTCGGCCTGTTTGCCTTCTTTGCAATCCGCAGTTCGATAAAGCCGCTGCAAGCCTTGACGACGACGGTTCACACGATCTCCGCCGGCAATCTTGCTGGCAGCATTCCCTGCGTCGAAAAGAGGAATGAATTCGGCGAGATCGGCCGGGCACTGGAGGCCTTCCGCGACAGCGCCCGCGCGCGCCGCGATCTGGAAACGCAGGCAGCCGAGCAACGTACCCTTGCCGAGACCGAACGCAGCCGGAACGATACGGAGAAACGCACGCTCGACGACCAGATCGAATTTGCGGTCAACCAGATCGCAGTCGGCCTCGGTCGTCTGGCGCAAGGCGATGTTTCCCAGACGATCGACACCCCGTTCGTCGGTCGCCTCGAGCAGCTCCGCATCGATTTCAACGCCTCGCTTGTTCGCCTGCAGGATACTCTGTCCCGCATTCGCGACAGCGCGACAGCAATCCAGCACAACAGCAATGCAATGCGCTCCTCGGCCGGCGAGCTCTCCAAACGCACGGAGGCGCAGGCGGCCAATCTGGAAGAGACTGCCGCCGCCGTGGAGGAAATCACAGTCACAGTCCGCTCTTCGGCCGAACGCGCCCGCGAGGCGAACAATGCCGTGGCGCTCACCAAGAAGACAGCCGACAGCTCGGACACAGTCGTGGGCGATGCCGTTGCCGCCATGAACCGCATCGAACAGGCGTCCCGGCAGATCGAACAGATCATCGAAGTGATCGACGATATCGCGTTCCAGACCAACCTGCTGGCGCTGAATGCAGGCATCGAGGCTGCCCGTGCCGGAGATGCAGGTAAAGGGTTTGCCGTCGTTGCGCAGGAAGTGCGTGAATTGGCGCAGCGCTCCGCCGTGGCCGCGCGCGAAATCAAGGGCCTCATTGAAAAGTCGACCCGGGAAGTCACCGCCGGCTCCGAACTGGTGCAGAAAACCGGCGGCATGCTCGCCTCCATCAGCCAGGAGATCGTCGCAATCAGCAAGCATGTCGAGACCATCGCGACGGGCAGCCGGGACCAGGCAACGGCCCTGCAGGAAGTCAACGGCACCGTCAATGCGATGGATCAGATGACCCAGAAGAACGCTGCGATGGTCGAGGAGGCGACACAGGCCAGCCGCGGATTGGCCGAAGAGGCCGATACGCTGATGAACCTGCTGCAACAGTTCCGCATCGAAGGCGCGGCGAAGGATGACCGGCGGCCAAGACGGGCGGCCTGATCGTCGCAGCCGGGATTTCGCCTGAACGGTCGCTAAAGAATCCGACAGCGGAAATTTCCAGCAAATGGTCAACTCGTCTCATCGAAACAAGCTCGATGGAGACGACAATGACCACGACTGCTATCCGTGTATCCTTCCGCCGAACTGAACGAAAAATCTACCCGGCATTGCGATGGCTGTTAGCCATACCGATGCAGATTGCCGCGAAACTAACGGCGCGAAGCAATCGCAATGCCCTGCTTGAACTGTCCGACGACCAGTTAAAGGACATAGGTCTGTCACGCGGCCAAGCCTATAGCCATGAGCACATCTACACACGCTACAGATAATTATGCTAGAACGTGGCGAGCTGAGAGGCTCGCGCGCGGCTGATATCGGACTATGCCATGTCAGGTTTTTCAATCGACCTTCTGCTCCAGACGAAGACCGTCACGATAAGGGATGTCATCTGCGATGGCGCTTGCCGGCATAAGAGTGCCGAGGAATGCGCGCATTCGACCAGTCTCGTTTATCCCTATCGAGGCGTCTTTATGCGCCATGTCGGGCGCAAGGATGTCGTAGCCGAGGCGAACCAGGTTCTGTTTTTCAACCGGGAGCAGGAATACAGGATCAGCCATCCGATCGAGGGTGGCGATGCCTGTATTGATGTCGCCATTGACGAGACATTACTCGACGAACTGGCACCGAAAGATCAGGCACAGACTGCGGAGGCGCTGATCTTCCGCCGCCAGCGTCGACGGATCGATCCGCGCGCGCAGGCCCTGGTCGCCCTTTTGCGGCACAGCCTCAAGCGCGGAGCTGCCGAAACACTCGAGGCGGAAACGCTCGCTTTGACCTTGGTGCGACGCTCGCTCGGCGAGCGCACCTCACATGCCGCCGGCGCAACGATAGGTCGGCAAAAGCTGGTCGATCGTGCGAAACTCGTGCTGTCTTCCGACCTCGCCCGCCGATGGACGCTTGCTGACGTCGCCAATGACGTCGGCGTCTCCCCGGTTTATCTCACCCAGGTCTTCCAGCAAGTCGAAGGCATTCCGCTCTATCGCTACCAGCTGCGTCTGAGGCTGGCGCGGGCGCTCGACCTGCTCGGCGAATATGACGATCTGACCGCCCTTGGCCTGGATCTGGGCTTTTCGAGCCACAGCCATTTCAGCGCCGCTTTCAAGCAGGCCTATGACCGCACCCCCGCCGAATTCCAGCGGCTTGCCCATTTGCGGGCGAGATAGATCGCTAAAGAATCCGACAGCGGCAGCGCCGGCAAAATGGTTTCCTCACAGCATCCCCAAACCGGGGACATCAAACGGAGGAACTGACATGTCTCAACGTACCTGTGCTGCCTGCGACTGCGAACTCGATGCCGAAGCGATCAAGGTCAAGCTCGGCGGCAAGACCGTCGAGGTCTGCTGCGAGGAATGCGCTCAGGCGCTCAACGAAGCGGAAGCGGCGATGACGGCTACCGCAAACGGTAAAAATTGAACAACATCCGCCGCGGCATTCCCTCTGTCGCGGCGGATGCGCCGGCCTTGGGTTCAACCCTATAGGCGAAAGAGGCAATAAGCCTTGCTACCGCAAGATGGTGCCATATATTCGGCGCGTGTAAAATATCGTTTGCTATCGGCCTAATTGGGGGAGAGTACGAATGAGAGTTACAGCCTTTGCTACCGCGCTGATTTTGGCAATGCCCAATTTTGTTCTTGCCGAGCAAAATTGCGGCGACCTGACAAACCAAACCGACATGAATATTTGTGCCGGTAAAGCCTATGCAAAATCGGACGCCGAACTGAATGTCCTCTACAAACAGATTGAGGCGCGGTTGAAAGATGATGCCGATACCAAGAAGCTGCTGGTATCCGCACAGAAAGCATGGATCGGCTACCGCGACGCCGAATGCAATTTCTCAAGCTCCACGGTTACTGGCGGTACTGTCTATCCATTCATCTCCAGCACCTGCCTCGATGGCATGACGAAAACCCGCATCGAAGATCTCAAAGGGTATCTGAAGTGCACCGAAGGCGACATGAGCTGCCCGGTCCCATCCGCCAACTGAGATATCGATCGACGGTATAAAAACGACCCAGCATTCGGGCGGCCGAGTTCCGAACCTCTATCTCGGCTCGAGCCGGTGCTATTTGCTGGCACAAATGGCGTAGCGGTGCTGCGCTGCGCGCTCCAGCCCTTTCAGGAAATCGAAATTTTTGCGTTGCGTCCGGTGTATGGTGCTCATGTCGGTGTCGATAACAACGGATGAGAAGCCTGCGGCCTTCAGGAGATCGGCCACCGCTTCGGCGCGGGCGCCATCCGAAAAATAGACACGGGAAAGAATGCTGCGATGGGTTTCGGCGAGTGCTGCGCCTGGCCCGTTCTGCGGCCGGGCATTTCGACCGCCGACGCGCGCGAGAAGCGCCGAAATCTTGCTGGCGATCTTCGCAACGAGAGTCGGATTGACGAAGTCGCCGTCTATGACCAGCAGCTTACCGCCCGGCTTCAGCAGGCGATGCCATTCCTTAAAGGCGGCCAGCGGATCGACAAGGGTCCAGACCAGATGGCGGTTGATGATGACATCATAGGCCCCATCCGGCTCCATGGTGTTTTCGGCATCTCCCATCAGGAAACGGATCGACCGGCCACGGGCCTTCGCCTTGGCGCGCGCCCGCTCCAGCATCGGTTCCGCCCAGTCCATGCCCGTCACCCTGTAGCCGAGGTCGTCGAGTAGGTGGGATACGACGGCCGTGCCGCAGGCAAGATCAAGGGCTGCGTGACCCGCGCCCTCGTCAAGGTGGCGCCGCAGTAGCGCATGCCATGCCGCCCGCTCGTCTTCCGAAAAGATCTCATGACCCGGCTGGCTGTCGAAAGTCTCGGCCCGGATCGACCAATAGGCCTTTATCTCATCGCGCAAATCGTGATTGGAGCGCAGGTTAAGCGTCTGCATTTCCTGTTTCTTTCCATGAGGACAACCAAGCGTAGAAAGCTTCTAAAAGATAATTCTTGACTGTAAAAGTCATAAAAACATAAATCGCGTCCGAATTTATCGCTCAGGAGAGGCTAGTGTTCAACTTCAAAAAGGTGGCTTCGGTCACCACGCTCGTACTTGCCCTTTTTTCCGGCATGGCTATCGCCGGTGAAAAGGTCACGGTCAAGGATATTACCGGCCGCGACGTCCAGGTCAGCGTTCCGGTGGAGCGCGTCATTCTTGGCGAAGGCCGTCAGATCTACTTCACCGCAGCCCTCGATACCGAGGCACCGTTCAAGCGTATCATCGGCTGGCGGGACGACTTCAAGAAGGCCGATCTCGACGGCTACAACGCTTATCTGGAAAAATATCCGGAGATGGAAAAGATCCCGACCTTCGGCGGCATGAAGGACGGCACCTTCGACATCGAACAAGCGGTAACGCTGAAGCCCGACGTCATCATCATGAACATCGACGCCAAGTCGGCAACAGAAGAAAGCGGCTATATCGAGAAGCTCGCCAAGGTTGGCATTCCGCTCGTCTATGTCGACTTCCGCGAAAAGGCGATGGAGAACACCACGCCGTCCATGCTGCTGATCGGCAAGTTGTTCGGCAAGGAGAAGCGTGCCGAGGAATTCGTGAAATTCCGTGACGAGCAACTCGCTCGCGTCACCGACGTGCTTGCCAAGGCCGGCGACGTCAAGAAGCCGATGGTCTTCATCGAGCGCGCCGGCGGTTACAGCGACGATTGCTGCATGTCCTTCGGCAACGAGAATTTCGGCCGGATGGTCGAAATTGCCGGCGGCATCAATCTTGCCAAGGATATCATTCCCGGCACGTTCGGCACGGTCAATCCGGAGCAGATCATTGCGTCCAATCCGGACCAGGTGATCGTTACCGGTGCGAACTGGGAACTTTACGTTCCCGGCGGCGACTGGGTCGGCGTCGGTCCCGGCGCGGACAAGGCCCTGGCCACGTCGAAGCTGGAAAAGCTGATGCATCGCCCAGCCTTTACCGACATTGCGGCGGTCAAGACCGGCAACGTCCACGCTATCTGGCATCAGTTCTACAACAATCCCTACCAGTTCGTCGCCATCCAGCAGATCGCCAAGTGGCTGCATCCGGACCTGTTCAAGGATCTTGATCCGGAAGCGACCTTCAGGGAAATGCATGAGCGCTTCCTGCCGGTCGAATATCGCCCCGGCTACTTCGTATCGCTGAACGCAAGTCTTTGATCCGACAAACCTCGGCGGGCGACCTGTCGCCCGCCGAGCTGATATGATGCGCCGAAGGTAATCAGCGCCCCTTTAAACTGCCATCGATAGACATATCGATACCTGCCAGAGCTGCGGAATCCCGCGCCGGCTGTTGTCGCCTCCCAATAGCTTGGAGCCGATGAAAAGATCCACAGAAGAAATTGCACCCGAGACCGCCCGCCCGACCTCTATAAGCTACGCACAAGTTTGCTTGTGCATCAGTCACTCGTTGGGAATTGCCAGATCGAGAATGTGCGGAAGCCGATAGCGCCATGATGGCGTTAGTCTGTTGCGTTCAATCTTGAACTCATGCGTTGCGGGGGCACGCGTGAGCATCAAGGCAAGAGCGCGAAGAATGCTGGGTTTACAGCATTCGGCAAGTCCATCCGCTCATATCGGCATCAAAGATCATGCGATCCGGTGCGCTGGCAATATGTTTATAACGAGTACGCGTAAGAAACTGGAGTCATTTCAACGCTCGCATCCGGAGGCCCCCATGACGAGCATTACGTCCATTAGTTCAAATGGTTATTATCAATCTTTGCGATCCCGCTCGGCATCATCGTCAACGGACGATGCCCTTTCTTCTCTCCTGGATGGCGGATCGTCCAGCAAGAACTCGTCTTCCTCATCCGACGATCAGTCTCTGGCGACGACGGCACAGCAGTTGGCCGCGCAGCTGATGTCGATGATGCTCAATCTGCAGTCCGGCAGCAGCGACGATGATGATTCAAACTCAAGCTCAGATAGCGCATCCACCAGCAGCAGCACATCGAGCACACAAGCTGCCTCCAGCACCAGCGATCAGACCAATATGATCAAGGCGATGGATACGAATGGCGATGGCAGCATCAGCGAAGCGGAGTTTGTCGCGGCTCGTCCATCCGACGTGAGCGAGGAACAGGCAACGAATCTGTTCGCAAGCTTCGATAGCGAGAACACCGGATCGCTCACGGAATCGCAGCTGGCAAGCGCCATGCAGTCCGGCCAGCAGCCACCACCACCTCCGGCTGGCGGACCGCCGAGCGACGACCAGCTGTCCAGCATGTTCTCCGACATGGATACGGATGGCGACGGTAGCATCAGCGAAGCGGAATTCGTCGCCGCACGCCCGTCTGACGTAAGCGAAGATCAGGCAACGTCGCTGTTCGAGAGCCTCGATACGTCCAGTTCCGGGTCGCTGACGCAAAGTCAGTTCGAGACAGCCATGAAGGCGCAACAACCACCCCCGCTGTCAGATTTCGGCAGCCTATATGCCTCGAGCGAGCAGGCCGATACGACAAGCGAATTGCTCGCCCTCTGATGGTTGGCGGCAGCAATCCTTCGTTTCTGACCACGTGAAAGCGACGGCGGCTTGGGCAAGAGGTGTTGGGGCCTAAGCCCCCAAGCCTGCCGTCGCCTCGGTTCCAAAATCTCCCGGCCGCACTCGTTCTGAGATAGTTGCTCTTGAACGGATTAGGACATTAGACCCCTGAATTTCTTTCAGGATTCATAGCGAGCATTCGAGGAACTATAGTCTTGCCAAACTTGTAGCTTAGGACCGCCCTAGTCGGGTTGGGGGGGAGAGGTTGTTTCGCCCTCCGAAAGTTCGCAATCGAACAAGACCGGGCTGTCAGCGCCAGGTGTGGGCTGTCTATTTAGCAAAGCCGCCACCGCCGCCGCGGCGATCTTTTGAATCGGCTGCTTCACCGTCGTGAGGCGCGGTGTCGTCATGCTTGAAAGCGGGATACCGTCAAAGCCCACAATGGAAAGGGCTGCGGGTATCGGGATTCCGAGATCATGCGCTGCTCTCATGCAGCCGATCGCTTGCTGATCCGAGCTGGTAAAAATGGCGGTAGGCCGCTCATTGCGTGCACGCGCCAGAAGATAGTTTCCTGCGGATCGACCGCTCTCATAGTCGAAAGCCGCCTCGGCAATCAGCGGCGATCCTACAATTTGTTGGTTGCCGCCAACATGCTCCATCGCATCCAGGTAGCCCCTGAGGCGATCATTGGCGGGAACCGACTGCTTGGGGCCTGAGATGAAGCCGATGCGACGATGCCCGAGCTTCAAAAGATATTCGACACCAACCCTGGCACCATTGCGGTGGTCGGCCGCGATCCCGGAATATCCTGGCATGAGACGGTCGACAACGACGATCGGCACTCCCTTTGGTGGCGTTATCGTATGAAAATCGTTGCTGGGAACGAGAATAATGCCATCCACCTTTCGGCTCGTCAGCTGCCCAATCCGGTTCACCTCCTTTGCCGCATGATCAAAGGAGGTCATAACGATGATGTTGTACCCGTGATTTGCTGCCGCCTGCTCGGCGGACTGGACGAGTTCCGCGAAGAAGGGATTGGTCAGATCCGGAATGACGATGCCTATGAGGCGGCTGACCTTGCTGCGCATGCTTCTTGCAGACGGGTCCGGTGTATAGCCGAGTTCCTTTATGATCCCTCGGACTCGCTCCCTCAATTCCGTCGTTACCGAGGGATGGTCATTCAGAACCCTTGAGACGGTCCCGGTGGAAACGTCTGCGAGCTTGGCAACGTCTCGAATTCCGACCTTTGGCATAACGAAAACTTATGTCCCTTCATTTCCGCCTTCCCCGACAAACCAAAGGCACTGATCCGATTTCAGCTAACTGTCTCTATCGCCTTAGTCAAAGGGGCGCACTCAAATGTGATCGCTGATGCTTCATAGCCTGAAAGCAGTGGAGTTTTCAATGGAAACGGTTCATCACCGAAAGGGATGGCCATGCTGCAAAGCAGCAATCCCGGTTGCTATTTTGGCATCCAAACGCGACTTGACAATTTTTTGGGGCGTTGATACCCAATAGCCGTGGAAACGGTTCATTGTCGCTGACAACTCAGGTGGAGCTGAGCTTGAGCCGTCATAGGGAGAGAGAAATGTCCAATTCCAAAGAGCGTAATTCTGTCTTGAACAATGTGCCGCGACGCGCGGCGCTGAAGATCGGACTCGCGGGCACGTTGATGCTTGCACTGTCCTGTGTCGCTTCGCCCGCCTTCGCGGCCAGCAAGCCCAAAGTCGGCCTGATCATGAAGTCTCTGTCCAATGAGTTCTTCAAGCAGATGAAGGCAGGTGCTGACAAATACGCAGCGGAGAACAAGGACAAGTTCGACTTCAAGGCCGTCGGCATGAAGGACGAGCGTGACTTCGCCTCGCAGGTCGATGCAGTCGAAAACTTCGTGACGCAGAAATATGACATCATCGTTGTCGCACCGGCTGATTCAAAAGCCATGGCCACTCCTCTTGCAAAGGCAGTGAAGGCCGGCGTCAAGGTCATCAATATCGACGTGCCGCTCGATGCCGATGCGAAGAAGGCAGCCGGTATCGATCTCGCTTTCTTCGGACCTGACAACACTGAGGGCGCCAAGCTTGCCGGCGATGCGCTTGCAAAGGATCTGGGGCCGGGCGGAAAGGTCGTGATCCTGGAAGGCAATCCTGAGGCCGACAACGCCAAGGAACGCAAGGTAGGCTTCATGGACTCCATCAAGAGCGGTAAGCTCGATCTTCTAGACAGCAAGACGGCGCATTGGGAGACGGAAGAAGCCAATACCGTCATGACGAATTTCCTGACCAAATATAAGGATATTCAAGGCGTTATGGTCGCCAACGATTCCATGGCCCTCGGCGTCGTCAAGGCTCTCGATGCCTCCGGCCAGAGCGGCAAGATCAAGGTCGTCGGCTTCGATAATATTCCGTCCGTCAAACCGTTGATCAAGGATGGCAAGATGCTTGCCACCGTCGAACAGTATGGCGCGGAAATGGCGGCCCTGGGCATCAAGTATGGCCTGCGTGAGTTGGCCGGCGAAAAGTTCACTGGCTGGGTCAAGACGGACGTCACGCTCGTCACCGCCAAGGACCTCAAGTAGTCGAGATTACCGACTGCAAGGCCAAGGGAAGCGCCGGCTACTGACCGGCGCTGTCCGCTTTACAACCGATTTTCTCGTCGATCGCTTCGCATGAGACCGCATCCGAGCCGGCGCCTGCTGCGCGGACGGGTTGCCGTCTCCAATTCGAACTGAAACAGGCATGAGGTGGACGTGTCAGGCACACCAGATGACGTCATCTTGACGCTGGAAGGAATAGGCAAGCGCTTCCCCGGCGTCGTTGCCCTCAGGGATGTCTCCATAAAGATTGGCCGGGGCAAGGGTCACATCCTGCTTGGCGAAAACGGCGCTGGCAAATCCACCCTGATCAATCTGCTCGGGGGCTTGTTCAGGCCGGATGATGGTCACATCGTGTTCGACGGCAAGCGCTACGATCCAACCTCCCCGCTGGAGGCCTTCAAGGCAGGCATCCGTGTCATTCACCAGGAACTGCACCCTCTTTCCAACCTCTCGGTTGCCGAAAACCTGCTCTTTGAGCATCTTCCTCGCCGATATGGCCTCGTGAACTACAAGGAATTGAATCACAGGGCGGCCGAACTCCTGGCTGAGGTTGGCCTCGATGTTGCTCCGACGACACTCGCCAGCCGGCTCAGTGTCGCGCAGCTCCAGCTGCTCGAGATCGCCAAGGCACTTTGCTACGAAAGCAAGCTGTTGGTTCTGGACGAACCGACAGCAACCTTGACGTCCAAGGAAGTCGACCGACTGTTTGAAATTCTGAAGCGACTGAAGGGCCGCGGCGTTACGACCCTTTACATATCGCATAGACTAGAGGAGATCTTTGAGGTCGGCGACGATGTGACGATCCTGCGCGACGGCCAACATGTGATCACTCGTCCGCTTACAGGATTGGGCATCCCGGAAATCGTCAAACTCATGGTCGGGAGGAAACTCTCGGATCATGGTGTTTTTCGCAGTGATAGCGCGGTGCATGGCGAGGCACTTGGCGTTTCCGGCTTGAAGGTGACACGCAATAGCCCAGAATTGTCTTTTTCCGTCTCCAAGGGAGAAATCGTCGGCATCGCCGGTCTTGTGGGGAGCGGTCGGACGGAAGCCGTTCGCGCGATATTCGGCGCCGACGTCAAGGCGGCCGGCGAAATTCGCATAAATGGCGAGCCGGTAGAGATCAAGTCGCCCAAAGACGCGGTTGCCGCGGGCCTATGCCTGGCAACCGAAGACCGCAAGATGCAGGGCTTGATGCTCGACATGAGCTGCGCGCAAAACACCACCATAACGGACCTTCGCAAAGTCTCGCGCAACGGCTTGATCATCCGAAAGGCGGAGGACGCTCATTCGGAGCGCCTTGTGCGCGAGCTCCGTATCAAGACCCCTTCGATCCGTCAGGTGGTTAGAACCTTCTCCGGTGGCAATCAGCAAAAAGTGGTGATTGCCAAGTGGCTATTCCGTGGCCCCAAGGTGCTGATTTTCGATGAACCGACCCGTGGGATCGATGTCGGTGCGAAGGCCGAAATCTACGAGCTTTTGTCGACGTTTGCCGCTGAAGGCAAAGGCGTTCTGGTCGTGTCGTCCGATCTGCCTGAGCTCATCGCCATTTGCCATCGCATCATCGTTTTATCGGACGGCAAGATAGCCGGCGAAATATCGCGGGAACAATTTGAAGAGAGCAAGATCCTCTCACTTGCTTACAAGGAGTACAGTCGTGTCCGGGAACGTTGAAAACAAGACCGAGCCGAAAGAGAGCCGCTTCTGGGACAAGCTTATCCGGATCTCGATGAAGGAAGCGGGCGTTGCCATCGCCCTCATTCTGATCCTTGCGTTTTTCTCGGCGGCCGCACCCTATTTCGCGACGCCGGAGAACTTCCTCAAGATCTTCGTCCAGATCGCCATCAACACGGTGCTGGCGTCCGGCATGACCTTCGTCATCCTCGTCGGTGGGATTGATCTTTCCGTCGGTTCGCTGCTTGCCCTTTGCACAGTCATCGGTGCGACCATCATGGTCGACCCACGCCTTTCTCCATGGCAGGCGATTGTTCTGGCATCGCTCGCATCGATGGGAACAGGCGCCATCCTTGGCGCGGTCAACGGCTGGGTATGCGAAAAGTGGAAACTTCCTTCCTTCATCGTCACGCTCGGCATGCTCAATGTCGCAAGCGGCCTAGCGCGCGTTGTCAGTGACAATTCCACCATCACCGGACTGCCGCAACCCTTCGTCGATTTTGGTAATCTGATCTTCTGGGGCGTATTTCCTTCGATCTTTTTGATCGCGATTGTCGTCGTCCTCATCGGCTGGTTCGTTCTGCGCTATACGGTTTTCGGGCGCTTCGTGTTCGCAATCGGCACCAACGAGGAAGCAGTCCGGCTGTCCGGGCATGAGCCGAAAAGATACAAGGTTGCGGTCTTCACGATTTCCGGGCTGACGGCGGGCATCGCGGCCATGGTGTATCTGCTCCGGCTGAATGTCGGCAGCCCAGTCGCTGGCATCGGTTATGAATTGAACGCCATAGCCGCTGTCATTATCGGGGGAACCAGCCTCTCAGGTGGCAAGGGCTCGATTGTCGGAACACTCGTTGGCGCCTGCATTCTACAGGTGCTGTCTACGGGTCTGCAGCTTTTGGGCGCCGATGACAACATCAAGCCGATCGTAATCGGCGCCGTAATCGTGCTGGCCGTTATTCTCGACAGCTATCGGGGCCGGTTGATGCGGATGCTCGAAACGCGTTGACGCCGCATGGGGATATCACGTTGTTTCATCAACGACCGAAGATGGCATGGTTTCGCGCTTTGCCGCGCCATGGGAGCGGCGTTTATCAAGGATGATCCGCTGGGTGCCATTATATTTTTCAACAGGCATTCTGCGGGTTCTCACAGCCAGGTCTCTCGATGTGCTTGATGGAAGACCCGCTCTGTGACGAAACGATGAATTTACGCGTAAACTCGCCCTTTTCCCCAGGCCGGACAGGCCATCTTTACCCGATCTTTATCGTTTGCCGTCGAAAGATTTGGCCCGTCGGTTATCGGCGTGGCGAGCGACTATCAAGAAGGCGCTTGCTGCCATTCATAGGCTTGGGATTTTCGAGTGCGCGTCATTTCATGTATCGCCACAGAGCATAATCTGTGGCTCGTTCTTCTCGCGGCGTTTGTCTGTATCAGCGGCGGGTGGATAGCTCTTAACCTGCTGCGGCGGTCGGAGACGACACAGGGACTTCAGCGTGGCGGATGGTTGTTCCTGACGTCCATGGCGGCCGGCTCCTCGGTCTGGTGCACCCATTTTATCGCTATGCTCGCCTATGAGGCCAAAGCGGCGATCACCTTCGATCCGATCCTGACCATGGTGTCGTTGCTGGTGGCCGTGGCGGGCTGCGCCTTCGGCTTTACGACCGCCTCGCTGCGTGGTTTCAAAATCGCACCAGAAGTAGGTGGCGTGGTCATCGGTCTGGCGATCTCGGCCATGCACTACACCGGTATGATGGCCTATCACGTCGATGGCATTATCGAGTGGAACGTCGATTACGTGATCAGCTCGATCATGCTGTCCATGGTCATCGCGGCATTTGCCTTCAGCCAGGCCATCCGTCGGCCCTGGCGCCATTCGCCTCTCCTCGCGCTCGCTCTCTTTGTCCTGGCCGTCGTGGTGCTCCATTTCACCGCAATGGCCGCCGTATCGCTCACCCCACTGGCGACAGGTGCCACGGGTACCGACCCCCACGTATTACAGGCCATAGCGATTGCGGTCGCGGGCGTCGGCCTGCTCATCGTCGGCACAGGCGTCGCCAGCTACATGATCGACGAGCGTGCTACACAAGAATCCATTCAGAAGCTCCAGCACATGGCGCTCAACGACTTGCTGACGGGTCTCCCCAACCGCGGCAGTTTTGCCGACCATCTCAACCATGAGATGGAACAGGCGGAACGGGAGAACGCAAAGCTTGCCGTCATCGGCCTCGACCTCGACCGCTTCAAGGAAATCAACGATCTTCGTGGACACAAGGCCGGCGACCAGGCCCTGAAGGCGATCGGACGCCGGCTCGCGCGTCTGGTGAAGGACGGCGAATTCGTCGCCCGCGTCGGCGGCGACGAATTCGCGGCCGTCAAGCGGTTCAACGGGCAAAACGAACTTCTGGACTTCGTGGCGCGGCTGGAGAAGACCATGTTCGAACCGATACGGATCGACGATTTCGAGACGGTGACCGGCGCCAGTATCGGCGTCGCTGTCTATCCGGATGACGGACGCGATCAGGAGCGTCTTGTCAGCAATGCCGACCTGGCGATGTACCGCGCCAAGGCGGATATCGGGCGCGTCGTCTGCTTCTACGAATCCAAGATGGATGAAGCCGCCCGCGAACGTCACACCCTCGCCCAGGATCTGCGCCGCGCCGTCGAACTGGACCAGCTCGAGCTGCATTATCAGGTACAGACTTCGGTTCGCACGGGCGAGGTCTGCGGATATGAGGTGCTGGCGCGCTGGAACCATCCCGAACGCGGCAAGGTGCCGCCGGCGGAATTCATTCCGATCGCGGAGGAAAGCGGCATTATCCTCGCAATCGGCGAATGGGTGCTGCGCACGGCTTGCAAGCAGGCTGCCTCCTGGGACAAGCGCTACAAGATCGCCGTCAATCTCTCGCCTGTCCAGTTCGCCCACGCCGATCTGGCTCGCCTTGTCCACGAAGTCCTGCTCGAAACGGGCTTGTCGCCAAGCCGGCTGGAGCTCGAAATCACCGAGTCCACCATCATCGCCGACAAGACCCGCACACTCCATGTGCTGCGCCAGATCAAGGCGCTGGGCGTGACCATTGCCATAGACGATTTCGGAACGGGCTATTCGTCGCTCGATACGCTGCGCTCGTTCCCCTTCGACAAGATCAAGCTCGATCGTTCCTTCATGAGCGAGGTGGAGGGCAGCATCCAGGCGAAAGCCATCGTGCGGGCAGTCCTGACGCTTGGCCGGAGCCTGGAAATCCCGGTTCTTGCCGAAGGTGTCGAAACGAACCACCAGCTCGAAATTCTGCGGGTCGAAGGCTGCGACGAAGCCCAGGGCTTTTTCCTCGGACGGCCCAAGCCCGTCGGGCAGATATTTCTGCCTGAAGAAAGCATCGACGCTGAGTTTCCGGTATCGTTTTCCGGCCGCATCCCGCTTGTCCGCATCAGCCGCCGCTCGATCGCTTGAAACAAGTCGACGACGCGTGCGGCTGAGCCGCTACAGGAAATACCGGAGTTTCAACGGCAGCAGGGCAGCGCCGATCGCGCCGGCATCCCCTCGCGTCTCGCTGAGCACGAGTTTGGCTTCCCGCGGTCCGACACCATATCGGTGAACGCGCGTGAACGACATATGCGCCCGCGCGATCATCATGCGTCCGAGCTCCTGCGGCAATTGCCCTCCGAACACGATCGCCTGCGGATCAAGCACGGCGATCAGAGTCACGATCAACCGGTCCAGCATCGGCATCGTCTGCTCCAGCCATTCCTCCACGCCGGGCCAGGATGGATCGAAGCGCTGGCGCAATTCATCGATCGAACGAATGTCGATACCATTCTCCTGCAACGTCTGGATCAGATATTGCAAGGCAGGCCGCTTTGGCGATTCATCCGAATTGTAGATGCCGCTGAATTCGCCGGCATTGCCGTGAAAGCCGTAAAAGGGCTTGCCGTCCAGGATGAGGCCGCCGCCGAAACCGTAGTTGAAGGAAAGATAGGCGAAGGTGGAACACCAGAGACCGGCGCCACGCAGGCTCTCGCCGATGGCACCCGTCGTCGCGTTATTCTCCAGCCACACGGGAAGCTCGAAGGCGCTCTCAAGATCCGTGCGCAGATCGATGAGCGACCAGTCCCGCAACGGCTCGGGCGCGTTGAATTCGCGATTGTCCGTGACAAAGAAGCCGGACACCGAAAAGCCAAGCCCCAGAAGGCGGTCACGCGATATGCCGTGCTTCTTCAGGATAGTTTGAAGAACGTCCAAAAGCGTGGCGATGGTTGCCTGCCGATCGCTCGGCACCATCCGCAGGGTTTCTTCCGCAACCACATTGCAGCCGAAATCAGCCAGATACAGGATGGCTGAATCGGTATTGATCGAGATGCCGAGGGAATAGACGGCCTCTTTCACCAGCTCGATCGTCGGGCTTGGCTGGCCGCGCGTCCCCTTGAGCGGCGCGCCTGTGCGAAGAAGACCGCGCTCCATGAGCGTTTCCACAAGGCGGTGCACGGACTGCTGGGTCAGATTGGTATGCGCCGTGATCGTGGAGCGCGCGATCGGCTCGTGACGGCGCACGATATCGAGGATCATCCGTTCATTGTCGCTGGCCAGTGGCGACATGTCGAACCTGGGCGGGGAAGCAGTTTGCGTGGTCATGCCTCTGGCTTAGCCGCTCGGACGAAGGCTCGCAATCCACCACACCTTGCCCAGAGGAGCTTTTTTGCTGGACTTGTCACAAATATTACACTTAAAGTGTATTAATAGCAACGAGAGCAACATTCCCTCTCGTTGGAGATCTCGATGATCATGAAATGTCTCGCCATCGGTGCGCTGATCCTGGCGACCGCCACGCTGCCGGCGCATGCGGCCGACACGAACTTGAAGAACCTGGATTTCGATCTCTCCAAGGTCAGCCGTGACAATTTCTATGACGTCGTCGTTCCCCTCGCCAAAGCCGAGGGCACCGTCACCATGTACAATTTCGCCGGCAGTTTCAGCGATACATGGAAAGAGCTGACCACTCGTTTCGAGGCGAAATACGGCATCAAGGTCAACTACACCGACGTTGTCGGCGATCAGGCAAACCAACAGCTGATTGCCGTGCAGAAGGCAGGTCAGGATGCCCCGGTCGATGTCTATTTCGCCGGCGGCGGCGGTTATCCGCTGCTGTCGTCCACCGGCGTCGTCGGTAAGATCGCACTGACGAAGATCCTGCCGAATATGGATCACTACGATCCCGTTCTGGCCGAGACCGTCTTCGGCAAGCCGCATGGCGGCGCCTTTCCGCTGGTCCACATGAACCAGACGGCGATCGGCTACGATTCCGCCTTCGTCAAGGAGGCCGATCTGCCAAGGAATTTCGACGATCTGCTGGCCTGGGCCGAGAAGAACCCGAAACGGCTGGGCGTAACCTTGCCGTCCAAGGGCGGCTCGGGCAGCGGCTTCATCTACTCGGTCGCGCTCAACTATCTCAAGGGTGATTGCCGCGCCAAGCTGACGGACTATTCGCAAAGCCTCGAGCAGGCCGAGGACTGGGCGATGACGTCGGAGTGCCTCGAGCCGGTCTGGGATTACTACCGCAAGCTTCTCAAGGTATCGGAACTGACAAACGGCAATGCCGACACGCTGAACCTCATCAACAATCAGCAGCTCTACATGGGCACGGTCTGGGAAGATCAGGTCATGACGTTCCTCGGCAACAAGCAGCTTCCCGACAGCTTCCGCCTGACGCTGCTCAAGGGCGGCCAGGTCGGATCGGGCGACGCGATCTTCGTGCCCGCCAATGCCAAGCATGTCGCCGCCGCCCTGCTTTTGATCGACATGGCCTTCAGCAAGGATTTCCAGACCTGGAAACTCGAGCACAAGGCCTCCCGCTCGCCGCGCACGGATATCAGCGACAATCTGATTTCGGCTGAGACCCGGGCCCATGTCCTGCCGGACAGCGTCTATCCGCGACTGTCGGTGACCGCCTTCTGGGATATGGCGACGGCGCTTTCCGAAGCACTCAATGAAAAAGTGCTCAATCAGTAGCGGAAGCCGGACCGCTGCCGGACCGGACGTGGGGCGTCCGGTCCACCCCTCTTCCCAGAATGACGGAACGCCATGATGACCGCGCTTGAAATCAGAGATATTACCAAGGACTACGCCACAAGCCGCGCGCTCCATCCCGTGTCGATCGATGTCGAGCGCGGCGAGTTCGTCACCATCCTCGGCCCATCCGGCTGCGGCAAGTCCACGCTTCTGCGTATCCTGATGGGGATCAGCCGGCCAAGCGCCGGCGAAATCCATCTAGCCGGACAAAGGATCGATGCCCTGCCTCCGGAGGCTCGCGACATTGCGATGGTCTTCCAGTCCTATGCGCTCTTCCCGCATATGTCGGTCGGCAAGAACCTTGCCTTCGGCCTGCGGATGAAACGCGTTGCCAAGCCTGAGCGGGCACAGCGTATCGAACACGCGATCGACATCTGCAATCTGACGGGCCTTACCGAGCGCATGCCGCGGCAATTGTCGGGCGGACAGCAGCAGCGCGTGGCGCTTGCCCGTGCGATCGTCATGCAGCCGTCCCTACTGCTCTTCGACGAGCCGCTCTCCAATCTCGACGCCAAACTCCGCGATACGCTGCGCCACGAACTCGTCGAGCTGCATCGCCGTATCGGCGCGACCAGCATCTATGTGACACACGACCAGTCGGAAGCCATGGCGATGTCCGACCGCATCGTCGTCATGAATGCGGGCCGCGTCGTCGAGACCGGCACGCCACAGCAACTCTACCGCGCTCCGAAAAAAGCCTTCACCGCAAGCTTCCTCGGCCAGACAAACCTTTTGTCCGTTACCGCCGAAGGCGTCAGAGCACGCCTGCCCTGGGGCGAGACTATCGCGCTCGACGCAACTGCCACCGGGCCTGCCCGCGTTTCCGTCCGCCCGGAAGCCATGTCGGTTTCGCCGAACAACCTCGGTTCCGGCGTCGTCACTTCGGTCTCCTTCATGGGCGCCAATGTTCTCTATAAGGTCGCCGTTGGTGACGTGACGCTCAAGGTCGCCCAGGCGGGTGGCGATGCACTGCTCGCCCCCGGCACCCATGTCGCGATCGGTTTCCAAGGTGCTGCACATCTGCTCGACGAGCGGGAATTCGCGGGAGCTGCCTGATGCGCCCTGTCCTCGGTAGCGACCGCGCAAGGCTTCTTCTGCTGCTGGCACCCGGTGTCGGCTACCTTCTCCTCTTCTTCGGCTGGCCGCTGCTCTCAGCGCTGATCGGCAGCTTTCACCTTGATGACGGCTCCTTCACGCTGCAATGGTATACGCGCATCTTCACCCGGCCATCGATGCTGCGCGGACTGTCGGTTTCGATCTATTACGGCGTCGCCCCGGTGGTCGTCTCGCTCCTGGCCTCTATTCCGCTGGCGCTGCTGCTTCGCCGGAGCTTCCTCGGACGTAAGCTGTTCAACGGGCTCTATAAGCTGCCGATGGCCGTCCCCAGCATCATCGTCGCACTGATGGTGATCATCGTCGCCGAACGCGGCGGTTTTCTCGACCGGCTGCTCGCGCCCTTGGGTCTCGGCCTGCCGAAGCTCGTGCGTGACGATTGGGGCGTCGGCGTCATCCTTTCGACGGTGTGGAAACAGATCCCCTTCATGACGCTGATCATCACCAGCGCCTTTGCCGCCGTTCCGGAAGATATCCGCCTGGCGGCACGCTCGCTCGGCGCCTCACGGCTGAACACATTCCTCTTCGTCGAGGTGCCGCTCGCCATGCCGGGCATCACCGCAGCGATCCTGTTGACCTTCATCGGTTCGATGGGCTCCTACGCCATTCCCGACATCGTCGGCCCGCCGGTCGCACGACCGCTGTCTGTGCTGATGGTCGCCGAATTCAGCCAGGGCAGGTTTCCGCAGGTCTATGCGATGGGGATGGTTCTCAGCCTCTTCGCCATTGCCGTGCTGATTGCCTACTACACGCTGACCGCCAGGATCGGCCTCGGCTCCGCGAAGAAAGACACCTGATGAGCACGCTTGCCGATACCTCCCCCGCCCTGCCCCGACGCCGCACCTTCACCGAGGACGATCGCATCATCGTCTCGGCGGGGCTATACCTCATGCTGGCGCTGGTCATCGCCTTGCCGTTGGCGCTGATGTTCCTCTGGAGTGTCGCCGACGGCTGGGCCCCGCCACATATCGTGCCGCAAAACTACACGATCAGCCGCTGGCTGGATGTTCTCGCCGATGCCAATCTGTTGAGCGCCACGCTGAACAGCCTCGTCATCGCCATCGTCGTGACCCTGGCGACCGCAATCATCGCCCTGCCGACGGCCTGGGCCATGGCGCGCTTTCCGTTCCGGCTGAAACGCGTCGTGGAAATCTTCATCCTCGCACCCATCATCATTCCCGGCCTCGTCGTTGCCGTCGGCATCGGCCAGATCTTCCTGCTACTTGGTCTCTCCTATTCGATGGCCGGCGTCATCCTCGTCCAGATCGTCGGCACACTGCCGTTGATGATCCGGCTGATGACCGCATCGCTCGAAACCATTCCGGACGACCTCATTCACGCCGCGCGGTCGCTTGGCGCGGGAAGTATCGGCGTTCTGACGCATGTCATCCTGCCGCTCGCCGTACCCGGATTGCTCGCCGGCGGGCTGCTTTCCTTCATCGGCAGCTTCGAAGAGTTCGACAAGTCCTTCATCGTTGGCTCGCCTGTCATTCAGACATTGCCGATCAAGCTCTACATGTTCCTCGACCCCTATTCGATGCAATTGCCATTGGCATCGATCATCGCCTTCATCCTGCTCCTTCCTGCCCTGATCATCTTCGTTCTTGCCGGACGTATCCTGCGCGACGACCTGATGGCGGCCGGAATGGGCAAGATCTGATCCTCCTCCCAAACCCCAACCACCCGAAAGTTCTCCCCATGCCCGACCAGACTGCTGCCTCCCGCTCCGCACGTTTCGCTGACGTCTTCTCCCTCATGTCACGCAGCAACCCGGATATTCTCACTATCGCGCATCGCGGCCTGTGGACGGCAGCGCCGGAAAACTCGCTGACATCGATCCGCGACGCGGCAGCGCTCAATGTGGAAATCGTCGAGATCGACACGCAGGCAACGGCCGATGGAAAGCTTGTCGTCATTCACGACGCAACGCTTGACCGGACATCGACCGGCACAGGCGTCGTCAGCGCCTGCGATCTCGCCACGGTCCGCAACGCTCGCCTTCGCGCCGGTGGTGGCGGACAGACGGCGGCAGTGACCGACGAGCGTATTCCGACGCTGGAAGAAGCGCTGGAAGAGGCCCGCGGACGGATCTTCGTGAACATCGACACGAAATATCCGCGTGACTTGCCGCTGGTGATCGCCACGATCAAGCGCCTAGAGATGCAGGATCAGATCATCATCAAGACCGATATCGAGCCGGCATCCGGCCATTTTCCGGTGATCGACGCCGACTGGTTCGGCTCCATCCCGCATATGCCGATGTTTCGCGTCAGGCCCGGACAGTTCGCGGAAGACCTGAAGCTGATCGAGCCATTGCGCGCACCGATGGTGGAGGTCAAGTTTTCCGATATAGCCGACCTCGCCGCCGGGCGCGCGGAACTGGAACGCCAGAACATCCGTCTGTGGATCAACACGCTCGATGTCTCCCATAACCTCGATTTCAACGACAGCCGGGCGCTCGTGGACCCCCAGGGCGTCTGGGGCACCTTGGCCGAGGTAGGCACCGGCGCCGTCCAGACGGATACGATTGCGCCATTCAAGCAATGGCTCGCCGGCCATGAGAAGAGGAATTCATGATGCCCATCGCCAACCAGCGCCTGTCGCAGGCGAGCGCGATCATCGAGGAAGCCGCTGACAAGGCGCTGCATTTCTTTGCAGCGCACCAGTCTGTCCCCACCCATGCCAAGGGTGTGCAGGATTTCGTCTCCGAAGCCGACACGACCGTCGAAAACTTCATCCGCGAACGGCTTGCTACCACCTTTCCCGGCGAAGCGATCGTCGGTGAGGAATTCGGCGGGCAATCCGAAGGCTCGTATTGGATTATCGACCCGATCGACGGCACATCGAACTTTCTCCGGGGCTCGCCGCTTTGGGGAATTTCGCTCGGCTTCGTGCGTAGTGGCCGCCCTGAACTCGGCATTGTTGCCATGCCGGTTATGGGTGAAATATATGCGGCCGCCGATGGCACTGGTCTGCTGATGAACGGCAAGCCGCTTGCCCGCACCACCCCGTTGGAGGACGTCCGCGTCATGTCGCTTGGCGACAACCCCGCCGACGATCTGGACGATGCCGCCAGGTTTCAAACCGGACTAAGACGCGCCGGCTGGGTCGTCGAAGCCTTCCATTCGACATCCATCTCCCTCGTTTTTGCCGCACGCGGCATTTTCGACGGACACCTGCAAAAGGTGACGACGATGTGGGACATAGCCGGCGGCGCCGTACTTGCCCGCGAGGCCGGGCTTGAGGTGCGGATCGGTGAAGACCCCGCAAGCCGCATACCCTGGATCGCGGCCGGGACACCGGCCTTGCTGGCGGCGACTGAGCCGCTCTGGCTGGAGATCACGATGGACTATCCGAACGACTAGGAATGGTGCTGTTCCTGCATCCATTGTGGAATGTCGCGTTTGGCGTGAAGCACGCGCCAAACGTCGATATGCGTTGACTGGTCGCGATAGAAAACCAGGTATGGATATCGTTGCAGCGGAATGCTCCGGAGGTCGGCTATCCCTAGTTCATAAGCATATCGTAGAGATCCGGAACCGGCATGATCGGCGATTTGATCATAAACCGCCTGTAGAGCATCGACGAAGCCCAGCGCGACCTCTGTTCCGGCTTCGCGTGAATAATAGTCTACGGCTGCCTCAACATCGCGGCGAGCCAATTCCCGTGGGATAATTGCCTTGCTGCTCACTTGCTTCGCAGGCCACGCGCTCGATCACGCAAGCTGTCAAAATAATTCGCGTCGACCGGTTCTGCCGCCGCAGATGACGCTCCGTCCAACAGCAGTTTGCGTAGGCTTAGACGATCTTGATCCTTGCGGATCAATTCCCGGACATATTCACTGCTCGTGCCGTACCCGCGCCCCGAGACCTGTTCGTCGACGAAACTCTTGAGGCTTTCTGGCAGGGAAATATTCATCGTGCTCATATCAATACAATAGCGAGCTTGGCAAAAATTGGCAAGAACAACGTCTTGCCTCTTAAGCAATAACCTCATGCTGCCTACCATACATCCTGCTCGCCCGCAGCAGGCGCTGCGAATAGGGGTGCTCCACCTCTCCCTTTCGCAGCCTTTCGATATCCACCTGTTCGACGATCTCCCCCGCTTCCATGATGGCGACGCGGCTGCACATGTGGGAGACGACGGCGAGGTCGTGGCTGACGAGCAGATAGGTCAGGCCGCGTTCCCGGCGCAGGTCGTCCAACAGGTTGAGGATTTCGGCCTGGACAGAGACATCGAGCGCGGATGTCGGCTCGTCGAGCAGCAGGACGGCCGGGTTGAGAACCAGGGCGCGGGCGATGGCGACGCGCTGGCGTTGTCCGCCGGAAAGCTGATGTGGGAACCGGAAACTGAGCGCTGGATCGAGCCCGACGGAACGCAGCAGGGCATCGACGTCCAACGAACCGGTCGCGATCCCCTGGTTGCGAAGCGGCTCTTTAAGCTGAGAGCGGATGGTCTTGCGGGGATGGAGCGACCCGTAAGGGTCCTGAAACACCATCTGCACCCGGCGGAAGAAGGGCCGGTCGCGCCGCCGGTCCAGAATGTCGCCGTCCAGCTCGATGCTGCCTTGGTAATTCGGATTGAGACCGGAGATGGCGCGCAGCACCGTGGATTTTCCGCAACCGGATTCACCGACCAGACCGAAGGCCATGCCCTTCTCGACACCGAAGCTGACATTCCTCACGACCGGCCTCTGGCCGGCGGCGAAGCGGATGGTGAGATTGTCGATTTCGATCACCGCGACGTCTCCAAAACTTTGCTATCGAGCCAGGACGGATCGCGCTTCAAGATCGGCAGCCGGGCTGGCGGATCGTCGATCGACGGCAGCGAAGCAAGCAGGCCCTGCGTATAGGGATGCCTCGCCTTGTCGAGGTCTCGCGCTTCAAGAACCTCGACGACCCGTCCGGCATACATGATCAGCACGCGGTCGCAGAAGTTGCGCACGAGGTTCAGGTCGTGGCTGATGAAGATCAGGCCGAGATTGCGACGAGCGACGAGCTCATCCAGCAAGGCAAGAATTTCCAGCCGCACCGTGACATCGAGCGCGGACGTCGGCTCGTCGGCGATCAGAACCTCGGGCTCGGCAATCAGCATCATGGCGATCATCACGCGCTGGCCCATGCCGCCCGATATCTCGTGCGGATAGAGCCGGGCCACGCTTTCAACGTCACGGATTTTGACCGCGTCGAGCATCTCGAGCGTTTGTCGATAGGCCTGCTTCGCGCTCGCCTTGGGATAGTGCAGGCGATAGGTCTCGGCGATCTGCTCTCCAACGCGCATGACCGGATTGAGCGAATACTTCGGGTCCTGCAGGATGAGCCCGATCCGCCGCCCGCGGATCGTCATCATCTTGCGCTCGTCCACTTTCAGCAGATCCACGTCCCGAAAACTCATCCGCTCGGCACTGACCATTGCCGTCGGCGGCAGCAGCCGCATGATGGCACGACCGACCGTCGATTTACCGGAGCCGGATTCACCGACAATCCCGAGCTTTTCCTGCCCCAGCGAAAAACTGACGCCGCACACGGCCCGCACGGAGCCGCCACCAAAAGCAATTTCGAGATTGTTGATGTCGATGAGGGAAGAGCTCATTCCGCGCCTCTCGGATCAAGGACATCTCGCAGCGCATCGCCGACGAGGTTGAAGGCAAGGCTCACCAGCGCAATGGCGATGCCGGGTGCGGCAATGACCCAGGGACTGTCGAGCATGAATTCGCGACCGGTGGCTGCCATCGACCCCCATTCCGGCCAGGGCGGCTGCGCGCCGAGGCCGAGAAAGCCAAGGCCGGCGGCGGTGATGATGATACCGGCCATGTTGAGGGTCACGCGCACGATGACCGAGGGGATGCACATCGGCAGGATTTGGCGGGTGATGATCGCAAGCGACGACGCGCCCTGCAGACGCACGGCGGCAATGAAATCCGCCTTGCGCAGGCTGAGCGTTTCGGCGCGCGCAAGCCGGGCAATCGGGGGCCAGGCCGTCAGCGAAATCGCGATGATCGCATTGGTGATGCCGGGGCCGAGCGCCGCCGCAAACCCCAGCGCCAGCACCAGCCCGGGAAAGGACAGAAAGATGTCGGTGATCCGCATCAGGACTTCATCGACAATGCCGCCGAAATAGCCGGAACAGGTGCCGATCAGCAGACCCAAGGGCGCTACGATGACCGAGACGAGCATGATGATATAGAGCGTCGTGCGCCCGCCATAGACAATGCGGGCAAAGACATCGCGGCCGAAATTGTCGGTGCCGAGCCAATGCTCCACCGATGGCGGCGCGAGCCGTCCCGCCATGTCCTGCACGATCGGATCGTACCGCGTCAGCAAGGGCGCAGCGATGGCGACGAGAATCAGTAGGACGATGATGGCAAGCCCGACAAGACCGAGCGGATGCAGGCGGAACTTCAACCAGCCCTGATGGAATTGCTGCGCGGACGACTGGAACCAGCCCTGGGGCTCGGGCGCGAGCAGCCATTTGCGAAAGCCGTTGCCGCTGGCGCGATCTGTGTGTTCGGCGGAGATCGTCATCGGCGTCACCGTGTCCTTGGATCAAGAATGCGATAAAGCACATCCGAAATGATGTTGATGGTCAGGAAGACAGCGCCAATCGTCAGCACAGCGCCCATAACGACGTTCATGTCGTTCATCTGTAGCCCGCGGGTGAGGTACTGGCCGAGGCCGGGCCAGCCGAAAACCGTCTCGATCAGCACCGCGCCCTCCAGCAGGCCACCGAAGGTCAGCGCCATGATCGTCAGCAATTGCACCCGAATATTGCGGAAGGCATGGCGCCAGACGACCTTGCGCCGTCCAAGCCCCTTTGCCCTTGCCGTGACGATATATTCCTGGCCGAGCTGTTCCAGCATGAAGCTGCGCGACATGCGGCAGATAGAGGCCACGGAATAATAGCCGAGGATCGTCCCCGGCAGGATGATGTGATTGAGCGCGCTTTGAAACACGTCCCACTGGCCTTCCATGGCGGAATCGATCAGCAGAAAGCCGGTGACGGGCGTCACAAGCCCTTCATACAGGACGTCGACCCGGCCCGACGCACCAACGAGCTGGAGCTTTGCGTAGAAGATAAACAGCGCCATCAGCCCCATCCAGAAGATCGGAATGGAATGGCCGGCAAGGGCGACGATGCGCGCGATGTGGTCGATGACCGTGCCGCGCCTGACGGCTGCGGTAATGCCAAGCGGGACGCCGACAACAATGCCGATGATCATCGCGATGATGGCAAGCTCGATGGTCGCCGGGAAAATGCTCATGAGATCGGTCAGGATGGGCTGGCCGGTCGTGGCCGAGGTGCCGAGATCGCCGGTCCCGATCTTCCCCACATAGGACAGAAATTGCATCCAGATCGGCTGGCCGAGCCCCAGCTCGTTATAGACGCGATCATAGACCGCCTTGCTGACCTCCGAGCCAGTGATGGCAAGCACCGGGTCGGCGGGAAGCAAGCGTCCCATCGAAAAGGTAAGGAACAGCAGGCCGAGCAGCGTGGTGACGATCGCCACGGCGCGGCCCGCCAATCGCCGCAGGAGGGCGATCAGCGGATGCGGCGGCGTATCCGCGAACGCATCCCGATCCATGCTGCCGCGGGAATCGCGTTTCGATGTCAGCTCGACACTCGTCACGGGCAATTACTCCTTCGTCACGTCGTGCCAGCGCGTCGACCAGGTCGTATGCCCATGGTAGCCCTTGACATTGGCGCGCATGACATAGGGATCAGTGCGCTGGAAAAAGATGATCAACGGGGAATCCATGCCGCTATAGATGCCGTCCATCTTCTTGAAGATGTCGGTGCGCTTGGCCGTGTCGCGTTCTTTCATCGACTGATCGACGAGCGTGTTGAGATCATCCACCTTCATGCCGGCCCGCCAGAGATAGTAGCTGCCGAGACGCGCCTCATCGCTGTTGTCGGGATTGTAGGCATATTGCGTGGCAACGGCGAAAGGATCCGGAAGCCGGGCACCGGAATTGCCGAACAGGACCTGGTATTTGCGCTCGCGAAACGCGGGAATGAATTCGCCCGGCACCAGATCGAGATCGATACCGGCGACACGGGCGCTGGCCTGCAGTGCCTCGGTGAAGGGCAAGGCCGCCGCACCCGAGGGATTGAGCACCTTCTTCAGACCATTCGGATAGCCTGCCTCGGCCAGCAATTGCTTGGCCTTGGCCGGATCGTAATCATAGCGCGATGTCGGGTTCTCCGGCGCGCCGATCATCCCGCGTGGGATCATCGACTGCCAGGGAAAGCCGGTGTAGCGCATGATGTTGCCGGAAATAGCCTTCCAGTCGAAGGCATGCTGAAACGCCTCGCGAACCTTGGGCTTTTGGAGATCCGGATCCTTCTGGTTGAGCGCGATATAGTAGAAACCGAGGCCCGGAACATTGTCGATCACCATGGCCTTGTTGGTGGCCAGCGCATCGAGATCGCCGCTTGAAACATATTGCCCGATATCGACGTCACCGGCCTCCAGCTGCAGTCGCAGATTGCCCGATTCCGGGATATGGCGGGCAACAACGCGCGTCATGGCCGGCGCGCCACCCCAATAATTCTTGCGCGCATTGAAGATCGCGACATCGTTCGGCCGCCACTGCGCCAACGCGAACGGCCCGCTGCCGGCAGAATTGGCCGAAAGCCATGTGCCGCCGAAGTCGCCATTGGCCTCGTGCGACAGAGCCGTCTTCTTGTCGATGATACCGATCGACGAGCCGGCGAGGGAATAGAGCACGAGATCGGTATTGACGACCTGCGGCAGCTCGATCTCCAGCGTGTGGGCGTCCTTGGCGCGGATCAGCTTGTCGACGTTCTCGGCCGTGAAGCCCCAGGGCGCGATATCGGTCGAGCCGACCTGCCCCATCTTGATGACGCGCTGAATGGACCATGCGGCGTCTTCCGCCGTGACCGGATTGCCGCTCTGGAAGACGGCATCGTCGCGCAGGGTGAGCGTGACAATCTTGCCATCGGGCGAAACACTCCACTTTGTCGCCAGCATCGGCTTCAGCGTCTGGAGATCGTCGGGAGAGAGCTGCACCAGATTGTCGTAGAGGTTGGAAATCAGCTCGGACACCGTGCGCGCATTGTTCTGCGCCGGGTCGAGTGTGCGGATACCGGTCAGATTGGTGCCGATCACCAGCATGTTCGGCGGCGAGGCCGCCCAAGACGGCTGTGCGGCAATCAAGGCAGCGGCGATTGCGACGGATGTCAGCAAGTTCTTCAACATTTCAAGACCTCCCAATCTTTTCACGCGGGCAGTGCCAACGTCTTTTGCAGTCTGCAGCAATGGACAGGCTCAGTGCGCCTACCCCTCCCAGTCCTTCAGCAGACGATGCAATTCCTCCCGGTCTTTCTGATCGAGCTGCGGCAATCCCGGCACGCGCACCGGACCGACATCGAGGCCGGAATAGGTCACCGCCTCCTTCACCACCGTGACGTTGGCACCGTTTCGGAACTTCGTGCGCATGCGTTCGAACGGCTCGAGCTTGTTGACGATCGCGCGCGCCGCGGCGAAATCGCCCCTGTCCAGTGCGTCGAGAACGGCGAGCGACAATTGCGGCGCGACATTGACCAGGCCGGAGGTAAAACCCCGCGCGCCGGCAGCGGTGAAGGTCGGCGCCCAGCTCTCGGCGAGACCGCAGACGAAGAGCGCACCGGCCGGGTCCGAGGCTGCGATGGCCCTGGAGAGCAGCATCAGATCCGTCGTCGCGAACTTGATACCGGCAATGTTGGCGTGGCCGGCAAGGCGAACCATGTCGTCGACGCTGAAGCCGTCGGCGCGCACATAAGCCACCAGTGGCAAAGGCGACGCCTCAGCAAGATTGCAGAAATAGTCGATCTGCGCTGCGGGTGCAGCAAAGGGATCGACGGGTTGATGCGACATGACCGCAGACGCGCCGATCGCAGCGGCATCTTTTGCCATGCGGATCGCCTCGCGCAAAGATCTGCCGATCGCCGCCGTCACCGGCGCCTTGCCGTCGACGCCCGCAACCGCCGCCTCGTGGACATGGCGGATCTCCTCGGGCGTCAGGGCATAGAACTCACCGGTATTTCCAGCCGCGACGATATTGTGGATGCCGGCAGCGGCGACCCGATGATAGACCTTTGCCGTGATCCGGGGCTCGACCTCGCCCCTATCGTCATAAGCCGTCACGGGAACACCTGACACGCCTTTCAGCGCCTGGCGTATGGTTGCGATGCTCATCTTCTTACCCCCGTTAACTCTCCACCGATGATCGAAACGGAAGGGTGGCAGCACCAGTCAAAGCCGGTCGTTGCATCGTCCCTTCCACCCATTGCCGCTCAGACACCCTGGAACATGCGGGCGCGGGCGTTCAGTATGTGCCGCTTCATCGCGTCATGTGCCTCGGTCTCCTGTCGCGCGAAGATCGCCTTTACGATCACCGCATGCTCGTCCTGGACGCTACGTATCTGCTCGGCCGTCCGCTTGAGGCTCAGGCTTCGGGTGACGGAATGCCCGATGGCGAAATGCGGCCTGAACCATTCACGGATCGTGATGTGAAACTGGTTTCCGGTTGCCATGGCGATCGCGTCGTGCAGCACCTGATCCTCCTCGGCGCCGAGCTTGCCGTCGCTTAGACATTGCTCGATATTGAGAAGGGCGGCGGTGATCCGCTCCTTGTCCGCCTGCTGCCAGTTGCGCGCGGCAAGTTCGGCCGCTTCCGCCTCGAGGCCGGCGCGAAATTCGAAAAAACGCTGCACATCGGCAAGGGAGCCAACCGGCACCATCTTCAGCACGGACGAATCCGGTCGTTGTCGCACATAGGAGCCCGACCCCTTGCGCGAGACAATCAGGCCATCGCCTCTCAGGTGCTCCAGCGCTTCGCGAATGACCGGCCTCGATGCCCCGAACATGACGGCAAGCTTTTCCTCCGACGGCAATCTTTCATTCACCGGGAAGTTTCCGTCCGCGATCATGCCCACGATCTTCTCGTAGATGATGTCGCCGAAGCGCGTTGCGCCTCCGTCCGATTGAACGACGGTCGACAATGTCATCATCATCCTTTGTTTTGCCGCCAAGCGACGAGTTTCAGCCTATTCCTGGGCGGCAGGGCTACTAAATCTGTTAATATCTGTCAACTCTTGTAATTATTTGCGAACGTATCTATCGTCTGCTCGCGGCGCCAAGAGGACGCCTTGCGACGAGTTGGGAGCTTGTCGCGCCGGTTCAGACAAAGTCATGCCGGCGTCAAACGGGAGGGATATGGATGCGCGATAAAATACAGTCTCGCGGCGTGACTCGTCGCGCCGTTCTCGGGGGCATGGCGGGCGTTGCGGCCTTGTCCCTTGCCGGTCGTGCCGCTGCCGCGGGCGGCGAAGCCCCCGCATTGGCTGAACTCGTCAAGGGCGGAAAGCTGCCGCCACTCGCCGACCGGCTGCCGAAAAAGCCGATGGTCGTGCCGCCTTTCGAGAAGATCGGCACCTATGGCGGAACCCTTCGTCGCGGTCTGAGAGGCTCGTCGGACCATAACGGCATCCTGCGCATGGTGGGCAATCAGAGTCTCGTGCGCTGGAACATGGAATTCACCAAGGTTCTGCCCAATCTTGCCGAGCGCTGGGAAGTCAATGACGACGCGTCGCAATTCACATTCCATCTGATCGAAGGCGCGCGCTGGTCGGACGGCCATCCCTTTACCGCCGACGACGTCGTCTTCGCGATCGAAGACTGCGTGAAGAATACCGACCTTTATAGCGCGGCACCTGCGCAGTTGTCGGTCGCGGGCAAGGTGGTCAATGTCGAGAAGATCGACGACTTCACGGTGAAATTCACCTTCGCGGCACCGAATGCGCTCTATTTGGAAAATCTCGCAACGCCGCTCGGCCAGCATCCGACGCTGTTTCCGAAACATTACTGCAGCCAGTTCCTGCCGAAGTACAATGCGAACGTCGCCGAGGACGCCAAGAAGGCGGGCGTCAGCAGTTGGCCCGAGCTTTTCCGGGCGCGCTGCGGCGATATCGAGATCCCATCGCGCTGGGGCAATGTCGACAAGCCGACACTCGATCCCTGGGTCGTGAAAGAGCCTTATACCGGTGGCGCCACGCGCGTCGTCATGACCCGCAACCCCTATTTCTGGCAGGTCGACACCGAGGGTAACCAGCTTCCCTATATCGACGAAATCAACTTCGGCATTTCGCAGGACGTCGAATCCCTGATGCTGAACGTCATCTCCGGAAAGATCGACATCCAGGAGCGCCATATCAGCGTGCTCGCCAACAAGCCGACGCTCTCGCAGAACATGAAGAAGGGCGATTATCGCCTTCTGACGCTCGTGCCCTCCACCTCACAGCAATGCCAGATCTACTTCAACATCACCCACAAAGATCCGGCCATGCGCAAGATGTTTGCGGACAAGTCGTTCCGGCAGGCGTTGTCACTTGGCATCAACCGGCCGGAGGTGATCGACATCGTCTATTTCGGTCAGAGCGAAGGCTATCAGGCCGGACCACGCCCGGAGCATCCGTGGTATCACGAAAAACTCGCGCGCCAGTTCACCGAATACGATGCCGACAAGGCGGGCGCGATGCTGGACAAGGCAGGCTACGACAAGAAGGACGGTAACGGCTTCCGTCTAAGGCCGGACGGCGAGAAGGTCTTCTTTGCCATCGACGTCATCCCGACGCTCTATCCGGATCTCGTCGATGCGTTGGAACTGGTCAAGGCGCACTGGGCGCAGATCGGCATCGACATGAAGGTCAACACGATCGAGCGGGCGCTCTACTATACGCGCGGCGACGACAACGCCCATGATGCGCAGGTCTGGCCGGGACCTGGCGGCCTCGATCCCATGCTCGACCCGCGCGATTTCTTTGCGTTCCACCCACAAGGCTCGCGTTACGCCATTCCATGGTCGGTCTGGTACACCTCGAACGGCAAGAAGGGCGAGGAGCCGCCGGAGAGCCAGAAAAAGCGCATGAAACTCTTCGACGAAGCACGTTCGACCGCCGATCTCGACAAGCGCGGCGCGGCGATGAAGCAGATCTTCGATATCGCCGCCGACGAATTCGAGACCGTCGGTCTCTGCCTTGCCGTCGGCGGTTTCGGCATCATCCGCAACAATCTGCGCAATGTACCGGAAAAGCAGCCCGACAGCTGGTCCTGGCCCAATCCAGGCCCGGCACTGCCGCAGCAGTTTACGTTCACAAGCTGATTTTGCAGACCCGGCGCCGCCCCGGCGGGCGGCGCTATTTTCAAGCGCGCCGCTCGACGCGAATGATGGGCCTTCCTGGGCCTGCCAGTTTCGAAGAGCGGCGTTTAATGCAGGGTTAGGGACGCTTCATGCTGGTCTTCATCACCAAACGCCTTTTATGGATGATCCCCTCGCTTTTTGCGATCAGCTTCCTCGCCTTCGTGCTGATCCAGTTGCCGCCGGGCGATTATGTGACGACCTATATCGCCACACTCGCCTCCTCGAATGAAATCGTCGATCAGAATACGGCGGCGCAATTGCGCGAGCGCTTCGGCCTCGATCAGCCGATGATCGTGCAATATCTCAAATGGATATGGGGCATTCTGTCCCGCGGCGATTTCGGCATCTCCTTCGAATGGCAGCAGCCGGTCTCCGGCCTCATCTGGGAACGGATGGCGCTGACGCTGGTTCTTGCGCTGGCGACACTGATCGCCACCTGGGCGATCGCACTGCCGATCGGCGTCTACTCCGCCGTCAAGAAATACTCGATCGGCGACTATCTCTTCACCGCCTTCACGTTCCTGGGGCTTGCCATTCCATCCTTCCTGCTGGCGCTGGTGCTGATGTATGTCGCGGCCGTCGAGTTCGGCCAGGATGTCGGCGGCCTGTTTTCGTCCGAGTACGAGACAGCCTACTGGAGCATCGCCAAGATGCTCGACCTTCTCAAGCATATATGGCTGCCGGTCATCATCCTTGCCGTATCTTCGACCGCGAGCCTCATCCGCGTGATGCGCGCCAACATGCTCGATGAACTGCCCAAGCCCTATGTGACGACCGCGCGGGCTAAGGGTCTCTCCGAATTCAGGCTCTTGGTGAAATATCCTTTGCGGATCGCCCTCAATCCCTTCATCTCGACGATCGCCTGGCTGCTGCCAAACCTTATTTCCGGTTCCGTCGTGGTGGCGATCGTCCTCAATCTGCCGACGGCGGGACCGCTCCTGCTGCAATCGCTGATGGCGCAGGACATGTATCTCGCCGGCGCCTTCGTACTTTTGATCTGCGCACTGACGCTGATCGGCTCGTTGATCAGCGACATCCTGCTCGCGCTGGTCGATCCCCGCATTCGGTTGGAATAGGAGCCGCCCATGGCCGACATCGCCGTCACAAACATTCAGCCGGATCGTGCCGCCGTCGCCTCGCAATGGCAGCTGATCTGGTGGGCCTTCCGCCGGCACAAGCTTGCCATGGTGGCCCTCTTCGTCACCGTGGCGATGTATATCGTCGCCATCGTTCCGGGCTTCTTCGCCATCAACGACCCCTACCTGCAGAATGCACGGGCGACGTTTCATCCGCCGCAGAGCGTGCATTTCATCGATACCGACAACGGTCTTTCCTTGGGCCTGCACTATTATCCGTTGAAGCTTAGCCGCGACCCGGAAACGCTGGCGGCCATCTTCAAGGAGGACAGGACGAAGCGGGTCGACATCAGCCTGTTCGGCCGTGGCTACGAATATTCGGTGCTGGGTCTTTTCAACTCCAACATCCATCTGCTCGCCTCCTCCGACAAGACTACTCCCCTCCTCCTCTTCGGAGCGGACCGGCTTGGTCGCGATGTGTTCAGCCGGACGGTGCAGGGCGCGCAGATTTCGCTATCGATCGGTCTTGTCGGCGTCTTCTTCTCGCTGCTGCTCGGCATCGTGCTCGGCGGTATCTCCGGCTATTACGGCGGCCGTCTCGATTTCTTCATCCAGCGATTGATCGATTTCGTGCTGTCGCTGCCGACGATCCCGATCTGGCTCGCCATGGCCGCGGCGCTGCCGCAGGGCTGGCCGGCCGCCCTGCAATACATGATGATCACCATCATCCTGTCATTGACCGGCTGGGCGCAGCTCGCCCGTGTCGTCCGGGGCCGCTTCCTGTCTCTGCGCACGGAAGAATTCGTGGCCGCCGCAAGGCTCGACGGCGCCCGCGAGAGCCGGATCATCTTTCGTCACATGCTGCCAAGCTTCGCCAGCCATATCATCGCTTCGATCACGCTTGCCGTGCCGGCGATGATCCTTGCGGAGACGTCGCTCTCCTTCCTGGGGCTTGGCCTGCAACCGCCCACCATCTCCTGGGGCGTGCTGCTGCGCGAGGCGCAGAACATCCGCTCGATCGCCACGGCGCCATGGCTCTTCATGCCGGGCCTTGCTGTCGTCATCGCCGTCATGGCGCTCAATCTTCTCGGCGACGGCCTGCGCGATGCGGCCGATCCCTATAACAAATGAGGCCGGCATGACCGATATCGTTTCCATGACGGGCGGGCGGCCGCTGCTGCAGGTGAAGAACCTGAGCGTCGACTTTCCATTGCGTACCGGCAATTTCCGCGCGGTCGACAACCTCTCCTTTTCGATCGAGCCGGGAAAAACGCTCTGCGTCGTCGGCGAGAGCGGATCCGGCAAGTCGGTGACGGCACGCTCGATCCTGCAGATCGTCGATGCGCCCGGCCGCATCGCTAGCGGCTCCATCATCCTGAACGGTTCAGACGGAAGCTCCATCGACATCGTCAACCTCAATCCGCGCGGACGCCAGATCCGCGCCATCCGCGGGCGTGACATCGCCATGATCTTCCAGGAGCCGATGGCCTCGCTCTCGCCGGTGCACACGGTCGGCGACCAGATCATGGAGGCGCTGCGCCTTCACACCAGGATGAGCAAGGCGGAAGCCCGCACTGAAGCCATATCACTGCTCAAACAAGTGGAGATTCCTTCTCCGGACAAAGCGGTGGACCGATACACATTTCAATATTCCGGCGGCATGCGCCAGCGCGCCATGATCGCCATGGCGCTCGCCTGCAAGCCGCAGCTTCTGATCGCCGACGAGCCGACCACGGCGCTCGATGTGACCACGCAGGCCGAAATCCTCGACCTGATCGCCCGGCTGCAAAAAGCCTATGGCATGGCAGTGCTGTTCATCACCCATGACATGGGCGTCGTGGCGCAGATCGCCGATGATGTGCTGGTCATGCACAATGGCGTCGCCAAGGAATATGCGCCGGTTGAACAGATCTTTCACGCACCGAAGGACGACTATACGCGGATGCTGATCGGCTCCGTCCTGAAGCTTGAGGAGAAGGCCGAGATCAGGCTGGCACGGCCGCCACTCGACAGGACGGCGGCGCCCATTCTCGAACTGCGCAACGTGTCGATGACCTTCGGTGAAGTGAGAGCGCTCGATGACATCTCGATATCGCTGCTTCCGGGTGAAACGCTCGGCATCGTTGGCGAAAGCGGCTCGGGCAAGACCACCATGGGCCGCTCGATCATGCGTCTCCTCGATCCGAGCGCCGGCGAGATCCTCTATCGCCGCGCTGATGGTGGCGTCATCGATCTGGCGACCGCGAAGGGAGAGAGTCTCGCGGCCGCACGGCGCGAATTGCGCATGGTCTTCCAGGATCCTTTCGGTTCCCTCAATCCCCGCATGACTGTCTCCCAGATCATCGGCGAGCCGCTGCTCGTCAATGGTATCGCCAGGGGCCGGGCGCTGGACGAGCGCGTTTGCGACCTGATGGAACAGGTGGGCCTCGACCCGAAGACGCGCGAACGATATCCGCACGCTTTTTCCGGAGGCCAGCGCCAACGCATCGGCATTGCCCGCGCCATCACCCTCAACCCGCGCATCATCGTCGCCGACGAGGCAACCTCGGCGCTCGACGTATCCGTCCGCTCTCAGGTGCTCGACCTGTTGATGCGGCTGCAGGACAAGCTCGGCCTCGCCTATATCTTCATCAGCCACGATATCGGCGTCATCCGTTACATGTGCGACCGTGTCGGCGTGATGTACAAAGGCCGGCTTGTCGAAGTCGGCGATGCGGACAAGGTCTGCAACACACCCGAGCACGCCTATACGCAAGCGCTCATCTCCGCCATTCCCCGCCCAGATCCGCGTGATCGGGACCACTCGCGCCGTTTCCGCTACGTCGAGCCGGATGCGCTGAAAAACGGCAACGCCGCGTGATGACGATCGTGCCGATACCCCCTCATGTGCGGAGCTCCCTTCCGCACCATGACTATTGCAATCGATAGAAGGACAGATAGATGAAGATCGACCGCATGCGGGTTTTCATGACCCGGGACAAGGACCGCCCCCGCGTTATCGTCGCACTCGACACGGATGACGGCCTGACGGGCTGGGGCGAATGCTACAATCACGGTCCCGACAAGGCGCTCCCACCCATTCTCGATTATCTCTACGGATTTCTGTCCGGCCAGGACCCGACGCGCATCGACTATCTGGTGAACCTGCTGATCCAGCAAAGCCGCTTTCCGCCGGGTGCGCTCGGGCTTTCTGCCATCTCGGCGCTCGATCATTGCCTGTGGGATCTCTCGGCCAAGGCCGCGAATGTTCCGGTCTACAAGCTGCTCGGTGGTGCCGTGCGCGATCGCGTCAAGGTCTATGCCGGCGTTTACACCGCGCCGGATGCGCCCGCCGCCCGCGACGAATTCGATCGCCTGAACGCCGAATGGGGCTTCACCGCCTTCAAGCTCAGCCCCTGGCGCGTCGACATCCACGCCCATCGCTGGGGCAATGTCGTCAAGGCGTCGGCGGATTACTTCCGCTCATTGCGCGAAACCGTGCGCGACGATTATGAGATCGCCTTCGATGCGCATGCGCAGATTTTCGAGCCGATCGCGGCAAGGCAGCTCGGCAACGCGCTGGCACCCTACGATCCGCTATTTTACGAGGAGCCGCTGCGTCCGGAAAACATCGACATGTGGGGCGACCTCAAGCAGGGGCTGAATTGCGTGCTGGCGACCGGGGAGTCGCTCTACAATCGCAATGAATTCCTGCGCTTGCTTCAGGTCAAGGGCGCCGACCTGATCCAGCCCGACATCTGCGTCGTCGGCGGCATCAGCGAAATGCGGCGCATCGCGACGCTTGCCGAAGCCTATTTCGTCGGCGTGGCGCCTCACAATCCGATGGGTCCGCTGGCGACCGCCGTCAACGTTCACTTCTCGGCCGCCACCCAGAACTTCCGCATCCTCGAATATCGGCTGCCCAAGGGCCAGGCCTATGTTTATGGCGGCAAGGATATCGAAAAGCGGCAGGGCGAGACACGTTATGTCGTCGACCCCTACCTGCCGAAGGATGGTTATCTGGAGCTCAGGCCCGACAGGCCCGGCTGGGGCGTCGAGATGGACGAAAAAGCGATGGTCGAAGAAGGCTACATCCATTGGCAGCGCCGCGTTCCGAAACGCCCCGACGGTTCCTATGCCTTCGCCTGAGTGACCCACTGGGTCGGCATGCCGCTTCAATGGCCGTCATGCCGACCCGGCTCGCGATTACCGTGAGCCTGTAAAGATTGGATTCAGTCTTTTTTGGTAATTGTCCGTTAGCAATACGTGCTGGTGAACTCCCGACGGCATCGATTGTGCTGTCGATCCTTGTTTTGCGTGCGGGCTCCTATGCGTCTAACGGCTATATCAGCAATCCTTCTTGCCTCCCTGGTATTGTCAGGTTGCTCCACCAGTTCCGGTGCGGGCGACCTCGCGGCCGGGCTTCCATCGCCCGAAACGACAAATTCCATCACTCAGACAAGCGGTCCTGTCCCTTCGGTCAGTGTCGGCGAGGTGATTGCACAGTCGGAACGGCAGCAGGGCCTATACGCTTCGCCAGCGCCCGGCCCGCGCCCACAGGCATTTCTGTCGGTCACCAAGACGGAGGGCACGCCGCTTCCATCGGAAAGGCCCGTTGCGATGCTGATGCCGGCCAACCCCAGGATTAGCAGCATAGCGCCGCAGTCGCGCTCACCGATCTACGCCCGCCGTTTTCGCGACGCCAAGCCGATCAATTTCGGCCTATCCTCGCCGAGAAAGCTTGCCGTGCACGGTGTCGACGTTTCGCGCTGGCAGGGCGACATCGACTGGCAGACGCTGCAAACGCAGGGCGGCGCAAACTTCGTCTACATCAAAGCGACCGATGGCGGCGATCACCTCGACCCGATGTTCAAGCAGAACTGGCGCAAGGCCAAGGAAGCCGGGCTGAAGCGCGGCGCCTATCACTTCTTCTACTGGTGCCGGACGGGCGCCGAACAGGCCGACTGGTTCATTCGCAACGTTCCGAAGGAAGCAGGGGCCCTACCGCCGGTGATCGATGTCGAGTGGAACGGCGAATCGAGCTGCAAGCAGCGCGTCTCTCGCGAGCGGGTCCTCGAAAAAATGCAGACCTTCATGGACAAGCTGGAGCGGTATTACGGCCAGCGTCCGATCATCTACACCGCACCGGATTTCTATCGCGATAATCTGAGGGGCGCGTTCCTCGAACACCCCTTCTGGCTGCGTGCGGTGGCTGAGCATCCATCAAAAGTCTATCCGGGCCGCAAGTGGCTGTTCTGGCAATATTCGGGTTCCGGTCTGTCGCATGGCGTCGAAGGTCGGATCGACCTCAATGCCTTCCATGGCAGCGAGGACGAATGGCACAAATGGGTGGCGACGAACTGAGCCTGGAAAGCGTCCGGTAGCGACGGACTACAGTCGAGCCAACCACTTCAATATTGCGTGAAATCACCGGTTTCCGACTGTAGCAGCGTCAACGGATAGCGGGCTGGATGATGCACAAGCGCCGTCATGTTCACCGGCCGGTTGCGATCGTCGAAGGCAATCTGGTCGACCGTCAGAACGGCAGCCGGCGGCGTAAGCTCCAATATGGCCGTTTCTTCATCGGTGGCGATGCGCGCACTCAAGGTCGTCTGTCCACGCTTCGGATAAATCCGGTAGCGTTCGCGCAATTCCGCATAGAGAGAACGGTTGGCAACGCCCCAGTCGAGATCCAGAAGGCCGGCGACGCGGCCGGCGGGAATCCAGTCGGTCTGGATGACCGCCGGTATATTGTCGATCAGACGCAATCTGGTCAGCACGACCACCTCCGCGCCGGGCGCGAGGAACAGCGGTCGGCTTATGTCGAGCGGCGCGCGGACGATGCTGGCTTCGATCAGGCGATGGCCGGGATTGCGACCGTTGGCCAGTGCAGTGCTGGTGAAACTCTTCAAAACCTGCAGCTCGAATCCGCCGCCATGCTCGGTGACGTAGAGCCCCTTGCCGGGCTGGCTTTGGACCACGCCCTGCTGGGTTAACTCGCGGATAGCATGGCGGACCGTAATGCGGCTGACATTGTAGAGATCGACGAGTTCGCGCTCGGACGGCAGCTTGCCACGCAAGGGAAGCTTGCCGTCGCGGATGGACGCCAGCAACGCTTCATAGACTTGCTTGTGCAGCGGGCGTGGATCGCCTCGGTCAACCATGTCTTGTGTTTCAATCAACGTTCCCTTGTTCTGGCGCGTATTCAAATGCCGTTTCCCTCGCGACCTCATTCAGGCCTTCGCCATCTTTGACGCAAATCTCTTGAAAGTCCATATTGACATGACTGGTCATAACCAGTCCTATTAACGTCAAGGAGCCGTAGAGTTCCGCACGATGCCAAAGCGTTATCACAATCAAGGGAACAGTTCATGTTTAGGAAAAGCCTTGCTGCCCTCTCTCTCTGCGCTGGCCTCTGGACGGTCTCGGCCCATGCCGAAACAATCTCCGTCTTCTGCGCGCCGACAGAATTTGAGTTGTGCACGACCGTCGCCAATGCCTGGAAGGAGAAGACAGGCAATGAGGCAAAGATCAACAAGATGCCCGCGCTGCTGGATGATGCGATCCCGCTCTATCAGCAGCTGCTTGCGGCAAAATCAACCGATGTCGATGTCCTGTTTCTCGACGTCATCTGGCTCGGCATGTTCAAGAGCAACCTGCTCGACCTGAAGACGCTGATCCCGCAGGCCGATCAGGACAAGCATTTTGCCTCGACGCTCAATGCCGCAAAACTGAGTGGCAATCTTGTCGCCATGCCCGCCTACATGGATGTCGGGCTGATGTTCTACCGCAAGGATCTTCTGGAGAAATACGGCAAGCAACCACCCAAGACCTGGGATGAACTGGCGACGACCGCCAAGGAAATCCAGGACAAGGAACGTGCCGCCGGCCACCCCGACATGTGGGGATATGCCTGGCAGGCAAAGAGCTATGAAGGGCTGACCTGCGATGCCATCGAACTCATCGCGTCGAACGGCGGCGGCACGATCATATCCGACGACGGCAAGGTGACGATCGACAACCCGCAAGCCGCAGAGGCAATCGGCAAGGCCAAAGGCTGGATCGGCTCGATCAGCCCCGAGGGCGTGCTGAACTATGACGAGGAAGCATCGCGCGCAATCTTCGAATCCGGCAACGCGGTCTTCCACCGCAACTGGCCCTATGTTTGGGGGACGTCGCACCAGGCAGGAAGCTCCATCATCGACAAGGTCGGCGTGATGCCGCTTCCGGTCGGTAAAGAGGGGCAAAAGTCCAGCGGTTGCCTTGGGCCGATGTATTACGGCGTGTCGAAATACTCGGCCAAGCCGAACATCGCAGCCGACTTCGTCAACTTCATCACCGGCCCTGACATGCAGAAAGTGCGTGCGCTCAAGGACGCGGTCAATCCGTCCATCCCGGCGCTCTATAGCGATCCCGAAATCCTGGCCAAGATCCCCTTCCTCAAGGACAACCAGCAGGCCTTTGCCGACAGCGCCGTTCGCCCATCCGGCTATACCGGCACCAGCTACAACCGGGTGTCGCAGGCCTTCTATCGTACGGTCCACGACATGCTGTCCGGGGGCACCGACGTCAAATCGGGCCTGACGTCGCTTGCAGGCCGGCTTGAGAAACTCAAGGAAAGCCGCTGACGCCAACTTGGGCATCGGCGGGGAGAACCTGTCTTCCCGCCCGCCAAACGCGCCGCTGTCTCGCCGCCGCCTAGTGGTGGCGAGCCTTCATGATCTCAAGGCCCGGGTGTAAAATGGCATCGGTTTCGCTTGAATCCGTTTCAAAGAACTTTGGTACGCATAGCGTCATTCAAGACGTCAACCTCCAGATCAACGACGGTGAGTTCGTCGTCTTCGTCGGCCCTTCTGGCTGCGGCAAGTCAACGCTTCTGCGCATCGTCGCCGGGCTCATTTCCGCATCGAAAGGCGTGGTCAGTATCGGGGGCGACGATGTCAGCGACGTGCCCGCATCCAAGCGCGGCGTAGCCTTCGTCTTTCAGTCCTACGCGCTCTATCCGCATATGAGCGTCGCGCGCAACATCGGGTTTGCCCTGGAAACGCTGGGCATGGGTCGCGAGGCAGTCCGGCAGAAGGTCTCCTCGGTTGCCCGCATGCTCAAGGTCGATCATCTGCTCGAGCGCCGGCCGCGGGAATTGTCCGGCGGGCAGCGCCAGCGCGTGGCGATCGGCCGGGCACTGGTGCGCCAGCCAGAAATATTCCTTTTCGACGAACCGCTTTCCAACCTCGATTCCGACTTGCGGATGGAAATGCGCATGGAGATCGCCAAGCTTCATGACGATCTCAAGACGACGATGATCTATGTTACGCACGATCAATCGGAAGCCATGACGCTCGCCGACAGGATCGTCGTTCTCAACCATGGCCGCATCGAGCAGATCGGAACGCCGCAAGAGCTCTATCATGCGCCCGACAATCGCTTCGTGGCGGGTTTTATCGGCAGTCCGCGCATGAATTTCCTGCCCGTTGCGATGCGACAAGCGGCCGGCGCCAGCCGGATCGAAGGCGCTGGTGGCCTTTCCATCGGCGCGGCGGTGCAAGCATCAGCCGAACCCGCCGCCGCAATCGGCATCAGGCCGGAGGCGCTGCGCCTCGTCGACGCGCTCGAGGGCCGCATCGTCGGTACGCTGGAGCGCGTCGAGGATCTGGGGCACGAGCATTTCGGCTATTGCCGCATCGCAGATGACACCATCTGGGTGATCCGCCTTGCGACAGCGCCCGGACAGCATCTCATCGGCAAGCCAGTCGGGTTGGATTTTGCCGACGGGGCGATGTTTGTCTTCGATGCCGGCGGCAAGCGCCTGATACTTGATGACCCCACCCAGGACGCGGGGGAGGCAACCGATCGATGAGCGCTCGACTCGCCCGCCGGGATCACCGGGCCGCATGGCTGTTTCTCGTTCCCATCATCTTGGTGATGCTGCTCGTCGCCCTTTGGCCGTTAGCTCGCACCTTCTTCTTCGCCTTCACCGACGCCTATCTCGACAATCCCTCAGCCTATTCCATGATCGGCTTCGATAATTTCATCGAGGTCATTCAGGATCATAACTGGTGGGTCGCCGTTAAGAATACCCTCGTCTTCACCGTGATCTCCGTCGCCATCGAAACAGTTCTCGGGATCGCCATAGCACTTCTCGTCAATGAGGCGATCCCCGGCCGCGGGCTTGCTCGCGCGGCCATTCTCGTTCCTTGGGCGATACCCGTCGTTGTTTCTACCAAGATATGGGAATGGATGCTCAACGACCAGTTCGGCGTGATCAACAAACTCCTCATCGAACTCGGCCTCGTCGACCATGGCATTGCCTGGACGGCCAACAGCTCGCTCATCATGGGCACCGTCATCTTCGTCGACGTGTGGATGACCACGCCCTTCATGGTGCTGCTCATCCTCGCCGGCCTGCAGCTGATCTCGCCGGAGATCTTCGAGGCAGCGGAAGTGGATGGTATCCCCGCCTGGAAACGCTTCTGGTCGATCACCCTGCCCATGCTGCGGCCGGCCATCGGCGTGGCGGTACTATTCCGCGTGCTGGACGCGCTCAGAATGTTCGACCTTGCCTATGTCATGGCCGCCAGCAACGAGAATGTCATGACTGTGTCGATCTACGCCCGCGACAGGCTGATCAGCTTTCAGGAACTCGGCGTCGGCTCGGCCGCATCGACCTGGGTTTTTCTGCTCGTCGCACTTGTCGCAATCATCATCATCGGGGTGCTTCGCCTCGACCGGGCAGCGGGGCACTGACGCAGATGACAGACGCAACCATGCAAGGATCCGGCATCCAGAGACCCCAGCGCAAGTCTTCCTCCTATTATCGCATGAGGCGGCGGTGCGTCAGGGGCCTGCAGATCGTGGCACTCCTGTTCGTGCTCTTCTACACGCTCTTTCCCTACTACTGGGCTTTCGTCTCCTCGACCAAGCAGGGTGGGGCGCTTTACCATTCGGCGCTTCTGCCGGCCTTCGATTTTACCTACTATCGGCAGCTGATCGACAATCCGGTGTTCATGCGGTCCCTTTTGAACTCCGTCTATGTCGCGACGACAACGACCTTTCTGTCGCTTATCATCGGGCTAAGCGCCGCCTATGCGCTCGGCCGCATCGACTTTCCGCAGCGTCGCGCGATGCTGATGATCGTGCTGATGGTCTCGATCTTCCCACAGGTGGTGGTGCTGTCGGGCATGTTCGAGCTGATCAACTGGCTGGGGCTCTTCAACCGCCCAAGCGCGCTGGTGCTGACCTATCTGCTCTCGACGGTGCCGTTCACCACCTGGATCCTGACGACCTTCATCCGCGAGTTCCCGCGCGAACTCGAAGAGGCGGCGATCATCGACGGCTGTTCGCATTTCCGGATTCTCATGAAGATCCTCCTGCCCCTGATGGGGCCGTCGCTTGCAAGCACGGGCATTCTTGCCTTCATCCTCGCCTGGAACGAGTTCCTCTTCGCGCTCACTTTCACCCTCACCGACGAGAACCGCACCGTGCCGGTCGCCATCGGCCTGATTGCCGGCACCAGCCGCTTCGAATATCCTTTCGGGCAGATCATGGCAGCCTCCGTCACCGTGACGCTACCCCTCATCATCGTGGTCCTTCTCTTCCAGAGGCGGATCGTCGCCGGCTTGACGGCAGGCGCGGTGAAAGGCTGAGCGGCAAAGGATAGACCGATGGACATGCTTGTTAAGCTCTACGAATTGAAGCCGGACCCGGCGTTGGAGAAGCGCATGGACAGCGAGGGGATCGTCATTCGCCGAGTGCTGGCGCCCGAACTCAGCGCGCTGACCTCCTGGATCCAGCCGCTGTTCGGCGCGGGCTGGGCGGCGGAGGCGACGGCCGCCACCATGCGCCAGCCGCCGACCTGCTTTATCGCGGTCAAGGATGACGTGCTGGTTGGCTTTGCCTGCCATGAGGCAACCGCGAAGGGCTTCTTCGGGCCGACCGGCGTCGATCCGTCGATGCGCGGCAAGGGTGTCGGACAGGCCCTGCTGCTGACGACGCTTCTGGACATGTATGCCCAGGGTTACGCTTACGGCGTGATCGGCGGAGCCGGGCCGATGGAGTTCTATCGCCGGAGCGTCGGTGCGATCCCGATCGAAGGTTCCGTCCCCGGCATCTATCGCGGCATGCTGCCGCTTGCAAATCCGAGCGAAGTGTCGGAGTCCGACTGACATCGATGCCGCCACGACTGGAAAAATCAACGCCGCCTGGAGATCACCTCATCCAGGCGGCGTTGATTTATGCATCGGCCTTGAGCTCAGCTTAGCTTCTCGGCTTCAGATTTTCAGGGTCATACAGCGGCTTGTAGCCGATGCTGACAACCTCGACCGGATAGGTCTCGGCGAAATATTCGACATTCAGCTTGCGGCCTTCCTGGCAATAGGCCCAGGGCAGATAGGCAAGCGCGATGTTCTTGCCGATTGTCGGACCGAAGGCGATGGAGGTCGTGTAGGAACGGCGGCCGAGCTCATCAATCAGCACCTTGCCGGTTTCCGGGTCCATGACCGGCAGATTGCCGAGCGGGTAGCGCTTGATACCTTGTCTGTCGGTGTTATCCGTCATGATCAGCGTGCAAAGCATGGCCGGCTGATGTTCGCGGGCTTTGTACTCCAGATGCTTTGCCTTGCCACGGAAGTCGGCTTCCTTGACTTTCGGACGGGCAAGATCTGCCTCGATCAGATTGTACTGGGTCAGAAGGTCCGCATTCTGCAGGCGCAGGCTCTTTTCCATACGACGTGAGTTCGCATAGGTCTCGACGCCGAAGGCCATCACGCCGGTGGAGCGCAGTGCATCCCAGACGGCAAGGCCGTCCTCGTATTTCATGTGCAGTTCCCAGCCCTGCTCACCGACGTAGGAGATGCGGAAGGCGGTAACAGGCTTGCCGCCAATCTGGATCTGCTTGATCGCGGCGAAGGGGAAGTTTTCCGCATCAAGCCCGGCCGGATCGGCAACAACCTTCTTCAGCGTCTCACGGGCGTTCGGGCCCCAGATGCCGATGGTGATAAACTTCTCGGTCACGTCGGTGATCGTGACGTCGAGGCCCCGATCCTCGGCGACGCGGCGCATATAGTGGAAGTCGCGCGGGCCGGCATCGGCACCGTTGATCAGCCGGCAACGGTCGGTCATGCGGATGACGGTAAAGTCGGCGCGCACCATGCCCTCGTCGTCGAGGAAGTGCGTGTAGATACCCTTGCCGATATTTCCGTCGCCGCCGATCTTTGCGGCGCACAGCCACTCGAGTAGCTCGACATGGTCAGGCCCCTCGATGTCGACCATGTGGAAATGCGAGAGATTGACGATACCACAATCCTCGCTCATCGCGAGATGCTCGGCATTGGAGACGCGCCAGAAGTGGCGGCTGTCCCACTCATTCTGACGCACCGGCACGCGATCGCCATACTTCTCCAGCAGATGCTCGTTTGCGGCATAACCATGCGCACGCTCCCAGCCCCCGAGCTCCATGAAGTGAGCGCCCAGCTCCTTTTCACGCTCGTAGAAAGGCGAACGCTTGACGTTACGACTCGAGGCGTAGGGTTCGCGCGTATGCACGGCCGGGAAGTAGATCTTCTGCGCGGCTTCATAGCTGCGGCTCTCGATGAACTCTTCCGTCAGCTGGTGCGGATAGAAGCGCGCATAGTCGATGCTGTTGTGGTCGATCTCGGTACGACCGTCGGTCATCCAATCGGCGATGAGCTTGCCGTAGCCCGGACCGTCCTTCACCCAGATGGCGACGCAGTACCAGAGGCCGCGCACCTTTTGGCTTTCGCCGCAGGACGGACCACCGGCAGCGGAAACCTGCAGCAGGCCGTTGAAGGAGTGGCTCTCATTGTAGCCGAGCTCGCCGAGGATTGGCGTCAGTTCCATGGCGCGCTCGAGCGGCTCGATGATCTGTTCCATTTCGAGGTCGCGTTGCGAAGGCGACAGGCGGGCCTCGTGCTTTTCAAGGATGTCGCGCGGGTGGCAGAGGCGAGGATTGGTGGTCTCGTAATAGCCCCACTCGATCTGGCCGCCTTCCGTCGTCTTCGGATCGCCGGTGTCGCGCATATAGGCGGAATTGCCCTGGTCTCTGAGCAGCGGAAAGCCGATATCCTTGCCCGTACCTTCGAACTCATTATAGGGCCCGAAGAAGGTGAGCGGATGATCGACCGGCATGACTGGCAGGTCCTCGCCGACCATCTCGGCAATCAGGCGACCCCAAATGCCGGCGCAGACGATGACATGGTCAGCCATGATCGTGCCGCGATGCGTGACCACACCCTTGATGCGGCCACCCTCGACGATCAACGACTGTGCGGGCGTATTGCCGAATACCTTCAGCTTGCCAGATTTCTCAGCCGCATCCACCAGCTTGCCGGCAACCGTCTGCGAGCGTGGGACGACGAGACCGGCATCCGGATCGAACATACCACCCTGCACCTGATCTTCCTCGATCAGCGGGAACATTTCCTTGATCTCGGAGGGGGTGACGAGACGAACATTGGTACCGAAGGCCTTGCCTGAGGAAGCCTTGCGCCGGATCTCTTCCATCCAGGTGTCGTCACCCGTGCGGGCAACCTCAAGGCCGCCAATGCGGGCGTAGTGTCCCATCTTCTCGAAAAAATCGATCGAATATTGCGTGGTCCAGACCGAGAGATAATCGTGGCTGGTGGTGTAACAGAAATCGGAAGCATGCGCCGTCGAGCCGATATCGGTCGGGATACCGGATTTGTCGATACCGACAATATCTTCCCAACCGCGCTCGATCAGATGATGCGCGATCGACGCGCCAACGATACCGCCCAGGCCAATGATGACGACCTTAGCCTTCTGGGGAAACTCTGCCATTGCTTGCGACTCCGAACTTTGGATTTGCCGAGACCTTAGCGCGAGCGGCGACGTCATCGGTGCTTTTCTGCGACATTATCAAAATGCATCACGACCAGCCCACGGGTATATGGCGGCAAAAGATTTTCAAGCTCAGAAATATGCATCGAGCTGTGGCAAACGATCCAAACACGGGAATCAATTTCGACCGATACGAATCAGGGTGCCAAACGAAGAAGCAGATCCGCGATTGGCCAAGGAAGAACCGCTCTGACCTGCCGTCGCTAATATAGTTTATATTCTGTTAATTTTTTGGCTCGAACGGCGCCCATATATTCCGGTAATTCTACGGTAAGTATTATTTTACTACAGAGAAGCGCCGATATTCAAAGAAAAGAACTCAATATCTTTTTGCCTTGTTGCCATCATGATCCATATATGATTAATTTAGGATATTAGCAGGTTCGTGAGGAAGCTGCGGAGGGGAATACAACATGTTGAAAGCGCTACGCGGTGCCTTACTCGTCGGTGCTGCAATCTTCATCACAGAGGCACCCGTCATGGCTGCCACGGCGACCGGTAATATGACGGTCCGCATTGTCATCCAGGCAGAATGCAAGGTCCAAAGTGCCAGCGATCTCGATTTCGGCACCAAGGGCGTTCTCGATGCCGTGACCGATCAAGCCAGTTCCATCGGTGTTCAATGCACGACGGGACAGACCTACAATGTCGGCTTGAGTGCCGGTGCGGGCGCAGCCGCGACAACCTCCGTTCGCCAAATGACCGGCCCCGGGGCGGCGACGGTCAATTACTCCATCTACCGTGACAGCGGGCGCACGCTGCTTTGGGGCGTGACGGTCCCGACGGATACGGTAGCAGGCACGGGTAATGGCAACGTGCAGAACATCCCGGTCTATGGCCGAGTTCCGGCGCAAACGACACCGGCTGCCGGCACCTACACCGACACAGTGGCGATCACCGTCACCTACTGAATTTATTGCTAGGAGGCTGCTATGCAACGCATGTTTACATGCCTTGCCACGACGGCGCTTGTTCTCTTGAATGCTTGCCTTGCGAACGCCGCCTCCTTGCGCGCGGCGCCCACTAATCTCGAACTCATCGCGCCTGACAGCACCGGTGTGCTCAACCTGACCAATGACGGCGACCATCCCATCAATGTGCAGGTGCGTGTCTTCAAGTGGAGCCAGACAGGCGGCGTCGAAAAGCTGGAACCGACGACAAACGTCGTGGCCAGCCCGCCGGCGACCAAGATGGCGCCGAACGCGGGCTATACGGTCAGGGTGATCAGAACGACCAAGGCACCGGTGCGGACCGAGGAGACCTATCGCGTCATCGTCGATGAGCTACCGGATCCTTCCCGCGCGAAAGCCGGCACCGTGACCCTGATCGTGCGCCACTCCATCCCCGTCTTTTTCAGGAATGCCGACGCCAAGGCGGCCGATGTCTCCTGGAATCTGAGCCGGCAGGGCGACAGCCTTTTCCTGACCGGCAAGAACAACGGCGGCAGTCGTTTTCGTCTGTCGAACGTCGTCCTCAAGCAAGGAGCCACGAAAATCGGCGGTCGCAACGGCCTCGTCGGGTACGTCCTTGGCGGCACAACAATGCAATGGCCGATCGGGAGCGCAAAATCCCTTTCCGGCGGCTCGGTAACCTTGCAAGGCCAGAGTGATCTTGGGCCGTTCAATGCCAATATCGCAATCACGAAGCGCTAGCCTCTGGATCGCCATTGCATGCTCCATTTTCTGCGTTTCCGCGCTGCACGCGCAAGAAGTGCCTAACGAGCCGGCGACGGCCAATACCGGTGACATGCCTGCCGATACGCAGGAGCTTTTTCTTGAAGTGTTCATCAACGATGCTTCGATGAAGATGATTGGCAATTTCAAGCAGCAACCTGACGGCTCGCTCAAGGCAAGCGCCGGAGAGCTTCGCGAAGTCGGCATAAAGCCGCCAGCGGGGGCTGCCGACGACGAATTGATTGAGCTCGGCGATCTGCCTGGCCTGTCCTACCGCATCGATACGCAAAGCCAGCAGATCTACGTGACAACGACGAATAACGGCCGCGCGGCGCGCGTCATCAATGTCGGGAGAAAACAAAAAGCTGATATCCCGGACGTGCAGTCCGGCTATGGCGGTGTGCTCAACTATTCCCTTTTTGCCAGCTCCAACAGCTTGACCGACAGGGATGTCGGCATGTTTCAGGGCATTTCCGGCTCATTCGATGCCCGGATCTTCAGCCCCCATGGCACACTGAGCCAGTCGTTCATAGCCGGCTATTCCGATGGCAGCCTCGACGGCATAACCCGGCTCAACACCACCTGGAGCTACTCCGACCCCAAGAACCTAATAACCTATCGGGCGGGCGACTTCACCACCGGCGGTCTTTCTTGGACCCGCCCGGTCTATTTCGGCGGCATCCAGGCGCAACGCAACTTCGCGCTGCGGTCCGACCTGGTCACCGAACCCCTGCCCGCATTCGAGGGAACGGCGGCCGTTCCCTCCACGCTCGAGATTTACACCCAGAACGTCAGGTCCTATTCCGGCGACGTTCCGGCCGGCCCATACCAGGTCACCAATCTGCCGGTATTTTCCGGCGCCGGAGAGGCTCGCGTCGTCCTGCGCGACAGTCTCGGGCGCGAGACGACCGCGACGCTGCCGTTCTATTCGTCAAACCGGCTCTTGCGCCAAGGCTTGTACGATTTCTCGGCCGAGATCGGCTCTCCGCGCCGCAATTTCGGGATTGAATCCAGCGACTACGATGGCCGCATCATGGGTGTCGCCACGGCGCGCTACGGATTGACCGATTGGCTGACCCTGGAAAGCCACTTCGAGGGCGGTGCCAACCTGCTCAATGGCGGCATCGGCGCCGCCTTTCCCATCGGTGCCTGGGGTGTCGCATCCGTCGCCACGGCCGGGAGTTCGAGCGGCAGCCGCTCAGGCGCATTATTCAACGGCACGCTGGAAATGAGCTACAACGACTGGTCGATCTACACCCGAATGCAGCGCACCTTCGGCAATTACGACGATATAGCATCCGTTACGGCCGAGCCGACGTACAACGGCTCCGGGCAGTTTACCGTGTTCAGCGCCGGCGTGCCCCGGGCTATCGACCAAGTCACTTTAAGTGTTCCCGCGCCGCTGGATCTATCCAGCCTCAACCTTTCTTACACAAGATTTGAAAATGCCGATGGCCGGAAGAGCCAGATCGCCGGCCTCTCCTATAGCCAGACCTTCAAACGGGCGAGTTTTTACGCCACTGCCTTTGCCGATCTCGACGACCACAAGAGTTTCGGGATTTTCGCCGGCCTTTCGATACCGTTCGGAAACAATATCTCCGCCAGCACAGGCATCGAAAGTGGCCCGAACGGTTTCAATGTCGTTGCCGACGTTTCCAAGTCGGAGCAGCCGCAAGACGGTAGTATTGGCTGGCGCGCGCGGACCTCCGAAGGAAACGACGCGAACCGACAAGCGGCGATCAGTTACCGCGCGCCTTTCGCGCGCTTCGAGGCCGGCGTTCAGCAGTATGACAAGAATGTCCGCGCCACAGGCCAGATGGACGGCGCCATTGCTGTCGCCGGCGGTGACATCTTTGCCTCGAACCGTATCGATGACGCTTTTGCCGTTGTCGATGTCGGCACACCCGGGGTCGAGGTCCAGCAACAAAATCGGCCGGTCGGCAAAACCAACAGCAACGGCCGCATCCTCGTGCCGAACCTCAATTCCTATGAACCGAATACCGTGTCCATCGATCCGAAAAACCTTCCCGTCGATGCCGATGTGCCGGCGACAAAGGAGGTCGTTGTCCCCGCCGACCGCAGCGGCGTCGTCGTGAAATTCGGCGTCTCGGAAACTCCGAAAGCTGCGCTGATCACCATCACCGACAAAAACGGAACACCGCTTCAAGCCGGTCTCAACGGCAAATTGCAAGGGACGAGCGAAGAGTTCGTCATCGGCTATGACGGCCAAGTCTATCTCCTCGGCCTGGGCGCACAAAATGCAATCGACATCTCGCTCCAGGACGGCAGCACATGTCACGCCGAATTTCCCTACAAGCCTCAACCGGGCAAACAAGTCGTCATCAGTGACGTGAAATGTTTGTGAGCCAAGGATCAAGGAATGCTACGCGCAATCGGTTTCCTGCTTTTCTCGCTGCTGCCTTCACTCTGCCTAGCGCAAAGCTGCAGCTTCACCGCCACGAATATGAGTTTTGGTGCGGTCGATACTCTGGGCGGCAGTCCGGTTAGTTCCACGGCAACAATAAGCATCAACTGCACCGGAGCTCTTCTCACGTCGCCACGCATCCTGATTTGCCCAGGCATTGGCGCTGGCAGCGGCGGCGCGTCTTCGGCGGCGGCGCGTCAGATGAAGAATGGAACCAACTCCCTGAACTACCAACTCTATGCCGATTCCGGTCACAGCTTGATCTGGGGTTCGAATAACTGGCCCTACCCTGCACTGCCGCCGGTTTTCGCCACAAACCTGAACATACTTGGGTTCGTCAATACCTCCACCACCCTCTACGGCTCGGTGTTCGGCGGTCAAGGTGCGGCAGCGCCCGGATCTTTTGTCTCGAATTTCACCACTGCCGACACCTATTTCATTTATCGCTACAGCAGCGATACCAGTTGCGCCACGCCCTCGGGAACGTTGGCCGGCGTGTCCTTCGCCGTTAACGCCAACGTTGCCGCCAATTGTCTGGTCAGCGTGGCGAATGTCGACTTCGGCACCAGGGGCGTTCTGAGCGCCAATGTCGACGCCACAGGCTCGGTAACAGCGACCTGCACGGCCGGAACGACCTATGCGATTTCCTTGAGCGGCGGCGTCGCGAACGCCGCACCGACGGCGCGCAAGATGGCGAAGGGAGCGGAAACCGTGACCTATGGGCTCTATAAGGATACGAACCGATCGCAGCCCTGGGGCGACGCGACCACGGCAGGCAGCACGGTGGCCGGCACAGGAACCGGCACCGGCCAGGTCTTGACTGTCTACGGTCGCGTGCCTCCGCAGACCACTCCAACGCCTGGAACCTATACAGACACGGTGGTCGTGACACTGACCTATTGATCGAAGTCGATTTCGCAGCGTCGAAACGGCTTATCGCCCGCTTACCTGGCGAGCGATCGCCTCCCCGCGATGAGTGGCCCACGGTTTCGGCAACTCAAGATTGGCGCGGAAATCGCCGCCAAGATAATCGGTGTCCAGCAGCGAGCGCTTGCGCAGTTCCGGAAGGAGACCGTTCAGCAGCAGATCCTCCTGATCCGGGTTGCCGAGCCCGTGCAGCGAAATGACGTCGAGCACGCCTGCCCGAAAACGCTCTTCGAGGGCGTCGGCAAGCTGCTCCGGCGTGCCGGCAACCGACCAATGACCCGTTTCCTGGGCCTGGATAATCAGCTCGCGAAGGCTGAGCCCCTGTTGCACATAACGCAGGAAAATCTCGACCCGGCCGCGCCTGCGGTTGACGCTGTCGATCTCCGGCAGCAGGTTTTGGGGCAACGGCTGATCGAGCGGCAGGTCCGACAGGTCGATCTCTCCCCCAGCATGTCGGCCAGCTTCAGGCGACCTTTTTGATAGTCGATCTTTTCGTGCTTCTCCCGAAGCCGGCGCGCGACGTCGGCCTCGCTGTCGCCGATGACGGAGTGGAACGAGTTCATGACCAACGGCAGATCGCCGCCGCGACCAAAGCCCCGCGCCTGTCGTCTTAGTTCCGCGACGAAAGCGGTGGCGACCTCAAGCGTCGGCTGCGAGGTATAGACCACCTCGGCATAGCGGGCGCCCAGCGTCACGCCTTCGGCGGACTGGCCCGCTTGAAACAGTACGGGCCGGCCTTGCGGCGGAGGCGGAACGTTCAGCGGACCCTGCACCTGAAAATGCTCGCCGCGATAGTCGATGCGATGCAGCTTGCCAGGGTCGACGTTAATGGAACCGCTGACGTCGCGCCGCGTTGCGCCGGGATCGTTGGCATCGAAAAGCGCATTGACGACTTCGATGAATTCGGTGGCGCGCGCGTAGCGCTTTGCCGGATCCGGCAAAGTATCGCCTCCGAAGTTCTCCTCGCCGACGGAAGATGTCACCGCGTTCCATGCCGCGCGGCCGCCGCTTGCGTGATCCAGCGTTCCGATCAGGCGGGCGAGATTGTAGGGGTGATGATAGGTGGTCGACACCGTTGCGATCAGGCCGATATGCGATGTCACCTGGCTGAGTGCGGCCAACGCGACGATCGGCTCCTGTGTTCCCGTGGTACCGGAAAGACCATCCGGATCGGCATGGAGAAGATCGGCCGTAAACAGTCCGGTTATCTTCCCCGCTTCGGCCTTGCGCGCAAGCTCAACAGACCGGCGCGGACCGGCCACCGGGCTCTCATCATTGGACGCGAAGGCGAAATTGCCGGCGCCAACCAATGTCTTCAGGCGGCGGGGACGGGCGATAGTCATGTGGGCACTCCTGGATTCTCAATAACAGTGCGGGTCTCGCCGGCGCCTAGCTGGCGCGCGCGAGCTCTTCTTTCGAGGTCGCGGCATAACGATTGACCGGGAATGGCAAGCCGAGATGGTCGCGCAGGGTTTCCCCTTCGTAATCATGACGGAACAAGCCGCGAGCCTGCAGGATCGGGATCACCTGATCGACGAAATCGTCGAAGGCGGTCGGCGTTCCGCCCCTGACAATGAAGCCATCGGTAGCGCCCGCCTCGAACCATTGCTGTAATCCGTCGGCGACGGTCTCAGCGGTACCAATGAAGCTCGGAAGCGGCGTTGCTGCCTGTAGTGCAACCTGGCGCAAGGTGAGACCGCGTTCGCGCGCATTGCTCTTAATCGTGTCGGTCGTGCTGCGGAAACTGTTCTGACCGAGATCGCCGATATCCGGGAACGGCGCGTCCAGCGGATATTGCGAGAAATCGTGATGCTCGAAATAGCGCCCGAGATAATCGAGGGCACTTTCAATCGTCACCAGTTCGGCCGTTTCCCAATATTTGCGCTCGGCATCCTCGGCGCTGTCGCCGACGATGATGCTGATGCCCTGGAAGAGCACCAACTCGTCCTCGCCGCGACCGTTTTCGACAAGCTGGCGCTTGACGTCCAGATAGAACTCGCGGGCCAGCTCGATCGTCTCCTGCCGCGTATAGATCGCATCGGCCTCGCCGGCGGCCAGCTTCTTGCCGTCCTCCGAAGCGCCGGCCTGGAACAGGATCGGACGGCCCTGCCGCGATCGACCTACGTTCAAAGGGCCTTCGACCGAGAAATATTCGCCCTTGTGATGAAGGGTATGGAGCTTGTCGGGATCGAAAAAGACGCCGGTTTCCTTGTCGCGCACGAAGGCATCGTCCTCCCACGAATCCCACAGACCCTTGGTCACCTGCAGGAATTCCGTCGCTATATGATAGCGCTTGCCGTGCTCCGGATGCTCGGCACGGGAGAAATTCTTGGCCGAGCCTTCGAGCGGTGATGTGACTACATTCCATCCGGCACGGCCGGCGCTCAGATGATCCAGACTGGAGAATTGACGCGCGACCGTGAAGGGATCGCTATAGGAGGTCGAAAGCGTGCCGACGAGACCGATGCGCGATGTAGTCGAGGCGAGGCTCGACAACAGGGTGATCGGCTCGAAACGGTTGAGGAAATGCGGAATGGACTTGTGATTGATGTAGAGCCCGTCGGCGATGAACAGGAAATCGATCTTGCCCTCTTCCGCCTTTTTGGCGAGCGCCTTGCAATAGTCGAAATTAATGCTGGCATCGGCGATCGCATCCTTGTGGCGCCAGGCGGACATATTGCCGGACGCGCCCTGGATGATGGCCCCGAGCCTGATCTGCCGCTTGTTCGTCTTGTCACTCATCGTCACGTTCCTTGATCGTCGTCAATGTCGCAAGCTGCACGCCGCACTGTTGCGGCCGGGCAGTTCACGCCAGGGTGGGAATGGCCTCCAAGAGGGCCTGGGTGTAGCTATGCCGCGGCGCGGAAAAGACCGTGCCAACATCGCCTGTCTCGACAATCCGCCCTTCCTTCATCACGACCACACGGTCGGTGAGATGATGGACGACGCCGAGATCGTGCGAGATGAACAACAACGAGGTGCCGGAGGCGGCCTGAAGCTCGGCGAGCAGATCGAGGATCTGCGCCTGGATGGAAACATCAAGCGCGCTGACCGGCTCATCAGCGACCAGCAATTTCGGGCGCGGAGCGAAGGCGCGGGCAATCGCTACCCTCTGCCGTTGCCCGCCAGAAAGCTCGCGCGGGTAGCGACTAAGAAAGCTGGTTCCCAGCCGTACCGCGTCGAGAATCTCGATGACCCTCTCCTTGCGCGCGACACCGAAAACGCCGACGGAATCCAGGCTTTCGCCGACGATCTTCTCGACCGTATATCGCGGATCAAAAGAACTTAGGGCGTCCTGCGCGATCAGTTGAATACCAGCGCGCTGAGCCCGGCGCTGTGCCTCGGTCAGTCCGCTCCAGGGGCGCCCGTCGATCAGCACCCTTCCGGCATCGGCGGCAACGAGGCCGAGGATGATCCGCGCGACGGTCGTCTTTCCCGAGCCGGATTCGCCGACGATGCCGAGGGCTTCGCCAGCCGCTAGTCGGAAGGAAACATCGTTGACGACGTGGGATGCCGAAGCACCGCTGCCATAGCGTTTCGACAGGTGTTCGGCGACCAGCATGCTTCGCCGGGCATCGATCTGTTTCACCGGCAGAGGGATTCTCAGCCGCTCGGCACTCTTTGCCTGTGCTGGCACTTTTGGCTGCCCCTCTGCTTGCGGCTTGCTGGTATCGTCGCTCACTGGCGCCAGCCGGTAGCCACGAGAGTGCGCCGAAGGGATCGCATCGAGCAACTGGCGCGTATAGGGGTGGCGCGGTGCAGAGAGGATCTCCTGAGTGCGTCCTTCCTCCACGACTTCGCCATTGCGCATGACCAGCACCCGGTCCGCCAGCCGGGAGACCACGGCCAGGTCATGGCTGATCAGCAGCAGTGTGTTGCCGACACGCCGGCGCTCCGCCAGGAGGTCGAGGATCTGCTTCTGCACGGTCGCGTCAAGCGCCGTTGTCGGCTCATCGGCGATGACGAGGGCCGGCTGCCGGGCAATCGCGGTCGCGATCAAGGCGCGCTGACGCAGCCCGCCGGAAAGCTGATGTGGATATTGCGGCAGGCGCCGTTCTGGGTCGCCAATACCGACGGAGCGCAACAGCGCCAGGCTGTCGTCCCGCAGTTCGCGGCGGCGCAGTAAGCTACGGTTCCCGATGGCGTCCGACAATTGCTGCGAGATACGGCGCAGCGGATCGAGCGACACCAGTGCATCCTGCAGCACGAAGCCGACCCTGTGACCTCTCAGCCGCCGCCAGTCTCGTTCGCGAAACTCAAGCACGCTCTCGCCATCTACATCGAAGACATCGGCGCTCACCGTCGCCCCGGGACCGCTCAATCCGACCAGCGAGCGGGCGGTCACGGACTTACCGGAACCGGATTCACCCACCAGGGCCACAGATTCCCCGCGATGGATGGTCAAGTCGAGACCTTGGACGACGACGTTCTCCTCCCCTGCCCCCGGGAAGGCGATGCTCAGGTTGCGGACATGAACGAGCGGGGTCATGCGCGCCTCCTGCCTTCGAAGGCCGCCTGCCATTGACGTCCGAGGACGCTGACGGAGATCACCGTGAGGGTGATGACGACGCCCGGCCAAACACCGATCCACCAGGCGACGCGTAGATAATTGCGCCCCTCCGCCAGCATGGCGCCCCATTCAGGCGTCGGCGGTTGCGGGCCCATGCCGAGGAAACTCAGGCCGGCGGCGCTGATGATCGCGGTGCCGAGGCCAATCGTTGCGAGGATAGGCACCTGAGCGATCGCATGCGGCAGGACATGCCGCAGGACGAGCACAGCCGGGGCAAGGCCGAATGTCCGCGCCTGCTCGACATAGCCGGATTCAGCAATGACGAAGGTTTGGGCGCGTACCACTCTGGCAAAGCGTGGGATAGAGGCGACGCCGAGGGCGAAGATGAGGTTGTAGGTACCGGGTCCGGTAAAGGAAATCAGGACCAGCGCCAGCAGCAGATCGGGAAAGGCGGAGACGACGTCGAGAAAGCGCGTAATCACCTCGTCTACAAGCCCTCTCGTCAGCCCGGCGGCCAGCCCAAGAATCGATCCCACGGTCGCCGCGATGACCACGGCGCTAACGCCGATCAGGATTGAGTAGCGCGCACCATGAACGACGCGGGAAAAAACATCGCGGCCAAGCTGATCCGTGCCGAACCAGTGGGCGCCGTCCGGCGGCAATTGCGCCTGCAGCGGATCGGCCGCAATCGGATTATAGGAGCTCAGGAGATACGGCCAGGTCGCTCCCACAGCCACCAGCAGGAGGAAAGCTACCGCGGCCAGCAGGCCGGGTCGGGCAACAGCGGCCACAAGGATGCGCCGGAGATTGGGACCAGCGGCGGGCGAGATTGTTGTCGAGAGGCTCATGTCGGATTCCTCACGCACGCGACCGCAGACGCGGGTCGAGAAACAGGTAAAGTACATCGACCAGCGTGCTGAGCACGACGTAGATGAAGGCGGACAGGATCGCGACCGCCAGCACCACCGGCAGATCCTTGCCAAGCACGGCGTCGACGGTGACCTTACCGAGACCGGGGCGTCCAAAAACCTGCTCAGTGATGACGGCGCCGGACAAAAGGCCGCCAACGAGCCAGCCCGTCAGCGTCACTGCCGGCAGGGCAGCATGGCGCAACCCGTGACGCAACCGCAGGGTCAGACTACTTGCTCCCCAACTGCGCACCGTGAGTGCAAAGGGCTCCCCGAGCGCCCGCTCAAGCCCTTCGCGCAACACCTGGCCGATCACCGCACCGAGCGACAGGCCCAAGGCGAGAGCCGGCAGGACGAGCGCCGAGAATGTCCGGTCTCCGGCGACTGGAAAGAGCTTGAGCGTGAAGGAGAAGACGAAGAGCAGGATAATGCCGAGCCAGAAGGATGGCGTCGAAATCAGCACGAGTTCCGTACCGCCGGCGATGCGCCGGGGCCAGCGCCTCCCGGCTGTGGCGACCGCGCTCACCACGGCGAAAACGACGGCAACAACGAGGGCGGCGGCCGTTAATTTCAATGTCGGCAACAGCTGTGAAAGGACCAGGGCCGAAACATCGGTCTGGAGAATATAAGAGCGCCCGAAATCGCCATGCAGGATACGCCCGAGATAGGACAGATATTGCGAATAGAGTGGTTGATCGAGGCCCCATTCGGTACGGATCGCCGCCTCCACTGCCGGTGTGCGAAGCTGCTCGCCGATCAGGAGGTCGACGATATCGCCGGGCGCGATATGCAGGCTGACGAAGCTGAGCGTCACAGCCGCCCAAAGCACAACAATGCCGGAGCCAACGCGCCCAAGGATCTGCGATAGCAGCGTACCGCGTACCGGGAAAAGCCGTCGGGACACCCGGGAAACCGGCGCCTGGCGAATGGCTGTCACATTATCAACGTCCATATCTCTTGCTCCTTGGCCTTCCGCAACAATGCGGAAGGCGGCTCGGGTTCAGACCTTCATTCGCTACGCCAGATGTCGTAAGCGCTCTCGGGCAGTTGCTTGAACGGACGGAAGTTGATGCCCTTCACGTAGGAAGCGGCGGCGACCTGGTCTTCCGGTTCGTAAAGCGGAAGCGCATAGGCCTGATCGACGATCGCGAAGCGCTGCAGCTTGGCATAGAGAGCGAAGCGCTCCTTATCGTCGAGCGTCGAGGCGGCGGCTTGCAGCCAGGAAAGAAGCTCCGGCGCCGATGCGCGGCTGTAGTTGATCGAGCCGCCTTTATCGAGCGGCAGATAGTGATACTCGATATCGATTGCGTTCGTCGGCGTGTTGGAATTGGCGATCGAGCCGAAGATGCCGGTCTTGCGCCTATCGGTATAAGTGCCGGCGTCGACATAGTTGATCAGAAGGTCGATCCCGGCATTCTGCCGCGCCTGGGCCTGAAGAGCCTGCAGCAGCACATCGCGCTGGTCGCGCACCGTCGCCTGTGCCTGCACCACTTCGATCGTTAGACGCTTGCCATCCTTGGTGCGGAAGCCGTCAGCGTCGCGGGCCGTCCATCCCGCCTCATCGAGGAGGCTGTTGGCAAGTTTCGGATCGCTGCCATAGGCGCCTTCGATGGTCTTGTCATAGAATTGCGTGTCGGTCGGCGAGGTAATGCCCCAGGCCCGGGTGCGCTCGCCGCGATAGACGGATTTGAGCACGGCATCGACATCGATGGCAGCAGCCAGCGCCTTGCGCACCTTGATATCCTGCGTCGGCCCATGGGTGACGTTCAGGAACAGCGAATAGGGCGTGCCGGTATTCAAGGCAGTCTGATAGCTGAAATCCGGATTGTCCTTGAACAGCCCGGCATCATTGCCGGAAATGCCCTCGATGACGTCAACCTGGCCGGAGGTCAGCGCACCTGTCCGCACGGAGGATTCCGGTAGGAAGCGGTAGGTGATCTCGTCAAGATAGGCCGGCCCCTGATGGGACGCGGTCTTAGGCGGCCGGTTATAGGCCTTGTTCTTGACGAAGTGGATATCCTGGCCCTTGACGTAGCGCTCAAGGATGAACGGGCCGGTGCCGGCAATCTCCGTTCCGCCGGACTTCAGCTGCGAGGATGCGAAGGCCTTGGGCGACAGGATCTCGAGGCTGGCAGCAAAATCGAGGAACGGTGCATAGACCTCGCCCAGCGTCAGCACCACGGTATGGGCATCCACGGCCCTGACATCGACCACCCTGGCGGCCTGTGCGGCGCTGGAGGTGCCGGCGGAATAAGAGAGATCCTTGAGCTTAGTGAAGTTGGTGACGACGGCGGCGGCATCCAGCTTCTCGCCATCGCTGAAGGTGACACCGTCGCGCAGCGTGAACGTATAGGTCTTCCCGTCGTCGGAGATCTTGTACCCGGTGGCAAGCCAGGAGACGTACCCGCCGTCCGCCGTGCGGGCCAGCAAGGACTCATAGACGTTGCGCAGTAGGAGCTTGGTCTTGTCCTGCCCGTTGAGCTGCGGATTGAGCGTTGCTGGATCCGTCTCCACGCCCCAGACGAGCTTGCCGCCGCTGACAGGGTTGCCGTCCTGCGCATGCGCGGTGATGGGCAGCAGAACTGATGCAAGCGTGGCCGCTGTAACGTTCAGGAAAGATCGTCGGGAAAACATATTGAACATTATCTCCATGATAAAAAAGAAAGCCGGATGCGGCTCACGTCTCCCGTTAGCCTTCCAGCCAGATGTCGTAGGCATTTTCGGGCAGTTGCTTGAAGGGGCGGAACCCGACCCCACGCACCCTTGTCGATGCGGCGATCTGGTCTTCGGGGACGTAGAGTGGCAGGCCATAGGCCTGCTCGACGATAGCGAAGCGCTGGAGGTCGGCGTAAATGGTGAAGCGCTCCTTGGCATCCAGCGTCGAGGCAGCCTTGTTCAGCCAGCCCAGAACTTCCGGCGCCTCGGTCCGGCTATAGTTGATCGAGCCGCCCTGGTCCGGCGGCAGGTAGTGGAAATAGATGGTGACGGCATTCCCCTGGTTGGTCGTCGAATTGGGGATGGCGCCGTATTTTCCGCTCTTCTGCCGCTCGCTATAGATGCCGGAATCGACATTGTTCAGGATGAGTTCGATGCCCGCGCTTTGCCGCACCTGAGCCTGGAATGCCTGCAACAGTACATCGCGCTGATCGCGCAGCGTCACCTGCGCCTGTACGATCTCGATCGACAGACGCGCACCGTCCTTGATGCGGAAGCCGTCGGCATCGCGCGTAGTCCAGCCCGCCTTGTCCAGCAATTGATTGGCACGCTTCGGATCGAAGCCATAGCTGCCCTCGATGCTCGCGTCGTAGAAATCCTTGTCCGCCGGCGTCAGGACGCCCCAGGCGCGTGTGCGCTCGCGGCGATAGACGGAGTCGACAATCTGGCCGACATCGACGGCGGCGATCACCGCCTTGCGCACCCTCACATCCTTGGTTGGGCCAAAGGTGGTGTTGAGATAGAGCGTGTAGGGCGTGCCGGGATTGAGCGCGCTCTGGTAGGTGAAATCGGAATTGTCCTTGAAGAGAGCAGCGTCATTGCCGGAAATCCCCTCGATGACATCGACCTGTCCGGAGATGAGCGCGCCGGTGCGAACCGAGGATTCCGACAGGAAACGATAGGTCACCTCGTCGAGATAGGCCGGCCCCTGATGCCCAGCACTTGCCGGCGCCCATTTGTAATCCGGATTTCGAACGAAATGGATCTCCTGGCCCCTGACATAACGGTCGAGGATGAAAGGTCCGGTGCCGGCGATCTCCGGACCGCCAGACTTGATCTGCGCGGAGGCAAAGGCGCGCGGCGACAGGATATCGATGCTGGCGACGCCATCGAGAAACGGCGCGTAGACCCGATCGAGCTTCAAGACGACAGTGTGCTGACCCGCCGCCTTGGCCTCAACGACATAGGACAAGTAGCCTGCGCTGATGCTGCCCGAATAGAGCGGCTCCTTCAGCTTGGCGAAATTCAGCACCACGGCGGCGGCATCGAACGTCTCGCCGTCGCTGAAGGTGACGTCGTCGCGCAGTTTGAACGTATAGGTCTTGCCGTCGGCGGAAATCTCGTAGCCGGACGCAAGCCAGGGGACATATCCGCCGTCGGCGGTGCGTGCCAGCAGGGATTCATAGGCATTGCGCAGCACGAGCTTGGCCTTGGCCTGGCCGTTGAGATGCGGGTTCAGCGTATTCGGCTCGGTTTCGACGCCGTAGACGAGCGAACCACCTTTGACCGGCACCACGTTGCTCCCCGCCCACGCCGCCCGCTGACCGATGGCAGCCGTCAAAGCGACACCGCCCACCGTCCCCATGAAGCCTCTTCTCGTTACTGTCATGCCCCAGTCCCCTCAATGCCCTTGACTATCGCTCGGCCGCTATTGCGCCTGCGCCAACAGTTGCGGCTCGAAGCGCTTGTATTCGGCAACCTCCAGCGTCTCGTAGATATCCGGATTGAGGATCTTGCGCAGAAGGACGATCTCTTCGTCGTTCTTGGTGTGCTTGTAGAAACCCTCATAGCCCCGGCGCTCATAGATGCCGGCGAGCCATGGATGCCGGGTGGCGGTCGCAAGATAGACGGCAGGCGCCTTGATCTGGTCGCGTAGGAAGGTCAGCTCCACATGATCGAGCAAAGCGCTGCCGATCGATTGCTGCTTGAAGTCCGGAGAGACGGCAAACCAGTGGATGAACGGGTAGCTCGTCAGATGCGTTTCGCCCATCGGCCAGGGAAAGCGGACGGAGACCGTGGCGATGATCGCCGCATCGCGCTCAACAACGAATGTCGTATGCCGGCGGATCTTCTCACGAACCAGATCGACGTCGGCCGTGGTGGCGGTGAACTGGATGTTCATCTCGCGCAATGGCTGATAGGCCAGCTGCAACAGGCGATGCAAGACCGGTGCGTCGTCGACCGTGGCGATGCGGATGCTGTCACTCATCGTTAAACGGCCTCCTGTGCCGTGTGAATTGCGCCGTTACCATCCTTGGTCAAACGACCAGTGGAGCTGGTATAGCCACCCCAAAACTTGACTTGCTGCTGAAAGAGATACGTCATGCCGCGACGGCTAAATGCGCCGTCGCCAGAAGATCGATGGAGGCGAGACGCGCTTGCGCCTCGGCGACAGGACAATCGAGGATAAATTCACCGACTCCGTAGCGCTGGTGAAGCCGATCGAGTTCGCCATGGATACGCGCGGCCGTGCCGCGGATGACACCGGGCATCTTCTCCTCGATCCGGTAGTCGGTGACGCCGGCCTGACGGACATATTCTTCCGCCTGGACAAGGCTGCCAACGGTGACGCTCTGGCCGTCCTTCACCTCCACCTTGAAACGCCTGAGGTCGCCGGCGAGACGCTCTGCCGCCGCATCCGTCTCCGCAGCGATCACACCGATGGCTAGCAAGGGAACCTTCCCGCTGCTCAAGTTGCGATAGGTCGCAAGCACTTCGTCGAGCAAGGCTTCGTCGCCGTTGAGATGGCCCGCATAAACGAAACCCCAGCCGTGGGTGGCAGACAGTTCCGCGCTCTCGATGCTCGCGCCCAGCAGGAACCGCTTCACGGGAGTGGCCGGCACCGGATAGGCCCGAAGGTCGGCCTCCGGATCGCTGTCGGCCGCCTTGTCACCAAGGTAGGAACCGAGCTCGGCCAATTGCTTGGCGAATGTCGGCTTGCGGGCCGGATCGTAGGCGCCCTGCAGTGCCCGCGTCGACAGCGGAAGCCCGCCGGGCGCCTTCCCGACGCCAAGGTCGACACGGCCAGGCGCCAGCGTCGCCAGGAGATTGAAGTTCTCGGCAACCTTGTAGGCACTGTAGTGCTGCAACATCACACCGCCGGAGCCTATCCTGATGCGGGATGTATGGGCGAGCAGGAAGGCGATCAGCACTTCCGGGGAAGAGCTTGCGAGGCGCGCGTTGTTGTGATGTTCGGCGACCCAGAAGCGGTGGAAACCCCAACGTTCGGCCCGTTGCGCCAGGACAAGCGTCCTGGCCAATGCCGCACTCGCCTCCTCCGCTCCATCAATCGGACTTTTGTCGAGCAAACTCAACGCGTAACCCATCTAATCCGCCATCAAACATTTTCGATTATCTATTTAATCTATATGTTTAATGGTCTAAATTGCCGAGGAACGAAATTCCAATATGAGCGGGTGGCGAAGAATGTCTTTCGGCTTATCTGGCAGGAGCGCAGGCCAGCCCCGCTCACCGACCATTCGGTCGCCAGCAGAGGTATCGGATTGAGATCATAGTCGAAATCGAACAGGCCCTCGCTGATCTTTGGCCCGATCGCCTGCCCAGTGCCGGACGACGTATTGATGGCAATCAGCGATGTCGGGTCAGGATAGTATGCCCAATTAAGCGTACCGCCCCGGATCGGCGGCTCCCCAGCCGCCTCGCCTATATCCGGAATGCCAGACTTGCACCAACCCTCGTTGCAGGCGGAAAAACCTGGCGGACGATCACTTCGCAGGCGTCGGTTCACCAAGCGACAGCATCAGCCGATTTGCCCAATTAAAGAAGGCGGCCGCGTGAATGAGATCGGCGATTTCGAGATCGCTCAAGCCTTCCTCCCGCAGTTTGCCGATGTCTGGTGTACCGAATTCCACGGGGGTTTCGGTCAGGGCCGACGAAACGGAGACAAGCGCATTCCAGCGACTGCCGAGATCGGCTTGCGTTCCCTCATCCAGCAGGCGCTGGACGTCCTCCGTTCGCTTCGAATGATGGGAAGCAAAGCGGGAATGCACGGAGGCGCAGAAGATGCAGCCATTGGTGCGCGAGGCCGCCGTTGCGGCAAGCTCGCGATCGGCGCGCGGCAAGCCAGCCGTGACATTGTAGAAAATATCCTTGTCCGTTTTCGTGCGTGCCTGCAGGATCTCGGGATCGCGTGCGAGCAGCATGAAATAGGGCGATTTTGAACGGGATGCGTCGACCAGCCCCGCCCAATGGCGCTCTGTCAGCTCCGCTTCAGTGAGCGGCTCCAGCCAAGGCGTCCAGCCGATTTCGGCCTGGGTAAACACATTCGGACGGTTTTCGATCTCGGGATGAATGACGGTTTCGGTCATATCGGAAATACCTTTTATTCGGCTAAGCTGACGCGGACTGCGCGGTATCGGCTGCCAAAGCCTTCAATCCCGTGACAACCCTGATTTGGAACGCCAGAAAGGCGACGATCTGCGAGAGGGTAACGACGCCCGTCGTTGTCCAGCCTTCATCCAACAGTTTCTGCAGAGCTCCGACATTGGACTCGCGCGGGCGGAAAACGAGAAGATGGCTGTGCTCCAGCGCGGCGGCGAGTTTCGATCCGAGAGCATTGCGGCTATCGCCGGACACCTCGTAGACGAGGCCGGAGCGATCCTCGCCGGAAAGCGGGCCGGCCGGGTAGCGACCGTATGGCCCATGCGTGCGGCCTTTTTCCACTTCAGCTCCAACGGCTGTGGCCAGCGTCTTATCCGCCAGCCCGGAGGCATAGAATTCGCTGATATCAGCCGTCGCGTGCAGGCCCGCGACGAAGACGGCAACCGCAAGCCGCTCATCTTGCGTAACATCGCCTTGATGGGCCGGTTCAAACAGTGCCTGATAGCTCTTCTGCGCGTTGAGGCGCGTTTCCGGCCTTTCGGCACGGAGGCGATCCAGCGGGGATCCGGCGGCAATTCCCACCAGAAGATCGATGACGTCTGTGGTCGGTGAAGTCATGGTCGAGGCCTTCTCTTCAAGTGTCGGTTTTCAGGCTTTGGTCGCGAAACGGCGTTCGCTTAAGGCCGGCGTCTGCGGGGTCCAGCCAAGGGCAGGCGCCACATGCGCGGCGGTAAGCTCCAGGGATCGGAGAATATGCTCGTGCGGCGGATCGACGGAATGCACCTGGAAGACGAGGTCCGTGACCCGCGCGAGCGCGGTGTCGGCCTGAAGCGATGCGATGACATCCTCCGGCGTGCCGACATGGACATCGAAGGCCTTGATCAGGTCAGCCGTGGTCTCTCCCCGGATCGTGAAGCCGCTCGCGGTAAAGCGCTCGACACTGCGCCTCAAGCCGATTTCGGCGAAATGCAGGGCCTCCTTCCGGCTGTCGGCCACGAAGAGGCTGCGGGAGCCGAGAATGCGCGGGGCACGCCCGTCCGGCAGGACGGCGAGGTAGGCGTCGATGATCGGGTTTTGCAGATCCCAGAGTTCGGCACCCGGCGCCTCCGGTGGTCGCGGTTGCGTGCGCGACAGCATCAGCCCGTCACCCGCAAGGCCGGCGCGCTCGCCCCCACCGACGGAGAATGTCGCCTGCCAGACCCGGTCGCGCAGATGTGGTGCCGTGGGATAAAGGCGATTGCCACCGGCAAGTTCGTGACCGGCCCATGCTTCGCGAAGCAATGCCAGATGCTTGCCGTAGACCAGCCCGCGATCGGCGCTCTCAAGACCGAATGGCAGGAAGGCTTGCGGCGTGCCGCCAGTGCCGACACCGACTTCCAGCCGTCCATCAAGCAGAATATCGAGCACGGCGGTATCCTCGGCGACACGCACTGCGTCTTCCATCGGCAAAGTGATGACGCCGGTTCCGAGACGGATACGCGAGGTTCGCGAGGCAAGGCCCGCCAGAAAAACCAGCGGCGACGGCAAGCCGCCCTCCTCGCCATTGAAATGGTGTTGCGCCACCCAGGCGCTGTCGAAGCCCTGCGCCTCGGCATGAATGATCTGCTCGCTGACAAGCCTGTAGCGGGTCGCCACATCCACGTGGTCGAGGACCCGGCTGAAAAAACCCAATCTTTTCGTTGATGCTGGCGTGTTCATAGGATCATCCTGCGTTGCCGGGGGTGGGCTCGAGAATCCGCGGAAATCTTTTGCCCGGAACGGCATCGATCAGCTCGCGCGTATAAGCGCTCTGCGGATTGTCGAAGACATCGTCAATCGAGCCACCCTCGACCAGCTTGCCGTCATTGAGGACAGAGACAGTGTCGGAGATCTGCCTGACCACGGCGAGATCATGCGAGACAAACAGGTAGGTCAGGCCCAGCTCGCGCTGAAGCTCATCCAGAAGCGCCAGGATCTGCGCCTGAACGGTCACATCGAGCGCGGAGACGGCTTCGTCCAGAACGAGAATTTCCGGGTCGAGCACCAGCGCGCGGGCGATCGCGACGCGTTGGCGCTGTCCGCCCGAAAGCGCATGCGGCCGCCGTTGCAGGACGTCGGCGGGAAGGCCAACCTTTTCGATCGTCGCTGTCACCCTTGCCAACCGATCGGCCCGTGGCAGCCGCTCGAAATTCAACAACGGCTCCTCGACGATCCTCGCGATCGTCTGGCGCGGATCAAGCGAGCTGAAGGGGTTCTGGTAAACCAGCTGGATCTTCTTGCGGAAAAGCCGCAGCGTCTCGCCGCGCAGCGATGACAACTCTAGCCCGTCGATGAAGACCTTGCCGGCTGTTGGCCGCTGAAAGGCGGAGACGATCCGTATGGCCGTCGTCTTGCCGGACCCGGACTCGCCGACGATCGCGTGCGTGGTGCCGCGTCTGACTCGAAAGGACAGATCGTCCACGGCCCTGAAGCTATCCTTCTTGCCGCCGGGGCCGAAATCCTGCACTAGCCCGTCGACAACGATAATGTCGTCAGCCGGCTTGGATGCCGCGCTGTCCGGACGCGCGGCGCGCGGCACCCGCGCGTTCAGGGACGGCGCATCGGCAAGCAGCCGGCGCGTATAGGCGCTCTGCGGGTTTCGAACGATATCGGCGGTGCGACCTTGCTCCTGAATGCGGCCATGTTGCAACACGATAAGCCTGTCCGATCGGTCGGCGGCAACGCCGAGATCGTGCGTCACCAGCAGGATGGCCGTGCCATATTCCCGGCGCAGGTCATCGATGAGATCGAGGATGTGCTTCTGCACGGTGACATCAAGCGCGCTCGTCGGCTCGTCGGCAATGATGAGGGAGGGCTTCAGCGCGATGGCGATGGCGATCAGCACCCGCTGCCGCATGCCGCCGGACAACTCGTGCGGATATTGTTTCGCGCGAAGCTGCGGCTGGCTGAGGCCGACGCGCTCCAAAAGCTCGATTGCCTGCAGATAGGCGGCAGCTCCCGATGCCCTGCCATGAATGACGAGGATCTCGGCAACCTGATCGCCGATCGTCCTCACCGGATTGAGGGAACTGCCCGGATCCTGCGGAACGAGGCTGATGACCGACCCACGGATGCCGTCCAGCCGCTTCTGCGGCCAGCCGGCAATATCCTGGCCGTTCAATCGGATTATGCCCTGCTGCAGAAGCCCGCCCTCGGGAAGCAATCCGATCAGTGCCTGAGCCGTCGAGCTCTTACCGGAACCGGATTCGCCCACCAGCGCCACAACCTCCCCGGCATTCACCGTGAAATTAATGCCATGAACGGCCGGGCGTAACCCGCTCCGGTCACGATAGGCGATCGTCAGGCCGGAGACCTCCAGGACGGATGCGACCGTTTCACTTGATATACTCGCTGGGGAAATCGTCATCGATTGACACTCCCGATTGCCCGGCTGATGCGGTTGATAGAGACGACGACTAGGACGACAATGACGCCAGGGGCAGCCGTCAGCCACCAGGCGGTCGCGATGTAATTGCGCCCCTCCGCAATCAACAGACTCCATTCCGGTGTCGGCGGCGGTGCGCCATAGCCGAGGAAACCGAGTGTCGAGAGCTGAAGAATGGCCCAGCCTGCCTGAAGCGCGGCAAAAGCGATGACCGAAGTCAGCGAGTTCGGCAGGATATGGCGCCACAGCACCTTGAAGAACGTGCCGCCGCTGCCGAACGCAGCTTCGACATAGTCGCTTCGCCGCACGGTCACGACCTCCGAGCGCACAAGCCGCGCGAACTTCGCAATCAGGGTGATGCCGACGGCGATTGCCGCATTGACCGTGCCGAAGCCGAGCAGGACGATGATGCTGAGCGACAACAGCAGGTCCGGAATCGACAGCATGACGTCCACCAGCCGCATGATGGCCGTCTCCAGCCTTCCGCCAAGCGAGCCGGCGAGAACACCCAGCGTCGTTCCGACGACAAGAGCAATGCCGACGGCGGCAAGCGCCCCTGACAGTGAATGTACAGAACCATAAACGATACGGGCATAGAGGTCACGGCCCAGCGAATCCGTGCCAAGGAGATGTGCAGCACTCGGCGGCCGCAGATGCTGCCCGGGTAGCCCCTGCACCGGATCATAGGTCGTGAAAATACCGGGTAGGAGCGCCCATAACACGGCCAGCGCCAGCACCAGGCAAGCAAGAACGAGGCCCGGCTGAATGCGCAGCGAGATGCGGCGTGTCTCGGCCTGCCCTTCACCGCCGTCAAGCGGCACTACGGGCGCTCCGCCGACCGGATCGGGGGCATCTGTATCGCGATGACGGTCAGCGGTTTCGAGGATCGTCATCGCGTCGCTCCCAGCTTCGCCTTGAGGCGCGGATCGAGGATCGGATAGAGCAGATCGACGACGAGATTGATGGTGACGAAGGCCGTCGCCGCGATGACGACGATCGCTTGCAGCACGGCAACGTCCTGGCTATCCACCGCCTGCTTGGTGAGCCCGCCGATGCCGTTCAGGCCGAAGACCGTCTCGGTGACGACCGCGCTTGCGATCAACTGCCCTAGCAACAATCCCGCAACGGTCAGAACCGGCAGGAGCGTGTTCTTGGCGACATGCCGCCAGAGGACCTGCACATGCGAAAGACCCTTGGCGCGTGCCACCGGCACGAAGGGGCGCGTCAGGACCTCGTCGATATTCTTCAGCAAGATTTGCGCAAGCGGCGCGGAAATCGGTACGGCCACCGTGAGGATCGGCAGGATCAGTCCTTCCCAGGGACCGGGATTGATCACCGGGACGAGGCGGAGCCGAAACGAAAATATCTGGATGAGCATAATACCGAGCCAGAAGGTCGGCACGGAAATGAAAAGCGAAGGCAACGACTGGATGACGCCGCGCAGCCAGACAAGCCCTGGGAGATTGGACAATACGGCGATAAGGACTGCGAGAATGGCGGCAACCAGAAAGCCGAAGCCTGCAAGCAACAGCGTCGACGGCAGATTGGTGGCGATCAGAGTGCTCACGGCAACGCCTGCCTGCAATGAATAGCCGAAATGACCGGTGAGGAAATTCCAGATCGTATGGACATATTGCTGCAGGATCGATCCATCGGCGCCATAGGCGGCCCTGATATCGGCAAGCTGTTCGGGGCTCAGCCCATAGTCCGGACTCTGGAATTTGATGAGTATCGCATCGCCCGGCATCGATTGCAGCAACACGAAGGATATGGTGAACGCCGCCCAGAGAACGAGCAGCGACTGTCCGATCCGCGATAATATGTATTTCGTCATGCCGATTACCATGTCTTCAAGAAGCATCGGTCCGGCGAAATGCCGGACCGAGCGCCATCATCAATGTTCGGCGAGCCATGTGCTGTAGAACGCCGGCCGGCCGACGGCCTCGAAAGCGATCCCCTTCACATAGGGCGCACCGGCAAACACCTGTGGCTCCTCGAAGAAAGGAATGACATAGGCCTGATCCAGCAGATACTCCTGTGCTGCCTTCGCTGCCGCCAGTCGCTTGCCGCGGTCTGTCTCGGAGGCGACGGTCTCGAGGATGCCGTTCAGCTTTTCGTCGAAGAAGATGGCCTTTGGATTGAGCCCGCCCTTCTGCAACAGCGCATCGCGGTTCTTCGGATAGAACTGGCTCTTGATGACATCCGGATCGGCGCGGCCGACTTCGGCGACGACAAGCGGCGTCTTTGCCGGATCGACAATGTCCGTCACCACATTGCCGGAGGTGCCGGCAAGCACCTGTAGCTTGACGCCGATCTTGGCCCATTGCTGGGCGACGAGTTGCAGCACAGCCTTGTTCTGCGGCTGCGGCAAGGATTCGTAGACGGCGAGTGCCAGTGGCTTACCGTCCTTCTGCCGCACGCCGCCCGACCCCTTGGCCCAGCCAGCTTCGTCGAGAAGTTTTTCGGCGAGCGCGGGGTCATAGGTGAGTTTCGTGGACAGGTCCTCATAGCCGGCGGCGGCCGACGAAATGATCGACTTTGCCTGCGGATAATTCGCCGAAAACAGGGTATCGACGATCTCCTTGTTATCCGTGGCATGCAGCAGTGCCTGACGAACCTTGATATCGGCGACGAGCGGATTGTCCGGCCGGAAGGCGACACTGTCGTTCACGCCGCGCGTCGGCGCAGCATAGATCGCGAAACTCTGGTCGCTTACCTGCTTTTCGTCATAGGCTTGGAGCTGACGGATGAAATCGGCCTGGCCGGACAGCAGCGCGCCGATGCGGACGCTGTCCTCGCCGGTGATGATGTATTTGATACCGTCGAGATAGGCCCTGCCCTGATGTTCGAGCTTGGCCGGACCCCAATTGTAATCCGTGCGAGCCTTCAGCGCGAGCTGCTTGCCGAGCGTCTCGCTTTCGACGACGAAGGGGCCTGAGCCGATGATCTTCGTCGCGTCGCCGAACTGATCGAACGGCAATGCCAGCGTCTTCAGAGAAACAATGCCGGAACCGATCACCGACGTGCCCTGCAGGAAGCCGGGCGACGACTTCTTGAAATAGAATTTCACCGTGTAGGGATCGACGACTTCGCTGTGATCATAGTTATTGATGACCTCCGAGGCCGGTTGCTTCAACTCCTTGTTGCCGAGGCCAAAGGTATCGTAGTTCTTGGCGACAGCGCTGGCGTCAAGCGGCGTGCCATCGGAAAAGGTGACACCCTTGCGGATCTTGAAGGTATATTCCGTCGCGCTGTCATTGACGGTCCAGGACTCGGCGATCCACGGTTCGACCTGCAACGTCTTCGGGTTCTGATAGGTCAATTTGTCGGTGATCTGGTTCAGAATCCCACCGTTCGGATAGAAGCCTCCAGCCGGCGGATAAAGGTTGGTGTGGGCTTGCTGCTCCAGATAGATCAGCGTCCCACCCTGCACCGGCTTATTGTCCTCGGCCGAGAAAGCTGCCTGGGGAAGCGCTAAAGAGATAAACCCCAAGAGCGTCAATGTCTTCAAATTGCGTGCGATTGTCATCTGATGCCTCGAACTGGAATGCATCCAGAGGGTATCGTACCCGCCAGTTCATTCAATATTGTTTATAGAATTACTATGCTATATTTGGATTACTACGGAGAATGAACCTTCAACCTGCACCGGCCTCAGGCAATTCCCGTCCACGGCAACGGGAGATGGTTTTTCGCAGCCCTCATCGTTGGTGCGCTCGGACGTTTCACGCAGCCTTGAGCCTGCTCTCCACTAGGCGGGCGAACAATGTCGCGCCGACCGGCAGGATGGCGTCATCGACGATGAAGCCGGGATTGTGCGCCGGAACGGTGCCTGCATGGCCGAGCGTGAAGAAAGCTCCGGGCGCATGCAACAGAAAGTCCGCAAAATCCTCGCTGCCCATCGCCCGCTTCGGTGCCGTGGAAACCCGTGTCTGTCCCAGGACCTCGCGCCCGATATCAGCAACGATATCGACATGTTCCGCATCATTGGTCAGGACCGAAAAGATGTCGCGGATATCGATCTCGGCGGTCAGATCATGGGCGGCCGCGACATTCCGGGCGATGGTGGTGAGCCGGGTGCGGATCAGCTCCCTGACCTCATCGGAAAACGCGCGGATCGTCCCGCCGATGCTCGCCGTCTCCGGGATCACGTTGTAGGCCGAACCAGCCCCTATCTTGGTGACCGAGAGAACGGCAGGCTCGGTCGGCGGGACGTTTCGGCTGACGATGGTCTGAAGCGCCTGGACAAGTTCGGTGATTGCCGGGATCGGATCGCGCCCGGCATCCGGATGAGCCCCATGCGCACCCTTGCCCTTGAACGTCACGTCGAAGAAGTCGGCACCGGCAAGCACCGTTCCAGCCGTCACATGCAGATGATCCGGCGCCAGAAAGGTCGCGTTGTGGAGCCCATAGATCTCATCGACGGGAAAGCGATCGAACAGCCCGTCGGCGATCATCGCACGGGCACCACCCAAGCCCTCCTCCGCCGGCTGAAAGATGAAGGTGACGGTGCCGGCGAAATCGCGGGTCTCGGCAAGGTAGCGTGCTGTGCCCAGAAGAATGGCGGTATGCGCGTCGTGACCGCAGCCGTGGAAGCGGTTCGGATAGATGGAAGCATAGGGCAGACCGGTTTCTTCCGGCATCGGCAGCGCATCCATGTCGGCTCTAAGCCCGACCGACCGATTGCCCGGATGCCGCCCGACCAGCCGCCCGACAACGCCGGTCTTGCCGATACCGCGATGAACCTCGATGCCCCAGGACGCCAGCTTGTCGGCGACGATGCCGGAGGTCCTGATCTCCTCGAATCCAATCTCCGGATGCGCATGAAGGTCACGACGAATCGCAACGAGTTCAGGGACATAGGACGCGATGCGGTCGATGACCTTCGGAGCGGGAGCGTCGTTGGCGGTAGTGTTCGATTGGGTCATGGGAGCATCTCGGAATGGGGAAACAGGCGCCGGATCGGAACGACCGGCGACCGCTACTTAAACATCGAATGCATGAGTAGTCTATAAAAATAGTAGATTATTTGCGCAACGAGACACGCTGGTTCACCCCGAAAAACATTGCCGATTGCCTGTGGCTCGCCCTGCCCCTCTTATGTAAAGTTCCCCTTGTTAAATCTCGACCAGTCTCCAACGTCGAAAAGGAAGGTGAATATATGCTCATCGAACATGTATCCCTCTTTGAGCGGGAGGGGACGCCGATGCCACCTGGGATTACGAAAGTCCCCGCTGACTTGCTGTATCGTATCGATGAGCTCGGAGGTCGCAGATAGATGGCGAAAGAGCAGAAGGCCGCGAGCAAGAAGCAGTCCCCCACCTCTCTATCGTTCCCACCGGCGGAAAATCGCGCCCAGGCGCTTGGTGAAATACATGCGCGCCCTTTTGTTGCCGTAACATCTCCGCGCGTGATCCTCCAATTGGCGTTCCTGATGGAAACCGGCCAGACAAGTCATCATGAGGCCATTGAGACCATGGCCCGCTCTCAAGGTGTGTCCGTGCCGGATCGAACATCAAGGCATTGCACCGTGCAATGGGGCCAAGGGACCTTGCGCTGGGAGCGGCACACGGAATTTTCGACTTGGTTTTGGGACGGGCCAGCCATGGCGGATCCTTGGACCGTGATCGCGCTGCACCCCTTCGGCGGCAGCTTCCGCGCTCCTGGAAGCTTCATTTCCGGTATCCGGCTGGAGATATGGCCGGAGGGCGCGCAGGCGGAAGCGGCGCTCACCTCATTCGACAGCGCCAGCCTCTGCCGCAGCCGGATTCGCGATGGATTGGCCGAAGTCGCCACCGACTTCCGCCAAGACGGCGATGGCCTCACCCGCATGCTGCTCATAGATCGGGGCTTAACCGATCTTGGTCGCGGCGCAACGGTCCAGTGTCTTCTCGACATCGAGACCTACCGCACCCTGGCAATGCTGGCATTGCCGCTTGCGCAATCATTGTCGCCCGAAATACGCGCGATCGAGGAAGCTCTCGGGGCCGTCACCCAGCGAATGAAAGGCCAGGTATGGGAGAGTGCGGATGAGATGCTCGCCGAGATCACCCGTCTCGCATCCGAACTGCAGGCAAATGCCGCTCAATCGCTTTATCGTTTCGGAGCGAGCACAGCATATGATTCCATTGTGAGCGAACGGATCACCACTTTAGGGGAGGAACCGATTGCGGGCGAGACCCTCGGCTCCTTCCTGGAGCGTCGGCTGGCGCCGGCGATGCGGACTTGCAAATCTGTTGAGGAGCGCCAGGAAAGCTTGTCGATCAAGCTTTCGAGAACCACGGAGCTCTTAAGGACCTGGGTGGATGTGGGACTCGCTCGGCAGAATACCGCACTGCTGACATCGATGGATCGAAGAGTGAAACTTCAGCTCCGGCTGCAGCAAACAGTCGAAAGTCTGTCGGTGGCTGCGATCTCCTATTACATCGTTGGGCTCGTCAACTACGCAGCAAAAGGACTAGGCCACGATATCGTGGAACCGACGCTTTCGATCGCGCTGGGCATCTCCGTGCCGATCATCGTCGTCAGCGTCTGGTTTTTCGTGCGTAGCGTAAGGCGCCGTCATCTGGACTCCTGAGATAGAGCTCTGATCACAGCGATGCTCCCCGATCAGGCTTGCTTCGCCTCCGCAAAACCCCGCCGCCAGAAGGCAACGACAAGATGCTGCTCGCGCGGCAGCAGCCCATCGGCGGCGAAGCGGTTCAGACGAGCGTTACGAAGGGCACGGGACGATGCAGCGCCTATCAGGCGTTTTCCGAATAGACCGCCAGATGCTTCATGAGAATACCGATCAGGGTATCGCGGAGAGGATCGCGCACGCCCTTCAGCCAGGCCGCATAGAGGGGAAGTTGTCCCGTCGTCCGTTCCCGCCCAGGACGAAGCGGAATGTACCGGACACCGGAGACCGCAAGCCGCGATGTCCATTGGGGGACGATCGCCAGACCGATCTCGGCGGCCACCAGATTGACGATCGTCTGCTTCTCGTCGGCCATCTGTGCGATCCTGACCGTCAATCCAGCCTCGGTGAAGAGCTTGATCGTCATGTCATGGCTATGCGGTCTCGAACGGCGATCGGGAACGATGAGCGGTTCATCCTCCAGTTCCTCGACAGCGATGCTCGTGCGATCGGCAAGCCTATGATGCTCGGAGATCGCGACAACGGCCGTTTCGTTGAAAAGCCGAAGCAGCTTTATCTTCCGGTCCGCGATTTCGGGGGGTCTGATGAATACGAGGTCGAGCCGGCCCGATATCAGTTTCGGGAGCAGGCGAACGGTCTTTTCCTCCGAAATCTGCACGGAGATTTCCGGGCGTTCCAGCTTCAGATCATGAAGCAGCTGCGGGACGAGCCCGGCCGCCGCACTGTCGATCGCGCCGATCCTGATCCCCGTGCGCGGAAGATGACGGCGATGACGGAAACGCTCGGTCATCGCATCGGTCTGTGCAAGAACCTGCTTCGCCTCCTTCAAGAGCTCCGTTCCGTCCCGCGTGAGCATGACGTTGCGGGTCGTTCGCTCCATGAGACGCGTGCCGAGAAAATCCTCTAGCAGCCGGATCTGCCGCCCAAGCGATGCCGGCAGGATGCCCAGCGTGCGCGCTGCCCGACCGAAATGCAGTTCCTGAGCTACCGCAACGAAACAACGTAACTGCTGCAATTCCAAAGATTTGCCCTCTTATTATATCGAAAATTTATATAATTTTGGTTTCGTTGTCCATGAGCGGTTTCTCCCCCATCGTTTGGGTGACGGCGCAGGAGGTGCGCCAACATCATCATTCTGGGAGGAAATAGCCGTGGCCCATGAGCTGGAGACGCGCGTTCTGCGCAAGATAACAATTCGCATCGTTCCCTTCATCATGCTGCTCTATCTCATCGCGTTCCTCGACCGCGTGAACATCGGTTTTGCGGCGCTGGAGATGAACAAGGATCTCGGCTTCTCGTCGACCGTCTTCGGCTTCGGCGCCGGCATCTTCTTCCTCGGCTATTTCCTGTTCGAAGTGCCCTCCAATCTCATTCTCAACAAGGTCGGCGCCCGCATCTGGATAGCCCGAGTGATGATCACCTGGGGTATCGTTTCGGGCCTGATGGCCTTCGTTCAGGGAGCAACCAGCTTCTATGTCCTGCGCTTCCTGCTCGGCGTCGCCGAAGCCGGTTTCTTTCCGGGCATCATCCTCTATCTCAGCTTCTGGTTCCCAGCTCGCCGCCGCGCTGCGGTCACGGCACTGTTCATGGCCGCGGCTCCGCTTTCGACGGTGCTGGGCTCACCGATCTCCGGCGCGCTGATGCAGATGCACGGGTTGATGGGCCTTGCCGGCTGGCAGTGGATGTTCCTGATCGAGGCGGTTCCGGCCCTCATTTTCGGCATCGTCGTACTGTTCTACCTGACCGACCGCCCAGCCAAGGCAAAATGGCTGTCCGACGAGGAGCGCAACTGGCTGATGAAGACGATGGAAGACGAGCAGAAGACCAGAGGCGCCAAAGCAAGCCACAGCATTTGGGCAGGCCTCGTCGACGTGCGCGTCCTCGCGCTTGCCATGGTCTATTTCGGCACGTCGGCCGGTCTCTACACGCTCGGCATCTGGGCGCCGCAGATCATCAAGGAGTTCGGCCTTTCCTCGCTCGAGGTTGGTTTCCTGAATGCCATCCCCGCGACCTTTGCGGTCGTCGCCATGGTCCTCTGGGCACGGCATTCCGACAGGACTGGCGAGCGCACATGGCATGTGGTGCTCGCCTGCCTGCTGGCGGCAGCAGGACTTGTCTTTGCCGCCGGGGCGACGGGCGTGCTTGCGGTCCTCATCGCGCTCACCCTCGTCAATATCGGCATCAGCTGCTCGAAACCGCCGCTATGGAGCATGCCGACGCTGTTCCTGTCCGGACCGGCGGCGGCAGCAGGCATCGCTACAATCAACTCCATCGGCAATCTCGGCGGCTTCGTCGGCCCCTCGATGATCGGATGGATCAAGGATCTGACCGGCAGCTTTGCGGGCGGGCTCTGCTTCGTCGCGGGTCTCCTGGTTCTGTCGGCGGCTCTGACGCTCATCCTGTCCCACGGCGGCGCCAAGGCGTCGGCAATCGACGCATCCGGCCAGCGGTCCTAACCCTTACATTTTACGGAGAGAAAAATGCGCGAATATGCAATTGCAGCCATCCCCGCCGACGGTATCGGCCCGGAAGTCATCGCCGCCGGCACCACCGTTCTTGCTGCGCTCGAAAAGCGTGACGGTGGCATCAGGTTCAACGTCGAGAATTTCGATTGGGGATCGGACTACTACAAGAAGCATGGCGTGATGATGCCCGCGGACGGCCTTTCCCAGCTGAAAAAGTTCGACGCCATCTACTTCGGTGCGGTCGGGGCGCCTGATGTCCCCGATCACATCACGCTCTGGGGCCTGCGCCTGCCGATCTGCCAGGGCTTCGATCAGTATGCCAATGTCCGTCCGACGAAGATCCTGCCCGGCATAACGCCGCCGCTGCGCAATTGCGGCCCCGGCGATCTTGATTGGGTCATCGTGCGGGAGAATTCGGAAGGCGAATATTCCGGCCATGGCGGCCGCGCTCACAGGGGCCTGCCCGAAGAGGTCGGCACGGAAGTCGCCATCTTCACTCGCGTCGGCGTCACGCGCATCATGCGCTATGCCTTCAAGCTCGCCCAATCACGCCCGCGCAAGTTCTTGACCGTCGTCACCAAATCCAATGCCCAACGACACGGCATGGTCATGTGGGACGAGATTGCCGCCGAAGTGGCCGAGGAATTCCCCGACGTCACCTGGGACAAGATGCTGGTCGACGCCATGACCGTTCGCATGTCGCTGAAGCCGCAGAGCCTCGACACCATCGTCGCCACCAACCTCCATGCCGATATCCTCTCGGATCTCGCCGGTGCGCTTGCCGGATCGCTCGGCGTCGCGCCGACTGCCAATATCGATCCGGAGCGCCGCTTCCCTTCCATGTTCGAACCGATCCACGGCTCCGCCTTCGACATCACCGGCAAGGGCATTGCCAATCCGGTCGCAACCTTCTGGACCGCCGCACAGATGCTCGATCATCTCGGCGAACAGGAGGCCTCTGCCCGCCTGATGCGCGCCGTCGAGCGTGTCACCGGCGCGGGCATCCTCACCCCTGATGTCGGCGGGACCGCGACCACCAAGGACGTCACCGACGCGGTGGTGGACGCGATCCATTCCTCGAACGTCTAGCGGGCGGAAACATGCGCTGGACAGATGCACAGAGCCGCGCGGTCCTGCGCCGCCTCTTCGATGCCGCCGTGGCAAGTGCCGATCCCGCCGCCGCGGTACTACGGCACCTGCCGGAGAAGCCGAGGGGGCGCTGCGTGGTCGTCGGAGCGGGAAAAGCGTCCGCCGCCATGGCGGCGGCGCTTGACGCGGCTTGGCCTGATGTCGATGTTTCGGGCGTCGTCGTCACCCGTTACGGCCATGCCGTTCCGACCGGGCGCATCCGCATCCTGGAAGCGTCGCATCCGGTGCCGGACGCGATGAGCGAGACAGCCGCCCGTGACATTCTCGCGGCGGTCAAAGGCCTGACGCCGGATGACCTCGTGGTCGCGCTGATCTCCGGCGGCGGCTCGGCGCTTATGGTCGCTCCAGCGGGCGACATGACGCTTGCCGACAAGCAGACCGTCAATCGCGCCCTGCTGGCGAGTGGCGCGACTATCAGCGAAATGAACATCGTGCGAAAGCATCTATCCGCGATCAAGGGCGGACGATTGGCCCAAGCCGCGCAGCCCGCCCGCGTCGTGACGCTGGTGATCTCCGATGTGCCGGGCGACGACCCCGCCGCCATCGCCTCAGGCCCGACGATCGGCGATGCCAGCACCATGGCCGATGCGCGCGATATCATCCGCCGCTATGGTCTCGATCTGCCGCCAGCGGCGCGCGCGGTGCTCGACGAGGGTAAAGAGACACCGAAACCCGAGGCCTTGTCGGGCGAGGTTACGATCATTGCAGCCCCTTCCCTCGCTCTTGCCGCCGCCGCCGAAGAGGCCAGGCGAAACGGGCTTATCCCACTCATCCTTGGCGACGCCATAGAAGGTGAAGCCAGGGAGGCCGGCATTGTCATGGCCGGCATCGCCCGCTCCGCGAAAACAAAGGGACTCCCGATCCGTACTCCGGCGGTGCTGCTTTCGGGTGGAGAGACGACGGTGTCGATTGGCAAAGGGCCGGCCGGGGCCGGCGGGCGCAATACGGAATTCCTGCTCGGGCTTGCGGTCGGGCTTGCCGGTGCGGACGGCATCTTCGCAATTGCCGGCGACAGCGACGGCATTGACGGCACCGAGGACGCCGCCGGCGCGATCGTCACGCCCGATACGCTCACCCGTGCCCGGCTGCTTGGCCTGGATGCGCGCGCTTACCTTGCCGCTCATGACACCTACCGCTATTTCGCGGAACTCGGCGATCTCGTCAAAACCGGCCCGACGCTCACCAATGTCAACGATATCCGCGCGATCATGATCGTCTAAAGGTGCCAGATGGCAGCCTACCCGATCTCGTCGCCGGCCAACCTGCGAATCGAGCTATCCGGCTTCCACCATTGGCGCGATGCGCTCAAGATATGATATCTGCGACCATCCCCATGTGGAGATGATCTCGATGACAGACGCTACTTTTCGCCCTGCGCAAATTGCCGATCTTCCGGCGATCATTGCTCTCCTTTCCGACGACGTCCTGGGGCAGCAGCGGGAAGATCCCAGTTCGCCACCGAACTCGCACTATGTCGACGCCTTCCAGGCCATTCTTGCCGACCCCAACCAGCTTCAGGCCGTTGCTATCCTGCGCGAAGAGGTGATCGGCACTCTCCAGCTCACCTTCATCCCCGGATTGGCGCGTAAAGGTGCCCGGCGCGGACAAATCGAGGGAGTGAGAGTTTCGGCAGCGCACCGGGGATCTGGCGTGGGGCAGCAGATGTTCGAGTGGGCCATCGGTCAATGCAGGGCCAGAGGCTGCACTCTTGTCCAATTGACGACGGACAAGGAACGGCCGGATGCCCATCGCTTCTATGAGAAATTAGGATTTGTCGGCAGCCATATCGGCTACAAGCTTACGCTGTAGTTCCTCTAGCTCGCCATGACTTCACGGCGATCGGCACGGACGGTCTCGCTCCGATCACGCAAGGAGGCCACAAGATGCCATATTGGCGCGGCGAACAGCCCATCATCCGCTTGAAAGCCGTGCTAAAGGCACTCTCGGATTCGTAGCCGAGCGAGAGCGCGATGACGGAGATGGAATCGCTGGAATGCGTCAGCTTTTCGCCGGCCACCATCATGCGCCAGCGCGTTAGATAGTCCATCGGCGAGGTCCCGACCGTCTGCTTGAATTTCAGGGTGAAGGTCGTTCGCGACATGCCGGCGCGCTCGGCCAGTGACGCCAGTGTCCAGCGATGCGCCGGATCCTCATGCATCGCGGTGATCGCCGCCGCCATCTGCCGGTCCGCGAGCGCAAAGAGCCAGCCGACGCCACCCGTCAATCCTTCCGCAAGATGCAGTCGCAGCGCCTGCACCAGCATCGTATAGGCAAGCTGTTGCGCAATCAGGAAGCCGCCAGGCTTCGGTTCGCGCAGTTCCAACCGCATGCGCTCCATGCACCAGCGCAACGACTCCCTATCCGCCTCCGTTCGGATATGGACGATCGGCGGCAGCATTGCCAACAGGACGCTGGCATGGCCACCGGTCAGCGTAAAGTGCCCGCCAACGATCGAGAAATCGCCGCCGTTGTTGAGCACCCGCATGCTACCGTTCGGTCGCGTCGGAAAGAGTTGGCGATAGTCGATAGGTGATAAGGACGGATTGCTTGCCAGAACAAAGGGCCAGCCGCGCGGCAGAACGAAACAGTCTCCCGTCTTCAGCTGCACCGGGTCTGAAACGCCTTCGACTACGAGCCAGGCCTGGCCGGAAACAACAGCATAACATTTGATGCCTTCATGCTGGCCGAACCGGATAGACCAGTCGCCACCCGCCTCGAAACCACCGAACATATAGCTGCGCGGCTTCAGCAGTGACAGGACATCTGAGAGCGGATCCATAGGATTTCCGAACGATCGCGAAGATAATACGAACTCTATAGCATAGATCGTTCTCCATCAATCTCCTAGCTTGGCCCGTGATGGCTGCGAACGCGGTCATCGACCAAAATCAGGAGAAATCATCATGCGTGTCTTTGTCACCGGCGCCACCGGATGGGTCGGCTTTGCTGTCGTCAACGAGTTGCTTGCCGCCGGGCACAAGGTACTCGGCCTTACGCGCTCGGATGCGGGAGCGGCGGCGCTGACCGCTGCAGGGGCCGAGGTCCATCATGGTTCGCTCGAGGATCTCGACAGCCTTCACAGTGGCGCTGCCGCCGCCGACAGCGTCATCCATACCGCCTTCAACCATGATTTTTCGAAATTCGCAGCAAATTGCGAGCTGGACCGCAGCGCCATCGAAGCGCTTGGCGCAGCACTTGAGGGAACGGACCGGCCATTGATCGTCACCTCGGGAATGGCATTGTTGGCAGGAGGCCGCACCGCGGTCGAGAGCGATCCGGCTATTCAGCCATCCGACTCCTATCCCCGCGCCTCGGAAGCAACCGCCGCCGCTCTGGCGTCGCTCGGGCTCCGCACAGCGGTTGTGCGTCTTCCACCATCGGTTCACGGTCACGGCGATCATGGTTTTGTGCCGATCCTGATCCGCACCGCCCGGGAAAAAGGCGTTTCGGCCTATGTTGGCGAAGGGTTGAACCGCTGGCCGGGCGTGCACCGGATCGATGCCGCCCGTGTCTATCGGCTCGCACTTGAACGCGGTGCCACGGACGGTCCCTATCATGCAATCGCCGAAGAAGGCGTGCCGTTCAAGGACATCGCCGACGTGATCGGCCGCCGCCTGAACGTGCCCGTCGTCAGCAAGACCGCTGAGGAAGCGCGAGACCATTTCGGCTGGATCGGGCATTTCATTGGGATGGATGTCCCGGCGTCGAGCGCGCGAACACGCCGGCTGCTGGGCTGGGAGCCGACGCAGCCCGGGCTTATCGCCGATATCGATCATGCGGCCTATTTCGAAGCCTGATCGGCGAAGCGCGGCAACGAAAGGCACAATGGTTCCCGGCGGGCCATAGTCCGCCAGGAGCCTCTTCAGTCCGCAGATCACTCAGGTCTTTAGCCGGCTGCAATCCGACGACGGAAATGGTCTGTGCCCTCGACGATCTTGTCCATCAGCGCGTCGAGTGCCCAGAACCGCTCCCGGATATCGAAGTTGATCACGCGGCTATCGGTGCAGGAGAATGTGCCGAGGCGCTGATGATAGAGCTTGGCAAGCTTCGGATACCCCATCGGCTCAGCCATGGCGGAGAGAGCGAGATAGACGGAGAGCTCATCCGCCAGCGCCGGATTGGAAGCGCTTTTCGTCAGCATCCACTTGTAGAGATCCGGGTGGAAGTTGGTGAACACACCGGTAAAGCCGCGCGACCCTGCCTTCATGGCATCATAGGCGATCGCCGCATTGGCGTTGACGATGGCAAGCGGCGTATCTTTGGTCAGTGCCACGCGACGCTTGACCGTTTCGAGATCGCAGGACACATCCTTCAGAAGGGCAAACCGGCCGCTGCGGGCGCAGAACAACAATTCATCATCGCTCAAGAGACGGCGATAAGGCGCCGGGCACTCGTAGAGACCGAGCGTCAGATTCTTCGGCAGGCGCTCGAGGAGCCAGTTGAGATCATCGATGAACTTCGCGCCGCCCTGCTGCTTGACGTCGAGACGGTTGGTGACGAGCACCATACCGTCGACGCCGGTGGCGGCAATTGCGCTCAGCTCGGCAAGCTGGTCTTCCAGGCTCTCGCTGACATGGCCGGACGCGATGACCGGCACACGGCCGGCTGCCGCCGTTTTGACGAAAGCCGCGAGTTCGACACGCTCCTCGAGGCTGAGAAACTGCATCTCGCTGGACTGGCAGACGGCAAACAGGGCGTCGGAGCCATTGGCGATGTACCATTCCACCAGCCGTGCAACACCGGGATAATCGATTTTGCCGCTCTCGGTGAACGGCGTGATCATGACGGGAACGATACCTTCGATCTTCTTGAGCATAGTGTCAGCCTGCCAATGCTTGTGGATTAACGACATGGAGGACGATCGCCTGCGGGCGGCCGCCAAGATATTCGAGGATATTGCTGACGCAGCGCTCCGTGACAAGACGTTCGGCCATACGATCCATGCCGGAAACATGCGGAGAGTAGGCCGGACAAACCTAAATGCACGGCGCCAGGCATCTTCGCCGTCACGAGCGGTCGCCTCTGTTCTTTATGCCCAGTCTTTTCAGCTTCTCATTCAGCGTTCTGTGGGGAAGCTGTAGCCGTTCCGCGGCAAGGCTGGCCCTGCCGCCGGCATCATTCAAGGCCTGTTCGATAACCTTGAGCTCGAACTGATCGACAAGATCGGCCAGGGAGGAATTCTCCACCGTCAGATCGTCCCGCTGATCCGTGTCGGGGCGCCAATCCAGCCCCAGTGCACGGCGCTCTGCCAGGTGCTTGAGCTCCCGCACATTGCCGGGCCACGCATAGGCAAGAAGGAAGCGCGTTTCCTCACCCGTCAAAGGCAGTACGCTCCGCTCCAGACGTGTCGCCATCGAGAGCGTGAAATGCTCGAACAGCATGAGCGCATCGTGACCGCGATCCCGCAACGGAGGAATTGCAACATCCGCAGCCGCCAGGCGATAATAAAGATCCTCCCGGAAACGCCCGCGCATGGCGAGATCGCGAAGCTGCTCCTTGGTCGCGGAAAGGATGCGTATGTTGATCGGGATTTCCCGGTTCGAGCCCAGGCGGGTGACCTTGCGTTCCTGTAGGACGCGCAAGAGCTTCGCCTGTATGGCGAGCGGCATGCTTTCGATCTCATCCAGGAAGATCGTGCCGCCATTCGCGAACTCGAACTTGCCGATGCGCGTGCCGGAAGCGCCGGTAAACGCCCCTGTCTCGTGACCAAACAGCTCGCTTTCAACGATGTCGAGCGGCAGGGCAGCGCAATTGATGGCCACAAAGGGGCCGGCATGGCGCGGGCTGCACTCGTGCAGCAACCTGGCCACGACCTCCTTGCCCGAACCGGTTTCACCCTTGATCAGCACGTCGACGTGATAGGGAGCAAGCTGCTCGATGGTGGACTTCAGGCGGGTGGTCGCCTGATCGGTACCCAGCAATTGCCGCTCGAGCCTGGCCTGGGTTGCGTTGCTTTCTTCCAGGGAGACGACACGCCGGCGCAGACGGGTCTGTTCGAGCGCATTCTGGAGCGTACCGATCAACTGTTCCGGCACATAGGGTTTCGTTAGAAAATTGAACGCACCGGCCTGAATGGCTGCGACCGCCATGGGAACATCGCCATGACCGCTAAGGATGATCACCGGCAGTTCCGGCCAGTTCTTCCTGATAATCGCAAGCACCTCGAGACCAGACATGCCAGGCATCCGCACGTCCGAAATCACGACATCGACTTTATCCGAGCGAAGAAACTTGAGTGCTTCATTGCCGTCAGGCGCTTGGATCACCGAGAGTTCGTTGAGCGATAGCCATTGGGCGAGCGAGCGCCGCAGCGCGGCATCATCCTCGATCAGCAATACGACCGGCAATGCATCCGTCATGCGACCTCCCCTTGCCGGCGCGATGCGCGCTTGCCGTTCTGCCTGAGGCGTAGAATGAATCTGGCCCCGCCAAGCGGCGACTGATCGAAAGACAATGTGCCACCATGATCGTTTGCGATGCGATGGGCCGTCGCCAGACCAAGACCGAGGCCCTCGCCGGGCAATTTGGTCGTGTAGAACGGCTCGAACAACTGCGTGCCCGTATCGGCGGCAATCCCCGGGCCGTTGTCGTCGACGGCAATGACGCAGCATGCCCCTTCGGCGGCACCGCTGATACGGATGCAAGGCTCTTTCCGGTTCCTGACAGCATCGATCGCATTGCTGAGAAGATTGAGGACCACTTGCTCAAGCTGCGCCGCACTCCCCTGGACATTGAGGCCCGGGCCGATCTCGTGCGCGACGTCGATGCCGAGGTCGGAGAAGCGAAACTTCAGCAGTTTCAGAGTGCGCCTTATGATCGCGCCAAGATCGACATCGACGAAATCATCATCGCTTCGGCGCGCCAGACGCTTCAGTTGCCCGGTAAGGCCTGAGATGCGGCTGACGACCTCATTCATCGTATCGATATTTTCCCCGATGGAATCATATTGCCTGCGCTGGAGCAGCAACCGGGTCGAGGCGATGTAGGTCGATAGCGCCGCCAGCGGCTGATTGATTTCATGCGCAAGCCCGGCAAAGGCCTGTCCGATCAGCGCAAGCTTTTCCGCCTGCGAAAGATTGCTGCGCGTAACGCTCAGTTGCCGCTCGGCTTCCTTACGCTCGGCAATCTCTAGCTCCAGTCGATCATGGCTCAGCTTCAATTGCTGGGTGCGCTCGGTAACACGGTGTTCGAGCTGCTCGAAGGCACGCTTTGCCGCCTGCCGGCCGCGTCGCCTTTGCATGGCGATGGTAATGCCGGCCAGAACCAGCAGGCCCGCCAGCGCCGTGGCAATCGCGACGATGTCCTCCTGGCGCCTGATGTCGGCCAAGTCGGCGAAGTAGATCAGCGTCCAGCCCTTTTCACCGAACGGTGCGGTAACCTGCAAGCGCTGTTCCGATGTGTCGTCGTTTTCAACTGTCGCAAGATCGAAGCCGGAGGACTGCTGAACCTTGATCTTCGGCGTGAGCGCCGCATCTCCATAGCGGCGTTCCTGCTTCAGTTGCGCCAAAGCCATGGGCGAAATCGGTGATGTGGCTGTGTATCGCCAATCCGGCTGCGACGACAGGAAGATGATGCCTTCGCTATCCGCCATGGCAACATGCTCGGATGCATCCCGCCACTGCTTCTCGACGGGCAGGAGATCGATCTTGACGATGGAGACGCCGACAACCCTGTCGTCGACCCTGATGGGAACGGAGAGAAAATAGCCGGGTTGCCCTGTGGTCGTGCCGATGGCGTAGTAACTGCCGTTGCCATTGGCCATCGCGTCGCGAAAATACGGTCGGTAGCTGTAGTCATGGCCAACGAAACTTTCGGGCGTGTCATAGTTGCTGGCGGCTATCGTCAATCCCTTCGTATCGGTGACATAGAGCGCCACTGCACCGGATGCATTCGACAGGCGGGCCAGGAAGCGATTGATGTCCGGCCGCTTGTCCTCAGCCATGCCGGCACGGAACAGATCCTCGATCTCGCTGGAGCGTGCCACCACATCCGGCAGATAGCGGAACCGCTCGATGCGGGCCGACAGGGTGGCCGAGATGAGCCTCAGCCGCTCATGCGACTGAGCGGCTGCCTCACGCAGCCCGTATTTCCGCGTTGCGTCCTGAACAAGCCCCGGTATGCCGACACCGAGTATCATGAACACAAGTGCGAGTATCAGGTATTTCCATCGCAATGGTGCTCCCCCAAACCATACCCCAATCTCGTGATCATAGCAGGATCGGTCGCGCGGCAAAGTAGTATCCTTGAACACTTTTGATCGCGCGACCTTTCGACCAGTCAGTCCAGGGTAAGGCCCTGGCGCTCATCCGATGCGAAGCGGTCCTGCTCGGCATGGACGATCTGCGCCAGCTCCCGCTTGATTTCGTTGAATTCGACGGAATTGGTGTCTCTTGGATAGGGCAGTTCGATACGGATATCCCTTTTGATCGTGCCCGGCCGATAGGTGAGAATGACGACGCGAGAGCCGAGATAGATGGCTTCCTCGATGGAGTGGGTGACAAACACGATGGTTTTGCCGACTGCCTGCCAGATGCGCAGAAGTTCATCCTGCAGCGAGCGCCGCGTCAGCGCATCGAGCGCGCCGAACGGCTCGTCCATCAGCATGATCGGCGGATCGAGCGCCAGAACACGGGCAATCGCCACGCGCTGCCGCATGCCGCCGGAGAGATCCTTGGGGAAACGCTGCCGAAATTCCTTCAGCCCCAACATATCCAGAAGCTGCGTGACGGTCTCGGCGATCTGCTGCTTCGCCAACCCGCGTATTTCCAGCCCGAAGGCGATATTGCGCTCGACCGTCATCCAGGGAAACAGGGCATATTCCTGAAACACCATGCCGCGATCCGGCCCGGGGGCCGTGACGGCTTTGCCGGAGACTTCCAGCGTCCCGGCGGTCGGCAGGGAGAAGCCTGCGATGGCGTTGAGCAGGGTGGATTTTCCGCAGCCGGAAGGGCCGAGAAGGCAGACGAATTCTCCGGCATTGATTTCAAGATCAATGTCCTTCAGCGCCGTAACGGCGGCCGGCTCCTTGCCGAAGATCTTGTTCACGCCCCGCGCAAAAATCTGGGGCGCAGAAGCAATCGCTGTCTGCGGGGCAAGGTTTACAGGAATGATCGACATAAAATTCCTCCCATTGTGGACATTGACGGATCAATGCCATCGGGCCGGCCCGCGTCCCATCCATCCATTGGGACAGGCGGACCGGCAGATTGAAGACTGACCGGCTCATAGCTCCGGCTAGGACTCGATCCCGCGATGCCAGCGCAACAGGTGGCTGTTCAGCCTGTTGACGCCGAGATCGATGGCAAGGCCGAGCAGACCGATCGCGATCATCCCGGCGATCACCTTGTCCGACCACATATATTCCCGAGCCTCCAGAATTCGGTATCCAAGGCCGCTGTTGACCGCGATCATTTCGGCGACGATGACGACGATGAAGGCCGTGCCGATACCGATCCGCATGCCCGTGAGGATATAGGGTGTGGCGGCGGGCAGGATGACGCGCCTGAACAAGGTCAGCCTGCCCGCGCCGAGATTGGTGGCGGCCCGGATATAGATGCTGTCGACATTGCGAACGCCGCTGATCGTATTGATCAGCACCGGGAAAAAGGCCCCGATGGCTATCAGGAAGATGGCCGGCGGATTGCCGAGACCGAACCAGAGGATCGCCAGCGGGATATAGGCGATCGGCGGGATCGGCCGCAGGAACTGGATGACCGGGTTCAGATATCGCTCGACCGTGCGATCCGTGCCCATCAGCAATCCGAGGGGAAGTGCAAGACCCGCCCCGACAACAAAGCCCAGAACAACGCGCTGGAGGCTCGCCAGCAGATCGCCCAGAAGCTCGCTCGACATAATCCAGGCACTGAAGCTGCCGGCCTCCTGGAAGGTTTCCTCCGGGATCAGGTAGAGCCAAAGACGCTCCATAATCGCCACGGGAGACGGCAGGATCTCCGGCCTGACCAGACCGAAGACCGACATCAATTGCCATATGCTCAAAAGGACGACCGGAACGGCCAGATTCTGCAACAGCCGCTTCATCATTTCAGGGCGCCTTCCAGAAGATCCGTCTTCACCCAGTCGGTCGCTTTCGGCGGATTGACGAGCTTGCCGACACCATATTTCACCATCAGATCCGTGGTGATCTGGACGTGTTCAGGCGTGATCTCGTAGCTGTAGGGCGAGTTTCCGATCGCGTCCTTGAAGTCCTGCGGCGTGATCTGGCCCTTGAACATCTCGTTGATGACGTATTTCTCCGCCAGATCCGGCTTGTCGATGAAGGTCTTGGTCGCCTCGACGAAAAGCTTCATGGTGCGTTCGGCGACATCGCCCTTCTTGTAGAACTCCTCAGAAAAGACCAACGAACGAACGGGCATGCCGATCGGCGTGTCGTAGGGCTTGAGGATCTCGACGCCGAAGGTCTTGTTGATCGCCTGGCTTGCCTGTGGCTCGGACTGGCTCATGCCGTCGATATCGCCGGCCATGAGAGCCTGATTGAGGTCGGCAAAGGCCATATAGAGGATCTGCACATCCTTGCCGGGCTTTTCCGACCAGGTCAGGCCAGCCTTGTCGAGTTCGGCCAGGAGCAATAGTTCCTGAGCGCCGCCGCGAGCAACGCCGACCTTCTTGCCCTTGAACTCGGCGATCGACGTAATGCCGGACTTTGTGCCGGCCACGATGCGGGCGCCACCCTTCGCGAAACCGGCAACGGCATAGATCGGCACGCCCTTGGCGCGGCCGGCAATCGCCGCGTCGACCGCACTTGCGGCAATATCCACCTCGCCGGCAACGATTGCGGGCAGGATATCGATGCCCTTTGCGAAGAACCGCTCATCGATTTCCAGATCGTACTTCGGAGCCAGTTCCTTCATGTAGGAGATCGCGCCGTAGTGGGCGAATTTAAGATTGCCGAGCCGGACCTTGTCGGCGGCGTTGGCTGATACTGCGGTCATAATGGCAACCGCCGCCAGCAGCAGCCGGCGCTTCAAATGTCTCATGCTTTCCTCCCAAAACACCAATCCGACAGTCGGATCGAGAAATAGGGAGCAAGGGGTGTGCCAGTTGCCACCGCCATGCTTGCGCGGCGGCAGGAAACAGGATCCTTGTGTCTCGCGTGATATTAATACCTTGAAATCATGATGTTTTCACCTTCACTGGGAAGACGACATCGGATCGCTCTGGCATTGCCTCTTATCCTGGCGATCGGCGCTTCTGGCAAAAAATTGCCAGCTCAGGTCTATGTCGAGCAAGATATTGCTCGCTCAGAGCATGCATTCACCGACTGATATTCCCTATGCAGGCTATTTCCCGTTTGGATAGACCCAGGCATAGCCGAAATGATAGCGGTCGGGTTCGCGGCCATAATAGTAAGGCACGGCCATGTCATGCTGTTCCGGATTGGACAGCGCCTCCCCGTATTTCTCCTTCAGCCACGCCGTGAGCGAGACGGGCATGGTCGACGGCTTGCCGTCCCGCTCGTTCCAGACCACCAGCAGAGGCTGATGGCCTATACTGGTGTGATCGATGTCGAACAAGGGATAAGCAATCGAGATGACGGGGGTGTCCGGCATGTTGATGCGGACATTTCCGGCTTTCTGCCATGTCGTTGTAACCACCGCCGCCGGCTTTCGTCCTTCTGCCGCCACGACCTGCTCGAGAAACGGGGTGTAGGGCGTGTTCAGATGCTCATAGGAGCCGAAGAACTTCGGAACGAGCACGCTTCCCGCGATGATGAGCGGCAGCGCCACCATCATCGTAAGCGGCACATACAGAAATTTGCGGATCACCTGGGCGGATCCGACACCGGATGCCTCCAGTTTCAGGCAGAAATAAAGCGGCGTCAGGAACAGGAACGGCAGCAACCAGCGATCCCGGAATACGGTCAGCGTGACCACGAGGATCATCAACAGCAGTATGGCGAGCGTCGCGGCGAAGATCGTGCCCACGAAATCCGACCATTCGCTTCTTGCACGAAAACTCTGCAGGAACGCCTTGCGGAAAAAGATGAGGAAGATGATAGCGGTCGGCAAGACGATAACGACACCGGTCCCGAACAATTCCTTCAGCCCATTTCCGATGTCGGAAAGTTTGCCGCCCTCTCCCTGTTCGGACATGGTCCGCGAGGTCTGGTCGAGAACAGCGCCCATATGCGAGATCATCCAGAGGCCGTGGGGCAGAAAGACAAGGATCGTCAGCAGGATCGTCAGCAGGAGCCGCTTGTCGAGAACTCTCTTCAGCCCATCCGGATGCCTGATGACGGCGACAAAGGCGGCAAGGACGATCAGGATGAAATTGTACTTCGTCAGCATCCCTACGCCGACCCACAACCCCATCGACGCGTAGGATATGAAGCTGGGCTTTCGCAGCGTCGAAACGACGCTATGCAGAAACAGGCAGATTGCCAGCAGTGTTCCAACCGTATGGGTCAGGTCCCGCTGCGCCTGCCAGAACATCTGCGGCATCGTCAGCAACGACAGGGTGGCGATAGCTGCCCATCCTTTATCGGCAAGCAGCAATCGGGCCAGCCGATAGTAGGTGTAATACACAAGGAAGAGCAGGAGGTTCTTCAAAAGGACCAGCGACGCCAAGGTGGTGCCGAAAACGGCGAATACGCCTTGCTGAATCCAGTTGTAGAGAGGCGGCTGCGCGTCGTAGCCCCAATCGAGCCATTGCGCGACGACGTATTGCTGCGCCTCATCGACACGCAACGAATTCGGCAATGCTATACGAACGATGGCCTGCACGAGGAAATAGGCCGCAAGGGCCCATGGCACCCATCGCAGATCGGAAAACAGGCCCGACTTGGCGGAACGCTCGACGCCATCAATACTATTCATCGTTTTTCCTTCTGACGGAAAAATCTCGCGAGTGACGACGGCATATAGCCACGCCTTATTTAGGTAAGCGGTATAGTGTGTCACCGTAACGAAGGCAAAGGCTATAGAGCGGGAAAACTGCCTGGGCGGTCGGAAAGCATGCGCGTCAGCCCTCGGCTTTCGACCGCGTATTCCCATTGTCTGAAGAGGTATATTGCTGCTCGCTATGTCGCCATCGGGCATAGAGGGTGACGGATTGCTGTCATCTCACGACGCTCGTTAAATACGCTTCGGACTCTTTCGAGAACGGACACGAGCGGCAGCTTGCACCGAAATGTTCAATGCCACGGCAGCCCGAATAAGCGCCTTCAACGCTCCTTCATCAATCCTAGCGCCCTCCTCAAAATCGATGGCGCGTCTGGCATTGCCCTCGAGGCTGGCGTTGAAGAGGCCTGAAGGATCCTCCAATGAAGCGCCCTTGGCAAAGGTCATCTTCACCACACTCTTATAGGTCTCACCGGTGCAGATGATCCCGTCATGCGACCATACCGGAACACCTCTCCACTTCCACTCTTCAACCACTTCAGGGTCGGCCTGCTTGATGAGAACCCGGATCCGGGCGAGCATATCGCCCCGCCAATCACCCAGCTCCTCTATCCTCGCATCGATCAGATGAGAGGGAGAGCCTTCGCCATTGCCTTCCTTCGGGTCACCGTTCTCCGTGGCTGCTATCGCTTTCTTCATCGCTACGCTCTCCTCGCCAAGACGCTTGGCGAATGAACCACGGCAGAGGCAGTGGATCAACTCCTGTCCAGATCCCCCCCTGTGCCGACGAGAGATTCGGCGGTGGGCCTTTCCCGAAGATCTTGGTTTGCCAAGCATCAATTGGACGAGGGCTGAGCGGCCATCACGACCGATGGAGTGGGAATGATTCAGGCCCATCCGCCGCCATCCAAAATGGCAATAAATTACGACATAAGCCACTGATTAGAAATAATTTTCTGTTCAGTGCCTATCAAACTCTATCGAGGATGAGGGATTTGCGTTCCAGCCGATCCTCAAGCGGGGGAAGGAACAATACGCCGAGTACGTTACCGGCCTGGGTTAGTACCGGCACGATGGCTGCTGCGCCGGCCACCAACCCAAAATCGTTCGCGAGATGGCCGACGAACGCCTGATTGTAATAGCAGTTGGCGACAGCAGCGCCTGCGCCAACTACTAGGAGACGGACAAGGGTGGTAGACAGGTGTTCCGATAATTTATTCTGGTTTGCTCGCATGTCTAGAAGCGGGTCCGGCTGGCTTTCTCACGTATCGGCGAGGATCACCTATCGTGCCCGACAGACATTCGGGTCGGTCCATGTGCTTGATCCCTTCGGCGTCACCGGACAAGTCTCGGCGGGGTGATATCAGGTTAAATTCGCCGAGCCGATTTTGGACGGATATGTCGGGATCAGGCGGCGACGCCAGCAACGGCATTCCAATGTGCCGTGGCCTGACGGCGATGCAGGCAGATATCTTGCGCTCAGCCAGGACACTAGAACTCAGCAGCACGATAATGCAACGGTATATTGTAGGCAGAGTTAAGTTTTGGGGGCGGCATCCTACCTCGGACAAGCGTCCTTCACTTTAACACGGGGCCGGAACACCGGTTACTGTCCATCACTCGCAAATCCGAATAGCCTCTAGTTTCCACTCGATGCGAAATCGAATAACATCTCTCTTTATGACAGAAGGTCAAAGAGAGCATTAGGGATGTCTATGCAGCCGATCTACTACGGGCTCACGAGGGTAGTTGCCTTAGGCATGCTGATTATTTTCCCTGCCGTGTTCTTTGTTTCCTGCTCGACGATCGGCGGAACTCGCGGTCAATCTGGTCCCGTGACCGCGAGCAAATCGACAGATCCCGCCAACGCCAAAGAAAAAGCGGCCGAGCGTCGGCGATGGTCTGAGAGGGTTGAACGAGATAATCAGCTAGATCCAAGCGGGTCGGCACCGGGTTCCTATGGCTCTTTCGGTCCTCGTTTCACTTGGTGAGCAATAGATTTTCAAACTGCTCTCTTAATGTCCGAACCCGATTGAACGGATTTTCGTTCAACAATGAGTGGATACCCGTGCCGTGGCGGATAGATTTCGAGCAGCACGGGCGAAGGACGTAACGGGAGGGTCACGAGGCGTCGAATTTCACCGTCACGCCACGCTGCCGAAAATAGGCCTGCATAAGTTTTCTGCCAGAACGATTGTTATGCACGAGCCTAGCCGTGTCGAATACGGCTTCCTTCAAGCCCGCCCGCGTCAAGGCTGCCTTGAGATTTGCGATATGCAAGTCGATGTCAGCATTGTCCGCCTTGAGCGATTCATAAATGCGGTTGGTGGCATCTGCTACGGTCAGTTCACTCACTATTACACTCCTGTTGTTGTTTCGATGGCGCTTACCACATTTTTCGGCTTGACCTTATTGTGGTGAAGCATGTCCACGTCAATGAGTGACGATGGAGTGAAACGCTGAATTCGCGGTAGGAGATGTGGCGCCACAAGCCGACGAGTGGGCTGGCCCCGCGCGTTTCACACGTCACGACTGTTTCGCGCCTCGAAGCAGCCACTGAACGATCTTTGCTGGTTTCCACGTAGAACTGAGCCGGTTAGGCGCATAATTTCCATTGAGAATTGAGCCATGTGAACCTTCCTCCCAACGCGGTGAGCGACGGGGGCAACGGAGTGATCCACACGGGACTTTTAAACATCATCCGTCGGATGGCGCTGCGAGAGAAGCAGTCGATCCGCGAGATCAGCCGGCGCACCGGGCTGTCGCGCAAAACGATCGCGAAGTATTTGAACGCTGGTACGATCGAGCCGACGTTCACGATACCGGAACGACCGAGCAAGCTTGATCCCTTTGCCGACAAACTGGCGGCCTGGCTGAAGACAGAGACCGGAAAGTCGCGCAAGCAGCGCAGAACGTTGAAGCAGCTTCACGCGGATCTGGTGTCTCTCGGCTTTACCGGCTCCTATGGCCGGGTTGCCGCCTTCGCCCGTGATTGGCGGGCGGAACTTTCTTTTAAAATGAGTATCATGACATTTTAACCGCATGGCACTCGGGATTCGACGTGGCGGTGGTAAAGATCGGAACATCGTTCCAAAGGGTTCCGTTCAATGTCTCGCGCGCACCCAAAGTGAATACAGTCCGCATATAACGATCGTTGAATGGGTCGGCGATGTCATAGGGAATTTGGCAATCGATCGAAGCAACGTGAAATGTCGCGCCGGCTCGGCGCGTCCAGCCGTATAGCGCCATCAGCGCATCGCGCTCCTGTGCCTTGATCAGTGTGGCATATGCCCGCGCCATGACGGGCAATGTCCGCTCGGACGTATTGGAAAATTCCGGCATAAGGGCGTTGTTGACGAGCACGAAAATATTGAGTTCCCGGTTCTTCGGCCGGGGCGCATGGGATGTGGACGCCAGCACCATGCTCGGGAAGGTAAGGATCTGCGAGGAGGAGCCGCCGTCGGAATGGAGCTCCTCAAAATGCCGGTCTCCCGCTTGCGCCTTGATCAGCACTGGTGGGTATATTCCGGGAATGCTGGCAGATGCGACGAGGACGTCCCGAAAGAGCTGAAGGGCATCCGGCCGGCCACTTGTCGCGATCGCACCCATATTCCAGATAACCGCCCTCTGTGAATCGAGATTGGAGGTGAGAACCAGGAGCCGACGCCCGTTTCGATGCTCTCTGGCAATCGCATCGAAGACATCCCGCGTGATGTACTGATCGACCATGCTGCGAAGCGTCTGTCCGCGCAAAAGGCTCTTTCCGAGCATCTGATTTGGCAGCAGCCTGCGATCGACGAGGTTCTTCGCAACGCCGCTCGTATAGAGCCGAGCAATCAGATCGTCATAGGATGATCCAAGAAAGGCAAAGGGAGCGATGAGGGCACCGGTGCTGACACCGCTGACGATGTCAAACCGCGGCCGGGCGCCAGTCTTTGTCCATGCGGACAGCACTCCGGCACTGAAGGCGCCTCCAGCCCCACCTCCCGAGATCATCAAATAGTTGACGTCTCCCTGCGAGGTGGCGGGTTGCCAGCCAAAGGCCTCTTCCCATGACTTCGATCCTTCGTCCAGATAGGATCTAACCCCCGGAAACCCCGGAACCTCGGCGGAAGAGGACTGATCGGCACGATATTGCGGGCGCGACGTGGCCATGCAACCCGCAAGGGGAAGCAACAGGATGATCAACAGGCAAAGGCGTTTGCGGTAGGTTTGGGTGCGGTTCGGCAACGCGGATACTCCAGAGAAGGCTGTCACGCCATGTGTGAACCGTTCTCTAGCGTCGGCTGTGGGCTTGGATATGTCCCGCACATTTCCGTTGGTGAATGCCGTGTGACCAAACCATGGCCAAGCCTAGCAAGGTGATGCTGGCCGAGATCCCCGTGGAAAAACTATCGCTCCTGGCGCGCAGGATGATCACCGCCGATGTGGCCGCCTCAGCCGCTGCTGCGCGCTGAATTCCCTGCCCGTCCTTGCCACAGAAAGCGGAGCGCAATCAGAGCAACGCACAGGACCGAGATCAGGAAGATGGCGCCGGACATGGCATAGATTACCGGCGATGCGCCGGAGTTCATCTTGCCGAATAGCACCACTGGCAGGGTGTTCTGCCGTCCCGCCAGATAGAAGGCGCGCGTGAATTCGTTGAGCGACAGCAAGAAGGAAAAGATGAAGGCGCTGATCAAGCCGGGGCGGATCAGCGGCAGGATGATATCGAAAAACCGATGCCACCAGTCCGCCCCCAGATCGGCGGCCGCGACGAGATAGGATCGCCGCACGGCCGCAAAGCTCGTCAGAATGACGATGAAGGCGAAAGGCATGGCCCACAGCAAGTGACCGGCGATGACCGTCAGCATCGACGCCTTGATGCCTGTGCGCGCAAACACAGCCGACAGAGCCAGTCCCTGAATCACGCCCGGCACGAACATCGGTAGGATCACCGTCAAAAGCCATGCCGTTCGGCGCGAGCGCAATTCGAAATAGGCGAGCGCCGCCAGCAGCGACATAAGGGTTGCGAGAACCGCCGTGGCCGTGGCGATGATCAGCGACTGCTCCAGCGCACCGATCAGCGCCGTCTCCTGCGGCAGCGATGCGTACCATTTGAGGCTGAGTTCGGAGATGTTCGGCAAGCCCGGCTGCAGGGCGGGGTTGAAGGAGATCGCCAGCAGATAGAGCGGCGGCGCATAGATCACCAGCAGGCCGGCGATCGTGATGGCCCAAAGCAGAATGCGGTTGGCAAGACCTTCGCGCAACATCATGGCGACTGGTCCTCGAATAGCGACGCAAGGCCGAAGATGCGGTTGCCGACCAGCACGAGGCCGAAGATCACCACGAGCACGATGGTCGAAATAGCGAAGGCCATCGGATAGTTGGCGACGCGCATGACATCGTTGATCATCACCGACACGATCGACGCGCCCGCCCCGCCCAGCATCTGCACCTCGGTGGACGAGCCCACCACCATGACGAAGACGAACAGGAAGCCGGCGAAAATGCCCGATTTTGTCAGCGGCAAAAGGATCGTCGTCAGGCTCTTCCAGAATCCGGCACCGAGATCCTGCGCGGCCGCGAGAAAGGTCGGATCCACCCGACGCATGGACAGGAGCAGCGGGAAAATCGCGAACGGCAAATAGGAAGCAACCAGCCCGACGATAACGGCGAAATTGCTGAACAGCAGCCAGTCAAGCGGCGCATCGATGATGCCGATGCCCTGCAGCCATTCATTGATAATTCCGGTGCGCCCGAGCACGAGCCGCCAGGAAAAGGACCGGATCAGATAGGATGTGAAAAAAGGAATGGTGATCAGCGCCATGAGAATGACGTTCAGCCGCCGCCCGGCCAGGAAATGGATCGCATAACTGGTCGGATAGGCGATCAGCAGGCATAGCAGCGCGGTACCGAACGCCTTGATCAAGGTCGAGACGATGACCGTCCAGCGCCCGGCCTCGAGGATGCCGGCATAGCCGGCGAGACTGAGGTCCGGCTTGATCCAGTATGTCACCGGATCCCAGCTCCAGAAGCTCCAGACGACGACGACGATCAACGGCGCCAGCCCGAATGCCAGGATCGCTAGCAACGGCGGGGCCATCAGCATCGACGAAATCGGCAAACGCGCTCTGGACATAGTGGGCCTTCAAGGACTGACGGCAGCGGCGAAAAAGAAATCGCCGCTGCCTATAATGGGGAACTTAGGCGTTGCGCAGCTTCTGCCACCACTCTTCGTAAAGCTGGAAATTATCCGGCCGGGTGTTCTGCCAATAGACCTTGCCGGCGAACTTGGCCTTGACGTGCTCGGCCAGCTTTTCGACCTCGTCCGGCTTGTATTCATCCGGATGGGCCTTGGCATAGGTCAGGTTGTTGTCCGTCGGCACCAGATAGCCACGGGCCTGGCCGAGTTCGCAACCGTAGAAACCGCCGAGCAGGCCGTTGACGAATTTGTGGGCGGCATCTGTGACGCCGCGATCGCCCGCGCCCTTCAGGAGCACCGTATTGTTGCCCCAGGCTTCATAGCCTTCGACGGGTGCCGCATATTCGACCTGAAGGCCACGCTTGCGCCCTTCGTAAACGATCGGCTCCCAGCCGGTCATTGCATCGACTTCCTGATCGGCGACCAGCTGAACGCCCTGCTCCCAACCGTTCCAGAACGTGCGGAACTGGCCGTCCTTCTTGTGCTTGATCAGGAATTCCATGACCAGGCCGAGTTCGGACTCGGTCAGATTGCCCGGCTCGACGATCGGCTTGTTTTCGCTCTCCTTCAGATACATCGCGGTGAAGATGGCGCTGTTGATCCAGGCATCCTCCATGGCCACGCGACCCTTGAGCTTGGGATCGAAGATGACGCCGTAGCTATCGACCTTACCGAGTTTGTCAGGCCGGTAGATAATCGAGTCGGCATTGACGACGGTCGGGATGCTGTACTGCTTGCCGTCCTGCTTGAGATAAGGAATATCCTTGGCCCACTGCCAGACGCCCTCATAATTCGGGATCTTCGTCAGATCCCAGGGAATGATGACACCCTGGCGCGCCAGTTCCTTCTCGGCACCGCCCTGGAAGCCGCCGACGTCGAAAAGATCATTGGCGTTGCCGGCGGCAAGACGAGCAATCACCGGGCCAATATCGTTACCGTTGTCGGTAAACTCGGGAGCAATGCCGTTCTGGGTGGCGAAGGCCTTCCATTTGTCGCCGATATCCAGTGTCGCGGTTGCCCAGAAGGCGACGGTCGCGGCATCCTGCGCGGCAAGACGCGAGGCCCAGCCAAGACTGCCGACGGAGAGAGCAGCGCCTCCTGCCCCCATAAGCTTCAGAAAATCGCGTCGCTGCACATTGCTATGCTGCGCCGATGCAAACATTCCGACATGCTTCGTCATTGCCATTCCCCTTTGTGGCTCGGTTGAATCACTCCTCCCACCACAAAGCAGCCATTCAGCTCATAGGCAATAGTCCCGCATTGGAAATCAGAACGGCGGCATCCTGCTTCAAGCCCACCCGAACGGATCTTCCGGCCTCGAGCCCGCTCAACCCCGCCTCTTCCTCAATCGCCATCGTCAACGTCTGGCCATCCCAGAAGGCGAGCTTGAGTTCGTGATACAAGCCGCGGAACGTCGTTTCGACCACGGTCAGCATCAGCGTCCCGGATGCATCCGCGGCCGCGAGAAACAGCCTGTCCGCACGGATGGCAACGACAGATTGAAGCGGGTCCATCGGGCCGGCGACACGCACCGGCACCCTCTGCCCGGCAATGACCGCGTAGATCTGTCCATCGGAAGTCACGATCTCCTCCGGACGCACCAGCGTATCGATGCCGACGAAACGGGCGACGAAAGCATTGGCCGGAGCCTCGAAGAAGCTGGCGGGCACACCCACCTGTTCAATGCGCCCCTTGTGCATCACGGCCATGCGATCCGAGAGGCTGAGCGCTTCATCCTGATTGTGAGTGACGAGGACGAAGGTTGCACCGGTGCGCTTGTGCAGCCGACCGAATTCGTCGCGCATCTGCTGGCGCAAGCGCTCGTCGAGGCCGGTCAGCGGCTCGTCGAGCAGCAGGATACCGGGCTCCATGACCAAGGCCCGGGCAAGGGCGACACGCTGGCGCTGACCGCCGGACAAAAGGTTGACGTCGCGCGGGCCGAAACCGGAGAGCTCGACCAGATCGAGGGCATCGTTGATCCTGGCCGCGAGCGCACCTCCCGACACCCCGCGAAGCCGCAGCCCGTAGCCGACATTCTGCGCGACCGTCATGTGCGGGAAAAGCGCAAGGCTCTGGAAGACGGTGTTGACCGGCCGCTTGTTGGCCGGCACGTCGCTCATATCCTTGCCATCGAAAGAAATACGGCCTGAGGTCTGCCTGTCGAAGCCGCCGATGAGCTTCAACAGCGAGCTCTTTCCGCAACCCGACGACCCGAGCAGCGTGAAGAATTCACCCGCGGCGATATCAAGCGTTACATCGTCAAGAGCCTTGACCGGCCCGTATTCCCTGCTGACCTTCTCGATCTGAATGGATATAGCCACTAGCCTGCCTCGGAGACGCTTTCGCGAATGATCAGGACGCCATTATCGGCGACGCTCAGTTGCTGTTTCTCCTGTACGAGCGTCGTCGCCGTTGCCTCCTCGACAATCATCGGACCCTCGATCAATTGACCGGGCGCCAGCAGGCTGCGCTCATAGACCGGGCAAGAGACCCAGCCGAGAACAGCACCAAAATATACATTGCGGCGACCTGTCAACGCAGCATCGAGACTCCGTCCGTTTTTAGACAAAAGCGGTAGCGCGATCACCGGGCCGTTCAGAACCGCTTCGAGATGAATTGTGGTGATTTCGATGGCCGCATGCGGCAAGCGGAACGAGTAAGCGCGCTCATGGACGGCATGAAAGCGCTCGGCAAAGACATCGCGATCGTCACCACGATGGAACTGGGCAAAAACCCCGTGTTCCTGCCCACGATAGCGCGCCTCGACCTGATAGGTGAAGCGGATATCGGCGTCGTGGCCCTTGGCGAAATAGGTGATCGCTTCCTGTTCGAGTTTGTCGAAGCGCGCCAGCAACGCCTTGATCGCCTCTGCGGTCAGTGCCGAGAACCAGGTATGGCGAAAATCGGCGCGGGGTTCGGCGGCAAGCATGCCCCAGGCGGAAAAAAGGCCTGGATGGAGCGGGATGACCGTCGACTTGACGCTCAGATCCCGTCCGAGCCTGGTTGCAAGCGCCGGGCCGGCACCGCCGCTGATGACGAACGCCACGTCTCGCGGATCATGCCCGCGCTGGACCGTCACCAGTTTCAGTGCATTGATCATGCTTGCGTGGGCAATATCGATAATTGCGATCGCAGCATCCTCGATGCTCAAGCCGAGGGGGGCGGCGATAGTGGCGATCGCTTCGGCGGCCTTCTGCTTGTCGAGGTGCATGGAGCCGCCGGCGAAATTGTTGGGATCGAAGACCCCGATCGTGAGAATGGCATCCGACAACGTCGGTCTCGTGCCACCACGACCGTAACAGGCCGGCCCGGGCACGGAGCCGGCACTTTCCGGGCCGACTCGAAGGACGCCGCGTTCGTCGAGCCATGCAATCGAGCCGCCGCCGGAGCCTATCTCGACAATATCGACCACCGGCACCTGAATGGGATGACCCGGCTCGATACGGGTATGCTCAAGCTTGTATTCGACATTCAGCGTCGGGCGCCCGCCGTGGATCAGCGAGCATTTGGCGGTCGTGCCGCCGACGTCAAGCGACAGGACTTCGCTCTCGCCGAGAGCATTGCCGATCCGCGCCGCGCCCGCAACACCGCCCGCCGGCCCGGATTCGACCAGCGTCAATGGACTGTTGACCGCCTGTTCGAAGGTGGCGATACCGCCGTTCGACTGCATCGCGTAATAGGGGCATGTCAGATCGCGCCGCATCAACGCATCTTCCAGCCGCGCGAAGTAGCGGCGGATGATCGGTTGCACATAGGCATTGAGCACGACAGTGTTCGAACGTTCATATTCGCGCCATTGACGCGAGACTTCATAGCTGGCGCAGACGGTCGCATCCGGCAGGGCGGCGGCCAGAATATCGGCGCAAAGAATCTCGTGCTCGGGATTTGTATAGCTGTGGAGAAAGAGGATCGCGACCGCTTCGATCCTTTCCGCCTTGCACTGCGCGATGATCGGCTTGAGGTCTTCGACCTGCAGCGGCGTAATGATTTTTCCTGAAGCGTCGAGCCGCTCCCGCACCTCGAAGCGTAAGCTCCGGGGAACAAAGGGGGCAGGACTGCGGAACCGCAGATTGTAGAGATCGGGACGGTTACCGCGACCGATTTCCAGAACATCACGAAAACCCGCGGTCGTCACCAGCGCGGTTCGCACGCCCTTACGCTCGGTAATGGCATTGATCACCGTCGTGCCACCATGGGCGAAGAACGTGACATCCCGTGTGCGAAGCCCATCCTTGGCTTCCGCCGAGGCGATCGCGTCGAGCACTCCAATGGACTGGTCGGGCACCGTCGTCAGGCTCTTGGCCGTAAACAATTCGCCGCTGCGCTCATCATATCCGACGAGATCGGTGAAGGTGCCACCGACGTCGGTTGCCAGTCTGATCATACCGCCACTTTCGTTTGGTAACCGTAAAGTTTCACTGCTTGTGCTTCGGTAATGAAGCCGTTACGCAAATCGCGCTCAATCAGATGCGGCTCGCGCTCACGCGCGTCGCCCCATCCCCCGCCGCCGCCGGTGATGACGCGCAGAATATCGCCGGCATTGAGATCAATATGGGCAATCCTGCCGTAAGTCCGCACTTTTCCATCGCTCGCGGATGCGATCTGCAGCGCATTCACCGTTCCGCTGCCGCCGCCGTCCATACCCCAGGGGCGGGTGCGGGTACGGCCGAAACTGCCATAGGCGGATGCGTCCTTGCTGAGGATTTCATACTCGCGCACGATACCAAACCCTCCCCGCCTGCGACCAGCGCCAGTGCCCGCGTCGATATTGTATCCGTAACTCTTGACCCGCAAGGGAAACCGCGCCTCGATGGCTTCGACGGAATAATTGTAGGTATCCCCATCCGTCAGCGCTATCAGCGCGCCGGCGCCGTCGGCCTCTTCGCTCGCACCCCAGCCGCCATGCTGCGGCTCGATATGGATAAAGGGCTGACCGTTGCGGTCCTTACCGGAGATGTAGACAACGCAAAGGCTGGAATAGGAACCGGCGGAAAAGCGCGACGGCACCAAGGGCGCGAGCGCCTTCCAGACAAGCTCGGACGCATGCACCGACCCTTCATAGTACCAGCCGGTCGGCGAAGGCTTCTCCGCAGTGAAGATCGTTCCGGGCGGTGCAATCACGGTCAGGGGCCGGAACCATCCCTCGTTGGACGGCTCCTGTGGCCCGACCAACGCCTTGACGATGGTTCTGACCGCCGACTGCAAGGCGCCGCGCGCGCAGTTGATGGGGCCAGGCACAGCCGGCGGACAACCGGTGAAATCGGCGATAATGCTGTCGCCGGCGATGGTCACGACCACCTGCACGGGGATCGGCGCGTCGGTGATGCCGTCGCCATCGATAATATCGCTGGCTTCGTAGCGGCCGTCCGGAAGGGCGGCGATTGCTGCCCGGCTACGCTTTTCGCTGGCCGTCAACAGGTTGGCGAAAGCTGCCCTGACGACATCGGATCCGTATTTCGCAGCAAGTTCAGTGAGACGCCGCGCCGCCACCCGAACTGTCGCTACCTGCGCGTTGAGGTCGCCGAGCGCGATTTCGGGAAGGCGTACATTCTCGCAAATGATGCTGAGGATATCGTTGGAAAATACGTCGGATCGCGCGATCTTGACGCCCGGCAGACGGATTCCCTCCTGAAAGACCGAGGTGGCATTCGGAGCCAGGCTTCCCGGTACAGAACCGCCGACATCGAGATAATGAGCGACGTTGATGGCGTAGCCGAGAATCTCGCCATCGACGAACAGCGGCTTGACGATGGCGAAATCACAGGCGTGGGTGCCGCCAGCGTACGGATCGTTGGAGAGGAGGACGTCGCCATCGGAAAGATTTCCGGCAGATTTCTCGATCAGCGCCTTCACCTGGACGCCGAAAGTGCCGGTGAACAGCGTGATGCCGTTCATCTGGGCGACGAGTTCGCCATCGGACGTGAGAAGCCCGCAGGCAAAATCGAGGACTTCATAGATCACCGGGCTCATGCTGGTACGCGCCATGACGATCCCCATCTCGTCGACGACGGCGGTTAGCTTGCCCTCGATGATTTCCTGGGTCACGGGATCGACGGAAATTTCCTCAATGGTCATCGTCTCAGTCACCCTCATCATTGACATCGCGGGTAAACTAGGCGTGATCCCTGGACGCAGGTAGCCTGCCAGAAGGGTGGGTAGGATTTGCAGACCCTACCCGTTCGGGTGGGGTCTGGATCAAAGAAGGACGCCCGTGTCGCGCGCGATGGTCACAGCCGCCGTTCGGGTCGTGACGTTGAGTTTGGCGTAGATGTTGCGCAGATGGAACTTGACCGTGTTGTTGCTGAGGTCGAGCTTGCGACCGATTTCCTTGTTGCTGAGACCGGCGCTGAGCAGCTGGATGACACTGCGCTCACGCTCGGTCAGTCCACCGGTTGCAAGGATCGGCACAGAGAGCGGGTCGCTGGCTTGCGCGCTCGTTGTCGCCACAACCTCCAGCAAGCGCTCCAGCCGCTGCATCACGACGTCAGGCACGCCCCGGCTAGCGGCCAGCAGACGCAAGCGGTTGCCGAATTCCGGTCCCTCAACCAGCAGAATGGCCCGATAATCCGCCACCGGTAACGACAGCATCATCTCAGACAGCCGCGCCGCAGCTGTCGGCTCGTCGCCTTCGGCGAGCAACAGGCGTATATCGAGGAACCCCAACTCGATGCGTCGCGGCACATGCAATTTCTGCCACTGGCTCATGATCAGGCGCTCAAAGACACCACGCGCGTGGGCGATCTCGCCTTGTGCGAGATAGATCCGCGTCCACAACAAGGCGGGCACGTTGCCACGTAGATTAACACCAAAATCGTTGGCGCTATCAGAATTGAGGCTCTCGGCCCCGAAGCCGCTGACTTCGGCGTAACGCACCGCCTCGTCGATGTCGCCCGACGCAAGGAGAAGCCCGGTCCGTTCACCATCGATCAACCGGATCAAGCGATCGAAACCACGCCGTTTGGCGGCGGCGCGCGCACTGTCGATCGCGGCATGAGCCGCCATGATCTCGCCGTTCAACCGCAAGATGCGCTGTTGCGCCATGATACCGGCGGCGAGAAGGTCAAACCAGGTGTCATGCCGCTCCAGATGCGGCAGTGCCCAGGCAAGCACGGAGGCGGCGGCCTGAAGGTCGCCGTTCATCGAAAGCAACTCGCTCTGCAACACCTGACTGATGGCATCAAGATCGCAGCCCTTGCCGATATTGGCCTGGGCCTCGGTGGTAAGGTTTCGATAGGCATCGGTGGCACTCGCGCTATCGCCGCTGAAGAATGAGGCCTGTCCGATATGGGTGTAGAGATGCATCGCACCGAAATCGGCACCCGCATCACGGAAGGAACGTATGGAAAGCTGGCCGTAGTGCAATGCGCGCTCCAGATCCGTGCGGATCAGGAAATTGTAAGACAGCATATTGAGTGCCAGAGCTCGATGGATCGGCTCCATGCCGCTGTCCTGAGACAAGTCCGCCTCGAGCGCCGAGAGATCCGCGGCAGTCGCCCACCTGTCCGTATAGAGCGATAGCAGCACGCGAACCACGCGCAGGTCCTGCGCCAGTTTTTCGCTCATCGTGGCTCCGGCACGCTCGGCAAGTGAAAGATAGTGGTTGGCGGCATCGAGCTGGCCCGCCTTGGCGTTGATCACCGACAATCCCAAGGTCGTCAGTGGGAAATCCGCCAGATTGATATCAGCTGCCTTGGCGATCAACGTCTGAAACAGCGCCGTGCCGCCGCGTGTCTTCGCATAGACGCGCCGCCATCCGCCGGCTCTTTCGATGATCTGGGCGGCAAGCGTGGCGTCGGCCGCCAGCAGCGCGTGGCGCACCGCCGCATCGCAGTCACCGCCGGCCTCGAACCAGTGTGCCGCCTTTCGCAATATCTGTCTCGTATCGATGTCGAGACGCTCCGCCGCCTCCTTGAGGTAGCTGTTGAATACCGGATGATAGCGGATCCACGTTCCCTGGCCATCGAGAACGGCGATCGGCAGCGCATAATCGCCGAGCCGGTTGAACAGCGCCACCGCGTTGTCGTGGCCCGATACAGCGGCGATGAGCGCCCGGCTGACAGCAGGAAGTGCCGCACTTTCGGTCAGAAAATGCCGGATATCCTCCGGCAAGCTGGAAAAGACCTGCTCCGAGAGATAACGGCCCATCTCGGCATTGCTGCCATCGAACGATGCAAGGATGGCACTGCTATCCATATTGTCGTTGACCAGAACCCGAACCATCTGCAGCGCCACCGCCCAGCCTTCCGTGCGCTGGTTGAGCTCGCTGATCTGCTCGCTTGTCAGCTTTTTTGCCCGGCTGCCGAAAAACTCCTGGGCCTCCATGTCGGTGAAACTCAAATCGGCAACGCCGATCTGCTTCAACTCGCTGTTGAGCCGCAGGGCGGATGCCGGAAATCGGGGCGGGCTGCGCGAAATCAGTACGAACTTCACATGCCCGAGGTCGCCGGCCGCCAGCAGTTTTGCCATCAGCGATTCGGTGGCATCGTTCTGGGCGAAGTGATAGTCGTCGAGGAAGAGAACAATCGGCTCTTTTATCCGGCGCAGTCGCGTGACAAGCGCCGAGAGAAGCGATGCCACCGGCATGCTGTTGGCATCCGATCCCTTCCTTCCGTCAGGAAGCAGTTTCTGAAGCGATTCCAGCAAGGCCAGAAGGAAACGGCTTTGGTCACCATCCTCAGGATCAAGGGGAATCCAGACCGCCTGAGCACCCTGGCTTTTGAACATCTCGTACCACTGCGCGGCAAGCGACGTCTTGCCATATCCCGCCGGGGCGACGATCGTGGTTAAGCGCCTTAACCCCGAACGTTGCAGCATCGCCAGAAGGTTTCGGCGCCTGACATGTTCATTGCCGGCACTCGGCGGTTGGAAACGAGTTTGACTGATGGTCATTCCTTATGATTGCGGTGGCAAAGCAAGTTTGCAAGTTGGGGAAATCAAAAAGACGATAATTTTAATAGATTTGCATACTAAGATTTAAGCAACTGCTATTCCCTTACGCGAATGATAGCCGTTTTGCCGCTCAACCGGTCAGGGATTGGGACGAACGATTTGCTCGACGGCCAGGGCGGCCGCCAACAGTATTTCATCCTTATCTCTCTTAGCAGACAACAGGAAGCCAACCGGCATGTCGCCATCGCCTGCACCGCAAGGCAGAGATACGCCGCAGCCATCAAGGAAATTGCCGATCAGCGTGTTGCGCAGGGTCTTTGCGTTCGTCTTGACAAAAAGATCGTCGTCATCGCGCAATGGCGCAAGCGGTGGCGCCACATGGGCAACCGTCGGATGGGCGATGAACTCGTTCGGCGCCATGGTTGTTGCAAACGCCTCGATCAGCTGTTCGCGTCCCTTCAACAGCGCGATATAATCGACCAGGCCGATTTTCTCTCCCAGCGATGTGCGAGCCACAACGCGGCGATCCATGGCCGCAGCGTCGGGTCCGGAAAGGCGGTGATAGTGAAGTGCGTAAGCCTCGGCCGTCACCATCGGACCGTGCTTTGCCATCAGGTCAAAGACGCCGCTGAACATCGGGAATGCCGCCCGGCGCACCCGAACCCCGGCCTGCTGCAATCTCCCAATGGCGGCTTCGAAAGCGTCACGGACGCCATCTTCTATATCGTCCATCACAACGGTCTCGGGCACGACGAGCGAAATTTCCTTCAAGCTAGCGCGAACGATCTGAGGCGCAGTTAGCCGCCGCATCGCCGCATCGACCCAGATGGCATCCTGAACGCTGCGGCAAAGAGGACCGAGGGAATCGAGGCTGGTCGCCAGGGGGAAAACACCGGCCATGCTGTAGCGGCCACGGCTTGCCTTGTAGCCGACCAGCCCATTGAAGGCGGATGGAATGCGCACCGACCCACCCGTGTCCGTCCCAATAGAGACAGGGACAAGGCCGGCGGCGACGGCGACGGCTGAACCCGAGGAAGAGCCCCCCGGCACCCGCTCGACATCCGTGGATACCGGATTGAGTGGCGTGCCGTAATGTGGATTGAGACCGAGGCCGGAAAAGGCAAATTCGCTCATATTGACCCGGCCGAGACTGACCATACCGGCCTCTGCCAGCGCCTGGACGACATCGGCATCCTTGGCTGCGGGTGCTTCACGCGCGAGAACGCTGGACCCTGCCGTCGTCGGCAGCCCGCGAATGGCGAAGAGGTCTTTCCAGGCGATGGGAATACCGTCGAGAAGCCCGCGCGACCGTCCGTCCCGCAGCCGCTTCGAGGCGGAAGCAGCCTCTTGGCGCGCCCTTTCCTCAAGCAGGCTGATAAAGATGGCCTGATCCTTATGGGACCGGATCGCATCCAGGCTCTCCTCGGCCAGCGCCACGGGATCGAGCGCTCCCGATTGCATCAGAACGGATAGCTGCGCGATCGATTTGCCCAGATGTGGATATGCCATGACCCTCTTCTCCCTTATCGACCGACGAGCTGCATCCACCGGCGGACGAGATAATTATGTTCATCCATAGTGGTATTCCAGACCGCAATGCAATTGGCACGCTGCCAATAGGATCCACCACTCCTGACGGAACCCGCCTTTATTCGCATCAGGCCGTCCGGGCCGGTCAGATTTTCGGCGGCGGCAAGACCTTCATACCAATAATCCCATTCCGACGGCGTCATGAACTGGCGGGAGCGCTGCGGGGTGGAGATATAATAGCCCTGGCGAGCAACCACGGCTCCCGGCCAGCCGGAGAGCCACCAGTTTAGATACTCGTAGGCGATATCAAGCAGGCGCCCGCTCAGATTCTTCGAAAGGCACAGGCCACCGTGCCAGGCGCGATAACCCTCCGCCGGCACCGCCTGTTCGACCGGAGCGCCCTTGGAATTCAATATGCCGATACCCGGCGACCACATGCTTTGAACCGCCGTATCGCCAGCCATCATCAAGCGAGCCGCATCCTCCGCCGTCTGCCAGAAGCCACGGAAGAAGCCTGCCTTCTTCCGCTCTTCCAATAGGTCGATCAACTGGTCGATTTCCGTAATCGACATGTTACCGATATCGTTGAAGGACATCAGGCCGGCAGCCTGCGCGGCCAATGCGGCATCAAAGATGCCGATGGCCGGTTCGTCCACCAGAGCGACCCGGCCCGCCCATCGCTCATCGAAAAGAGCGCCCCAGGAATGCATGGCGACAGCATTGTCCACGAGGTCGGTTCGGTAGGCGAAGCTGTCGAAATTATGCGTCGTCGGCAGCATGGAGATGAAACGGGACGGCGTGTCGCCAAGCGCAAGGTTAGGCTGGACATAGAGCTTGCGCGCCGGCACGTCGCCGAGCCCCAGTCGCGGGTTCGGGCCGATATGGCCGGTCTTGGTCAGGTCGTTGATCTCATCCCACAAGGTGATGCGCTTCGTGTCGACCGGCTGGATCGCGCGCCAGTGCCAGACGATATCGAGATTGTGGAAGCATTGATCGTAGATGTCATAGGTCTCGGGCTCCCTCGCCGCCTTATACTGGGTGGTGAGGAAGTCATTGTTGTCGAATGTCACCTCGATGCCGAGATCGTCCTGAGCCCGGATGCGCAGTTCCTCGAGCAGCGAAATGGCGGTCCCGAGAATGCGCAGTTTCGGCCGGCCGGCCAGATGCAGCGCAGGTGCGGAAGTGGCCTTTGCCGGAGACTGATGCTTATTCATGAAGGAATGACTTATCCTATTCCGCCGGGATGGCCAGAGGTGGCCTAACGTCCGCGTCCGCCAGCGTAAAAGCCTCGAAGGACCGTTTCAACACTTCTCCGTCGAGGCCGTCCAGAATGAAGACCAGACGGGAGCTTCGATCGTTCGACGGCCAGGCTTCCATATGAACAGGCGTGTGGACAAGGTGCTGCACGCCATGAATGGCAACCGGCCGTTCCTCGCCCACAAGATTGAGAATACCCTTGACCCGCAGGACCCGCTCGCCATGGCGATTGAGCAGCATGGTCAGCCATATGCCGAACGCCGTCCAGTCGATAGGGCGGTCCACCGTCATGGTGACGGAGGAGATCGCGGCACGATGCGGAGCGCCGTCGGCATTGGTAAGCCAGACTGGTTCCTCACAATAAAAGCCACTCGGCGACTGGACGTGATCGCCGCGCATTGTGGTTGCGTTCTGCAACAGCGAGGACAGGTCAAGATCGTCATCCCCAGCACAGACGAGGAGCGCATCGGGGTTGATGCGCCGCAGGCGGCTTTCCAGGGCTTGTCTCTCGCTATCGGTGGCAAGATCGGTCTTGGTGATGACAAGTCGGTCGGCTATCGCCGCCTGCCGGTTGGATTCGATATAGGTATCGAGCTGACGTTGTCCGTTGACGGCATCCACCGCCGTCACGACGCTTCCGGGCCGGAAATGATGCCGGAGGATCGGATCCGCCTTGATGGTCGAGAGGACCGGAAAGGGATCGGCCAGCCCGGTGCTCTCGATGATGACACGCCGGAACGGCGGGACCAGCCCTCGTTCGCGCTTGGAATAGAGATCTTTGAGCGCCTCGGCGAGCTCGCCGCGAACGGTGCAGCATACGCATCCGGAGCGCAGCAGCACGATCTCGTCATCGATCCGCTCGATCAGGTGATGATCGAGGCCGATCTCTCCAAACTCGTTGATCAGCACGGCGGCATCGGCAAAGGCGTCCTCCGCGAGCAGCCGCCTGAGCAAGGTCGTCTTTCCCGACCCGAGAAATCCGGTGAGGAGGTTGACGGTCACGAAGCCGGGCTCGTCATGCATCACGGCTGGCCTCCATACGGGCGATGAGGCCGGGATCGAGCGGATCGCAGGGGTGGCCGATAAGCCGCTCGGCCGCCGGCCAGAGATGTCCTAGATCCTCGACGATCTCGCTCTTGCCGGTCTTCGTGGAGAGGACGAAAGAGGCGCCCTGCCAGTCCGATAGAACAAGGCCGAAGGCCGAAAGCATGCGATTGGCGGCGGCGACGCGGTTAGCCCGCTCCCGCCGCCGGTCGAGACGGCTGTCATTGCGCGTAAACACCCCCGGCCGCGCCGCAGCGTCGGTCCAGTGTTCGTTGCCGCCGAGAACACCGCAGAGCGAGCACATGATGGTGTCTACCTCCTCACAGGCCTTGCCGCCGCTTACTTCTTGCGCGGGAAGCGTGCGGCGAAGTCGTCGGCGATTTCATTCATGGTAACGAACTTCACGCCCGGATGCTTGATCATATGGGCATAGAGCCGCTCGAGCATCATCAGCACCTGCGGACGGCCGGCAACGTCGGGGTGGATGGTGATCGGGAAGACGGCATAGTCCATCTCGCGATAGACCCAGTCGAACTGATCGCGCCACATCTGCTCGATATCGTGCGGATTGACGAAGCCGTGGCTGTTCGGGGCCTTCTTGATGAACATCATCGGCGGCAGGTCATCGAGATACCAGGAGGCCGGAATCTCGATCAGATCGGTCTCCTGTCCGCGCTTCAACGGCACCATCCAGTCGGACGGCTTCTTCGAATAGTCGATCTTCGTCCAGCTGTCGCCGACCCGCACATAATAAGGGGTGAAGTCCTTATGCATCAGCGAGTGGTCGTATTTAATGCCGCGCTCGAGCAGCAGCTCGTTGGTGACGTTGGAGAATTCCCACCAGGGCGCGACATAGCCCGTCGGGCGCTTGCCGGAAAGCTTGGTGACAAGCTCGATGCACTTGTCGAGGATCTCGGTCTCCTGCTCGCGTGTCATCGCGATCGGATTTTCGTGGCTATAGCCATGAATACCGATTTCATGGCCCGCATCCGCCACGGCCTGCATTTGCTCGGGAAAGGTCTCGATCGAATGGCCGGGAATGAACCAGGTCGTCTTGATGCCGAAGCGCTCGAACAGCTTGACCAGCCGCGGGCTGCCGACCTCGCCGGCAAAAAGACCGCGAGAAATATCGTCCGGCGAATCCTCGCCGCCATACGAGCCAAGCCATCCGGCCACGGCATCAACGTCAACGCCAAAACTGCACAAAATCTCTTTCGCCATGGGAAGTACCTCCTTGGGTTTCTATGGTTCTAGTAAGCGGGAATGACGGTGGCTTCCGCCGGGTTCCAGGCAAGCAACACGCCGGCACCGACCGCAAAGGCGCCGGGCCTGTATTTGTCGACATGCGCCTCGAGCGCGAGCGAACGCCCATCGGGAAGACTGGCGGTCAGGTGCGAGATATGGCCGACGACATCGAAACGCTCGATACGGGCACCGACGACATTGCCGCCGAAAGCGCTGGCAATGCGCTGGCGGTCGGCACCTTCGCTCGTATGCACTTCGATCGCCTCAGACGGGATGACGATATCGACCTTTCCTTTGTCGGCAACCGCGCCATTCGGGCGGCCTGACAACAGGCCGAGCGGGGTGTTGACGACGGTGTTGTCTCCTTCGCTGCCGGCCACCTCGCCGTGGAAGATCGTGTTGCGGCCGATGAACTGCGCGACAAATGGCGTGTTCGGCCGCGTATAGAGTTGATGCGGCGGGCTGATCTGCTCGACCCGACCCTGGTTCATCACCACGATCCGGTCGGAAAGCGCCAGCGCTTCGGATTGGGCATGGGTGACGAAGATAAAGGTCACACCGAGCCTCTTTTGCAGGAGCTTCAGCTCGTTCTGGATCGCCTTGCGCAGATTGGCGTCGAGGGCTCCGAGCGGCTCGTCCAGCAGCAAGACATCAGGCTCGACGACAAGACCGCGCGCAAGCGCGATGCGTTGGCGCTGGCCGCCCGAAAGCCTGTCCGGTTTGCGCTCCGCAATATCCTCCAGCCCGAGCGTTGCCAGAATCCGGTCGACGCGGGCATCGCGCTCGGGTTTTGCGACACCTTTGACCTCAAGGCCGTAACCGACATTGCGACGGACTGTCATATGCGGAAAGAGCGCATAATTCTGGAAGATCATCGACGTCGGGCGGTTCTGCGGCCGGACATCGTTCATCCGCTCGCCTTTGATCATCATGTCGCCGGAGGAAATCGTCTCGAAGCCGGCGATCATGCGCAGAGTCGTTGTCTTGCCGCAACCGGACGGGCCGAGGAAGGCGATGAACTCGCCCTTGGTGACCGTCAGATTGAAATCGGCGACGGCCGGCGTGCCGTTGTCGTAGACCTTGCCGGCGTTGATGAGTTCCAGGTCGTAAATCATAACCATTCTCCAGGCGCGGGCGAGAAGACCGCCAGCCGGTCTTCTCGCGTTTCGGGTGCGGAGCGGCAGGCCGCTCCGGCATTGCGTCAGGCGTTCAGGAACTCGTCCCACTTCTGGACGAGGTGGTCGTATTCGTCCGGCCACTGGTGCCAGTAGGCAACGTTCTTGGCGCGCTCCTCGAGCGAGCCGCCGTCGCGCAGGTCGCCTTCCTTGATGCCGCGCTCCGCCGCACCAACCCACGGCTTGCCCTCATACCAGAAGGCATATTTATCCGGCGCCATGACGTTCTTGATGTTGGTGGACGGCGAGTAATAGCCCTGCTCGGAGACGGTGATGCCCGGCTCGCCCGACAGCCAATAATCGGCATAGGCGATCACGGCCTCCTTGTTGGTCGTGCCAGCGATCATCGACGGGCCAATCGCCCAGCCGCGATAGCCTTCCTTCGGCACGGCGTATTTGCAAGGCTTGCCCTGCGCCTTGACGGCCATGACAGCAGGCTGCCAGGCGTCGCAGACAACCATCTCGCCGGAGGCCATCAGGTTGACCAGCTCGCCGAAATCACCCCAGAGAGCGCGGAACTGGCCGTCCTTCTTCTTGGAGACGAGGAACTTCGCAGCCTCGTCGATTTCCGCCGTGCTCGGATTGCCGGGGTTCTTCACGCTCAACAGACCGAGCGTGTTCATCGCCATGATGGCCTGGCCAAACGCGATCAGCGGATCGGTGTTCAGACCCGACTTGCCCTTCCATTTCGGATCGAAGAGTGCAGCCCAGCTATTGGCTTCCTCGGCGCTGAGGATATCGGGATTGTAGCCGATCGAGTCGTAATTATAGACCGCCGGAACCATGTTCAGCGTCGTCTGGGCGTCGTCGGCCCAGATCTGGCCGACGATCTGCTGCTTGGCGCCCCACTTGTCGGAAGGCTTGGTGAAAGTGTCACGGATGTTGGCCCAATTCTTCAGAGACGCCGCCGGGACCGGCTCTACATTGTTGGTCATGACGATCGACGGCAGGCGCTCGGCGATGATCTCCCAGCAATCGTAATCCTTGGAACCCGACAGGATCTTCGTCTGCGCATCCGGGAAGGTCGCCGCCGTGCCGGAAGTCTGGCCGACACCACTTGCCTTGCGGAAATCGGCGAGAATGCGCTCTTGTACGGTGACCGACAGGCCGATGGTGCGCAGCTGCTCGCCGGCAAGATTGGCGGCCTGCGCGAAGGCGCTGCGCGACGAGAGCAAGGACGTCCCGCCACCGATGGCGGCAAGAGCCATCACGCCGGCGGACTGCTTCAACAGAGAGCGTCTATTCATTTCCATTTTGGACATTTCTGTTCTCCAGTGTTGTTTGCTGTTCCCTGAAGCCGCTTTGAGCTTCTTTCATTGTCGTATCGCCGGCCGCCCGGCGGCAGGTTGCCGCCGGGATCTCCGCGATTCAGTAACGGCCCACGAGAAGGCCGCCATCCACGACCAGAACCTGGCCGGTCATGTATCTCGCGCCGTTCGACGCGAGAAACGCGATGACATCGGCGATATCTTCGGGAGCACCGATCCGACCCATGGGGATGAATTCCGGAGCCTTCTCGGCACCTTCCGCACCCAGCGAATTTTCCTCGGACAGCAGTTGCGCAGTGCGGATGTAGCCAGGCGCGACTCCGTTGACCCGCACGCCATCCTTGGCGAGTTCCACCGCCAGCCCGCGCACCAGCCCGACGACACCCGATTTCGCGGCGGAATAATGCACATGCTCATCCCAGCCGTAGGCGACACCCATGATGGAGGAGAGCGCAACGATGCTCCCCGATCTACGGCGCCTCATGCCGGTTGCGGCGGCGCGCACCAGCCGGAAGATACCCTTGAGATCGATATCGAATGTCAGATCCCACTTGTCGTCGCTGAGGTCTGCAAGCGGCGTGCGATGGGCGATGCCCGCATTCGCGACGATGACATCGATCCTGCCGAACCGCGCCTCCAGATCCGCAACCAGCGCATTGGCAGCCTCGGTCGAGCGGACGTCGTAGAACCGGAATTCGGCCGATCCGCCGGAGGCGACGATGTCGCGGACGCTCTCTTCGCCTTCCGCCTTCAAGATATCCGTCACGACGACATGATCCCCGAGAGCCGCGAAAGCCTTCGCCGTCGCCTGGCCGATCCCGATGCCTGCACCTGTGACGATCACAATGCGTTTTTCCGTCGTTGTCATATTCATCTTCCTCTCAGAGCATCACATCGCCGGAGTTCGGCCCGAGCGTCTGGCCGACGAAAAGGCTGGCGGCGGGGGAGGCGAGGAAGGCCACTGTCGCCGCCACCTCCTCCGGCTCGCCGAACCGGCCAAGCGGCAGTTCGCGCTTCTTGCGTTCGCGCCACTCGTCCGAAAGGCCAAGCACCAGCGGCGTATTGATCGGCCCGGGGGCGACGGCGTTGACGCGTACCCCACGACTGGAAACCTCGCGGGCGAGCGCCTTAGTCATGCCGATAATCGCCGCCTTGGCGCCGGAATAGTGAACCAGCTCGATGCCGCCGATCTGACCGAGCTGGGAGGCGACATTGATGATGCCCCCCTCGCCGCGTTCGAGCATCGACGGCAGGACCGCCTTGGTCATCAAGAACGTGCCGCGCACATGGACGGCAAACATTCGGTCGAAATCCTCAAGCGCGAGGTTTTCGAAGGATGCCTGATGCACGATCCCCGCATTGTTGACGAGGAGATCGACCTCGCCATGTTGCGCCACGGCAGCCGCATGGATGGCGACCACGTCTTCAGATCGGGAAACATCGCCGGCGGCGGCCGCAGCCAAGCCACCCGCCTTGCCGATTTCGTCTGCGACAGTCTGCGCGCGGTCGCGCGAAAGATCGTTCACCAGCACGCCGTAGCCGTCAGCCGCAAGCCTCAGCGCGATCGCACGGCCAATGCCTGAACCCGCGCCTGTCACGATCGCCGAAGGTTTTTTCGTCATCATGCGTCCTCCTGAACGCGAACGCGCCTGGCGCGGCGAACCGACAGCCCCATGAGGGTGGCGTAGGTGCCAAGTAGCGCAAAGGAAAACAGGGTCGTCAGGACGCCGAAGGCGAAGACATTGGGATGAACCTCGACCGAGAAGGTGCCGTAGATCGCCAGCGGCAGCGTCAATTCACGGCCGGACGCAAACAAGGTACGCGAGAATTCATCATAGGAGAGCGTGAAGGCAAACAGCATGGCCGAGAGCACGCCGGGAAAAATCAGCGGAAAGGTGACCTTGCGGAAGGTCCGTGCCGGTGTCACGCCGAGCGACCAGGAGGCTTCCTCCATGCTCGGATCGAACCTGTTGAAGATCGCCAGCATCACCAGGAAGGCGAAGGGGAAGGTATAGACGACATGAAGGACGAATGCCGTGCTCCACCAATGCCGATCGATGCCGAATGTATTGGCAACCAGCGCCATGCCGAGCCCGACCAACACGCCCGGCACCATCATGCCGAGGACGATCAGGTAGAAGACGACGCCGGAGCCGCGGAATTTGCGCCGGAAGGCCTGGGCGGAGGTCACACCGAGCACGGTGGAGACGATCATGGTCATCACCGCAAGCGCAAGCGAGCGGATCAGCGACTGATCGATCGGCAGCGGCGCGATGCGCGAGGGCGGCGTCAGGCCGAACAGATGCCGATACCAATAGGTCGACCATTCGATGATCGGGAATTGCGGGCCGCCCTCGGGGCCGGTCTGGAACGACAGGATCGCCAGAACCACCAGCGGTCCGTAGAGAAAAACGAGAAAGAGGGTGGTGTAGACGCCGAGGCCGAGCTTGATGCCGCTTGCGTTCATAATCAGAGCTCCTTTCTCAGATCAACGATCTTGAGAAGCACGGCGACAACCGCCCCCATGATGATCGTCAGCACGACGCCGGCCACCGCCGCAAAGGCCCATTTCAACGAGCCGACCTGGGTGACGATGATGTTGCCCAAAAGGTTGACCTTGCGGCCGGACAGCGCCGCCGAGGTGGCGAACTCTCCCAGCACCATGACCGATACGAAAATCGCGCCGACGACCACGCCCGGCAGGGAGAGTGGCAGGATGATCGTGCGGAAGATGCGCCAGAAGCCGGCGCCGAGATCCTGGGCGGCCTCGATGACGGAGGCGTCGATGCGGCCGAGCATGAAGGCGATCGGACCGACCATGAAGACGCAATAGATCTGCGTCATGCCGATGATCACCGACAGCTCGGAAAACAGCAGCACCTCGATGGGCTGATGGATGATGCCGAGGTTCATCAGGATCATGTTGATCGCGCCCTCCGTGCCGAGCATCGGGCGCCAGGCGAGAACGCGGATCAGGAACGACGTCCAGAAGGGGATCACGCAGAGGACGAGAAGAACTGTCTGCAACGTCTTGTTCTTGACGAGAAGGCCGACGAAGAGCGCTGCCGGATAGCCGACGACGAGCGTCGACAAGAGGACGAGAAGCCAGATGCGGACGGTGGTCCAGAGCGCGCCTAGGTAGGTCGGGCTCGTGAGAAAAGTGATCCAGCTTTGCAGGGTGAGCGTCGGCTCGATCTTGAAGGTCGTCTGGGTCCAGAAGGAGACATAGACCATCATCAAAAGCGGCAGCACCAGGAAGAGCAGCATCCAGAGCACGCCCGGCGCCAGCAACCACAGGGCCTTTCTCGATGGACGGCGCGTGATCGTCGTCTCCTGCACGGCATCCTCGCTCGTTACGACCATGGTCATCTCTCGTTCTCCTGGGCAGGTCCGTGGGGTCGTTGCAAGAGGCGCGCGTCAGCCGAAGACAAGAGCGTCCTCCTTCTTCCAGACCAGCGCGTAACGGCTCTTTTCGACAAAGGCGGGCGGGCGCGAATGACTGAGATGCGACTCCACTTCGAAGACGCGCCCGTCACCGAGCGCAAAGAAAGAGTTGATGGCCGCGCCGGAATATTCGCTGGCGATGAAATCACCGTCGATGCGGATTTCTTCGGTGGAAATCGCCGCATCGAAGGGGCGGATGGCGACGCGATCATGGCGAATGGCATAGCCCGGCTGCGGCGCTTTCCTCAGCGAAGCGTTCAGCGGGAAACGTCCGGTCTGGCTGACGAAGTGATCGTCGACAACATCGCCGGCAAACAGGTTATAGCAGTTGAGAAAGCGCGCCACGGCCGCCGAGGCCGGACGATTGTAGATCACATCCGAGGTCGCCGCCTGCGCAATGCGGCCCTGATCGAGCACCAGAACCATGTCGCCCATCGCCAGTGCTTCGGACTCGCTGCCCGTCACATGCAGAAAGGTGACGCCGCAGCGTTCACGGATCGTCTTCAGCTCGCTTCGCATGCGACTGCGCAAATTGGCGTCGAGCGCCCCGAGCGGCTCGTCCAGAAGCACCATCTTCGGCTCCGTCACCAGGGTGCGCGCCAGGGCGACGCGCTGGCGCTGGCCGCCCGATATCTGCGTGACGGCGCGATCCTCCAAGCCCTTGAGCCCGACGAGGGCCAGCATGTCGCGGACCCTTGCATTGACGACGCTGACATCCGTGACCGGATCAATCTTCCTGTTGCGCAGCCCGAAGGCGACGTTATCGGTGACCGAGAGATGGGGAAAAAGAGCAAAGTTCTGGAAGACGAAGCCGATGCCGCGCGCATGCGGCTCGACCCCATCGAGACGTTCGCCATGAAACAGGATCGAACCGGAATCGGGCTCCTCGAAACCGGCGATGACGCGCAGCAGCGTCGTCTTGCCGGAACCGCTGGGGCCAAGCAGCGAGATATAGGCGTCGCCTGGCAGGGCAAAATCCACCGAGGCCAGCGCAGGTACACCGCCATAGGACTTGGCGACTTGCTTGAGTTGAAGAACGGTCGACACCGAATTCCTACCAGTTCCAGGCAAGGACCACCCTTTGGGTAAAGCTCCGCCAGGGCTCGGAATCGGATCGATCCGAACGCTGGACGTCAGCCGTCACGCATGCATCACATGCGCTTCAAAGAGATGTTCCTTGGCGTTTCAACGAGTTCCACCTGTGGCGCTTCTGACGAGCGCCTTGATGTCTTGAAGCATTGCATAAATGATTTTTGTATTCAATAGACTTTTTAAAACAAAACGGATGACGACAGTGAAAGAAATTGCGGATGAAAGACCAAAGGGTGTCGAAAGTCGCACAACTGCGCGCCCGCCCCGGTCAGGCGCTCGGAAATTACCGTATATAGCCCCCATCGAAGAGTCGATGATCCGCGACCTTCGTACAAAAAATCCGTAAAATCGGGCACATACCGGCATAACGCCACAATCCAGTCGCGCCATCAGTCCGCATATGCACCGCATAAAAATCAAACTTTGTATTCAATAAGCATTTATTTTTGAGCTATTTTACCGCTATAAATAGCGTAAGAGTGAGGCATCGGAATGGTGTGGGCACATTGAATCAGATGACCGAATACGGCGCACGACCCAACGCGCAGAAGCGCTATGAGATCGCGGAGGATGTCCTGCGCAGCAACATCGAGGACAGCACGCTCCCGCTCGGCGTCGTGCTTCTCGAAGGCCCGATCGCTGAAATCCTTCAGATTTCGCGTGCGCCCGTGCAACGGGCGCTTCAGGCGCTTGAAAGCGAAGGGCTTGTGCATCGCTTCAACGGTCGCGGCTATCTCGTCGGGCCTGCCGATCGGGGCATCGAGCCGAACCGCACCGACATCAAGACGCTGGGCCTGACCATTCCGCGCCATGCCGACGAGGCGCTGCAAAGCCGCTCCTCCTGGGAGCGGATCTACAACACCGTCGAGGCCGACGTGGCCGGCTGCGTCGTCTTCGGACAATACCGCATCATCGAGATCGAACTGGCCAATCATTTCAACGTCAGCCGCACCGTGGTGCGCGACGTGCTGACGCGCCTGCGCGAGCGCGGTCTCGTGCGCAAGAACCAGTCGTCCCACTGGATCGCCGGACCGCTGACCGCGCAAATGATCAAGGATCATTTCGTGCTGCGCGGAATGCTCGAACCCCAAGCCCTGATCGCCGGAGCCGAATCTGTTGACCGCAGCAGGCTGAGCGAGCTTTTTCAGCGCCTGTCCGAACTGGAAAGGCACGATATCGCCGACCATCTCAAGGCTCTGGAAGCCATTTATACGGATTTCGTCGACATCTGCATCCTGGCGACGCCGAATGAGCGACTGAAGGAATCGATCCGCAACAATCTTCTGCCGGTGACGGCGACCGAGCGGCTGTTGCGGCGGCTTGGGCTGCCGGGCGATCCCGCTGTCATCACCGAGCTTCGCCTGGTGACGGAGCTGCTGTTGCGCGGCGCCATCACCGCCGCCGCCGCGATGATGGAAAACCATCTGGACGCCTCGGTGAAGCGCATGATCGCCCAGATGAAGATCGTTGCGATCATTCCCGGCCCGAGCGTGACGGCCGCCTATCTGACGCGCGTTCTCGAGTAGGAGCAGGCGGCCGCTGGACGGCTGCATGTTCTGTCTTCGGCGCGGGACTGGCAAGACGGCCATCGCTTTTCCCCTCAGATCAGGGAGGCGCGCATGCGCTCGATCAGCGCCTGCCGCTCTGCCCTTGCCGCAAGCGCCTGTTCCATCGTCACTTCGACGAAGCGGGTCGGCGTATGCGGCTGCATTTGCCCGATCAGATCCATGTCGGCCGAAATCACCGTGCCGAGCATGAAATAGCCGCCACCGGAGACGGCATCACGGTGCAGAATGATCGGCTCGGTACCGCCGGGCACCTGGATCGAGCCGTAGGGATAGCAACTGTCGACGATGTTGGATGGATCCGAACCAGCGCCGAAGGGCTGCTTGCGCTCGACAAATTCGAGCTTGCGGCCGCCGCGGAACCGATAGCCCATACGGTCGGCTTCGGGCGCGACTTTCCATGGATCGGCAAAGAAGCTCTGCTTGGCCTCATCCGTCAGACGATCCCAGTAGAGCCCGGGCAAGACCCGAAGCTCAGCCGGCGTGCCCGGAGTGCGGCGTAGGCCCTCTTCGACCGATTTGCCTTCTTTCACCACGGAACCTTGCCCGACCGGGAGCTCGTCGCCCACCGCCAGCGCCCTGCCCTTGTAGCCGCCGAGCGCGCCGATCGGATAGGTCGACCGGCTACCGAGCGCTATGGGCACGTCGATGCCGCCCGATACCGCGATATAGATGCGCGCCCCGGACTTCAGGAAATCGAAGCTCAGGACCTGACCGGCCTTGATCGTCAGCGCGGTCCATCCCGGCTGGGCGACGCCGTCGATCTTGGCCGGCATATCGGCGCCGCTTACCGCGATCACGGCGTCATCCGAGAACTCCAGCTGCGGCCCCATAAACACAGCCTCAAGGCCCGCAGCACCCTCGTCATTGCCGACGAGCAAGTTTGCCGCGCGCATGGCGTAGCGGTCCATCGCCCCGCCGATGGGAATGCCGAGGTGGAAATAGCCCGGCCGGCCCAGATCCTGGACGGTGGTCGCCAGGCCATGATGAAGAACCTTAATGGCCATAAAGCACGCCCTCCAGCTTGGCATTGTAGCCGTCGATATCGGTCTGGTATTGCCTGAGATCGAAGCTGACCTCGCGGATCGGCGGGCTGAACAGGCCCTTGTCGACCTCCTCGACGGCCTTGTCGTAGCCGTCGCGATCGATCGGCTTGAACTTGACGATATCGCCCGGGCGGAAGAACACCATGAAGTCTCGGAGATAGCTCGTCGTCTGCGTCGGATCGAAGATCGGCATCGGCGTGATCCCGAACATCTGGTAGCCGCCCGCGCCACGCACCGAATAGATGCAGCCGAAGCAGCCGCCATGACCGACCGTCAGTCGCGGCGTATCGGTGCGGGGACGCAGATATTTTGGGACCTCGATCTGCCGCTGACGCTCGACCATCTGGTACATGAACGGCAGACCGGCGACGAAGCCGACCATGGAGACGAACCAAGGCGAGCCGGCGTGAGCAGCGATGAAATCGTCGACCGCGCCGTAACCGTTAATCCCGGCGGCATAATCGAGATCGGTGCCGGACGGCTCCTGATGGCGCTCGCGGAAGCGCATCAGGGTCTCATGCGTCCAAGGGTCGTTGTAGAAGACCGGAATTTCGACGATGCGCGTCTTGATCACCGGCTCGGCCTTTTCGGCCGCCCCCTCGATCGCCCGCACCTCCTTGAGAAGGTCGTCTGGCTTGATCAGGTCCGGGTTGAACTTGACCTGAAAGGAGGCGTTCGCCGGGCAGATTTCAGTGACGCCCTTGATGGCGCTATCACGAACGCCGGTTGCCATCGACAGGCTCTTGAAGAAAGCCTCAAGCGACATCTCATCGCTGCATTCGACGAAGAGATGTTCGTCACCTCCGAATGTATAGCGTGCGGGCATCAGGCAACCTCCTGGGTCCGGCCGGCGAGAGCAGCGAAATCATTGTCCAGCCAGTGTTCGAGAAAGCGGGTATGGAATAGGCCGTTGGCGACCCTCGCATCGCGCGCCAGTGCCAGATGCAACGGCACCGTGGTCGGCACACCCTCGATGGCGAGCGCCTGGAGCGCGAGGCCTAGCTTTGCAAGGCAGGCATCGCGCGTCTCGGCGTGCACGATCAGCTTGCCAAGCAGGGAATCGTAGAAGGGCGGGATCGTGTAGCCCTCATAAAGCATCGTATCGAACCTTATGCCTTCGCCCTCGGGAACGGAGAGTTTCGTGATCGTTCCCGGTGACGGCTGGAACGCCTTGAATGGGTCCTCGGCGTTGATGCGGCACTCGATCGCGTGACCGCTCGCCCTGATATCGCCCTGCGATACCGAAAGGGCCGTGCCGCCCGCCACCTTGAACATCTCCTGAACCAGGTCGAAACCGGTAATCATCTCGGTGACCGGATGTTCCACCTGGATGCGGGTGTTGACCTCTATGAAATAGAAGTCACCCGTCTCGTCATCATAGAGATATTCCACCGTGCCGGCGCCGCGATAACCGACCTCGCGGGCGAGCGCCACGGCGCTACCGCAAAGCCGCTCGCGTACAGTGGCGGGCAGGAGGAAGGCAGGCGCCTCTTCCCAGACCTTCTGGCGCCGGCGCTGCAGCGAGCATTCGCGCTCGAAGAAATGCACGAAATTCTGCCCGTCGCCGAAGATCTGCACTTCGACATGCCGGGCGCGGGTGATGACCTTTTCCATATAGAGGCCACCGTCGCCGAAGGCGGCAAGCGCCTCGGCCGAGGCAAGCGGAAATTGTTGCTCCAGCTCGGTGATATCAGCGACGATGCGAATGCCGCGCCCGCCGCCGCCGGCCGCCGCCTTGATCATCACCGGAAAGCCTGTCGTTGCCGCCAGCGCCCGCGCCTCGTCAAGCCCCGCCACCCGCCCGTCGCTTCCAGGCACCGTCGGAACGCCGGCTTTTGCCGCAACCTGCCGCGCCGCCACCTTGTCGCCCAGCATGCGGATCGCATCGCCGGAAGGGCCGATGAATATCATGCCCGCCGCCTCGACGGCGTCGGCGAAATCGCCGTTTTCGGAGAGGAAGCCGTAGCCCGGATGCACGGCATCGACGCCGGATGCCTTTGCGGCGGCGATCACCGCCTCGATATTCAGGTAGGATTTTTTCGGCGCCGGCGACCCGATATCGATCGCCTCGTCCGCAAGCCTGACCGCCAGCATATCCGCGTCGGCGGCGCTATGGACCTGGACCGTGCGAATGCCGAGTGCCTTTGCCGCCTTGATGATCCGCACGGCGATTTCACCGCGATTGGCGATGAGTACGGACCGGATAGTCATTCCTCGACCTCCGCGATGACCTGCCCAGCCATGACGGGCTCTTCGTTGTCGACGAGAAACTTGATGTTCTTGCCGTCGAGGCCGGCGGGAATTTGTTGAAAGGTCTTCATGACCTCGATAAGGCCGATCGTATCGGTGGCTGAAACGGCATCGCCATCTGCCTTGAAGACCGGCACGTCTGGAGAGGAAGCCCTATAGAAAGTTCCCGGAAGGGGCGATTTGATCTCAAGCTTACTCATGTGGCCTCCGCGCTATCTCGTTGTTCAGGAATTGGGAAACGGGTGCGATCCGGAGCCCCCCACCGACAAGGGCCGCCCGTATTTCTTGGGCGATCTCCAGCGCTCCCAGCGTGTCCGAGTGAAAACAGACGGATTCGAACTCGATATCGATGTCAGCTCCGGTCACCGTGCGGACCTTTCCTTCGATGCAGGCCCGCAGAACCTTCATCGCAACGGCCTTGGGATCGGGACGGCCCGCGTCGCGGGTGAAAACGATCCAGCCATTGTCGCCATAGTCGCGATCCGCGTAGAACTCGCGCACCGTCGGCTGTCCGACTTCCTGGGCAGCAATATGCGTTGCCGAGCGCCCCATGCAGAAGACCGGCGTATTCGGCGCCACCGTGCGCATATACTGGATGAAAATCCGGGATAGCTCGGTGTTGGCCGCCAGTTCCATATAAAGCGCGCCATGCGGCTTCACATGCTGGACCGGCACGCCGTAGCGACGGGCAAACTCGCGAAGCGCACCAACCTGATAGACCAGGTCGTTGACAATCTCCTTGCTGGTCCCGTTCATTTTCCGCCGGCCGAAGCCCTGCAGATCGTTGTAGCCCGGATGTGCGCCCACACCGACGCCATGTTCGGCCGCCATGCGCACCGTCTCGTCCATGAGATTCGGGTCACCGGCATGAAAGCCGGTGGCGATATTGGCGGAACTGATCAATGGAATGAGATGCTCGTCGCGCGTATCACCGATACGCCACCGGCCGAAGGCCTCTCCCATATCACAATTGATGTCGACGACTTCTTTCAAGCGTATTTCCTCATGCCTGTTCTCCGCTGCGGCTGCGACTGCGACTGCGACTGCGACGAAACGCTAGGAGGAAAAATAGGATTTGAAAAATACAATCTTCAATATATCATTATCTGATAAATTGATATCAGCGCATAAAAAACCATCAAAATTATTCGTTTAAATTCACATAGTTAGTCATATTGCATCGAAATCCATCGTTGCTCGCCCGCAGTTGTGGCGGCGATATCTGATTTAATGAGTGAATTTTTCAGATTAACCGATAGGGGAAAAGACGATGAGCCTCAGCCTGCGCCAGCTTCGATACTTCGTCGCGACCGCCGAATACGGTCAGATCTCCCTCGCCGCGATGAACCTTTCGATCTCGCAATCTGCGGTGACTGCGGCGATCAAGGATCTCGAGCTGACCGTGGGCGTCATGCTGTTCAACAGAACCCCGCAGGGAATGGAGTTAACGGCCGCCGGCCGGCAGTTTCTCTCCCATGCCTATGAAATATTAGCAAAGGTCGACGAGGCCACCCATCTCAATCTCGTCAGCAGCGATATCGAAGGCGAGCTGGTCGTCGCCGCGACCTATACGGTGATCGGATACTTCCTGCCTCTTCACATCGAACGCATGCGGCGCCTGTATCCGCGGCTGCGCATCCAACTCTATGAGGTCAATCGCGAGACCATCGAGGAAGGGCTGCTGTCCAACCGCTACGATATTTCCGTGCTGTTGACCTCGAATATCCTGAACCCGATGCTGACTACGGAGACGCTCTTGAGTTCCGTTCGACGCCTTTGGGTGCCCGCGCAACATAATCTGTTGAGACGCGACGGCGTCGGCCTTCGCGAGATCGCCGAGGAGCCCTATATTATGCTGACAGTCGACGAGGCGGCGCACTCGTCGCTGAAATACTGGAGCGGCACTCCCTATCAGCCCAAGGTCCTGCTGCGGACGAGCTCCATCGAAGCGGTCCGCTCCATGGTCGCCAACAGCCTTGGCGTCGCCATCCTCTCCGATATGGTTCACAGACCCTGGTCGCTGGAAGGCCGGCGCATCGAGACGGTCAATATCCAGGATCCCGTTCCGCCGATGGATGTCGGGCTGGCATGGCGGGCCAACAGCGAATTCTCGCCACAGATGCTGGCCTTCAGGCGATATTTCCAACAGGCTTTCGGGCTGCCGGGAACGAACGCTTAGGTCGCATGAGGTCTGGCGCGCCCGCACGCCTCCATCTCACGTCAAAGAAGAATGAGGCCTGCCGCGCCTAGCGAGCGGCAGGCCCTGGCTTTTCAGCCTTCGATCACCAGGCCCTTGGCCTTCAGCACGGCTTCGAGATTGCTGACTTCGACCACCGACTTTCCGGCCTTGTATGCGGCGATGTAGCCCGCTTCGGCATCCTCTCTGGCCTGCGCCAGCTTCGCGACCTCGACAGCTTCCGACTTGCGCACGACGACCAGGCCGTCGGCATCACCGACGATGATGTCGCCCGGATGGACGATCTCGTCACCGATCAGGATCGGCTCGTTGGTGGCGCCGAGCGTTTCCTTGACGGTACCCTTGATGCAGACGCTGAGCGAAAAGACTGGGAAGCCCAGATCGCGCAGTTGTAGCGTGTCACGCACGCCCGTGTCGGTCACCAGTCCGCCAATGCCCTTGGCGAGGCAGGCATTGGCGAGCACATCGCCGAACGAGCCAGCCTCTTCATATTCGCCGGCGGAGACGACAATGATATCGCCGGGCTGCGCGTAGTTGATCGCCACCTGAAGCATGATGTTGTCGCGCGGCGCGCATTTGACGGTGAAGGCGGGGCCGCAGAGCTTCATCCGATAATCGATCGGCTTCAACCGCGAAGACAAAGCACCACGACGTCCTTGAGCTTCGTGAAGGGTCGCCGGCGAAAATTTCGCGATGGCCGCGATCTCTTCCTGGCTGGGACGATCGATCTTCTGCTTCAGTATCACCACTTCATGGTCCTCCAGACAAATTAGCAATTGGACGCCTGCTTCATCGGGCAGGCTGAAAACGTCGCGTGGTCGCGATACGGCGCGGCAAGAAGCCGGCCGTATCGCCAAGAGCGCTGGGGCATTCGCGCCCCATTCATAAAATTACGGGATCGGATCGAATTTCAGTTCGGTGATCGGGACGACCTTGTCCGTGCGGGTCATCTTGTACTCGGTGTTCGGGCCGAGCCACTTGTCCCAGATCTTGTTGATCTCACCGGACTTGTCGAGCGAGACCAGGACTTCATTGATCTTCGCGGTCAGCGCGGGTTCGTCCTTTTTCATACCGATGCCGATCGGCTGATAGAGCATCGGCTCGTCGATCATCCGCATCTCGGCACCCTTGGTCTTCGATTCATTGACGATCTTCGTCGTCGTCATCGTGTTGGCGACCATGCCGCGGGCCTTGCCCTGCTGGACGGCAAGATAGGCCGACCCCGTATCCTGGAAGGTCAGCGGCTGCGACTTGTTGAGGCGGATAGAGAGTTCCGAGGTCGAACCCTTGGTCGATGCCAGGCGAACGCCGGCAAAATCAGCCTTCTTCTGGCCGGCATCGCCGACCTTGACGATCAGCATTTCCTTAGCCAGGTAATAAGGGTCGCTGAACTGGATCTGCTCGGAGCGGCTGACGGTATAGGCGAGATTGGCAACGGCGATATCGACATGACCGAGCTTGACTTCGGGAACGCGCGCTTCGACGGAAACCGGCTTGATTTCCGGCTTAACGCCAAGTGCTTGGGCGATCGCGCCGCAGAGATCGACGTCGAAGCCGACCATTTCGCGCGTTTTCGGGTCCGGAGAGGCAAAGGGTGGAACGTCGGCAAAGGTTCCGCAACGGATCACCTTCGCCGTCATAATATCGGCCAGCTGATCCGCATTCGCCGACCCGGCCAGCGCTGTTGTTGCGAGCGCGATGCTTAGGGTCCATGACGTCATGTTCATTGCAAAGTCTCCTGTGGGTTGGACAAAATCAATGCCGCAAATCAGCGAGAAACCGCTGAGCACGCGCATGTTGCGGGTTGGAAAAGAATTCTTTGGGTGGCGCCGCCTCGAGGATCAGCCCGTCATCCATGAACCAGACGCGATCGGCGACATCGCGGGCAAATCCCATCTCGTGGGTGACGCACATCATCGTCATGCCGTCGGCTGCCAGGGTCTTCATGACCGCGAGCACCTCGCCGACCATTTCCGGATCCAGCGCGCTTGTCGGCTCATCAAACAGCATCACCGGCGGCTCCATGGCCAAAGCGCGCGCGATCGCCACCCGCTGCTGCTGCCCGCCGGAAAGCTGGGCGGGAAAAGCGCCTGCCTTGTCGGCCAGCCCCACCCTGTCGAGAAGCTGCTTCGCCTTGCTGCGGGCGACATCGCGCGCGACCCCTTTCACTCGGATCGGCGACATCGCGATGTTGTCGAGAACCGACAGATGCGGGAACAGGTTGAAATTCTGGAACACGAAACCGATGCGGCTGCGTCGGCGGTTCATCTCACTGGCGGGCACCGAACCATGCATGTCATTGCCGTCGCAGGTAATCGATCCGCTGGCGATTTCCTCAAGCCGGTTCACCGTCCGGATCAAGGTGGATTTTCCCGAACCGGACGGGCCGCAGACGACGACAACCTCGCCCCGCGCCACCTCGGCATCGATCCCCTTGAGGACCTCGAAATGGCCATAGGACTTACGCACCCCGGACAGCCGGATCATGGGCGGATTCTGGGAGGACTGGGTGAGGGTCATAGCGACTGATCCGTAAGAGCTTTGAGTTGCAGGACGTTCTCGGGCTTCTGTGCGGCCGTGCCGGCGCGCTTGCGGGTGATCCGCCGCTCCAGAAACGATGCCACCTGGGTCAATGACCAGCAGATCACGTAGTAGACGGCCGCCAGGATGAAGAAGACCTGGAATGGCTGGGTCAAAAGCTGGTTGTTGATCTGGTTGGCCGCGAAAGTGAGGTCCGGCACGTTGATCACGTATCCGAGCGTGGTGTCCTTAATCGTCGACACCAGAACAGAAAGGATGCTTGGGATCACGTTGAACAGCGCCTGGGGCAGGACGACGTAGCGCATGGTATTGAAATAGCCATGCCCAAGCGCCCGGGCCGCTTCCGTCTGGCCGTGCCCCAGAGCAAGAATGCCGCCGCGCACGACTTCGCTGAGGAAAACGCCCTGATAGACGACCAGCGTCACAAGCATGGTAACGAAGCTCGGAACGTCGGCGCCCGTCAGCAGGGGCACGAGGAAATAACCCCAGAGGATGAGCATCAGCAGAGGTACGCCACGCGTGAAATAAACCAGCGCGGTGACGGGCCACCTCAAAAACGGTGACTTCGAAAGCCGGGCCAGCGCCAGGAGGATGCTAAACGGAAAGGCAAAGGCGATTGCCAGGACCGAGAGGATCAGCGTTGCCGCAAGCCCGCCGATCGGGCCATTCGGATATTGCCCGACGAGCAGCAGGAGCCAGTAATCATGGATGATCTGGATGATATCGCCGATCATGCCCGTCCACTCCTGATCGGATTGGTTCTCCGGGTGACATATCCGCCGGCAACCATGATCATCAGCGAGAAGGCGAGATAGAGAACGGTGGCCAGCAGATAGGTCTCGAAGGTCAGGAAGCTGAGATTCTCCACTTCCTTGACGGCGTAGGTCAGTTCCGCGACACCGATTGCGACTGCCAGGCTGCTGTTCTGGAACAGGGAAACGCTATGATTGATCAGCGCGGGCAGCGCATTTCTGATCCCCTGCGGGATCATCACGAAGCGCATGGCCGAGATATATCCATGGCCGAGCGCGCGCGCCGCCTCCATTTGCCCAGGGCTCACCGAGCGCAGGCCGGAGCGAAGATCTTCGCTGAAATAGGCCGCCTGGCACAGGCCAAGCCCGATGATCGCGAAGGTCGCCTCGGCATTGTGATCGTTCAGCCAATCGGTGACCGGCTGCGGCATCAGGGCGAAAATGCCGAAATACCAGAGCATCAGCTGCACCAGCGTCGGGACGTTCCGGTGATAGGAGACATAGGCGGAGACGATTGCATTGCCGACCAGACCGGGCGCATATCGCAGGCCGAGAAGAAGCATGGCAAGGGTCATCGCCAGAAGCCAGGAACCGATCGCCACGACAAAGGTCATCTCGACCCCGTGCAGCAGCATCGAGACATATTCTGGATTGCTCAGGATCGCGGAGAGATCGAGCTTGCCCACGACCTCAATCCCCTTGCTTGGAAGATTGGGGCTTTGCCGTTTGCAAGCCGCCCATCACCTGAAGGGTCGGCGTGATTTCCATATGGCCGATGTTCACGGCAACTGGTGCTGCGATCGCAAAGGCGATGGCATCGGCGATATCCTTCGCCTGGGGGAGCTCGAAACCATCGATGAAGCGTTCCCGCACCTCAGGGCTGTCACCATGGACATGCGCGAAGATGTCGGTCGCGACGCGGCCGGGGCAGATTTCCGTTACGCGCACCCGCTTGCCGAAGGCGTCGATGCGCAGCTGGTTCGACAGCATGCTGACGCCCGCCTTCGTCGCGTGATAGGAGGAGTTGCCGCCAAAATTATAGACGCCGGCGATCGACGAGATATTGATGACGTGACCGCGATCGCGCGCCACCATTCCCGGCACCACCATCCGGCAGAGATGGAGGACGGCGCGCAGGTTGACGTCGATAAGGAGATCGATATCGCCTTCGTCGGCATCCAGGAATTTCTTGGGACGATCAACGCCGGCATTGTTGACGAGAATATCGAACGGGATGCGCTTCGTCAGATCCGCGAGGGCCGCTTTGTCGGTGACGTCGATCACATGCGCGATGCAGCCGGTGCGCTCCGCCAGCTTCTGCAAAAGCTCGCCATTGCGCGCAACCGCGTGCACCTCAAGCCCCTCGGCACAAAGACGCTCGACGATCGCCGCCCCTATTCCGGAGGACGCACCTGTGACCAGTGCGGTCTTATAATCGGAGAATGGCATCACTGTTCCCTTTTGTTTGCGGAACCTTAGCCGACCTTTCCGTCGGGCGATAATTCCGATTATCTTTGGAGGGATAAGCCTATCTTATGAAGGGTATCCAGCCGCATCCGGGCATTGATTCCATTGGATGAATCCACATGTTTTCATAGCCGAAGGCCGGTCGGCGGCGCTTCCACTCCAGCGTTTTCCGCTTAAAAAGTGCTTGGGAGGGAAGACGTTGTAAACTAACAGTCAGGCTGTAACATGCCGGTCGGCTGCAATGGTGAGCATCAACATCGAATGGATATCAGGCGTTTCAAATCATTCGTTGTGATCGTTGATACCGGCAGCATCACAAGAGCTGCCGATATACTCCACATCGCACAGCCAGCACTCAGCCAGCAGCTCGCCGCACTCGAGGAACACTTCGGAACGAAGCTCCTCATACGAAGCCAGCAAGGTGTCGTCATGACGGATGCCGGTGCCGAGCTTTATCGGCACGCCCAGATCATCCTGCGCCAGATGGAACAAGCCCACGCCGATGTGGTCGCGGCGGGCAAGCATCTCGCGGGCCGGGTCTCCGTCGGCCTCACGCCGTTCAGCGGTGCCGCAACGCTCTCCTTCGAGCTTCTGGCGGAAACAAGGCGTCGCCATCCGGGCATCGTGCTTCACCTCACGGAGAGCGTCGGGCAGACATACAGCCAGATGCTGATGAACAACCGGCTCGAAATCGCGCTGATCCATGGCGCTGGCCCGATGAAAGGCCTGCGGTTCTCCCCCCTTCTCCGGGAGGATTTCTACCTTGTTGCGCATGAGAAATTCGGCATCGAAGCCAGCGACGCCCCGATTGCCATTTCAGCACTCGAATCCCTGCCGTTCCTGTTGCCGCCGCCCTACAATTTCGTGCGGCGGGCAGTGGAAACCGCCTTCTCGCGAAGCCGCACCAATCTGACGGTAATCGGTGAGGTCGAGGTCATCCGGACGCTGGCGCGGGCCGTCGGCACCGGCCTCGGCGCGACCATCATGCCCAAGGCAGTCGCCGACCGTATCGTGTCCGAGGGCACCGGTCCGATTGTTTCGCGGAGCATCTCGCCGAAGATCGAGGAGACGCTGTCGCTCTGCGTGTCCGAACACACATCGCTCTCCGACCCTGCCGCCGCCGTGCAGGAGATTCTCCGGGAGCTGACCGAGCGGCTGAAGCAGTAAGCCTCTCGCCGCTCAGCCTGCCTCATCATGTTATTTCAGGTCCCATCCTATTTCAGATCATGGCAGAACTGCGCTATGCGCGCGCAGCCGTCGGCGAGCTTCTCCATGCTGGTGGCGTAGGAGATGCGGAAGAACGGGCTCATGCCGTAGGCCCCGCCCTGCACGGTCGCCACATGTTGCTCGTCAACGAGCCCCATGACGAAATCCGCATCGGTTTCTATTTTACGGCCGGACTTGCTGGTCTTGCCGATAAGACCGGCAATACTGGGGAAAATGTAGAATGCCCCTTCCGGCTTGTGGCAGGTAAGCCCCTCGATACAGGCGAGCTTGTCGAGCACGAAGTCGCGGCGCTGCTTATAGATCGCCGCCCGCTCCTTCAAAAGATCCTGCGGACCGTCCAGAACCGCCACGGCGGCGGCCTGGGTGATCGTGGACGTTCCACCGCTGTTCTGGCCGTTGACGTTGCTAATGGCGGAAATCAAATCCTTTGGCCCACCGCAGAAGCCCAGCCGCCATCCCGTCATGGCATAGGCCTTGGACGCGCCGTTGACGGTCAGCACCCTGTCGTAGAGGCGCGGCTCGACCTCGGCGATCGTACAGAACTCAAAATCGTCGTAGATCAGATGCTCATAAATGTCGTCGGTCATGATCCACACGTCGGGATGGCGCAGCATGACCTCGGCAATCGCCGCCATTTCGGCCCGCGAGCAGGCAGCGCCCGTCGGATTGTTCGGAAAATTCAGGAACAGCCATTTCGTCCTAGGCGTGATCACCGCCTCCAGATCCTCGGCACGCAACTTGAAACCGTTTTCCTGCTTGCATGCGACGGGAACAGGCACGCCACCCGCAAAGCGGACGATATCGGCATAGCTGATCCAGCCCGGCGCGGGGATCACCACCTCGTCTCCCGGGTTGCAGGTCGCAAGGATTGCGTTGAAGATCACCTGCTTGCCGCCGCCGGCGACGACGATCTGGCTTGGATCATAGTCGAGCCCGTTCTCCCGCTTGAATTTCCGCGCAATGGCCGTTCTCAGGGCAAGCGTGCCGTCGAGCGGCGGATATTTGGTGTCTCCAGCGAGAGCCGCGGCATGGGCCGCGTCGATCGCATGGAGTGGCGTTGGGAAATCCGGCTCGCCCGACGACAGGGAAACAACATTGATCCCCTTCGATGCAAGATCGCGGGCGCGCTGTGTCATAGCAGCGGAGGCGGATATGGAAACATTCTTGAGGCGGTCGGCTAGGGTCGGCATTGTTTGCTACTTTCGGTGATCGTTGAAATATTGGGTTGCGGCCGGGCTGTTCAGGCAAGGATGTCGCGGGCCGGCGCGATCGCTGCTCCGGTGGCCTCGATCTCGCTGCGGACAATCCTTGCCAGTTCAAGCGAGCCCGGCGTATCGCTATGGACCAGGATCGAGCGTGCCCGCACCTCGATCGTCCGGTTATCGATGGTCGTGACCGTTCCGCTCTCCAGAAATTGCCGCACGCGCGCGCGGACCTTGGCTTCTTCCTTGATGACGGAATTCGGCAGCTTGCGCGACACGAGTTGGCCGGTGGCGTCATAGGCTCGATCCGCGAGGAAGAGCGTCAGCGTCCTCAACCCTGAACGTTTCGCCGCCCGCTCTATCTCCGTGTCGGGCATGGAGAAGACGATAAGATCGGGATCCACGGAGCTGATTGCTTGCATGATCAGGTCGGCAAGCGCAGCGTCGCGGTTGATCATATTGCCCATGGCGGCGTGGAAGCCGATATGGGCGACCGGAACCCCCTCGCCCCTGGCGATCGCCGTCAGTGCCCCCAATTGATAGAGGACCTGCTGGCGCATCTCGTCCGCCTCGACCGGCATTTCCCGGCGCCCGAAACCGAGGCGGTCGGGAAAGCCCGGATGCGCGCCAATGCCGACGCCGCGAGCCTTCGCCAGCCGCACCATGCGCGCCATGGTCTCCGGGTCGCCGGCGTGGAAACCGCATGCGATATTCGCCGACGATACAACGTCCATCAGCGCCTCGTCGTCGCAGAGCCGGTAGGGTCCGAAACCCTCGCCCATGTCCGAGTTGAGATCGATCTTCATCGTTTCCTCTCCTGTCTTGCCTTGCTCTATTTGATCGCTATCGGCGCGACATGGCCCCGAGCGCCTGAGCGAGCATCGGTACCGTGCGTCTGATATCGTCGAGATAGGATTTGACCGCCTGTTCGGCAGCGCGCGCCTCGGCAACATCGGAGCGAATGAACCGGATGCAGCTGCCAATGCGCGCCTGACCCAGCCGCCAGAGATCGACCTCCGCCACACCGGCAATCTTGGGATAGCCGCCGGCCGTATTGGCGTCGCTCATCTGGATGATCGGCTCTCCCGCCGGCGGCATCTGGACAACGCCTGGAACAACGCCGTGCGAGCGCATCTCCATGGGTGAGGCAAGCATGATGGGGGCACCCGAAAGCCGGTAGCCGGTGCGGTCGCTTTGGGACGAGATCTTCCATGTCTGCGTCCAGAAACGTTCCGCCTCGTCGCCGAAAAGTGCGTATTCTCCGGCCGGGATGGCCCGAACGAGAAGCACACCGTCTTCCGGCGCCGGGAAATGCGCGGCAAGCGCTGCTTCCGGCGGCATGGCGCCGAAACCACCATCCGGCACTGCGCTGATCTGCATCTCGGCGATACTCAAGCGATCATTCGCCGCCAGAAAGCGACCCTCCAGTCCACCAAATCCGCCTCGTAGCGAGGTGCTGCGCGAGCCCATCACCGGCTCGACATCAAGCCCGCCGACAAGGCAAAGGTAGGCGCGAGCAGACTGGAGAGGTGTGCTGAGCTCCAGCACCTGCCCCGCCGAAACCGGCATTGCCCACCAGGGCGGTAGCGGGCGCCCGTCGAGGCGCGCGTCACAGTCAGCACCAGTGACGGCAACGACCGTGTCTTTCTCGAACCGAAGGCGAAACGGGAAGGTCTGGATCTCAAGGGCCGCCGCCCCCTCCTCATTGCCAAGCAGCAGATTGCCGACGGTAAGCGCCAGCCTGTCCATCGCGCCGCTCGACGTGACGCCGATGTTCCTGTAGCCGAAGCGGCCAAGGTCCTGCACTGTGTTCAGTGGTCCGGTCTGAAGAACTTCGATCACAGCTCGATCCTTTCGGGCAGGAAGCGAACCTTGTCGCCGGGGGCCAACAGCGCCGGCGGCGTCCTCGCGGGATCGAATACGGAAAGCTCCGCGAAACCGATGGAGTTCCAGCCGTTCGGCCCCGTCAGAACCGACACACCCGTCTGCATACCGCCGATCGTCACCGTGCCCTTGAGCATTCTCAGCGACGGCACCGTCTTGCGCGGCATGTAGATGCGCGGATCAAGGCCGTGCAGATAGCCAAAACCCGGAGCGCTTCCGAGTGCGAAAACGGTATAGTTGCCTTCCGAATGCAGCCGGACGACCTCACGGTCGTTCAGGCCCGAGAAATCACAAACGGCCGCGAGATCCGTCGCATGCTCACCGCCATAGGTCACCGGAATCTCAATCGTCTTGCCGGCAAGATCGATACCGTGAGCACGATCCCATTCCCGTCTCAGCCGAGCCTCCACCTCGTCCGGCTCCTCGGGTGTCTGCTTGAGGATCACCAGAAGGTTGGTAACCCCTGGGACGATTTCGCGAACCTCGGACCACGTCTCCACCGCCTTGGCCAACGCCCAGATCCGCCTCTGGGTCGGAAGATCGAAATCCCCCGGCGCTTCCACCAGATAGGCGCTGGTGCCGATGACGGAGATTTTCGGAGCATCGGCAAGCGCGGGAGAGATAAGCCCCGGTGTTGAAAGAGCTGTTGCTTGCATGTCGGTCATTGTGCTGGCTCGATCGAAAAAATGGTGTCGCCATAGCCGACCAGAGCACCGGCCTTAACCAGGTATTCGTTCAACGTGCCGGCGTCGGGCGCGCGAACCGGCATCAGGAGCGGTCCCACCTTGGTGAACCCGACGATATCCCCGGCGGTAACAGCCATGCCTTCCGCCGCTGCGGGCGTGCCGCGCGCCGGGTGGGTGTCGAGAAAATGTCCGGCGAAAGACGCCTTCGCGGCTACGACGCTCGCAGGAGCTGTCGGAACCATGTCGCGTGGGCCGTCGTCGGCGCGCAGAGAGGCCTCGTCGTCCATGACGATTCGAACATGACGGCCGTCCTCCGTCTCGACCTCGATCGCGCTTGCGCCGGCACTTTCCAGCCAGGTAGCAATCTGCTGCATGACCGCCGGGTCGGTGAAGTCTTCGGTCATCACTTTGGCTGTCCGTTTTGCTCGCTTCATCATGGCTTCCGCTCGCTCAACCAGTGCTCAAGATGATGAATGTCCGTTCCGCCGGCACAGAAAGCCGGGTCCTCAAAAATTTCCCGATGCAGCGCAACGTTGGTCTCGATCCCCTCGATTCTGGTATCCGCCAGTGCTACCTGCATGCGGCGGATTGCCTGGTCGCGCGTCGGCGCATGCACGATTAGTTTCGCGATCAGGGAGTCGTAATGGGGCGACACCTTGTAGCCTGTCTCCACATGGCTATCGACACGGACACCGGGGCCTGCCGGAAACCGCGCATTGGTGATCCGGCCCGGAGACGCGGCAAAGGTGAATGGATCTTCCGCATTGATGCGGCATTCGAAGGAGTGGCCCGATGTCTGAACATCCGCCTGGGAAATCTTAAGCGGTAGCCCTTGCGCGACGCGAAGCTGCTCGCAGACGATATCGATGCCCGAGGTCATTTCCGTGACCGGATGCTCGACCTGAAGACGCGTGTTCATTTCGATGAAATAGAACGCACCGTTCTCGTAGAGAAACTCGAATGTACCCACGCCCCGGTAACCGATCCGGCGGCATGCCTCCGCGCAACGCTCGCCGACAGCCGCCGCAATGTCCGTAGGAATGCCCGGCGCTGGCGCCTCCTCGACCACCTTTTGATGGCGCCGCTGCGTCGAGCAATCGCGGTGACCGAGCCACACGGTATTGCCGTGGTTGTCGCAGAGAACCTGGATCTCGACATGCCGGGGATGCTCGAGGAATTTCTCGAGATAGAGCTCCGGCGTGCCGAAGGCTCTTCTGGCCTCTTCCCGCGTCACCGACACGGCATCTTCCAATGCGGAGTCGTCGCGAACGACGCGCATGCCGCGTCCCCCGCCGCCGCCCGCAGCCTTCACAATCACCGGATAGCCGATGTCGTGGGCGATATTCTTGATTGTCGCGACATCGTCGGGGAGCGCCGTATCTGGGCCAGGCACGCAGGGTACGCCAGCCTCGATCATCGCTCGCTTGGCGGCAATCTTGTCGCCCATCATGCGGATCGCCGAGGCGGGCGGCCCGATGAAAATCAGGCCGGCATCCTCCACGGCTTGGGCGAAACCCGCATTCTCCGACAGGAAGCCGTATCCCGGATGGATGGCCTCTGCCCCCATCGTGCGCGCGGCAAGCAAGATGGCGGCCTGGTTGAGATAGGTTTGACCCGGCGCCGAAGGCCCGATGCAGACGAATTCGTCGGCCGTCGCGCCATAGGGCGCATCCCGGTCCGCTTCGGAGCAGATCATCACCGAACGCAGGCCCAGCTCGCGGCATGCCCGCTGAATGCGCAGCGCGATCTCGCCGCGATTGGCGATCAGCACGGTGTCGAACCGACGGTCCCGTTCACGTGGCGACATCAGCCGATCTCCATCAGCGGCTGCCCGGCTTCCACTTCCTGACCGTCATCGGCCAGGATACGCAGGATCGGCCCCGTTTTGTGCGCCGACACCGTGTTGAAAACTTTCATCGCCTCGATGATGCAGAGGCTCTGGCCCGCTTCGACGACATCGCCCAGCTTGACGAAAGGCGGCGCGCCGGGACTTGGCGATCGATGCAGTAACCCGAAGACAGGCGCGACGACCATTTGACCGGCTTTGTCGCCATCAGTCGAAACAGCAGCCTTGACGACAGGTGAGCGCGCAGGCTGTTGCCGCGCAGCGGTCGCCTGTCTGGAAGTGCCGTTCGAGATCCGCACGGTCGTCCCGTCCTGGCTCACCACCAGTTCGGAAATGCGTGACCGACCGACAAATTCGATCAGCGTTTTGATCTTTTGCAGATCCATGCTCTCTCCACCATCCACGGCGTTCAACTTGCCTCTCCGCGTCGGACTGGAGGCAAATGCAAGGCGTGGCCGGCCAGTCGAAGCTAGCAGGATAGTTACACAACGCCTCGCCTGATGGGGGCAGACAAAGTTTCAATGGAGCACCACCCAGGGGCCGGCCAAGGCGCGAAGGGTACATCGAGGCAAAATGTCATAAATAATGTGATTTTGTCATTTTATATTGTTATGTAGCTGGATATGTTGATCTGCGCCTGAGTGGGATTTCGTGTGTGGGGAATTGCCTGAAAACCTCTAGGCAAGCGCCGATGGGTGTCGCCAGCTTGCGGAATCGCCGTTCTCATGCCGTGGAAAACGCCGATATTTCGGTCGATGATCGGCTGATTGTCGCCGCCTAGTATTATCAAAGGAGAGTTGAATGGCACGCATTACGCTGAGACAGTTGCTCGATCACGCTGCGGAAAATGGCTATGGCGTGCCCGCTTTCAACATCAACAACATGGAACAGGCCCTGGCCATCATGGAAGCGGCCGATGCCGCCGATGCGCCTGTCATCATCCAGGCGTCGCGCGGCGCCAGAGCCTATGCCAACGACATCATGCTGAAGCACATGATGGATGCCGTCGTCGAAATCTATCCTCACATTCCGGTTTGCGTGCATCTCGACCACGGCAACGATGCTTCGAGCTGTATGACCGCCATCCAGGCCGGCTTCACATCGGTGATGATGGACGGTTCGCTCAAGGCCGATGCGAAAACCCCGGCCGACTGGGACTACAATGTCGGCGTCACGAAGACGGTCACCGAAATGGCGCATCTGGGCGGTATTTCCGTCGAAGGTGAACTCGGCGTGCTGGGCTCGCTGGAAACCGGCATGGGCGAAGCCGAAGACGGCCACGGTGCCGAAGGCAAGCTCTCGCACGACCAGTTGCTCACCAACCCCGACGAGGCGGTCAAGTTCGTACGCGAGACGAAGGTCGATGCGCTGGCGATCGCCATGGGCACCTCGCACGGCGCTTATAAATTCACCCGCAGGCCGGATGGGTCGGTGTTGGCGATGGAGGTCATCGAGGCGATCCACCGCAAGCTGCCGAACACCCATCTGGTGATGCACGGCTCCTCATCGGTCCCCGAAGATCTCCAGGAGATCATCAACAAGTATGGCGGGCAGATGAAGCCGACCTGGGGCGTACCGATCGAGGAAATCCAGCGCGGCATCAAGAATGGCGTGCGCAAGATCAACATCGACACGGATGGCCGCATGGCGATGACCGGCCAGATCCGTCGTGTGCTGCAGGAAGACCCGAGCGAATTCGATCCGCGCAAATATATGAAGCCGGCTATGGCCGCCTTGACCAAGCTCTGCAAGGAGCGTTTCGAGCAATTCGGAACGGCCGGCCATGCTGCCCGGATCAAGCCGCTCCCGGTCTCTGACATGGCCAAGCGCTACAAGGCCGGTTCGCTGGACCCGGTTTTCTCGTAGAGCAATTCCAGGAAAAGTGCGCAGCCGGAAGCCGGATCCGCTCAGATCTGCGCTTCCGCCGGCTGGCGCCCGGTCGTGTCGGACAACCGCAGACCGTGGAATTTCGCCAGCGATGTGACGACGTCGTCGATCTCTGTCAGCAGCTTTTGCGCGTTCCATCCAAGGGCCGCGCCAGCGATCATGCCAATCTGGCGCAGGCCGTCCATCGTCAACGCCCCTTCGATCGCAAGCGTCGTGCGGCGGAAGACGATGTCCGAGAGATGCACGACCATTTCCTGCCGTGCGATCCAGTCGATTTCCAGATGACTATAGTGGGAAGCGCCGGCGAGGCGCTCCTTGTCGCTGTGGGGCGACCGATAGCTCAGGATCGCCGAAGCGGTGGTGCCGTAGCGCGCCAGAAGCTCGTCGACCCGCTTCGGATCCACGCCGGTTTTACCGGCAACCGCGCGTACCCACTCTGCCCTTGCAGTGCGGTCAACAGGGAAGTTACGTCCGCCACCGATCGCCAATTGCTGCGTCGACTGGTTCCTGACGCGCTTGAAGCGCGCGAGAACGATGTCAGCGACTTCCTCGGCAAAGCCTCGGAAGGTGGTCCACTTACCGCCCACCAGCGAGATGATCGCAAAGGGACGGTCCCCTTGCGGCTCCATCACCGGCGCGGAATGATCGCGGCTGATCAGCCCCGGGGAAGAGGCATCGTTGGCTGGCAGCGGGCGGATGCCGCTATAGGTATAAACCACCTGCTCCGGCCCGAAGCGAAGCCCCGGCAGGAGCGCTCTCAGGCTGTCCAGGAAATATTCGAGTTCCGGCTCTTCGCAGCGGACATTATCAGGGTCGGCGCTTGGTATGTCCGTCGAGCCGACCAGCGCCAGGCCGAGATAGCCGTAGACCAGGCAGATGCGTCCATCATCGGCCTCGAAGTAGATCATATGGCCGTTCAGGCTACGCACGAGTTCGGGATGATCTAGCAGGATATGCGAGCCCTTCGTACCCCCGATCAGGTGCGACGGCGCGCCGAGCGCTTCATTGACATGATCGATCCACGGGCCGGCGGCGTTGACGACGAGCTTCGGCGTCACGGAAAAGGTGCAGTCATCGGACCGCTGGAAGGTGAGTGTTCCGTCCGATGACGAGATCAGCGTCGTGAAGTTCGCCGCAAGCGCATTGCCGTTTGCATCCAGCCCATCCTTGATCAGCTCGTAGACGAGCCGCTCCGGCCGACTGATCTTGGCATCGTAGTAGATGCCGCCGGCGACGATCTTCGGTGTGACATACGGCATTTCCTTGAGCGCCTGCCTCTTCAGTATGAACCTGTGACGCGGCATAACGCGGCTGCGGGAGCCAAAGAAATCGTAAAGGGCAAGCCCGATCTTGATGAGAACGGCGCCACGGCTTCGCGGCGCGGTGGTCGAACCCGTCAGGGTCCGCAATGCCGCCCAAATACCGCGTGTCCAGGAGAAGATCGGCACGAATGTCGGCAGGGCCTCGACGCAATGGGGGGCATTCTTGAGAAGCAGATTGCGCTCCAATGTCGACTGCGCCACCAGTCCGAACTCGCCTGTCTCCAGATATTTCAAGCCACCATGGATCAGCCGCGACGGCGCGGCGCTGGTGCCCGAGCCGAAATCGGATTTGTCGACGATGAGACAGTTGACGCCCTGGACAGAGAGATCACGAAACAGCCCGGCGCCATTGATGCCCGCGCCGAGGATGACGACATCGATGTCCTTCTCCTGTAGTGTCGAAAAGCGCTGTTCCAGCTCGGCGGCGGTATCGGTCATGGCATGATTGTCCTGCTGCATATCTAGTCCTGGGATTCCGCCGGCACGAGGCTGCCGATCCTGGGCCAAAGCGGCATCATCGCATCGGCAATGTCCCGGAAAAGGTCGTATCGGCGCCGATAATCGGTGCTGCGGCTCGCGTCGGGATGATAGGTCTTTGCAATCGCGCTGACATCGCGGGGGTCGCTCTGTGGATCGGCATAGAGACCGATGCCCGCGCCGGCGCATAACGCCGCACCCCAGGCCGCTGCCTCGTCCGTTTCGGTTACCGTCACCGGCATCCCGAGCACGTCGGCGAACATCTGGACGACGACCGGATTGCGGGAGATCCCGCCGGCAAGCCGCGCCTCGCTGAAGGAAAAGCCATCGCCCAGCGCATCGACATGGATCTTGTGATTGAAGGCGATGCCTTCCAGCACGGCGCGCAGCATGTCGCCGCGATCATGCCAGCCGCCGAGACCGAAGAAACCGGCGCTCGCCGAGGCGCCATAGGGGGAGCCGAAGAGATAGGGGTGGAAGAGCGCCGTCGAGGGGCGGTTGAAGGCCGCCTCGATCTCGGGCGCGAGCAGCGCATGGACCGACTGTCCCGTGGCCTCGGTGCCGGCGCGCTCGCCGGCGCAAAGCGTGTCGAGAAACCAGTCGTAATTCGCCGTCGATGCCGGCGAGATCGACATGTTATTCCACTGGCCGGGCGCAATCGCATTGCGGCAGAACCACCGCTTGTCGACGCGCGGTTCGGAGGAGAGGGTTTCGTTGATCGAATAGGTCCCGGCGATCACCGCGACCACGCCGGATGCATAGCCGCCGGCACCCAGAGCCGATGCGGTGACATCGTGGAGCCCGGCAACCACCGGCGTTCCCTCGGCAAGGCCGGTGCGGCTTGCAACAGCGCTGGTGACATGGCCGATGACTTCGTCGGAACGCGATGCGAGCGGAAGGGCGTGTTGGAGTTCACCGAGCCCGAAGAGCTTCAGCGCATCCAGCGAATAGTCCTGATCCTTGACGTTGGTGAAGGACGTGCTCGCCTCCGTCCTGTCCGTGCCTATCACGCCGGTCAGGCAGAAGCGCAGCCAGTCCTTGCAGCTCAGGATATGGCCGATGCGCTCGAAACGGGCCGGCTCCTTCTCCTTGATCCAGGCGAGAAGTGCCGAGGGCGCTGAGACATGCGGAAGCTGGCCGGTAAGGGTGAGGGCCGCATCGGCAATCGGGCTTTCCAGCCAGCGGTCGACAACAGCGCCTGCCCGGCTGTCCAGCGACAGGATGGCGCGGCCGAGCGGCTTGCTCGACCGGTCGAGCAAATAGATGCCATCGCCATGGGCCGTTGCCGCGATGGCCTGGATGTCGCTCGCCGGGCGCCCGCTGAGGCTGATCGCCTCCCCGATCGCGTCGGCGGTCGCATTCCAGAGCTCGTCCATGTCCCGCTCGATGTGGCGGGCCTTGGGCATGAATTGCGTCACCCGCCGCCGCGCCACGGCAAGCTGCGTGCCGTCGACATCAAAAATAACGGCCTTGGTGACGGTGAGACCGCTGTCAATTCCGAGCAGACTCGGCATGCTGATTACTCCGATTGATAGAAAGGCCGCGCGGGCGTTGCCCTCATGATTGATCTCCGTCGCTTCTGGCGACGACGACGTTGATATTCTTGTTTCGCATCCGATCGAGATGATCGGCCGGCGTCTTCTCATCGACGATGACCACATCGAATTCGCTCAAGGCCGCGAAACTGTGCAAAGCGCGCCGTTCGAATTTCGTGTGATCGGCCAGAAGAATGCGTTTGGCGGCGCTATCAAACATCGCCCGCTTGATGTCGACAATTTCCGGGGACTGATGGAAGACGACATCATCGGTGATGGCGGACATGGAGATGAAGGCGACATCCGCCCGCAGCCGGTTGATCTCATTGATCGTCATCCGCCCCATGAAGGCATTGCACCAATTGTAGTATTGGCCGCCAAGGGCCAGAAGCGTGACATCATGCATGTCCTTCAGCGCGTTCATCAGCGTCAGCGAATTGGTGATCGCGGTCAGCGGAACCTTGGCCGGCAGATGCGCCGCCATTTGCAGCACCGTGGTGGAATCGTCGAGAAAGATCGCCTGCCCAGGCTCGACGAACTGCATTGCGGCGGCGGCAATCATCTTCTTTTCCGCCGACTGGCGGTTCGCCCGATAAACGTCGCTCGATTCGATCAGGCTGGTTGCTGCCGCCGTGACGATGCCGCGCGTCTTTCTGAAAAGGCCACGGCTCACCAGTTCGTCGACGTCGCGGTGCGCCGTCATCAGGCTGATGCCGAAACGATCCGTGAGATCCTCGATGCGCATGGAGCCCTCCGCCATGACGGCTTCGGCGATCATCTGCCGGCGGGCGAGCTGGCGGCTGTGCCGGCTGTCGCTTGGCAGTTCGTCGGACAGGAATGCTCCGATATTCGTCTTCTGTGTCACTGTGGCCTCTGATGCTGACTCTGGGGGTATCAGCTTCGTACTGCGAATGCCGAGCGAAGGCAAAAAATGGTGATAGAACAATCCTTTGCCAGATCCATGAAACGGCAAATGATGGGGGACGCCGCTTTCGGCGTCCCCCTTTGTCATTACTGGGCCAGAACGAACGGGCCTGTGTACTTGTCGACATTGTCCTTCGTGATCAGCAAGCAATCGAAGAGCTGCTTTTCACTCGAAGCACCAGTCTTGCCGGTCTTGATGAAGCTATCGGCCTGCTTGACTGCCTCTTCCGAGAAAATGGCAACCGGCTGCAGAACGGTATATTGCAGTTCGCCGGCCTTGATGGCGGCGACTGCGTCCGGAGAACCGTCAAAGCCGCCGACCTTGATGTTGGCGAGCTTGCCGGCTTCCTTCAGGGCTGCAATCGCGCCCAACGCCATTTCGTCATTGCCGGAAATCACGCCGTTGATATCCGGATGAGCCTGCAGCATGGACTGCATCTTGTTGTGACCCTGGGTACGATCCCAGTTGGCAACTTCCTTTGCGACCTTCTGAAGGTCCGGATACTGCGTCAGCACCGTCTCATAACCGTTGGAACGGGTTGCGGCATTGTTGTCGGAGGGAGCGCCGAACAGTTCGGCATACTTGCCCTTGTCGCCAACGGCTTCGACCCATTGCTGCGCACCGATTGCCGCACCCTGGGCGTTGTTGGAGACGAGCTGCGCCTTTGCGAGGCCTTCCTGGTTGATTTCTGCATTCACCAGAAAGACCGGGATTCCGGCAGCCACAGCCTTTTTCACCGCGCCGACCGAGCCGTCGGCATTGGCCGGATCGAGGATGATGGCAACCGACTTGTTGGTGATCGCGGTGTCGATCAGGTTGCTCTCTGTGTTGGTGTCGCCTTTATGAGCGCTGACCGAGGCCGTATAGCCGAGCTTTTCGGCTGTTGCCTTGGCGACATTGCCTTCCGTCAGCCAGTAGGGGTTGGACGGATCATTGACGATGATCGTCATCTGGCCGGCCGCCCAGGCGGAGCTTGCGAAAATGGGGGCTACGGCAACAGCCGCCAAAATTAAGCGCATGCCTTTCTTAAACATAGTCTCTCTCCCTTTTTGATGAGCTCAGATGTTACCGGCGAACCGGTCGTGCTTTCCGCAATCGGCTGGCTGTTCGAACCAGATCCGCCGTCGTGGAGAAGTTCAGTTCGTCCGTCAGCTCGCTTTGACCCGACGTCCGTATTGAATGCTGTTCATAAGGACCGCCAGAACGATCACGGCGCCGGTGAAGACCGTCTGCCAATAGGCCGACACACCGATGATCACGAGACCGTCCGAGAGGAAGCCGATAACGAAGGCGCCGAGCATGGTGCCGCGCACCGTGCCCCGTCCGCCCGTCAGCGCCGCGCCGCCGATGACGACGGCTGCGATCGCGGTCAATTCATAGGTGGTGCCGGCCGTCGGGCCGGCCGAGGTGAGCTGCGAGGACAGGACCAGGCCGGCGATTGCGGCGCAGACGCCGGAAAACACATAAACGAGGATCTTGACCCGCTTGACCGGTACGCCCGAAAGATCCGCCGCGCGCTCGTTTCCGCCGGAGGCATAGAGCCAGCGGCCGAAGGCGGTCTTGCTCAAGACCAACCCGCAGATGATCGCCAGGGCCGCCAGCACGATGACGCCGATCGGGATGCCGGCGAGACGATTAAAGCCCAGCCAGTCGAAGCCGGTATTGCCAAGCTCCGGACGGCCGCCGAGATTGTTGTAGGTCAGGCCGTTGGTCATCAAAAGCGCGATGCCGCGCGCGACATAGAGCACGCCGAGCGAGGCGACGAAGGCCGGAACCTTCAGGTAAGCGATCAGTACGCCGTTCACCGCGCCGACGACGGCGCCGATGGCGCAGGTGATGACGACGACAGCCCAGACCGGCGGATAGAGGATGACGCCGAAGCTCGAAAGCGTAACGCCCTGCATCAAAAATCCCGCAATGCAGCCGGCAAGGCCGAGCGTCGAGCCGACCGAGAGATCGATGCCGCCATTCAGGATCACCAACAGCATGCCGATCGCCAGGATGCCGAAGATCGCGACATGCGAGGCCATGGTCAGGAAGTTGCTCAGCGAGAAATAATAGGGCGACAGGAAGGAGAAGACCGCGATGATGACGATCAGCGCGAAAAACGCGCGGCCTTCCAGAATCAACCGCACGAGACTGAAGTTCCGCTGCTGGCCGTTCGAAATTGGTTTCTTCTCAGTGATATTCGTGACTGACATAATCAGTGCTCCATGAATGCGGCTAGTGCGCGACCACTGCTTCGCCAGAGGCGGCCATGATCTTCTCTTTGGTGACGTCGGGACCGAATTCGGCGGATATCTTGCCACGGTGCATGACGATGATGCGATGGGCGATGCTGAGGCATTCGGCGACTTCCGATGTCGAATAGATCACCGCGAGGCCCTGCTTGGCGCGCTCGGCCAACAGCTTGAAGACTTCCGCCTTGGCGCCGATATCGATGCCGCGGCTCGGTTCGTCGAGCAGGATGACCTCGGGATTGGTGGCAAGCATCTTGCCGATGACGACTTTCTGCTGATTGCCGCCCGAAAGCGAGCCGATCGCCGCATCGCCGCCATCGGTCTTGATGTGGACCTTGCGGATCGATTCACCCACCAGTTCCCGTTCGCGTCCGCCGGAGGTGAAGAGCCCCTTGGTGAAGGCGCCGATGCTGGCAAGCGACAAATTGGAGCCGACCGTCATGGTCTGGACGAGGCCGTCGCGCTGACGATCCTCGGGCACCAGGACGAGGCCATTGGCGATACGGCCGGCGATGCTAAGACGCGCAACGTCGCGACCGCCAAGCAGAACCCGACCGCCGCTCGACCTCAGGCGTCCGGCGACACATTCGAGCAGTTCGGTGCGGCCGGCGCCCATCAAGCCATAGATGCAGACGATCTCGCCGGCACGAACCTGCAGCGACATATGGTCGACCGCGTTATAGGCCGCACCCGAGGGGCCGGGAACGGTCAGATTGTCGATGGTCAGCGCGACATCGCCGATGGTGTGGCCGGTGGGTGGGCTTCCCAGATCGAAATTGTCGCCCACCATGTTGCGCACGATCCATTCGAGATCGATGTCCTTGCGCTCGGCGTAGGCAGTCATGGCGCCATCGCGCAGCACCACGGCATGATTGGTGATCTGCAGCGCCTCTTCGAGATGATGAGAGATATAAACAATCGACACGCCGCGGCCCGTCAGATCGCGGATGACCTTGAAGAGAACCTCCACCTCCGTGGCGCTCAGCGCCGAGGTCGGTTCGTCCATGATCAGGATGCGCGAATTGACAGACAGAGCACGAGCGATCTCGACGATCTGCTGCTGGCCAAGACGGAGATCCTCCACCAGGGTCAGCGGGTCGATGTGTTCTTCCAACTCCTCCATGAGGGCGCGCGTCTGGCGCTCCTCCTCGGCGAAGTCGACGACGCCACCCTTGATGATCTCGCGGCCCATGAAGATGTTGTCGCGAACGCTGAGATTGGGCGCGAGGCTCAATTCCTGATGGATGATAGAAATCCCGCACGCTCGTGCATGTGTCGACGAATGGAAAGTGATCGGGCTGCCATCGAGAATGATCTCGCCAGCGGTCGGCTGGACGACGCCGGACAGGATCTTCATCAGCGTCGACTTGCCCGCTCCGTTCTCACCGAACAGCGTGGTGACCTGACCGCGATGGATATCGAAATTCACGCCCTTCAGGGCATGAACATTGCCATAGGACTTGGTGATGTTGCGGGCGGCAAGAACGACCTCGCCGTTTGCACCCTGCTTCTGCGCCGCCTCAATCATTTGACGTCGACCTTGACGGGAGTGACGAGCCAGTTCTTCGGGTTGATGAGCTTGAAGACGCCGACGATAGTCGCGGTCTTGCCCGTCAGCGTCTCGGCATCGAAGCCTGAGAGGACGGCCTTCTTCATCTCATTGTTGATCGCCGAGCCGGCGTCCTGATACTCAATCTGATTGGTGAACTGGCCGAACTGGATGGCGCCGATGGCGTCGCGCAGGTCGGTGCCGTTGATCGCCGGACCGGTCTGGACGCGGACGGTGACGTCGGCCGGCAGTCCGTCGACCTTGATCTCGCTATAGTTGGCCTTGCGAGCGCCGAAGGTGCCTGTGAGGGAGACCGGCACGACCGCGCCGGTGCTCGTCGCCACGCCGTATTTTTCGCCTGCCGCCTTCTTGTCGGCCACGACCGCGCTCGACAGCGTTGCGGCATCGACCGCGCGCTTCTCGACATCCGCCTGAATCTTCGGGAATTCCTGGGCGCCAAAGGTTTCGGGCGAGAAGGACTGCTCGCGCACGTCATGCGCGGAACCGATCTTGACCACCGTCGTATCGACGGCAATGGCGCCGATGACGATCACTACCGCCGCGACACTCGCCAGTATCTTGAGCCTGGCGCCGTCGGATTTGAAAGCTGCGTATTCAGTCTGTGTATTCATATTCGAAAGACCTTCGGCGCTGCTGGCCGGATTGCCTGCTTGCTGGAAAGAAAAGAGGACGGCGCGGATGCGATGCCGATCTATTCGAGACCCGGCCAAGCCCCGCGTGCGGAAAAGCGAGGCGGCTGCGCGAAGCGCTGTCGGCGCAAGACCAAACCATGGTCTGGCAAGAGATCGTTCATAGGAGCCTCCTCAGTGCGGGCGCTTGTTTCCTCCAGCCACCCGACGTCGCCGCCTACGACCCAATCCATGACAGATTATGATATAAGCGTGTTATTAATGTCGTAATCTATGTTATAATTTATTGGTCCTGTCAACAGCCCTTTGTCGATCCGGATATCCCTCCTGTGGCAGCCAACTCCAGAGGCTAACACTTCACAGAATTCCCGTCGGCAACCATTAAAGGCGCCAACCTCGGGAATAACAGTCTTGCGGATGGAAAATCGCGTAAAATCAACCTGCATTAAGCTATTGAATATTCATGATTTTAAAAAATCGGTTGCGGACCGAGCAATTATCTAAATCCTGATCGCGATATTCTTGAAATCGCAGCCGCACGCCTTGCGCCGGCGACGATCCCCCTGCCTCCCCGAGGTTGACAGCTCTTATTTTATATGAAAAAAATTACATTACTAGAAAAATATTACACATCCGTGATATCTCTATGTTATAATTTAAACATAACCTGAGCGCCGGATTCGGGGCAGCTTGCCTGTCCGAATGAAGAGTGCTCTGACAGCGTGAGCGGTGGGGTTGGAATGACATGGACGACAGGAGCCCGGCACTTGGGGCCTGACAACCGCGTCGTGACCACCGCCCGGCCGATCTCGACCGAATACCGGTTAGAGGTCGATCAGGAAGGGAGGAGTAGAATGGCTTTGACGGATGAATCGCGCGTGGCGGTTTGCCCCCTCGCGGCGGGACCGACCCACGATGTCTAAGAACGACAAGATCATCATCGGCATCGATGCCGGAACCTCGGTGCTGAAAGCCGTGGCTTTCGAGCTATCAGGCCGCCAGATCGCCTCGGCATCGGCGCGCAATCACTATACGATGGGCGAAGACGGCTCCGCCACGCAATCCCTCAGCCGGACATGGGCCGACTGCGTCAGCGCCTTGCGCGGCCTGAGCGACAAAGTGCCGGATCTCGCCGCGCGCACCGCCGCCGTCGCCGTGACGGGTCAAGGGGATGGAACCTGGCTCGTCGGCTCCGGCAACGCGCCGGTCGGCGATGCCTGGCTCTGGCTCGACGCCCGCGCCGCTGCGACTGTTACCCGTCTCGGCGCTCACCCGGAAAGCCGCGCGCGCTTCGAGGCGACAGGCACCGGCCTCAATACCTGCCAGCAGGGCACACAGCTCGCCCATATGGATCGCTTCACGCCGGAGGCCCTCGCTCGGGCCGAGACGGCGCTGCATTGCAAGGACTGGCTCTATCTGAACCTGACCGGCGTTCGGGCGACCGATCCGTCAGAGGCCAGCTTCACCTTCGGTAATTTCCGCACCCGCCAGTATGATCCCGTCGTGATCGACGCGCTCGGGCTCAACCACCGGCGATCCCTGTTGCCCGAGATCATTGAGGGAACGGAGATCACGCATCCGCTATCGCCCGACGCGGCGAAGGCGACCGGATTGCTTGCCGGCACGCCTGTCTGTCTCGGCTATGTCGACATGGTGATGACCGCGCTTGGCGCCGGTGTTCGCAGCGGCGGCGAGAACGCGGCCTGCTCGACCATCGGATCGACAGGCGTGCATATGCGCGCAAAGCCGGTATCCGACGTCCAGCTCAATGCCGAGGGAACGGGCTATGTGATCGCCCTGCCTATCCCCGGCATCGTCACCCAGGTCCAAACGAACATGGGTGCGACGATCAATATCGACTGGATCCTGCAGGTCGCTGCCGAACTCATGTCGGAGACCGGCAAGCCCGTCGCGCCTTCGGATCTCATCTCGCGGATCGACAGCTGGTTTGCCGAGAGCAAGCCGGGCGCCCTGCTCTACCACCCCTATATTTCCGAGGCGGGGGAGCGCGGCCCCTTCGTCAATGCCCATGCGCGCGCCGGCTTCACTGGCCTTTCAACGCGGCACGGCTTTGCAGACATGCTGCGGGCCGTCGTCGAGGGGCTCGGCATGGCGACACGCGACTGTTATGCCGCCATGGGCAGCATGCCTGCCGAATTGCGGATCACCGGAGGGGCTGCGCGCTCGCGTGCGCTGCGCGGCTCTCTGTCCGCCGCCGTCAACGCGCCGGTTCGGGTCTCGCGTCGCGAGGAAGCGGGAGCGGCCGGCGTCGCGATGATGGCCGCTGTCGCCATTGGCGCCTATTCGAGCATGGACGACTGCATCGCCGAGTGGGTCACGCCGCTGCTCGGAGACGCCGAGGCGCCGGATGTCGAGCAGGCTCGCCGCTACGACCGATTGTTCTCAGCCTACGTACAAATTCGACAGGCGATCGCGCCTGCCTGGGACACGCTTGCCGCGCCCTGAGCGATAAGCGCACCCGTTAAAGCAAAAAGATGTGACGATGCAGGAAGCATCCCAAGGAGCATGAAATGACTGAATCCGAAATCTTGGATCTCTTCGTGATCGGCGGCGGCATCAATGGCGCCGGAATCGCGCGCGATGCCGCGGGTCGGGGTCTTTCCGTCATGCTGTGCGAAAAAGGCGATCTGGCCGAGGGAACCTCGTCCCGCTCCGGGAAACTGGTACATGGCGGCCTGCGCTATCTCGAATATTACGAATTCCGCCTGGTGCGCGAAGCGCTGATCGAGCGCGAAGTGCTGCTGAATTCCGCAAGCCACATCATCTGGCCGATGCGCTTCGTGCTGCCGCACAGCCCGACGGACCGCCCGGCCTGGCTCGTCCGCCTCGGCCTTTTCCTCTACGATCATCTCGGCGGCCGCAAGCGACTGCCCGGCACGCGCACACTCGACCTTCGACGCGATCCGGAAGGTGCACCCATCCTTGACCAGTACACCAAGGGCTTCGAATATTCGGACTGCTGGGTCGACGATGCCCGGCTTGTCCTGCTGAACGCGCTCGACGCCGCCAGCAAGGGCGCGCAGATCCTGACGCGCACGGCCTGCGTCAGCGCACGCCGTGACGAAGGCTGTTGGGTCGTCCAGATGCGGGACCAGCGGTCCGGCGAGCTGCGCACCGTGCGGGCGCGGGTGCTGGTCAATGCAGCCGGTCCCTGGGTCAACGATATCATCGGCCGCGTCGCCGGTTCCAACAGCCGCCGCAATGTCAGGCTCGTCAAGGGCAGCCACATCATCGTTCCGAAATTCTGGAGTGGGCAGCAGGCCTACCTAGTCCAGAACCACGACAAGCGCGTCATCTTCATCAATCCCTATGAGGGCGACATGGCCTTGATCGGCACGACCGACATTCCCTATGACGGCAAGCCGGAGGAGGTGAAAGCCGACGAGCAGGAGATCGACTATCTGATTTCCGCCGTCAACCGCTATTTCAAGGAGAAGCTGCGCCGTTCTGACGTGATCGAAAGCTTCTCGGGCGTTCGCCCGCTATTCGATGACGGCCAGGGCAATCCCTCAGCCGTCACCCGCGACTATGTCTTCGATCTCGACGAGACCGCCGGCGCCCCCCCTCCTCAACGTTTTTGGCGGCAAGATCACTACGTTCCGCAAGCTCTCCGAACATGCCGTGCAGAAGCTCGCCAAGTTCTTTCCGAAGATGGGCGGTGACTGGACGCGCGCAGCAGCTCTGCCGGGCGGCGATATTCCGAATGCCGATTACATCGCTTTTTCCGACAGTCTGCGCAGCGCCTATCCATGGATGCCGCGCCAGCTCGTGAACCATTACGGGCACCTTTACGGCGCGCGAACCAAGCTGGTCGTTGGCGACGCCACATCGCTTGCCGACCTCGGGCGTCACTTCGGCGGCAATCTTTATGAGGCTGAGGCCCGCTATCTCGCCGCTTCCGAATGGGCGCAGTCGGCGGATGACGTTCTCATGCGGCGCACCAAGGAAGGCCTGCATATGACGGCACAGGAAAAAGTGAATTTCTCGGCCTGGTTCGAGAGCGAATTGGCGATCGCCGCCTGAACCATCCGCCCTTCAAGGAGCAGACCTCTATGCCGTTGACGCTTTCCCTTAACACCAATCCGCTGGTGAACCGCTTCGCCGACCCCGACGACCTGATCGAAACCGTGGCGCGTGACCTGAAAATCCGCGATCTCCAGCTGACGCATGAATTCATCAATCCGAGCTGGCAGGCGCCCGTCATCCGTCGCCTCACCCGGACGATGCAGGCAGCGCTTCAGCGCACCGGCGTTCGCGTGACATCCGGCATGACCGGGCCTTACGGCCGCCTGAACCATTTCGGCCATCCAGATGCCGACGTCCGACGCTATTATGTCGACTGGTTCAAGACCTTTGCCGACATCACCGCCGATCTCGGCGGGCATTCGGTCGGTACGCAATTCGCCATCTTCACCTTCAAGGATTATGACGATCCGGCCCGGCGCGAAGACCTGATCAAGATTGCCATCGATTGCTGGGCTGATGTGGCCGAGCATGCGAAATCGGCGGGTCTTTCCTATGTCTTCTGGGAGCCGATGAGCATCGGGCGGGAATTCGGCGAGACCATCGACGCCTGCCTCAAGCTGCAATCCCGCCTGACGGCGGCCAATCTCGCGGTGCCAATGTGGATGATGGCGGATATCGATCATGGCGACGTTACCTCAGCCAATCCCGATGACTTTGATCCTTACGCCTGGGCGCGCGCGGTTCCGAAGATCTCCCCGATCATTCACATCAAGCAGAGCCTGATGGACAAGGGCGGCCACCGACCGTTCACGGCGGAGTTCAACGCCAAGGGCCGCATCCAGCCTGCTCCCCTGCTTGCAGCCTTTGCCGAGGGCGGGGCTCAGGACAATGAAATCTGCCTCGAACTGTCGTTCAAGGAGCGCGAGCCCAATGACCGCCAGGTCGTCTCGCAGATTGCCGAAAGCATCGCCTTTTGGGCGCCGCACATCGATACCGGCGTTGACGACTTGCATATCTAGCTGCAAGCGCCGATCAAGCTGTCTTGCGGTAAATGCATGACCGAATGGAAAAGGGACGAGTGATGACAGACGCGGATGAGTCGCTTGCGGTGCGCGCAGCCTGGCTACACTATGCCGGCGGCTTCACGCAGTCCGAGGTCGCCAAGCGCCTGGGCGTGCCCTCGGTCAAGGCGCATCGGCTGATCGCAAGGGCGGTTGCGGATGGCGTCGTCAAGGTCACGATCGATGGCGATATCGTCGAATGCGTCGAGCTCGAGACGAAGCTCGCAGCAAGGTTCGGCCTGCAATATTGCGAGGTCGCGCCCGATCTCGGCGAAGAGGGTTTCGACTTTCGCGCCCTGGGACAGGCCGGCGCCAGCTTCTTGCGGCGGGAAGTCGAGAGCGGCAAGCACAAGATCATCGGCCTTGGCCACGGTCGAACGCTGTCTTCCGCCGTCCATCACATGTCCCGCGTCAATGCCAAGGGGGTACGCTTCGTCTCCCTGCTCGGCGGGCTGACGCGAAACTATGCGGCCAATCCCTATGACGTCATGCACCGCATCGCCGAAAAGACGGGCACGCAGGCCTATGTGATGCCGGTGCCGTTCTTCGCCAACACAAGGGAAGACCGCGACGTACTGCTGGCGCAACGCGGCGTGAAGGAAGTCTTCGACCTCGCCAACAATGCCGAACTCAAGCTCGTCGGTCTCGGCACGGTCGATATCGACGCGCAGCTCGTCCTGTCCGGCATGGTGGAACCGCGCGAGATCAAGGAGATCGCCGCCATGGGTGGAGCCGGCGAAATCCTCGGGCATTTCTTCGATGCCGACGGACGCATCCTGGAAACGATGCTGTCGGCCAGAACCCTCTCCGCCTCATTGCCGCGATCGAAGAAGGAAAAGCTCGTCGCCCTGTCCGGCGGACTGCCGAAGGTGGAGGCTATCCGCGCGGTTCTCAACAGCCACTGTCTTTATGGGTTGATCACCGACGAGCGGACGGCACAAGCGCTGCTGAAGAGCTGAACTCACCGCAATCAAGAAACATAAATTCATCTCAACATAACAATCTTGATGTTGAATTATGTGATTTAAATGTTATGTTTAATGCGTTCAATCCTGGCCAAGACCGGAGCGCAAGGTGAAACGGGAAGAACGTCAACAATCGATCATCAACCTGCTCGTCGAGCACAAGACCGTCGACCTCGACGATCTGGCCGAACGCTTCACCGTGTCCAAGATGACCATTCACCGTGATCTGGACGATCTCGAACAGGCTGGCGTCCTGCGCAAGGTTCGCGGCGGTGCGACGATTGATGCAGGCACCCAATTCGAAAGCGACTTCCGCTTCCGCGAGCGACAGGGGCATGAGGAAAAACTCGCCATGGCGCGCGCCGCCCTCGAGCTGGTCGAGCCCGGCATGACGGTTATGGTCAATGACGGCTCGATGGCGGCCGTTCTTGGGGAAATGCTGCTCCAGAGGCAGCCGCTGACGCTGATCACCAACAATGCCGCGATCATCGATCGGCTGAAAAGCGAAAGCGGCATCACCCTCATCGCACTTGGCGGCATCTATTCCGCCAAGTTCAATGCCTTTCTGGGCGTGGTGACGGAAGAGGCGCTGTCTCGCCTGCGCGCCGATATCGCCTTCGTTTCAACGCCGGCTGTTTCGGGCAGGCTCGTCTACCATATGGACGACAACATCGTGCGAACGAAACGGGCGATGATTGCCTCTGCCGCCAAGAGCTGCCTGCTGGTCAGCCACCAGCGCATCGGCCACACCGCCCTGCATGTGATGGCCGACCTTGCCGATTTCGACGCCGTCATCACCGATCGCGCCCCCGAAGCCGCCATTCTCGAACAATTGAGCCGTGACGGCATCACCCTGACCATTGCCTCGACCTAGGATCTGAAATGACAGCATCACCGCGCTACTGGATTGGCACCAGCTGGAAAATGAACAAGACGCTGGCGGAATCCCGCAGCTTCGCCGAGGCATTGCGAGACGCGGATACCCTGCGTGACCCTGCGATCCAGCGCTTCATCATTCCGCCTTTCACCGCCGTTCGCGAGGTCAAGGCGATCCTGTCGGAGACATCCGTCAAGGTCGGTGCGCAGAATATGCACTGGGCCGATCAGGGGGCATGGACGGGCGAAATTTCGCCACCGATGCTGAGGGATTGCAATCTCGATATCGTCGAGCTTGGCCACTCCGAGCGCCGCGAACATTTCGGCGAGACCAATGAGACCGTCGGCCTGAAGACCGAGGCGGCCGTTCGCCACGGCCTCATCCCGCTCATCTGTATCGGCGAGACCCTGAGCGACCGGGAAAGCGGCCGCGCCACCGAAATCCTGGGCGAGCAGGTCGCAGGCGCCCTCTCCAAGCTCTCGGGCTCGCAGAAACAAGCGCAAATCCTGCTTGCCTACGAACCCGTCTGGGCCATCGGCGAAAACGGAATTCCCGCCGAGCCCTCCTATGCCGATGCACGCCAGGCCGAGATCATTGCAGTCGCCGAAAGCATACTTGGCCGCCGGATCCCCTGCCTCTACGGCGGATCGGTCAATCCGGACAATTGCGAAGAACTCATCTCATGCCCGCATATTGACGGGCTTTTCATCGGCCGTTCGGCCTGGAACGTCGAAGGTTATCTCGACATCCTCGCCAAATGCGCCGCCAAACTTAGAGGAGACACGAAATGAAACTTGCCATCGCAGGAGACAGCGCAGGCGAAGGCCTGGCAAAGGTCCTCGCCGATCATCTGAAGGATCGTTATGACGTGTACGAAGTTTCGCGCACGGACGCCGGGCCGGACGCATTCTACGCAAATCTAGCCGACCGCGTCGCCTCTGGCGTCATCGACGGCACCTATGACAGGGCCATTCTCGTCTGCGGCACCGGCATCGGCGTCAGCATCTCGGCCAACAAGGTGCCGGGCATTCGCGCAGCACTCACCCATGACACCTATTCGGCGGAGCGCGCCGCCCTGTCGAACAATGCCCAGATCATCACCATGGGCGCCCGCGTCATCGGCACGGAACTCGCCAAGTCGATCGCCGACGCCTTTCTTGGGCAGACCTTCGACTCCGGGGGCCGCTCGGCCGGCAATGTGGACGCCATCAACGAAGTCGACGCAAAATATAACGCGCGCTGAGGTTTGAGAGCGAACCGCAAGCGGTTGCTCCCGTCGCGAGATTGGCGAGCTGCGGACGCATATGGCCGCTCGTCCCACTCGCTGAAAGCCATAAACCTCCACCTGCGGCGGAGGGTTTCCTCTGATAGGACAACGAGGGCAACCGGCAGGTCGCCCTCGTTACTTAGCTGGAATGAGTGAGCTCAGGCGGGACGCTCTTCGCCGGCGTTCGGACGCCAGGTGATGAGCTTCCTTTCGACGACATCGAGGATCAGGTCGATGACGAGAACGAAGACGGCGAGAATGATGATGCCTGCGAAAACACCGACGGCATCGAAGTTGCCTTCCGAGCGGGCGATGAGGTAGCCGAGACCTGCCGATGCGCCGAGATATTCGCCGATGATCGCGCCGACGACGGCAAAGCCGACAGAGGTGCGCAGTGACGACAGGATCCAGGTTGCCGCGGCCGGAAAATAGACGTGGCGAAGCAGGTCGGAACGCTTGGCGCCGAGGATGCGGGTATTGGATAGGATGACCGGGTTGACTTCGCGAACGCCCTGCATCGCGTTGAAGAAGGTGACGAAGAAGACCAGAGTGACCGCCAGTGCGACCTTCGACCAGAGGCCGAGCCCCAGCCAGAGAACGAAGATGGGCGCGAGCACGACGCGCGGGATTGCGTTCACGGCCTTGATGAAAGGATCGAGGACCTTCGCGACGAACGGGCTGAGGCCAAGCCAGACGCCCGCCGCCACACCGAGGCCCGTCCCAATAAGATAGCCAAGAACGGTCTCGCCGAGCGTGATGCCGACATGTTTGTAGAAGCCGTGATCGGCGACCCAGGTCGCCACCTGCTTGACGATGTCCAGCGGCGCCGGAAAGAAGAAGCGGTCGATCAACCCGGAGGAAACCCCGAGCTGCCAGCCGCCGAGGATGATCGCCAGAAGCGCCACCTGGATGAGACGAACGTTAATGGCTTGCATAGCTTTTCTCCACTTCGCCGCGCAGCGACGCCCAGATGTCGCGATAAAGGGTCATGAATTTCGGGTCGAGCTTGATTTCGGCGACATCGCGCGGCCGTTCGAGATCGACGCCGAAGGTCTCGATCACGCGGCTCTTGGGACCGGCGGCGAGAACGACAACACGGTCGCCAAGCGCAATCGCCTCCTCGAGATCATGCGTGATCATGACCACGGCGCGGCGGTCTTCCTGCCACAGCTTGAGAAGCTCATTCTGCATGAGATGACGGGTATGGATGTCCAGCGCCGAAAACGGCTCGTCCATGAGGATAACCTTGGGCTCGGTGATCAAGGCCTGCGCCATCTGCACGCGTTTGCGCTGCCCACCGGAAAGTTGGTGGGGAAACCGGGTTTCAAAGCCCTTGAGACCGACCTTTTCAAGCCATCCCATGACCTTTTCGCGCCGTTCGCCGGCGGACACGCCACGAAACCGCAGCCCAAGCTCGACATTCTCAAAAGCCGTCTTCCAAGGGAGGAGCGCGTCCTGTTGAAAGAGATAGCCGATGTTGTTCTGTACGCCCTTGACGGCGGCGCCGTCGATCGAGACCTCGCCTGCCGAAGGCTTCAAAAGGCCTGCGATGGCGTTGAGGATGGTGGACTTGCCACAGCCCGTCGGTCCGACGATGGAGAGGAATTCTCCGTCGCCGACCGTCAGGTTGACGTTTTCGACGGCCACGAATGATCCGAACGCCATGGTGACGCCGCTGATGGAAACCATGGGTGTCGGGTTTGATTGGGGTACAGCTTGAATTTTCGTTGCTGTCGCTGACATTGGAGGCCTCTTAGTTGGCGGCGCGCTGGGCTGCGGCCTCTACGAACTTGTTCGTGTAGGTGGCATTGAGATCGATTGTTGCCTTGTGAACGCTCTCGTTGAAGCTCTTGAGAACGGCGAGCGGCGTCTCGGTATCTTGCGCAACGAACAGGCCGTCCCTGGAAAAGATCGCCTTGGCGTTCTCGACCGCCTTGATGTAGGTCGCCTTGTCGCCGGAGACGAAATCGTCAGGAAGCTGCTCGACGATTTCGGCTGCTGTGTGATTTTTCATCCAATGCAGCGCCTTCACCGTGGCGTTGGTGACCTTCTGGATCACTTCCGGATGGGCCTCGATATAGGCCTGGTTGGCATAGAGAACCGAGGTCGGATAGATACCGCCATAGACGGCCTTGGCGCCCTCTTCGCTGCGAGCGTCGATCAGGATCTTGCCAATGCCACGCTCGACGACGATCGTTGCGGCCGGATCGTAGTTGACAAGAAGGTCGACCTTGCCCTGCTGCAAGGCCGCAACCGCGGCCGCGCCGGAGCCGACGCCGACGATCGAAATGTCGTTTTCGGTCAGACCGTGCTGCTGAAGATAATAACGAATGAAGAAATCGGACGATGAGCCTGGCGCCGTGATGCCGATGCTCTTTCCCTTGATCGTTGCCGGCTTGGCCGGATCGAAATCGGTGTCGTTCTTCCCGACTAGGACCAGCCCGGAATTGCGGGCCAGCTGAACGAAGCCAACGACATGCTTGCCCTGCGACTGCATTTGGATCGTGTGATCGTAAAAGCCGACGGCAACGTCGGTCGAGCCGGCGACCAGGGCCTGCAGAACCTTGGAGCCACCCTGAGCGAAGTTCTCCGTGGTCACCTCCAGCCCCTCTTCCTTGTAGAAGCCGAGGCTTTCGGCGACGGGGAACGGCAGGTTGTTGAGATTATAGGAGCCGACGCTCATCCGAACCGGTTCGGCATGGGCGACGCTGGCAAGCACCATGACGGCGGCTGCCGCGAGCAGATAATTGCGCATGGAATTTCCTCCCTGACTATATCCGGTCCTCACCGGATCGATTGCTAATGGTCTAAGCTGCGTGTTCGACAAACTCGGCGGGCTTGGCAAACGCGTAGCCCTCGAAAAGGCGACGCGCGGTTCGCACGAGACCGGCGGTCGTCGCGCCGCCGCGCGTTTCCAGCTCGACGTCGAGACGGCCGCCGGGATGTTCAATCCGCACGGTCGTCGGAAGAGATGCGCCGCCCACAAGATCGGCGGCAATCGTCCCCGGCGTGACAACCGCAGTTGCTATGCCGACCGCACCTGTCGTCGCAAGGGCCGGATGGCAGTCGTTCGGCATGAAATAACGAACCGCAAGCGTGCCGCCCTTCTGCGGCGGCGCAATCAAGACCGGCTTCGGAATGACCTTGTCGGACACATCGCCCATGCCCATGATCTCACCGGCCTGAATGCGGATCGCCGACATGCGCGCGATGAGCTCGACATTTCCGGACAGCGTGGCGGCGTCTTCATATCCGGTTACACCGAGATCGCCAGCGCGCATCAGCACCATGGGTATGGCGCAATCGATGATCGTCACTCTGAGGCCGTCGATGACATCCGAAGCATTGCCGCTCGGAAGCAGCTTGCCAGTCTTGGCGCCCGCGGCGTCGAGAAAGGTGAGTGCGATCGGCGCGGCAAGCCCCGGTACGCCGTCGATCGAGGCATCGCCGAGATAGGTCACCTCGCCGTTGCGGGTCGGCACTTTCGCTTCGATCACCTTGCCGGTGTTGACATTATGGATACGTACGAGCGTTTCCGTCTCCTGGGCTTTTACCAAGCCAGCTTCGATCGAGAAGGGCCCGACGGCCGCCAGCATGTTTCCACAGTTCGGCGAATAATCGACGATCTGCCGGTCGGTCCGGACCTGAGCGAACAGATAGTCGACATCGGCGCCCGCAACGCTCGGCGGACCGATGATCGCCACCTTCGAGGTGACGGGATTTCCGCCCCCTATGCCATCGATTTGCAGTGGATGACCCGACCCCATGATCGACAGCAGGGCCGCATCGCGTCTGGCGGCGTCCGACGGCAGGTCCGCGCTCAGGAAGAACGGCCCCCGCGAGGTTCCGCCGCGCATCAAGACGCAAGGAATCCGCACCAAATCGTTCATAATCAACCTTCCAAGTTGCATGAAGTGGATCAATCCACCGACTTGTTGCAATATGTGCAAGAACGGATTATTTGTGAAATGCAATTTTCGGAGAGATTATTTCATTATGAGCATCAATTGCGAGATTTTGGACCTTCGTGCATTCCAGGCCGTGGTCGAGCTCGAAAGCTTTCATCGCGCCGCGGAAGCCTTGCACATCTCACAGCCGGCCTTGACGCGCCGCATCCAGAAGCTGGAACAATCGATCGGCGCACCACTGCTCGACAGGACCACCCGGCATGTTGCGCCGACGGCCTTCGGCCAGGAAATGATCCCCCTCGTCCGGCGCATGCTGGAGGAGTTCGACGGCTCGCTGTTCGCCATCAAGGACAGCGGGTCGCAGCGGCGCGGGTTGATAACCATGGCCTGCGTGCCGACCGCCGCCTTCTACTTTCTCCCGACCGTCATTCGGACCTTTGGCCGCGACTATCCTCATATACGGCTCAGAATCCGGGATCTGACCGCCAATGAGGGCCTCCAGGCCGTCGCCCGTGGAGAGGTCGAATTCGGCATCAACCTGATGGGCAACTCCGATCCCGATCTGGCATTCGAGCCATTGATCGACGATCCGTTCGTACTGGCCATGCGCAAGGACCATCCGCTCGCCGCCTTTGACGAAATTCAATGGGATCAGCTCGAAGGCCATCCTCTCGTCATGGTCGATCGCTCCAGCGGCAACCGCACATTGCTCGATGCGGCACTTGCCCGCGCAAACCTGAAGCTAAGCTGGTTCTACGAGGTCACACATTTGAATACTTCGCTCGGATTGGTCGAGGCGGGATTGGGAATTTCCGTGCTTCCAAGGCTCGCCACGCCCCAGGAAGATCACCCGTTTCTCGTCACCCGCCCGATCGTCAATCCTGTCGTTACTCGGACGATCGGCATTGTCAGACGCAGGAGTGCCACCCTGTCCCCCGCAGCCGACCGCTTCATCGATATGCTTCTGACAACCTGGAAACGGCCGGAGCAGCCACCTACGGCGAACTGAGCCGAGTATAGGCGCCCGCATTGGAATTTGACCACCCTGCCGCGCAGACAAAACGCAGCCTCAAAGCGAAAATAGATTCACGGTGACGCCGTCCGAGGCTATAGCTGTCCATAACCGACGCCCACATATTGGACCGCATTCATGACCGATATCGTCACCGACCGCTTCCTTCGTTATGTCGTTATCGACACCCAATCCGATCCCACCTCATCGACACAGCCTTCCACTGAGAAGCAGAAGAACCTCGGCCGCGTTCTGGTGGAGGATTTGCTGGCGATCGGCCTTGCGGATGCGCATCTCGACGAGCACGGCTATGTCTATGCGACCATTCCATCGAACATCGACAAGCCGGTCCCCACCATCTGCTTCTGCTCGCACATGGATACGGCGCCCGATTTCACGGGCACGAACGTGAAGCCGCAGATCGTACGGAACTATCGCGGCGGCGACATCAAGCTTCCCGGCGACCCGCAACAAATCATCCGTGTCAGCGACAATCCGGTGCTCTCCGACCAGATCGGCAACGACATCATCACCTCCGACGGCACGACGCTGCTCGGTGCCGACGACAAGGCGGGGCTGGCGGAGATCGTCACGGCGGCGCAATTCCTCCTCGACAATCCCGACATCAAGCACGGAACCATCAAGCTCCTGTTCACGACCGACGAGGAGATCGGCCGTGGGGTCGACAAGGTGGATCTGGCAAAGCTGGGCGCCGAGTTCGCCTACACCATGGATGGCGAAACGGCTGGCCATGTCGAAGACGAGACCTTCTCGGCCGATGGCGTCGAGATTTCCATTCAGGGTGTGGCCATCCATCCCGGTTTCGCCAAGGACAAGATGGAAAACGCCATCAAGATCGCCGGCGCCATCATCAACCGCCTGCCCAAGGATACGGCTCCGGAAACCACGGCGGGCCGGGACGGTTTCATTCATCCGACCGGCGTGACCGGCTCGATGGAAAAGGCATCCCTCGGCTTCATCATCCGCGACTTCAACGACGAGGGGCTCAAGACCAAGGAAGTCATGCTCGAGGCAATCGTCAAGGACGTGATGACCGGCTATCCCGGCTCCTCCTACACCTTCAAGGTCAGACAACAATACCGCAACATGAAGACCATCCTCGACCGCCATCCGCAGATCGTCGATTACGCCATCGAGGCCGTCCGGCGCGCCGGCATGACGCCCGTGCGCGGCAGCATTCGCGGCGGCACCGACGGCTCGCGGCTGTCGTTCATGGGCCTGCCCTGCGCCAATATCTTCGCGGGCGGCCACGCCTTCCACTCGCCGCTCGAATGGGTCAGCCAGCAGGACATGGAAAAGGCCGTCAAGACCATCGTCGAACTCACGAAAATCTGGGCGGAGCGCGCCTGAGCGCATCGCTTTGCGAAGGATTGACACAGATGCTTATCCGACACGAAACGCCTGGGGATGTGGATGCGATCCATGATCTGACATGGGCCGCGTTCAAGCCGATGCCCTTCAGCGACGATACCGAGGTGGACATTCTTCGGGCGCTGCGCGCATCCGGTGACTTGACGATCTCGCTGGTCGCCGAGGAGGACGGCAAGATTTTGGGGCACGTCGCCTTTTCGCGGGTGAAGATCGATGGCGTGGACAATGGCTGGTTCGGGCTCGGCCCGATATCGGTCGCACCCGAAAGACAGCGCCAAGGCATCGGAAAGGCACTTATTGCCGAGGGGCTGGAACTCCTGGACGGAATGGGCGCAAGTGGATGCGCCCTCATCGGTAATCCGGATGTCTACAGGCACGCGGGCTTCGAAAGCGATGGGCGGTTGACCTATCAGGACCTGGATACGAAATACGTTCAAAGGTTCGTTCTTCGAGGGCCCATCCCGAACGGAGCGCTACAATTCGCGCCGGCATTCGGACATTAGACAAGCCCGCCTTCCCAGTCGCGGTGCGAGCCTCAAGCAATCGGCCAAGTACAAATAGGCCCCAGCGCCTGCCGCAGACATGTCCGAACATTGCTGAAAAGAGGTATTATCAAGGAATTTCTTGTCGCGACATTTCCAGGATCAGGACGCCTCTTCCAAAGGGGACATTGCGCGCTTCACCGCCAGAAACCTCATCATCATGATTTCATAGACTTTTATCGCTGGAAATCACAATAAACGCGCCCGTATTTCCGGGTCATTCCGAGGCTATCCTACCACGAGCTTTGAGTGCGGCACAAAAGGCCATTTACGTCCGCTTAATCCAGCCGCTGCCACAATTGTACATCCGCACACGACAGCAATGGACAACGGCAAAAATGGTTACCGCAATATCCTCCTCCACAGCCTCATCCCTGTTTGGCACATCGTCCTCCGCATCAACATCATCGAGCGCGTCGAGCGCAGACGACGCCGCGAAAATACAGGTCGAAATCGCGGCAAAGAAAGCGGAACTCGCCAGCACGAAAGATCCGGACGAAGCAGCCACGCTTCAAAAGGACCTGACCGCCCTCGAGGCCAAACTGGCTAAGCTGCAGAAATCCTCAAGCAGCCAGTCGAGTGCCGCCGGCCAAACCGCGAAGGCGAGCACGGCCTCCGGCTCCAGTTCGTCACAGAGCAATGCGCAATCGCCGCTGTCTGGCGAAAGCGATCGCATCGGCACGACGAATTTCGACGAGAATACGGATTTCGGCGCTCGGGCCGCCTATGTCTGACAATTGACGCCGAAGCGGGAGCGTGTTGCAGGGATCTTCCTACCCGAGACATTCTCATGCGATGCATGATAACTCGGCGCGAGCCCGATCAGCTCCACCACGCCTCGCGCCGTCGCCATGACAAATCGCTCTTGCGGCTTTTTCCGGCGGCTTTCCTGTCACCCTTGAGGTGATCCATGTAACCTCCAAGAACGCTGTTTATGAAAACATGGGACTTGGTCCGGTTCGAGCCCAGAAACTTGAAACTTGCCTCTTTATCCTGCTCCATCTGCTGGACGATCTTCCAGAAGACGAAACTGTCGTGGCTTTCTTTCAGCGCCAGGAAATAGCCGGACGAATAGGTGCTTTCGAAACGCTCGACGAAGGTCAATATTTCGCGGTGGTGTAGATTGTATCCCACCCATCCGCATTCCGGATATATTTTACGGTTCAGATAGGCGGCGAGCTGATTGCCCCTCGGGGCGATTCTATCGATGAGGCTGCGCGGAATTTCGCTGTGCGTGAGCGTATCGGCATCGAGCCATATCAGTTGATCCGCCGACGCCCGGTAGCGCCGGATGGCATCGGTAACGGCGAAGACCTTGTTGGAAAAACGAACGGCATCCCACCGGTAATCACGTTCCTGGCTATTCGTAGATAGACGTACGCCGTTGGCCAGCGGATTTTCCGCGAAATCTTTCCGAAATTCAAGCAAGCGCGGCAGGCTCTCATTATGGTCGAAAACCTGGAGCCGCTCATCCTTCTCCTCGACGTGCACATTCTCGGCATAGACCACAAGCGAGATGTCCTTGGGCCAATATTTGAGAAACGTCTCGATGCACTTCTTGCCATAGTCGCGATACCCCTTTTCATGAAAGGTCGTCACGACGACATGCTTCAGCTGTTTTTGCCGCCAGAAATACGGAAAAGGCATTGACGATTAGGCTCCGCGACAAAATTGATATCAATCGGCCCCCGGTTATGGGTGAACCGTGTCGTTTCAGTGGCTCCTGCTCTGAACGGCATCTCGATATTTAAACGATAGCTAGTCCTCAATCGTGTCTGAACGTTTCCAACCCATGAAATTTATGGGAAATGTTATTTCAAAATGTGACGAGGCGGTAGCGGTTGGCCCTTCTGCGGATGCAGCCGCTCCATGCTTTTTTGTCGGGATTTTGGCTCGAACCAGCAGCTTCCGCACCAGCTCTCCGGCGAGCGGTTCTTCAATACCAAACACAAAAAAGCCCGGCGCGATCGCTCGCGCCGGGCTTTTCTTGCGCCGTTACTTGATGGCTTCGAGATCGACGCCCTTGGTGTCGCGGATGAAGATGAGGCCGATGACCAGCGTCATCGACGCAATCGCGATCGGATACCAAAGGCCATAGTAGATATCGCCCTTGGCGGCACTCATCGCAAAGACCGTTGCCGGAAGCAGGCCGCCAAACCAGCCATTGCCGATATGATAGGGCAAGGACATGCCGGTATAGCGAATGCGGGTCGGGAACATCTCGACCAGGATTGCGGCAATAGGGCCATAGACCATGGTCACGTAAATGACGAGAATGGTCAGAATGGCGATGGTCAGCGGCCAGTTGATCGCGGCGGGATCCGCGACCATCTTGAAGGCACCGCCGTTCGGCACCGTATAAACCGGCATGTCGGTTGCGCCCGCCGCCTGTTCCGCCGTGAGCAGCTTTGCCTTGATCAGATCGGCAACCGGAGTGACCGTCTTGTCACCAGCCCGGACCGTTGCCGCGTTCAGGCTGAGCTCGGGGTTTGCGGCGATGAAGCCATCCAGCTTGGCGTCCGGTATTTTGGCTGGGTCGCGCGCCAGCGGGAAGCCGGCCTTCTGCAGGGCAAGGTTCAGGTCATGCGTGAAGGCGGCGCTCTTTGCCGCAGCCGTCGCCCCGGCGGCAACTGCGTCATAGGAGGTCACAATCGTGTCGCCAACCTTGACCGTTGCCGGCTGGCCGGCAGGACCATCGACGACCGCGTAGGGCACGGAACTCTTGGACAGGAACGAGGTGGCAATGTCGCAGGAGTTGTTGAACTTCGCCGTGCCAACCGGGTTGAACTGGAAGGTGCAATCACCCGGTGCCGCCGTGACGGTGGCGCGGATAGTTTGCTCTGCCTGGGCAAGCGCCGGATTTGCCGCGTAGGTCAATGCCTTGAACAGCGGGAAATAGGTGAGGATCGCCAAGGCAAGTCCGGCCATGATGATCGGCTTGCGGCCGATCTTGTCGGACAGCCAGCCGAAGAACACGAAGAAGCCGCTGCCGATCAGGAGCGCGATGGCGATCATGATGTTGACCGACTGGCCGTCGACCTTCAGAACATTCTGCAGGAAGAACAGCGAATAGAACTGGCCCGCATACCAGACAACGGCCTGACCTGCGGTGAGACCAAAAAGCGCAAGCAGCGCGATCTTGGCGTTCTTCCATTGTCCAAAGGCTTCCGACAGCGGCGCCTTGGAGCCCTTGCCCTCTTCCTTCATCTTCTTGAAAGCCGGCGATTCACTGAGGGACAGCCGAATCCAGACGGAAATACCGAGCAGGACGAAGGACAGGATGAAGGGAATACGCCATCCCCACGCAGCAAAGGCTTCCTTGCCGAGCCAGTTCTGCACCACCAGGATGACGATGAGCGACAGGAACAGCCCGAGCGTTGCCGTCGTCTGGATCCAGGATGTGTAAAAACCGCGCCGGTCGTTGGGCGCATGTTCGGCGACATAGGTCGCCGCGCCACCATATTCGCCGCCGAGCGCCAAGCCCTGCAACATGCGTAGCGCAATCAGAATGACCGGGGCGGCGAGACCCCAGCTGGCCGAGCCGGGCAATATACCGACCAGGAAGGTCGACAAGCCCATGATCAGGATAGTGACGAGAAATGTATATTTGCGGCCGACGAGATCGCCGATCCGTCCGAAGACCAACGCGCCGAATGGCCGAACCAGAAAGCCTGCCGCGAAGGCGAGCAATGCGAAAATATTACGGGTCGCTTCCGGATACTCACTGAAAAAGGCCGCGCCGATGAAGACGGCCAATGAACCATAGAGATAGAAGTCATACCATTCGAAAACAGTTCCGAGCGAAGATGCAAAGATCACCTTCTTCTCTTCCCTGGTCATCGCTCGACCAGAAGTCTGATCCACAGACGTGGCTACCATTCCTAATTCCTCCCAGTTGCACCTGGGACATGACGGACAATGCCCGCCTCATGTCCCCCAACAGTCACATTGCACATGGGTCTCCCGGCCCTTCCGGCGCGGGAAACCTGCGCGATGGATGCCCCCTAGATTTCCTCCCCCAGAAGTCATGCATCCGATGCACGGGAAGTGTTGGCTAAAAATTGAAAAATGCAATGGCTGCAACTTGCCTTGACCGTCTAAAATTGTGTGTAAGGTGCCAAAAGACGAAGGGATTACTCCGAACCGGGTTCAAGCCCCTCTGCCAGCGGCTGAAGGGCTACCTTCCGCGTACGCTTTCCAGCCGTTGGGGCCGCGATCACGCCGACTGTAGCCTGAGGCGCTGCATCGGCGGGAAGGCGAGCGCGATCGCCACCGCTCCAAGCCCGACCATGGACGACCCGATGAACAGCCAGGAATAATTCCCGAACGTATCGAAGATCCAGCCGCCGGCCAGCGGGCCAAACGCCATGCCGATGCTCGACAGCATCGTCGCCGCGCCGAAAACCGTGCCGATGACGCGCGGGCCGAAATATTCGCGGGCCAGCACCGCATAGAGCGGCATGACCCCGCCATAGGCGCTGCCGAAGATGACGGCGAGCGCATAGAATTCGCCGAGTTGGCTGACGAGAAGATAGGCCGCGAGCGCAGCGGCCTGCACCAATAACCCTGCGACCAGCACCGGCTTGACGCCGATCCGGTCAGCGAGCGTGCCATAGAGGAGCCGGCCGCCGAGCCCCGCCAACCCCTCGACGCTGTAAATGCTGACCGCCGCCATCGGTGCAACACCGCAGATCGTCGCGTAGCTCACCATATGAAAGATCGGCCCCGAATGCGCGGCGCAGCAGGCAAAGAAGGTGCCGCCAAGAACAAGAAACTGCGGCGAGCGAAATATCTGTCCGAGCGGCACGCTTGGGCCCTCGGCGGCTGCAACGGATGGATTGTCCGCCACCATCATCGGCGGGCTTCGCACCAGAAGCGCTGCCGGAACCAGCAATATCCAGGCGAGAATGCCGATCAGCATCATCGCCGTCTGCCAGTCATAGGCCGAGATCAGCCAACGGGCGAGGGGAGAGATCGTCATCGGCGCCACACCCATGCCGGCCGAGACCAGCGACACGGCAAGGCTGCGATTTGTATCGAACCACGCCGTCGTGGCCGCGATCATCGGCGCGAAGAAGGCGCTAGCGGCGAGCCCAACGAGAATGCCGTAGGTCAACTGGAATTGCAGGAGCGATGTCGCCCGGCTCGCAAGTACAAGCGCCAGCCCCAGCAGCACCGCTCCGATCAAAACGACGATGCGAGGCCCGAAACGGTCGCTTGCCGCCCCCCACATGAAGCCGCCCAGGCCCATCACCAGGAAATTGAGGGTCATCGCGCTCGCGATGCCGGTATGCGACCAATTGGTGGCGGCTGCGATCGGCGCCTGGAAAATCGCCAGCGAAAACATCGCGCCAAGTGCGACACAGGTCATCAACGCCCCGGCGCCCACGATGACCCAACGATAGGAAATGCTCATCCGCTTCAACTCCCCTGTCCACGAGATCAACCCTCGACGTGATAACTGTCGTACCGGCTATGATCCAATGACGTTCGGCCCCACCCGATTTCGACATGTCCCTCTGATTTTTTGTCTCAACGCGCGCCCTCACACGGAATTAGAGCATGCCATGTCCGCCGATATCCTGTCGACATTGGCTTTAGACGTACGCGGATGAAGTGAACCAGCAGGCCCACTCATGAATCGCTCGCATAGGCCCATGCGGTCCAGGCGATATAATCGCAGGCTCGGGCGCGCGTTATACTGCCCGGTAAAATGGATTGAGCAGCAGATCCGGATACGCAACGAAAGGACTTGTCGATGAAGCATCTTATCGCCACCGCCGCGTTCATTGGCCTGCCCGCGCTGGCCCTCGCTCAGTCAGAACAATCAACAAAAAGGTTCGACATGCCGACGACATCGATCGAGGAGATGAAGGCCGTCTCTCCCGCCCTGGAACACTACGCCAAGGACCGGCTTGCCGCCGATCTGTGGAAGCGCACGGACCTTAGCCTGCGCGACCGGAGCCTCGTCACTGTGGCCGCGCTGATCGCCACCGGCCAGTCGGGCGAACTGCCGCAATATATGGACATGGCCTTGAAGAACGGCGTGAAACCGGCCGAGATCTCCGAGACCATCACCCATCTCGCTTTCTATACCGGCTGGCCCAATGCGCAGTCGGCGGTCAAGGTCGCAAGGCATCTCTTCCAGAACCACGGCATCGGCGCCGACCAGCTTCCGCCGGCCCGGGATGCCACCCTGCCCCTGAACGAAGAGGCAGAGGCGCGACGGGTCGCGATGGTCGACCAGATGCTGGGGCCGGATTTCAAGGATCTGGCAGGATATACGACCGACGTCCTGTTCACGGACCTGTGGCTACGCCCGGCGCTTGCGCCGCGCGACCGCAGCCTCGTCACCATCAGCGCCCTGGTCGCCACCGGCCGCGTCGCCCAACTCCCGGGCCATACCAATATCGGCATGAACAACGGCCTGACGAAGCAGGAAATTTCCGGCGTGATCACGCATCTGGCCTTCTACTCCGGCTGGCCGAACGCGATGTCGGCGGCACCGGTTGCCAGGAAAGTGTTCGAAGAGCGCGGAAGCTGAGCCGGAGACAAGACCGCCCAGATCAAGCCCGCCCTCGATCCCGATAGCGCAATGCGTCCACCAGCAATGCGAAGGCGGCCGAGGGCTGGCGCCGGCTCGGATAATAGAGATGATAGCCGGGAAAGGACGGACACCAGTCCTCCAGCACGCACACCAGGCTGCCGTCGGCAAGTTGCTCTCTGACATGATCTTCCATGACAAAGGCCAGACCGAAGCCGGCGATAGCGGCGCGGACGATCATGTTGGTGTTGTTGAAGGTGAGCTGTCCCTCGACACGCACCCGCACCTCGCGTCCGTCCTTCTCCAATTCCCAAGCATAGAGGCTGCCCGCGCTGAGCAGACGCTGATTGATGCATTTGTGTTCGGACAGATCCTGCGGCACGAGCGGGATTTTTCTCTGTTCGAAATAGGCGGGCGAGCCGACCACGATCATGCGAACAGCCGGGCTGATGCGCGTCGCGATCATATCCTTGGCAAGCGCCTCGCCAAGCCGGACGCCGGCGTCGAAACGCTCCGTAACGATGTCGGTGAGCCCGGAATCGATGCTCAGTTCGACATGGATATCCGGATAATCCGGCAGGAATTTCTCGAGCGCCGGCCACAGAACAGTGTTGGCTGCATGTTCGGCGGTGGTGATGCGGATCGTGCCGGCCGGCTTCTCGCGCAATTCACCGAGCGAGGAGAGTTCCGCGCCGATGCTGTCGAGCGCCGGCTTCAACGTGGCAAGCAGCCGCTCGCCGGCTTCGGTCGGTGCAAGGCTTCGGGTGGTGCGGGTCAACAGGCGCACACCGACCTGCGCTTCCAGCCGCCGGATGGTATGGCTCAATGCGGATTGGGAGGTGCCGAGCTTCGCGGCGGCACGGGTAAAGCTGCCCTCTTCGGCTACGGTCAGAAAGGCATTGAGATCGACCAGTTCCTCGCGTCGCATTCATGAACTCCAGATATGACTACATGCGACTTATAGTGGCTAATTGTCAGAATGTCCCACGACTAGATTAGCTTTGCGATTTTTGGAGGCCGGCTGCCATCGACGCGGCCGCCTATTGCAAGGAGACTGAACATGCAGATCAAACACAGCGGCGCACAGCCCTCGCGAAAGGGACCCGAGGACTACTTCACCGGGACCGTGCGCGTTGACGCGCCGTTCAGCGGCAGCGGCAATCTGAGCGGGGGAACCGTCACCTTCGAGCCGGGCGCGCGAACCGCCTGGCACACGCATCCGCTTGGCCAGACGCTGCTGGTGGTGTCCGGCCTTGGCCGGGTTCAGCGGGAAGGCGGGCCGATCGAGGACATCCGCCCCGGCGATATCGTCTGGTTCGAGCCGGGCGAAAAGCACTGGCATGGCGCCGCGCCCGATTGTGCGATGTCGCATGTCGCCATCGCCGAAATGCGAGATGGCAAGGTCGTCGACTGGATGGAGAAGGTCAGCGACGGACAGTATGGCGGCTGACGGCTGACGGCTGCCTGACTCGGAAGCCGATCACAAAACAAACGCAAACGCTCTCTCATCTCCTATTCCGACGCGCTTCAAAAGGCGGCTGCATTAATGGCGACTGGCGCGGTAGCTATGACCGACGCCTACGTGAGATTTGCCGAAACTCGCGCAATGAACCGGCATGCAGCGGATATCAAGCAAGGACTCGTTTCCCTACACCAAGCGCTGGTCATCGTTAAAGCGACCGGTGGCGTGAAAATCGGGCTACATAGTCGGGGAAGGCTAGATGATGAAAGTCACGTATGCACTCTCAAGTATCGTCCAGGGCGGCCTCAGTGTCCTCTTCATCAGAATCTTCAATGTCCAAACCACGGAAGCAATCGAGAAATAGAGACCAATCAATGGAATGTCTCGACCTAACAGGTTCACCTAGACGAAAGTAGTTTCCGCCGCTGATAAGCTTATGCAGAGGATGCCTCTGATTTATTTCTTTGAGGCGGCTGCCAAAAGGAGATGATCCGGAATATATCGCGCCCGAGAAGTCACAGTCGTCAAAAGTATTATTCTTGACCATGCTCGTGGTAAATTTCGCAATTTTGCAACTATCAAAAGTGCAGTCGCGCGAAACGGTCATTTCCGCAGGCAGCGAGCACTCTTCGAACAAGCATCCCTTGAAATGGACGGCGGATATATCTGCGAAAAGTTGGAATTGATCATCATAAAAGGTCGCATCGACATAGTGAATAAAACTCACTCCGTTGATTGCAACTCCATTAGGAATTTTCAATCCACTGAAATCGATGCTCAACGAGCGTTGTGCTCGCTGTCCCCTGGCAGCCCCGTTGTTAAGCGCTTGTTTCGCGGCATTGAAGACTTTGCGCTTCTCGTAGTCGGCGTGAGTGGCCTGTATGAGGTCGGCCAGTATATCCATAGCATGCGGAGCGAATGTCGCCCTAGTAGAAGTCACCACGGCTTGAAGAGCGGCAACTCCCGCAAGGACGTGAGATTCCTTCTCATCTCCCAAGAGTTTCGCGCCGTCCATCAGCAGTTTAGCGAGATTCTCCTCATCCTTGCTGTCATTTTGCCTTTTGGTCTGAGCCAATTGATCGGCTTGGTGTGCCAGTTGTTGAGCTTGATACGCGAGCTGGGTCGTATTCAGGACCCCACGCCAAGCGATTGTAAAGAAGGTGACAATCGCAACCAGAGCCGCTCCGAACGGCGTAAATGCTTGCGCCTTCTGAACCATTTTCAGCTCTTCACCCGTGGAAAACACCCACAGGCCGGCACTTACGAACGCGACAATCGCAATAACAAAACCAGCAATGGCCATGCCGAACCATGTATCTGCTTTGATTTGAGGTTCATTAGGCACAGGACGGTCTTCAAGGTCGGGCGTCATCTGGCGTCTCGGGCGTCACTCGGTAAAGTAGTGAAAAACTACCATACATTGATCGAGACGAATAGGCCTCCTATTACAATTTCGAGAGCCATGTGAATGACTTACCCTATCGTTACAATACCACAGATATCACGCCCAAAGCACGCAAATTGATGCCGATCAAACCTTCCGGCTTGAGGCGAGCGACCGTGCGCAAACGAAGCTTCCGATCCCGGCAAGGGCGATCACCCAGCCCATCGGCCAGGGCGTACCGTCGGCAAAGGTGCCGACCAGTGCCGAGCCGAAGATGCCGCTACCGTAGTGGATCGCGCCGACCAGGGCGGATGCGGTGCCGGCACGCTCGGGGAAATCCGTGAGTGCCCCGGCAATGGAGTTGGCGACGATGAAGCCGGTTGCGGAGATGAACAGGAAGAGCGGCACGACCAGGCCCCAAAGTCCGCCCCAGTCCGTCCATGCCGCCACGGCAAGCACGACGCCGGCAAGTGCGGTGGCGGCGGTGCCGCGGATCAGCAGGCGATCGCCGCCGAAGCGGGACACCAGCCGCGAATTCACGATATTGGCGATCATGATCCCAACAATGCCGATGGCGAACAGCAGCCCGTAGAGCCCGGCCGGGACTTGATGATAGGTGATGTAGGCGAAGGGCGTGCCCGCAATGTAAGCGTAGATGCCGCCATAAAGAAAGCCGCCCGCACCCGCATAGCCGAGCAGGCGGCGATTGCGCAGAAGCGTGCCATATCCGATAATCGCGCGCCCGAGCGGCTGGAGGTTTCGACGCTCGACCGGCAATGTCTCGGGCAAGGTGAACAGCGCCGCAAGGGTCAGCAGGCCGACGCCCACCAGCGTCCAGAAGATCGCCCGCCATCCGGCAAGCGCGAGGATCTGTCCACCCACGACCGGCCCGAGCAAGGGCGCGATCGCCATTACGGTCATCAATGTCGACAGCATCTGCGCCGCACGGCTGCCTTCGTAAAGATCGCGCACCATCGCGCGCGACAGCACGACCCCGGCACAGGCCCCGACCGCCTGCACAATACGCCACCCGATCATCGCCGAAGCGCTGTCGGCCATGGCGCATCCAGCCGAACCGATGACGAACAGCACCAGCCCGATCGCCACCGGCAGGCGCCGGCCGTAACGGTCGCCGACCGGACCCCAGAGAAGCTGCCCGAGGCTGAAGCCGATGAGGAAGCCGGAGATCGTCAGCTCTATCCCGCCCGTATCGGCGCCGAGATCCCGGCCCATCGTCGGCATGGCGGGGAGATAGAGATCCGTCGAGATCGACGCGAAGCCCATCAGCGCGCTCAGAACCGCGAGGACACGCCATCCGTGGCTTGCGGCCCCAACGATCTTTCCCGTCCCAGGAGTATCTGCAAGGGGAGTACCAGCAGCTCCTGCCGTTTGCTTGACTGCGGTTTTCGCCTGATTGGGCATCGGGTTACAGTTCCTGTACGATCGAGCGGAAGCCAGTGCCGTTAATGTTCTCAAACACGGCAAGCTCCAATCTTGAAAAGGATAGAGCCCGCGCGACAGGCGCACGGGCTCGGATCACAATAGGAATTCCTGGCGTCTCAGAGACCGACAGTCTTCAGCAGATGCTCGGGATAGCGCTCACCCTCGATCCCGATCTCGGCGGCCGCGCTCTGAATCCGCGCCAGATCCTCCGGCGTCAGTTCGATGTCGGCGGCCGCGAGGTTTTCTTCCAGCCGGTGCAGCTTGGTGGTGCCGGGGATCGGCACAATCCAAGGTTTTTGCGCCAGGAGCCAGGCAAGGGCAATCTGCGCAGTCGTCGCGCTCTTCGCGTCGGCGATGGTCTTCAGCAGGTCGATCAAGGCCTGGTTCTTCTCCATTGCTTCCGGCGTGAAGCGCGGCAGGAGCTTGCGGAAGTCGTTCTCGCTCAGCTTGGTATCCTTGCCCATCGCACCGGTCAGGAAGCCCTTGCCGAGTGGGCTGTAGGCGACCAGGCCGATGCCGAGCTCTTCGCAGGCCTCAAGGATACCGTTGGTTTCCGGACCGCGCGTCCAGAGCGAATACTCATTCTGCAACGCCGTGATCGGCTGTACGGCATGCGCGCGGCGAACCGTCTGCGCGCCGGGTTCCGACAGGCCGAAATGCTTGACCTTGCCCTCGGCGATCAGGTCCTTGACGGCACCGGCCACATCCTCGATCGGTACGTTGGGGTCGACGCGATGCTGGTAGAGAAGATCGATGACCTCAACGCCCAGCCGCTTGAGCGAGGCTTCAGCCACCTTGCGGATGTTTTCCGGCCGGCTATCCAGGCCGCTCGACTTCCGGGTCTCGGGATCGATCGCGAAGCCGAATTTCGTTGCGATCACCACCTGATCGCGGACCGGCGCCAACGCCTCTCCGACCATCTCTTCATTGGTGAAAGGACCATAGATCTCTGCCGTGTCGAAGAAGGTGACACCGCGTTCAACCGCCTGGCGGATCAGCGTAACGCCTTCCTGCGTGCCCAGTGCGTGACCATAGCCGAAGTTCAAACCCATGCAGCCAAAGCTGATGGCGGAAACTTCCAGGCCGCTTTTGCCAAGTATACGCGTCTTCATTGCTCTTCCTCTCGCGCCCACCGATGGTGAGCGCTCAGTTATTGCGATGAGGAGAAAATAGGCCACGCCATGCATACCGATTAGACGGCAGAATTGGCATGAGGCTATATCCATAATTCATGAATGCCTGTTGAGAGCTTCACAAGCACGGCAACAGGGTGGATTGTCTCGACATCCGGCAGCGGGCATCCTCCCGGTTCCCGTTCGGAACGATTCTTGCGTTCATTCGACCTGTTCGAGCATGCGAAGAAAGAGAGAACAATGAAGAGATCGTATTTCCTGGCGACCGTATTTGTGGCGCTGAATTTGACAGCGAGCATGGCGCTGGCCGAAGACGGCGCGCTGGCGGAGATCCAGAAGGCGGGCGTGATCAAGATCGGCACGACGGGCGACTACAAGCCCTTCAGTTACAAGGGCGCGGATGGCAGCTTGACCGGCGCTGATATCGCCATGGGCAAGGATCTGGCGACGAGCCTGAACGTCAAGCCGGAATTTGTGATGACAACATGGAAGACCATGCTGGACGATTTCAAGGCCGGCAAGTTCGACGTCGCGCTGGGCGGCATTACGGTCAACCCCGCGCGCGCCGAAGTCGGCGACTTCTCCGTGCCCAACGTCAGCGACGGCAAGCGCCCGATCGCCCGCTGCGCAGACAAGGACAAATATGCGACGCTGGAGGCGATCGACCAGCCTTCGGTGCGCGTGATCGTCAATCCAGGCGGCACCAATGACAAGTTCGCCCATGAGCACCTCTCCAAGGCGCAGATTGAGGAGTTTGCGGACAACAAGGCAATCTTCGACGAGATCGCGGCGGACAAGGCCGACATCATGATCACCGACGGCATAGAGGTGGATATTCAATCCAAGCTGCATCCCGGCGTGCTGTGCCCGGTTGCGGTCAAGGAGCCTTTCACCCATTTCGACAATGCCTATCTGTTGCGCAAGGACCCGGCATTGAAGGCCGCCGTGGATGCATTTATGCGCAAGCAGCTGGACAGTGGCGACTGGAAGAAGAAGCTCGACGCCGCGATCCAGTGAAAACGCCCAGCGCGGCTCGTGCCATATTTTGCGCAGTGAGCGCGTACGACGAAGGGAGGACGGCTGCCTTCCCTTCGTTAGTATCTGCAATGTAATCGCCGATAACGTCTACCGGCAATTTTCCGTCAAATCAGCTTGCCATCCGTCGCGTGTCGGCCGCCTGCTCATAATAATGGCCGAACTGGCTCTTCAGGAACAGGTCGAGCCCGATATCCTCCTGACGGACAAAGCCGCTATTGGGCAGGTGTCCGTGGCTGAGCATATCAAGTACTGCGCAAATGCTTGATGCAGTGGTGATCTGGATGGCGCTCATGGGGCGACCGGCGACCATGGCGCTATAGACCTTGTTCGCATAGGTTTCCTGCACGAGACGGCCGTTTCTCCAGCCGGAAACGGTGACGAAAATGATGACGACGTCCTGCAGGGTCGACGGCAGAGAATGCTCGAGGATGTCCTTCAGGACTTCGCGGCGATGCCGCAGGCCGAGGTCGTTCAGAAGCGCTTTCATGATCGCCGCATGGCCGGGATAGCGGATCGTGCGATAGTTCAGCGTCCTGACCTTGCCCTCCAGCGTTTCGCAAAGGGTGCCGAGCCCGCCGGACGTGTTGAAGGCCTCGTAAGTAACGCCATCCAGCGAGAATTCCTCCCGCTCTTCCATCGCCGGAACCTGAACGAGCTTCCCTTCGACGATCGCCTCGCATGGCTCGATATATTCGTTGATGACGCCGTCGGTGCTCCAGGTCAGATTATAGTTCAGAGCGTTGGACGGATATTGCGGCAGGGCGCCGACGCGCAGGCGGACGCTATCGAGGCTGTCGAAACGGCTGGCGAGGTCATTGGCAACGATCGAGATAAATCCCGGTGCCAGCCCGCATTGCGGAATGAAGGCGGTGTTTGCGGTTTGCGCGATGGCCTTCACGCGTCTGGTCGACGCGACATCCTCGGTCAGGTCGAGATAGTGAACACCCATCTTTGCCGCCGCTTCCGCAATGGCGATCGTCAGATGGAACGGGGCGGCGCTGAGAACGGCGAAGCTGCCGGAAAGGACTGCGGTGAGCGCGGAGGCATCCGCAATGTCGACCTTGGCCACGCGCAACGCGGCACTTGTCTCGATCTGCGCAAGGTGGTCCTCGCTGCGGTCGACAACCGTAACGTTGTATTCGCCGGAATGAACAAGCAGGCGGGCAATCGTCGATCCGATCTTGCCAGCGCCGATGACAACGATGTTTTTCATATCAGTCCCCAAACAGTGATCGTAATTTTTATAGTTTTTTTATTCTCGACAGCTTGGTTGATTCACAGCGCCGAAATGATAGAAATGAACTGGTATTTCATACAAACTGCCGTTGGATTTGATCAGAATGACGTTATCGGAAAAAGACCGGCAACTGCTGTCTTTCCTCAGCGAAAACGCCCGGATTCCAACCGCCACGCTCGCCCGCAAGCTCGGGCTGTCGCGCACGACCGTACAGACGAAAATCGAGCGTCTTGAGCGGGATGGCGTGATCGCCGGTTATGGTGTTCGTCTATCGGACGGCTATGAAAGTGGGCTGGTAAAGGCGCATGTGCTGATCACATTGACGGCGAAAATGCTCGGCCGCGTGACGCAGGAACTGCAGGCGATCCCTCACGTCAGGTCGGTTTATTCCGTCAGTGGCAGCTTCGATCTGATCGCGATTATCGCCGCCGCGTCGATCAGCGAACTGGACAAGGTGATCGACAGGATCGGCGAGATGGATGGCGTCGAAAAAACGCTGTCATCGATCATATTGTCGACACGGATCGACCGCTGACGGCAAGGCTCTATCGGAAGCGCGACGCCGCAAAAGGCCCGATGTCGATCGGTGGCGGCCGTCTGGAAAACGAGGCAGCCACCAGCTCTCCGGTTTTCGGGCCGGCCGCAAGGCCGATATGACCATGGCCGAATGCGTGCACGACATCAGCCGTGGCACTTGAGCGCGAGATGACGGGCAGACCGTCCGGGGTCGAGGGGCGGTTGCCCTGCCAGCGCAGGATCGTCAGGTCCTCCGGGCTATTCCCGAGAGCCGGATAGGTGCTGAGAAGCTGCCGTAGCAGGATATCCGCCCGCCTCCAGTCGGGCGCGGCATCGACGCTCGCCAGTTCCACCTGCCCCGATGCCCGCAGCCGGCCAGGCATCATGGTATTGGCCATCTTGCCATCGCTCGGCATGATCGGAATGCGCGGGCCTGTCCTCGGATCGACAACCTCGACATGATAGCCCCGCTCGCTTTCAAGCGGGATACGATCGCCGACCATTCTCGCGAGCGCCTTCGACCGGATCCCCGCCGCGATGACGGCACCGTCGCATTCGATCGGGCCGGCATCGGTATCGACAGCCGTTAGGCGATCGTCCTTTATCCGGAAGCCGATCGCGCTTGCTTTTACCAGGCGAGCGCCGTCGCCAAGGGCGCGCTGCACCAGCAATGCAACGTAAGCACCGGGGTCCGTGCAATGTCCACCGGCCCCGACGAGCGCGGCAAACGTATAGCGCCGGTTAAGGGAGGGCTCAAAAGCATGTAGCTCCTCGCCCGACAGTTCCCGCCACCCAACGCCATTGTCGCGCCGCAGCCGCCAGGCGAAAGCGTCGGCCTCAAAACTTGCCCGGTCTGGATAGACATAGAGCAGACCGTCCTGCCGGATCATATCTGGCTGCCCGCAATCGGCTGCGATGGCGCGATGACGCATCGGGGCATCCGACAGCAACGAGGACAGGATTTTCGCCGTTCGCTGCACCTTGGCAAGCGTCGAGCCGGCGTTGAGAAAACGCAGCAGCCATGGCGTGAGGGGCAAAAGATGTCCCCAGCGGATAGTCAATGGCCCTTGCGGGTCGAGAAGGTAAGCCGGCACTTTCTTCCAGAGGCCTGGAACCGACATGGGGATGATCGAGGCCGGGCTGAGGAAGGCGCCATTGCCATAGCTCGCCGCTTGGCTATCGCCCGGCTCACCCGGCTCGATGATCGTCACGCGATGCCCATCCTTCAACAACGCAAGCGCGCTGCAGGCGCCAACGATACCACATCCGATGACGGCGATGTGCTTTGGGGCGGTGTTCGGCATTCTGGTTCCTCGAGAAAATAGCGGGTGATGTTGTTCCATGCGCTGCGTGCTGCGCATGGCTTCGCAAGGCAGGAGTGCCGTCCTGCTGCGTCAAACTCATGCTTTGAATTCATGTGCCAGGGCCCTCGCTCGGGCGGAGCAGGCCCGGTCAGCTTGGATGCGGCGGGCCTGCGAGCCCGGTATGAAAGTGGCTGAGAAAGCTGCGCGTCGCCGGATGGCTCGGATTTTCAATCATCTGCCGGGCGTCGCCCTGTTCGACGACGCATCCATCCCGCATGAAGATCACCTGGTCGGCGACATCGCGGGCGAAGGCCATTTCATGCGTTACCAAGAGCATGGTCATGCCTTCGGCAGCCAGCGAGCGCACCACCGCGAGAACCTCGCCAACCAACTCGGGATCGAGCGCCGAGGTCGCCTCGTCGAACAGCATCACTTCCGGCTGCATGGCGAGCGCGCGGGCGATGGCGACACGTTGCTTCTGCCCGCCGGACAGCTGCTCGGGCTTTGATTTGGCCTTGTCCGCCAGCCCGACCTTCTCCAGCAGCGCATGGGCACGCTCGCGAGCCTCGGCCTTGGTCATGCCAAGCACCGTGGCCGGCCCTTCCATCACGTTTTCCTCTACGCTCATATGCGGAAAGAGGTTGAAGCTTTGGAAGACCATGCCAGTTCTCGCGCGGAAGGCTGCGAGTTCCTTGTCGCGCGGAAGTGCGGTCGAGCGTGAGAAATCCATCGTGTGGTTTCCCACCCGGATATAGCCTTTGTCGGGTACGGTCAGCAGGTTGATGCTACGCAGCAGCGTGGATTTGCCCGAGCCGCTGGGGCCGATCAGCGCCACGACGCTGCCTTTCCCGACACTCAAGGTAATATCCTTGAGAACCTCCACCGGTCCGAAGGACTTCTTGACGCCTACGAGTTCGATCATCTTGTCGTCAGACATGGCTTCATTCCTTCTCGGCGTGCATCATTTTGCCATCCGCGCTTCCAGCCCATGCGCGAGGCGTGTGAGCGGAAACAGGATGATGAAATAGATCACCGCAATCATCGTATAGGTTTCCAGCGGGCGATAACTCGCCGAGGTGATCAGCTGGCCCTGATAAAGAAGATCCGGCACGGCGAGCACCGACAGCAGCGACGTATTCTTCAACTGCAGGACGCTCTGATTGACCAGCGGCGGCAACATGCGTCTCAGTGCCTGCGGCATGATCACGCGGCGCATGAGCTGATGGCGGCGCATGCCGATGGCTCGACCGGCGTCCCATTGTCCGGCATCGACGGAGACGATACCCCCGCGAATGATCTCGCTATAAAACGAAGCGCCGTAGAGCGTCAGCGTGATGAACGCCGCCACCGCCGGCGTCAGTTCGATGCCCGACAGGATCGGCAGCGCGTAATAACACCAGACAAGCTGGACCAGCACCGGCGTACAGCGGAAGATCTCGATGAATCCGGTCAAGAGCACGCTGATAATCTTGAAATTGGAAAGCCGCGCCAGCGCAATCACGCAGCCGACGCTAAGGCCCGAGATCACCGTTATGACGGTGAAGCCGCAGGTGTAGAGCGCGCCGATCCAGATCAGCTTGCTATATTGCAGCAGAAAGCCGAAATCCCATTGATAACCCATTGAGCGATATCCCTCTTTTATTCTATTCTGCAGCTATCCCGCCTGGGTTCCCGCAAACAACCAACGGCCCATCGTCAGAATGTCGAAGACCGGAAGGCCGAAACGTCGGGCAATTGCCCCGGAAAACGGCGGCAGGTTGGTGCACTCGAAAACGATCGCGCCGATGTCGGCCTCGCGCGCAAGCAGGTCCTGCACGGCCTCGGTCAGCTCCCGTTCGAGATTGTCCCGATCATAAGCCTCTCCACGCTCGATCAGTCCGTGAAAATACCCTTCTTTCGGCAACCCCATGGTCGGTGTGTCGGGATCAGCGCCGGCCTGTGCAAAATGCGCTGGGGTCAGCGAATTGCGCTCGTAGGTCACCACCCCGACGCGCTTGCCCGCCGGCAGGCACCGCATGACGAGCGGGATCTGCATCAGGCTCGATGTCGCCACCGGCAGCGACAGCCGGCTTGCCAACAGCGACTGTCTGAGCACGAGAAAGCCACAGGAGGTGGTGAGTGCGCGCGCACCCTGCCGCTGCAACTCTTCGCCGGCGGCGACAAACGCATCGAGAAGGCTCTCGTCCCGCCCCGCAACCACGGTTCTCGCGGTTGCCCCGGGCACTATCCGATAGAGAACGGGGAAGGGCCAGCTCTCAGCGTTGCCGACATCACCGACCGGACGTTCGAATGTCGTGTCCAGCATGATGATACCGAGCGCATTGGCAGGATCAGACATGACTTGGCAACCTTTACACTAGGAAGCACCGAGCGAGCGTCCGGGCCGGGCGTTGCCGCGCGGCCCGATTGCCCACGTCAGAATTGAATCTCGGCGGGGATTTCCTGCTTTTGCACGCCAACCAGTTCAAGGCTGGAGGTGATCCAGCTGGTCACCACACCGGAGGAGCGGTTATACTCCAGCCAATTGTCGACGAAGGTGCGAAAACGGGCGCTGTCCTCGACACGAACGCCGGCGCAGGTCGGTTGCCGGACGATCGGGGTCGGAACGAAGATCTTGCCGAGATTTGGGATCTTCTTGATCGTCACCAGCGACAGCATGGCCACCTGGATCACCAAATCGGCGTGACCGGCCTGAACCGAAAGCGTCGCTTCGTCGGCCGACTTCAGCGCAACCAGTGTCGCCTGCGGCAAGACGCGGCGCGCAAAAGGTCATGGGTCGAACCGATATCGACAGCGACGCGGATCTCCGGCTTGTTCAGCTCGTCCCAGGTCTTCGGTTCCAGGCCCGGCTTGGCGATGACGGTAAACGTGTTCTGCATGATCGGGCGGGTGAACTCGACCACCAGCGCCCGGCTCGGCGTGGGGCTGAGGCCGAACATGATGTCGATCTTCTTCGACTGCAGGTCGAGCACGGCGTTGCCCCAGGTGGTTTCGCTGATCTCGACCTCTGCTTCCATCGACTTGGCGAGATCGCGCGCCATGCTCATACAGAATCCGGACCATTCGCCGGTCGCGATATCCTTGTGGTAATAGGGCTCGGTCCCCACGATGCCGGCGACGCGCAGCTTCTTGCTGTTGCGGATCCGGTCGAAGGTCGATTCATTCGGCGCCGTCTGGGCCACGGCGGGAGTGGACAATGCCACCGCTGCGGCACCGGTCGCGGCAACCCCGATGAGGCCTGCGAAATCTCTGCGTTTCATCATGTTCATTCCCCTTTTTTGTTTGATGATTGATGATGTGCTTGATTGCAACGCGAAGGAGCCGCTCCAACGCTTCGATGTGTAAGCTAGAGTAGCCACTCTAGCTCGGGTTGAAGCTTGAGAGTTTCGCCGTCGCAAATGCGGGCTTGCAAGATTCTCGCTCCTTTGCGGGCGTCTAATTTTCGCGCACCTATTACAATTGCCCGATTAATGGCCTGTCGCGCGCAAAAATACAAAACTTGAAAACTCGGTTCGTCATGAGTATTTGTCATGCCGAAGACATAATAGGGACTTCATGCGTCGCTTCCTTCCTTCATTACCGGCCCTGCAAGCATTCGAAGCTGCTGCTCGCCACATGAGCTTTACGAAGGCGGGGGAGGAGCTTGCGATGACGCAAAGCGGCATCAGCCGCCATATCCAGAATCTCGAACGCTATCTCGGCGTCCGGCTCTTCGAGCGCTCCGGATCGAGGCTCGTGCTGACCGATCCGGGGGCCAAGTATTTTCAGGAGATCGAACAGACGCTCAACAAGCTTGAGGAGGTCTCCATCGATGTCGTGCGCGGGCGCAAGGCCGATGCGTCGCTGATGATCGGCGCCTATCCCACGCTTGCCGCGCGATGGCTCGCACCCCGGCTCGAAGGCTTTGTGCAGGGAAATCCCGATATGCCGATCGAGATCATGCTGGTCGATCCCAAGCTCGATTTCGACCACAGCCGGATCGATATCGCCATCCTGCGCGGCGTCGGCTCCTGGAGGAATGCACGCGCCTCATTGCTTTTCCCGGAGGAGCTTGCTGTCGTTGCCTCGCCAAAGCTGATCCCGGCGACGACGAAGCTCGACTGGCTCGATTTCGCCCAGTTTCCCACGCTTCAGAATGCCAGCAGACCGAGCCTCTGGCTCAACTGGCTGCGGGCTGCCAATCTGAGCTACAGCGGCGCGATCCAGGGGGTCCGCTTTGCCCATAGCGAGATGCTCATCAATGCAGCCGTCAGCGGTCTCGGCCTTGCGGTTGTGCCGGTGCAATATGTCGAACGCGAATTGGAGAGCGGCGAGCTGCATCTGCCGCTAGGAAAGCCGGTTCGCTCCAGCGAATCCTATTGGGCCGTCTATTCCGAGCGCAAGTCGCAAAAACACAGCGTCATCGCATTCCGGGACTGGCTGCTGCATGAGAGCCGGAAAAGCCGCCAGGTGACGGGCGGGACTGCGGCGTAACAACACCCCGGCCTGTCCTTGACCGCACCGCCTTTTTCTCTAGTCTTCATCGGTATTTGCAACACCCGTGGCCATTGAGGATTTAAGATGTTTGGAATGACGAAGGCGAGCAAATTTGGGCTCGTGTGCCTGGCCGTGGCGGCCGTCTCCAGTTTCGCGTCCGCCGCCGAGACGAAGGTTTCCTTTAGCGTCGATGGGCAAAAAGTGATCGGCACGCTATCGACGATCGATAACAACCCCAAAGCGCCCGTCGTTGTCATGTTCCACGGCTTCGGTGGCTCGCGCGACGAGTTGGCAATCAAGGACACCAAGGACGGGGTCTTTTCGCGCAGCGCCCGGCTTCTTGCCGAAAGCGGCTATGCAAGCCTGCGGATCGATTTTCGCGGATCCGGGGAGAGCGACGGCAAATGGGCTGACACCACCTTCTCCGGCCAGATCAAGGATGGCATCGCGGCGGTGGACTGGCTGAAGGCCAGCGACAAGGTCGACGGCTCCAGGATATCCATCCTCGGATGGAGCCAGGGCGGCCTCGTTGGCGCCCATGTGGCAAGGGCGCGACCGGAGGTCAAATCCGTGACCTTGTGGGCGCCGGTGGTGACGCCGCTTTACACCTACGGCAGCCTCCTCGGCGCAGACAATGTCGCGAAAGGATTGACCAGCCCTTCGGACACCGAGATCACCGCCAAATTACCGTGGGGCGTCGATACCACGCTGAAGGCTTCCTTCTTCAAGGAAATGCCGACCACCAGCACGATCGCGGCGATTGCGCATTACCCCGGTCCGCTGCAAGTCATTGTTGGCAGCAAGGATACGACGGTCACGCCCCAGCCGGCATCCGGCCAGGCTCTTCTCGACTATCACGATGGCGAAGAGCGTCTGGACGTTTTCGACATGGATCATGTTTTCAATGCCTTTACCGGGCCCGAGACGATCGATAGCCACCTGGTTCCGGCAACGCTGGAATGGCTGAAGAAATTCAATCCCTGATAGGGTCACAGATCAGATGAGCGGCTTTGCCTCCGCTCATTTTTTCGCCAGCAAAATCCAGCTTCAACTCATCAAACGACAGCTGTCGGTAGCGGCATTCCGGCGAAATGGGCATCGAGATTGGCAAGCACCAGATCGGCCATCGCCCGCCGTGTCTCGTGCGTGGCGCTGCCAAGGTGCGGGGCCAGAAGCACGTTGTCCATGCCGAACAGCTCCTCCGGCACGCGGGGTTCATCCTCGAAGACATCAAGTGCTGCGCCACCGATCCGCCGGTCCCGCAAGGCGACGACCAGCGCCTGCTCATCGACCAGCGAGCCGCGTGCCACGTTGACGAGCGTGCCGTACGGCCCGAGGGCATCGAGCACTTCGGCGTTGACGACATGCCTGGTTTCGGCCGTGGCGGCGGCGGCGAGAATGAGGACATCGCAATTTGCGGCAAGCGCGACAAGCGTCTCATGATAGTCGTAAGGCACATCCCGCTTCGAGCGTGCCGAATAGGAAATGCGGGCGTCGAAACCTTCGAGGCGCCTCGCAATCGCCATGCCGATGCGGCCGAGCCCGAAAATGCCGTAGCGGCGACCGGCGACCCGCGTCGAAAGCCCCATATCGGCCGAGAGCCATTTGCCGGCCCGGACATAGGCATCGGCACGCGGCAATTGCCGACCAAAGGCAAGAATCAGCCCGAGCGCCAGATCCGCGACATCGGCCGTCAGCACATCCGGCGTGTTGGAGACACGGATGCCCCGCCGCTTCGCCTCGGCCAGGTCGACCTTGTCGAAGCCGACGCCGTTGATTGCGACGATTTCGAGCTTTGGAAGGGCGGCGGCCAGATCGGCCGGAATACCGAGGTGACCGCCTGTGACGGCGACGCGAATGCTATCGCCATTGGCCGCCAGGAAGCCCGCCTTGTCCTCCATCTCGAAGAGGCGATGGATGGTAAATCGTTTGGCCAACTCCGTTTCGAGAAAGGGCGTCAGCGGGCAGAGCTGCAGGATGTCTACGGTCATGGATCAACTCAAACTTTGAACGAGGGTCATTTCACGTCGGATTTCACGAATTGGCGCAGCTCGGGCGTTTGCGGGTTGGCGAACAGCTCCGCCGACGGCCCCTGCTCCCAGATCGTGCCCTTGTGCATGAAGATGGTTTGGGTCGCCACGCGCCGGGCAAAGCTCATCTCGTGCGTCACGAGGATCATCGTCATGCCGTCGCGCGCCAGTCGCTCCATGACCAGCAGCACTTCCTCAGTCAGTTCCGGGTCGAGCGCGGAGGTCACCTCGTCGAAGAGCATCACCTTCGGCCGCATGGCAAGCGAGCGGGCGATGGCCACGCGCTGCTGCTGGCCACCGGACAGCTGATCCGGATAGGCATCGAACTTCTCCGACAGGCCGACGAGCTGCAGCACTTCGCGGGCGATCTCGCGGGTTGCCGCCTTCTTGACATCCTTGACGATGCGCGGCGCCAGCATGATGTTCTCACCCACCGTCAGGTGCGGAAAGAGATTGTAGCTCTGGAAGACGATGCCGACATCGGTTCTGAGATCCCTCAGCGACTTGGCATCGCCGCCGAGCGCATGGCCGGCAATCTCGATCCGGCCGGAATTGATCCTCTCCAGCCCGTTCATGCAGCGCAGCAGCGTGCTCTTTCCGGACCCGGAGCGGCCAATCAGCGCGAAGACCTCGCCCCGTCCGACGCTCAGCGACACACCTTTCAGAACCTCGAGCGCACCGAAGCTCTTGTGAACATTTTCAACGATTACTTCCGGCATGAAGCCTCCTTTCCAGCCAACGCGACAGCTGGGACAATGGGTAGCAGACGACGAAATAGAGGATCGCCACCGCGATGAAGACGCGAAACGGCTGGAACGTCGCATTGTTGATGAGCTGCCCGGCACGGGCGAGTTCGACAAAGCCGATGATCGAGGTGATCGAGGTGTTCTTCACCACCTGCACGGCAAAGCCGACGGTCGGCGGTAGGGAAATCCGCATCGCCTGCGGCAGGATGACGTAGCGATATTGCTGCAATCGGGTCATGGCGAGCGACTCGGACGCCTCCCATTGCGGCTTGGGCACGGCCTGGATGCAGCCCCGCCAGATCTCCGCCAGATAGCCGGAGGCATAGATCGTCATCGACGCACCCGCGGCAATCAGCGGCGGCAGTTCGAAGCCGGCAAGGCTCAGCCCGTAATAGGACAGGAAGAGGATCATCAGGACCGGAATGCCTTGGATCACCTGGATATAGGTGCCGGCGGCGATACGCACGGCCTTGATCGACGAGGTGCGGGCGAGCGCCACGGCAAAGCCCAGGAGCCCACCACCGATCAGCGCGATGATCGTCAGAACGACCGTCCATTGCAGCGATTGCACCAGGAAGGTGAATTCATTGATGCCGAATGTTCTGAGTGTCATGCCTGTACCTCCGGCAGGGCCGTGATCGTGCGACGCGCGACGCGGCGGCCGAAGAGCCACATCCCGACGAGCGCGAGACCGGCGCGCAGCACCAGCGCCAGCGCCAGATACATCAGCGTGACGACGATATAGACCTCGAAGGACCGGTAGGTCTGCGATTCCACGAAGGCGGCCGAGGCGGCTAGTTCATGGGTCGAGATCGCCGAGCAGACGCTCGATGCCAGCATCATCAGCACGAACTGGCTGCACAGCGCCGGATAGACCTTGGCAACGGCCGGCACGATGATGACATGGCGATAGATCTGGAAGCGCGTGAAGCCGAGCGCCTCGCCCGCCTCGATCTGGGATTTGTGCACCGCCTCGATACCCGCTCGGATGATTTCCGTCGAATAGGCAGCGAGATTGATGGTCATGCCGATCAGTGCAGCCGTATCGGCGCCAACCCTCAGGCCGATACCCGGCAGCCCGAAATAGACGATGAAAAGCTGGACCAGGAAGGGCGTATTGCGGATGACCTCGACATAGGCGTCGACCAGAAACCGCACCCACCTGCCCCGGACGGAACGCAGCGAGGCAAGCACGATGCCGAAGGCCGAGCCGAGGATGATGGACAGAACCGAAAGCCTGATGGTCAACCAGAGACCGCTCAGGAACTCACCCTGATATTGCGCCAGGGCGCTGAATTGAAATGTATAGGACATGGAAAAGGACCTCCGTTGAGGTTTCGCGGCCCGCCGGCGAATGTTTTCCGCCGGCGGGCACGGACGCAAACCCGATCAGAAGGACGGAAGCTGCGCCATCGGCCGGCCGGTCCACTTCACCGAGATCTTGTCGAGATCACCGGAGACTTTCATGAGATAGATTGAGGTATTCAGCCATTGGCGCAGTTCGAAATCATCGATCTTCGTCGCCATGGAGTTACCCTGCTGGAAGAAGGTGAAGCCGACCTGCAGACCCGCATCCGGACGCTGCTTGATGATCGCCTCGCCAACCGTGGACGGCACGGCCGCCGCGTCGGTCTGGCCGGCGATCAGCGCCTGCGCGCTGGTGGAATCATCCTCATAGACAACGATTTCTAGACCGGGAACCGCCGCCTTGCGCAATGCCGTTTCCTGCGACGAACCACGGTTCACCGCCACGCGCTTGCCTTGGAGATCCGACAGCTGGGTAAATTTCTGGTCCGGACCGGAAATGATGTCCATGTTGAAAGCGCTGTAGGGCTGGGTGAACATCACCGTCTTCGCCCGCTCGCCGGTCGGCGCCAGTGTTGCGACGAGGAAGTCCACCTTGCCGGTCTGCAACGCCGGAATACGCGAAGGCGGCGTCAGCGGAACCAGTTCCACCGGCAGAGAGAGATAGCCGGCAATCAGATTGGCGACGTCGACGTCATAGCCGCTCGGATTGCCCTTTTCATCGATCATGCCCATCGGCGGCGCACCGGTGAGAACGCCGATGCGCACCTTGCCGCGCGAAATGATGTCGTTCAGCGTCGTCGCATGCGCCTGTGTCGTCGCGAGCAGCCCCGTGGCGACAATACCGACCGCTGCCATGACCCCGCGCAGGGATTTCGAAATGTTCATGATGCTCCTCCATCTGTTGCTTTGTCACACTCCGCCGCTGCCCACTCCCCGGAGCTCTCGCGGTGGAAACTACCAACTTATTCACGGCACCTATGTTTGCGGTAACATAGGAAAACTGAATGAAAAAACCGCCCTGCCAAAGCCAGCAGTCCTGAACCGATTACTCCGTTCTCGCGGAATTAGAATGATAATCCCAACATTCATCCGCCGCTCCCGATCCGGCTCGCGCCATTTCGGTTGGTGGTTGCAATAGAACATGTTACCGGTATCATTGCAAGTCAGATAAGACACCGCTGTTTCGACACAGTCTCAAGGGAGGAAAATTCATGTTCACACGGTCCGCGATTTTCGAGGGCGCAATCCATGCCGGCCGCGAAGAGGAATTCTTTCGCATCGTCGAGGAAAAGCTGCTACCCGTGTGGAAGCGCATGCCGAATGCCCAGGCAGTGCGTGTGATGCGCACCGGGCGTAGCGACCCCGGAGCCGCGCCGATCATCATGGTCCAGGAAATCGATTATCCGACGATGGAAGCTGTGGAAGAGGCACTCGTCTCGCCCGTTCGCCTGGAAGGTCGCGCCATCACCGACGAGATGATGAGCATGTGCGACGGCCGGTTCTATCATCTCGTCTACCAACGGATTGCGTGAACCAAAAACAGGGGAAAACGTGGCGCATCCTTCAGACATATCCCGCAAGGCGACCATGAGCGACGTCTCGCGGCTTGCCGGCGTTTCGAAGATGACCGTGTCGCGCGTGCTGGCTGATCCGACGCTGGTCGCCGAACCAACACGCAATCGCGTGATGACGGCGATCGAGCAACTCGGCTACGTGCCGGACCGGACCGCCAGCTCACTTTCCTCGCGCCGGACCAACTTCATCACCGCGATCCTGCCGACGCTGACCAACGCCAATTTCGCCGACACCGCACAGGGCCTCGCGGGTGCGCTGCGCGCCGCCGACTACCAGCTCCTGATCGGCTATACCCTGTACAGCCTGGCGGAGGAGGAGCGCATCGTTCGCGCCATGCTGGCGCGACGCCCGGATGCGATCGTCATCGCCAGCGCGGTCCACACCAAGGCGACCAACGAGATGCTGCTGCGGGCGGGCATTCCGATCGTCGAAATCTGGGACGCGTCGGAACACCCAATCGACCATGCGGTCGGCTTTTCCAACTACGAGGTCGGGCGGCTGGCGGCCCGGCATCTCATCTCTCTCGGCCATCGCCGCATCGGCGCCATCGGATCGGCCGTGACCGCGGACGCTACCGACTTTCGCGGCGAAAGTCGCCTGCTCGGATTTGCCGCGACCCTCCGTGAGGCAGATCTTTCCGACGACTTCATCGTTCGCCAGAATGCCGCGCCCTCGTCCTACGATCACGGGGCTGAGGCGCTGAGCACGCTTCTCCAGCGGGCGCCCGACGTTCAGGCCGTCTTTGCGGTTTCCGACATTTCCGCCGTCGGCGCGCTGATGGAATGTCACCGCCGCAAGATCGTCATCCCGGACGACCTTTCCATTCTCGGCTTCGGTGATTTCGACATTGCCCGCCAATGCGTGCCGGCCTTGTCGACCATCCGCGTCGATGCCGCAATGATCGGTCGAAAAACCGGAGAGTTGCTACTGGCTATCCTGGAGCCGGACGGCACCGTCCCGCAACCGACGGAGAGCCGTCTGGATGTCGGCTTCGAACTCGTCACCCGCGAAACGACGAGCGCGCCCAAGACGTAGCAGTGTCGCTTGGCCGGACAGCCTCGCGGCCAAGCCTCAGTGTCATCGCCTCACCTGCGGGGTTGACATGACCCGAACCGAAAGCATAGCCTTCACGACATTCACCAGGGGGGTCCCGGCAAGGGGCTGAGATACTGCTGGACAACTCGGCTTTGCCGATTGTGGCGCAGTGACCCGTTGAACCTGATCCAGTTCATACTGGCGTAGGGACGGTGCAAGCGCTCGAAAGGCTTACGGATTCACGCGTGGAATCCTTGAGCCGGCGTCTTTTCATCATTCCGGCTGAGGACTGGGTCTCCAATCGCAACTTGGAGCCTCAAACCATGAATATCGCCGCAAAGAATGTAACCCCGACAGTCACCACCGGCCCCTTGCCGGCATCCCGGAAGATCTACATTCCGGGAGACATCCACCCAGACATTCGCGTGCCGATGCGCGAAATCAGCCTCCACCCGACATCGGGCGAGCCGCCTGTCATCGTCTATGATTCCTCCGGCCCCTACACAATCGAGGGTGCCGACATTCGTATCGAGCAGGGTCTCCCTGATCTGCGCCGCGAATGGGTGCTCGCCCGTGGCGACGTCGAATCCTATCAGGGCCGCCATGTCCGCCCCGAGGACAACGGCTTTGCTAGCGGCGAGCGGCTGACACCGGAATTTCCCACGCTGCGCCAGCCGCTGCGGGCAAAGGACGACAAGGCCGTCACCCAGCTCGCCTATGCGCGCGCCGGCATCATCACGTCCGAGATGGAGTTCATCGCCATCCGCGAAAACCTCGGCCGCAAGGCGCAGGCGGAGGCCATGGTTCGCGACGGCGAAAGCTTCGGCGCCCATATTCCGGATCATGTGACGCCCGAGTTCGTCCGTCAGGAAGTCGCGGCGGGACGGGCGATCATCCCTGCCAATATCAACCATCCGGAAGCCGAGCCGATGATCATCGGCCGCAATTTCCTGGTGAAGATCAACGCCAATATCGGCAATTCCGCCGTCACCTCGTCGATGGCCGAAGAGGTCGAAAAGATGGTCTGGGCGGCGCGTTGGGGTGCCGATACCGTCATGGATCTTTCGACCGGCCGCAATATCCACAATATCCGCGAATGGATCATCCGCAACTCACCGCTACCGATCGGCACCGTGCCGCTTTACCAGGCGCTGGAGAAGGTCGAAGGTATTGCCGAGAACCTGACCTGGGAGGTCTATCGCGACACGCTGATCGAGCAGGCCGAACAGGGCGTCGACTATTTCACCATCCATGCCGGCGTGCGGCTCCACTACATTCCGCTCACCGTCAATCGCGTCACCGGCATCGTCTCGCGCGGCGGTTCTATCATGGCCAAGTGGTGTCTCCATCATCACCGCGAAAGCTTCCTCTACGAGCATTTCGAGGAGATCTGCGACATCTGCCGCGCCTATGACGTCTCCTTCTCGCTCGGCGACGGCCTGCGCCCCGGTTCGATCGCCGATGCCAATGATGCCGCCCAGTTTGCCGAGCTGGAAACGTTGGGAGAGCTGACCAAGATCGCCTGGGCTAAGGATTGCCAGGTGATGATCGAAGGCCCCGGCCATGTGCCGATGCACAAGATCAAGGAGAACATGGATAAGCAGCTCAAGGTCTGCGGCGAGGCGCCCTTCTATACGCTCGGGCCGCTCACGACCGACATCGCGCCCGGCTACGACCACATCACCTCCGGCATTGGTGCGGCGATGATCGGCTGGTTCGGCACGGCGATGCTCTGCTACGTTACGCCTAAGGAGCATCTGGGTCTTCCGGATCGCAACGACGTCAAGACCGGCGTCATCACCTACAAGATCGCCGCCCACGCCGCCGATCTCGCCAAGGGGCATCCGGCAGCGCAACTGCGCGACGACGCGCTCTCCCGTGCCCGCTTCGAATTCCGCTGGGAGGATCAGTTCAACCTCTCGCTGGACCCGGAAACCGCCCGCAGCTTCCATGACGAGACTTTGCCGAAGGAGGCACACAAGGTCGCGCATTTCTGCTCCATGTGCGGCCCGAAATTCTGCTCCATGCGGATCTCCCACGACATCCGCGCCGAGGCGCAGAAGGAGGGTCTGGAGGCAATGGCGGCAAAATATCGCGAGGGCGGCGATCTCTATATGCCGATCGATGCCGTCGAGCCTTCGGCCGGCTGAGATGCGCGTCCTTGTCAAAGGGGTCGGCGTCGCCGGCCTCACCGTCGCGCATGAGCTCTACGCTCGCGGCGCCGACATCACCGTCTTCGACCCGCGCCCAGGGTTCGGCCATGCCGCATCCTGGCTCGCGGGCGGGATGCTGGCGCCCTGGTGCGAGCGTGAAAGCGCCGAGGAGGCCGTGCTCTTACGTGGCATGGACGCTCCCGATCGGTGGGATGCGATCCTACCTGGAGAGGTACACAGAAACGGGACGCTGGTGGTCACTCCGGCCCGCGATCACGGCGAGCTGAAGCGCTTCGCTAGCCGCACCACGGGTTATGAATGGGTGGAAGAAGAAGCTTTGGCCACGTTGGAGCCGGCACTTGCCGGGCGCTTCCGGCAAGGCCTGTTCTTTTCGCGCGAAGCTCATCTCGATCCACGGCGAGTGTTGAGGGCGCTGCAGGAGAAGCTTGGCAGACAGGGTGTCACCTTCGCCAGCGAGAATCCGACCGAACAGGGTTTCGACGATATTGTCGACTGCACCGGCGGCGCACGCATTGGAGAGACCCGCGAGTTACGCGGGGTGCGAGGCGAGATGCTCTACCTTCAGACCGATGAGGTCGAACTCATCAGGCCTGTCCGCCTACTGCACCCGCGTATTCCCGTCTATATCGTGCCGCGTGGCGACGGCCTTTTCATGGTCGGCGCAACGATGATCGAGACGGAGTTCGACGGCCCTATCGCGGCGCGTTCCCTGATGGAGTTGCTGAACGCCGCCTATGCGCTGCACCCTGCTTTCGCAGATGCCACCGTCGTTGAAACCGGCGCCGGCATCCGCCCGGCCTTCCCCGACAATTTTCCGCGCGTCAGGCGCGAGGGAAACGCGGTCATCCTCAACGGCCTCTATCGCCACGGCTTCCTGCTGGCACCGGCCATGGCCGCTGAGACCGCTGATCTTGTCTTTTCCCGAAATTCTATAGGAGCGCCTGCCCCATGAGACTGATCGTCAATGGCGAGCCCCAGACCATCCCTGTCACGACGCTTTCCGAGCTGCTGATCACGCTGGATTATGAGGGCGACTGGCTTGCGACCGCCGTCAACGGCGAACTCGTTCATCGCGAGGATCGCTCCGACCACGCCCTCAACGACAATGACAGGATCGAAATCCTGACCCCGATGCAAGGAGGCTGACCCATGCTTGCTCTCTACGGAACCGAAGTCGCGTCCCGCCTTCTATTGGGCACCGCGCGCTATCCCTCTCCCGCCATTCTCGCAGAGGCCGTCAGACAATCGGCAACGGAGATCGTAACGGTATCGTTGCGCCGCGAGACCGCCGGCGGCCGCAATGGCGGCGCGTTCTTCGAGATGATCCGCGCGCTTGGCGTTCGCGTGCTTCCCAATACCGCCGGCTGTCACGGCGTTTCCGAAGCCGTGCTGACGGCCAAGATGGCGCGCGAGGTATTCCAGACCAACTGGATCAAGCTTGAAGTCATCGGCAATCACGACACGCTGCAGCCAGATGTCTTCGGGCTAGTGGAGGCCGCACGCATTCTCGCCAGCGAAGGCTTCGACGTCTTTCCCTATACGACCGACGATCTGGTGGTGGCCGAACGATTGCTGGAAGCGGGCTGCAAGGTCCTGATGCCGTGGTGCGCGCCGATCGGCAGCGCCGCTGGCCCGCTCAATCTGTCCGCCCTTCGAGCCATGCGGGCGCATTTCCCAGATATCCCGCTGATTGTCGATGCCGGTATCGGCCGGCCGTCGCATGCGACGACGGTCATGGAGCTCGGCTTCGATGCGGTGCTGCTCAACACCGCCGTTGCCAGCGCCCGCGACCCCGCCGCCATGGCCGGCGCCTTTGCCAAGGCGATCGATGCAGGCCGACAGGCCTTTGGCGCCGGCATGCTGGAGCCGCGCGACATGGCGGTGCCATCGACCCCGGTGATCGGAAGGGCGGTGTTCGCATGAGGCTCGACCCCTTCTATCTCATCGTCGACAGCGCCGACTGGATTGCCTGGCTGGTGCCGCTCGGTGTCAAGCTGGTGCAGTTGCGCATCAAGGATCGTACGTCGTCGGAGATACGCGCCGAAATCCAGAGGGCAAAGGCGATCTGCGCGACGCATCGATGCCAGCTCATCATCAATGATCACTGGCAGCTTGCCATCGAAGAAGGATGCGACTTCATCCATCTCGGACAGGAAGATCTGGCCGTTGCCGATCTCAGCGCCATTCGCAAGGCGGGCCTGAAGCTCGGGCTTTCGACCCATGATGAGGCCGAACTGGCGACAGCCCTCGCCGCAAGCCCGGACTATATCGCGCTCGGCCCGGTTTATCCGACCATCCTCAAGAAAATGCCGTGGACGCCACAGGGCCTCGACCGGCTGCGCGAATGGAAGGACCGGATCGGACCACTACCGCTCGTGGCCATCGGCGGCCTAAACCTGGATCGCATCGCGGGCGTGTTCGCGAACGGCGCCGACAGCGCCGCTGTCGTCACCGACATCACGCTGAACGCCGATCCCGAGACGCGAACTCTGGAATGGATCGCAGCGACCAAAGCCCGAACACCGAGAACGGCCAACGCGGCACCGTAAAGTTAAGCTGTCGGCGATTGGTCTGTGCGATCTTGCAGCATGATCCAAGTCGCTCGTGATCGCCTTTATCGCCGCCACCGGTTTCCCGCTGAAGTGATCGCTTATGCCGTCTGGCTGTATCTTCATTTTCCGCTCAGTCTGCGGATGGTCGAAGATCTGGTGGCGGCGAATTCCCATCAACCTACCCGGCGGCGAGAGCGGATCATGAAGGGCTTCAAGTCAGCCCGACATCTTCAGCGTTTCGTTTCCATGCATGACCCCGTGGCCAATCTCTTTCACATTCCACGCCATGATATTCCGTCCGACCGTTACCGCGAACCGAAGTCATGCAAGTGTGGAACAAAATCGCACGCCTGCGGGCTGCATAAGCGAAGGCGGACGACGAGACTTTCGATCAGAACCCTTTAATTTTACGGTGCCCTCAGTGGCATGCAACATTCAAATATCAAAGACATGGAAATGGAATGCGCTGACGCCCATCAACGCATGTTCCGCGCCGGAGACATCTGCGCCATCGTAGGTAGCGCCATCCAAGTAGAGATTTCGGTCCGTAGCGGTTGTTCCGGCCCAAGCGTCATTCAGGAACGTCACGCTGACATCATGGCTACCTTTGTCCCAATCACCCTGCACCAATAAGTGGTCCGAATGGCCGGAGCCGTGATGAGAGTGGGCCGTCTGAATTCCACCGACTTGTTTTCCATCGACCGCAACCCTGTATTGGGCGTCGCCGAGATAAGCGTCCTCGCTGATCAAAAAAACGAGTTTGTCCGCTCCAGTACCGATAGTGGATGCGCCGCTCGCTGGCGGAGTGACGGTTACGGGGGGAGTGGCGGCAGTGGCAGGAAGGTGAGAATACACCCGGATATAATCGATCTGCTCTGAAATCGGCGCTTTGGTAATATCCGCATTGTTATGGGGATCGTTCTGCGTGGCCAGATTGGCCAGCAGATACATTGGCCCATGCATGTCGCTAGGCGTGGCCTTCGTTCCCATAAGCTGACCGTCGACGTAGAGGCCTATGGTATCCGCATTCCAATCCAATCCATATGTGTGAAAACCGGTTGGGTGCGCGAGCTCACTATAGACCTGCAAATTTTGTTGCCAGTTAGCGTTCGGCGCCGCATCCGTCGTGTGAATGCCGCTATATACACCCTTCTCAAAACTCCCATAGTTTTCTACGACATCAAGTTCCTGCCAGTGCCCGGCTTTGTTCGGATCGGAGATCACATGGTTCGGCAGAAGCCAGAACGCGCTCCATGCTCCCGCAAGGTTCGAGAAGTCAGCCCGCATCTCGAAGTAGCCATAGGTTTGCGAAAAATGCCCTTGCGTGGTGATCAGGCCGGATTCCCAACTGTGGGGCATGCCCGATGCAGTGCGGTCGGGCACGGCCGTAATCGTCAGCACACCGTTGCTCACCTTGAAAGGATCGTAGCCCGACGAAGGGTCGACAAATGAAGAATGACCAAAGCCGATATCGGAATTGGCGTCATGACGCCATTGCGGACGGATATCTGCCCAAGTCGTGCCATTGCCCGTCTGAGAAATGCTACGCGTGTTGAACTCGTCGCCAAACGTCAGCTTGTACTTGGTAAGATCAATCGTAGACATGTCTACCTCCAGGGCAAGTGAACCCGCCCGCGCTTCCAAAACTGTATGGACCGCGAACATCCAACGCCAACAAAACGCAAAACCTGTCGATATCACTGGGGATCCGATATCCCCGCCATCCGATGGCAGCTTCATCAAATGGAAGCTGCCGCTCGGCGGATCCGCGAAAAGAACCTCTGCCCCCTCCGCCGCTTATGCAAACAAGAAATCGTCTGCCATCAGCGCATGCTGGCTGTGCACAACCACATCGCCCGTACCGAATAAAATCATGCTGTCGTGCGTGGTTGGGTCGAACGCTGAAATATTAAGCTGGCTGAAGTCGTGGATTCCCAGCGCGGAAACGTCAATATGGTCGGTTCCCCAATTCGATCCCGCGCCGTAAGCGCCCTGACCAAAATCCCCGATTTTGTCCTGGCCGTTATTGAATTTAAACACGAACGTGTCGTTTCCACCTTTGGCGTGACCAACCATTACCTGCGCGTCACCCCACATATCGTCGTTTCCGTTGCCGCTGATCAGAGTATCGTTGCCGCCACGAGAATGACCAGACATCGTTTGGGCGTCGCCAATAAGAGTAATAGACCCTTCCCTGTGGCGAACGGCGTCGACATTCAGCACGTCGTCGCCTCCATGAGCATTGCCCGACATCGTTTGCGCATCACCCACGAGTATATCATTCGCGGTTTGTTGCGCCCTAACGATAAGGCTGTCGTCACCACCGTGGGCATGACCCGACATGCTCTTCGCATCGCCATAGGCCAGAACGGCCCCGACAGAAGCAACGTTCATGGTATCGTTGCCGCCAACGGCATGATCGCCGAGATTGCCGCCAGCATCGCCGTAAAAAGTCACGCTGTCTTCGAGACCTGTATTGAGAACGTCATTACCGCCATGCGCGTGACCGGATATATTTCTGCCCGCATCGCCGTAGAATGTAACGAACCCTTCAGAGCTGCCGTCCGTGGCTGTGTCGTTACCACCAACGGCATGATCCTTCATGTCGCCGCCAGCGTCTCCATAGATTGTGAACGTGTTCTGAAAAGCAGAAAGCTTAAAGGTATCATCGCCTCCCGCTGCATGGCCCGACATGTGCTTTCCGGCGTCACCATACATCGCGACTGCGATGTTGGTTGAACTTGAAGCCGCACTGAGAACGTCATTGCCGCCCTTCGCGCAGTCAGAGATGCTTCCGCCCCCGTCCCCATACAAATTGGCCGTGGAGCCGATTGGCCCGGTTATCTGCGCGGACAGAATATCATCGCCGCCGATCGCGTGGTCAGCAATGTTTTTGACGGCATCGCCATAAAAGTTACCCGAGCCATGTATGGTCAGATTATCGTTGCCACCCGTCGAGTGTTTCAACAGGCTCCCTCCGGCATCACCATAAAGAATACTGGTCGAATCTGGCGCCACCAGGATATCGTCCGTGCCGATTTGATGGTTGGTTAAATTCGACGCTGTTATCGGAATTCGCTTAAACATTTCGGCCTCCTCCAAGGTAAAATTACGTCTTATCCTGCGATCTAAAACATATAAAATCAATAACTAAAGTAATATTGCCATTTATCCAATTGATATTACACAGTATATTATTACCACCGCAGAAAGTTTTCAAAATTACTTGTGATAACAAAGAACTATTCTTCGCGAAAGGCTCGGGCCATCTGGTCCGCCATCGGCTTCGCCAGGTAGGTGAGTACCGTTCTTTCGCCGGTCTGCAGGAATGCCTCGACCGGCATGCCGGAGACGGCAGTCAGCTTCCCAAGCCGGCTCCACTCCTCCTTCGATATGCGGGCGCGAAGGACATAGTAACTTGCACCGGAATGCTGGTCGGTGGTCAGTTCGGCTGAGATCTTGGTGATCTCTGCCTTGAGTTCAGGCGTGTCCCGCTGATTGAAGGCTGAAAACCTCAGCATGACCGGCTGCCCGACGGTCACCTGGTCAATGTCCTGCGGCGAAAGTTTAAGCTCAGCGACGAGCGCATCCTGATCCGGCACGATCTGCATAACAGTTTCGCCGGGTGATATCACGGCGCCCGCCGCATGCACGCTCAGATGATCGATGATGCCAGCCTGCGGCGCTCTTATATCGATCCGCTTCAGATCGTCCTCCGCGGCGATCAATCGCTCCATAAACTGGCCGGTGTCGCTCTGTGCCTGACGCAACTGCTCCGACACCTCGGCGCTGTGATCGTCGTCGACCTGCGTGATCTGCAATTCCGTCTCCGTCATCTTGCCTTTGGACTGCGCGATGCTCGAAACGAGGTTGCCGAGCTCTCCAGTCAGGCTGGCGCTCTCGCGCTGCAGCGCATAGACTTTCGCCGCCGGGACGATGCCCTTATCGAATAGCCGCTGGAGGCTCGAAAGCTCTTTGGCGATCAGATCGATCTCGATGCGCTTGCCATTCTCTTGCGCAACCAGACCGACCGCTTCCTGGCCCAGCTGCCGGATACGCTCGTCCAGCTGTGATTTGCGGCTTTGCCTGGATGCAAATCGATCGCCGAACAGGCGTCTCTCGCCGGTGATCGTCCGCGCGATTTCATCCTCACCGGCCCGCGAAAGCAATTCCGCCGGAAAAACGATCGCTGGCGCGCCGTCGCGTTCAGCAACAAGCCGTGCGGTCCTCGCGGAGAGTTCATCCAGACGTTTTCGTATGATCGCGAGATTGGCGCTCGTTTGGGTATCGTCGAGATGGATCAGAAGCTGGCCAGCATCGACACGGTCACCGTTCTTGACTTGAATGGCGGCGACAATCCCCCCTTTGAGATGCTGGATTGGCTTTACATAGCTGTCGACCGCAAGCGTTCCGGGGGCGATGACCGCACCCGAAATCTCCGTGGTCGCAGCAAGGCCACCCATCACACCGACGAGCAGGGCGATCGTCCCAAGCATCACAGCGGAAAGTCGGCGTATCGAACCCTCGCTGGGTGGAAGCTTTCCTCCGCTCATGATCCAGCATCCTCGCTGGCGACCATCAGTCGGACCGCACTCTGTTTGATCGGTTGCCTCGCCGGGTTTACGAGAACCGTGTCCTTAGGTCCAAAAGCCTGCAACCGCCCCCCGGCGATGACCATCACCATGTCAGCCGCGACCAAAGCGCTCGGCCGGTGGGCGATGACCACTGCAATGCCGCCCCGCGCACCGACATCCAGCAAGGCCTGGGTCAGAGCCGCCTCGCCTTCGGCGTCCAGATTTGAATTGGGTTCGTCCAGCACTACCAGAAACGGCTCTCCGTAGAGCGCACGCGCAAGTGCGATACGCTGCCGCTGCCCAGCCGAAAGCCGAGAGCCGCTCTCCCCGATCATGGTATCGAAGCCCTGCGGGAGCTTTACGATCATGTCATAGACGCCGGCAGATTTTGCAGCAGCGACAACTGATGTCGATGAAGGCTGCTTTTCAAAGCGGGCGATGTTGTCGGCAATCGAACCGTCGAAGAGGCTGACATCCTGCGGAAGATAGCCGACATGGCGCCCCAGGTCTGAGGGATCCCATTGCGAGAGGGCGGCGTGATCAAGGCGTATCGAACCGATCGCAGTTGGCCAGAGGCCGGTGACCGCACGAGCGAGCGACGATTTCCCCGAGGCGCTGGGACCAACGACCCCGAGTACGGTCCCGGCCGATATGTCAAAAGAGATGTTGCGAAGGATGAGTTCACGGCTGCCCGGAGACGCGAGGCTCAGGTTCTCCACCGTCAATTTTGATCTGGGTGCCGGCAAGCTGACACTCGGGTGTCCGGCGGACATGATCTCCAACAGGCTGACAAGCCGCGCCCAGCTTTGCCGGGCAGCAACGAAAGCCCTCCATTGGCCGATGGCAAGCTCCACCGGCGCAAGCGCCCGGCTGACCAGGATCGAGCTCGCAATCATGATGCCCCCGGTCGCTTCCTGCCGGATGACGAGAACTGCGCCGACCGCGAGAACGGCAGACTGAAGCATCATGCGCAGGATGCGGGATGTGGTTGTCAGCATGCCAGTTACGTTGCCGGCTGCCAGTTGATTTGCCAGATAGGCGTCGTTGATGTCGGCCCATCGCTCCGTCATCCGGCCGACGAAACCCATTGCGACAACCGCTTCCCAGTTTCGTCGCGCGCTTTCAGCGAAGGCAAGGCGGGCTGCCGAATATTTGGCGGCCGCCGCTGCCGGGCGTTGCGACATGATCTCGGCAAGGACCGCAAGAGCGACGAGGACGATGGCGCCGCAGGTCGCAGTCACCCCGATCCAGAAGTGAAACAGAAAACACAGTCCGAGATAAAGCGGTATCCAGGGCAGGTCGAACAATGCGACCGGACCGGTGCTGGAGAGAAAAGACCGGACTTTATCCAGATCGCGAACCGACTGCATTCCGTCGCCTGGCGCCTGCATCAATTGTGGTTGAAGCACCAGCGAAGCAAAGACCTTGCCGTTCATCCGCTCGTCAAGCGCCACGCCGACGCGCGCCAGCAGCATCGAACGCAACAGCTCAAGAATGCCCTGAAACACGAAAAGGGTCGCGGCGATGACCGCAATGCCGACAAGCGTTGGAAGACTGTGGCCGGGAATGACCCGGTCATAGACCTGAAGCATAAAAAAGGAACCTGTCAGGGCCAGCACGCTTAACACGGCGCTGGCGATCGCGATGCTGAGGAACGCCTTTCGCAGCGACGACAGTACCGCCATCAGAAATGTTCGATGCAGTTTTTTCGACGGAAGAGCCATGCAGCTTCAATCCTTCATTTATCGCTACCGTCAGGCCGATATCAATAATGATGACATCATTATTACGAATCCACCGGTATATCCATTCAAAAATACATTCCTGTATCGAACTATTCTTTATATATACCTCACTATATACACCTCATTCCTCGCCCCTTGACGCGACACTGCTCGGGGGCCCACTCCCCATTGCCATTGCAGGAAGCCCACCTGTCGTTCGCCGATGGGCTCATCGCTTGGCCAGCACTCGTCTGTTACGCGCGGATTGCGCCGCGTAGCGCGCGTTGGCGGGGATTCAGACCTGAATATTGATTGATTTATGAGAGAGCTGGTTGTCAGGGGCACAGCAACACCTGATTCCTGCGATTGGCTGAGCGCCAGATACCGAAGTTGGCGGCGCAAATAATCACTAGCGGTCTTGATGGGACTGGAACCGCAGGCCCTTTATGTTCTCAAATCACGACAGAAGAGGCGAGAAGTATCATTGCCAAACCCTCCGCTCTGAGTGTATGGACACCCCGAACAGATGAAACAGTTACATCAGGGGAAAAGCTTGCAAGTCCTTGTTAGAGACAACAATGTCGATCAGGCGCTACGCTTTCTGAAGAAGAAATTGCAGCAAGAGGGTGTTTTCCGGGAAATGCGGATTCGCGAGTCCTATGAAAAGCCTTCCGAAAAGCGCGCTCGCGAGAAGGCTGAAGGGATTCGCCGTACACGCAAGCTCGCACAGAAGAAACTGAACCGCGAGCTCGGCATAAGTACCGCTAAAAAGCCTAAGACGGCTTCCCGCTCTAAATAACTATAGCCGCCTCTCTGTGAATCAGCAGCGAACACCGCCCCCTCTCTAGAAGAGGGCAAGGCGCTGCTTTTTCGTGGCAATCTGGAAGTCGGCACTAATCGCTGCCGACTAATACACTAGGCCTTCCGATGTTCGCCCGCACCTAGCAAGGCGGCCCTCACCATGGGCTTACGATGAATGCCGCCGTTGTTTTCGAGCATGAGATTGAAGCGCTCTTCTTCAACGGGCCGGCTATAGAGGTAGCCTTGCATCTCGTTGCAACCACTTTCGACGAGGAAGCGCGCCTGTTCCTCCGTCTCGACACCTTCGGCGATCACCTCCAAATCCAGCTTCTGAGCGAGCGAGATAATCGCCGAAGTTATAGCCATATCGTCGGCGTCGTGCGGAATGTCAGCGATGAATGAGCGGTCAATCTTAAGGCGCGATAATGGAAATCTTTTAAGAGCGCTGAGGCTCGAATAGCCTGTTCCAAAGTCGTCGACTGCGAGCTTTACTCCCAGCTTCTCTAATTCGTACATTCTAGCAATCGAGCCGGCGAGGTCCTTCATAATCAGGCTCTCGGTGATTTCAAGCTCAAGCCATTTTGCATCGAGTCCACTCTCAGTCAGCGCAGTCGCCACAGTCTCGATCAAGCGCTTTTCCTGGAACTGCCTGGCCGAGACATTGACACTGATCCTGATCGGCTCGAGACCTTTGTCCTGCCATGCCTTGGCCCGGTTGCACGCGGTCTGGAGTACCCACTCGCCGAGTGGCACGATCAGGCCCGTCTCTTCCGCAAGCGCAATGAAGTCTCCAGGATAGACAAGGCCCTCGCTCGGATGGTTCCAGCGGACCAACGCTTCGGCCGCAATGATCCTGCCGGTTTGGAGGTCCACCTGCGGCTGGTAGTGCAGCACGAACTCGTCACGAAGAAGCGCCTGGCGGAGTTCGTCGGTCCGGGAAAGCTTCTTTCGAACGGTGGCGGTCATTTCCGACGTGAACAAAGCAATGCCGTCGCGACCCAACTCCTTCGCCCGATACATGGCCATATCTGCGGAAGCGAGCAGATCTCCCGCGGTGCTACCGTGGCTCGGATAACTGGCGATACCGATGCTACAGGTCACCCTGAGCTCGATATCGTCGAGGACGACCGGGCGCGCGACTGCTTCTCTTATTGCAGACAATCGATGCAGGCAGCCCTCGAGATCCATCTGCTCAAGAATAATTACGAACTCGTCCCCCCCAATTCGAGCGAGAGAACCCTGGTCGCTGGTCAGCTCGCAGATCCTGCCAGCCACGATCTTCAGCAGTTGGTCGCCGACCGAGTGACCAAGGCTGTCGTTGACAAGCTTGAAATTATCGAGATCAAGGAACGCCAGTGCCACTTCACTCCCCATGGAATCGGCCGTCCGCATTGCAAGGGTGAGCTTTCGATCCAGCAACGCACGGTTGGCCATCCCCGTCAGAGGATCGTGATCAGCGAGAAACCCGATCCGGGCCTCGGCGCGATGACGGCTGATTGCTATCCCTGCCATGTGCACAGCGATCGAAACAAACTCTGAGAAATCCGATTGATACCGTGCGTCCTCGGACGAATAGAGAGCGAGAATGCCTTCCATCTGGCCGTCAGCGTCGGAAATTGCCAAACAGCGGCATTGATGATCGAGTTCAGAGATACTCGCCTGATCAAAGGCGAGCTTGAGTGCTGCCGCAGTGACACCGAGATCCGTGGGAATGGTACGAATGAATGTCGCATTGGCGCGCCTGCGATAGTCTTCATTCAAGGTGGGTGCGGCGGCCAGACGCAGTTCCCCTGGATCTAGCGCGATCATCAGGAATGCAGCGTGCACACCCTCCGCGAACCCCGCAATCATCCGCGCAAGTTCTTCGAGAAAATCGGGCAGGGGCATACCACGCGCTATCATTTCGAGCAGGCCGGACTGAGCGCGCATCCGTCGCTCCGCCGATTTCTGCGCGGTGATGTCACGGGAAGCCCCGACAGTGCCCACTATTGTTCCGGACGCGTCTCTGAGCGGGACGCGCGTGATCATCAGCCATCGTTCCCCATCGCCACGAAACGCCAACTCCTCGCCACCGAAATGCGGCTGCCCCGTCTCGGCTACACGACGTTCAACATCCGTGGCGATCTGTGCTATATGGCTCGGTAGGAAGTCGAAATCCGTCCGTCCGACCAGATCCTTCAGATGAGATAGACCGTTGTTGGCGACGATCGCTTGGTTGGCAAACAGGAACCGCCCTTCCAAGTCCTTTGCGTATATATAATCAGGGATTTGGTTGATCATGTTCTCCAGCCAACATTGGCGCTCGGCCAAGTCAGCTTCGTGGTCAAAATCCTCCGATCTCCTGTGCAGCATGGCTGCGTTCGGAGCCAGCTCGACCTCGCAGAATGAGTTTGGCAGTTTGCCGTCGGCAATGACGCCTTTAGTCACGGGAATTCCTCGGAACATATAGGAAAGACCACTCTGCTTTTCCGAAGTTATGTTCGGGTGAACGTCAATTCATTACCGGGACGAAGCTGCGGTCATGGTGAACGAGCCCTTAAGGCTCCCGCGATCCATTTCTCGAGCACTCTCGCCTTCGATTTCAAATCACGGTTCTTCCCCGCGACCTTTTCGATATAGCGGGGAGGCGGTGAATTCGGTGCGAAAACCTCCTTCGTTGCCCGATCGATCGCCAGAAGTCCGAGCGGAGGAGCGATAAGCGCGCTGAACAATCGCCCCGTAATCGGCGACCGCGCCGCTTGGTAGTACCAGGCAACACCACCCGGCCACGGATATACGGCCGGCGACAGAAACACGAGCCCGACCGCCATTTCCGGATGGCGGACCGCAAGCGCCACGGCAATGGCGCGGCGTTTCCCGAATGCCCGGATCACCTCCGTCTCCAATTCGGACCAGCAACGGCAATATATCCCGCAGCAGGCGAAACAGCGCGGTTTGGGCGATCTCTTCCGCAGTCGCCAGCCTGATGGCCTTCATCGCGCTTCGTTACGCTGGCGTCATTGAAGGCGGGTTTTTTCTGGCGTGCCAACTAGTTTTGCCGCATCCATATTCGCCTTTTGAAGTGCCGCATTCATCGTTTTGCCGGAGGCAATTTCAGCGGCAAGGACGCCGATAAACTCATCTCCGGCGCCGTGCGTGCTTTCGACTTTAACCTTCACAGCTTCGATGACGATCTCCTCTCCCCTGCGATTTGCGTAGGCGACACCCGAACCACCAGCGGTCACCACAACTTCAGGGAAGATACGTACAAGTTTCCTGGCAGCCTCCAGGGCGCCTTCGAGTGTTTCAACGACGGGAACGCCGGCCAGCATTTCGGCCTCTATCGCATTGACGACGATGATATCGATGAAGTGCTGAAGATCGTTCGACAGAACGCGCGCCGGTGCCGCGTTGATCATGACACGACCGCCGGCTTCTTTTACGGCCTTTGCTGCTGCGACGTTGGCTGAATCGGGGATCTCGTTTTGCAGAACGAGAATTGTCGTCCTTCTCAGCAGATCTTGAGCGGCTAATATGTCATGGTCGCCAAGCGTCAGGTTGCTTCCCGACACGATAACCGCGCCATAATCACCCTCCGCATCGAAAATCGCGACGCTCATGCCGGTTGAGTGCGATGCATCGCGCCGAACGAAGGTATGATCGACATTCTTGCGATCGAGATTCGAAAGGAGGAAACGCCCGAAGTCGTCATCGGCGACCGCTCCGATCATGGAGGTCGCGACCCCTGTACGGGCAGCCGAAACCGCCTGATTGCCACCCTTACCGCCGCTTTTTGGGTGCCAGGATGTTCCTGTCACTGTTTCGCCCTTACGAGGCCGGCTCGGGCCGAAAACTGCGATGTCGTAGTGAAGGCTGCCGAAAACGGTGACGAGGGGTGAAGCGGTCATGGAAGACGGTCTTTTCGTTTGGATGTGACGGCCGACATGGTGCGTTCAAGGTTCCGTTCGGCGGCCTGATAGTCACGCTGGGCGACGGCCACGAAGATGGCATCGAGGATATTGAGCTGGGCAATGCGCGCCGCAGCATTTTCGCCCATGAGCGGCGAGCCTTGCGCTGTGGAGCACAGAACCACGTCGGCAGACTGGGCAAGCGCGGAGGAATCATAATTGGTGATGGCAATGGTGCGCGCACCGTTCCTGCGGGCAAGCTGGATCGCCTCGATCACGGCGATCGTGTTGCCGGAATGAGAGAAGCCAATGGCGACATCGCCATCCACCAGAAGCGAGGCCGACATCAGCATCATGTGCGAATCGTCGAAGACGTTGGCGCGCACGCCGATCCTTAAGAATTTGTGGGCGACATCCCGCGCGATCTGCGCCGAGCCGCCAACACCGTAAAAATCCCGTGTAGCCGCCTTATGGATCAAATCCGCCGCTCGGTCGAATGCCGCGATGTCGAGAATGGCGAGCGTTTCCTCCAGCGCGTGGATCGACGTGCGGAACACCTTCTGGACGATTTCGAGCGACGTATCGTCGACGGACAGTTCCTGATGCATCTCCGCCGTCGGCTGGCGGTTGTACTGGCTGACCGCGGAACGGAAGTCGCGGAAGCCAGAGAAGCCGAGCTTCTTAGTGATCTTGACCACCATGGCTTCCGAAACGCGGGCATTCTCCGCGATCTGCTTCAGCGACGTCTCGTCGCTGAAATCGCGCATGGCGAAAACGGTATCGACGACCTTTGCTTCGAGCGGCGTCAACAGCGGCATCATCATGCGGATGCGCGGTCCCACGGCCTTCATGTCGAAGCTTTCAGTGTTCATGCCCGTCCCCTTGTCGCGCGATCGATCATCATTGCGACAAGTATTATAAGGCCGGTGGCGAGCAGTTGATAGAAGGCCTGGACATTCATCAGGGTCAAACCGTTGCGCATCGCGCCAAGGATGATCGCACCGAGAATAGTGCCGAGAATGCTGCCCTTGCCGCCCATCAGGGAGGCGCCGCCGATGGCTGCCGCCGCAATAGCGTCGAGTTCCCAGAGATTGCCGAGGATCGGTTCGGCGGCTCCTAGACGGCCGATCAGGATAAGCGAGGCGACCGCCGCCAGACCGCCGGAAATGACATAGGCCGTGATCTTTGTGCGGGCGATCGGAACGCCGGCTACATAAGCCGCCTCCTCATTGCCTCCGACCGCCATCAGATATTCGCCGATCGGCGTCTTCTTGAGGAGAATCCAGGCAGCAATGGCAACGACGGCGACGATGAGGACGGACGTCGGAATGCCGAGGAGATTGCCGTTGAACAGCGAGCGGAAACCCTGCGGAATGCCGAGAACGGGATTGCCGCCGGTGTAGATCAGCGCGATCGCGCGATAGGTGCTGAGCGTCCCGAGCGTGACGATAAACGGCTGCAGACCGACATAGGCGACGAGCGCACCGTTGATGAAGCCGCAAACGACGCCGACGCCGAGACCGGCAAGGATGGCAACCGGTATCGGCACGCCCGCCAGAAGCAGGGTCGCGGTGATGACGGCGGAGATCGCGGCCGTCGGGCCGACCGAAAGATCGATGCCGCCAGAGATGATCACCAGCGTCATGCCGAGCGCCAGGCATGCATTGATGCTCGACTGCTGCAGGATGTTGATAAGGTTACGCTCGGACATGAACCCTGGAACGAGCGTGGCGAACACCGCCATGATGACGATGAGACCGATCAGGGTTCCGGCATCCCGCAGCGAAAATGAGAAGCGGCGGAAGGCCGGTGCGGGCGTGATGTCGGCGGTGGAAGAACTCGTCATGGGATGTCCTGTCTGGTTCACACGGGGCTTGCAGCGCTGGCACCGGCCGCACCGGCATTCGTCCCTGGGATGGCATGCGCGACGATCGCATTTTCGGTCAGCTGATCGCGTGGGATGTCCGCGGCGACCCGCCCCTCCCGCATGACCAGCACGCGGTCGGAGAGCCGGATGACCTCCGGCAGCTCGGATGAGACGACGATGATCGAATGGCCCCCGCGGGCGAGATCCTCGATCAGATGGTAGATTTCCAACTTGGCGCCGACATCGATGCCACGCGTGGGCTCGTCGAACAGCAGGATCTGCGACTTGGCTGCCAGCCAGCGGGCAATGATCGCCTTCTGTTGATTGCCACCGCTAAACAGGCGAATGGGGCGATCCAACTGGAATGGCCGCAGATTGACGCGCGTCAACAAATCCCGCGCGGTCATACGGAGCTTGCTCGTACTGATCATCCCGCCGGAGGAAAAGCTGGAAAGCGAGGCGAGCGCCATATTGGTGCTAACCGGGCGCAGGGGAATGATCCCTTCCCGCTTGCGTTCTTCCGGAACGAGACCAATGCCGGCGGCAATCGCGTCGCGCGGAGTGGCGAAACGCACGACCTTACCGTCGATGGCAATTGAGCCGGCGCTCAAACGGTCGGCACCGGCCAAAAGCCGCAACAATTCCGTGCGGCCGGAGCCCACAAGCCCGGCTATGCCGAGCACTTCACCCTTGTGCAGCTTGAACGACACATCACGGATCTTCGTGGCTGACGAGAGGTTCCTCGCCTCGAGCTTGATCGTATCGGTCGCGAAGGAATTGTGTTCCTCCTGCATCAACTCGCGACCGACCATCATCGCGATGACGTCCTTTTCGGACGCCGTCGTGAGATCGACCATGCCGACGAGCTTGCCATCGCGCATGACGCTGGCACGCTCGCAGATGCGGAACACCTCGTCCATCTTGTGGGAGACATAGATGATCGAGACGCCGCGGGCCGAAAGGCTGGCGATGACCTCCGCCAGACGGTCGAACTCGCTCGGCGTCAGGCTCGACGTCGGCTCGTCCATGGCGATGACCTTCGCCTTGTCGAGCAGCGCGCGGCCGATCTCGACGATCTGGCGCTGCGCAACCTTGAGAGAGGAGATCGGAGCAGAGGGATCGATCGTTGGGTCGATCATCGAAAGAGCTTCGGCCGCGCGCGCCTCTTGCTCGCGGCGGGAAACGAACAGGCCGGCCATACGAGTGAGCGAGTGGCCGAGAAACATATTCTGCGCGACGCTCAAGTGCGGCACCTGCTGCAATTCCTGGTGAATCATGGCGATGCCGGCTTCACGGGCATCCATCGGCTTCTTGAAAGCCGTGGCCTCGCCATCGACGAAGACGGTGCCCGAGGTCGGGCGAAACACGCCAGAGAGAATTCGCAGAAGCGTGGATTTTCCGGCGCCGTTTTCACCGAGAAGTCCATGGATCTCGCCGGGCGCGACGCTAAACTACACGTCGGTCAGTGCGTTCACGCCCGGAAAGCTCTTCGAAATCGTCTCGAATCTCAGTCGCGGCACCATCGTTCCACCTCTTAAAGGGCTGCGGGGATGCAGGCCATTGCGGCCGGCATCCCCTTTGGCGTTCGTTACCTGGCAGCCTTGGCGTCTTCCATCAGCACCGCACGGACATCCACGCCCGCACCCTGGTAGCGGCTGAGATTGTCGGCGGTGATGAGGGCCTGCGGGGTCGCAACCACGCGCGGCAGCTTCTGTCCGGCAACCAGACGCAACGCCGCCTCGAGTGCCACTTCGCCGGTCAGAACCGGGAAGCTATCGACCGTGCCGGTCAGCTCACCGGCCTTGATCGAGGCGTAGGCGTCAGAGATGCCGTCGGTACCAAACACGGCGACCTTGCCCTGCAGCCCCGCGGCCTTCACGGCTTCAACGATGCCGAGTGCCATCCCGTCATTGTTGGCATAGAAGCCGATCAGATCGGGATGCTGGTTAAGGATGTTGGTCGCGGCATCGTAAGAGGTCTGACGATCCCAATTGCCGGGAACGCTGGCGACGACTTGGAACTTGCCGCCTTCGCTGATGGTCGATTTGAACCCGTCGGTGCGCTGAACCGCGGCATAGACGCCGGCCTGGCCTTCGACGATCGCAACCTTGCCGCCCTGCGGACGATGCTCGATGAACCACTTGGCAACGCGCACGCCATTGTCGCGCTGGACGTTGCCAACATAATGCTCCGCCTGCGGGATGACGGCATCGTTGACATTGACGACCGGAATATTGGCGGCCTTCGCCTGTTCGATGACCGGCTGCAGGTTGGCATCCGTCTGCGGCGAGACCAGCAAGACATTATAGCCCTGCGTGATCATGCCTTCCGCGATCGTCAGCTGGCCGAGCTGGTCGCCCTCGCTCTGGGCAGCCTGATAAGCGACGGGAACCCCGGTCTTCTTGCCGAAGGACGCGTAGCCTTCACCCAGCGAGCGCCAATATTCATTGGTCAGCGTCTTGGAAACCGCACCAGCCTTGATGCCCTCGGGCAGCTTGGGGAATGCGCCGAGCTTGGCTTCAAGCTCCGACCAGTCCATGCGGTCCTTTTCGGTATCGGAATTGAGCGGCGCGAGATTCTGGGCGAAGGCTGCGCTGAACAGGACGCTAGCGGCGATGCCGGCAGCAAGGGTCGTCTTCAAAAAGGTATTCATCGGTTCCTCCCGAGTGGTTTCGATCGGCATGCCTTCGGCGTGCCCTTGGTTGCAAAGGGTTTTCGCATTCAAGAATTTCGGCGTTTGGACGGCTTAGCCGAGCATCAGCTCCTGTATGACCGCCTGCGCGAATACCGCGTCCTGCCGGTCAATCGCGCCTGAGAGGCGATTGTCCTGCTCAAGGCGATCCACGACCTTCAGCATGCGCTTGACGGTCTGGATATTCACCTCGCATTCGTGGACCGGATCGAGACCGGTCATATCGGGGAACGTGTCGAAATAGATCGCGCCATCATAGCCGTCCTTGCGGATCTGGCGCAGAAGCTCGATCGTCTGCTGGGTATGCACCGCGCCGACCATCAGGCCGTCGTCACGCTTGGCATAGCCATCATTGAGGTGAACGCCCAGAACGCGGCTGTAGCGGGCAATCAGCGCTGCGGCGAAGGCCGGCTGTTCGTCGGCATAAAGCACATGGGCGAAATCCAGCGTGACGCCGAGATTGGGCATGTCCACATCCTTGATCGCGAGCAGCGTTGTGGCGCAATCGGGCATCAGGCTGTAGGAGCGCGGCTCGTTCGGCTTGTATTCGATGCTGATCTGGCAGTCTGGGTCATGCGCGCAAACTTCACGAATCCCATCTATTTCGTGTTGCCACAGCGCATGATAATCGGCCTGAAATGCGTAATCGAAACCATCCTGGCCGAGCCAGAGCGTCATCAGGCTGCTGCCGGCGGCGCGCGTCGCATCAATGCCCTTCTTGGTCAGGTCGATCGCCTCGCGGCGAACCGCCGGATCAGGATTGGTGAAAGCACCGATCTTGAAGGCTGGGTTGGTATAGTAACGCATGGCAAAGCCATTGATTGCGAGGCCGATGTCGCCAATTTGACGGGCCAACAGAGCAGGATCGTCGGCAACGTGGTCGGGATAATTAAGGTCGAGATCGGTCAGGCCATCGACCTTCGCAGCGCGCGTCGCCATCTGGAGCGTCGTCGGCTTGCCGGAAAGATCAGGCCATTCAGCCTTTGGCTTCGAGGCGAAGGAATTAAGACGGGTGGCGAATTTCAATTGGGTCACGGCTTTGGCTCGCTTCGGTCGTTGCGTACATTACTTCACAAATTATTCTGCAGTTGTAAAGTTATAAATGTTGTGCGGTGCGTCAATTCGTTGCGGCCGCCGCTCCGTTGCAATTGTCACCTACATTAATTTTGGCGGCGCGCAGCCATGCGAAACCCGGCCGCCGAGATAAGGGCAACCAGGGTTGGACAGACCGGAAAAGGTCCTGACGTTTCAGCCGCCTGCGACCGCGGGACAGAATGTTAGCCGACTATTACCGCCTCGATCTCGGCAAGCGTGGGCATCGCAGGTGCTGTTCCTCTGCGCGTCACGGCGATACCGGCTGTCGCGCAGCCGAAGCGAACGGCGCCCAGCGGATCCATGCGTCGTCCCAACGCCGATGCAAAGCCGCCGACGAAGGCGTCACCTGCTCCGGTCGTATCTATGACGGGTCCAACTGTCACTGCTGGAACGTGAACGCTGGCGGCCGCGCTGTGAAACAGCACGCCCCGCGCGCCAAGCGTTATAACGGCGGCGCCCACACCACGGGACAACAGCAAATCGCCAGCGCGTTTCGCATCCTCAAGCGTGTTGAGAGGAAATCCGACCAACGCAGCGGCTTCCGTCTCATTTGGAATTATATAGTCGCAAAGGCCATAGATTTCGTCCGGGAAGGCTTCCGCGGGCGCTGGATTGAAAATCGTGACGACGCCAGCTCTACGAGCGATATCGAGCGCCCGGTACGCCGCTGCCGCCGGCTGTTCGAGCTGCGTCACAAACACTGCCGATTGTTCGATCGTCTGACGTGCTGCTTCGACATCATCAATGCCGATCGTGCCCGCTGCTCCGGCATAGACAATGATCGCATTGTCGCCCGTGCTGTCATTGACATAAATGAATGCGGCGCCGGTGGGCTGATCGTCCATGATCACCAGCCTTGGCGTGACACCAGCCTCGGAATAGGTCTTCAACGCAAGATCGCCGAAGGTATCTCGACCGATCTTGGAGATGAAGGAAACTTGCGCGCCTGCCCGTGCCGCAGCCACGGCCTGATTGGAGCCTTTCCCACCGGGCCCGACTGAGAAACCGCTGCCGGTAATCGTCTCCCCGACTGCGGGCATCCGCGGAGCGAGATAGGCTGTGTCGGCAACGAAAATGCCGAGGATCGAAATGCCGGCTCCCATCAATACCCCCCTACCCCGAAGGCACCAGACGACCGGGCCTATAACAAAGTCCCAATGAGGTATGCGCCCGTCCCGCAGCGTATGACTGCCATTCTGCATGATTTCCTCCCTATTTGACTGCTCCCGCCGTCAGGCCCTTCACGATATAGCGCTCCAGGAAGATGCCGATGAGGACGAGTGGCAGGATTGCGGCGGTTGAGATGGCGGCCATCGACCACCAGTTGATACCCTGGGATCCCGTCTGGCTCGCCACCATGACCGGTAATGTCTTGGCATTGGAACTCGTCAGCAGGGCGGCGAAGAAATACTCGTTCCAGCAGAGAATGACCGAAAGGATGAACGCCGCGACCATGCCCGGCAGGGCGATCGGCAGAACGATCCTGAGGAATGCGCCCCAGATGGAGCAACCGTCCACCAGGGCTGCCTGCTCCAGCTCGATCGGTATGGTATCGAACTGGTCGCGCATGATCCAGATGACGATCGGCAGCACCATCAGCGTATAGATGAGAATGAGACCAACGAGCGTGTCGAGCAGCAGCAGGTTCTTGTAGAGCACCAGGAACGGCATGGCGAGGACGACCGGCGGCAGAATCAGCTGGGACAAGAAGAAGAACGAAATGTCCTTGTTACGCATCCAGAGAAATTTGTAAGAGAACCGGCTGAGACCGTAAGCAGCGAGCGAGCCGATGACGACGGCAAGGAACGAGGCACCGGCGGACGCAATAACGCTGTTGAGGAAGCGGAGCATGAACTCGTCACGCACGGTGGACTGCGCGAATATCGTGTCCGGCGAGAGGCCGAGCGAGCGCCATCCTTTCCAGTCCGGCGTAAAATCCACAAACGGGATCATGTTGCCCTGTGTCACATTCACCGCCGTCTTGAACGACGTCGTGATCGTCCAGTAGATCGGGAAAAGCGATACAAAAGCCCAAAAGACCAGTGCTGCATAGATCAGCAGGCTACTGGTGAGGAATGCAGGACGCCGCGACCAGAGGCTCCCCTGTTTGCCGGACACGGCGGATATTTGATCGTTCACCGACATCGTCTGGACCTCAATTCGTACGTTGCATCCATCGGCTCGCCCCTTTGAGGATGAGCGAGATGAAGATGATAATGACGACAAGATAGAACTCCGCGAGCATAGTGCCGTAGCCGACGTTGGAGCGGTCGCGATATTCCCGGAAAATGAAGCTCGACACGGTATCCGTCGCCCCGCCCGGCCCGCCGGCCGTGACGTTGATGACGATATCGGCCAGCTTCAACTGGAAGATGGTCCGCAAAATGACGACAGTTATGCTGACCGGTAGCATGAGCGGGAAGGTGATTTCCTTGAAGCTCTGCCAGCCCGAGGCACCATCGACCTTGGCGGCCTCCTTTATTTCCGAAGGCAGGGCCTGCAGGCCGGCAAGCAGCAGGATCATCATGAAGGGGATCGAGACCCAGGCATCCATCACCATAATAGCCGTGCGCGCCAGAACCGGGGTGGAGAAGAAGGCAGGATTATCCCAGCCGAGATGACGCGCGAGCGTGGCCGCCGGGCCGAAACGATACTCCATCAGCGACTTGCCGATCATCCAGCTGACGGCAACCGGGCTCAGCATCAGCGGCAGAAGAAAGGCCACGCGAAAGAACTTGCGCGCCTTGATCTCCGCGTTGAGCAATAGCGCCAGCCCGAAGGCGATCGCATATTGTACCAACACCGAGAGCACATAATAGACCATGTTCAGCAGCGCGTTCCAGAAATAGGCATCGGCGAAGAGCGTCCGCAGATTGTCCAGTCCATTGAAGCGCATGCTGTCGGTGGCGCTGAGATTCCAGTCGGTAAAGGCGATATAGAGGCCGAAGAAGGTGGGGAATATCACCATCGCGACCGTGAACAGCACTGCCGGCAGCACAAAGACCGCCCGTTGCCCCGCCTCGCCGCGGATCATCATCTGAGCCGCACATAACGCAGCCGACCAGACGACGTAGGCATAAAGCAGTGGTCGCCAGCTCACGAGACCAATCGCGGTTACGCCCGCAGCTTCCGAGATCTGCAGAAGAAGCACGGCAACAAGCAAAACCGTCGCAGCGATCAGCAGAAACCGACCGCGGCGCGCAGCGGTAAGCTGTCCCGATGTCCGCTGCACCGGACTGATGATTGGCGTAGTTGCATGAGACATGGGCAGACCCTTGGCGAAATCCCGGCAAAGCACTCAGCCGGTTATATCAGTGGTCAGGCGGCACGGTCGGTGCCGCCTGAGGAACGCGTCTGCAGCAGGCGCCGCAGTTCAATTACACCCCGAGAGATGCCTTGTAGAGCGCGATCTGTTTGTCGCGCCCGAGTTGATCCGTAAGCTTCTCCCAGGCGGCGGCGATAGCATCGGCGCCGGCCTGCGCCGTTGCCTGACCCGCAAACACCTTGGCCAGTTCATCCTCTGCAACGCTGTAATACTGGAAGACCCCCGGGATGCGCGGTTCGATGGCAGCGTTCGGGTGATTGTAGGAGTTGGACTGAGACGCCAGGTAGTTCGAGATGAACGCCTCCTCATAACCGGCCGAAACCCATTCCTTGATGTCAAACTGGCTTTTGCGGTAGCACTGGAAGCCGGACGGATAGGCGGCAGTCCAGAGGGCCAGATCCTTGCCGCCGAGATGGGCGGCGGCACTCCACGCGGCCTTTTTCTTCTTTTCGTCGCTGTCGACGCGGGACATCACGTAAACGCCCCAGCCGAGATACGCCATATTCGGCGCAAAGTTCGGACCGCTCGCCAATTTCTCCCACTTGCCGGTCTTGGAGTTATAGACATCGTCCGAACCCGGCAGGATATCGAAGGCGACGGTCTGGCCGACCACCGAACTGTCGCTTGTTTGGGCACTCTGACCAACATCGCCCCACCAGGAGACCATTGAGCCGGTGCCGGCGAGGAATTGCTGGAACGCCGTCGTGCCCGGATCGGCATTCAGCTGGTCGCCCGCTTCCGACGGCAATGCGTCGATCACATCCTGGATAGCGCGCACCCATGCCGGGTTGTTGATGCGCGGCTTCATCGTGTCGACATCGAACAACCAGGCTTTGTCATCGGGGTGCTTGGCATAGGCTGTCGCGCGGCTACCGAGGAAGTAGAAGCCGAAGCCGCCCCAGGCCTTCGGTGCATCGAGGTAGCCAATCGCATCAGCGCCGGCGATCTTCTTGCCCTTGAGGAACTTGGTGATTTCCTGAACCTTCTGCCAGGTCTTCGGCACGCCCCAATCGCCCTGATGGCCTTCATCCTTCCACGCCTTGGCAAGGCCGGCATCGGTGAAATAGTCGGTGCGATAATTGAAGTTATGACAATCGCCATCGACGGAGATGCGATAGGTTTTTCCGCCCCAGGTGCCGACCGGTGCCTTGAGGTAATCGACGTAATCCTCCATGTCGATCTGGGTCTTGACCCAATCCGGCATCTCGGATGCCAGCCCCTTGCCGCAGACATCCCCTTCGAAAGGAGCGCCCATTTCGAGAATATCGAAATCGACCGTGCCTGTCGCAATCGCCTGCTGAAGGCGAGGATTGTAATCCGCCTGGGCAAGATCGATCCAGGTGATCTTGGCGCCGGTGTATTCTTCCCATGGCTTCAGAAAGCCGCGGAACAGCAGATTGTGAAGGTTCTGGTTGTTAAGGCCCATGAAAGAAAGGCTGACGCCCGAAAACTCGCCCTGCTTCACGTTGGCCTTTGTCGCCTCGAGGCACATCGCTCCCACCTTCTGCCAATCGGCATCGGTCGGCGACCCCTTGCCGACGCCAGGGATCTGCAGGATCTGGCTGCGCAGCGACACATTCGCCGCAAAGGCCGGCCGATAGGACCCCAGCATGCTTTCGCGGCCGCCACTGCGCCAAGGCTTGCACCGGTTCTCAGGATGGCGCGGCGGCTAAGGCCGATCGCCATCATTCTTTCGAAATCACTGACTTTCATTTGGTTCTCCTCCCGTTGATAAAATGCCAGCCCGTGCTTCCTCCTCGAAGCGCAAGCGGAAAATTCAGTCGAGCCTCAGTCCGCTCTCACCATCGAAGAGATGGACGAGGCTCGCATTCGGTGTCATCGCGATCACATGGTCCGAAGGCTCCTCGACGCGGTCGCGAAAAACGCCGATGATCTTCTGCTGCCCGAGCTTGGCAAAGACCTGCGTTTCCGATCCGGTCGATTCCACGACCGTCACATGGGCGCTGACCTCGCCGCCCAGCGTAAAATGCTCCGGCCGGATCCCATAATAGGCAGGCCGCCCGTCCGAGCCCGCAGGCGCGCGGCTGAGCGGCAGTTGAATGCCCTCGTCCGTCTCGAAGAATGGCGTACCCGATGCGCGGATATGCCCGCTGATCAGGTTCATCGATGGCGATCCGATAAAGCCGGCGACAAAGATATTGGCGGGCCGGTCATAAAGCGTCAACGGCGACCCGATCTGCTCGACCCGGCCGTCCCGCAGCACGACAATCCTGTCGGCCATGGTCATGGCCTCCACCTGATCATGCGTCACATAGATCATCGTCGTCGCCAACCGGCGCTGCAATTCCTTGATCTCGGCGCGCATCTGCACGCGCAGCTTGGCGTCGAGGTTGGAGAGCGGCTCGTCGAACAGGAACACTTTGGGATCGCGCACGATCGCCCGGCCCATCGCCACGCGCTGCCGCTGGCCGCCGGAAAGCTGGCGCGGATAACGGGCCAGATAGGGCACGAGATCGAGGATCTCGGCTGCCTTGCGCACCCGCCGGTCGATATCGGCCTTCGTTTCGCCGCGCATCTTCAGCGCAAAACCCATATTCTCGGCCACGGTCTTGTGCGGATAGAGCGCATAGCTCTGAAACACCATCGCGATATCACGATCCTTCGGCGGCAGGTCGTTGACCACCTTCCCGTCGATCCAAATGTCTCCGAAGCTGATCGGCTCAAGGCCGGCGACCATGCGCAGCAGTGTCGATTTTCCGCAACCGGACGGCCCCACCAGAACGACGAATTCGCCATCAGGGATTTCGACGGACACGCCATGGATCACCGTCAGGCTTCCATAGGCCTTGCCGACATTGACGATATTCATCGATGCCAAAAAATAATCCTCCTCCAACGGCGTCGCGCACTCCTCACGACGTTCAATCCACCTTCCTTGACACGGCGACGGCGGGCCTGAGCCGCACCCGCCGCCGCCTATCCTAGGAGGAGATTATCCGTGGCGCAAACTTCACATAGTGGTTATTTATTGTAAAGTGATCAGTCGAGACTTTCTCAAATATTTGCTTCCAAATTCTTGGAACGCATACGCAGCAGTCACCCGCCCTACATTCTCTTCTGACTTCGGATGAGGATCGAGGGGAAATATCCGGTGGCGCTCTGCGTTTGAATCGATAACATCACGAATATTACTTAGTTCGTAAAGAATGAACTCGCGTCTAAGGGGAGAAAAACGGAGTGCTGAGGGGAATCGATCCAGTCTTAAACGCCGAACTGATACACGCTTTGATGCTAATGGGACATGGCGACCAATTGGTCTTATGCGACATCAATCACCCCGCCGAAACCATTGCCAAACACACAACCTACGGCCGCCTCATCGACGTTTCCGGTTGTGGCTTGGAGCGTCTCGCGGAAGCTGTTCTGAAACTCTTTCCTCTCGACACATTCGTCGATGCGCCGGTGAAGCGGATGCAAGTTGTTGGTGACGCTGACGGTCAGATGCCAATTTTTGCAGTGATGCAGACAGTCATAGATCGAGCTGAAAAACGACCCGTTCAAATGGAGGCATTGGAACGTTTCGCGTTTTACGAAGAAGCAAAAAAATCGTTCGCGATCGTAAGAACTTCCGACCCAGGGCCGTATGGGTGCTTCATTTTCTGCAAAGGTGTTGTTTAGTTTTTGCGGCGTGCGAAATTTTGTCAGTCACATCTTTTGATGTCTGGGCGAGACTCTTTCGCGACTGGATCAAGCACTTTCGCCTTTGACCGGCTCATTCCGAGACGTTGCTATCTCTCGATCGCTGGCCGCGTCCAACATCTCGGTGCCTTGCGCATACCGGTTGCACGGATGGCCGCTACCACAAGCGAGCCCCGTGCTACGCAGGACTAAACGAAACAACCATTATGCAGATGGCGGCATTTTCCGGCAGCCCAATACTTCTTGCATGGCTGCGCTGCACAACAAATGTTTGCCGATTGCTCTACTCATTACCATATACACCATAGTTGATGCACATGATGGCTCCTCCCAGTTCCATCGCATTGACTGTTCCCCTCTGGAGGTTTTTGACCTTCACACCTTAAAGGGCCTCGGTTTTCCGATGGCCCTCTTTTTTTGCCTTGCGTTGGGCGCACTACCGAAAACCCCTCATCTTCAGCCTGATCTCGACGCAGATGCATCCGGTGCGAAATACGCAAGCAAGAGAGACCGCGATGGACGCGCTATAGGCAACCTGATGGAGACAAGGCCCTGATTCAGGACGGGAAATCCCGACGAAGATCACATTCAGAGCTCAGGCGCAGCCTTGCGTTACACCCGGGCCGGGCACAGCCGTGAAAAGGAAATCAACCTCGTCACATCGCATCCGTGGCACAAGTTTATCGGGTCATGGCACAAAGTCGCGTGGCATGTGCGGGAGGTGTCATGGTATCAGCGTCGTGAGGTATTCATCATCTGACGAACGCAACAGTGCTCGGCGGCGGAGGGTGGCTTTGAATACGAAGAACAACGATCATACGATTTACTCGAAATAGAAGGCAGGCCTCATGGCAAACCCACCTCGCAGACACGTCAACCCGATGGATGCCGCCGAAGCCTTGTTCAAGCCGGCGAAGAAGACAGCGGCGCCGGCGATTGAACGACCGGTGCTACCAAACGCCAAGGAACTCGTTTCGCTGAAGATCGACAGCGACGTGCTCGCCTTTTTCCAAGACGACGGCCCGGGCTGGCAGGACCGCATCAACGACACATTGCGGATTGCGATGCAAAGCAAGACCTGACGATATTTGGGTACTGTCACGTTGTTGGTAAATGTCAGCTTTACGGTCGTCGGGTCAATTCAGGCGAGCATTGCGGTCACGGCTTTCCACTCTGCCATGGCCCTTAGGCGGTGGATGGGGATGCCGACAGCCGAGCGTTTTTGATGTGGCGGAAACAACGTGACAAGCCCGGCTGGACATATGACTGCACTGTCCGATGGCCTATCATGCAACAAATATCTTGCTAACCAGGCCTTTCCACATATGCGTAAGACCAAATATTCCATGCCGTTTGACAGTTAGGCTCATCTTCATTGCTGGTCGGCGTAGCCGATTGGAGATCCTACTGTTACCATGGGCGACTTTTATCAATCCACTCGCGCCAGCAAGCCTTGCTGTCGCGGCAACGGGTCCCCACCATAAAACCCCTTAATCTGAATCAGACGGAAAGCTTACCTATGAACATGTCACCGAATTTTCGTATCGAACTTTGACCGGCTCCAACCACTCCTCACCGCTGGAACTGCTTGGCTGGTCCGATTTCTTTGCTGCTCAAGTAGGGCCAAGCGAAACGGATCTCGCACCCAGGCGAGTTGCCTCGGTTCACAGGGCGCGCATCGAGGCGATCGATGCCAACGGACCGATCGGGCTCGAACTTCCCGTCAACGCCAACACCGCTGACTTTGCGGTTGGGGATTGGGTTCTCGCTGATCCTCTGACGGCCATGCTGGTCCGCCGTCTGGACCGAAAGACACTGCTGCAGCGGCGGACTGAAGGCAGGAACGGTCAGCAACTTGCTGCCGCCAACGTTGATACGCTGTTCATCGTGACCTCGTGCAATGCCGATTTCAATCCTGCAAGACTGGAACGCTACCTCATCATGTCCAACCAGGCGGGGACCACCTCGGTGGTGGTGCTGACCAAGGCCGACACCGTCGCCGATGCTGACACATTTCAGCAGCAAACCATGGCGTTACAACGCGGTTTGCCAGTCGTTGTTTTGAATGCGCGGTCAGAAGATGCAATTCTCGCGCTAGAGCCCTGGTGCGGCGTCGGGCAAACCGTGGCGCTGGTGGGATCCTCCGGCGTCGGAAAATCGACGCTGGTGAACACCTTGGCTGGATCAGGGTCTGAAACCCTACAAAAGACCGGAGAGATCCGCGAACATGACGCAAAGGGCAGGCACACCACAACGGCGCGATCCCTGCATGCGATTGCCGGCGGCGGTTGGGTTATCGATACGCCGGGAATAAGAACGCTGTATGTGAGCGATGTTACCGACGGCATCGATACGCTGTTTAGCGAAATCACCGATTTGGCTCCGCTTTGCCGATTTCGCGATTGCACGCACGCTCATGAACCGGGCTGCGCTGTGCAGGCGGCCGTCGCCAGCGGCGCATTGGCCGCCGATCGCCTGGAACGCTGGCGTAACCTGCTCGAAGAAAACCGCGGCAGAACGCCAGTGCTTACCGGGCCGCGGGGCAACAAAATTGTCCGCAAGAATAAATATTGAATGGATATCACGCGTTATACGCCGTCCTTTCAAGAGGACGCCATGTGGATTGGGAGTGGGTGCATCGATTGATGCGTCCCTTGCAGCGCAGCCGGCGGTCATCCGTCGCTGCCGTAGGTTGGCGAATGATATCAAAATGACGTGGAACTCCACATCACGTTCATTTCACAAGCGCCACGTCAAAGAATGAAAACTTATTCTATGGTTTTAGATCACTATAGAAGCGGCATCCTTGTTTGTTCCTGCAGGAGCATTAGGACACTGGGCTGTCAGCCACGGACTTTCCGCCCATGCCACGTCTCCACGTACACAACATCTCTCTCGCATTCGGTTCGACCAAAACTGTTGCGCACGCCAGCTTGACAATTGAGGCGGCCAAGGTGGTCGTGTTGATAGGTGCAAACGGTGCGTGCGAGCCGATCCTGGCCGAAAATCTCTTCGGCCTTTATCGTCCGGGGGCCGGAAAAACCCTGTACCACGACAAAGAAATCGCACAGGAAAATCCGGCGGAAGCAAGCGCGAGCGGCATCGTTGCCGGACGTCAATCGACGGATATGGTGGGCATCTCTAGCCTCGCTGTCATGACGGCTTTGCGGTCTGGCCCTGCGGCGCCACTGCATGCTCCGCACCATCTTGGGCACCGTATGCATCGACGGTCTGCTCAACGGCCCCACCGCGTTGAATACCGCCCATTTTATGCCCAGGACCCCATCAAGCGCATAGCCTGGGCGAAAAACTGATCCCGATCAATCTTCATTCAAAGAAATGGACACCGTGTTCAAAATACTCAAGACAGCGGCAACTGCCGTTATATCCGTCGCGGTTTTCGCGACCAGCGCCCTCTCGGCAGGCATTGACGGAGCACCTGCTCCCTTCGACAAGAAGACGGTCAACATTGCCGTCGTCAGCTTCCTTGGCAGTGGCGACTGGTTGCAAGCCTTCGAGGCCGGCGTCAAGCAGCAGGCCGACGCTCTTGGCATAAACCTCACCGTTTCGCAGGCGCGCAACGATAATGATGTCCAGCGAAGCCTCGTCGAACAGGCAATCAATCTCGGCGTCGACGGCATCATCATCAATAACGGCCGGCCTGAAACTCTGAAGGATGTCGCGCAAGAGGCGCTCGATAAGGGCATCAAAGTCGTCGCCTACGACGTGAACCTCGACAATCCGCAAATCCCGCAAATCGAGCAAAGCGACAAGGACATGGCCAAGCTTGTGCTCGATCAGGCCATCAAGGACAAGGGCGATGGCTTTACGGGTGGCGCGGTCTATGTCGCCGGCTTTGCCCCTCTCGATCGGCGCTACGCCGTGTGGAAGGATTTTATCGTCAATCATAATCTCAAGGAAAAGGCGGTTTGGGGCGTGGTCAACGACACAGTTCCCGCCTCGGTCGCCGACCAGACGAAGGCGGTCCTGCGCGCCAACCCGGACATTTCCGTGATTTTCACGCCATGGGACGAATTCGCAAAGGGCGCCAAGCTTGCCATCGATGAGCTCGGCCTCTCCAGCAAGGTCAAGATCTATGGCGTCGACATATCGACCGCTGATATCCAGTTGATCACTGAGCCGGACAGCGCCTGGACTGCGACGGCTGCCACGAACGCGGCCGTCGTCGGCGAAGTATCCGTTCGCGCTGTCTCGCTCGCCATCGCCGGCCAGTTCCCGGGGCGCTCCGTTCTTCTCCAGCCGACGCTCATTACCCGGGACGATCTGATCGGCAACAAGATCGGCACGATCGAGGAGCTGCAGCAGAAGTTTCCAGCCTTCCTGAAGAGCGATGCCGCTACGGCTGCGTGGATCCCTGCTGCCAAGAACTGAGCCGCATCCACAACTGCTCACAAGCGCTGCCCGTTGGGGCGGCGCTTCCCGTTTTCCGAAGGTATGAGAAGACCCATGGCATCGATTGATCTGCCCAAACCCGATTTTGCCCGCAACATGACGCTGATCGGCCATAGCGATATTGGCGGTCGCGGCGACGGACTGCAGCTTATGGTCCATCGCGGTTACGCCTATATCGCCCATCCCTGGTCACAGGGGTTTTCGATCGTTGACGTGCGAGATGCGAAAAACCCGAAAACAGTCAACTACGTGCAGGCTCCGGCCAACACATGGAACATCCACCTCCAAACCCATGGCGAGCTGCTGCTGGTCATCAACGCGCTGGATCTCTTCGCCGATATCGAGTCCTTCACGGACGAAAAGGCCTACTACACGAAATCCGTCGGCGAGACGGTCGCTGCGGAGAAGCGTGAACGAGCCTGGACCGCGGGCATGACTGTTTTCGATATTTCCATACCCGACAAGCCACGGAAGATCGGTCAGCTGGATGTGGAAGGGGTCGGCCTCCACAGGCTCTGGTATGTCGGCGGCCGCTATGCCTATGCCTCGGCGCTGCTTGACGGGTTTTCCGACTACATCTTCGTCACCATCGATATGGCCGATCCGACAAGACCCGCACTTGTCGGCCAATGGTGGCTCCCGGGCATGAACCGGGCAGCGGGTGAAGCGCCGAGCTGGGGCGATGGCAAACGCTATGCATTGCATCATGCGCTGGTGCATGGCGATACCGCCTATGCCTGCTGGCGCGATGGCGGATTGACACTTCTCGACATAAAGGATCGCGCGGCGCCAAAGCTCATCAAGCACCATAACTGGTGCCCGCCCTATGGCGGCGGCACGCATTCACCGCTTCCCCTGCCCGGCCGTGACCTTTTGGTGGTGGCGGATGAGGCGGTGCTAGACAACGAGGAAGACGGGCGAAAGCATACCTGGGTCTTTGATATCCGCGTGCCCGAAAACCCGGTCAGTATTTCCACTTTCCCGATCCCCGCCGAGATTGACTATACGAAGAAGGGTGGCCATTTCGGCCCACACAATTTGCATGAAAACCGGCCCGGTTCATTCGTCTCGGAAACGCTGATCTTTGCGACCTGGCAGAATGCCGGTATCCGCGCCTTCGATATTTCCGACCCCTACCATCCTGTCGAAACCGCCGCTCTCGTTCCGGCGGGGCCGACGACGATGACCGACCGGCGCCCTGGGCGGCCGAAGGTCATCCAGTCGGCAGATGTCTTCGTGGACGCCAACGGCCTGATCTATGCCACGGACTATAATGCCGGCCTGGAAATCATCGAATATAACGGCTGATGGGTTATGCGCTTGGGGGCGTGTGAATCGGCTCAGAACTTCACCCCGTTGATATCTGTGACAATCGTTTGGAAATGCACCGAAAATTGAGACAGTAGTTGGGGTTGCTTTCGCGCCGATCGCGACCCCACTTTGGTGCGAAATTGTGAGATAAGATCAGCACTTTGAGTGACAATCTCAAGGGTGCAACGTTCGCTGCTGATTCACAATATCACAATCAACGCTGCAACCGGGAGCGCGATCCGAAAAGGCCCACGGCCTGGAGCAAGAGCGGGGGTGAACAGGCCCCGTGCAATGACCCCGGTCACGCCGGCAAAAACAATTCTTTATCATGCTTACCGGCGTCCGAACCCCGTGCGGTTTCACAGCCCTATGTTCGCCGTCGGAATTGAGTTTGTTCTTGCACTGACCGTTGGATGGTCGCTAAACGATATTGCCATATCTGTGAGCTTTTACGGTCGACAGGCGACCCCGGCCCAATCGAATTCGAGAACCGAAAGCAATTCAATGACCCGACAACTTTCTCTCCCGCGCGATCGGATTTCCGTACTTCTGCTTGAAGGCATCAGCCAGAGCGCTGTGGATTACTTTTCGTCATCCGGCTACGTCAATGTGACCCATCTGCCGAAGGCTCTGGATGACAAGGATCTCAAAAGTCTCATAGCCGAGGCGCATATTGTCGGAATACGTTCACGCACGCAGCTGACAGAGGAAATCTTCAGCTCCGCCAAAAAGCTTATGGCCGTCGGTTGTTTTTCTGTGGGAACAAATCAGGTCGACCTGGATGCGGCCCGCCGACGCGGCATCCCTGTATTCAACGCTCCCTATTCAAATACTCGCTCGGTCGCCGAGCTTGTGATCGGTGAGATCATAATGCTGACGAGGCGGATTTTCACGCGTTCGGCTTCTGCTCATGAAGGCGGATGGGACAAATCCGCCGTGGGTAGTCGTGAGGTGCGTGGAAAAACGCTGGGCATTGTGGGCTACGGCAACATCGGTTCGCAGCTTAGCGTTCTTGCGGAAAGCATGGGCATGAACGTGCGCTATTTTGATCCTTCAGACAAGCTTCGCCACGGCAATTCAGAATCGATGGCGACGCTCGGCGAGCTTCTCGAAATCTCGGATTTCGTGACGATGCATGTTCCCGAAACCAGTTCGACGCAAAACATGATAACGGAGACTGAACTGCGCAGAATGAAAAAGGGAGCCCTTTTCATCAATAATTCACGCGGCTCCGTGGTGGACCTTGAAGCGCTTGCGAAGGTTTTGAAAGAGGGACATCTCGCAGGCGCGGCCGTGGACGTGTTCCCTAGGGAGCCGGCATCAAACAACGAGCGTTTCGAAACGCCGCTGCAGGGTTTGGACAATGTCATTCTGACGCCGCATATTGGCGGATCGACGGAAGAAGCCCAGGAGCGCATCGGAGGGGAAGTTTCCAGGAAACTTGTGGAGTATTCCGACGTCGGATCGACGCTGGGTGCGGTCAATTTTCCCCAGGTTCAACTGCCGCCACGTCCGAACGGCACGCGTTTCATCCATGTTCATGAGAACCGCCCTGGCATGCTCAACAGTCTGAATGCGATTTTTTCGTCCCGTGCGCTTAATATCGTCGGTGAGTTCCTGCAGACGCACGGCGAAACGGGTTACGTGGTCATTGAAGCCGAAGGTGTTGGCCAGACAGCGGCTGAGATACTCGATGCGCTTCGCCAGATCCCGGGAACGATACGAGCCCGATTGGTTTACTGACGCCGGGTGCCAATCTTCAATACATTGGAGTTTGGCAGCGCCGGCTTGGTGAGGAGGGCGCCAAAGCGCTTCGCAGTGCGATATACACCGCCCGGCTTGACCTCAATATGCTGCCGCAGTCGGCGGCCAATGCCACATCTTTCTGAACGTTTCATCCTCGCAAGGCTCGAAGGGATAGACGCGAGCTCCCAGGGAGCCCGCGTCTATCAGATTTCAACCCACGTCGTTCGGCGTCACTTCCAGCTGCTGTAGTCTGATGCGGTGCATCCAAAAGGCGCACGTTGATCGCCGAAACGCTTCTTCAGCTGATCACAACCCCAGCGGTTGAGAGGAGCCGGCAGCATGTTGTTGATATCCATGGCGGGCGACGTAAACTGCGAACTAGCGCTGGTCACATACCAAAGCCAGTAGCCGAAAATGCCGCCGATGATGAGGAGTATCACGAGGAGGAATCTCGCGAGCCGCGTCATGATGGACGGCCCTTTCTTTCCCTGCACAATGAGCTCCGGTGTATGCCCACCCAGTTCGACAGCCAGCGGAGCGAGGACTTTTGCACGCTCTTCCGCCGTCATCTCGATCCGTTCCAGTCGCTCGTCCAGGAGCACCGGAAGAGACGTCTTTCCATGCCAGACGGCAAGCCCCACGGCTTTGCCGCCGTTTTCGCCGATGAGCAGCGGTTCCTGTCCCGGCTCGAAATGCGTATGTCCTACCCGCCCAGTCTTTCTCTCGGCAATCTTATCCGTATAGGTCACCGCCAATCGCTTGCGTCGCCGGTCGAATGCGGTGATTTCCACCGGAACCGGCACGAGTTGAGCAGGTTGCCGCAATCGGCTGCGGACGCGCCAGCCACGCAGGATCTGGAAAATCGCGGCGATGCTAGCTCCACCAAGAAGAGCGACGAACACGGCTAGCGTTATGATTCGGTTCCAGAGCTTCTCAATTCCCAGACTCAGGGTCGCCAAATCCGGGTGATCCGCAGAAATTACGAGATTCGTGTCATAATCACCGTCATGGATGTCGACGAACATGATCTCGACGTTCTTGTCATAGCTCTGACCATTGTACGTATAGTTGAGATCAGCCGAGCAAGTGGTGAAGAAGCCCTTTCTGGTCGTGCATTTTCCATCGCGAATATCGCCGCTATCAAGCGTGACGGGGTTTTGGTTGATCGTCCAATCCCTCAAGATGCCCGGAGCTTCAGAAATCGCCATGAAAGCAGTGAGGCCGATGATGATCGGCAACGAGAAAAAGAGGGCTTTCGGCACTGAGATTACGCCCTGTGAAAGCGTGAGAGCTCTCTGCGGAAGCTGTATCATTGGGAATGTCATTGTCTGCCTGAAACTCCGAGTGATTAAGTAGGCATCCGCAGAGCATCGGCGAAGCGTGAGCTTCGCATGTTCCTGGGGGGTGAATGTTGCGCCCACATTTACAGCGCGGAAAAATAAACATTTTGCTTCGAGGTTCAATAGCCGGTTGTGGAAGATCCACCAACTTCGCGGTGGAGTAGCCTTGCCCCGAAGGCCCACTCGTCATGGATCGATGCCAACTCCTCAAGCGTTTTTTCGTAGATCTACGAGCAACCGTCAGGATCTCTGAGGTAACCCACATCATCGAGAAGGAGAGAGCAAAAGCCGACTATGCAGCGCGTTCTTGGCGTCATGCAACGGGAAGGACATGCTCTTCTGACTGGGAAAATTGCCGAAAGCGCCTCCGATATCGACGTGGTGATGCTGATGGGCTACCTTCCCCCGGACCTCGCGGCGGCCCCATGTACCTGGCCTCGCACCAGAACCAGCAAGCTCTTCCGTAAGATCTTTCGGAGAAGGAACATCAAGCTCTTATTGATTGAACCTAGTAATCCGTAGCCTTCTTAAACCCGCAGCAACGCAGGACGCGCCAGCCCCTTCCAAGATCGGTGAAGAAAGCCATGACAACACTCGTAACCATCCCAGGGATCATGTCCGACGCTCGTACTTGGGCACGCAGTCGCGGAAGCAATGAAACTTGAGGGAGCCGCGGTATATGTGGCCGACACCAGCCGCGACACGACGATCGAAGAAATGGCGGCGCGGTCTCTGGCTGAGACGGATGGGGAATTGATCGTTCTGGCCCATTCGATGGGCGGGCGCGTGGCTATGGAAATGGGTCGCCAAGCGCCAGATCGTATTCGTGCGATGGTTTTGGCAAATGCCAATGCCGAGGGTCTGGGAGAACATGAGCTCGCACACCGTGAAGCCCGCATCGCAGAAGCGAATAAAGATATGATCGCCTATGCGCGTGGTTGGGTACCGAAAGTCATCTCCGCCGCAAGCAAGCAGAAGCCGGATCTGGTTGCTGCCATTTTGAAAATGGTCGAGGACTGCCCGCCGGAGGTTCAAGAGCGTCAGAACCGCGCTTTGATCACACGGCCCGACCCAACAATGTACTTACGAGAAATGTGTTTTCCGGTACTGCTGCTCAGCGGATCCGAAGATCACTTATCCACACGCGCGTCAAACGAGGAAATCGCCAGACATCTGAAGGATGCCGAGTTTTGGGTTATTGAGGATGCAGCCCACCTATTGCCCTTCGAACAGCCGCAAGAACTGATCGCAACTATTCTCCGCTGGTTCGGGCGTAAGGAAATAAAGCTGATATAGAGAAGTCCGCTTGGAGTTACAGTTTTGCGATAGTTCAGACCGTCAGACGCGGGATAACGACCCGGGCGACGAGGCCGTGGGGATAACGAGGTAGTAGCGTCACGCTCCCCCGGTGCAAGTGTGCGATATCGGCGACGATGGACAGCCCCAGTCCAAAGCCGGCCTGCCCGGTACGAGATGCGTCCCCCTTGAAAAAGGGATCAAATACCTTCTCCCTCAAAGCTTCGGGAATTCCCGGCCCATCGTCTGCAACCGCAATTGAAAATCCTGCCTCATTTCCATCCAGCCGAACGCTGGCTCTTGAAGCGAATTTTATGGCGTTGTCGCAGAGATTAGTCACCGCGCGGGTAATCGAAAGAGGACGGCAGTTCGCGATAAACTTGTTCGGCCCTTCATAGGTCACCTCAAACCCCACGTCGGAGAAGTCGCTGCATACAGTCTGCAGAATGCTTGCGACATCGACGCGCTCTACCTCCTCGGTGGCGTATTCGTCGCGCAGATAGTTCAGGCTTTCCGCAAGGAGGCCATCGATATGGTCGATGTCGACAAGCAACGCTTCCCGCAAAGCTCCGCCCTCCATGCGCTCTGTCCGCAATCTGAGCCTGGTCAAAGGAGTTCGAACATCGTGGCTGATGCCCCTGAGCATCCGTGTCCGGCCGTCCACCATCAGACGAATGCGATTGCGCATGCCATTGAGAGCATGGGCAAGCGATACGATCTCGATGGTGCCGCGCTCTTCGAAGACCTGCGAGCTGCTGTTGATATCGGATTCTATCGCCGCCTCGGAAATCTTTTTGATGGGCTCCGTCACGGCTCTAATCGCAAAGATGAAAAAGAAGACGAGCAAAACAATGACCGCGATGAAATAATATGTGCTCTGACTGAGAAATGAACTCGTCAGGATCGTGTCCGGAAAGCCAAAGAACATCAGCATGGTTTGATCATCGACCCGTTCAGCGATTACGCGCCGACCGTCGAAAAATGCGCGCCACCCACCCAGCGGCGGCTCGCCATCCGGTGGAAACAGAAGGTCGGCAAAATTTTCCGCAACGCTTTGCATTTCGGAAGATCCAGTGAATTTCGCCGCCGTCGAGATAGGCGCAAGCGAGACATCCAGTCCCGCACCTTGGGCTTTGGAGATAATCGATGCGCGTTCCGCTGGGGTCGCATTTGCCAGCAGCAATGCAACTGTCCTCACCTGCTCCGCCGCTCTCTCAAGATTTGGAACGGCGTAGTCGCTCTTGGCAAAATTCTCCAATGCCCTGCCTGTGACGATGACAGTGACCAGAGCGAGAAGAATGATCACGGTGATTTGCCCACGAAGGGTCCTCGGTATCCCGCTGACGTTCCTAGCCATCAATCTCTTCCACGGCGGCTGTGAAGATGTAGCCACCCAAACGGACCGTTTTCAAAAGCACGGGATCACGGGGATCAATCTCGAGCTTCTGCCTCAAGCGACTAATGTGAACGTCGATGCTGCGCTCGATGGGACCCGCCAATCCTGCATGCGTGACTGCAAGCAGTTGCTCCCTGGTGAGTACGCGACCAGGGTTTTGACAGAATGCCAGCAACAGGTCGAACTCGTGGGTCGTCATCGAGACCCGAGCATAACTTGGATCGTGAACCTGGCGGCGGATCGGATCGACCCGCCATCCATCGAAGCGGAACAGGCGCTTTCGTGGACTATCGGGGCGGACAGACGCGAGCTTGGAGCGTCGAAGCAGACCCTTGATGCGGGCGGTCAGCTCTCTGAGCACGAAAGGTTTCGTCACGTAGTCATCGGCACCGATCTCCAATCCGACGACGCGGTCGATATCGCTGCTCACCGAGGTCAGCATCAGGATCGGGATATCCCCGCTACCACGAAGCCGGCGGCAAATACTGAATCCATCTTCCCCTGGCAGCATGACGTCCAGCACGACCAGGTCGAATTCCAGAGCGCGCATCTTCGTGTCCATGGCAACCCCGTCGGCTGCGATCTCGACGAGCATTCCCTGCTCGCCGAGACTATCCCGAACCATACCGGCAATCTGCGCATCATCTTCTACAATCAGGATCTTCGGCGTGTCTGACATCGCTCGTCCACTGTGGTCCATAGATCGGTCACCTCCCGCCTTTTATTCCTTCCCGTACCATAATCGCGCATGGCTTCGGGCGGCATAATATTAAGTTTTGTTGCTAGCGAAGCGAATTAGCGGGGTGCCCGAAACAAATCTTAACACGATGCAACACACGTCCGACAAGCGACGTGGGAGAGAACGGCGATCCAATCCGCTTGCCTCTCTCAACCAAGAGGCACGCCAGCAAACACTGGAGTGCTCATGCTTAGCCGAATGCTCGTCTGCACAGCAGGCGCGTTTGCAATGTTTTTAACCGCCTGTTCTGACGAAACCACGCCTGAGAAGACGCCACGCGCCATCAGAGCAGTGACAGTCAAGTCGGAGGTTCTCGGCGAAACCTTTAGCCAAACCGGAGCGATCCAGCCGCGTTATGAAACACCGATGAGCTTCAGGCTTGACGGACTGCTCGTCTTTCGCGTCGAAAACGGATCGACCGTGAAGAAGGGCGATATCCTGGCGACGGTGGAAAAGACGCCATCCTTGATCAACGTCTCCTCTGCCTCCGCGCAAATGGATGCGGCAAAGTCGGACGTGGCACTCGCGGACATCACCGCGGCACGCAATTGGGAACTCATTGCAAAGAACGCTGTATCGCGAGCGCAGGTTCAACAGAGCGACGCCAATCTTCAGGCAGCAAAGTCAAAGCTAGAGGTCGCCACCGCAGCGTTTGCGAGCGCCGAACAGACCCTCTCCTACACAGAGCTGAAGGCGGGACGAGACGGCATCATTTCTGGGGTATCCGTCAATGAGGGACAGGTCGTGACCACAGGGCAAACGATCCTGACCCTCAGTTCGAATACCGAACTCGACGCCGTCTTCGACGTTCCGGAACAGATGCTAAGCGAGAAGCTGGATGACACTGAAGTCGAGGTCAGCCTGCTCTCCAATCCAGCCCTCGTCACCAGGGGAAAGGTTCGTGAAGTCACGCCTTCCGCCGACACGGCGACGCGAACCTATCGTGTCAAAGTCACGCTGGAAGGCGTGGTGGAAGGAGTTCCCATGGGAGCTGCGGTCACTGGCAAGGTGATCCTCTCGCCAAAACGTGTCTTCAAGGTCCCGGCCTCAGCGCTGACCAGTCGGGGGCAGGACCAGGCCGTTTTCATCTATGCACCTGAGACCAAGACGCTGCAGGCTCGCATAGTCAAGATCGAGCGATATGCCGAAAACAACATGTTCATTTCTGACGGCCTGGCGGATGGCGACATCGTCGCGACGGCAGGCGTCAGCAAATTGCGCGACGGCGAGGCAGTTACGATCGCGAAGGATGAGCGCCCATGAGCGAGCAGCCGCACCAAGTCCGTACCCCCTTCAATTTGTCGAAATGGGCCCTCGATCACCAGTCCCTGGTCATCTTCCTGATGCTTGCGACAGTTGTCGCCGGCCTCCTCAGCTATCAGAAACTTTCGCGCAACGAAGATCCGCCCTTCACGATCAAGACCATGGTTGTCGGAGCACGTTGGCCGGGAGCAAGTGCTGCGGATACCGTCAATTTGCTGACCGACAAACTGGAGAAGAAGCTCTCCGAAACCCCGCATCTCGACTACACGCAAAGTTACACGAGGCCCGGTCAGTCGGTGATCATGGTGAACCTACGTGACGACACGCCACCGGCTGATGTCGATAGTATCTGGTATACGGTTCGCAAGAAGATGTCGGACATCGCCTCCACGCTTCCGGACGGCGTCCAGGGACCATTCTTCGACGATGAATTCGGCGACACCTATGGCAGTATTTATGCCTTTCACGCCGACGGCTTCACCCAGCGTGAGTTGCGTGATCGCGTCGAAGCGATCCGCGAGGAAATCCTGTCGCTGCCCGACATCGGCAAGGTCAACGTCCTCGGCGCCCAGGAAGAGCAGATCGTCGTCGAGTTCTCGCCGAGCAAGCTTGCGAGCCTCGGCATCGATCCGTCCGCCGCCATCGAAGCCATCCGGGCCCAGAACGCCGTCAATCCGGTCGGGACGGTTCAGACGACCGAAGAAAAAATCTCCGTGCGGGTCAGCGGAGCCTTCGTCTCCGAGGATAATCTGAAAGATGTAACCCTGAAGCTCGGCAGCCGCTATTTCAGGCTCGACTCCATCGCGACGATCTCAAGAACCATCGTTGATCCGCCCGCGGCTTCAGTGCGCGTCAATGGCAAGGAGGTGATTGCCCTTGCCATCTCGATGGCAAAGGATGGAAACCTCCTCGCCTTCGGCAAAGCGCTGAAGGAGCGTATGCACGCAATCGCCTCCAAGCTCCCCAACGGGATCGATATGATCCAGGTTGCGGATCAGTCGACGGTTGTCGAGGATGCCGTCGACGGCTTCACGAAGGTGCTGATCGAAGCGATTCTCATCGTGCTTGCCGTTTCCTTCGTGTCATTGGGATCGCGAGCAGGCCTGGTCATTACTGCATCCATTCCTCTGGTTCTCGCACTGACATTTGTCGGCATGGAGCTGACAGGCATCGGACTTCAGCGCATTTCGCTGGGTGCCTTGATCATCGCCTTGGGCCTTCTGGTCGACGACGCTATGATCACCGTCGAAAGCATGATTTCCTGCCTGGAAAAGGGAAAGTCGCGCCTGGTCGCGGCAACCCATGCCTATGAGACCACTGCGTTTCCAATGCTGACGGGTACGCTGGTGATGATCGCCGGGTTTATTCCCGTCGGCTTTGCCGCCTCGGGTGCGGGGGAGTACACATTCTCCCTTTTCATGGTGATCCTCATCGCGCTTTCGTCGTCCTGGATCGTCGCGGTGTTGTTTTCACCGATCCTCGGCACATGGATACTGCCGCGCAGCCTCGCCCACGCGCATAACAAGAGAGGCGCCGTCATCTCCGCTTATCGCAAAGTGCTTCGCTGGAACCTCCAGCATCGCGGAGTGACGATATTCTGCGCGATCGCGGCACTTCTGCTGTCGATCGTTGGCCTTGGCCAACTGAAGGCGCAATTCTTTCCAGCCTCCGACAGACCGGAGCTGTTGGTCAGCCTTACGCTCCCGCAAAACGCATCGCGCTCTGCGACAGATCTGCGCGCGCGCGAACTGGAAGCGATCCTGCGAACCGATCACAACATCGATCATTTCACCACCTATGTCGGCTCCGGATCCATTCGCTTTTACCTACCGATGGATCTCCAGCTCGATAATAACAATGTTACGGAAACCGTTGTCGTTGCCAGAAGCGTCGAGAAACGCGAGGCCGTCCGCCGCAAAATTGAAGCCGTCCTCAATGAGCGATTTTCGGATCTGGTCACACGCGTTTCACCTCTCGAACTCGGCCCCCCTGTCGGTTGGCCGCTAAAGTTCCGGGTTTCCGGTCCCGATTATCAGGAGGTTCGCGCCCTCTCCGCGAAAGTGGCCGCCATCATTGGCAAGAATTCCGAAACCCGTGACATCAACCTCACCGCAGGCGAGCCGCAAAAGAGCGTGACGATCATGGTCAATCAGATCGAGGCCCGCGCCCTGGGCATGAGCTCGGAATCGATCGCCAGTGAGATCGCCTCGATCTTCTCCGGGTCGAAAGTGACGACGGTTCGGGACCAGGACAAGCTCGTTGACGTGATGGTCAAGGGCATGGAAACCGATCGCACATCAGTGGCGGCGATCGGCAATCTCGAACTGCGAACCGGCGATGGAAACTACGTGCCGCTTCGCCAGGTCGCGACGATTGCCTATGGCATGGAAGATCCGATCATCTGGCGGCAGCAGGGAAAGCCGATGATCATCGTCCAGGCCGACGTGCAGAAAGGTGGGTTGGCTGCGACTGTCGCGGGGCAGGTCAATGAACAGCTCGACGCTTTGCGGGCAGAGCTTCCCATGGGCTACTCCATCATTGCAGGCGGCATCACCGAGGAGGCCGAGAAAGGAAACTCGTCAATCTTCGCCGTCATTCCCGTGATGCTCTTCGTTATTGCAGTTCTCCTGATGATCCAGCTGCAGAGCTTTTCCAGAATGGCACTGGCTTTGCTCATGGCGCCGTTTGGTCTCATTGGCGTGGTTGGAGCGATGTTGCCCACCGGCACACCGATGGGCTTCGTCGCCCAACTCGGCGTTATCGCCTTGTCCGGGATGATCATTCGCAATGCGGTCATCCTCATTCAGGAGATCGATCAGAACGTCGCGCTTGGTCAATCGCCGAAGGAAGCCATCACCGCCGCCTCCATCCATCGCGCCCGTCCCATCGTTCTGACGGCCTGCGCCGCAATTCTCGGGATGATTCCGATCGCCTCCGAGATTTTCTGGGGACCCATGGCCTTTGCCATCATCGGCGGCCTCGCAGTGGCAACAGTGCTGACCCTGACCCTCCTGCCCTCAGCGATGTCATTGCTGCTTGCCGCTGAAGGTAGACGGCCCAAACCCGCAGTTTCGTTCAAAACACAGGAACAGATTTGAATCCCGGTGCCCCGCGCCCGGAGGCGCGGGGCACCGCTGACAATTTTTCGCAAAACGACAAATCATCGACAAAAGGCAGACATTTTATGAAACATTTCCCTGCAGGGTCTGGCTTCAATCTCAAGGTGAAGTCCGCATCCAGCCATTCGGCTTTAATGATCGCTCCCCTCGTCCTGGCTCTTGGCTTAGGCAGTTGCAGTTCAGTGCCGTTGACTGAATCAGGATCATTGAAGTCCTATAGCAATCTCGGCCCGGTCGAAGGTCGCCTGAGCAAATCACGCATCTTTTTGGATACACCCGCTCTGTTGGCCGCGACCTCCGTCGCCATCACTCCCACCAGATTGTCACCATTTGCATATTCGAGGATACATGATGCGGGAAATGACAAGCTCGTTTCGAACGCCCTTGACCGAGCATTGTGCATTGACCTCAGTGACAAATATCGTGTCGCTGGTCCGGGTGAACCGGCTGACATCACGGTTCAAGCGGTGATCACCGACATCGTGCCCACGAACAAAACTGCCGCAGGCCTATCTACCGTCGCAACAATAGGAACGTCCGTCATTCTTCCGGTAGGCGTTCCGCGTCTTCCAATCGGCCTCGGTGGACTTGCCGTGGAAGCAGAAGCCGTGGACAGCAGCGGCGTCCAGAGAGCTGCGATCGTCTGGTCGCGCGGCGCAAATTCGATAACGAATGGAGCGCGCGTGTCTGAAGTTGGTGATGCTTATGGGCTTGCGTCATCATTTGCGGCCCAGTTCTCAGAAATGCTCGTGAAAGGCCGCAATTCCTCAGGCCTGGATCTATCCTTGCCATCAGGGCAAAAGCTGAAATCGCAGTTAGGGGGCAAACCAAAGAACGCCGCCTGTGAAGCGTTCGGAAGGGCACCGGGACTTGGCGGGGTATTGGCTGGCGCTGTTGGGGCTCCGCCATCGTGGACCGATCATGCGGCCAAGCGCTAACCGGGCCTGTATCAGCGAGTGTCGCTCCATGATTTTATCTGTCTTAGCGCTATGCCCCATTCTGATCGACTTGGCAGGCCTTCGACAACGCCCGGTCAGGTCCAGCGAAGCTTCGCCAAGCCTTGCGCCCTGCAAATCCAATTTGGCGGCGACACTGTCGATTTCTCGCAGATCGTCCTGGCTCAGCTCGATCTCGATGCTGCCCAGATTCTCGATCAACGATGGAGCTTGGTGGTTCCCGGAATCGGCACGATCCATGGCTCGGGCATCAAGTGTTGGATTCGTTCTGCAAGTGATCCGCAACCCACCGGATCTCCTTGTACTTTTCAAGCACCTAATTGGCGCTCGCCGCCCTTCCAGCCCTTCAAGGCGAGCACAACCGCGAGGTTTGTCTTGAGCTTGGGCTAGACGCAACGGCCAGCTTGAATCCCCCGGCGCCCTTGTCGCGCCGCGGCTACCCTGAGCCCGCGGCCCGGATTTTGACAATGGCAAGGCAGCGGCTTCATAGGCAGCCCTTGTTGCGGAGAACGCAAACGGAGTGGGGGCCGGTCCGCGGCCGGGCGATCCCGGTCTTGGAACCCTTCAGCCCGCGTCGACGACAAACATGCGTGCTTCCTGCGCCGCGTCGCGCTCAATCTTGATCGGCGCGTACTCCGGTGACTGATAAAACGCCAGCGCGTCGGCGAGGGTCGCGAATTCGAAGATGCCAGCCATGGGCAATGGCGCCACGTCCCCTTCCAGCATCTGGGCCACCGGCCCAAAGTGGAGAATGCGGCCTCCCGCTGCCTGTATGGCCGCCTGAAAGTGCGGCGCCAGTGCGGCTTGCCTGGCCGGATCTTTTATACGCAGATTGACGTGGACATAGGCCGTCATAACGTTGCCCCCTAACAATGCTGCATATACATTATTGTGCGAATCCTAGTTTGTCGAGACCTGCAAATGACAGAGGCTTCTGATCTTTATCGCCGCGTCGAAACCGAGTGCCCGGCCTTCCAGGCCCGGGTCACCGCGCGGGCGCTCACGCGCTACTACAATGCCTGCTTTCGGCCCCTGGGGATCACCGCAGAGCAGTTCAGCCTTCTGGTGGGGATTGGCGGCAGCCACGAGCCAACGCTCGCTGATCTGGCGGCGCGCGCCGGCGTCGACGCCACCACTCTCAGCCGCAGCGTAAAGAGCCTCGTGCAGAGGGATCTCGTGCGCAACGATGGGGGTCGGGGCCGAGCCGGCAAACGCCTGGTGCTTACCGAGGGAGGCCGGCGGCTGATGGACGAGGCCATGGTCACCTGGGAGCACGCACGGGCTCAGTTGGCCGAGGCTCTTGGCGAGGAGGCATCGCGTGTTGCGAGTGTTGTCATGTCCCAGCTTGCGGTCGCCGCGCAGGCTGCGGCCTCGGCTGTCTCACCAACCGATTCCTCAAGCACCTAGCTAGGCGACGCCGTGTCTAGATCAATGCTTTAGCGATTCGAAGATGGCGTGGGCACTGGCTTCTACGATCAAGGACTTCCGCAGGAAAAGCTCCTTGGTGGTCCGAAAATCATAGGAGACGGTTAACCCCACGGAGGAGTTTTCCCTCACGCCGCAATAGAGCCACGGCTGACTGGGTGTATTCGGAGAATGGCATTTTGCAAAATACCCATCGGGCCTTTCGAGATAGGTGTAGAAATCCGCCTGGTACGATTTTAGCCCGTCTGCCGCTATCGAAACGGGGTACTTCATCATCGTCTCGCGTTCCTTCGCCACCCAGTCAACATTGCTGGTCGGGACTGACACATTCATTCGCACGGGACTGTCGGGCATAATCTCGGTCGGAATAAGATTGCAAGCCATATCTGCCCATGGGTATTCGGGGTGGTTCCGATCGCAGAACGGTCGGCGGGTTTCCTCCTGCCGGCGGGCTGGACTTCCGTCTATCATAAATACGATTTCGCTGATGGCGACCGTCTGGCCTTCTGTGTCTGAGCAGAACCTTCGCGTGTCCGGATTGCTCCAGAGCATGTAGTGATCGTCGCGGCCCTTGGTGCCCCAAAGGAACAGACCCGGAGCAATCGGCACATGGAGGTCGACATTACCCAGGCGCACGGCGTGGAGACTATCCATGCAGGAGGAAGTCGGAGACGCGTTACGTGCCTCGCGAATTTTTTGGTTCGACCAAGCATACGCAAAATAGCTTCCGAAACCCAGCACAAAGAGGATCGGCAGCACGATAGCTGGATGCAACGCCCTCCATCCTACAGATCGCCCTCCTATGACGAGCGCGCTTGCAACCACGCCGCTCGCAGCTCCTATAGCGAGGAAGACGGCCAGCGCGACATCCAGACCTTGACCCGGACCGTCCCCGGCCATAGCTCCGCCAACGAGGTATGTCGCTAGAACGGCCGCCGAAATCGCGGCCGGCAGCAATAGCCACCATCGCCACCAGAAACAGAGAGCTAGAAAACCGATCGAGAACGGTATGACGATGAATGAAGCGAATAGGCCTAGATGCTGCATGGAGAGTTGATCGCATCCTGTGTCGAATAGTTTGAGAGATTGTTTTAAATCACAGGTTGCGCCCGAAGCGTGAACGACATTGGTAAAGCTTTAGGAATTGGCTGAGTCTGTCGAGTTTCATAGGGAATTCGACATGCTGATCGCCCAGCCCAGTGACACGCCCGGCCATTCTCCTTCAATCGTGGCCCGACCTTCGAGTTCGAGGCCGAGCTCGCGAAAGAAATCAATCGTTTATCAACGTTGGTAAGTTTGCCTTATAAATCCTTATCCCCGTATGGTGCGAATCAATATGAAGTCTGCTAGTGAAATATCTAGCTGACGGATCTTGCAATTTTTGAGACGTCTGCATTCCCAGGTGTTGGAATCAGGGCCTGTAAAAGCTCTGAATGCATGAAGCCATTCCACCACGCCGGCTCCCCACGAGCCATATTTCTCATAACATTGTTTCCGTCTAGCGGGACGCTTGAATGATCGATGCCAGTCGCGGCTTCGCACCATATCAGCCGCGCCCGAGCTTCAGGAGCAAACGTGTCTAAGCCGCTGCCAAAAGACCCGCATGCTCGTTTTGCGCCGCCGGTAACAAGGAATTGACATTTAAAATCGGTTAATATTGCGGAGTCCACACGCTAATGACTTCAATTATTTCTTCTCTGACCGACAACCAGATCAGGTCTCTTTCCACCACGGTAATTGCTTCTCTTACCACCGAGGACGCGGCCGCGCTGAGTTCCACGCAGGTCAAGACGCTCTCGTCCGCTCAAATTGCTGCTTTGCGAACCGATGATATCGCGATCTTGACGACCGAGCAGATGAGCGCCGTATCCGTAAGCGCCATCAAGGGCCTCAGTCTGAGCCAACTGGCTGTTCTTGACGCGTCCAAAATCGCCAATCTCCACACGACGCAAGTCGCAGCGCTTAGCGCCAGTCAAATCGGGGATCTGTCTTCTTCGCAGATTGAGGCTTTGACATCGCCCCAACTTGAAGCTTTCGGCTCTGCGCAGGTGGCTGCCCTGACGACTGCCGATATCGCCGAATTCTCGACCGCCGATATTGCCGCGATCAGATCAGCGGCACTGTCGGGACTGTCGACAGCCAATGTCGCAGCACTTTCGACCAGCCAGGTCGCAGCCTTGGAAACAAGTCAGATCGAAGCCTTGAAAACCAGCCAGGTCAATGTTCTGACAACTACCCAGATCCGCGCTTTGACCCCCGCCCAGATTGGTGCTCTCGGCTCGGCGCAAATCGCGGCCCTGACCACCAACAATATTGCGGCGCTGTCGACCAGCCAGGTCGCAGCCCTAAGCTCGAGGTCGGTAGCGGGTCTCACCACTGCCCAGATCGAAACCTTGAGCTCCAGCCAGATTGAGGCTCTCAGCCCTGCACTTATCGGAGCCTTGCGCTCGGCACAGATCGCGGCTCTGACCACCAACAATATTGCGGCACTGTCGACCAACCAGATCGCAGCCCTAAGCTCGAGGTCGGTGGGAGGTCTTACCACTGCCCAGATCGACACCATGAGCTCCAGCCAGATTAAGGCTCTCAGCCCTGCACTTGTCGGTGCCCTCGACTCGGCGCAGGTCGCGGCTCTGACCACCAACAATATTGCAGCACTGTCGACCAGCCAGGTCGCAGCCCTAAGCTTGAGGTCGGTGGCAGGTCTCACCGCTGCCCAGATCGACACCTTGAGCTCCAGTCAGATTGAGGCTCTCAGCCCAACACTCATCGGAGCCTTCGGCTCGGTTCAGATCGCGGCCCTGACTACTCTCCAGATCAGCGTTTTGACCCCCGCCCAGATCGGTGCCTTCGGCTCGGCACAGATCGCGGCCCTGACCACTAACGGTATTGCGGCACTTTCGACCAACCAGGTCGCAGCCCTAGGCTCGAGGTCGGTGGCGGGTCTCACCACTGCCCAGATCGACACCTTGAGCTCCAATCAAATTGAGGCTCTCAGCCCAACACTCATCGGAGCCTTGCGCTCGGTTCAGATCGCGGCCCTGACTACTCTCCAGATCAGCGTTTTGACCCCTGCCCAGATCGGAGCCTTCGGCTCGACACAGATCGCGGCCCTGACCACTAACGGTATTGCGGCGCTGTCGACCAGCCAGGTCGCAGCCTTAAGCTCGCGGTCTGTAACGGGTCTCACTGCGGCCCAGATCGATGCCTTTAGCACCAGTCAGATTAAGGCTCTCAGCTCAACACTCATCGGAGCTTTTGGCTCTGCGCAGGTGGCTGCCCTGACGACTGCCGATATTGCAGCATTCTCGACCGCCGATATCGCAGCGATTAGATCAACATCATTGTCAGGACTGTCGCCGGCCAGTGTGGCAGCACTTTCCACTGGCCAGATCGCGGCCTTGGAGACAGGTCAGATCGAAGCCCTGAAGACAAGCCAGATCAACGCGCTTACGACCGCCCAGGCCAACGCTTTGAGCCCTGCCCAGATCGGAGCCTTCGGCTCGGCGCAAATTGCGGCTCTGACCACCAACAATATTGCAGCACTCTCGACCAACCAGGTCGCAGCCCTAGGCTCGAGGTCGGCGGCAGGCCTCACCACTGCCCAGATAGATACCTTGAGCTCCAGTCAGATCGAGGCTCTCGGCCCCGCACTTGTCGGTGCCTTCGGCTCAACGCAGGTTGCGGCTCTGACGACTGCTGACATCGCAGTCTTTTCGACCACCGATATCGCAGCTATCAAACCAAGGGCATTGTCGGGACTATCGACAATTGATATCGCGGACCTGAAGAGTGATCAACTTCTGGCCATCACCGAGACTCAGTTGCAAGCGATGGATTCGGGACAGGTTGCCGCAATCATCGCGGCGTATCATGCGATCTGATAGGCTTCTGATGTAAGGATGCGCTGTCTTCCACGAAACAGCAGCTGACGAATTTTATTCGTCAGCGCTCCTTGATAGAATCCTCGGCATACTGGCGTAGTGGCGACAGCAGATATTGGAGAATTCTGCGCGAACCCGTCTTGATCTCGGCAGTGACGGCCATGCCCGGCTTCAATGGCTCCATCTTGCCATCCACCTTCATGCTACTGCCATCGAGTGCAACGCGGGCGGTGTATGTCGGTGAGCCGCTGGCGGCCTGATCGGCTGTCCCGCCGCTGCTCGCCGACGTTTCATCACTGCTACCGTCCGTCGGCCGCTTGTCCGCTGTGACAACGTCCGGGCTGACGCGGAGCTTTGCCATATCGAGCTAGGGCTAGCGTTGCGATTCACCGGGTTATTTGTTGGAGGTGCGAAATCCTATGTTTAGCTGCAGCTGCTCGCAAGCGTCCGTGCTGGTGCTCGATCTAGGTCGGCGGTTTCTTGACATCCGAACGGCTCTGCATTTATTTCAAATGCACCACCGATTCGCTTCCGGGGCGTTGCTTGAAAAAGCATTCAAATCGTCGACGGGGCAGATAACGCGACGTACAGCATCTTTCAATCGACGGATGATGAGTTCAGTCCGCCGCTTTCATCAATATGCCAAAATCCTCGGGACCATCGCTGGCGGTATCGTGTCGGGTGATATCAAAATGCCGGCATAGACGGGTGCGGCGCTCCGCGTCTCCATAAAGGAGTGCGTCGTCTGATGGCACCATGAGATAGATCGAACGGTTTCCGCCGAACCCGCCTCCTGGAGATCACCAAATGCTTTCTCGCCTGTTCCGATATCTCGAGAGCCGCATCGATGTCTTTGCCTCGTTCGATGAGCACGAGACGCCGCCGACCGGAGTGTGGCGTTTTATGTGGCACCATCTCAAGGCGGTGAAGGGTTGGCTGGCCGCAATTATGGTGATCGAACTCGCCTTCAGCGGTGTTGAGGCGGCGATCTACCTGATGGTCGGCTGGTTCGTCGACCTATTGAGCAAACACTCGCCAGAGACAATCTTCCATGATTATGGCTGGTTGCTGGCCGGTGCAGCCTTTGTTGTTCTGGTGATCAGGCCGATCCTGTTCTTCGTGGTACAGGTCGTCACCAATCAGATCGTGGTGCCGTCATTGACCAACCAGATCCGCTGGCGCAACCATATCTACACGCTTGGCCATTCGCTGAGCTACTTCCAGAACGATTTCGCCGGACGCTTATCGGCGCGCGTTATCCAGGCAGGCCAGTCGATCCGCTCCGCCATCATCGCAGTGATCGGCGACCTATGGTATGCGCTGATCTTCACGTCCGTCACCATCGGCTTCTTCGGTTCGGTGAATGTCTGGCTGATGCTGCCGGTGATCCTCTGGCTCGCGGCCTATGCCACCCTGCTCAGCTTTTTTGTGCCACGCGCGCTGAAACTATCCGAGGCGAATTCACTTGGTCGTTCCTCGACTACCGGGCGTATCGTCGATTCCTATACCAACATCCTCACCGTGAAGCTGTTTGCCCGTGGCGATCTCGAACGTTCGGCCGTGCGGGAATCACTCAGTCGCTGGAATGATACCTTCCTCGACCTGATGCGCCTGATCCTTGGTGCCAGCCTGGTGCTGCAGATCCTCAACAGCGCGCTGATCGTCGTGACGGCCGGCCTGACGCTGCATCTGTGGAGCCATGGCAACATGACCGCCGGTGCCGGCGCGGCGGCAATCACGCTGGTACTGCGCCTCATCCAGATGTCGGGCTGGCTGATGTATCTGGTGCGCGACGTCTTCGACAATATCGGTACGGTGCAGGAGAGCATGCTCACCATCGCAAAGCCGCACGACCTCGTTGACGATCCCGATGCTGCCACGCTCACCGTACCCGACGGAGAGGTTGTCTTCGAACATGTGAGCTTCAGCTATGTCGGTGCCAGGCCCATATTCCCCGATCTGTCCCTGACCATCCGGCCAGGCGAGAAGATCGGCATCCTCGGCCCCTCAGGCGCGGGCAAGTCGACACTCGTCAATATGCTGTTGCGCCTCTACCCCATTCAAGGCGGCCGTATCCTGATCGACGGCCAGGACATCGCCCATGTCACCCAGGACAGCCTGCGTCGGCAGATCGGCGTTGTAACACAGGACAACTCCCTCCTGCACCGCTCCATTCACGACAACATCGCTTATGGCCGTACGGTGGCCGATCGCCCGGCGATCGAAGATGCCGCCCGCCAGGCCGCCGCCCATGAATTCATCCTCGGCCTCGGTGACCAGGATGGACGCGCAGGCTACGAATCCCGGGTGGGAGAGCGCGGCGTCAAGCTCTCCGGTGGCCAGCGGCAGCGCATCGCCATCGCTCGTGTGCTGTTGAAGGATGCCCCGATCCTGGTGCTGGATGAGGCGACTTCCGCGCTCGATTCAGAGGTGGAAGCGGTAATCCAGAGCCAACTCAAGCAGCTGATGCAGCACAAGACCGTCCTTGCCATCGCACACCGTCTCTCCACCATCGCCGAGCTCGACCGGCTGATTGTGCTTGACGAGGGTCGTATCGTCGAGCACGGCCGACACGAGGAGCTGATCGCGAAGGGTGGGCTTTATGCGCGGCTGTGGAGCCGGCAATCGGGTGGGTTCCTAGCGCCAGAGGGGTAGTACGGCGGCGCAGTAGAGCCTCTTGTGAAGCGGATCCGAAAATTCATGCATCGGGCGATGCGTTGAAATATTGATATTATTATACAATTGCGCGCCAAAGTAGGGTCACGACCCGCGTAGGGCTAACCACGAGCCAATGCTCCAGGCTCGGCGGACTTCATCATTTGCTCAATCAACTCGACTCCTGCCAAGGGCTTTGTGTCAGCCCGGAAAATCTTCTGCATCCTCAGCACCGCGTCGTTAATTTCACCACGATTGAGTTGCGCAAGCATATTCGCAATTTTCGTCTCGTCTACGGTAGCAATATCCCCGCATACGCCCGCACCGTGATACTGCACACGTGCAGCATTGCCAAACTGATCAAACCAGCATGGAAATGTCAGCATGGGGACGCCAAAATACAATGCTTCCATAACCGAACTATGCCCAGCGTGCGTAATGAAGACGTTGGCCTTTTCCAATACCTCTAACTGCGGCGCAAATTTTACAACACGAATTCGACTGGGGAGTTCTCCAAAGTCCGAAATCTCAGCTGCAGAACCGATTTGAATAATCGCCTGAACGTCATCTTTAGCCTTAAGAGCATTGATTACGGCCGTGAAAAGTCGCTTGCTGTGGCGATACTTGTCACTGTAGGTGCCCAGCGAACAATAAATCAGTGGCTTTTCGGCGTTGAAGCCATCCCAGTGGAAGCCACCATCTGACCGCCGCAGATCGATACTGTTGCCGAGATATGCCCTTGAGAAATCAACCTTCGAGTGCGGAAAGTCGAATTGCCTCGGGGTGGTGATAAGGTCCGGCATGGAAACTCGTGGTCCATATTCGCTCCAGTAAATTTCCCCCCCGCATCTGCGTACTTCAGCCCAAAAAGGATCTTTCCCGAGCCCCATCATCGTTCGAAGTCCGGCCGATACGGCTTGCTTGCGCCACGCGTCCAATAGGCATCGACTCCATGCGAAGGAATTGCGGATCTTCCATCCAAGCGTGTGAACATCGGCGGGCAATAGCGAGCTAAAAACTGGCGGTATATCTTTAGCCCGCCTGGATGCTAGCGTCGAATTAAGGGCGAGCATTGGAATTTTGTGCTTTAGAGCCGGTATGACACCAATTCTTGCCAGGGGATCTGAAATGACGAGATCCGTTTTATCTGCCAGCAATGCCGTCTCACAACGGATGTCTGACGCCCTTATTTGTGCAAATAAGTGCCACATCCGTAGACGGGTCGCGCGCCATTTATCCAGGATCCCGCGAATTCCCCGTCTCCGCGTCCTTTCTACTTGAGGCAGCGGCATGTCAAGAGAACGATATTCAAAGCCTTGCTCAGTGACACGCGAGCTGTACCTGGATGGGCCATGATAAATAATCCGATGACCAGCGCTTTTTAACGCACGTGCCAGATTATAGCTTCCATTAAGCGCACTTTGTTCAGGAAACAGGACGAACGCTATCGTTCCTCCAGAATGTCGATGTGGGGCAGTGGCCGGCCTCGAGTCATTAAGAATCAAGGCCTTTGCGATTGATGCGCCCAAAGGATTGCACAAGGGAATTTTCATTATGGACAAGTGGTCGCCTTCAATCTGCTCAACCGTCAAACGATCGTCCACCAGCAGTCGCCAACCGTCGATAACCTCCGCATCCCTCGATGTTTTGGCGAGGAAAAGATGAATAGCCAGCATACTGGGCAATGGAACATATCTCTCAACGGCCGAGGCTAGATTCCGCCAGACTTTCGTTCGCCTCAGCACATTTTGAGCCGTTAGGCCCTCATCGAAATAACCGGCCTCTTGGCAAGCCGCGAGCAGATTTTCGATCGCACGCGGTCCTCGTTTCCATCCTCTCAATCGACCGATTTTAAAAGTGGGAATGAGCTCCGGTAGGCGCAGCAACAGGTCATCGACATCGCTTACATATCGAGGCGCCTTATAGTTGCTGGCGCAGTCAATCAGGCCGAGAAACTCTACGTTCTCATTCGCGAACCTCAATTGTCTAGCCATCTCATAGGCGATCGCACCTCCAAGCGACCAGGCAGCTAAACGATAAGGCCCCGTGGGTTGGACCTCACGCATGCGGGAAAGATATTCTTCAGCTATCTCTTCCACCGTATCCTTGAGCATTGCGTCTTCGTGCAGGCCGGCTGCCTCCAAGCCGAATACAGGCGTATCTTTCCCGATAGCCGAGGCGAGCGGTGGGTAGGCACCGACCTCTCCCGACGAGGGATGGACAATAAACAGCGGTCGCTGAGAGCCAGTCGAGCTCAGCTGAACAAGGCCTAGTACCGGACTTGGCTTGATCTGTTGCTTTTGAATAAGTGAAGCTATGCCATCAATCTTTGGCTGCGTTAGAATATCTTGAACCGTGACTACCTTGCCGAGCTTCTGGTGAATTCTGGCGACCATCCGCACGGCGAGCAGTGAGTGGCCACCAAGCTCGAAGAAGTTGTCGCGGCGCCCGATCCGCTCGACGCCCAGCAACTCGCTCCAAAGGCCGGCAAGCATCGTCTCGACCTCGCCAACCGGCGCTTCGCTCGCTCCCCGCGCGTAAGCCTCGTCCGCAGGCGCTGGCAGCGAGCGACGATCTACCTTGCCGTTCGGCGTCAGCGGCAATCTGTCAAGCACCACAAAGGCCGCGGGAACCATGTAATCCGGTAACGACGCCGACAAATGTCCCCGCAAAACCCCCGCAAGGCCCACAATCTCGTCGCTCATCACCACATAGGCAATAAGCCGTTTGTCGCTCGAGGCATCCTCGCGTGCCACGACGACTGCCTCACGTACCTCAGGATAGGCCGTCAGTTGCGCTTCGATCTCGCCGAGCTCGATCCGATATCCGCGGATCTTTACCTGGTCGTCATTGCGACCAAGAAACTCGAGATTGCCATCCGACATCCAGCGCACGAGATCACCGGTCCGGTAGACCCGGGCGCCGGGAACCTGGCTGAATGGATCGGCAACAAACCGCTCCGCCGTCAGCTCGGGTCGGTTCAGATAGCCACGCGCGACACCCGCTCCGCCAATCCACAATTCCCCGGCAACACCGACAGGACAAAGCCCGCCATAAGCATCGACCACGTAAACACGCGTGTTCGACATCGGACGCCCAATCGGGACAGTCGCCTCGAAAGAATCAATTTCGGCAAGGGGGTAGTGGGTGACAAACACGGTCGTCTCTGTCGGCCCGTACTGACTGAAGATGCTGAGTGCAGGCAATTGCTCGCGAAGACGACGTACCAGCTGGACTGACAATGGCTCGGCGCCCGAGAGCAGCCACCTAAGGCTGGTGCAGCGATGCAACTCACCCTGTTCAAGTAAAGCACGTATGGTCGAAGGAACAGCGTAGAGCGCTGTGACCCGCTCTCGCTGGAAGAGTTCCATAAGATAAGCGGGATCCTTGTGCCCCTCTGGTCTCGCTATAACAAGCCTGGCGCCACAAATTAGCGGCCAGTACAGTTCACGCACCGATGCATCAAAGCCGAACGGCGTCTTGGCTGGAACGACATCCTGTGCGCTCAGCGGGTAAGTAGAACATAGCGCATTCAGTAGATTGGATACACCACCATGCTCGATCATGACGCCTTTAGGCTTTCCGGTTGATCCGGAGGTGTAGATCACATAGGCGAGATGTCGGGATGTCAGTCCGAGCGCTGGTCGCTCTGGATTGACGTCGCAACCACCTCCCCATTCCGAGGCGGTCAGATCAAGCAGCGGGCAACGCAGGCCTGCCTCTTCCAGCATCGTCCCGACAAGCCCGGACGTCGTCGCATCCGCAAGCACCGCCACCGGCGCACTGTCCGATAGCATGAAGGCAAGACGGTCCGCAGGATAGGACGGATCCAGCGGCACATAGGCGCCCCCCGCCTTCAGCACGCCAAGCAGCCCAATGATCATCAGAGGGGATCGCTCGACACAGATCCCAACCCGCGCGTCAGGACGCACGCCAAGCTCCAGCAGCCTGTGCGCAACACGGTTGGCTCGCGCATTCAGCTCGCCATAGCTGAGCTCCTCATCGTCACAGATCAGCGCAACCGCATCCGGCGACCGCCCAACCTGCGCCTCAAACAGATCATGGATGCAGGCGTCCTCAGCAAAGGCAGCCGCAGTGTCATTCCACTCCTCAACCAGCAGACGACGCTCCTGCGCGCCAAGCAAATCAATCCGGCCGATAACGGATGCCGCATCCGCAACAAAACCGCGCAGCATTGCTTCCAGATAGCCGGCATGGCGTTCAATCGTCGACGTATCAAACAATGCGGTCGAATAGCCGAGACTGCCCACGATCTCATCGTCGGCTTCACTCAGAGCAAGCTCGAGATCAAACTTCGCCACCTCATAGTCCATATCGACCGGCGTCACCGAAAGACCATCAAGCGTCGTCGCAGCTGCGACATCTTCGTTCTGCCAGGAAAACATCACCTGGAACAAGGGAGTATGGTCAAGACGACGGGCAGGCTGGACGATCTCGACAACCTGCTCGAATGGAAGGTCCTGATGGTCCTGACCCGCAACAACCTTCGAACGAACCCGTGACAGAAGCGCCTCAACGGCGGGCGATCCGGAAAGATCGATCCGCAGCGCAAGCGTGTTCACGAAGAAGCCGATCAGGCCCTCCGTCTCCGTACGACCGCGGTTTGCAACAGGCGTGCCTATGACAATATCGTCCTGACCGGAAAGCCGCGACAGGACACCTGCCCACGCCGCCAGAACCGTCATGAACAGGGTCGTCCCGTGCCGAAGGCTCAATGCTCTGAGCTCGCGCGTCAGCTCACCATCAAGCCGGATACCCACATGGGCGCCGGCAGACGATTGTTGCGGCGGACGGGCACGATCCGTCGGCAATGCCAGCAAGGCCGGCGCATCGGCAAGGTCAGAGCCCCAGTATCGCGCCTGCAAAGCCTGACGTTCGCCGGAAAGCCATTCACGCTGCCACACCGCATAGTCAGGATATTGTACATCCAGCGCCGGCAACGGGTCTTGCTGTCCGCGTGCGAACGTCCCATACAATGCCCCCAGTTCACGCAGGAAAACCTTGATCGACCAACCATCCGACACAATGTGGTGGTGGGTCAGAACAAGGACATGCTCCTCATCCCCAAGCCGGATCAGACGGCCACGAACCAGTGGGCCACGCGCAAGATCAAAGGGGGCCCCCGCCTCCTCCCGGCAAAGCTCTTCCAGACGCTCCAGTGCATGATCGTCGCCGTCAAGATCGTGCTCAATCAGCCTAAACCCCGCATCCCCATCCAGAAGCTCAACATGCGGCTCGCCGCCCTTGGCGACAAACACGCTCCGCAGCCCCTCGTGACGCGCCCACACCCTGTCCAGGCTACGGCCAAGGGCCATGCGATCAAGGGGGCCCTGCAGCCGCAAGGCCAACGGAATATGATAGCTCGCACTGACCCCGTCCAACTGTCCGAGGAACCACAGGCGCTGCTGGGCAAATGAGAGCGGCAACACGCCCGCGCGATCGACAGGCCTGATCGCCGGCAGCATCTGGCGACCGGAACTCCCGACAAGCTCCGATATCGCCTCGGCCATCTCCAACAGGACCGGCTGGGCAAAAAGCTTCGCCATTTTGAACTCGACCCCGAACTCACGACGTATCCTGCTGATCAGCCGCACGGCCAGCAGCGAGTGGCCGCCAAGTTCGAAGAAGTTGTCGCGGCGCCCGATCCGCTCGACGCCCAGCAACTCACTCCAAAGGCCGGCAAGTATCGTCTCGATCTCGCCAACCGGCGGTTCACTGGCTCCACGCGCATACGCCTCGTCCGCAGGCGCTGGCAGCGAGCGACGATCTACCTTGCCGTTCGGCGTCAGCGGCAATCTGTCAAGCACCACAAAGGCCGCGGGAACCATGTAATCCGGCAAGTATCCCGACAATTGAGACCGCAACACGCCGGCCAGGCCGACAATCTCGTCGCTCGTCACCACATAGGCAATGAGCCGTTTGTCGCCCGACGCATCCTCGCGCGCCACGACAACCGCCTCGCGCACGCCGGGATAAGCCGTCAGTTGCGCTTCGATCTCGCCAAGCTCAATCCGGTACCCCCGGATCTTTACCTGATCGTCGTTGCGACCAAGAAACTCGAGATTGCCATCCGCCATCCAGCGCACCAGATCCCCGGTCCGGTAGACCCGGGCACCGGGAACCTTGCTGAACGGATCGGCAACAAACCGCTCCGCCGTCAGCTCGGGCCGGTTCAGATAGCCACGCGCGACACCCGCTCCGCCAATCCACAATTCCCCGGCGACACCGACAGGACAAAGCCCGCCATAAGCATCAACGACATAAACATGTGTGTTCGACATCGGACGCCCAATCGGGACGGTCGGACCCCTGAAAGCTGCCGGGCGAATCCACCCGGTGGCGCAAACAGTGCCTTCTGTCGGTCCGTATGCATTAATGATGACCGGACCGGCGGGCAAGGATTGGATCAGAGATGCGCTGGATGCCTCGCCAGCCAAAACAATCGTCTGTAGGCTTGCCAAGCCTTCCAGGCTGGACTGCCCATGAAGCAGGGCAGGTGGCAAGGTCACGTGGCTGATTGCCTTGTCCGCAATGCGGTTCTCAAGCTGGACATAATCCAGTCGCACCGAACGATGCGGCAGATAAAGCGCCGCACCACAACACAACGCCATCGCGACTTCAGAAATGCAGGCATCAAAACTAAAAGAGGCGAACTGCATGACTCGGCTGTGCTCATCTACGCCAAAAAATTCGATCTGAGCCTGAGCCAAATTGACCACACCGTGGTGCTCGATCATGACGCCTTTAGGCTTTCCGGTTGAGCCGGACGTGTAGATCACATAGGCGAGATGTCGACAGGTCAGTCCGAGCGCTGATCGCTCCGGATTGACATCGCAACCACCTCCCCATTCCGAGGCGGTCAGATCAAGCAGCGGGCAATGCAGGCCGGCCTCTTCCAGCATCGTCCCGACAAGCCCGGACGTCCTCGCATCCGTAAGCACCGCCACCGGCGCACTGTCCGACAGCATGAAGGCAAGACGGTCAGCGGGATACGACGGATCCAGCGGCACATAGGCTCCGCCCGCCTTCAGGACGCCGAGCAGCCCGACGATCATCAGCGGCGATCGCTCCACACAGATCCCAACGCGCGCGTCAGGACGCACGCCAAGCTCCAGCAGCCTGTGCGCAACACGGTTGGCGCGCGCATTCAGCTCGCCATAGCTGATCTCCTCGTCTTCACAGATCAGCGCAACCGCATCCGGCGATCGCCCAGCCTTGGCCTCGAACAGATCGTGGATGCAGGCATCCTCGGCAAAGGCGACCGCAGTGTCATTCCATTCCTCAAGCAGCAGACGGCGCTCAGCTTCCGGCATGACGTCAAGCTGACGCAGCGAACATGTTGGATGGTGAACAAGTGCATCTGCCAGACTCTCGAGAGCCCGCCGCATCAGAGCGCACAGCCTCAATCCCGACACGCCTTCCACGACCTGAGCCGTGAGGCCCAGACTTTGGCCAAAATCCTCAACGGATATCGCAATCGGGTAGTTTGTTCGTTCTTGCCCACCCAGCTGTTCGATGCCTGACAGGGTTTCGGCTCGATCTGGCGTGGATGCCGCTTGGTGCCGATAATTCAGCAAGGCACTAAATAATGGGGCTGGCGCATGCACACCGCTGCAACGTTGTGCATGCGCCAGTGAGGCATGCTCGTGCCGCAAGAGCTCCGTAAGAAGCGAATGCGTCTTACGCACAGCGGTCTCAACATCCGTCCCGTCTACACTCAAACGGAATGGCAATGTATTGATGAACAAGCCCATGGCGCGGTCCAGGGCCGCTGCGCCTTGTGTGCGGCCAAGCAAAACTGTCCCGAATACAACATCTTCACGTCCCGACGTGCGAGCTATGACCAGGCCCCACGCCAAATGGCAAAGGCTCGCCAGGCTCACCCCCAAACGACGCGCCTGCCCACGCAGACGATTATTCAGATCCTGTGGTAATAGCTCATGGGCCTCGTCAACGCTGTCGCCAGCACGCCAAACATCGCCCAAACCAAACGGCAGGGTTGGCTCATCAACATCACCCAGCATCGCTCGGAAAAAGCGCTCATGCTCTTCCTGCGAGATACCCAGGCGCGCCTGTCCTACCAGATTGCGGAACGGCTCGGGCTCGGGCAAGCCATCCTCCCGACCAGACAATATTGCCTCAATTTCCTCGTTGAGCACGTCTTGGGTCGAATGGTCTCCAATCAGATGGTGAGAAAGCTCCAGCATTAACCAGCGCTCGCTTTCCGTATCCCGCGTAATAACAAAACGAGCGAGCGGCGCTTGGCCCAAATTCATCCGATACAGCCGGGGATCATAGCACCGTTTCAACTGCTCCAGCGCCGGGCCAGCCGACGCGTCGAGCTCAACAAAGTTGACCGCGAGGGGAGCATGGCGCCACACCACCTGCACCGGTGATGTCAGTCCGTCCCAGACAAAGCTTGTGCGCAGGATATCATGACGATCGACAACACGTTGCGCCGCTTCGAGATATCGATCCAGTAGCTCGCGGCTTGCAAACGCCATTTGCGAGACGACAATATACGTATCACCAGCTTCGTTCAGCAAATGATGAAATAACATTCCCTCCTGAAGTGGCGATAGCTCATAAATATCTTGAACGTTGGCAGTTCCTCCCGGGACTTGTGCTATAACATGATCAATCTCTACCTGCGTCAGATCGGCCAATGGAAGCATTGAAGGTATGATAGCAGTGCTTTCCTGTGTAATTATATTAGCCGGCACAACAACTTTCGGTTTCTGCCCCAGCCTTGCAGCTAAGTCGTACAATCTTGGGCTTTCAAACAGAGCCGCAACATCAACAACATGTCCCGATTGACGTATCCTGCTGACCATCCGCACGGCGAGCAGTGAGTGACCGCCAAGTTCGAAGAAGTT